>CAVVHP010000015.1:0-93846 GCA_963748105.1 uncultured Bacteroidota bacterium | reverse complement strand
TATAAATGTCAATCACCAATTATCTAACGGTATAGTTGAGTTAGTTAACGGTAAAAAAAGTGCGTTTTTGGGCCGTTTTAAAAACGGAGATATTGCCGGGTTTGGAAATAAAGTAATAACGCTGGCGGATTTTTCCAATTTTTTTATAGCCGGAATTTTCCAATATTACCGTTGTGAAAAAATTATTTCAAACAAATATTTTGTTGCTTGTAATATCTCTGGCTTTTGTTGTCCGGGCAAACGCGCAGACTGTCAGGTATGATTCTACGGTTAACGCTGGAATAAAACAGATTTACGGGATAAAATTTCCTGAAGCAGAAAAGACTTTCAAATCTCTGATAGCCGACTACCCCAACAAACCGGCAGGTAAATTTTTCTATGCAATGATTGATTGGTGGAAAATTATTCTGGATCCTGATAATGAATCCTACGATGACATCTTTTATCAAAAACTCAATAATGTTATTGATCAGTGTGATAAAATCCTGGACAAAGATCCGAAAAATGTGGACGCTCTTTTTTTCAAAGGGGGAGCAATCGGTTTCAGGGGAAGGCTGCATGCCTACCGCGAGAGCTGGCTGAAGGCTGCGGATGACGGGCGGGAAGCCCTGCCGCTGGTTCAACGAGCCGCAAAACTGGATCCGGGAAATGTCGACGTGAAACTCGGATTCGGGATTTATAATTATTACGTGGCGGTTCTCCCCGATAAATATCCTGTGCTGAAACCGATAATGTTATTTTTCCCCGGCGGCAATAAAAAAAGAGGAATTGAAGATCTTGAGTACGTTGCGCGCGACGGGAAATACGCGAAATACGAAGCACGATATTTCCTTATGAATATTTTCTACCATTACGAGAATAATTTTACCGAAGCGGAAAAATACGCAAAAATGCTGAACAGTGATTTCCCTGACAATCCATCATTTGAAAGGTGGCTGGGGAGAATTTATGCAAAGCAGGGAAAATCAATACTGTCTTCGGTTATTTTTTTGGATGTACTTAAAAAAAATAAACAGGGGTTTACAGGGTATACATATCTTTCTGTCAAGCGTGAAGCCGATTATTATGTCGCATATCAATTAAAACTGGAAGGGAAACTTGATTCGGCAAGAATATATTTTAAAGACTGCGTGGATCTTTCATTAAAAATGAATGAAGAGGATTCGGGATTCCTTGCAAATTCTTATTTGTATCTCGGAATGATTTACGACGCTTCAAATGAAAGAGCTAAGGCTGTGGGATATTATAACAAGGTACTGGATATGAAGGAGTTCAAAAATTCACAGGATCTGGCCGAGCAGTATCTGAAAAATCCTTATAAACAATAAAATAGTATATTCAAAAATTCCACTTGTCATTTCGAAGGAGAGAAGCGAGACTGAGAAATCTAGAATTCTTCCCCGGACTAAAAATTTGTAGAAACGGTTATCCTGTGAAGTGAACCAGCCTGGCCGAAAGAAGAAAATCCGTAACTAAAATTATAATTTGAAACATTCACGCCCATACCGAGATTGAAACCAGCAAGTCCCGCAAATGAACCTATTTTCAATTCCGATCTTCTTTCATTGTTGTAACCGATCCTGAGAGTAAGGGGGGAACTAACGTAAAACTCGGTGCCTATACTGAATGCTTTGAACCTGTCGGAAAAATTATCCTGCTTTTCATTGATCTTATGAAGATCGACAAAAATCTTTAGAGGCAGGTGTTCCATCTTTTTTGAGAAGCCTATCACGAAATCGACAGGCAGATCTTCTTTTGTAGTGTAATATTGTGAAAGCTGCGTGCCCGCATTTAAAATTGAAAAGCCGAAGTCGAAACCTTTTTCCGGGATTGCGTAATGCAGGCCGAGATCGAGAGCAATCGCGCTGGACGACCTGTCGGCTATGCTCGAATGAATGAATTTAACGCTTGCGCCGTAATAGAAATTTTCCGCAAGCGAATTAGCGTAACCGAGTATCATTGCTAACTCACCGACTTTAAATTCGCCAAGATTATTACCGAATTCATCCGCTTCTGTAAAAGTTCCGTAATTTATATATTGAATAGCAGCGCCGAATCTTCCCAGGTCACCGACTTCCTGTGAGTAGGCTACTCCGGCAAGATTAATATCCAGCAGGTATTTAACAAATGAAAAAGAAGCTGGACTTCCTTTCAGCATTTTTAATCCGGCCGGGTTATAATAGATTACATCGATATCATCATTGCTTGAAACAAACGATCCCCCGAGAGCAGCGGCACGCGCACTCATATCAATTCTCAAAAAATCATATGTTTTTTGCGCGAAAACTGAATTGCCGGCGAGCAATAATAAAACTATTAACAGCGATGCAGATTTTTTCATAAATTCCTAAAAATTCCTCACCTTATTTAAGGATATTATAAAATAAAGGCAAGAAGTGAAAAATCAAAAAAAACGAAATCCGAATCCCTAAACCCTAAATGCAATTTCCAACTATCATTACCGTGAGAATACAATTTTACATTATGCATTAATTTTCGTCCGCACTGGGCCCGTAAACTGCCGGGACGGGTATATTATTAAGTCTCAAATATACAGAAAGCTGAGCGCGGTGATGAATCAGGTGATTAAATGCCCAGGTGCGCAGCACCTGAATTTTCGGCATTTCAAATAAAACATTCCCGTCCATTTTTAATGCCCAGTTAGTGTGCATCTTTTCGTCACTGGTTTCAGCCAGCGCTGCAAGTCCTTCGGCAACATTTTTATCGAAGAATTCGAGCATTTCGTTGTTGTCTTTAAATACTTTCGGGTCCCATTCGCCCGTTTTAAAATTTAGCTCATCCTGATTCAGAGTGTGCACAATCCATCCCGGTATTTCAGCAACGTGAGAGGCGAGCCTTCCGAGCGACATGGATTTTTGGTGGGGTTTCCAATCGGCTTTTTCCATCGGCACTCTCTCAAGAAGTTTCCTGGTAGAGAGTTTTTCAAAATTCAGTTCACTGACAAATGATTCGTTGAGAGGCATATATATTCTCCTTAATAAATGTTTCTAATTTCTTATGAATTTGTTAATTAAATTATTTTAAATTCATAAAAAAAGCGACTGTATTATTTTTCTATCCCGTGAAGGAAATCTCTTACCGCCTTATTATTTGCTTCCGGGTTATCGTGCATGGAAACGTGCCCGGCATCAGGGATAATCGCGACCTTTGACCCGGGAACAAGGCTTGCGTAATATTTTACAGTAACCGGACGTGCTTCATCAAACTCTCCTCCCATAAAAAGTGTGGGGACTTTAATGTTTCCGAGTTTGCCCGTTGCGTCATAATTTTTCAGGTTTCCCGAAAGTGTGAACTCGCTCTGTCCGTCCATATGAACATAAACATTTGTACCCATCTGCGCGAACGCGGAATCCAGGTCGGCCGACCAGGGATGTTTACGGGCAACGTAAAGATTGTAATAATAATCTAACGCCTGTTTGTAACCGGGTGAATCGAATGTCCCGTTTTTTTCATTGATGCGAATTGCCTCTTGCAATGAATCAGGCAGAGTTGCTATTAATGTATCGGCGTCCCTTGACCAGCGCTGAATATCAAGTGCGGGCCCGCTTAGAATTAATCCCTTTAATTCCTTCCGGGTGGGCGAAATAATATTCGGTCGCCAGAATTGATCCCCACGAATTTCCGAAAATGTAATAATCCTTCAGGCCGAGAGCGTCGTGAATTTCATTTAATTCTTTTACATAGGCAGGGATAGTCATTAAGGTAGTATCGGTTATCCTGTCCGATCTTCCGCACCCAAGCTGGTCGATAAAAATTACGGGTCTTTCATCGCCCAGCGGTTCCATTGGATTTAGGTAATAGCTCGGTACACCCGGACCGCCGTGCAATAATACAAGAGGAGGTTTGTCACCGCTGCCAACTACTTTATACCATACCTTTCCGCCTGTAACATTTATGTAGCCCTCGTGCGGTTCAAGTTTGTTCGACTGGCAGCCGGTTATAATTCCTAAAATGAAAATAGTGAAGAGGAATAAGGCAATTTTAATTTGTCTCATTGAAACTCCCAAAATTAATTAATATAAACGAGCTGAAATTTCTTGACGGGTAATTGTGTGAATCAAACTAATACTAATATGGAATATTAGCAATATACAGGAAGTGATGGATTTATCAGGATTTTACCTGGGTAAACCGTATATATTCTGTCATTCTGAATTTATTTCAGAATCCTACAACTAAATCGATCCTGAAACAAGCCTGCCTGCCGACAGGCAGGTTCAAGTGACTTGCTATGAAATCAGGACACCACCAATTATTTTCCTTTTTTGACTAAATGGTCTAAATAATTTAATTTGAGTGCAGCCCCATTTATTAAAGGAATAAATCCAATGTTAAGAAATAAGTTTTTCACTGCAATTTTAATTTTGTCTTTTAGTTTTCCCCTATTTGCACAGACACACCAAAAATTTAAGATACTGGAAACAACAATAGCAAAAGTCCACCAGGCTTACAGATCGGGTGAACTTACGGCTCACGAGCTTGTGGAAATGTACCTTAAACGAATAAAAAAATATGACCAGTCAACAAAATTGAATTCTATTGTAGTATTAAATAAACACGCTCTTGCTACAGCAGATTCGCTGGACGCCTTATTTAAAAAAACAGGAAAGCTTCTTCCATTACAGGGAATACCGATTCTGGTGAAAGATAATTTTGACACACATGATATGCAGACCGCCGGCGGATCGCTCGCGATGAAAGGTTCAATTCCGCCGGATGATGCTTACCAGGTTGAAAAACTCCGCGAGGCAGGGGCAATTATTCTGGGTAAAACCAATATGGCCGAATGGGCTTTCAGCAACGTGGTTACTGTAAGTTCTATTGCGGGAATTACCCGCAATCCCTACGATCTGAGCCGTGTGCCGGCAGGTTCCAGCGGAGGTACCGCGGCGTCTGTATCGGCAAATTTTGCTGTACTCGGAATGGGAAGCGATACTGGAAATTCAATACGCGGGCCGGCTTCTCACTGCGGGCTGGTTGGAATCCGTTCAACAATGGGATTAACAAGCAGGGACGGAATAATTCCTTTGTATTCCCGGAATGATATCGGCGGACCGCTTGCAAGAACTGTTGAAGATGCCGTGAAAGTTCTTCAGGTAATCTCAGGTTACGATCCGAAAGATCCGATCACAAAAATGTCTGAAGGAAAAATTCCGGAAGACTATACGCAGTTTCTTCAGAAAGACGGATTGAAAGGCGCGAGGATTGCTGTATTTACTAGGTACATCAATACAAAAACTATCGATCCGCAGATCAAAAAAATATTTCTGAGCGCTGTTGATGAATTAAAGAAACTCGGGGCTACAGTTATTACCCCGTTTGATATTCCGGACTACGATAAATTGATAGAAGATATCTGGCAGTCAACTTTTCAGTATGATCTTAATAATTATCTTGCATCGCTAGGTAACGAGGCTCCATATAAATCTTTGAAAGACATTTATGAATCGGGATTGTATTTGCCTTACGTGGAAGAGGGAATTAAAGACGAGTTAAAATACACTACTCCGCCGCAGGACAGAAAGCCGCCGGTTCTGGATTTATATCACACCGAAAAAAACATAAAATTTCGTGACGCAGTTCTCAAAGAGATGGATAAATTTAAAGTTGATGCGATAGTTTATCCAACATGGAGCAACCAGCCGAGAATGGTTGGCGATACAACAAGTCCCTGACGGAGATAACAGCCAGATACTTTCTCCGCAGACCGGTATGCCCGCAATTACGGTTCCGGTAGGTATACACTAAAGAAAATCTGCCGGTAGGAATGACTTTTTTCGGAAGGCTTTTTGGTGAGCCGACTTTAATTAAATTTACTTATTCATACGAACAGGCTACAAAGCAAAGAAGGGTACCGGAAAAATTCCCGGAGTTAAGGAAATAGAACCTTAAATTTATTGTACTAGTTGTTTTTGGAATTAAACAATATTGTAATATTGTTGCTGTCAAAATTAGCGGTAATTATGTCGGGTTTTTTATCACCATTTAAATCTCCTATTGCGAGTCCGTAAGGAGATTGTCCGACGGGGATATCTAAAATTTTATTTTTAAACATTCCCTTTTCATCGCCCATTAATATTGAAACATTATTCCCGTCATAATTCGTGCTTGCCAGGTCTAATATTCCGTCATTATTTAAATCCCCGGTTGCCATACAAACTGGTTTTTGGCCGATAGAAAAAGATTTCAATACTGACCGGCTAAAATCATTTCCTTTATTGCCCTTTAAAACTGTAATTAAAGCCTCATCAAAGTTTCCGGCTGCAATGTCTGTGTAACCGTCGTTATTAAAATCACCCGTAGTTACAAAGAAGGGGTTATTACCAATTCCGACCGGGGAATATTTTGCAGAGCTGAAATATCCTCTTCCGTTTCCCAGTAAAACAGTAATTGAATTGCTGTTATTTGCGGGCGTGATTATGTCCTCGTTTCCGTCTTTATTGATATCATCAATTATTACATTTCTATAGGGATAATGAGGCACAGAAATTCGTTTTGGCTTGTCTGAAAAATTTCCTTTCCCATCGCCGAAAACAATTACTATTTCAGAGCCTAGGAAATTTGTCAGGACCAGGTCGATATTTCCATCCTTATTTATGTCGGAAGCAGCAGCACTATGAGCATGAGGATTAAAATCTATTTTTAATGAGTGATATGAAGCCTGCCTGAAAATTCCGTTTCCGTCACTAAAAAGTATGGTTACTTCATCTCTCTCATGATTTGGCAAAGCTACGTCTGGATTACCGTCATTATTAAAATCTGCCAATGCAATATCACCCGGGTCGTTGCCGGCAGGGAATGGTGATCCTATTGCCTCTGTAAAGTTGCCTTTCCCGTCATTTATTAAGACCGAAAGGCCGTCGCTTGTGGTTATAATCAGATCATTAAATGAATCTTTATTTAAATCAGCAACAGAAACTTTTGAAGGGTTCCTGCCGACCGGAATATTAACTGAAAAAGAGGGACTGAATAGAGAAGTGTTCTGGGAACAGCCTGTAGAGTTTATTGAAGCAATGCAGAATAATACGACGTGAAGTTTATTCATAACTTCCTAGTTAAATGTAATTTGATTCAATCAGCAGAAAAGCATAATAACTGATTTTATAGTCAAACTATTATTAATACCCATTCCGGTCAAGGTATTTCTTTTAAGTCAGCCAATCGTGGACAGTAATCCTTAGCAGGAAGCAATAGAAATAAAAAAATGCAAGGGGGATAAGGAAAAGGAAGTAAGAGTAATCAGAACCGGAAAAATAAATCCAGATAAAAACGGCAGGAAGCAATACTGTAATTATAAATGATGTGACCCAGCCGAATTTCTTTTCCTTAAAAAGAATTGTTAACATATACGGCGTAAATAAAATTGCAGCAAAAGTAGCGAGCAGAATAAGTAAGCTGCCAAGCCAGCTTAACAGGAGCAGTACAGAACTGGACAGTTCGTACTTAAGCCAGTAATGCAGTCTCTGAAGCCTGTAATTTTTAGAAATTATTATTTCCATTTATAATCTCCTATAGGATCCAAACCAGAATGTCTTGCCAGATTCCAGAGTGAAAATAATTTCGGATTCTTTCCGAAAGCCTTTTGCAATTGCAATTTCATTAAATCCTTCCGGGATCACAAGTTCAATAAATCCTTCAAGGTTTTTTAACGAACTAAAGTATGACTCTGAAACTGCGGAAGTAGATTTCTGGGAAAGTTGAAGAAGAACAGTCATAAATCCGTTATTATTCAATGACTTTTTTATTTTGTCTATTAAAGAAAAGCCATCAACATACTCAAAAATTAAGGCGCAGTGTACCAGGTCAAATTTTCTTTTTCCTAAATCAAAATCGTTTAAGTCTGTGCAAACCGTTTCAATTTTATCGAGCTTATCGCGGAATCTTTCTCGTAGGATTTTTATGTATTCAGGATTAATGTCTACCGCGAGAATTTTTTTTGTGATATTAAAATCTATATTCTCAAAACCGTTACCGGTTGTGCAGCCGGGAACAAATAACGATCCGGGATTATATTTTTTCAGAGTATCCTTAAATAAATTGTTAAGGAATGTTAGCTGTCCTACATTCGGGCTATCCATATGGTTTTCATAATCCGAGGCAGCTATTTTTAACCAGGGGTTAATGCCGGTTTTATCCTGATTCATAATATTTTTTATTAAGTCTGATTTTCAAAAATCTTGTAACAAACCAGCGGTAAAAGTGCAGTCCATATTACAATAAGAACCCAGAGGTTTCCCGAAAAAATATTGTATTGTGCTATCAGTTTTTCCCAGCTGTGCCCGCCCACAAAATGTCCGAATAAGAATTCAAATGCCAGTGTTAATAATAGCCAGATTATTCCTACAGTTATTGCTTCATTTGAAGAAGTTAATCTCCAGTTGCTAAATATAATCAGGCAATAAATTGACATCAGAATTAATAGCGTGATTGTAGAAAGCTGGTGCGCCCGGTATTCACCCAAAGATTTCAGATATGTATAATCCCTTATTGTACCGTTAATTATTGCTAAAATTAGCAATCCAAACCAGAACAAAATTATTCTCAGCAAATTTCCCCCCGTTATTTTTTTACAATAACCAGCTGTACAAATATTTATTAAGCCAGTTTACAATTTGAATTCCATATCCTTTTTTATTCTGCAGGTATTTGTTTTTGTAGTCTTTTAGAATTTCGCCGATTTTATTAAAATCAGTTTCGTCTTTGTAATAAAAATACCTGGCCGGCATATCATAATAATGGCCTGCGGATGTTGTGGGGTAGGGTATTTTTCCTGAGTCTGGGAATGTAAATTCCTGCAGGTTTATTTTGGATTTTAAAGTATCAAGAAAATCATTACAGATTGACGAATCCTCAGTTAAAGTTCCGCACATATAGACAAACGAGTTTTGGGGGTATCGCCAGTTTACCCTGTACATTGGCTTGGTCTCTGTGTAATTACTTTGATCTATTGTTATTGATTTATCTGAGACAGAAAAATCATATGTGTCAGAAAAATATTCAGCATGTAAAGTTAATTTATAGTTCCCGGCTGGTAAATCTAATGCAGTACTGGAAACAGCTGGCCCGATTGCAGTAAGGCAAATGTTTGGCCCCTGAATTCCTTTTATAAAAACATCCAGATTATTCCCTGATAACTTTATATCAGTGCTTATGTTGTAGTTTAAGCAGCCATATTCCTTTTCGGTTTTAAGATTAAAATATAATACCGGCAGGCTTGCCTTATTATAATTCTCGTACGATTCGGAAAAATTGAATAATAAATTCCCTTCGATTGGCAATGTATTTTGGACAGGATCCGAACTGAGATATTCACATCCGTTTAAAAGAAATAATAACAATAATATTATAGCGCTGCAGTATGTCTTTATCATTTCTCCCCGTCTATTAGTTCTGGTACTAAATCTATAAAATTTAAGTTGAAATAGAAATGGAAATTATTTGAGAGGTCTTTTTTTAATCATTCCGCCTTTTGTGTCTTTAATGCTGTTCATAATAACAAACGCGTTCGGATCAATTTTTTCTATCTCGGTATTCAGGTTCCTGATTTCCAGCCGGGTTATTACTGTATAAATAATTTTAATATCCTTTTGTTCCTCGCCCTGTTTTACTAATCCCTTTTCACCTTTATAGACAGTAACTCCGCGCTGCAGTTTCTGGAGAATCATCTGCCTGATTTCTTCATAATTATCGGAGATAATAGTAACTCCTGTGTATTCCTCAATCCCTTCTATAATAAAGTCAACTGTTTTTGAAGCGGCCAGGTAGGTCAGTATAGAGTATAAAGCTGTCTCAATGGAAAGAAGATAAGCGGCTGCGGAAAAAATAAGAATATTTATAATCAGATATTATGTCACCAACTGTAAGAGTGGTTTTCCTGTTCAAAAAAATTGCCAGAACTTCCGTTCCGTCAATAACTGCTCCGCCTCTTACCGAGAGTCCTATCCCGGCGCCGAGAAAGAATCCGCCGAAAACAGCTACGAGTAATTTATCATTTGTGATCTGAGGGTAGGGAACAAAAGCCACTACCAGCGCGAGACCAAATATTGCAAGTGATGTTTTAACTAACAAATTTTTTCCCGAGTATTTTATACCCGAAAATAATAAAAGGAATATTCACTGCAATTATTAATAAAGAAAGGGAAACGCCGGTTAATTCAGTAATTAAAAGAGATATGCCCGTTGCGCCGCCGTCTATAAATTGGTTCGGAAGAAGAAAACTTTTTAATCCGAACCCGGCCGAAACAATTCCCAGAATAATTAATAACGCGTCTATTAATAAATATTTTACCGTAACGCTTGCTTCATATAATTTCTTTTTAAAATCCTTATCCGGCCGCACTCGCTTTTTTCCCTGCCGCCCTGTTCTTTTGACGAAGAACTATTTCTGTTACAATATTGCGTCCAGATTGATTTCATAAAAATATCTTCTATTTAATAAAAGGGCATAAATATATTAATTATGCCCTGAATAATTTAGAAATATTATTATGAAAACCTAACTCTAATGCTTTTCACTACCCGTTTTCACGACGTTATTTGTTTAATTCAATTGCTCTTTTTACAGCCGCTTCTGCGTTCAAAATATTAAAACCACTATGATTTTCTGAAGTCTCTATAAGAAGCTTTTTAATTTGTTTGACACTTAATTCCGGATTAACACTTTTCACCAATGCGATAATACCGGCTGTGATCGGTGGGGCATTAGAATAACCCCAGCCGTCCCTGAAAACAGGGTTAATGTCATACGGCCAAGTATAGAAATCTCTCCACATTTCGGATTCTTTTGTGCGCGGGTGTGCAGTAACGGATACAATTCCCGGATGGATAATCAGCGGGTTTAATTCGGTTGAGTCACAAAATATTAATTTCCCGTTTTTGAAATCCTTGTACTCCGGATGAACATCGATAAAAACCGTCCCTTTCTTTTTGGCGTAGTCAACTGCTTCTGTAAGTGCGTTAGTTTGCCGAAGTGTTCCCATTGAGCTTGTAACAACGGCTGCCCCGTGATCTGCAGCATATTTTATCCCTTCTATTAAATATTTTTCATAAGGCTTATAGTCAGCAGTTTCAGGGTTATTTTTATCGCTGTTAGGACGCGCCCGCACCGGAATTATTTTAGCTTCCGGCGCAATTGTGTGGACTATTTCAGCCATCCACTCGCCGTGCCATGGTTTGTGCTCTCCGATTGGCTGTCCCGGTACCAGTGAAATTGGGTCTACATATTTTTTTGAGGATTGCGGGCTTAAATTGAACATCCAGTCAAGAATTGCAACTTTAACATTCTTGCCTTTGGTGTACTTCCACGCCTGTTCAACTTTATGAAAAGTTAAATATGTTGTATCAGCGTTATTATTTTGAGCATTTAGGTCCGTATAAGTTGATAAAAATATACAGACGATAAATAAAAATTTAAGGTTAGTAATCTTTAACATTTTAATCACTTATAATAAATAATTGAAATAAATATATTGATATTAGTCAAAGTTAAAGATCTACAAAAAGAATCATATTTAATCTTTGATTAGCGGTCGATATTAGTTATGAGAATTTCATCCGTTGTATGAACGCGGTTTCACGGTAAAAATATTTTATTAGATTGGGCTAATCTGCTTTTATATTCGATTTAAAGAACCAGTGTAAAAATCCGCAATTGTTGCAGATAAGTACATCGGCAGCGGGATTTGCCCAATCGAGGTCTAGAAAAGTTAATCCTTTTGTATTTAATTGTGCTCGGCGGGTTGTAAATTTATCGTTTCCACAATGCTGACAGGTAATTGATTTTCCTGCGGCTGAGTATTTTGCAGGGATTTCATTCTTTTTCATGATTTCTCCTTTAATCAAACCTTGAAGGTTTTCATACATAAATTAATTTATCTCTTTCGGCAGTTTACCCGTAACTCCGAAGAACCATCGGAAACACTTGTGCGCCACGTCTACCGGCTCACAGAACATCATCGGGCAGCCGCCCGGGATGATATTTAATCCGAGCTCTTTTGCCCTTTGAACTGCCTCTTCATCGAAGCTTCCGTTACCGAATGAGCTGTGGATCCAGACATTCTTTATTCCGAGAGTCGCACAATCTTCTACCAGCTGCTGTGTAATATCCGGTTTTGTACCTATTACAACCCCTTCAACCTTTTCCGGCAGCGCGTCCAGGCTCGGGTAGCAGGTGTCCCCGTCGATTTCATCCGCGTACGGGTTCACAGGGAAGACCTGGTAGCCGGTGTTTTTTAATTTCTTATATATAACATTCGCCGCGGTGTCACCTTTACGCGAGACACCTGCGACTGCAATTTTTTTATGTGAAAGGAATTCGTTAGCGGCTTGTCTTAAAGTGCTCAAAATTTCCCCCATGATATTTTTGCACGTATAAATTTAATAAGATGGGGGGATTGATGTCAATAGAATTTTCAGGAAAAAATATTACGCTAAATTTTATTTAGTAACGATGCTTTCTATCCATTTAACATAAGATGAAACTCTGGTATAATACTCTGTTACACCGTAAACGCCTTCCTTACCGTTAGTTGCCTTTGTACTCTGGCCGGAACTTATGCCTGCAATAAAAAATTTACCGTTTAATTTTATGAAAGCAGGGCCGCTGCTGTCTCCCGGTCCACTAATACCCTCTAAGGCTGTAGCTCTGACTGATTTTTCTCTGGGATCGTCAAAGTTCCATTTTAGATAAAAATCGGTTGCTTCATCCACCAGGTTTGTTGCAGCTCTGAATTTGCCATCATTGCCTTTGGGGCCTGTTAAGCCGGTTCCAAAATCCCCATTTCCTATTATTATTACTTCCTTATTTATTTCATTTGTATCGCTGTATAATTCAACCGGATAAAAATAGGGTACCTTATTTTTTAGCCTTATTAAGGCAATATCTTCAGGTCTGTTATGTTCCAGCCAGCCGGGATGAATAATTATTTTTTCAACCTCAAGTGAATCTTTGCCTAAAATTAATTTTTGTCCGGGCTTTATTGTCTCACCGACGTGGGCTGCACTCAAAACCCACTGATCTGAAATCAATGTACCAGCTACATCAGTAGAATTGTATTTTACAACCGATGCAGTTACCGGAAGTTCTTTTGCAAATTTAATGTATGCCGAATCATCAACATCATGTCGTCCGATTATCGGGGCATCAGTAAATGAGGTTAAAATTATTAAATAAAACGAAAATATAGGGAATAGATTCAAAACATTAATCCTTATAATCTTATTTATTCATACTTTAGCGAGTCTACCGGGTTACTTACTGCAGCTTTTATTGAATGATAACTTACTGCAATAATTGTTAGTGTAAGAGTGATTCCCAATGTAATTATTAAAACCAGGTAGTTAAAATTAATCCTGTAAGCAAAACTGTTCAGAAATTTACTCAGGGCAAAATAAGCAACAGGCCAGATTACAAGATTTGAAATAAGTACCCATTTAATAAATTCTTTGCAAAGCATTAAAACAATGTTTCCTGAAGAAGCACCTAGAATTTTTCTGATTCCGATCTCTTTGGATTTTTGTTCAGTCGAATACGCAACCAGGCCGAGAATGCCTATCAAACTGATAAAGATAGCCATCGCGGTAAAAACGATCAGAAGCTTACCGATTGCTTCGCCACTCCTGTTGTATTTCTGAAATTCATCTTTCAGGAAGAAGAAGTCAAACGGATAGCCTGAGGAAAACCCGGCATAAGTCTTTTTTATATATTCAATTGTTCCGGATACATCATTTGTGGTAAGCTGCATGGATAAGAACCTGTTACCGCCTTTATTTACACTTACTATCATCGGAGGTATCTTATCTTTTAGTGAGGAATAATTAAAATCAGGCATAACTCCTATAACATTTTTCCACTCGGGTTCATCTTCGGTGCCTCCTATAGTAATTACTTTCCCGATAGCATCCTGCCAGCCGAATTTCTTTACTGCGGTTTCATTTAGAATATAAGAGTTCACTGAATCACTGCTTAAATCGGCCGAAAAAAACCTGCCTTCTTTCATTTTCAATCCATATGTCTTCAGGAAGTCATAATCCACCTTTAGATACTGCAATTGTCTTTCATCTTTTTCACTTCCTCCTTTGGGATTGAAATTACTCGTCTGTGATAAGTTACTGCCGGGCGTACCACTTGAGAAGGAGGCGGAAATTATATTATTATTAGTTAGCAAGGCGCTTTTAAATGCTTCTCCATTTCTGATTAGACTATTATCTTTTATTCTTAATACAACAACGCGATCAATCGGAAATCCAAGATCTTTGGTCATCATGAAATTTAATTGCAGGTAAATTGTAATTGTAGCAATTACCAGCAGGGCCGCAACCGCAAACTGGAAAACAACCAGGCTCGCCCTGAGTGAATATCCTTTCTTCTTTTTTAAAATTGAATTTTTTAGTACCAGGGCTGGTTTGATTCCTGATAATACAAAAGCCGGGTAAGCTCCTGCCGCAATAGTTGTAAATATCAATAAAGCAACTGTTATAATTATTGAAGATTTATTAAACAGCAGCGAAATAAATATTTCTTCTTTTGTTAAATCTCTTAGAGACGGAAGAAGCAACTCAACCAGGAAAATTGAAATTAAAAATGCGGCAAAAGTTATAATAAATGATTCACTCAGGAATTGTTTAATAAGCTGTCCTTTACTGGCGCCTGCTACCTTCCTGATTCCGACTTCTTTATTCCTTCTTGCTGAACGCGCAGTTGTAAGATTAATAAAGTTTATTATTGCAATCACAAGGATAAAAACTGCAATTAATCCAAACACCACCAGGAAAGTTTTTGGAATTGTCCTTGCATTATCAAAAACAACATCACTTTTAAGATGAATTTTGGTCAGCGGCTGGAGAAGCATAGTATATCTTTCGTAGTAGGATTTTTCCAGCCTGCTTTTCAGCATTTTATCAAATTTCTTCTCAACAATATTCGGATCGGTATTGGGTTTTAACAGAACATAGGTGTAGTCATTCGAAAAACTACCCCAATTATTTAAGCGGGGATTGTTTGTTTCATTAAAAGAACTGAATGATGCAAAAAAACTTCCCCTGAGATGTGTGTTTGCAGGAAGGTTCTTTATTACTCCTGTAACCTTATAAAGTTCGCCTCTGTTGATATCAAGAAATTTTCCAACAGGGTCTTCATTTCCAAAATATTTCCCGGATAATTCTTTTGTCAACACCACTGTCTCTGGTTCAGAAAGCGCAGTTTGAGGATTGCCTTCGATAAATTGAATAGGGAAAACCTCAAAAAAATCTTTATCGACATATAAAGCACTCTTCATAAAAATTCTTTTTCCTTATAAGAAGCGAGTACCTGTTTCTCGGAAATTCTCACTGCTTTTTCTATCTCAGGTATGTCTTCTTTTGCAGCTGGCGCAAACGGAAGCATTACCGGGGCTATTGTTTCCGTTCCTGTGTTTCTTTTTACTTCGGTTAAAACTCTGTAGATGCGGTCTTTTTTCAGGATAAAACCCGTCAAAGCTTAATTCGTAAAGAATTACCATTGATATCAATAATACACAGGCAAGTCCTGCAGCCAAACCCAGGATATTAATTACTGAAAATCCTTTTTGCTTTCTGAAATTTCTCAATCCAACTTTAACGTAATTCAGAAATAATGTAGGGACAAATCTTGACTGTTTCCAGGTAGGTCTGCCGCTGATATATTTTTTGTATCTGTTTTAAAAAATTCAGCACCGATATTTTCAACCTCACCAATTTCAGCCGCCGCTCTTGCAAACGATTCCTCTTCGCCCATTCCTTTGTTTGAATTATCCTCAATAAGGTCGCGGAGGTGTGATTCTAATTCTTCGATATAGCCGTCTTCCATCGAAGGATTTTTGCGAAGAGATTTTTTCCAGTTCTCAATGGCTTTATTTAAATTGAACATATTTCTTCTCAAATAATTATTCATATTTAATAGAATCAACAGGGTTCATTCTTGCTGCTTTATATATTTTAACCCAGACCGTAAGAAATGCTATGAAAAACACACCTGCCAGTGCTGCTGCTAACATCCACCAGGTTATTGAAATTCTGTAAGCAAAATTCTGCAGCCAGCTTTGCATAAATAAATATGAGAATGGTGCGGCGGCAATACACCCGATGAAGACAACTAACATAAATCCAATTGCAACCATTTTAAAAATATCTGTTTCCGAAGCGCCCAAAACTTTTCGTATACCTATTTCCTTAATCTTTCTTTCAATTGTAAATGACACCAGGGCAAATAATCCAAGGCTTGCAATCAATATGCTGACAATAGAAAACACTAAAAATAATTGCGCCTGTTTTTGGTCAGTTTCCATATAAGAACGGAATTTGTTGTTGAGAAAATTAAATTCCATCGGGTTTTCCGGATCAAATTTTTTATTGATTTTACGGATTTGTGATATTGTATTATTCCAATTTTCGGTTTTTATTCTAAACGAATAATAGTCAATTTTCTGTATAGGGTTCTTATAATATGATATTATAATAGGCTTCTTTTCAGACTTGAATGATTCAAAATGAAAATCGTTTACAACCCCGATAACATTAACATTAAATACGTTATCGAGCCTATCTACCGCACCACCAAACCGGACACTAGGGATTTGCAAATTTGCACCAACAGGATTATCAAGGCCTAGAGATTTTGCCGCTAATGAATTTATTAGAACAAAACCAGAATCATTTTTACCGCGAATAAAATTTCTCCCTTCCAGAAGTTTTATTTTATAGGTATTTAAAAAATCTTCATCTGCCGCCATAAATATCATTTCTGTATTTTTTGTTCTGCCTTTTCTTTCAACTTCAACCTCAGGAATATTTTTCCATTCAAAGGGTACCCGGTTAGTAGCACTAACCGATTTAACTTCTTTAATGTTTGAGACTTCATTCTTAAATGACTGATAGGATTTGCGGAGGTTGTTGCTGTTAATGTCCATAACCAAAAGATCATTTATTTTGAATCCCAATTGTTTATGGCGCATATATTCGAGCTGATTGTAGATGACAATAGTTGAAAAAATCATTATGAACGATGCGGCAAATTGTAAAAAAACCAGCACTTTCTTAAAGTTTATTTTCCCGTCATTTATACTGATTCTTGAATTGAGGGCTTCAGCCGGCCGGATTTTAAGCATTAAAAAAGACGGGTAAATTGTAGTCAGACCAATTATAATCAACATTACAATGACAAGAGTAGTTGCTGAATTAAAATTAATCATTGAAAGGGATAGATTTTTATCGAGATAATTATTGAGATACGGTAAAATTATTTCTACACCTAATAGTGCAACTATTAAAGATGAAAATGAGAGTAAAAAGGCCTCCATCGTGAATTGTGAAATCACCTGGCTGTGACCGGCGCCAATAACCTTTCGCATTGCAATTTCTTTTGTCCTTTTTAATGCGACAGATATATTCAGATTCATATAGTTAAAACAGGCAATCAATAAGAGTAATGCGCCGATTGCTCCAAACATGTAAATATAAAATGAACTGCTCTTGTTCAGGTTCAGATCTTCAACAATATCAGTTGAGTAAAGATGTATATCCTTTAAAGGCTGCAGTCCGTAAGCTTCTTTTGTCTCAGGAGTATTCTTAATTTTTGCAGTCACAATTTTTTTTAATTTATTGCTAACAGATTCCGGATCAACATTTTTATTTAATCTCAGGTAAGTGATTATCCCGTTTGAATCCCAATCTTTATTATAATATTCCCGCCAGCGTTTAAATCTGTTTGCAAATGAAGATTCGGATACAAGCATATTCATTCCGATGTGAGAATTTTTCGGGAAGTCTTTCATTACACCGGTAACAACTGCTTCAAATAAAGATGTGTAAACTCTTTTTCCTATAATATCGGTTTTCCCGAAATATTTTCTTGCGGCAGATTCGGTGAGTACCACTGAGTTGGGGTACTTTAATGCCGTATTCGGATCCCCGTGAATTAGTTTGAAATTAAAAAATGAAAAGAAATTACTATCGGGAATCCATATTCTCTCGTAATCCCTGTTGTGTCCCTGGTTGCCAAAAGTAGTTCTCCCGATTGCAAACAATCTTGTCGCATCTTCTACGCCCGGAATATCCTCTTTTGCTGCTCGTGCAACCTGGTAAGCAGTTTGCGCTACTTTCCTGACCTGAGAATTTTCGTTTTTATCATACTCAATTACCCTGTAAATCCTGTCGGAATCTTTGTGAAAATTATCAAAGTTCAATTCATCGAAAATGTACATTCCGATTAGAATAAAACTTATGAAACCTATCGTAAGGCAGATACCACTAACAAGCATGTAGGATTTATTTTTTCGGAAAAATCTAATAGTTGATTTAAAATTGCTCCATAACATTGTAGGCATCCAGGGTGGTGCTTTCCAGGAAGGTCGTCCGCTTACTTTGTTTGTAGTATCAGTTTTAAAGAACTCTACACCTAATTTTTCAGGTTCACCGATTTCATTCCTGGCTTTTAAAAATGCCTTTTCTTCACTCATTCCTGAATTTGTATAAGTCTCTATTAAATCGCGAAGATGTGATTCCAGTTCTTCAATGTATCCTTCTTCTAAAGATTGATTTTGGTGAAGAGATTTTCTCCATTTTACTATTTCTTTTTCAAGATTAAACATTGATGCTCCAAATAATTTCAATTAAATGAAGGAATTGGCTTCCATAATTCCAGCAAGACTTTGTGTACTGAAAGCCATTGATCTCTGTCGGCCGCGAGTTCCTTTTTACCGGCTTCGGTGATTTTATAATATTTTCTCATTCTTCCGTCAGAAAGTTTCCACTGTGTTTTAACCAGTCCATCCTTTTCCAATCTGTGAAGAACAGGGTAGAGCATTCCGTCTGCCCACTCAAGTTTCCCGCCGGAAATTTCTTTAACTCTCTGAATAATTTGATAACCATAATTTTCCCCGCCTCGCAGGATGGCTAAAATCATCGGCTTTGTTGACGCCGCTACTAATGCTTTTGATATCATTTTTACATACCCTCGCTATATACCTTGTAATGCTATGTATTATTTGCAAACATAATTTCTCAGATGATATAAGTCAATATTTTTGTTAAAATTAGTTGTTTAAAGTTGAAGGGCGGTAAATATTGGTTTTAAGTGGTAACTGAAATATTGAAATAAACTAGTAACCGGTTAAAAATATATAATACATTTTATTTTAAAGCTTCCGGATTCAAGATATTTGTCGGGTTGCCGCCAAAGTAATCTACAACGTTTTGAAAAGCGATGCCGAAATAATATTCGTAACCTCGTTTTTCAACGTAACCCAGGTGAGGCGTGCAGATTACGTTATCCATTTTTAATGCCCAGAAATTTTTATCATAGATCGGCTCGTTTTCAAAAACATCGAGCGCCGCTCTTCCGGGTCTTCCTGATTTCAGCGCTTCTTTCAAAGCGCCCGGTTTGATTAATTCCGCCCTGCTCGTATTTACAAAAAGAGAGTCGGATTTCATTTTTATCAAATCTTCGATCTCAATAAGCCCTTTTGTTGCTGGTTTCAGCCTGAGATGAATTGTTAATACGTCGCTGCTTTCAAAAAACTTAGCTTTTGATTCAGCAGCAATGAATCCTTCTTTGACGGCATTTTCTCTGGATAAATTACTTCCCCAAATTGTCACATTCATGCCAAACGCCTTTCCGTAGCCTGCGATTTTTCTCCCGATTTTACCAAATCCCCAGATTCCCAGGGTTTTTCCTTCAAGGCAGTCACCGATATTTGTTTGCCAGTTCCCGTTTTTCATTTCATTCACAGCCGGAACCAGATTTCTCATTCCGGCCATTATTAATGTCCAGGTAAGTTCTGCAGGGGCAACAGGCGAGCCTTTTCCCTCCGCTATGGCAATATTGCTTTTTGTACATGCTTCTACGTCAACATTACCTGCGATTTTCCCCGTTTGACTTATCAACTTTAAATTTGAAAGTCTTTCGATCAGTTCTTTTGTAATCTTTGTTCTTTCCCTGGTTAATACGATGCAATCAGATTCCGAAAACCTCTTTGAAAGCTCCTCAATATCATTTATTGTATCATTATAAACCCGGACATCAAAATCTTTAAGTAATTTATAACAGTTAAGTTCGCGGATTATATTTTGATAGTCGTCGGGGATTGAAATTTTCATATTGTGTTATTAACAATTAAGGTTTTACCACGAAATACCTACAGTTTTTTTTATGTATTTCGTAGCGCTAATCTGTCTTATCATAAAATCAGCGACATCGGCACGAGAAATCCCGACTGTCCATAAATAATTGCCGACTTTATCCCCTTCTTTCCATATGCCTTTGGGTTTTTTGTTTTTTAGGGCGCCTGGTTGCACTATTGTCCAGTCAAGTGAACTTGCTCTAATAATTTTTTCCTGCCTGTATTTATCCCAAAAATAAAACTGAAGAATTATTGGAATCGTAAAAAATGTATAGTATAATCCCATTCTCCCAAAACTGCTGCCTACGCTTAAAGAGGTTTCGCAAATGAATCGGTGGACATTATTTCTCTCCATAGCGGCAATTATATTTTTGGTTCCTGATGAAAGAATATTTGCAGGCCGAAACCATCTCTTATGTCCGAGGGCGGAGATTACTGCGTCCTGACCTGCAATTGCATTATTTAATGATCCAGAGTCAAGAACATCACCTTTAAATATTTTCACTTCTGAACCGGGAAATTTCGCTTTTTCAGGTTTCCGGATTAAAGCACTAATAACATAACCGGCCCGGAGACCTTGTTTTACCAGCTCTTTCCCGGTACCTCCTGTAGCACCAATTATAAGTATCTTTTTGTTTGGCATTTTAAAATATTGAAATCGTTTCTAATGATAGAATAAATAATCGTTTGTCCCGGAAACAATAATATGCTTTTCAAAGTTAAAATACGACAAATTTCTTATATTGATTGAACTATCTTGTTTGCTTAATTTTATCCTGGCAAAATTTAGGAGAATCTAACTTGAACACGCTTAAGACTGTATTTTTAATGTCTGTAATGATGGGATTATTCCTGCTAGTCGGCGGACTGCTCGGGGGACAAACGGGGCTCGTCATTGCTTTTATTTTCGCGCTTGCAATGAATTTCGGCTCGTACTGGTATTCGGATAAAATTGTACTAAAAATGTACCGTGCTCAGGAAGTTACGCCTGAATCTGCACCAAAATTTTATAGCCTGGTATCGGATCTTGCTCAGAACGCCGCTTTACCGATGCCGAAAGTTTATATTATAAATGATCCAACACCTAATGCCTTTGCAACAGGAAGAAATCCTGAACATGCCGCGGTATGCGCGACTACCGGAATTCTTCAGGGGCTTAATAATGATGAACTTGCCGGAGTTTTATCACACGAACTTGCGCACGTTAAACACAGGGATATTTTAACCGGTACAATTGCCGCAACAATGGTCGGTACAATTACTTTTATTGCACAAATGGCCGGATGGGCAATGTTGTTTTCAGGGCGTGGCAGCAGAGGACAATGACGGACTGGCTGGCCTGGTGCTGATTATTCTATCTCCTATTGCCGCAACACTATTACAGCTTGCAATATCAAGATCCAGGGAATTTGCCGCAGATGAAGGCGGGGCAAAAATTTCAGGTAAGCCCCTGGCGCTTGCCTCGGCACTGGAAAAAATTTCAGGTGCAAATCAAATGAAACAGCTCGATAATGTCGGTCCCGCAACCGCACATATGTTTATTGTAAATCCATTGCGGGGCGGTGGGGTGATGAAACTATTCTCAACTCATCCGGCAATGGAAGAAAGAGTGAAAAGGCTGCGGGAAATTGCACAGATAATGTGAAATTCAGGGAAGTTTCTTAATCAATTATCAAAATATTGGTAAATCAAATTAAATATTATAAAAGTATTCCAATCTATCTGTGTGTTATCCTGTTAATGGTTACGGCCACTTCAGTTGCCCAGACAAAAACAAACCTGGAAGTTTTTAATAAATTAATTGACTCTTCTGTAGTAAAAATGAATGATAGTATTTTAGCGACAGAAAAAACTATTTCATTAAACTATAATGCAAGCGATGTTTTTGCTGTCTTCCGAAACCAGGTGGTATTGGATTTTGCTAGGCTTGGAAAAACAATATCAAGTACATCAGCCAATATTGTAGATTATAGTGTTGAAGATGCGAACGTACATTATGGCGAAATGTACAAGGATGGGATATTTGGAGATTATTTTGTCCCCAGAACTGTAAAACTGAAAGGCAATTATTCAATTGAAAGTGGTAACTCAGTTCCGGGTAAATTTAATCTGGCCTTTGTAGATTCTGTGGCTGTGGATGATATTGTCTCACTACAAAATCCGGCTTATCCTTTTACACAGGATGAGGTGCCGACAGAACCTTTTTTTTCGAGTCTTTTTGCACCTGTTGTTGCCATCGGAAGCGCAGCTTTGGCAGTTATTTTATTTTTTACTGTCAGAAGCAAATAAAGGAACCGCACTTGTGAAATTTTGAACCGATATTAATAAAATTCCCTGAATATGGTTGGATTATTACCTTTGAAGCCTGTAAGAATTTCGTTATAATTGTAACTTATATTTCAATAAATTAGCCTGAAAAATGAAAAAATTCCTATTATTAATCTTTTCTTCCCTGCTTTTATGGGGATGCTCATCATCTGTTAACACGAGTAATTATACGGCTCAGCAGCGACTGGATTACGCATTAAAATTGTATCACGATGAAAGTTATCTTGACGCTGTTCAGGAATTTCAGGCAATTGTTTTGCAATATCCCGGAAATTCTGTAGTTGATGATGCACAATACTACCTTGCTGAAACACGTTACGAACGCCACGAATATATTCTTGCAGCTTACGAATTCAGCAAATTAATTAAATCAATGCCCGCTAGTGAGTTTGTGCCTAATTCACAATATATGCTTGCTCAATGTTATTTCGAATTATCACCAGATTACAGACTGGATCAGCAGTATACAAAGAAAGCTATTTCGGAATTCCAGGCATTTATAGACTTTTTTCCGACAAGCGATAAAGTAAAAGATGCTGAACAAAAAATTGTTGAATTAAATGACAAACTTGCTCATAAAGAATTTAACACTGCGCAACTTTATGAAACCATGGATTTCAATAAAGCGGCATTAATGTACTATACTAATGTTGTAGAAGATTATCACGACACTAAATATGCAGCAATGGCTCAGTATAATAAAATTAAACTGCTTATTGACCAGGATAAAAATTCTGATGCTCTTGAAGAAATTGCAACATTTCTTGACCGGTATCCGGATGATCAGAACGTAAAAGAAATTGAAAAATTAAAAACAGAACTTCAATCAAATCTGTCCTCAAAAAATTAATGGCACAAGCTAAAAAAATAAGCGAATCGCAAATTACAATGACCGAACTGGTTTTACCTAACCACACCAACCAGTTAGGCAAAATGCTTGGCGGGCAGCTTATGTTATGGATTGATGTTTGTGCTGCCCTTTGTGCCTCAAAGCATAATAACAGTGTTTGTGTTACCGCTTCTGTTGACAGGATTGATTTTATTCATTCTATTAATCTTGGTGATGCAGTTACTTTAACAGCATCTATCAACAGGGTATTCAGTACCTCTATGGAGGTGGGGGTAAAAGTTTTTGCGGAAACATTTAGAGAAGGAATAAAAATACATACAAATACTGCTTACCTTACTTTTGTTAATGTAGATAAAGACGGAAATCCAGTTAGAGCAACTCAAGCTATTCCGGAAACATCAGAAGAAAAGAGACGATATGAAGAAGCCCTGCAGAGGAGAGATAACAGGCTTAAAAACAGAGCTACAAAAAGTTAGCTCAATTCTGCTGATCCTGTTCCTGTTCATTATTAATGAATCTTTTGCGCAAATCCCGATTAACGGTTTTTGCAAATTCAACAGCTTTAAAGTAGACTCTAATTTTACCTCAGTGTTTTCTTTAAACTTTAATAAAGACTCATACACAGATCTAATCTTATTTAACCCTGAAAAAAAACAGATCCTGGCCCTGACCGGTGATAAAAATGGAAACATTAGCAGGCAGGAAAAATATTTTCTTCCGGTAGAAATCTCAAACATAATAGACATAACAAATTCCCGGAATAAAATAACCGGGTACGCCTTTACGTCGAGGAAAAACAGGGAAGTTGGCATTTATGACTTTACTTCTAAGGGCAGACCGTTGCTTAGAAATGTTTATAAATTTGATTCATATCCGGAAAATATTTCCTACGCAAGTGTTGACAACAGAGAGGACTATCGTTTTCTTATCTCAGGCAGTGCATTTAAGGGACTCTCAGTATTATATCTAAATAAAAATAAATTTATAGAAGAAAAAATTACTGAAGAGGGAAGTTATTCGAATGCTCTTTTTGTTGATGTTAATAACGACTTTTATCCTGATATAGTTGCATTTAATCTGCTCAAGCGATCTATCGATTTCTATTATAATAACGGCCTGGGCGAATTTAATAAAACACGAACTATAAAAATTAATGATCAGATAAGCGCTCTCCAGAGTTTTGATGTAAACCTGGACCAAATTAATGACCTGATTTATAGCTCCGGCAAAAACATAAATATATTTTACGGTGATGCTGTAGGCTCTTATGATCAGGAAGTAAAACTGGAAACAAATTTTTATCCTACTAAAATTATACCCGGTGATTTTAATCGCGATGGGAAAATTGATATAGCATATATCAATAGTGATGAAGGACTGCTTTCAATATTATATGCAAAAAATGAAACTGAATTTTATCCGGAAGTTATTTACTACCATAAAGAACAGCTTAGTGATCTGATACCTTACTACAGCAGATTTATTAATGGAATTGCTTTTCTAAGCAGTAAAGGATATCTGTTCACAGTCAGCAGAATCAAATCACTTGCGGATGATATTAGCCTGTCTCTGGGAGCCGAACCAGGGGCAATTTCATATTTTGATACAGATAATAATGGAATAAATGATATCTGCTTTATTGACAACTTTAATAATTACTTGAACTTGGTAGTAAGAAATAATTCCGGTATTCCTTGGATGCTTTACAGAACAAGATTATTCGAAAAAGAGAAAATGGTTATTGCAGACGATACTAACCCGGGAATTAAAACATTTTATTGCTACACACCCGGGAAGAAATTAATAGAAGTAATTTCGTATAATTTTGAAAATGGAAAAATTGAAAGAAATTCACTTTACACTCCTGGTGGAATATCAGACCTGAAAATACTTCCTATTAAAGGTCTTAATTCTAAAATATATGTCTCGTATATGCAGGATGATGTTTTGGGACTAAATGAATTTTTTATAAGGGATTCAATATATGTTTCCAGGGATTTCCCGAATATTGCTTCAAATGTTCTGGCTTCTAATCTTACGGTAATAAATGGTTCCGAATTATTTTACTGGCAAAGAAAAAGTAACTCGCAGGTTCTGTTTAGATCAACATTGGTTAATCAATTTAAAAATGCTATGCGATATTACCGTCTGGGTATTAAGGATACAACTTTAATAAATTCATTTGCCGGCGATTTCTTTAATAATGAAGAAGCCACATCTGTTAATTTTTTTGAAACACCGAAATCAAATTTTGCAGTTCTGTCCACTGAAGATTCTCCTATAGTGGTAGTGGACAAAGATTTAGGGGATCATTTTAGGATTAAAAACAAAAATCTATTATTTTTTGGAGAACTAAAACCGGGTGGTTTGAAAAGGCTTTTTATTTACGTGCCCGATGAAGGTGCTCTCCACAGGGTCGATTTTATTAAAAGGGGTAGGAAAATAGTAGTTACTAATGTAGTTACTAATATAGCCGGGGGCAGAAATGTTCTGGACTATTTTATTAAGAACATGAATTATAGAAGTTATAATTTTGTTTACACCGATTCTGTTGATAGATGCATTAAAATAAAACAATTACCTAAATGAAGAAAAATATATTTATAATATTTTTAATTTCGGCTGCTGCAGTTTTTGCACAGGAATATTCTCGTTCCGGCCTTGACTCGTTATATAATACATACATAGGGCTAAGAGAGGGAAAAACAGTAAATCAAGCGGTTGCACAAGGAGTCCATAACCAGGTGCAGGAAGCGCAAGGGAAATGCGGATTTGGACTTGTAAATATTATAAGAATGAATTTAAATCTCTTTTCACCTGATCAACAAACCAGATTAAAAAAAATATTGCAACGACCGGCTACCGATACCTCCATAGTTTCTCCCAAAGGCTATTTCAGGATTCATTTTTATAAACCCGGGGGTAGTAATCCTCCGCCTGCTTATGATGTTAACCAGTTTGCAATTGCCGCTGATTCATCCTACGATTATGAAGTCGGATATTTGGGATATCCACCGCCACCCGGCGATTCAGTGATAGACGGCGAAAATAAATATGATATCTACATAGACAACCTTGGTTCACTTTACGGACAAACAAACTTTGATACCGAAATTGTAAGCGGTAGCAAAAGATATTATTCCTATATGGAGGTTGATGATGATTTTGCCGGGTTCAATACCACAGGAATCAATGGTGCAAGAGTTACTGTTGCTCACGAATTTCATCATGGGATTCAGATTGGTAATTATATTTACAGGGATAGTGATATTTTCTTTTATGAACTAACCTCAACTGCGATGGAGACATTCGTTTATCCATCTATTCCTGATTATTTCCAGTATCTTCCTTCTTATTTCAGCCACTCATCTTTGGGATTTTCCGGGCAATCCGGGTATAATTTGGCCATCTGGGATATTTACCTGAAAATGAATTATGGCTACGGTATTATTAAGAGGGAATGGGAATTGATGCCTGCTCAAAATGCATTGTCTGCAATAAATAGTAGTTTAGTGGAAAAGAATTCATCTTTTGCAAAAGCATTCCAGGATTTCGGCCTCTGGACTTATTACACAAATTACAGGGCGCAAAACGGAAAATATTTTCCGCAGGCTTCGGCTTATCCGTTGATAAACCCGATTTCGTCAGTTGCCTTTAATCCCCCTTCAAAAGTTGTGCAGGTAAACACAAAACCTGCCACAAATAATTTTGTAATGTTTACCAATTCGGCAAACGGTGATACACTGGTAACGCAAATCTCAAATGTTGATTACCTGACCGGAATTAGTAACCCAGGGAATACGGAATCATTTACGTTTTCTTTATTTAGTGACCTTACAAGTGGAACAATTAAAATTTTAGATAAATATTCCGCTAATCTTAGTGTATCCAGATCATCTGACTGGTTATCTTCAACGTTTTTAAACAATGAACTGGTGAGCAGCGATACAACAGTGCCTCCACCGGTTTTAGCCGAAAGTCGGTTCGCGTACCCGGATCCGTTTGTATACAGCCGGAATTATAAATCCGGTTCCCTTATTTTTGTTCCTGTTTCCGCCGGAAATACCGGTAGCGCTGTATTAAATGTCTATTCTTCTTCTATGAATCTTGTGTATTCATCGGTCCGTGGAGTTTTTAATAATTCAGGGCACCCGGTGGTATCCTGGACCGGAAGGAAAAATAATAATGAGAAACTGGCAAGCGGGGTTTATATTTACGTAACCAAAGCAGGCGATAACGTCATCAAAGGAAAACTGGTAATTTTTAATGAGTGATTATATTCTTAAAGCTGATTCGGTTGCAAAAAATTTTGGCAGGAGATTAATTTTTCGTGGTATAAATTTTGAATTTAGTGAAAATGGTGTTTATGGCATTTCAGGTCCTAATGGCTCCGGTAAATCGACACTGGTAAAAATTATAGCTGGTCTCAGTTCACCCTCTGAAGGAAAAATTACACACAATCATAATAACAATGAAATAATCTCTGAAAAACTTCATAATTATATCGGGTTCGTTTCACCGTATCTTGTACTATATGAAGAATTTAGTGCTTGGGAAAACCTGGAATTTTTTGCTCATATTCGTGATGTTACATTTAATAAGGGAAAAATTGAAACCCTGTTAAATGATTTTCTCCTTTATGAAAGAAGAGATGATCTTGTAAAGACATATTCTTCGGGAATGAAACAGCGGATGAAATTTATATTTGCATTGATGCATTCACCTAATCTTGTTATTCTTGATGAGCCGACTTCCAATCTTGATGAAGAAGGGAAAAATACAGTTTATAAAATTGTAGAAAGAGAAGGGAAAGAGAATATTGTAATTGTTGCATCAAATGAAAGATCTGATCTTGCGTTATGCGGCGAGACTATACTACTGGAAAAATTTAAACAATAATATTGGAAAAATTAATTCATATATGAATTCGAAAGCATTTGCATTATATCTGAAAGATTTTCGCTCTGAATTAAGAACACGTTATGCTGTTAATTCTCTTGCAATGTTTATAATCGTTGCAATTAGTGTAATACTCTTTTCAATTGGTAATGAAAAAATTCCCGAGAGCTTAACCGGTGGTTTATTCTGGGTTGTTATTTTCTTTTCGGCAATGTCTGGCCTTGCCAGGGCTTTTGTTTCCGAAGAAGAAAGAGGTACTTCGCTGACTTTACAATTAATAGCATCACCATCTACGGTTTTTACAGGTAAATTATTGTTTAACTTAATCCTCGTCTTTTTAATGAACATTGTGATAGCAATATTATATTCTGCATTGTTCGAGGAATTTGTTATTAGAAGTTTTGCCTTATTTCTTTTAACTTTTGTACTTTCTAACATTGGATTGGCGGTATCATCAACAATTATTGCGGCAATAATTTCTAAAGCCGGATCGAAGGGAACATTGTATCCGGTCCTTTCGTTTCCAATATTATTGCCTTTAATTTTAACTTCTGTTGAGTTAACTTCTAACTGTATGCTTGGCACAACATTTGATGAATCAAAGGTATTGTTAGCCGTTATTTTATGTTATGATGTAATAATGCTTACCGCATCTTACATGTTATTCGATTTTATCTGGAAAGATTAAATAAACAAAAACATAAACTATGAAAAACTTCGATATTATCTGGAAAACGTTTTTATTTCTGTTGCTTGCTTTCGTCTCTGTGGCTGGAATAGCTTTTCCCATAGTTGAGAATCCTGTCCATTGGTATCAGTTTCCAATGATCAGAGGATTGGAAGAAAACGCAAAAATCATCTTTTTTCACGTTCCAACTGCCTGGCTGACGGTAATCGCATTTTTGATGTCAACAATTTACAGTATTAAATATTTGCGTAAAAAAAATCTTGATGATGATGCAAAATCTTATGCGGCTGCACAGCTTGGAATGGTATTTTGTATACTTGCGACGGTAACCGGATCTATCTGGTCTAAATTTGCGTGGGGAGCTTACTGGAGCTGGGATCCGAGACAGACGAGTATTTTCGCTCTTTTACTTATTTACGGAGCATGGTTTGCACTTCGGTCTTCTATTGAATCGGAGGATAAGCGTGCAAGCCTGTCGGCTGTTTATTCTATAATTGCCTTTGTAACTGTTCCTTTCTTTATATTTGTAATGCCTAGAATTATGCTCGGGCTGCATCCGGGTTCTGAAGAAATTGTTGATGGAAAGGTTGTCCAAAGCGCAAGCCCGGTAATTGATTTTAAAATGAATGGAAATATGTTATTAATATTTTTCCTTTCATTGGCGGCATTTACTATACTTTATTTCTGGATGTGGAAATTGGGGTATAAATCTTTGATATATAAAGACAAAATTCAAAAACAAATTTCACGAGGATAATCTTGGACGGTCTATATCAGTTTTTGCACGATAACGCAATTTATATTGTAACTTTTATTGTGCTTGTAGTTTGGGTTGGAATATTTTTCTATCTCAACAATCTTGATAAAAGAATGAAATCTATTGAAAAGGATCTTAAAGGAGAACGAAATGAAAAATAAATATATATTCGGCGGAGCCATTATTGTGATTTTTCTCGGTTTGATGGGGTATCTTTTCACACAGAGTAATATTCAGTATGAAAGCAATTTCCAGAAAGTTATGACAAAAGATAAAACTGTTAAAGCAACCGGAAGCTGGGTAAAAGATAAAAATTATGAAATAAATAAAGAAAAAAGAACTTTTTCTTTTTATCTGCAGGATGAGAATGGAACCGAGATGAAGGTTATTTATAACGGAACTATTCCGAATAACTTTGAATCTGCCAGAAGTGTTGTTGTAACCGGTAAATATGAAAATGGTTATTTTCACGCAAAAGACATTTTAACTAAATGTCCGAGCAAGTATGAAGGTGAAAACGTAAAAACGTCCGGTCTGTAAGCCTAGATCATTTCAACCCGGAATTTTGTTGCTTACGGAACCGGGTTATCTATTTAAATTATGAAAATATGAGGATCAGATGATAGGAAGTATCGTATTATCTCTTGCCTTATTAAGCAGTATTATTGCTATGGTAATGTTCTTTTTGAATTACCGTGGTTATAAAAATACGCTTAATTACGGAAGAGTCGCTTACCATGCTATGGCAATGCTGGTAATAGTTGGGGCAGCCCTTTTGTGGCACGCAATTCTTACACATTCTTATGAATACAAATATGTATATGATTACAGCAGTAATGATCTTTCCCTGGGATTTCTGCTTTCTACTTTCTGGGGCGGACAGGAAGGAAGCTTTATGCTCTGGCTGCTGCTTTCATCTATTATAGGTATTGTTCTACAATCATACAGCTCCAAACGCGGCGATCTTGAACCAAGAGTAATGGCAGTGTTTACACTGGCGACCACTTTTCTGCTTGTGATGGTTTCACCTATGTTTAAGAATCCATTCGCTTTTATCTGGGCTGATCCGACATTTGTCGATGTTAAAAATGTAAATTCGGCGATGCTTTCGCTGCCGTTTCTACAAAATTTTATTTACAGCGACGGGCAGACAAAACAACAATTTGTTAAAATGACGGCCAATCTTCATGCATCACTTACTTCAGCTGGTATTTCAGTTAACCAATTTATTGTTAACGGTAAAGGATTGAATCCGCAGCTGCTTAATTTCTGGATGCAGATTCACCCTCCGATATTGTTTACCGGTTTTTCAATGTCCACTGTTCCGTTTGCTTTCGCAATGGCCGCAATGATGAAAAACGATTACAGGGACTGGGTTAAACAATCCTTCCCATGGGTATTAGCCGGGGCGGGAATTCTCGGACTCGGAATTATGCTCGGCGGATACTGGGCTTATGAAATGCTCGGATGGGGTGGTTACTGGGCATGGGATCCTGTAGAAAATTCAAGCCTTATTCCGTGGATTATTGGCGTAGCTTCTGTCCACACCTTACTGGTTCAAAGAAAAAGCCAGTCAAAAGGTGGTACAGGAAAATTTGCAAAAACAAATCTTATCCTCTGTTTGCTGACATATATTCTCGTTTTGTATGCTACATTCCTTACAAGAAGCGGTGTGCTCGGAGATGCTTCTGTTCACTCATTTGTTGATCCCGGAATGCTGGTTTATTTATTCCTGGTTATTTTTATCAGCGCCTTCTTTATTCTCGGTTTCGGTATGCTGATTTACAGGTGGAAAGATTTAAGTAAAAATATAGAAACCGGGGAAAGTTTATTATCAAGAGAACTCGCTTTGTTTACGGCGGCAGTTGTTCTTTGTGCTTCTGCAATTATTGTTTTTGTCGGAACTTCAGCACCTCTTGTAAGCCACGCAGTTGAGACTACATTTTATAACGAGATGCAGTTGCCGATTGTTATTATAATAGGACTGTTAAACGGGTTAAGTTTACTCCTTAAATGGAAACATTCGAAAGGGAAAGACCTGCTTAAAAAATCCGTTTTTCCAATTTCCGCTACTTTATTATTTACAATTATAGTGTGCGTGTTTGCCGGGATAACTAATCTTATGGTTATCCTGATGATTCTTGCAATCTCATTTTCACTCTTTGTTAATCTTGAAATAGCTGTGAAAATTATTCGCGGCAATATGAAAATGCTTGGCGCTTATGTAGCACACATCGGTATTGCTGTCCTTGTACTAGGAATCATCGGTTCAGCAATTTACAGCCAGGAACAGGATATAGACCTGATAAAAGGGCAGACAAAAGAAGCGTTTGGTTATAAGATGACATTTACAGGCTGGTCACCAATTGAAAACGGCAAAAAATATGAATTTAATATTCATATGAACAAAGACGGACAGGAATATTATATTAATCCGGTAATGTATATCGCATCTTATAATAACAGCCTGATGAGAGAGCCTGCTATTAAAGTTGGCCTTACAAAAGATCTTTATATCTCGCCTGTTGGTTATGATGAAGGGAACGGCGAAACCGGTAAGACTGTTTCACTGGCAGTTGGGCAGAATATAGATTACGAAGGTTACCAGATTCAATACGAAAGTTTTGATCGCCCGGACGTTACAAAAATGACCAGCGGCGGCGATATAGAAATGGGACCGAAGCTCGTTGTTTCCAAAGGTGGAAAAACGTATAAGGTTGAGCCGAAAATAAAGGGAAGCATGGGCAACTTTACATATGTCCCTGCAGAGGTTAAAGATGCGAATTTGAAAATAGAAATCAAAAAGATTGATCCGACCAGCGAAAAAGCTGACATGGTGCTTTCAAAATTAGTTGATGATGCACCAAAAGCTCCGCCAAAAGAGGTCCTTTCAATTCAGGCAAGTATAAAACCATTTATAAGTCTTGTGTGGATTGGTGTTTTAATTATGGTATTAGGGTTTTTTGTATCGGTCGGAAGAAGGTTAAAAGAATCTTTGGTTTGATTGGTTAAAATATCTGTATTTAAAAATGCCCGGTTTTCCGGGCATTTTTTTTGCGCTCGTCACATTTTTGTTTAGCAATTGAAATAAATATTGTAAATTCCGGTATCTTTCCCGGGGGAAAGTCCACAAAAACAAAAGAAGGTAATTATTATGAAGTTTTACGTTCATAACAGGAAGAAAGTATTCTTTACGCTGATTGCGGCAATATCAATTATGGTTCTCGCTATGATACCGTTCAGGCCGGACGAGGGAATGTATCCTCTGAGCGAGATCAGGAAACTTGATCTTAAAAACGCCGGATTAAAAATAAATATTGATGATGTCTATAACCCTGATGGCGTTAGCCTTGTTGATGCACTTGTAAATGTTGGCGGTTGTACAGGTTCTTTCGTATCAGCTGATGGACTGATAATCACAAATCATCACTGCGCATTTGGTGCAGTACAAAGAGCTAGCACAGTAGAGAATAATTACCTCGAGAACGGCTTCCTTGCAAAGACAAGGGGAATGGAAATTTCTGCTACGGGTCTCACCTGCAGAATTACAGAGTCCTACAAAGATGTTTCTGCCGAAGTTTTGCAGGCAGCTTCTGAAGAAAAGGATATTAATGTTCGTGCCGAAGCTATATCAAAAAAAATAGATGAAATTGTAGCGAGGGAAGAAGAAAAAGATTCCACTATACAGGCAAGAGTTTCCGAAATGTTTACCGGGCAGTCATATGTTCTTTTCAGATATAAAGTGATTAGAGATGTAAGACTTGTTTATGTACCACCGAGGGCGATTGGTGAGTTTGGTGGAGAGTCGGATAACTGGGTTTGGCCGCGCCACACGGGTGATTTTTCTTTTATGCGTGCTTACGTTGCGCCCGACGGCAGTTCTAAACCTTATTCAATAGACAATGTACCTTATCATCCAAAGAAACATTTAAAAGTAAATCCAAATGGAGTAAAAGACGGTGACTTTGTTTTTCTTCTCGGTTACCCGGGCAGAACTTTCAAACATCAGCCATCTGGCTTTTTAGTATTTCAGCAGGAATACCAGCTGCCGTATATATCTAAATTATTTGGATGGATAATTGACCGTTTGCTGGAAAAAGGAAAAAACAATCCGGAAATAGCTCTGAATGTTTCATCAAGAATAAAGGGCCTGGCGAATGTAGAAAAAAATTACCGTGGTAAGCTTGTCGGCCTTGCAAGACTGAATCTTGTAGAAATGAAAAAACAGGAAGAAAAAAATCTTCAGGCTTTTATTGATTCGAATCCTGAGCTGAAAGAAAAATATGGAAATGTATTAGCAGAAATTAATAACGTTTATTCTGAAATACTGAATTCAGGCAGAAGGCCTCTTGTATACTGGATGCTGGACAGGAATCTTTCAATGGTGCATGCTGCCGGTTTGTTGCTCGATTACCAGGAAGCGAAAGCTCAAAAGGATAATTCAAAAACATTAAATAGAATTAAAGGGCAATTTGAAGCATCGTACCGGAATTATTACCCGGATGTAGAAAGAAAAATTGCAGCAAAAATGATTGGAGACGCTAAAGAATTTTCAGAGTTTAAGAATATTCCACTTTTCAATGAAATAAATTCAGCGGACGATTTTGTAAATAATATTTATGATAAATCAATAGTTGAAAATCACGATAAATTTTCAAAATTATTTGATGGGACATCTGAAGAAATTGACAAGTTGAATGATCCAATGATTAAGTTTGTTGCCGGTTTGAAAAAACTTGAAAACCAGGAAAATGCCAAACGGGAAGTGATCTCCAGTAAGCTGAATATTCTTCTTGCAAAGTTTATGGAAGTAAAAAGAATTTGGATGAATAAATCTTTTATCCCTGACGCTAATGGAACACTGAGATTAACCTACGGATACATTAAAGGATATTCTCCGGCAGACGCTGTTTATTATTCACCGATTACAACTTTAAAGGGTGTTGTGGAAAAAGGAAAAGATGAAGGCGATTATAAAATTCCACAGATAATTCGTGACCTTTATGCAAAAAGAGATTTCGGAATATTTAAAAGTAAAGAACTTGATGATGTACCGGTAGCAATATTATATAACACAGATACAAGCGGCGGAAATTCCGGCAGCCCGATAATGAATGCATACGGTGAATTAATAGGTGTTAACTTCGACAGGCCTTTTGAGGCGACTGTAAATGATTTTGTCTATAGCAAGGATTACAGCCGCTCGCTTGGTGTAGATATTCGTTATGTATTATGGATTGCTCAGAAAGTCAGTGGTGCAGATAATATTATCAGGGAAATGGGAGTGGATATTTAATTATTTGTCTGTTTTTTGTTGAAAAACGGAAATTTTGATTCCCATATAGCTTGACAAAGAACATTGCAGTCAGTAATTTTGTTTTCTCTGATTTAGAGAGAAATTCCGCGATAGCTCAATGGTAGAGCATTCGGCTGTTAACCGAAGGGTTGTAGGTTCGAGTCCTACTCGCGGAGCAATTGTCTTAGCCCTGATTATCAGGGCTTTTTTATTTACCTCCTATGAGATTCAGAACTTCTTAAAGCTAGACCTACCGGAATATAAATTCAATATTAAGATCTATAAATTTTAAGCGCTCTACTCACTTTATTAGAACTTTATACCAGTGATATTGAGGGTAAAAAAACAAACAAATGCTTGAAACAAAGAATTGTAGAAAGTTTTGAATTATGTGTGCCCTATAATAATAAAAGGGATTTGGGGGATGGTCAAGTTTGATATTTAATTTACCTTATATGTAGAAAGGGAACCTTTATATGATATTTGGGGTTTGTATATTTAGCTCAAAATTTCTTATTGCCTAATCCTAATTATTTGTTTACGTTATAAACACACACAATAGTAGCCAGTTCATAAATGATCAGTTCAGTAATACTCTGTTATATAAAATATTAAGAAATCCCCGGGAAAGCGAAATTAGGGTAGTCTATAAATTATAGGATTTGTTCTAATAGCAAATAATTAAAAACTAAGAGAGGTAATATGAGAACATTACTTTTCAAGACTTTTTTTTGCGTTCTATTTTCTTTTATCTTTTGCGTATTTATTCTTGCGCAACAGAATGATCCCATTCACTGGAAGGCTCCTATACATGTACAAAGTAAAAATATTTTTATGTTGTGGAGCCAACAAGATAATGGCGGGTCAGGGTTGGTAAGCAGGCAGAAGATTTACAAATATTTTTTGAAAGATAGTGCTCAGGCTGCAAATCAGCGGCTTTCGGGGACTCAGTTTCATCAAGATACTGCAGCAGGTGTAAGCGGAAACCGGCAAATGGATGTTGCAGCAGGCTACTTTACAAACGGTGTATACGAAAACGTAGTGGCCGCTTGGGAGGGACCGGGCCAAAGCATACAATTAATGATTCCTCATTTTGATACCACAGCAAATGCCTGGTCGGAGTCGAGTGAGTTAACTATTCCTGGTCCTGTTGTTGCATCCGGAGCACAACAAAGAGGTAGAATTTATGTAAGAACCGGAGATTTCCTGGGGATTGGGAAGGACCAGTTTGTTCTAGCCTTCCAGGGTGCAGACTCTACAATCCATCTTCAAGTTTACAATGTGGATAGTAATTTAGTTCCTCATTTGATAGCTGCAATTAATGACGAAAAGCTACTGCCATCGCCTATCGATCTTGCCAGGTTCTCTATTACAACAGGCGATCTAAACGGAGACGGCAAAGATGAAATTGTTTTGGACTGGATAAAACAGAATTATAATGGTCTCAATAAGTGGGCCCTATATACCAAAGTTTATGATATATCCGGTTCTTCCATTCTCCCCAAAGCACGTAGTATTATTTTCGAGGAGCCGACAAATTATTCAATACAGGCACCTAATTTTGGAATTACAGTGGGGCAATTTAAGAAAAACGGAGAAAATCAGGTCGGAATTGTTTGTGCAGCAAATGAGCAGGGGGGAAACAACGCATATATCTTCCTGTATATGTTAGAGGCAACTCCTGATTTGAGTATGTTAACATATGATCCTTCAACGCGTGATTCTGTTCAAATAGGTACTAGTGGTTCTATAAATGATTTTAGCATTGCCTCGGGAGATCTCAATGGCGATGCCCGCGACGAATTGGTTTATGATTTGAACGGAACCATTTATGTTTATTCAACTGATGACTTTTTAAATCTTACATATCGTTTGTCATTGAATGGACTTTCCAGCGGTGCGGAAGATGAACTACTGAGTTTCGACTTTTTGAAAATCGGGGACTTAAATTACGATGGCAGCGATGATATTGTAATTGAAAAGGATATTTATGGTAACGGGTCTAATCATTGGATAGGATTGACTGTTTATAGTATATCACAGAATTTAGCCTCACATTCTATATTCGCGACAATTGAGACAGATACTTCAACGGATAACGGAGCAAACAGTTATTATACCTATGCGCTGGCACTTGGAAATTTCGACGGAACAAGATTAACAATTGGACGGCCGAATCATACAGTTGAAAACAACATAGTACAACCCCTTGTGGTATTAAATACGCCCCCTATTCATTTCGATATGCTTAATGGTATTAAGTATGATCTAAGCGATAGTTTTAGTGGAAATACACCCAGTTTCTACTCAACTTATGAAACGCAACAATCGAGTTCTACTGAGTTGAAATCTCATACACATAAGGATGTTTCAGATGCTGCAGGAATCAATTTATCCGGGAATGTTGGTGAAACTATACAAGTGGCTGCTGAACCTCTGGGAGTCGGTGCATCAGTCTCTGCAAGTATTGCCACAAATTTTGAAATAAAAGTTGAAGAAACCTGGGGCCATTCTTATTCAATTGATACTTCTACAACACAAAAAACATTGCTGGATATAGGAGTAACAGCTAAAGGGGATGATCAGATATATGCAACGACATCCTCATATGATATTTGGACTTATCCTGTCTACATTGGAAACGATACCACCTCAATTGTTAATTACATTAATTTTACCTCTCCAATTAAGACAGTAGGAGCATGGTTTCCGAGTAAAACTTATGCTACCAATTTTTACATTCCCAACCATCAAGTAGGTAACATTCTTTCCTATTTCCCGTCTGATAGCGCAATGAATAATCCTGACATCGATTCAAGTATAGTCTCATTAACACAGAGCCAGGGATTACCTATCTCTGGTCAAAGCGGTTCCAAGTGGGATTTAGACTATTCAAAGTATGACCAGTCTTCCCTTGACACCACATGGAATAGTGGATGGGATATAAACTACAACTTTGGGGCACCCGCATTTTCAAGCGTCGGCAATAATGCTCATTTCACCACAACTACTACAACAATTATGAGCGGTTTCGATCTACGGGCAACTTTTGGAACTTTAGTTGATAGTTTGGGTAATGTTGCAGCATACACGGTTTTTCCTTACGCATACCGTTCCAAAGATGGAGCAATTGTCATCAATTATGCAGTAGATCCTGTCATAGCTCCACCCGGCCAACCTCAAAGTTGGTGGCAGCTTGAGTATGGAAAATATTCTGATCCAACTTTTATTCTCCCGTGGTTTTATGATCTGCAAAAAGGTATATTATTAACGGAAAACGCCAAGCGCTATCAAACAACTGATATATTTTTCAACAATTATTCACCTCAGACTGGAGATACTGTTAGTATCACTGCCAGGGTAAGGAACTTTAGCCTGTTGGATACCCCCGCACAAGTCACGGTAAAATTTTACATTGGTGACCCGGATTCAGGTGGTACTGTTATAACCGGTATTAATGGGGTTGATTCCACCACTACAACATCATTTATCAAAGAGCGTGGCTGGACAGACGCAACAATGAAATGGATCGTGCCCCCGGGATTACAGCAGTATCCGAGAATTTACGCGGTATTGGATCCGCAAAATTTGATTAAAGAAATTCACGAAGAAAATAATAAAGGGTTTGCTGTTTTAGGGATACCGTCACAAGTTACTGGATTAGCCACCACGGCTAATGTTGTTCCAAAAAATTATATCCTTTATCAATCATACCCAAACCCCTTCAATCCAACAACAACGATAGAATATTCAATTCCGAATACTAATCTTGTCAATATTACAGTTTATGATATTTTGGGAAGGCAAGTGAGAGAATTAATAAACAAAGTCCAGTCCCCTGGAAAACACCAGGTACTATTTAATGCATCAAATCTTGCAAGTGGTATTTATTTTTATCAGATCCATGCAGGTAATTTCTTTCAAACTAAAAAGATGATATTATTGAAATAATAATTTAAGCCGGGGTCATTCCCGGTTTTTTAAAAAATTTTAAATAGCAATTTTCAAGAATGTGCTTAAGTCTATTCTAACATATCATTGTTAGACGGTTATTCATTGAATCTTGCTATTTAATCTGATAGATCACCTAACTTACATTTAGGATTTTCAATAAAATAGTTTCTAATTTCGTCCATTAGGTGGAGCGACTGTTTTAGCCCTGATTTTCAGGGCTTTTTTATTAACCCTTTATTAGATTCAGAACATTTAGAGTTTAGAACCCACGGACTGTTATTTTATTTTTAGCGGTGTATAAAAATAATAATTTGATTTATTGTAGTTGAATGTTTACTGGTTAGCGTGGTCTATCTTGCCGAAGACACAAAACTAGGACGCAAGGTTGCGCAGAAGTTTCTCCACATCACATCTCTGCCGATTCTGAAGTAAAAGCAAGGTTTGAAATTGAAGCAAAAGCTGCCGCAAAACTTAATCATTCCAACATAGCTTTTATCACAAAAATAAAATTAAAAGTACGGTTCCGAATTTTCTTGACAAAAAATGATTAAATTTATAAATTGAAATTACAAGGGAATCCTCGAATTACTTTTTTACCAGTGGCCTAGTTTCATCCCTATTGCAAAAAGCGAAATAAATCATATACATTAACCATAAAAAAGGTGGCGAAATGCCAATTTTTATGGATATACATGATACAACAGGGGCAACAGCAGAAGACGTGGCTGCTGATCATCAAAGGGATTTTGTTTTACAGGATGATTTTCATTGTAAATTTGTTTACTTCTGGCACGACATTCCAAATAATACAGGTTTCTGTGTGTTTGAAGCCCCGGATAAAGAATCTGTAATTAATTTGCATAACAAATCGCATGGGAAAACTCCTTCACAAATAATAAAAGTCGAACTCAATGATGTAGAATTTTTCTTGGGTAAAATTGCCGATATAGCCCGTTCAGAAAGAATTCCTGTGTTTGATGGATATATTAATGAAACAGCTCACCGGACAATTATGTATTTGGAAATTGTTAATCCTTTATTATTAAAACTACAAATTAATAAAAGTAAATCTGCAGATTTATTAAGTCTGCAAAAAGAAATAATTAAAAGATCCTTTTTGATATTTGAAGGCAACCTAATATCATGGGAAAACAACAATATTTTAACATCATTTTTATCAGAAGAAAATGGAATAAATAGTGCTTTAGACATTCAAAATAAATTCACTAAGCTATCAGAAGAAGACATAAAATTTGGTGTTTCAATTGGATTGAACTTTGGTGCTCCGGTTACAAAAAGTGACAATTTATTTGGAGATGTTATTAATTTGGCAAAAAGATTAGGATATATTGCCGGACAAAATCAAATTATTATATCCTCATCATTAGGAAAATCTTTCAATGAAATCAAATATAAAACTGAGATTAAAAATAGTTTGATAAAAGTCTTAAGTTCACACTATGAAAATTTCTTAAATCAGCTTTTTGAAACTTTTGAAAAACATTGGAACGAAGACGAGTTGAACATAAATAGTATGGTAGAGCAATTCGGTATAAGTAGAGCACAATTGTATAGAAAAATAATATATTTAACAGGATATTCACCAAATAATTTTATAAGAGAGATTAGATTAAAAAACGCTCTAAAATTAATTGAATCACAAAAAGGCAGCATTTCTGAAATTGCGTATGAATCGGGTTTTAATAATCCATCGTATTTTTCAAAATGTTTTAATAAAAAATTTGGCATCCTTCCTTCAGATTATGCCAATGCGATAATATAGTTCTAACTTGCCATTCACTACTGATTATCCTCCTACAATTAAAAATGCAATAAATGTGCTATCATTTGAATTAAATGTGGGAGACCTCTTTTCAAATTTGTATTATCATTAATACAAGAGCTTAAGCCTAATTCCGATCATATTCCTCTTACACCGTAATCATTAAATTCAATAACCAAATAAGGGAGGTTATAATGAAAAATATCTTTTTCTCTTTGATATTAATTGCATTCTTAATGTTAGGATGCAATTCAAATAAGCTGGCGGATAATCCTGTTTCTAATCAGAGTAATGATATAGGAAATTTAAGCAAAGGTAGTTCTGAATTGCATAAAGAATTAGCTCTAGCAAGAGCTTCAACAGCCAAATACCATGATATAGAAAATGCAATAGAAGATGGTTATGTAGACATCAATGTTGTAGTTCAAAATATGGGCTATCATTTATTGAATGTTTCAAATTGGGATGCATTCGATCCGGGAAAACCAGCACTGCTCGTTTATTCAAAAAACTCTGTGAACGGTAAAATGAGACTAGTTGCTGTTGAATATGCAGTCCCCAGTAAGGACAAGCACCCGAAGGGTTCGCTGGTAATGATGACGTGTGGGAATATGATGGAGATATTGATAAGTGGGAATGCCATGCCTGGGTTTGGTATAATAACCCCGATGGGATGTTTAGCAAGTATAACCCACGTGTACATGTTGATGAGGCCGATGTTAATCATCCATAAGCAGCAATACACTTATTGTTTAAGCCCTCAGGAAAGAGGGCTTTTTTATTTTTACTCTTAAAATTTTTTAGTACACTCTATTATTATATTCTGGTTGACTTACCCTCACATCTTTTAAAAACTCATGAAAAGTTTGATTGACTGTTAAACCCAACCAAATAGAATATTTCTGCTGGATTCTTCGCATCTGGGGATGGTATAATAATCCGGAATAAATGTTTGACCTTATAACCCACGAGTAGATTAAAGCACAAACAAATTTATATGGGTAGTTTCTTAAAATCACTATTTTTTCGGGTGTGAGTTTCAAAAAAATTTTATTAATGGGCTCTAACTACACAATTTTATTCTAAATTAGTAGATAATCTACGTTACATTTAGAGAGCTCTATAAATTAAGTCCTACCTTCGTTCCGTTGGTGGAGCTTGCAATAAAAATCCCGGCATGCGCCGGGATTTTTTGTTTTAGATTATTTAATCTAAACCTGGATATGAATTCTGTAATTAAAACAATTTTTCAAATTTAGAGACCATTGCGCCACATATCGGGCAGTTTTCTTCAGGCTTACCGAACTCTATATGTCCGCAAACAGGGCAGAGATAAAATTCAGTTTCTTCAAGGTCCTTACCGCTTTCTGCCGCAGCCAGTGCAAGTTTGTAAAGCTGTGCATGTACATCTTCAGCTCCGACTGCATATTTGAACATTCTTTTTGCTTTGTGGTTTTCTTTTTCTGCTTGTTCCAGCATTGGCGGGTACATTTCTTTGTACTCATAAGTCTCGCCTTCAATTGCTGCTTTTAAATTTTCAACAGTTGAACCGACACTATCCAAAGCATTAATGTGTCCTTCTGCATGAATTCTTTCAGCTTCCGCTGCAGTATTAAAAAGTTTTGCGATGTTCGTAAAACCTTCGCGCTCGGCTTTTTTTGCAAATGCGCGATATTTTTGGTTGGCCTGGCTTTCACCCCCGAATGCTTCCTTAAGATTTTCTTGTGTAGTTGGCATGTTATTTCCCCCCTTTATGTTATAATAATCTTAATAGTAAAAGCTATTATTAGTGATATCAAACTTGATAAAATTAATAACCATTCACAAATTAACAGGCCTTAAATTCGTGTAACCTATGGAGCAAAAATATCCGGCCATAGGCCAGATATTCTAATTTAAAGAAATCACTCTCTTTTATTTACAGCTCATGCTACTTATTTTAATAAAAATTGTGGAAATCAAGATTTAGATTAGGGAAAAAGATATTTAAGCATATTAATAGGTATAAAACATGAGCTGAAGTAATTAAAAGAAGTAAGATCACAAGGAGAGATAGTACTTATCCGGGAATTAATTTAGAGGGTAAAAATCGCTTATTATAATAAGTTGCTACCCGATTGAAAAGCGGGACGCTAAATTATACGTGCTTTTTCCTGCACTATTTTATTATATAGATTATAGCCAAGGGATAAATTTTTGATTTATTATTTTTAGAGCCGCAACAAACCCTATTTAGCAATTTTAAGTGGGAAGACATAATCTCTATTAGGAAAATCCTGGCTTTTCCCATATCCAAAACTTTTTATCGCTTCTTCGAGTGTATCGTAGACGTTGAAAATATCAAAAGTTCCTGTCTTCTCTAAAATCGTGTTTGCTATGGACATCGGTTGAACAATACGAAGCTCACCACTTTTTTTGCCAATTTCCTTTAACGTAATAACCAGTACTCCAATAAATGTTGAATCAATAAACTCGCTTTGACTCAGGTCTATAACTATTTTCCTAAATCCATTGAAAATATCTTTATTAAGGATATATTTTAGCATCCCTGCTTCTTTGTAAGTTGCCCGGGTAAGATTTACGGTTTCTACAACGATATCCCCAAATATTGTTCTTTTGAAATCTTCCATTTTTGCCCTCTGAATATTGTAATTAATTATAGTGTATGAATGGTATCCAAACAGTAAAATTAATCAGAAATTATGCAATGATAAAAACCCAGCATCAGCCTAATTATTAAAATTATTATTGAGTATTTCATCTAGATGAACAATTACCATTCCAAACATTTAGCTTAATAATGCCTGAAAATGGGTATAATATTATATGGATCGTCTCAAAATGATAAATTAATTAAGAGGTGCACAATTTCAGGACAGATATTATCCTGCTTCTTAACATTGGAGTAAAGATAAAGATAATTGGCGAGATTTTAGTTAAAATTTGGGCAGATGGAAAGAAATTTGTTCTTTCATTTACTTTTGATGATTGCTTTAAATCCCAAGACGATTATGTTTTACTGAAATTAAATTCTTTTTATTTTAAAGCAATTTTTTTGTTGCCCCTAATAATTCACTCTAGCTAGTTTTTAACCCATTGAGTATTTTTATCACCTTGAACTCTTACCTTTTAGGTCTTTAATAAAACTGTAAGATCTGCTGGCGGGAAACTAATTGATTCAGGCATTTTAGATTTTAACTTGCTAAAGATTAATTCATTTCATCTTATATATATAAGATTTTGGAGCCCCCTTATTTCTACAGGTTTTTATCAAATTTAGCGATATGACCCAATACCTAACATTGTTCCAAAGTGAACCATCAATACTTTCCCTTTTCTCTTGCTTTCATCTTTTATAACCATTTATTAACTGGCACAAAAGATGAATAATCAGTATTAATAATACTCTTCAATATTGCACTTTTAATTATATGATAATTAAATAAAGGTGTTTTATGAGAAAGTTTCGTCTAAGGTTTACGTTTTATTTATTGAAAAAGTTTAAAAAACTTAAAAAGGCTGGTATCTCAGCACCCATAAGCTTTTCAGATAAACTATGGAAATTTGTAATTTCTAGAAATTTATTTAAGTTAAAAGCTCCGGAAGCGGCAAACGGTTGCTGCGAAAAAGACTAGTTGATAATATACTTTTTAATAAATATTTTTTGGTAAATTTTTCACTGTTTTGTTTTATTTAGAAAAATATATGCGGGAATAGCTCAGTTGGTAGAGCGCGACCTTTCCAAGGTCGATGTCATAGGTTCGAGTCCTGTTTCCCGCTCGATAAATTTATTATAGAAGTTGTATAGAGAACGCGAAACCGGTCTGTGTTTCCACAAAATAAATATCCGGTAACATTCCGAATTTATATCTTTGTTTTATACCTTCATAATTAATATTACAATCCTCAAGTCTGATACACATCAATATTGGGATCTAGCAAAAAAATGTTTCTAATTCCTTTCAAAAAGTCTATCTTTCAGTACAACTATTTTTTGGTTGATGTGTCTAATCGAATAATAATTAGGCAAATTTTCAAAAATGCTATCTCAAAATAGAAATAATTCCGGGCAGGAATTTTCTGAAATTGAAATCATCAAGAAGATTCAGTCAGGGGATGTTAAAATATTCGAAGCTCTTTTCCGGGAATACTATTACGGCCTTTCCAGGTTTACTACGAGTATTGTAAAGTCATCTTCCGCTGCTGAAGATCTTGTGCAGGATATTTTTCTTAAAATCTGGGAAAACAGACAAAATTGGAGTCCTCAGGGAACTATTAAGACCTACCTTTATCGGGCCTCTAAAAACCAGGCTCTTAATTATCTTAAACATTTGAATGTTGTAAATAATTGGGCTGAATTATCCAGAAATTCATTTTCTTCTTCATCTCTTAATCCTGAAGACGAATTTGAAAGAAAAGAATTATTAACTTCTGTAAACGGGGCAATAAATAAATTACCTGAAAAATGTAAAATGATATTTTTGCTTCACAGGCACGAAGGCCTTAGTTATCGCGAAATATCAGAAGTGTTGAATATTTCTTTAAGTACTGTTGAGACACAAATGGGGAGAGCTTTAAAAAAAATAAGGGGAATTATGTTTCCTTATCTATCCTCTCTTTTTATCATTACAATTTCCGGGACAATTCTTTAATATTTTCAAAACTTGTAGAGGTAAAAGGCCGGTTAGTTGTATTAACTGGTATAGGATAATAATTTAAGAACCAATAGAAAATGAGCAGCGAAATAAACTGGGCATTGCTGGCTAAATACCTCGCCAATGAACAATCGGAGGAAGAAGGAAGGCTTGTGGAAAACTGGCTTGATGCTGACCCCCTGAACAGGGAGCAATTTTCATCAATTGAGTCAACCTGGAAAGCCTCTTCAGATAAAACGGTTCAATGGGATGTCGATAGAGCGTGGGCAGGTGTTGCTTCCAAGTTAAGCCTGGAAGGCGGAGTTCGGCAAAAATCTAAAGAGAGTATTTCTTATCAGTATGTTGAGCGTAAAAGATACTTGCCGGCTGTAAAACTTCTAGGTACCGCCGTTATAATTATTATAATTTCTGTCTCGGCTTTTCTGTACAATGATGTGAATAAAAAACCCGCTAAAGTTAGCGGAATGAAGAAAGCAATTGCTATTCACGAGGTAACAACTGAAAAAGGGCAGCGAGCCAGTTTTAAACTTTCGGATGGAACCGAAGTATTTCTGAATTCAGCAAGTACTATTAAATTTCCGGAAAAATTTTCAAAATCAAAACGATTAGTGTACCTCGAGGGGGAAGCATTTTTTAAGGTTGTTCATAACGATCAGAAACCTTTTAAAGTTTTTATTGCAAACGGTGAAATTACCGATATCGGTACTGAATTTAATGTTAAAGCATGGAAAGATGATGCTTCATATGTTGTAACTGTTAAAGAGGGGAAAGTATCTTTTGCTTCCAGAGACTCTGCCGGACGAAATATCGTCTATTTATCGGGAAAAGAAAGCGCAAGACTTACAAGTAATGGGAAACTAGGCAAGCCCAAAGTTGCTGATGTCAACAAGCATATAAGCTGGATAAACGGCAGGCTCTACTTCGAAAATTCCAACCTGAATGAGGTCTTTAAGACACTAGACCGTTCATACAATTTTAGTTGCTCGGTTAACGATTCCTCGTTATTATCGCTGCATCTGACCGCAACTTTTAAGGGAGATAATCTAAAAGAAATTGTAAAAATTATATCACTCGCTCTGGACTTTCGATATAAAGTCTCAGGTAATTCCTGCCAGTTCTCAGCGGGGAAAAGCTCCGGGTTAAAAAAACCGTCATTAATTCTTCAATCAACGGATAACAATTTATGAGCATTCCATTTTATAGAATTAAATTATTTGCGGGCATTTTTGCCGTCACTTTGATATTACTTTGTAATATCACTTCCGGGCAGGCAATGAACAATGCTGATAAAAATAATTTTGGTAATTCCATCGCAGCCAGGTCCGGGAGGGTGTTTTCTACAGAAATCAACAATTATTTAATGCAGAACATTGATATCTCGGCGGAAAACACCTCACTAGCGAGGGTGTTAAAATATATTACGGCAAAAAGCGGGATAGATTTTTCCTACAGTAGCGATATTATACCATATAAAATTCTGGTTTCAATTAATGTAAACGATATCACAATTCTGGCAGTGCTCGATCAGATTTTTAAAGACACAAACATAGAATGGCTTCCGAGAAACAACCGGCAAATCGTCCTCAGGATAAATAATGATAAGGTAATTAACGTTGAAGATAACGGAACGGTTCGTGGAAGCGTCTCGGATTCTACAAATGGTGAAGCGCTTGCGTTCGGAAATGTTATACTAAAAGAAATTAACAGGGGAGCCTCCACAGACTCACATGGAAATTTCAGAATACCCGGGGTTCCCGGAAACAGGAACTATACTCTCATGGTATCCTATGTGGGTTACAAAACTAAAGAGATTACAGTTTTTGTAGGTGTAGGCAAAATTACAGATGTTAAAGTAGAGTTAAGCCCCATTGCCGTTGAAATGAGAGCAGTTGAAAAGGTCGGTGAAAGAATTATTGAAAAAAATGCAACCGATATTGGACTGCAGAGAATTTCAATAAAGGATCTTGAAATGATGCCAAAGGGGGTAGAGACCGATGTATTCAGGACAATTCAATATTTGCCGGGTGTACAGTCCACGGGTGATGTGTCGGCAAGATACTATGTAAGGGGAAGTGCGAGCAATGAAAATCTTGTTTTATTAAATGGAGTTACTCTCTACAATCCATTTCATGCACTTGGAATTTTCAGCGTAATTGATCCTGATATGATTAATAACCTGGAATTTTATAAGGGAGGTTTCACTGCCGAATATGGCGGAAGGCTATCTTCTGTTTTAAATGTAATTACCAAGGATGGTAATAAAAAGAATTTCGGTGCCAGCGCAACATCAAGTTTTCTGACCGGTAAAGCGCTGGTTGAAGGGCCTGTGCCTCACGGATCATTTTTGCTGGCCGGAAGAAAAAGTTATAACACAAGCGTACTTAAAAAATTCCTGGATAACAAAAACGCGCCTATCGATTTTTACGATATTGGTTTTAAACTGAATTATGCAAATCCGAATTTTATTAAAGGTGGTAAATTTGTAATTCACGGGTTTACAAGTAAAGATAATCTCAATAATAGCGATCCGCAACGTGAAGATATTAACTGGTCAAATAATATGATCGGCCTCAGGTGGTTCCAGGTTACAGATACACCTCTATATTATGAACTTGGTTTATCCTACAGCAACTTTGACGGAAATGTAATTCCCAATTACAGCCAGGTAAAACCTAAAACTAATTCAGTAAATGACATTTCCTTAAGTATGAAATTCAATTATATTTTTGAGACAAAAGATGAACTGGCTTTCGGGTTAGATTTGAAGGATGTGGATACAAGGCTCATTCTGCAAAATTCGTTTGGGGCCTCCTCTAATGTTGGATCTCATGGCACCAATATCAGCATTTTCGGAAAGTATAAATTTTTGCGATATGAAAATTTTGGGGCGGATATTGGGGCAAGGTTTAATATTGCAAGTTTGACGCAATCCTCAAGTAATACATATCTGGTAGAACCGCGTGTAAGCCTTACATACAGAATATTTCCCTGGCTTTCGCTCAAAGGTGCCTGGGGAATATATTCCCAGGAATTAACAACACTGTCAGATGAGAGCGAGGTTATTTCTTTGTTCGAGCCCTGGGTAATCTCCCCCAGGTATTTACCGGTTGCAAGCGCTATTCATTACACCATTGGTATTAAAGCTGATTTCTCCTCTGCGTTATCGTTCGATGTCCAGGGATATTATAAGGTGCTGCATAATATTCCGACGATAAACGATAACAAAGTTTTAGAAAATGATCCTGACCTTTTACCAGCCAGCGGGGAATCATATGGGTGGGAATTTTTATTAAATTATAATAATGATCCTGTAAGCTTAACCGCTTCATATTCGCTTGGCTGGGCATACAAGCATCTGAATGGATGGACATATTACCCGAGATACGATACACGCGATCAGGTTAATTTTATTGGAGTTTTGAACTTGGGTGCCGGCTGGCAGTTTAGTGCAATGTGGATATTTAATACAGGCAGGCCGTTTACACAGTCGTTGGGTTATTACGATAAACTTTATTTTGATGATCTTTATTCCGCGGGCTCCTTGCTCGAAAGTTACAGACCTTTTTCAATTCTTGCGGATAAAAACCTTGGCAGGCTGCCTCAATATCACAGGCTGGACATAAGTCTTTCTAAATCGTTTGTTTTTTCCTGGATAAAGTTCGATCTGGATGCAAGCATTATTAACGTTTATGACCGGAAAAATATTTTCTACTTCGATAGAAATACCGGAAGAAGGATAAACATGCTTCCTATTTTACCAACAGCAACAATTAAAATTGAAATATGAAGAAATACATTTTAATATTAACCCTGTTAGCATTATCGCTGATAAATTATTCCTGTGATCAGTCGATTAACCCGAATGCGCCATTCAGGGAAAGGTTTATTCTCAATGGCATTATAAAGAGTGATACAAGTTACCAAATTGTAACACTGACTCACAGTTATCAACCCGATGGACTCAGCCCTTTAGATTACACGGATGATCCGGCTATTAAAAATGCCGACGTAAATATTTATTACGATAATAAATTATATCGGATGCGGGATACAGTAGTAGCCCGTGTAAATTCATCCCGGTATAGTGACTCGGTAAAATATTATTATAACCCTGATCTAAAACCCGGGCCCGGCAAAGTTGTTGAAATAGATGCCCTTCTCCCCAATGGTTTGCTGCTGCAGTCAGAGAGCATGACACCGCCTGTTCCCGATTTCGGATTTTTTGATTATAAAAACGATAAATTGATACCCCCCTCATTTGGAACCACACTGAAAATTAATTGGCAGGGTATTGGTAATTTCTTATATGCTCCGCGCATAGCAATAGACTACTATGTAAAGGGGGACACGTTACCTCATCAACAGGAAGTTCCGCTATTTTATTATTCTGATGGAGGAAATTTAAAACCGGTTTATCCTACTCCTATTCGAAAGACGTTTTTAGAATTAGATCTGGAAACTATTAACCAGGCGTTAAATGAAATTCCGTCTGGCGGCCGGCCTAAAAGCGATTATTCAATAACCGATATGAAGTTCGAACTGTTAATTTATGATGAGTATTTATCTACTTATTATTCATCGGTTAAGCAAGGGCTTGATGGATTTACTGTTAAACTCGATAACCCGGATTACTCAAATATTAAGGGCGGGCTTGGAATATTCGGATCATATATAAAAACAAGTTATACAATTGGTTTTAAACCATCGTTTTTGCAATCATTAGGATTTAAATAAAATTCATGAAAAGAAATAATCAAAACATAACTGCCAAGAAAGTTATCTCTTTCTTAATCTTTTTATCTCTTCTGGGAATAGTATATTCCTGTAACCAGGAAATTTCCGTCAGTCCCCCTGATGCACCGCCTCCTCACGGATATGTGCTGATTGATTCCAAACCGGCCGGGGCTCATATATATCTGGATGGAAAAAACCGTAGAAGAATTACTCCTGACAGCCTTACCTGGCTGGAGACAAACACCTATACAATAACGCTCAAGAAAGAACTGTATAGGGATACCTCATTTACAATTGATGCAGTTGATGGCGAAAAGAAAAATTTCTTTATTGATTATACTAAAAACCCAGCAATGCGTGGTAAAATAAATTGTAACGCAAAACCGGATGGTTCGCAAATATTTCTGGAAGACTCCGCTACCGGACTGGTTACACCGTCAGTTATTTCAAATTTATTGCCCGGTTATTACAAGGTTAGATATCATTCTACAAATTACAGGGATGACAGCCTTGTTGTTACGGTCAGCAGCAGTAATCTCTCTGAGGCTAAAACTACCCTGGTAGATACAACCATGTGGATGGATCTTAATACCAGGACTTCAACTTTCCCGACTAACTATTTAACGGATATCACTATTGATGACAACAATAATTTGTGGATTGGCACGGAAGACCAGGGTCTGTTGAAATTTGACGGTAATAATCTGCAGCAATATTCTCCGGCTACATCTATTATACAGGAAGCAAAAGTTAATAGTGTAGATTTTTCCGATGATGGAATTCTCTGGACAGGCACAAAAAACGGGCTATTTGCAATAAATGGGAATGACGTTTTCCGCTATAACGATGTTAGGTATGGAACCCCTCTAGTAGAATCAAATATTCTTGATATTGTGCGGGGTACTAAGGGGCATGAAATCTTTGTTACTCCCAACTATATTAATGACACCTGGTTGCAGGATCCGGCTGCAATAACCCCCGGTTCATCAGTGAAACAGCAAAACGGCATATCAAATTCCCAGAGTCTCTGGAGGAAATGGTCCACACGAAATAAATTGGACTTCGGTATAACAAGTACTTTTTCCGTAGCTGCTACTGATAATAGTGGTACATATTATTTTGGTACGGCAAGCACAGGCGTTTATATTGAGGGACCATATAAACAACTTTACAATACCTCAAATTCTACGATCATTGGAAATTACATTAGCGCAATTGGTCCTGATCCCGTAAATGGGGGTGCCTGGATAGGATTTAAGACATCTGTAGCTTCAGGAACTGGTTTATCCTATTTTAACAACGGTACATTCCAGCCGTATTATGTGCTGCCTAATGGTGGAAATGCTAACAGTATTTTTGTTGATGGAACCGGTATGAAATGGATTAGCACAGGTGTGGGATTGGTTACGTTTACAAATTCTTCGGATGCGACAGTGTATAATAAAGCAACTACCGGGCTTGAAATGAATGATGTAAGAGGAGTTGTAATAGATAAACTCGGAAGAGTCTGGATTGCAACTTATGGAGGCGGGCTTATTCTGAAAAAGAAATAATAAGCTGTAATAACAGGGAGAATATCTTTGATATCAATCATGTTAATAAAGCATTTATTAAAAGCACCCTTGCTCTTCTCAAAATACCCGGCTTTTAACTGTCTTGCCGTGTCCCGGCTGCATCCGGTGGCACCGCAATCACTGGAAAAATCCTTAAAATCACTTCAACATAATTTATCCGGTGGCGGTAAAGATAATACTTTTATTCCCCTGGTATTTTTTATTTGTTATTCAAGATATTATTCAATTTGAACAATTAAATTAAGCTATTAATTAATAGAACATTAATATTTTGAAAAATATTTTTGCTTTCATATTATTACTCCTGATAGTTGCGGGACCCCGGGCTTTGGCGCAGAGAGGGGAGACTATCCTCTCCGGTTTTGTTCATGATGAAGTAACCGGTGAGCCTCTTGTTGGTACAAATATACTGTTGTACAGGGATTCAATAAAAACAAATGAAATTCCATACAGGGGGGCTGCCAGCAATGATTATGGCTATTATGCAATTCCCAAGATTGTTAAAGGTCATTATATAATAGTAGCAAGAAACATCGGTTATAAAACCCTGATCAGGGAAATTAATGTTTTATCTGATACCGGTACAGTGCGGTTTGACTTTAAAATGACTGCTACGAAAATACCGCTCGCCGAGGTTGTTGTTACCGGCAAAAATAAAAATGAAGTAAGGGCCAGTACCATTGATGTACCTGTTGATTTATTAAAGAGAATGCCCTCATTAAGCGGTCAGCTCGATTTATTTAAAACTCTTGAGTATTTGCCCGGGGTAAAGACAGCTACCGATATTTCTACGGGTCTTTATGTGAGAGGAGGATCGCCCGACCAGAACCTGACGCTTGTCGACGGAGTGATTGTCTACAACCCTACTCATCTTGGTAATTTTGCAAGCACTTTCAACTCCGATGCCGTTCAAAGTGTAGATTAATAAAGGGCGCTTTCCCGGCCGAGTACGGCGGAAGGCTCTCCAGCGTGTTAGATGTAAAGCTGAGATCGGGTACTAAAGAAGCAAACAAAGGTAAAATCGGCATCGGTTTAATAAATTCAAACGCAACTTTTGAAGGTCCGGTAGGAGAGAAAGCTACCTACCTGATATCCGGCAGGAAAATGTACTATGATTTTATCAAGAAAGCAGTTAATAAAGACAGCAATATTCCTAACTATAATTTCTACGACATAAATTCAAAAATCACTTACAACATAACTGAGAATGATATTATAACTTTCAGTGGTATGTTTAGCAAAGACCATGTATATAATCCGGATAATTCCAAGGACATTAACTACAATATTGACTGGCAGAACGGTGCGGCAAACATCGATTGGCTGAAGGTAAATTCTAAATCTTTTTTGATAAATAATTCCATAAGCTACGTTAATTATCAATTCCGAACCCTGCTGAGAAATAAACCGGGCAGTTCTGCTGACAATGATTATTTCTCTTTCTCAAGGCTCCAGGATATCATTTTTAAATCGCGGCTGGATATGTTCTGGCATGAAGACCATACTTTAAAAGTCGGGGCAGAACTGGCATTACATAATTATGATGTAATTTACAGCGGGATTTATAATCCCCTTCTCGAAACTGATCCAAACGCTACCTCAAGTGTCCAATCAACCGAAGCTTCTTTATTCTTCCAGGACGAGTGGAAGGTCAGTTCAAAGCTGAAAACAAATATTGGAGGAAGATTTTATTATTTCAAAAGCAAAGAATATTTCAAGTTCGAGCCGAGAATATCTGCCTCATATTCGCTAACTGACCATGTTTCCCTTAAAGGAGCTTTTGCAATTGCGCACCAGTTTCTTCACCTGATGATAAGAAATGATATCAGCCTCCCGACCGATCTCTGGTATCCCTCCACCAAGGAAGTTCTACCGAGCAGATCGACACAATATAATTTTGGAATAGAATCCCGGCTGGGGAATAATAATTATGTGTTGAACTTTGACGGGTATTACAGGGATATGAAAAACCTGTATGAATTCAGCAATTCCCCGCAATTTAGTTACGTGGATGGTTCGGTGAAAAATCTGCTGGTTGCCGGGCAGGGGGAAGCTTACGGAATTGAATTTTTTCTGAATAAAATGGTGGGCGATTTCACAGGGTGGATCGGATATACGCTCTCATGGACTAAGAGACAATTCGATAAACTTAATCTCGGAAGAGTTTATTATCCAAGGTACGACAGAAGACACGATATATCACTTGTCCTTTCATATAAATTTTCGGATGCTTTTAGTGTAAGCGCTACCTGGACTTATGGAACCGGACAGCACATTTCTGTTCCCACAGGGGAGTATCAGTTTAAAGATGTTGGACCGAACGGGCAGACAAATTTAAACTTTGACTACGACGAGAGGAACAGCCACAAATTACCGGATTATCATAAACTGGATATTGCGGTTAATTACAAATTTATCTGGAATAATCTTCCGTTTGAAACTTATCTTGCAATTTTCAATGTGTACAACCGTAAAAATCCATTCGCCGTTTATCCATCCCAGACAGGTTCAAACGGCGATGTGCTTAGTAATCCTGTATTAAAACAAATAACTTTATTTCCATTTTTACCGGCAGTTGGTATAAATGTCAGTTTTTAAAAACATATTAATTAAATACGCGGCCTCCGCATTAATTTTACTCACGGCAGTTTTTACCGCCGGCTGTGACCAGGTTGATGTAATCGAGCCCGTAAATCTCTATAAGGAAAATGTTGTTGTGCGCGCCGAACTGATTGCGAATAAGACTTTTGCCGGGGTAGTCTTTACAAAAACATTACCGATCGGTACAACATATTCGCCTGAGACTGCGGGGCTGAGGGATATTGAAGCTTATATAAAAGTAAACGGAAACCAGGTCATTCCACTGCATAACGCGGGCAACGGTTTGTATAAAACTCTGTACGATTACAAAATAAAACCGGGTACTTATTACGAATTATTTGCGAAGCATTACGGGGACCCGATTTACAGTAAGACCTATGTTCCGGAAGTTCCGAATGTAAGGAATGTAATGTACAGATCAGAATCATTTTATCTCCAGGGAGAAGTTCAGGCAAATCAAAAGGAAGCTTACGGCGCAACGTGGAGCTATCAGGCAGGTTCATCTGGTGAAATGGAAGCCGGAGACTTTTATGCTATAGAAAATCTCCCCGCGACCTCAGGTACCGGAAAATTAATTGTCCGTTCGCTGGTGATTCCGGAACAATACAGGGGAAGCGGGATTTCTTCAAAATTTGATTTAAAGGTTTATGCTTTTGACAAAGCCTTTCAAAATTATTTTAAAACTAAGGGTAACGGGAAAGCTGTAGAAGATTCATTTATACATGGCGGCGATAATATAGGCTGGAATGTTCAGGGACGAAATGCAATTGGCTTATTCATCGGGTATTCGGTCTCTGCTCCAATTCCTCAGAAATAATTATAATATTATGAAAAAATCAATTAAATATATTGCGCTGTTCTTTTTTATTATTATTGCCAATAGTGGATGCCTGAAAGACTCCGCTTTAACTGATGTTGTTACCGAAGAAAATAACGGCGAAAAAATAATAGAGTATCTGGAATCTCAGGGTGATTTTATTAATTCTTTACAAATGCCGGCTCTGGATTCTGCCATTGATGTGCATGACCACCTGGACATTTATGAGGTTCTGGATATAAGGTCTACAACTCAATTTGCTGCAGGGCATATCCCCCGCTCAAAAAATATTGAGCCTGCAAACCTGATGGCCGCCGTTAAATCGATTTCTCAAAATACCATAATTGTAATAGTAAGCCAGACGGGGCAGGCCGCATCTTATTATACCGGTCTGCTGCGATTTGCAGGCTTCAATAATGTTTACGCTCTAAGATTTGGTATGGTATCATGGAACCCTGATTTCCTTGGTTCATGGAATTCCTCATCGCAACCCGCAACGGATTTTACAAACGTTGTATATGAAAGACCGCCATTCACTCCGTTGCCTGCAGTGACATTTGATAATTCAGTTTCCGGGATAAAAGAAAAAATATTTTCAAGAGTACAATTACTAATGTCATTATCATTCGGGGATCGGGTACCTTCTTCTCTATCAACCAATTTATCAACTCTTAGTGCTATTTATAATAAGCTGGATTCTACTTTTACGAATACATTTATAGTCTGTTTTGGATTTGATGGTTTATACATTTTGGGCCCAAACGGGCAGCTTGATAATCCCGGCCACCCGCCCACGTGCTGTGTTTTACATGCAGTCCAACGGGTATGTCTCTGACCTGAGAAGCACTTCGTATTTACAGACAATTCCATCATCCAGGGACATTGTTGTTTATAGTAAGTATGGCCACAGCAGCGCATTTGTTGTAGCGTATTTAAGAATGCTGGGTTATAATGCAAAATCCTTGTTATTCGGCGCAGGCTGGAGAGAAAACCTTCCCCAGGCCTATCTGGAGAATTACCCTTACGACAAAGGAAATTGACTTAAATGGTCAAATATTTATAAAGATTAAGCAGCCTATTTTAATTCTGATTATCCTGTTAGCCGGCCTTTTGTGTTAGCAGCCGCAGGCAATAATTTCCTCCAAATTAATCAAAAATAGTATTTAATACACCCCATATTTGAATGGCGTGGGATAAAAATGTTATATTTGTTTTTTACAAATCAACGAATTTCTAAATAATTCCCGGAAAAAATTAATGCAGGAACCAGCTTGTAACTTTGGAATTAGCGAAGGAACATGGACTTACCGAAGCAGAATTTGAAAGAGTAAAAAATATTCTCGGTCGAATTCCCTCATTTACCGAACTTGGAATTTTCAGCGTAATGTGGAGCGAACACTGCAGTTATAAAAATTCCATTGCTCTTCTTAAAACTTTACCCCGCGAAGGGGGCAGGCTTCTTGTCGGAGCCGGTGAGGAAAATGCAGGGCTTGTTGATATAGGCGATGACCTTGCAGTGGCATTTAAGATTGAAAGCCATAACCACCCGTCCGCTGTTGAACCATACCAGGGAGCGGCAACCGGTGTAGGCGGAATTATGAGAGATATTTTTACGATGGGCGCACGACCGATCGCTTCTTTAAATTCACTTCGCTTCGGATCTTTAAAAGATGCCAGGACGAGATTCCTGTTTGCCGGTGTTGTAAAGGGAATCGGGGATTACGGGAACAGTTTCGGTGTTCCGACTGTTGCCGGGGAAATTTATTTTGATGAATCCTACCAGGGAAACCCGCTCGTAAACGCGATGGCAATAGGGATTGTTAAGAAAAACATGGTCGCAAGCGCGACTTCAAAAGGCGAGGGAAACCCGGTAATGATTGTCGGATCATCAACCGGCAGGGACGGAATTCACGGAGCTACTTTTGCGTCGGAGGAAATTTCAGAAAAATCGGAAGCAAAACGCCCTTCGGTGCAGGTTGGTGATCCTTTTACCGAAAAACTATTACTCGAAGCCACGCTGGAAATTATTAAAAACGGCTGGCTGATCGGCATTCAGGATATGGGCGCGGCGGGAATTTCGTGCTCAACGAGTGAGATGAGCGCGAAAGGAGAATCAGGAATGAAAATTAATCTTGATAAAGTTCCTCTGCGCGAAAAAGGAATGACTGCTTACGAAATTATGCTTTCCGAAAGCCAGGAAAGAATGCTTTGCTGCGTTAAAAAAGGTTACGAAGAAAGAGTTAAAAATGTTTTTGAAAAATGGGATTTGAATTGTGAGATAATCGGTGAAGTTACCAACGACGGATTGATTCATATCAATTACCAGGGGGAGGAGAAAGCGGTACTCCCTTCGTTTGAACTGGTGCTGGGCGGAGGCGCCCCGGTTTATCACAGGGAAACAAAAGAACCGGTATATTTAAAGGAAACCCGCGCCTTTGATTTTTCAAAATTACCCGAACCCGGCTGATTTAAAGGAAACCTTCATAAAAGTTTTTTCATCTCCCAACCTCGTATCAAAAAGATGGGCCTATGAGCAGTATGATTCGACCGTAAGGACAAATACAATTACGGGACCGGGCTGTGACTCCGCGGTTATCTATATTAAAGAAACCAATAAAGCGCTTGCCGCCAAAACCGACTGCAATTCCCGCTACGTTTATTTAAATCCCAAAGAGGGAGCAAAAATTGCCGTTGCCGAATCTGCAAGAAATATTGTTTGCTCCGGCGGAGTTCCCCTGGCAATTACAAACTGCCTGAATTTCGGAAACCCGTACAAGCCCGAAAATTACTGGCAATTTAAACAGGCCGTTGAGGGAATGGGGGAAGCGTGCAGATTTTTTGAAACTCCTGTTACCGGCGGAAATGTCAGTTTCTATAATGAATCACCAGATACGGCTGTTTATCCAACTCCAACAATCGGGATGGTTGGACTGATTGAAGATCTTAAAAATATAACTACTTCTTACTTTAAAAATGAAAATGATCTTATTTACCTGATCGGAGAGGATTTTGAAGAACTTGGCGGCAGTGAATATCCTGAAAGTAATTCATAATAAAGTTGCCGGTGATTCTCCGAAACTAAATCTTAAAACGGAGAAGAAAGTTCAGAATTCGGTTCTGGAATTAATAAAAAAAGGACTTATAAATTCAGCTCACGATATTTCTGAAGGCGGAATTATTTCGGCAATTGCAGAATGTTGTATTATAAATAATGAAAAGCCAATAGGGGCCAAAGTAGATTTACCGATAAAATCCAGTGAGTATTTTTCGTTTTTTTCTGAAAGCCAGTCAAGAATTATAGTTTCGATATCTCAAGAAAACAAAAAATCTTTTGAAGATTTACTTACTGCGAAAGGTCAGAAATTTCTGCTGCTTGGTACAACGGGCGGTAAAAAATATTCGGTAAATAATAAAATGGAATTTGAGTTAAGTGAACTTGCCGATATCTACTTTAACACAATTCCACATATTATGAATGATTAAAAAGAAGATTTCAGAAAAATTTCGGAAGACAGAAGTTTACAGGCTTATCCGGAGGCTGCGTTTGTTCCTGCACTACAAACCGTCCTACCATAAGGTTAAGGAGTTTTCGCGGCATTATCTTCTTGGTCTTAAGAGAAGATCTGCTGAACATCATCTTTTTCTTTTTGCCGGCGGTTTGTCATTTTCTCTTTTCTTTTGCACCATCCCGTTTGTGCTGATAATATTTTTTGTGCTGGGAAATGTCCTCGATTCAGCGTCGATGCAAAGCCAGGTAAATACTCTGATAGACGCTGTAATACCGTATTCAAAATATGCACAATTCGTAAGGGATATAATTTCTAACAGTATCCAGGAAGTGGTTCAGTATAAAAAAATTGCAGGTATAATTGGCGGGTTTGTTTTATTCTTTGCGGCGAGTGAATTATTCAGCAGTATGCGTACAGTTCTCAATAAAGTTTTCGGCGTTGAGATTAATATCAATATACTCCTGAGCAAGCTGAAAGATTTTTTACTTATAATATTACTGCTTATTATATTTACGGTAATAACCTTTTCAATCCCTATTATTGAAGTTATTAGACAGGCTGCTCATAACTGGAATATTGTAAATACTATTTTTGAGTCGGGAATTTTCGCACAGGTTTTCTTTTCACTTTTGTCACTGATTGTCATCTTCATTTCGTTTGGCATTTTGTATCTGACAGTACCTGTAAAAAAAATAAACAGAAAGTCAGCTTTATGGGGTGCTCTCTGGGGGGCAATTTTATGGGAAGCCGTTAAACTTGGCTTTGGCTTTTACCTTCAAAATTTCTCTAATTTAGGTAAAATTTACGGTGCGTATACCCTTTTTATTGTAGTTGCTTTCTGGATATACTGCACCTCTGCGGTTTTTATAATCGGAGCCGAAATCGCTCGGCTTCACGCCGACAGATTATATATGAAAGATATTGCGGATTAATTTAATCCGCACATACCACTTGCGCAGCCACCTGTTGGTGCCGGGATATCACAATTTCCGCCTTCACAGGATGAACCGGAATAACTGCTTCCGCCCATTGACGCGCTGAATGTAGATAATAATTTTTTATTCTTTTTTGAATTACACTTCGGACAGGAAACTTCTTCCTGATTTACAGATGATTTGTGAAGTACTTCGTGTTTTGTATTACAATCTTCACACTGATATTCAAATATCGGCATAACTATATCCTCTATTAGTTTTCTATATTTATAGTTGGAGTTAATATTACTTTTGATTTCATTGAATTTGAAATCAGGCAGGCCATTTCTGATTTTTCGACCAACCTTATTGCTTTGTCTTTTTTGCTTTCATCATCTATTGTAACTATCGGTTTAAATTCTATTTCTGAAATCATAAACTTACCGTCCACTTTTTCCAATTTACCCGTTGCTTCACTCGTGAAAGATTTGAAATCAAATTTTGAATTTTCCGCAATCGCAAGAAATGTCGTCATAAGGCAAATGTTTGCTGAAGCAACAAACATATGCTCCGGTGACCATGTATTGGGTGCGCCTTTCGGAAATTCCGGCGGAGTCGCAACTTTTATATCCGGCAGGGTAGGGGAGCTTAAATTTCCTATCCTGTCTTTTTCCCAGGTTACTGTCGTTGTGTAAAAATGAGCGTTTTCCATAATATTTCCCTGTTTTTTTATCTGATGTATGATGCAAATTTAACTAAAAGGATTCGGGAAATCATTAAAAATTCCTTCTTATTAGCATCTTCTGAGCATTGACTTTCCGAAGGGATCCTTAGTTTTTAATTCCGGCAAGTAAATAATTTTTATCCCTGATTTCCGAACCCATTGAATATGAAAAATTGTTAAATACTTATAAAATAACGAATTCCTGTAAAACCAGGGTCCGGAAGGTTCGGAAAATATATGAATAGATCAGAATTAATAAACGAATTCGAAGAGCTCCGAGAGAAGAATATTCATTTAATTGCTGTATCAAACAGTGAGTGGTATTCTCTCTTTCGTGATGAAATTCGAAACTCAATAGCAATCGAAGTAATATTTGCCAACCGAAATGAACTGCTCGATGTATTAAACAAAAACAAACGAATCAACGATGAAAAGTCAGCGGCAATTCTCGGTTATTTTGAGGCAGCAAGCGCTTTGTATGAGTATGCAAATAACCTGTACAAGGAGGGGGAGTTCTCTTTAAGAATATCAGACATAAAGCAAATACATACATTGTTAATGAGATACGAACAGCAGGTTGGTTCATTCAAGGGAAAACTCGGGGGTTTTCATTTGAACCTGTGGAAGTAAATGAAGTAAAATTTACCCCGCTGGATTATGTATTTGTAAGAGAGACAATGGAAGTTTTTATAGGCTGGATTAATGAAAAGTTGAAAGATCCGAAATATGATAAAATAAAACTTGCTGCAGAAAGCCATATACTCTTCGAGACTATTCATCCATTTAAAGACGGAAATGGTAGGGCCGGAAGGATATTACTCTCATTTATTTTAATAGGTTGTGGGTATGTAAACATAGCTATTAAAGGCACATAAAAATATGATCGCGATAAATATTATAAAGCTATGGAGAACGGAGATGATCAATTTGAAATAATGCTGCGCAAAATTGAACAAGGGGAGAAGCCAACTACAAAAACTATTAATAATTATGCTCTGAAAAGTAACGTAACATTATTGGATGAGATTGTCTTAAACAGGTTAAAAGATGGTTTGAATCGGTTAAGCAGAAAAGAGTTCGTGGAAATGAACCAGGAGGCTGTCGTTTCATTGAGGGATGCCGCAAAGTTTTTTAATTACTCTCAGGATTATCTTAGAAAGCTGATAAACACAAAAAAGCTGCCCGCAGAAAAGAAGGGAAAACTATGGTATATCAGGATCAGGGATCTTGAAAAATACATTAAAAATCTGTCAGAAGAATAAAAAAGAGCATTTCACATATATCCCCCATATTTATTATCAGAAGTATTATAAAACTTAACGAAAAGGATTCTGGGATGCTTTAAAATTGGAGGGTTTTTTAAGGTATTCCTGACCGTTAATTCAATGAAACCTACCTTTAAATAAATCCTTTCAGAAAATCCTTGCTATTCAGATATAATTACCGGAATTTGCAAAAACATAGTATGAAATAAGTACAGTGTAAGAATTTGCAGGGCGCAAGCCTGCAAAGATAATGATTATTTACACGCATGATTTAGATAGCGGAATTTGTGAAAGAAGACGTTAGACTGAAATTATTGTGGAATATATACCTGCCTACCGGAAGGCGGGCGCGTTAGCCGCAAAATCGTTACACGTAATGAAAAGATATGTAATCCTTTTATATGAGTAATTGCAAAAAGTAGTAATAGAATCTTTGAGAGAGAACATTTTTAATGAGGATGAGATATGAAAAAGATATTCCTGTTATTCTCTTTAGTTCTTTTGGCTTCCTGTTCCACTTCGCTTATAACTGAGAAAGCAGAGTTAAAACCATTGGCAGATATGAGTTATAAGTGTTATGGCTTCGGGAGTACAACGGACGGTAAAAATATTTACGTGGTTGGTGGCTCCAATAATACTACCGCGTATGTTTCAGGCAGTATGGATAAATATAATATAGCCGAAAATAAATGGTCAATACTAAGCGATAGTCTTACTCCGAGAAGGTATTGTAATGCAGAATATATAGGCTCAGAAAATAAAATCTATATTTTTAATGGCGAGTATATTAGCTCAAATGTGCGGGGCTTTGTAAGGAGTCTGGAAATATATGATTTAAATACAAATCAAATATCAGCCGGGCCGGATAATCCATACCCGGTTATAAGCGCGGGTTCAGCTGCCTGGCATAACAAGATATACTTCTTTGGCGGAGAAAATTCTTATGGATTTTCTAACTCCTTTTATGAATATGATCCGGTGAAATCTTTATGGAAAAGACTGCCCGATATGCCGAAAGCAAAACAAACCAGCGGGGTGATTATTGAAGGAATTCTGTATGTGCTTGGAGGATATGACGGCAGATATATGCAGACTGGAATAGATGCATATAATATTAAGGATTCTACCTGGACACATCTGGGAGATTTACCAATTAAGACTTCTGCGCACTGTACTGCATCAGACGGAAGAAGAATATGGTTAGTCGGCTCTTATAATGATCTTAATTCTCTGGCTTACTATGATACAAAGACAAAAGAGTTTAAAAGGTTCGATTCTAATATGATTGGCAGAAGGCATGCAGGCACGCAAATTATTGATGGTACATTATATGTTTTTGGCGGTAATCAATATTCATCCGGTTCATCTGCAATATCCAGCACTGAAAGCCTGGATATATCATTAATAAAATAATTGGGCAAATTGATAATCCGTACCTAACCATTGCTTAAGGCGACAGCCCGCCAGGGCGCGGCAGGCTGTTCTCGCATTCGGCATTTGGGAAATTTTAGAATTAGTCGTTTTGTTTCTATAAAGAAGATCATACTCCAGCGCTAAGCCGCATAAAGGGAGTAAATTAATGGACAAATAATCCCCTCCAAAATTAACTTGACAAATATATCTATTCTTTTTATTTTTAATCAGACAATTTAATCTGATTTATAAAATGACAGTAATTTTTTCAAAAAAGTGTGAATATGGAATTCAAGCGGTTCTTTATCTTGCCGCCCACCTTAGCGAAAATGTGATACCCTCGGATGAGATAGCCAAATCGCTCGGCATCCCAAAAGAGTTTGTCTCCAAAATTCTGCAGAGCTTAACTGAGAGCGGGATAGTGGAATCGAAGAAGGGAAAAAACGGAGGATTTACGCTGGCCAAAGCCCCGGAGAAAATCAGGTTGATCGATGTTGTCGCCGCAATTGACGGGCTGGATATTTTTAGCAGCTGCGTGCTCGGCTTTCCGAATTGCTCTCCCGATCAGTCCATGCCCGGTGCACCACAACTGGGGCGAATTAAGAACACAGGCTTATAACATGTTAACCGAAGAAACCCTGGATAAATTCAAACAGAAAACTTTGAATAAGGTAAAAAGCCTTTGAGCTTTTTTTTGGAATTAAATCGGATAAAAATATCTGATACAAAATGAAAAAGAAAAAAATAATAAGAAATAACGAAAAGCCGATTCAGAAATACAGATTTTATATTCAAACAGCTTTCGCATTACTCTGCATCTGGATTGGCGTAGAATTTTATCAGTTTGCAAACTATTTACAATCGGGCGGTGCCGCTGCTTTTCATAACCGACCGCCCGGTGCTGAGGGATTTTTGCCAATCAGCTCGCTTATGAGTTTTTATTTGTTTCTTACTACCGGTGAAATTCATCCGGCTCACCCGGCGGGACTTTTCATTTTCTTTGCAATTATTCTAATGTCACTTCTTTTCGGAAAATCATTTTGCAGCTGGCTCTGCCCGGTTGGATATATTTCTGAGATGATAGGGGATTTCGGTGAAAAAGTAATTTATAAATTATTCCGCAAAAAATTAGTCCTGCCAAAATTTATAGATTATCCTCTCAGGAGTTTGAAATATTTATTACTCGGGTTCTTTGTTTACTCAATATTTTTTCTGATGACTCTGACATCAATTAAATTTTTCCTCGATAGCCCTTACAATATTGTAGCTGATTTAAAAATGTATTTTTTCTTCGCTGATATTTCAAGGTTTTCTCTGATAGTAATTGGCTCACTTATTCTGTTGTCTGTTTTTATAAAAAATTTCTGGTGCCGGTTCCTTTGCCCTTACGGTGCGTTGCTTGGATTGCTTTCATTTCTTAGTCCCAATAAAATTAAAAGAAATCCGGTTAGCTGTATAGATTGCGGTCTTTGCAATAAGGCATGTCCATCTAATATAAAGGTAGATAAAGTAAAAACTGTTTTATCTGATGAGTGTACATCCTGTATGAGCTGCGTCGATGCCTGCCCGGTAGCGGACACTCTTTATCTGAAATCAATGGTAACTAAAAAGAAGGTTTCTAAAAAAAGCATAGCTGTCGCAGTAGTGGTAATATTCATGTTACTCACAGGTCTCGGTATGTTAACAGGTAATTGGGACAATAATATTTCTAAAGAACAATATCTGATTTACTATGAAAACATGAATAGCTATGGTCATCCGACTAGTACAGAAGCAGTTAAAAAATTTAACGAAGAATCCAGTTCAAAAATTATTGATAAAAGTGTAAAATAATATGAAACCAGTACGCTGGTAGGAAGCTAATAGGTTTCCCAAAACCAGTAAGGATTTTCTCAGTTTTTAAAAATTTACAAACTAAAATAGATGTTGTACGCATATTTGAGGGTTTATTAGCTACTTAAATTGATAAAATCTCCACTATTTCAGGCATAAACCTTGATTGCTTTGGGGAGTATTATAGGAGAAAAAATGGAAAATACTGAAAAAAAATATTCCGGCATGACTCTTTTTCAAATAATTAATGGCAACACCAGGGCAGCCGCAATATTTGAAAAATATAATATTGACCTGGCCAATAATGGTACAAAAACAATCAGACAGGTGTGTGAGGAAAAAAGCATATTATCAAATGATGTATTTAATGATCTTGATGAGGTAGTAGACTTTAAAGTAGAAATTCCTGAAAAAATTGATGATTGGGAACTTGATGCTATTGTGGATTACATAATTAATAATCATCATAAATATGTAAAAACTATGATTCCTGTAATAACCACACACACAGAAAAAATAGCTGCCAGTTATGGTAAAGAACATCCAGAAATGGTTGAAGTTGCAAGAATATTTTCTGCGGTATATAAAGAACTGAAACAACATATGATGAAAGAAGAGGAAATTATTTTCCCATACATAAAATATCTTGTAAAGGTTAAGAGCGGGTCAGCTAAATTTGAGAAGCCTTATTTCGGAAGAGTAGGAAACCCGATAAATATGATGGAGCTTGAACATCAGTCTGTTGGTGAAGATATGTACACGATCAGAAAGTTATTAAATAATTATGCAGAAACTGAAAACGATAATGAAACCTATAAACTTAGTGTTAAGGAATTAAAAGAATTTGAGGAAGATCATTTAAAACACGTTCATCTTGAAAATCACCTTTTATTTCCAAAGGCCGTACTGCTCGAAGAACAATTGCTGGAAGTTGTAAATAGTTAAGAGTGATTTTTTAAAACCTAAAAAAAGCCCTCGTAATTTTACGAGGGCTTTTCTATTGCTATGAAAGTAACTATCAGGCTTTCATCCTGCGTCCGGATTCTTCGTGAATGAAAATCCAGCTGCATATTTTACCGATGTTAATCTCTTCAAAATTTCCCCAGTAAGCTTTTGTTCGTACGTGCTGCGAACTAGTATCCAGGTCAGGAATAGCCTCAGCTTCATCGATCAAATCGGAAATTCTCTGCTGCCATTTTTCCATGTTTTTAACCCTGAGGTCCACCCAGCCTTCAAAAGCCCATCTTTCGATGTTCTCTGAATTAATATCCAGGACATTTTCACCCTGGAATGCAGGGATCTTGATATTACTTCCTCTCAGCAGAGATATGCCGTCGGGCAGTAAAATTGGAATACCTATTGAAATAATCTCGCTTCTCTGTTTTGAATCGCCGGTTACTATATCAAGACACTTGTTTGAAATATCTTTCGGCGATGCTTTCAGAAAATCTTTCATTGTCTTGAATATTCGCCTGATAAGATGGATTTCAAACAGCAGTTTTGACAGTCTCGGTGGTCCGAGAAGTTCAAACGCAACGCTGTAGATATTGTGTTCGCTCTCAAGCTGCGCGAGTTTTTTAACTGCGGAATGCTGCATATAACCGGCACGGTATGTTGGTTCAAGTGTAGCGTGGTCAAGTGAGCTTACAATATCTTTCCCTGTATTTCCGCCTTTTATTTCATAAATAGCTACTTCGGCAATTTCCTCGGGTGTTACAAATTCCATCTGTCTCTGCGCGGTAATTGTTTCAAATTCACCTTTTGAAAAAATTCCGTTTTCGCCGGTATCAATGAAAACTGATTTTAAAGTTTCACCGGTTGTTTTGTACTGTTTATCACTGCAGATTTCAAACTTGCCTTTTAGTGGAACGGCTTCGCTTATATCTATATCGAGAAGTTCAATTGCCTGGCCTCTTCTTTTAATTTCACCGAATTCAATTCGCTTCCAGGCTATTGCACCGGTTGGTTTTATTTCTTTTGTAATTGGTCCTTCAGGAGTTCTTCCCATAAGGAATAAAAGAAGTGTCTGTGCGCCTGCAATTGAAGATTTACTCAGAAGAACGCGTGAAGGTTTTTCTTCACTGTGAGTGTAAGGAATATTCAGTCCCATTCCACCCGTTCCGCTTGTACCTACTTTCAGGTAGACTTCAGTTTTCGTCCTGCTCATACTTGCATAAAGAATCTGCACGTGTCTGATTAATTGCGGAATGTAAAGTGTGCATAACATTTTTTCCGTTTCATCAACCAGAACATCATAATCTGCTTTAGTTCTTATTGCGCGATTTATAGTTCTGTATGTGGAATATATATCCTGGTATGCTATTGCAGTAGCGGTATTAATACAATCAATAATTACGTGAGGCTTAAATTCTGAAAGCAGCTGATAAATTGCTGAACTTTTTAACACCTCGTCCGAAAGTTCATCCATTATATCAGTCATTAAGATTTTTCTGCTTTTTTTATCGGCTAGTAATTCAAATCGATTCTTTTCTTTGAATTCATTTCTTACAAATATATCACCGCCCCATGGTATAAAAAATTTCTTATCTTTTTTATCGGGAAATTCAACTTCTAATTTTTCTACAGCGTCTTGTGCTTCGGAAAATCTTAAAGATGTAATTACAATATTTTTAGGATTTTCAGCAACAAGGTTACGAGCCACTGCTGTACCTACCAAACCCCAACCACCAAGAACCAGAACTGTTTTATTTTGTATGTCCATATTCTCCCCCTCATAATGAGGATATTTATTAAAATGTACTCTACTAAATTACGGTAAACGAGACTATTCAGCAATGTATTTTGAATGTAAATCTTAAATAATACGTAATTAAAAGGAGAAACATAATCGAAATAAAACATTTTCGGATTGGCCCTTAAAACTGCGGTTTTATTTCTAAATAATGCTTAATTCATTGCTAAACTACTTAGGTATTATTAAGTTTAAATTTATTTTATTATAGTTTCTAAAAGAAAGCGGTAATCCGATGAAAGTTGCAGATTTATTAAAAAAAGAGTTTATAATTCCTGAATTAAAGGGGAATTCTAAAGAAGAAGTTATCAATGAATTGGTTGATCTTTTTAAAGATGATCCACGCGTAAGTGATCTTGATAAAATCAGGAATTCAGTGCTTGAAAGGGAAAAGATTATGTCAACCGGGGTGGGAAAAGGATTTGCAATTCCGCACGGAAAAACAAATTATGTAGAAGAAATTCTGGGAGCTTTTGGTAAAACCAGTAGTCCCGTAGATTACCAGTCGCTCGATAACCAACCTGTTGATCTTGTATTTTTGCTGGTTGGTAAAGATAATCTTGTAAGTACACACATTAAATTGTTGAGCAGAATTTCCAGGATGATGAACAAGGATGAATTTAGGGAATCGTTACAAAAAGCTAAAACTACCGAAGATATTCTGGAATTATTTAAGAAAGAAGAAGAAAATTATTTTGAAGTATAAGCTTCAGAATAATTTCCCATCATTGTAGCTCACATCTCTTAATTATTGTTTAAATATATTTTTATTGTTGTAATATGATTAAAGCAATTACCGGAACAAAAGATATACTCCCTTCAGAAATTTCGAAATGGACCCTTCTTGAAAATATTGTTAGAAATGTTTTCAATAATTTTAATTATAAAGAAATACGCACACCTATTTTTGAAGAAACAGTTTTATTTGCAAGGGGAATCGGAGAGGAGACAGATATTGTTGGTAAAGAAATGTACACCTTTCTTGACAGGAGTGAAACAAGCGTTACCTTAAAACCTGAAATGACTGCGGCAGTTGTTCGTGCTTTTGTTGAGCACTCACTTGGCAAGCAGCAATCCTTAAATAAACTTTTTTATATCTCCCCGATGTTCAGGCAGGAAAGACCGCAGGCCGGCAGGCTGAGACAATTTCACCAGTTTGGCGGCGAAGCCATTGGAAGCATATCAATGATGCTTGATGCTGAATTAATCGGAATTGTTTATGATATATTAAAACTGCTTGGACTTAAAGATTTACAGGTTAAAATAAACTCCCTCGGTGTTCCTGAATCAAGAGAAAAATACAAGAATGAACTGAGAAAATATCTTGAAGATAAAAAGAATAATTTATCCGAAGACAGCAGGAGAAGATTCGATACAAATATTCTGAGGGTGTTCGATAGTAAGGTTGAGTCTGATCAGGAAATTCTGAAGGGCGCCCCCTTATTAATTGATCACCTCGACGAAGAGAGTAAAAATGATTTTGAAGAAGTAAAAAATTACTTAAAGTTGTTGAATATTCCGTTTGAAGTTGAACCCGCACTTGTGAGAGGGCTGGATTATTATACTAAAACAACATTTGAAATCCTCAGCGGAAAAGTAGGTTCACAAAGCGCATTGTGCGGCGGCGGCAGATATGATCTTTTAATTGAGGAGCTTGGTGGCGCTCCAACTCCCGGAGTTGGTTTTGCTGCAGGTATTGAAAGGATTTTACTGGCCTGTGAAAATGAAAAATCACTAAACCTGCCTGAAGAAGAAATTGATCTCTATATTGTAAGACTTGATAAAGAACTAAAACAAAAAGTTTTGGAGATTGGATTAAATTTAAGAAGAAATAGACTTTCAGTTGAATTTGATTATCTTGACAGAAGTGTAAAAGCCCAAATGCGTGAAGCAAATAAATTAAATTCAAAATTTGTATTATTTATTGGCGGTGAAGAATTTAATTCAGGAAAAGCTAACCTGAAAAAAATGGAAACCGGTGAGCAGGTTGAGCTGAGCATAGAGGACTCGGAAGAAATTATAAAAAACATTACAAAATAATGTCCCTCAAAAATCCGAAATCGATCCCCGGGATTCCTAAGGCCAGGCAAAAATCAATTACCCGGTTAAAGGATAGTATCCCGAGAAAAAAAGAAGCTGAGATCGAATATTTATGTTCAGTTTATTTTAAAAAAGATCCGGTGAGCAAAAAGCAATCGTATTGCCTCAGACTTGTTTCAACCAGGCAATTTACAATGCTTAATTACGAAATTTCGGTTAAAACACGCCGGCAGAAAAAGTCTATCGATATAAGCATACTCGGCCTGAACACAAAAAAAGGATATGTAACCAAAGCAGGACCCGCAGTTACTGAATTGTTATTTAAAGAGCTTTATGGCAAATTTACTTTTAATATTATTAAGCAGGACGGAAGTATAAACAGCGCTGTATTTGATTTTAATATATTCAAAAAACAGATTCTGCTTGTAAAAGAATTCCTGCCCAAAAAAGAAAACAACAGGAAATTCTGTAACTTTGAAGTTGCAGAAGATAAATTTTCATACTAATTACTGAGGCAAAACCCGATGTATCCCGAGTTATTTAAGATTGGTCCATTTACGGTTTACAGTTACGGCCTGATGCTCGGAATAGCATTTATAGTGGCCAGTTATTTTCTTACCAAAGAATTTGAAAGAAAAAAACTCAGCTCAAATCTTGCAACTGAAATAACCCTGCTTGCAATAATTTTTGGAATTGTTGGCAGTAAACTTTTCAGCTTGTTTGAAAACTGGGATGCGTTTTTAAAAGACCCGATGATTGCTTTTTCACCCGGAGGTCTGACTTTTTACGGCGGACTTATACTGGCTATTATTGCCATCTGGATTTATTTAAGAAGAAAAAAAATACCTTTTCTGGTGGTGGCAGATGCGGCATCTCCATCGTTAATTCTGGCTTATGGAATCGGAAGAATAGGATGTCATCTTGCAGGCGATGGCGATTACGGAATTCCAACCAGCCTGCCCTGGGGAACAAATTATTCGCACGGCACGGTTCCTCCCTCGGTAATGTTCGACCAGTTTAATTTTCAAAAATATTTCCCTGATTTCGCCAAACATTTTCCTAATGGCGTGCCTGATAATACACCTCTTCACCCGGTGCCGATCTATGAATTTATTCTTGCCGTAATAATTTTCGGTATTCTCTGGAAACTCAGGAAGAAAGACTGGGCGGACGGGAAACTTTTCATGTTTTACCTGATCTTTGCAGGATTTGAAAGGCTTATGGTTGAATTTATTAGGCTTAACCCTCGTTTACTTCTTGGATTGACCGAAGCCCAGCTGATTTCGGTGGCCATGATAATTGCCGGTTTTATCGGGCTGTCTTATTTTTCAAAACACAAAGACCTGAGAAAATTTGTACCCGTTGTTGAAAAGAAAGGTCATACAAATAAAAAATAATTACAATCCCCGATCTTCAAATGAGTATTATAATTGGCAGAAAGCCGGTTCTTGAAGCGATTAATTCCGGCGAAGAAATTGAACAGGTTTATATTCTTTACGGGCAGAAGGGCGGAATAATTAACGCTATAAGAGTAGCCGCAAAGAAAAAGGGAATAAAGTGCAATGAAATTCCTGCCAAAAAATTCAATGTACTTACCGATAGCAAAAACACTCAGGGAATTGTAGCAAAAAAATCTGCGCAGAAATATTACTCTCTTGAAGAAATAATTGCGCACTCCAAAAAATCAGAATACCCGCTTTTACTTTTGCTCGATTCTATACAGGACACACATAACCTGGGAGCGATTCTGCGCACCGCCGAATGTTCCGAAGTTCACGGTGTGATAGTTACAAAACATAACAGCGCGCCGGTGAATGAAACTGTAGCAAAAACTTCGGCCGGGGCCTCGGAGCACATTAAAATTTGTTCGGTTAATAATCTCGCGAATACAATTGAAGTATTGAAAGACAGCGGCTTCTGGGTTGTGGGTTCATCCCTGGAGAATTCTAAAAAATACACCGAAGTCGATTATAAAATCCCGGTTGCATTAATTATGGGCAATGAAGAAAAAGGTATCCGCAGGCTGACCGCGGACAACTGCGACATACTTGTAAACATCCCGATGAAGGGGAAAATTCAATCCTTAAATGTTTCTGTTGCTACGGGAGTTATTTTATTTGAAATTTTAAGGCAGAGAAGTTTGTAGGAAGTGTAGCTTTATGCAAAATAATTATAGCCATCTTATTTCATTCTTTACCATTACCATGGTTTTATTACTGGCTTCTGTCAATTTTTCGCAGACACTCCTTTATGAAGGGGGATACGCAAATAAGTTTTCCGTAGCACAGGGAGATTCAATAACTTTTTACATTTCTTCATCCTCTGTAGATTCCATTATCAATATTTTTCAAATAAGAGATAAAGCCTATTATAAAACTTACTATAAACGACCGTTAGCGGTTCAGTCTACCTCGGCTCATAGCGATAGTACTTTCTGGTACGGCTGTGGGTGGGATTCAACTTTAACACTTCATATTGATGATTCATGGAATCCCGGTGTTTACCGTGCTGAGTTTGGAACATATGGAGTTAATCCCGGAACAGGCGGTGCAAGTAACGACAGCACGAGCGGGATTTTATTTTTCGTAAAGGATCGCAATCCTGGAAATACTTCTAATTATTTGCTATTAATTGCTACAAACACGTGGCAGGCTTACAACGATTACGGCGGGAAAAGCCTGTACGATAATATCTCGACAAATAGCCAGAGATCTTTTAAGGTCTCATTTAACAGGCCCGCTAACCGGCCACTCGGATCGCTTGGCAGTGCTGATTTTTACAAATATGAATATAAATTTATAAACTGGGCTTCGTTGAATAAAATACCTCTTGAATATGCCTCAATGTATGACCTGGATAGAAATTCTAAATTTTTATTTGCCAATAATGACTCAACACAAAATCTTTATAAAATTCTCTTTATTGTGGGTCACAATGAATACTGGACAATACAGGAGAGACAACAGTGCGAACAGTTTATTGATAACGGCGGGAAAGTAATAATTTTATCGGGCAACACGTGCTGGTGGCAGGTTCGCTTTGAAGATAACGGGCAGACAATGGTTTGTTATAAAGATTCTGCTTTGGACAGAAACGCTAACCCGGATAAACTCTTAGTACCCGATAGTCTGATTACAACTAACTGGTGGAAGTCTCCGGTAAATAATCCGGAGAATAGTTTTACAGGTGTGAATTTTAAAGACGGCGGGTATGTTAATTCGGGTACAAAGTTACCCAAAAGCTCGGGCTTTGGTGATTATGCGGCACTAAATACTCAGTTCTGGGTTTATGACGGAACATGGTTGAAGGAAGGTGATGAATTTGGTTTTGATGATGCTATTGTAGGTTATGAAACAGACGGAACGCCGTTTCATTGGGATAGCCTTGGTCTGCCGGTAGTAGATGGTGCGGACGGGACTCCACCAAATTACAAGGTGCTGGGAGTTTCACCAACTATTCCATATGACAATAAACCCTATGGTCATGCTACCATGGGGATTTATTATAAAGGAAACAAAGGAGCGGTTTTTAACGGCGCAACCACAGACTGGGCTGATGGTTTATTAACAGATATTACGAATAATAATTATCCCGATCCCGTAGTAGACAGGATCACAAAAAATGTGCTGAACAAATTTACGCAGAATCGTTTTCCGCCGGAAATTACTTCCTGGGGGCCGTCCCGGGTATATCTGAAACGCCCGAATTATGATCCGGTTTATATCAATGTAAGGGACACCATAATTTCCGCAAATGATAGTCTTAATTTTTTCATCCATGCATTAAACCCATTCCCGAATCAGGGGACCGTTGAATATTTCTGGAAAGATTTTGCCGGGAATGTTGCTTCAACTGACAGTACTTTTATATTTGAAATTCCACAGACATTTGCGAATGTTAAAAAATTTACGGTGACGGGATACGCTTATAACAACGAAGATACAGCGTCGGTAAACTGGAATATCTTCACATCATCGCTCGTTATTCTGAATGCAGATTCAACTGTATCTAAGCCGGATACAATTTTTAATTATAGAATCAGGGTGTTTAGTTTTAACAGTGAAGATACATTAAAATTCAGCCTTTTCAATGCTCCCGATTCACTTACTATTGATAGCACAGGGTTGATATCCGGCCATATAGACAGCACTGATACAACCTATACTTTTTCTGTAAAAGTTGAAGACCAGCACAATAACAGCGATTCAATAAGTTTCAAATTAAAAGTTTCAGGTAATGTTACGGGTATTGAAAATTCAGAAAATCTTCCTGAAACGTTTTACCTTTCTCAAAACTATCCGAATCCTTTCAATCCGGCCACAACAATAAATTATGATATCCCTGAAATGGGTATGGTAACACTGAAAATTTACGACATACTCGGCAGGGAAGTGCGTACACTCGTGAATGAGGAGAAAGCCAGGGGACGCTATAAAATTTCGTTCAATGCTTCCTCGCTAGCCAGCGGTATTTACTTCTACCGGCTCACTGCGGGCAGTTACAATTCTACAAAAAAAATGGTGCTTTTGAAATAATGAGGCAAAAATCTCATTTTTAAAAACGGCCTAAAATCGCACTTTTTTTACCGTTAACTCAATGAAACCTACCGTTAGATAAAAACTTTTCTTTTTGAAAGGGATTATTCTTGACAAATCGTTCGTTATTGCTATATTTATAAATAATAATACTATTTTCCCATTGGGGTTACTATGAAAAATCTATTGAAAATTTTTACCATTTTAATTCTATTATTAGCATTCCAGCCATTAAACTTTTCACAAGCACCGCTCTACGGACCCGACAAGGTAAAATTATTTACCCCTGAAGGGACAGATTATTTCGGGCATTCCTGGCCCGCTAACTTGTTCTGGTCTATAGAAATTGATAATAATGGGGTAGTCTGGGCAGGCTCAATGGCACAGGGTTTATTTAAATATGAAAATAGTATCTGGACTAATTTTTCTGCATTAAAGGTACAGGATGGCGATATTCTTGGATTGGAAGTTGATGATAATAATAATGTCTGGAAAGCATCAAACAGCAATAAAGAAGCTATTGAGTTAAAAGATACAACAGTATCCAGATATCCAGTTCCCGATTCTATTTCACCGGGTTCCGGCTTTGCCTGTGTAATCTCCAGCGGGACAAATATTTATTATGCCGGGTACGATTCAGGACTTTTTAAATTCGATGGTTCTACCTGGACAAGATACAGTAAAATAAACGATACCACTTACTTAAAGGGGGTAAGATCATTCGTTAAAGACAGTAAAGGGAATATATGGTTTGCAAATATAGGTAATAATGGTTATCAGCTGGTTGAATTTGACGGGAGTAATTTTAGTATAATTTCAAATGGGAAAGCAGAGGAACCAAAAGGATTCCTCTACGGCCTTGCAGTAGATAAAAATGATCATATCTGGTACGGTACTTCTTCAAATTTAGTAATGGAATTCGATGGACAGAATTTTATCCCTTATCCGCCGCCCGCCGGGATTAGTCTGACTTATATCTCAGCTATTGCTGTCGATAATTATGGAAATAAATGGATTTGCACAGATAATAGGGCTATTTATAAATTAAAAGGTAATGCCTATACCGAATTTAAATTTTCTGATATGGGATTGTCTTTTGGTCAGCCGGGATCGTGGGCAACAGATATAGCCGTGGACAGCAGAAATAACCTCTGGATGGCAACCGACTGGGGAATTCTGGAATTCAATGAATATGGGCTCAACAGTGGTACAACAGGGATTGAAAACACAAAAGAAATTCCTGTCTCATTTTCACTCTCACAAAATTATCCGAACCCATTTAATCCTACGACTGTGATAAAATATCAAATTCCCAAAGAAAGTTTTGTGACAATAAAAGTTTATGATATCCTGGGCCGGGAATTGAATACACTTGTGAATGAACAAAAATCCGCAGGTAGTTATGAAGTATCATTTAACGCGTCTTCGCTGACAAGCGGGGTTTACTTTTACAAAATCACCGCGGGAAGTTATACTTCCATAAAAAAAATGGTGCTTTTGAAATAAAATATTCATATCGGGCTGTTTTTAAAACGGCCCGAAATCGCACTTTTTTTATTTATCCACCGAAGCTTTTTAACGAAGGCTGACCGTTAACTCAATGAACCATACCGTTAACTAAAAGAGCCTTGCGTTTCAGAGATATTTGACATACAATTAGGATATTATTAACAGGGGCTGATATGTTCTCAAATAAATTTGTCTTGAGCACTCTCTTAATTTTATTCCTTTTCCCGGCATCCTTTGCTTCCGGAAAAAACGGCGGAGAAAAGAATAAAAAGCTGAACAAATCCACCGACGCAATTCATTATACTCATTTCAATATTAATAAAATCTCGGCACCGATTTATAATAACGGGATTGCCGACAACGGTCCTACCGGTAATTCTGGTGTTTATTATCCGAGCGATACCAGGAAAACTGCTGTATTTTCTTCCGGCCTGACATGGGGAGCAGTTGTTAACGGGGGAGATTTAAGAGCGGGCGGTTCAACTTACATCAGCGGACTGCAGCCGGGCAGAATAATTTCGAAAGGCGTAGCCGCAAATGTCAACGATCCGGCAAACCGTGTTTACCGGGTAAGGCCGGATTTTAAAACTGCAGATTTTACGGCGGAAATCCGGGACGGTGAAGGATCGGCCGACCAGATTAAAGCGCAGTATGAAAAAGACTGGGATGAATGGCCCGCGGATGAAGGCGCACCATTTAATGATAAAAACAAAGATGGAAAATATGAACCCTCGGTAGACATCCCCGGCGTTCCCGATGCAGACCAGACACTCTGGTTTGTCGCTAATGACCTGGACAGCGTCCAGGCAAAATCTCTTTATGGATCTACTTCGATGGGACTGGAAGTTCAGGTTACAGTCTGGGGGTATAATCGTACGGAATCAAGTGCTATGAGTCATGTAATGTTTAAGAGATATAAATTAATTAATAAGGGGGACTATGATTTAACAAAAATGTATGCTGGTTATTGGTCTGATGTTGACAACGGGGATGCCGGTGACGATCTGGACGGTTGTGATACACTGCTTGACCTTGGATATACTTATAACTCAAGGGCTGTGGATGCCTCTTATTCTCCCTTACCACCTCCCGCAATTGGATTTACTTTTTTGCAGGGACCAATTGTTCCGGGCAGTGTAAATGATAAAGCGATATTTAACGGAAAAATAATACCTGGCATGAAGAATCTTCCTATGACTTCAATTGGATATATTTTTAAAGACCAGGGTGATGCAATACAGGGTTCATACGAGGGAACTATTGATATGTACAATTTTTTCCAGGGCAAACTGATAGACGGAACTTATATTCAGGTACCTCAACAGTTCGGCGGTGGAACTTCAGTATTCCCTTTTTCCGGTGATCCTGCTTTAGGTACCGGATGGCTCGATGGTGTGGATTACCCTCCGGCTGACAGGAGAATTATGGTTAACTCCGGGCCCTTTAATATGGCGCCGGGCGACACGCAGGAAGTGGTGATCGGTGAAATAATTGCGGGAGCCAGCGCGGGATTTACAAACCTTTCTGCGGTTACCCAGTTAAAACTATTTACAAAAGGGATACAGATGAGTTATAAAAACCAGGACCCTTTTGCAGGTATCCCGGATAAACCGGTTGTAGAGAGTTCTGAATATGATCAGTCGGCTGTATTAAGCTGGGGATCGGATCAAAACAAAATAATTAATATTGAAGAGGATACGGGCAACGGGTATAATTTTGAAGGTTATAATGTCTACCAGCTCCCGACTGATTCATCATCGCTGGCAGACGGGATAAAAATTGCTACCTATGACAGGGTAAATGGTGTTACAAGTATTTTGGATTATAAAGCAGATCCACAATCGGGAAGATTGTTACAGTATGTAGCTCAAACAGGTACAGATTCCGGAGTAAAAAGGTTTATTAAAATTGATTACGATTATTTTAATAAAACTAAAATGCATAACGGTACAAAATACTTTTACGCCGTTACATCATATAGTTTTAATCCAGTCAACGGTATAATCCCCCAAAGTTACGAAAGCTATTTTAATATTATCACGGTAATTCCCCGCACCAATAACCCCGGCGTTAGCTATGGTGCGGAATACGGGACTGTAATAAATTATTCGCATTCTTCGGGCAACAGTAATGGAATCATTCAACCTGTTGTTATAGATCCCGCAAAATTAAACGGGCATAAATATAAAGTATCATTTTATGTATCCGGCACTGATACTCTCTGGAGCCTGACCGATGTGACTATGGGTGTATTGAAATATGGTGGGCAGAAAAATCAAAGCGGCGATGATGATTACCTGTTAGCTGACGGAATACTCGTTAAAGTCATAAACGATAAAAACAGCCCGAACACTCCCGCAGATGAGTTTACTTTCACAGTGCCTTTGAGTTCGTATAATGAAAATTCGGCAAAATCAGACGTCGAAAAAATAAATGTATTTCCAAATCCCTATTATGGTTTTAACTCCAATGAGGAATCAAAATTCGATAAGCTTGTAACCTTTAGCCATCTTCCGCAGAAAGCCACAATCAGAATATTTGATCTTGCCGGAAGATTAATAAGAACAATGGAAAAGGACAGCCCGGACCAGTTCTACAAATTTTATCTTTTTACAAAGGCGAATACCCCGCTGGGCAGCGGAATTTATATAGCCTATATAGAAATGCCGGAACTGAAAACGACGAAGATATTAAAGTTTGCAATAATAACGCCGCAGGTTATTCCTGATCATTTTTAGGAGTATGGATTAACTATTAACTATTAACTATTATATATTTTAACATAATTTTATACCCGGAATTTTATTAAATTTGATCAGTTTAAATTTAAAATTCCGGAGTATAAAATGGCTTCCCGCGTAATTAAACCCGCAGACAGAACTGAAAATATAATCTATGCTATAAGAGACATTGTTGTTTTAGCCAACGAGGTAGCAAAGTCCGGCAAGGAAATGCTCTACCTTAATATTGGCGATCCGAATATTTATGATTTTGAACCGCCTAAACATCTTATTGAAGCTACACACAAGGCAATGCTTGAAAACAAAAACGGGTATGCTCCTTCCTCGGGAATCAGTTCGGCGATAAAATCAATCGAAAAAGAAGCTGCGAAAAAGGGAATTGAAAATGTGCTTGATGTTTTTGTAACAACCGGCGCAAGCGAAGCAATAGATATTTGTTTAACCGCGCTTGTTGACGAGGGTGAAAATGTTCTTACGCCAAGTCCCGGTTACCCGCTCTATACCGCAATTGCAAGTAAGCTGCGGATGATCGGAAATCCGTATTTCCTGAACGAGAGCAACGGGTGGCTCCCCGATGTTGAAGATATGAAGAGCAAGATCAACGATAAGACAAGAGCTATTATTCTTATTAATCCGAACAACCCGACCGGCTCGCTTTACACAAAAGAAAACCTTCAGCAAATTCTTGATCTGGCAGTGGAGCATAACCTGGTGATATTTGCGGACGAAATTTATGACAAGCTAATTTTCGACGGTAAAAAACATATTTCAATCGCTTCTTTAAATAAGAACGCTTCGGTAATTACTTTCGGCGGACTCTCAAAAAATTATATGGTTCCCGGTTTCAGAATCGGGTGGGGAATTGTAAGCGGACAGAGAGAAATTCTTAAAGATTTTATCGACGCGATAAATAAAATTCTCCGCTCCAGGCTTTCCGCCAATCATCCCGAGCAGTACGGAATTACTCCTTCGCTGGAAGGCGACCAGGGGCATCTTACTCTTGCACTGGAAAAACTTACCAAAAGAAGAGACCTTACGGTTGAAATGCTTAACGCTATCCCGGGAATTTCCTGCGTTAAACCGGAAGGCGCATTTTATGCATACCCGCAGCTTCATATGGAGCAAAAAGACAGCCATTTCGTTTCGGAATTAATCAAAGAAACCGGCGTTGTGGTCGTTCCGGGCAGCGGATTCGGACAGGTTCCCGGCACGCAGCATTTCAGGGTAGTCTTTCTGCCGAACGAACAGATTCTTGAAAAAGCATATAAAAATATCGGAAGCTTTTTTGAAAAATATCAGAACGAGTATGCTTCGGTAAAACAGGGTTAGGAAATTAATTTGTCATTTCGATTCCGACGGAGTCAGGAGAGAAATCTTTTAACTAACTATTATTAAATAGATATCTCACTTGCTGACCTGCCTACCGGACAAGCAGGCTCGTTCGAAATGACAATTTATAAGTATTTCCCCTAGCACAGTAGTGTCTCAATTTCACAACGTGTCATCCCGAACTTGTTTCGGGATCGCTTTTTTACATCGATTCTGAAATAAATTCTGAATGACATTTTATACTACTTGTTAAAGCAAAACCAGGGCACTTTCTATTAAATCCCGCACTCCTCTCTCTTGATTGACTTTAGACCTTTACCTATATTTAAACCCTTATATCAAAGAATTTTGTTGATTTATAACCTTGAATTACTATAAAATTACAGAACTTCCCGGCGGTATCAGGGTAGTTTCGGAAAATATACCTTACGTAAAATCTTTTTCCCTTGGATTCTGGTTTAATGTAGGAGCGCGTGATGAAAATAAGTCCAATAACGGAATCTCGCACTTCATTGAGCACATGGTTTTCAAAGGAACGAAGAAAAGAAGCGCGAGGAAAATTTCCGAAGATATCGAAGCATACGGCGGATACCTGAACGCGTTTACGGGAAAGGAAAATACCTGCTTTTACGGCAGAGGTCTGTCGAAGCACCTTGGCAGAACCTTCGACGTAATTTCCGATATGATACAGAACCCTCTCTTCAGAACTACACACATTAAAAAAGAATCGGGTGTGGTAATAGACGAACTGCTGGATATAAACGATAATCCCGGAAGAATTAATATTCGATAAATTCGAAGAAATACTTTTTGCCGGGAATAAACTTAGTCTTCCTATTATCGGTACCGAAAATAACATCCGTAATTTTGATACATCAACCCTTCAGAAATTTCATTCCGAAAAATATAAATCGGGTAAACTTTTAATATCAGCTTCCGGTGCGGTTGATCACGATGAGCTTGTTAGTCTCGCCAAAAAATTATTGAAAAATAATTCAGGCGAGAAAGAAATACACAAAAAGGAAATTATCTTTAAAAAGTACTCCCGGTGTATTTACAATTGAAAAAGAAATTCAGCAGGTTCATTCAATTATCGGAAGATCAGCGATGGGTTATAATGATGACAGAAGAATAGGCCTGAAAATTCTTTCAAATCTACTGGGCGAAGGAAGCAGCTCAAGACTGTTTCAGGCTGTAAGGGAAAAACTTGGTATCACTTACCAGATAAACACTTTTTTAAATTCTTATAAAGATGTTTCAGCATTCGGAGTTTATTTCTCAACTAATGAAAAGCAGGCGGATAAAGTTGTAAAAATAATTCTGAAAGAATTTAAAAAGCTTAGAGAGAAAAAAGTTTCTGCAAAAGAATTAAGCAGAGTAAAAGAATACCTGAAAGGCAGTACATTATTGAGTCTTGAAAGCACAACCAACAGGATGATTCGTCTTGCCAACTCTGTACTGTATTTTGATAAAGTAATTGATCCCGAAGAATTATTGAAAAGAATTGATGCGGTTACAGCCGAAGATATTCTTGAATTAGCAAATGAATATTTGAAAGAGGAAGAACTGACCAGGGTTTTTGTCAGGTCTCCGAAAAAACAATTAAAAAAAGTAGCGTGATTTAATTTAAGAGTTGCATTATGCCAAAATTTGTATTGAATGGAAAAGAGATTGAATTTAAACAGGGGCAGACAATTATCGAAGCGGCTAAAGAAGCAGGGACAATAATTCCGCATTTCTGCTGGCACCCCAGTTTATCTGTTTCAGGTAATTGCAGAGTGTGTCTTGTTGAAGTTGAAAAAATGCCTAAGCTGGCTATTGCCTGTTCAACGCTGGCAGCGGAGGGAATGGTAGTCCATTCCGAATCTGAAAAAACACTTGAAGCAAGAAATGCTGTCATGGAATTTCTTTTGATAAACCATCCGCTCGATTGCCCTATTTGTGATGAAGCGGGCGAATGTAAACTGCAGGATTACGCTTATTCACACAGTGTTGGTGAAAGCCGTTTTGTTGAAGAAAAAAATCACAAAGACAAAAGAGTTGAACTCGGACCACGCGTAATGTTTGACGGAGACAGGTGTATTTCCTGTTCACGCTGTATAAGGTTCTGCGATGAAATTGCCGGCGAACCAGAACTTACATTTGTAAAACGCGGCGACAGGGTAACAATTGTAACATATCCCGGAAAGAAACTTGAAAATCCATATTCGATGAATACGATTGATATTTGTCCTGTTGGAGCTCTAACAAGCAGGGATTTCAGGTTCAAAGCCAGGGTATGGGATATGTCAGCGAATAAAACTATCTGCAATGGCTGCTCACGCGGGTGCAATACTGAAATGTGGGTCAGAAATAACGAGATAATGAGATTAACTCCCAGACAGAATGATGATGTAAATAAATACTGGATGTGTGATCACGGAAGGCTGAACACTTTTAAAAATGTTAATGCTGAAGACAGAGTTGACGGTGCTTACATAAGGAAAGAAGGTTCGCTGACAAAAGCAGGCTGGGATGAAGCTTTTGCTGCGGCTGCTTCCGAATTAAAAAGATTCGGGAAAGATGAAGTTGCGTTTATTGGTTCAGCTTACGCAACCTGCGAAGATAATTATGTCTTCAAGAAATTTGCTAATTCTGTTATCGGTTCGAAGCATCTCGATTTTATCCGCCATAATGATCCTGAATTTGGTGATGATCTTCTAAGAAAAAATGATATCACTCCAAATACAACCGGTGCTGAACTTATCGGGATTTCTCCTTCAGCCAGCGGATTAAATCTTGACGGAATTTTAAAAGGAATTCACGAAGGCAAAATTAAAGCACTTTATATTATTGAGGATGATTTACTTGCCGCAAAAGAGGGAATTGAAAACACCCTTGCAAAACTTGATTTATTAATTGTTCACGCTACCAATTATAACAAAACAACTGATCTAGCCGATATAGTTTTTCCTGCTGCGTCTTTTGCAGAGAAGAACGGAACGTTCGTAAATTTCCAGGGAAGAATTCAGAGATTGAAACCTTCAGTAGCTACTTTAGAAATGGACAGAAGTCTTGAAGGAATGGAAATGAGCAGGCTTGATAAATTTGGAACCCGGTTTGACAGGTGGGCAAAAGGGAACAAGCATGATGCCCGGTCCACTTGGAAAATTATTGCCGGGCTTTCAAACGCGCTTGGTAATAAAATGAAATTTAATATGGCAGAGGATGTTTTTGAAGATATGGCGAAAAATATTGATGCGTTCAAAGGTCTTGATTACGATGTGATTGGCGAAAATGGTGCGTTAGTAAAAAATGAAGTTAATGCAAAAGCATAATTAAAGTTTAAATGGAGCCAATTTAAAATGAGTATCCTGGAAATAGTAATTTTTAGCTTAGTTAAAATATTGGTACTGGTCACGGTGATGCTGTTGACGGTATCATATCTTGTTTACTTTGAAAGAAGAATAAGTGCGTGGGCGCAAAACCGACTTGGGCCTAACAGGGTTGGCTGGGAAGGTGTTCTTCAGCCATTTGCGGATGTGTTCAAGCTTTTATTGAAAGAAGATATTGTTCCGACCGTAGCTAATAAAAAAATCCATGCACTCGCTCCTATCCTGGCATTGTTTGTTGCGTTCACTACTTATGCCGTAATTCCTTTCGGTCCTAATGCAACTATATTTGGTTATAACGTTCCTCTTGTAGTTGCTGATGTTAATATCGGAATTCTATATGTGCTCGCTTTAACTTCACTTGGAGTTTACGCAATAACATTCGCGGGCTGGTCATCTGGTAGTAAATATTCACTGCTTGGTGGAATCAGATCTTCCGCCCAGATGATCTCCTATGAAATTTCAATGGGTTTTTCAATCGGCGGTGTACTTCTTCTTTCATCATCACTAAGACCGGAAGCGATTGTTGCCGGACAGGCAGGATGGATGTGGAATGCTATTGTTCAGCCGATCGGTTTTATAACATTTTTAGTATCTGCTTTTGCAGAGACAAACAGGCTGCCTTTCGATTTACCGGAAGCAGAACCGGAACTCGTCGGTGGTTTCCACACAGAATACAGCAGTATGAAGTTTGCGGGATTTTTCCTGGCTGAATACGCAAATATGATTGTTGCCGCCGGATTGATAGTTACTCTTTACCTTGGCGGCTGGCAGTTCCCGTATCTTGAAACATTCGGGCTTTCACAGACCTGGTATGTAATTATTTCAGTTCTGACTTTTATTTCCAAGGAAATTCTTGTATTGTTCTTCTTCCTCTGGGTAAGATGGAGTTTGCCAAGGTTCAGGTACGATCAGCTTATGAACCTCGGATGGAAAGTGATGTTCCCGCTGTCGCTGATAAACATTATCTGGGTTGCGGCATTAATAATGATTTTTAAGATTTAAAAAGTTTATAACGGAGATTTGATGGCCGAGAAAAGAAGACTAAAAGATTTAACTTTCTGGGAAAAAATCTATATCCCCGAAATTGTAAAAGGTTTGAAACTAACACTCGAAAACATGTTCAAACCAAAATTTACGATGCAGTATCCGGAAGAAAAATTTATTCCGACCGGCTCATACAGGGGCAGGCCGGTACTGGCGCAGGAAGAAAACGGTGAAGAACGCTGCGTTGCCTGCGGCTTGTGTTCAAGAGTGTGCCCGGCTCTGGCTATCGAAGTTCAGGCTGCAGAAACTGAAAGAGAAAAAGAAAGATATCCTGAGAAATTTGAAATTAATATGATCCGCTGCATCTTCTGCGGATTCTGCGAAGAAGTTTGCCCTGAAGAAGCAATTTTAATGAGCAAAGATTATGAACTGGCATTTTCAAACAGGGAAGATGCTATTTACGGAAAGGATAAACTACTCACTCCTGTAAGCCAGCTTCAGGACAGGATAGAGTTTTTAAGACAGTACAAATAAAAAATATTTTAGAATGGTTATTAAAAATCCTCTCTTTGAGAGGATTTTGTTTTTTAAACAGTAATATGGTCTAATTTATTTTTTGCCCTTTTCAATTTTACTTTTTTATACCTATCCCTTATATTACAAACAACCCACACAAATAGCCTAAGAGGGGAGTTAATGCTTTCGAAAATTTATTCCAGCGCAACAGTTGGTATTGACGCATATATCGTTGAAGTTGAAACACACTGCGAAATGCAGATACCCGGATTTATTATTGTAGGCCTGCCGGATAATGCAGTGAAAGAAAGCCGCGAAAGGGTAATAGCGGCAATTAAAAACAGCGATCTCGAATTTCCGGCAAAAAAAATTACTGTAAATCTTGCACCAGCCGATATTAAAAAAGAAGGTAGCGCTTTCGATCTGCCAATTGCGATAGGCTTGTTAGCAGCTACTGAAAAAGTAAATACTAACCTTTTGGCGGATACAATTTTTCTTGGTGAACTTTCCCTGGACGGGAAACTCCGGCCGGTGAAAGGCGCGCTTCCAATTTCCGTAGAAGCAAAGAAAAATGGGATTAAGAATATTGTAATTCCGAAAGAATCTGCGTACGAAGCTTCAATAGTGGATGGAGTAAATGTTTATGGAATGAATGATCTTTCAGAAGTTGTGAAATTTCTAAACGGAAATATTGAAGTTGAAAAAACCGTTACGAATAAAGAAGAATTATTTTCAAGAGTAAATTCTTATCATCTTGATTTTTCCGATGTGAAGGGACAGGAAAATGTAAAACGCGCGCTGGAAGTTGCCGCGGCAGGGGCACACAATATATTAATGATCGGTCCGCCCGGAAGCGGAAAAACAATGCTGGCAAAAAGAATTCCTTCCATACTTCCGCCGATGACATTTGATGAAGCGCTGGAAACGACAAAAATTCATTCGGTTGCAGGAATAATTCCCAAAGATGTTCCATTAATTACCGAAAGGCCGTTTCGCAGTCCGCATCACACTGTTTCTGATGCGGCGCTGGTTGGCGGCGGAAGTTTCCCAAGGCCGGGAGAAGTTTCATACGCGCATCACGGGGTTTTGTTTCTGGATGAAATGCCGGAATTCAAAAAGAACGTGCTTGAGGTTATGCGCCAGCCGCTGGAAGATTCCAGAGTTACTGTTAGCAGGTCAAAGCTATCGCTTGAATTTCCGGCAAATTTTATGCTGGCTTCGGCGATGAATCCCTGTCCCTGCGGATTTTTCACCGACCCGAACAAAGAATGCACCTGCACTACGCAGCAGATACAGAAATATATGTCGAGAATTTCCGGTCCGCTGCTTGACAGAATAGACATACACATCGAGGTTCCGGCGGTTAAATACAAGGAGCTTTCCGCAGAACAAAAAGTGAAAAATCTGTAAATGTACGTGATAGAGTAATCAAAGCAGAAAAATTCAACTTGAAAGATTTAAAAATGTAAAACACATCTACAATAACGGGGATATGGGGAGCAGGGAAGTCAGGCAGTACTGCCGGCTGGACAGTGCCGGCTCAGAATTGCTGAAAATGGCGATGACAAAACTTGGCCTTTCTGCCCGTGCATACGACAGAATCTTAAAAGTAAGCAGAACTATTGCGGATCTGGACAATTCCGATGGGATTTTGTCGCAGCACATAAGCGAAGCAATACAATACAGAAGCCTTGACAGAGAACTGTGGAATCATTAAAAATTTAGTTAGTGTCTCAATTTCACAACATGTCATCCCGAACTTGATTCGGGATCTCATTTTTTTGCCGGATTCTTAAATAAATTTAGAATTACAGCAAAATTATTATTCATAAAGGTGAAATTAAGACACTACTAAAATTTATACAAATTTACTCCTAAATTCCTATATTTCATATTGAGATTTTAAACAGTGTGCAGGGGAAAGAAATTTGACCCAAAACCTACCTGTTTTCATGCTTTTCTGAAGCTAATTCTAAGAAGGAAATCTTAAAATAAGACGTCAAATTATTTGCTTTTAATTTGAAATACAAATATATTTGATGCTCGTTTCTAAAAATGGGCGGACGCCGGAGTTGGAGAGCCGGGGCGGACTGTAAATCCGTTGGCTGACGCCTTTGGGGGTTCGAATCCCTCGCCGCCCACAGTGTAATTTGAACTTTCAGGAAAAAAAATAAGAAATTTTTTTTGCCTTTTTATAAAGTTTGGTTTCAATCAGAGTTCATAAAAATTTTGAAAATTAAAACGGTCTTGATGCGGGAGTAACTCAGTTGGCTAGAGTCACAGCCTTCCAAGCTGTTGGTCGCGGGTTCGAGTCCCGTCTCCCGCTCTGAGTAACTCAGGATTTTGAAAATAAGATTAAAAAATAGACCGATGCTCTAACAAAAAGATTGCTGACGTAGCTCAGTTGGTAGAGCACATCCTTGGTAAGGATGAGGTCACCGGTTCAATCCCGGTCGTCAGCTCGAAAAGTAAAAAGAGAAAAAATTATGAGAGATATAATAACTTTAGAATGTACTGAGTGTAAAAGAAGAAATTACACCACTACAAAAAATAAAAGACTTCATCCGCAGAGAGTGGAATATAAAAAATATTGCCGCTGGGACAGGAAGATTACTGTTCATAAGGAAACAAAATAACTTTAGCTACGTCAGTAGCTCAATTGGCTAGAGCAGCGGTCTCCAAAACCGCAGGTTGAGGGTTCGAGTCCTTCCTGACGTGCTAGCTTTAATTAAAAAGAGTTTTATATGAAAGAAAAAATTATTGCCTTCTTTGATGACGTAGTTAAAGAAATGAAAAAAGTAACCTGGCCTACCAAGGATGAGTTAAAGGAATCTACAAAGATTGTTATTATCTCCTGTCTGATACTTGCGGCCTTTACTTATGTAATTGATATGGCTCATCACTCAGGTATTTAAAGGGATTTTTTAGGTTACGCAATGGAATTTAAATGGTATGTAGTCAGGACATTCTCCGGGCACGAAAACAAAGTAAAAACACTGCTCGATACTGAGATTGGTGAGAATGAAAGCCTGCAGGCAAAACTAATAGAAGTCTTGGTTCCGGTTGAAAAAGTATTTGAGGTAAAAGACGGCAAGAAGAAAAGTAAAACAAAAAACTTTTTCCCGGGGTATATTTTAGTAAATGCCGAGCTTGATAACCAGGTAAAGGAATTTATTCTTAACACTCCATCTGTAATGGGATTTCTCGGAACAAGATCAAACCCTAACCCGCTGCAGCCGGAAGAAGTTAAAAGAATTATCGGAAGAATTTCACAGGATGCGACCAGCGAAAGAAGTGAAACAATTTTCAGGAACGGAGATATTGTAAAAATTATTGACGGTCCTTTTAATAATTTCAGCGGAACCATCCAGGAAGTGAACGAAGAAAAAATGAAAATTAAAGTAATGGTTTCAATCTTCGGAAGAAAAACTCCTGTTGAAATTGATTTCGTTCAGGCAGAATTAGAAAAATAATAAAGTAATTTATCGTATAGGAAAGAACAATGGCTAAAAAGATATCAGGATATATAAAGCTTCAAATCCCTGCTGGAAAAGCAAATCCTTCACCACCGGTCGGACCTGCACTTGGTCAGAAAGGTGTGAATATTATGGAATTCTGTAAACAGTTTAATGCAAAAACAGGCGACAAAGATGGCTTGATTATCCCTGTTGTGATCACTGTTTATACTGATAAATCGTTTACATTTATTACCAAAACACCTCCGGCTGCTGTATTATTGAAAAAAGCAGCTAAAATTGAAAAAGGATCAGCTGAGCCTCACAGAAATAAAGTTGCCAAGGTTACATCCGCTCAGGTTGCTGAAATTGCACAAATGAAAATGCCCGATCTGAATGCTTTTGATATGGATCACGCTGCCAGTATGGTTGCCGGTACTGCTAGAAGCATGGGTATTACGGTAGAAGGATAATAAATTAAAAGAACGTAAAATCGAATTTTTAGATGGTGTAGTAATGCAAAAGACAAAAAGAAATAAATCGTTGCTCGAAAAAGTAGATTCAACAAAAGAATATTCCATAATTGATGCTATTAAAGTTTTACAGGAAAATTCAAAAGCAAATTTTGTTGAGTCACTGGATTGTGCAATTAGATTAGGTGTTGATCCTAAACATGCTGATCAAATGATAAGGGGCACAGTCGCTCTTCCTCATGGAACTGGCAAGCAGGTAAAAGTTCTTGTAATTGCCAAAGGGGAAAAAGCTAAAGATGCTCAGGATGCCGGTGCTGATTACGCAGGTTTTGAAGAATATCTTGATAAAATTAAAGGTGGCTGGACAGATGTTGATGTAGTTATAGCTGCACCTGATACAATGTCTGAGTTAGGTAAGCTTGGTAAAATACTCGGTCCGAAAGGATTAATGCCTAACCCTAAAAGCGGTACAGTTACACCTGATGTTGCAAAAGCAGTTAAAGAAGTAAAAGCCGGTAAAATAGAATTCCGTGTCGAGAAGGCCGGCATTGTTCATACTTCTTTAGGTAAAATGAATTTTGAAGCTGATAAATTAGCTGAAAATGTAAACGCATTCTTAAATACTATTGTTAAGCTTAAACCGGCATCTGCAAAAGGACAGTATATTAGGAGTCTGTACTTGTCCAGTACAATGGGCCCCGGTTTAAAGATAGTTAAAGATGCAGTTGCTGTATAAAAGAAATTACGCGCTCAAACTAAATGCTTCTAACCGACACGATTAAACATAAATCTGGTATGGGAGAAATATGAATAAGAACGAAAAAGCTGAAATGGTAGCAGAAGTAAAAGAGATGATAGAAAATTCATCTGCTGTTTACTTAACCGATTTCAGCGGAATTACGGTTGCTGATATTACAAATATCAGGAACGAATTTCGTAAAGAAGGTGTAAACTACAAAGTAATTAAAAATACTTTGTTTAACCGTGCTGTTTCTGAAACAGGAAAATATACAAAACTAAGCGATTACCTGGTTGGAATGACCGGTTATGCTTTTACATCTGATAACCCTGTTGCACCTGCAAAGATCATCAAAAAATATTTTGATGATAAGGAAAAGCTCGGTTTAAAAGCCTGCTATATTGAAGATCAGTTCTTTGAGGGAAGTCAACTTGCTCAGCTTGCTGCTCTGCCTTCCAAGAAAGAAGTTATTGCAGGCATACTCAGCGCTATCAATTCACCCGCTTCAGGAATTGTTGGTGCAATTAACGCTGTAATGAGAGATCTGGTTGGTGTAATAGACGAAGTTGCCAAGACAAAAGCAGCATAATCATTAAGATTTTTTTTGAAAAATAATATTAGTAGGAGTACAATAAAATGTCAGAGAAAGTAACTGAAATTGTAGAAAAAATAAAAGCTCTATCATTGGTAGAAGCATCAGAACTAAAAACCGCATTAGAAGATGAATTCGGTGTAACAGCAGCAGCTCCGGTTGTAATGGCTGGCGGCGGCGGTGCAGCAGCAGCCCCTGCTGAAGAACAAACTGAATTTGACGTTGTTCTTCTAGGTGCTGGCGACAAGAAAATTAACGTTATTAAAGTAGTTAGAGCTCATACCGGCCTAGGCTTAAAAGAAGCTAAAGACCTTGTAGACGGCGCACCGAAAACAGTTAAAGAAGCTGTTTCTAAAGACGAAGCTGAAAAACTCAAAAAAGAGTTTGAAGACGCAGGTGCCTCAGTCGAAGTAAAATAATTTCACTTTAATTTATATAATAGATGTTTATAAAAAGTGGTAAGTCGGAGTAATCCGTCTTATCTCTTTTTTATATTTATAGATATCGTTGTTTTAGGTTTGAGTATTGTATTTAGAAAAAGAATTTTAATTGAATTGGAGGTTTACAATTGAATAATAATAGAATTTCCTTTGGAAGGATTCCTTCTGTTATTGAAGCCCCAGACTTACTTAGCATACAGACTGCATCATTCGAAGATTTTGTACAATTTAACATTCCTCCGGCTAAGAGAGAAAATAAAGGACTTCAACATGTATTTTCATCAAATTTCCCGATTTTTGATAATAAGGAAAATTATAGGCTGGATTTTCTTGATTACTTCATAGAGAAGCCAAGATTTTCAGTTGAAGAATGCCTGGAGAGAGGATTAACTTTTGCCGCTCCTCTTAAAGGAAAACTTCGTTTATCTACAAAAGATCCGGAAACTGAAGAATTTGTTAACAGCGTTGAACAGGAAGTCTACCTCGGCAACTTACCCTTTATGACTCATAAAGGTACTTTTGTAATTAATGGTGCTGAAAGAGTTGTGGTGTCACAGCTTCATCGTTCACCGGGCGTTGCCTTCTCACAAACTGTTCACCCTAACGGCACTCCAATTTATTCTGCCAGGATTATTCCTTTAAGAGGATCTTGGGTAGAATTTGCTACCGATATAAATTACGTAATGTATGTATATATAGACAGAAGGAAAAAATTCCCTGCTACTACGTTATTACGTGCTTTAGACTATGCTACAAATGAAGAAATATTAAGTTTATTTAACCTGATAGAAGAAGTTACTGTTCAAAAAGTAGACATTGAAGATTACATCGGAAGAACCATTGCCAGCGATGTTTTTGATATGTCAACCGGTGAAATTTTCCTTACAAAGGACAGTGTACTTTCAGAAGAGGATATTGACAGACTGAATGAAGCTGAAGTTGATAAACTCAAGTTTATCAGCTCTGAAACTTCTCCTGATATGGATTTAATTGTAAACACTCTTCGTAAAGATACTTCGCATTCTAAAGAAGAAGCATTATATGCTATTTATCGCCAGTTAAGATCAGGCGAAGCTCCGGATGTTGATACCGCACAGGGACTCATCGATAAATTATTCTTTAATGATAAAAGATATGACCTTGGTGATGTCGGTCGTCACAGGATGAACGATAAACTGAAACTTGATATCGATGAAAATATTACAATCCTGACAGTAGAAGATATTATTTCAATTATGAAATATATCATCAAATTAAGAAATGGTAATGAAAATGTTGATGATATTGATCACTTAGGAAATAGAAGAATTAAAACTGTTGGAGAACAATTAGGACAACAGTTCAACATCGGTATGGCACGTATGGCCAGAACTATCAAAGAAAGAATGAACATGCGTGATACTGAAAACTTTACTCCACAGGATCTTGTGAATGCAAGAACTATAAGCAGTGTTATTAATGCATTCTTCGGAACTAATCAGCTGTCTCAGTTTATGGATCAAACAAATCCACTTGCTGAAATGACACATAAAAGGAGAATGTCTGCTTTAGGACCTGGTGGTTTGACAAGAGAAAGAGCAGGATTTGAAGTTCGTGACGTTCACTATACTCATTATGGCCGTTTATGTCCGATTGAAACTCCTGAGGGACCTAATATTGGTCTTATTTCCTCACTGACAATTTATGCACGAGTAAACAAATATGGTTTCCTCGAAACTCCTTACAGAAAAGTTGTTAAAGGAAAAGTCTCCGGTGAAGTTGAATACTTAACAGCTGAGCAAGAAGATAAATTTACTATAGCTCAGGCAAATGCTCCTATAACTGATAACGGCAAGTTTGTAAACGAAAGAGTTAAATCGAGAAATAAAGGTGAATTCCCGATTGTTCTTCCTGAAAACATTCAATATATGGACGTTGCACCAGCACAAATTGTAAGTGCGGCGGCAGCGTTAATTCCATTTCTTGAACATGATGATGCTAACAGAGCACTTATGGGTTCAAACATGCAGCGTCAGGCTGTTCCATTATTACGACCTGAAGCTCCAATAGTTGGTACCGGAATGGAGAAAAAATTAGCAACTGATTCAAGGGCAATAATAGTTGCAGAAGATACTGGAACCGTTGATTATGTTGATTCAAATAAAATCATAATAAAATATGATCTTAACCCTAACAGTGTTGAAGCTCTAACAAGTTTTAATGACACAAAACTAGTTACTTACAACCTGATTAAATTCTCAGGCACTAACCAGGAAACTTCTGTTAACCAGAGACCAATTGTAACTGAAGGACAGAAAGTTGAAAAGGGTGATGTGCTTGCGGATGGTTGTTCAACTGATCAGGGTGAGCTTGCACTTGGAAGAAACGTTTTAGTAGCATTTATGCCATGGCGTGGTTACAACTTTGAGGATGCTATTATAATTGGTGAAAAAGTTGTAAGCGAAGACGTTTACACTTCAATACACATTGAAGAATTCGAATTACAGGTTAGAGAAACAAAACGAGGTGAAGAAGAATTAACCCGTGAAATTCCTAACGTTAGTGAAGAAGCAGTAAAAAATCTTGATGAAAGCGGTATCATTCGTGAAGGCGCTGAAGTAAAAGAAGGTGACATCCTTATTGGTAAAATTACGCCAAAAGGAGAAACTGATCCGACACCCGAAGAAAAATTACTCAGAGCTATTTTCGGAGATAAAGCCGGTGATGTGAAAGATGCTTCATTAAAAGCACCTCCGGGATTGAAAGGAACTGTAATCAAAACAAGATTATTCAGCAGAAAGAAAAGAGATAATGAATCCAAGAAGCACGAGAAAAAATTACTCGATAATCTTGAACACGAACACAACCTCAGGTTATCAGCTCACTATCAGAAGCTTGTTGAAAAGTTAACAAAACTTACTGATGGTGAAACAACTACTGGTATTCGTGATCTTGATGGAAGTGTTGTTTTAAGAAGTGGTACAGCTATTAAAGATGTAACTTTTTCCGGTATGGAAAATATTACAAAACTTGATTACACTCTTGACTGGTTTGAAGCAAAAAGAGTTAATAACCATATAAAATCTCTTTACACAAACTATTTTGATTTACTTGCTGAAATTGAAGAAGATTATAAGAGAGAAAGAGTTAAAATAACCAGTGGTGATGAACTTCCTCCGGGAATAGTTCAGCTTGCAAAAGTTTATGTTGCTAAAAAACGTAAACTTTCTGTTGGTGATAAAATGGCTGGTCGACACGGAAATAAAGGTGTTGTGGCCAAAATAGTTCCGCAGGAAGATATGCCGTTCTTACCGGATGGTACTCCTGTTGATATTATTTTGAATCCTCTTGGTGTGCCTTCACGTATGAACCTTGGACAGTTATATGAAACTGCACTGGGTTGGGCAGGTAAATTGCTCGGAGTAAAATTTGCTACGCCGATATTTGACGGTGCAAAAATAGAAGATGTTGATGAATGGCTTGAGAAAGCCGGTTTGGAAAGGGGTAGTAAAACTACTCTTTATGATGGAAGAAGCGGAGAAAAATTCCATCAGAAAGTTACCTGTGGTCAAATCTATATGCTGAAACTAAGCCATTTGAGACAATATGCTCAGTCGAAGCAGATGTAACAGGAACAAGAC
>CAVVHP010000014.1:0-92346 GCA_963748105.1 uncultured Bacteroidota bacterium | reverse complement strand
GTAACTGTCTAAACCGAAAGACAATGTTACAGCGAGTCTTTCGCTTTCAAAATCAGTCGGTGAAACTCTTGATGCAAGCATTCTCCAGGATTTTCTTCTTAACCCGGTTCTTAATATCGATGATCCCAGGACAAACCCGAGAGTGGATTTTGTCGGCGGTATACGCGGTACAAAAGAACTTGAAAGACTCGTTGACAGCGGAAAAGCAGCAGTTGCATTTTCGCTGTACCCGGTGTCAGTGCAGGACTTAATGAATATTTCAGATGCGGGAGAGATCATGCCTCCTAAATCAACATGGTTCGAACCAAAATTACGTGATGGTTTGCTGGTTCACTTAATTTAGTTTTTTTAATTTAAATTTGTTCTAAATCAGAACTATAAAAGGGAATAGTGTTATGGAAAAAAGAATATATAATTTCAGTGCGGGACCGGCTGTTCTGCCTGAAGAAGTAATAAAAGAAGCACAGAAAGATCTTTTTATGCTTCCGGGTGTCGGAATGTCTGTGCTGGAAATCAGCCACCGTTCAAAAACTTTTGATAAAATTTTTGCTGATGCTGTTGATGGATTGAGATCTCTTTTGAGTATCGGCGATAATTATGATATGCTGTTTTTACAGGGCGGCGCAAGCCTTCAGTTTTCTATGATTCCTCTAAATCTTATGCCTTCGAAAGAATAAAGCTGATTATATTGTTACCGGGGCATGGTCGAAGAAAGCTGTAAAAGAAGCAAAGAGAGTCGGCTCTGTTAATATTGCTGCAAGTACAGAGGAAAATAAATTTAACAGGATTCCTAAACAGGAAGAAATGAAACTGGATGCCGATGCTTCTTACGTTCATTTTACCTCAAACAACACAATTTACGGAACAGAATGGCAAACAGAGCCAAATGTCGGAAATGTTCCTCTAGTCTGTGATGCATCTTCGGATATTCTTCACAAAAAAATTGATGTAAATAAATACGCCCTTATTTATGCGGGTGCCCAAAAAAATATGGGACCGAGCGGTGTAACGGTAGTTATACTCAGAAAAGATATGATAGAAAGAAGCCAGGATTCTCTTCATACTATGCTGAATTACAAAACACATACTGAGGCAGGTTCGCTGTATAACACACCCTCAGTTTTCGGTGTTTATATTATTTCTTTAGTTACCAAATGGTTAAATGATTTGGGCGGACTTGATGCGATGTATAATCTTAACAAAGAAAAAGCAGGTTTGCTTTACGATTGTATAGATTCAAGTGATGGTTTTTATAAAGGTCATGCTGAAAAAGAAAGCCGTTCACTTATGAATATCACTTTTAATTTACCAAATGAAGAACTTGAGAAAAAATTTATAGCAGAAAGTACAGCTGCAGGATTCAGCGGATTGAAAGGTCATCGTTCTGTTGGCGGAATTCGTGCATCAATTTATAATGCATTTCCGAAAAAAGGCGTGGAAGAACTTGTTAATTTTATGCAGGATTTCCAGAAGAAAAACGGTTAAATTGTCATCCACATCTTTGCGGTGAACTGCTGATTTTGCAGTTCCCGCAGAGATGTTAAATATTTATCATTCCTTTTATTATATATAAATAATATGAAAAAAATAATTTTATTATTTGGTTTAATATTTATCATTTTTGCTGGATGTTCAAAAAAAGAAGATATAAAACTGAGTACTGCAGGATCAAACGCGTTTGCTCTTGATATGGGAAAAGGATGGGAAGTTCAGGCAATAACCGAGCTGCATGGTTTTGATCTTTCTGAAAAGGACGGCGAATATTTTGCCCGCGTCTTTTATGCCGTAGATATAATTACTCCGGATAATAAAACTATAAGATCTCTTTTTACAAAAGAAAATGATAAAAAAGATTCAGAGGAAATTAAGAGCCTGAAGCTTGAGGCCCAATTTAATATTGATGGAGATTATCCTGTTGGTAATTATAAAGCAGTCTTTAATATTAAAGATATGGTATCAAATAAAACACTCAAAGATACGGTTGGTTTTGTTTTACAAAAATAGACGAGATTAATTATCTTCTAAAAAATATTCCGCAGGGATAATTTTTCTTCCTGCAAATCCGGCTTCAATTTCATGATAATATCTTATATCGTCTTCGTCACTTTTCCAGCATAGAAATACTTCTTTCTCATCAATAAGCGCAGGAAAATCGACTAAACCAATACTGAAATTCCAGTCTTTATAAAAACAGCCTATTTCCTCCAGTTCCTGCATAAAATTATTAACATCTGCAATTAATTTCTTCACAGTTGGATCTTCTTCAATTTTACCGTCCAGGTCCTTTGCTATAAGCCGTATTCCTACTGTTGTCTGAAGGATATCATTTACAATGTTTTTCACAAGCGGAAGCGTTTTTCGGGCTTCAGCCGGCGTAAAGTATTTTGTCTCAACCATAAATTTCGGTAAATAATTTAAATAATATGAACAAAACTAACTTACAACTTAAATCATTTAAATAAAGCACATAAATATTGATAAAATAACTTAATTATTGAATCCTTATGCTTTAAGTGTCATCTAACCGACAGAGTATTTAACCAAATAAAAATATTTTTTCAACATAATAATTAAATTGGTTTGATCAATTTTCATAGTTATGCTAATCTATATAAGGAGTAACGATGGCACACAAGTTTTTTGAAGAAAAGCGTCCACATAATGGTTTAAAATATAGTCATTATATGGAAATGACGGAAAAGCAAATAAATGAAACTAATGAAGTCTCACTTGGCAAAGATGATAGAGAAATTTTTGAATACACAAAAATGAATATTCAGCGCAGTCGTAGGATCGAAAAACATTATGAAGTGTCAGATGAATTAGTAGCTGAAATTCAAAAAATTGATAATCCGCAATTGTGGATGGTAATTACTGAAAACTGGTGTGGTGATTCGGCACAGAATCTTCCTTACATTGCAAAAATGGCGGAAGAAAATTCAAACATAAATTTCAGAATTATTCTTCGTGATAAAAATCCTGACATAATGGATCTTTACCTGACAAACGGTACGAAGAGCATACCTGTTCTGATAGCTTTTGATATTGATGGAAATGAAATATTTAAATGGGGCCCAAGACCAGCTGAAGCCCAAAAGCTAATTTTGGAATGGAAATCACAGAGAATAGTGAAACCTGAACTTTATGAAAAACTACATCTCTGGTACGGTAGAGATCGCGGAAAAGAAATCGAAAAAGAAATGCTCGAACTAATTAAAAGCAATATCTCGGTATTTACAGAATAGTAATTCTTTTATAATTAAGCACACATAAATCACCAAGCTGTAAGGATCAGAAGAGTGTATTGAACACCGCACATCTGTTGTGGGATGGTAACTAAAACACCAGAAAAATTGTTTGGGTTTTCAATAAGGGTAGAACACCCTGAAAATTTAATAAAATATCTTAATATCTCTTTTTGGTAATTCTTGACAATTTTACTTTAGAAGAATTATTTTATGAATCCAATTGCAAAAACAGAAAATTCATAAGTAAGATATGCAAAAATTCCGGAGAGGGGTATTGTTAAAACCCAGGCCCATAAAATGTTTCTTGCAACCCCCCATCTAACTGCGGAAAAACTTTTCATAGTACCTACACCAATAATTGATCCTGTAATTGTGTGAGTTGTGCTTACCGGGATTCCCAAAATTGATGCGATAGAAATTGTGATACCTGCAGAAGTTTCAGCGCTGAATCCTCCGAATGGAGTTAATTTTGTAACACGCATTCCCAATGTTTTTATTACTTTCCATCCGCCAATCGCAGTTCCGAGAGCGATTACAGAATAACTCATAAATATGACCCAGGTGGGCACATAAAAAGTATCACCCAGCATTCCATTTGTAAATAAAACAACAGCAATAATTCCAATAGTTTTTTGTGCGTCGTTTGAACCGTGGCTCAGACTGAAAAGAGCAGATGACACGAGCTGTAATTTTCTGAAATATTTATCAACTTTTCCCGGGGCTTTATCTTTTACAATCCACGTTGTTAAAATTGAAAAAATTAAGGCGATAACAAAAGCCATTATTGGTGCAATAAAAATAAATATTACTACAGTTGAAAAACTACTGGCGACCAGAGCCCCGAATCCGGCCTTTGCAATTCCGGCACCGCCGTATCCTCCAATAATAGCATGGGATATGCTTATCGGCATACCAAGATGAGTTGCTGTAGCAGAAAGGAGGATAGCACCAACAAGTCCTGAAAATATTACTGTGTTATTTACTATAGAAACGTCAACTATTCCTTTCCCGATGGTGGTTGCTACACTTACTCCAAAGATAAAGGCAGCGGCAAAATTGAAAAAGGCAGCCCATAAAACAGCTTGAGTCGGTGTTAAAACTCTTGTGGAAACAATAGTGGCAATTGAATTTGCGGCATCATTCATCCCGTTATAGAAATCAAAGATAAGTGCCATCCCAATAATGATAAGAGCAAATGTCATAATATGTTAAGCGTTTTTAATAAATATTGATAGAATTACATTCGCCGCCGCTTGAGATTTATCTGAAGCCTCTTCTAATATACTAAGAATGTCTTTTCTTCTTATAACATTCAACGGATCTTTTTCTTCAATGAATAATTCTTTCATAGCCTGGTGATAAACTTTATCTGCCTCTGTTTCAAGTACTGCAACTGCTTTACATTCGTTCGTATGTTTTACTCTAAGGTCGTTAAGAGCAATTCCAAGTTCTTTTATTTGCTGAAGGACAATTGCTGCAAGATCATTCGCATACTTAATTTTTTCTGTAACATTAAAAAGATCAATTCTAATTGATGCAGCAAGAAGCATATCGCCTATGTCGTCAAGTTTTTGAGTAAGGACAAGAATGTCTTCACGATCGAATGGGGTAATAAATGTTTTGTTTAATCTTTTTATAACTTTTGCAGAAACTTCATCACACCTACGTTCGAGCGTCCTTAATTTAAGTAGCAGGTCTTTATCTGGTTTATCAGCAGAAAAAAGTTGATGAGTAAGGGAGGCCATTTCCTGAATATGAGTTATCATCTCCTTAAAATCGTCGAAATATTTATCTTCTTTGGGTAATAATTTTTTAAACATTTGCTTTCCCGCTGAATTTTAGATTTGAATATTTAATAAGTGCATTTTAAAAATAACAATTAATTCCATAGAAATTAAAAAAAAACATCTCTTATTTCTCAGAATTTTCCTTCCCTTTGAATAAATTGCCAAATGGAAGAATTCTGAAGGATTTTGGTTTATAACCATTGGGTAGATAATCTTCCGGAATTGTAGTTTGATTACCATCACGAACTGCTGAATAGCTAGGTGACATTATTTCAACTCCCGCTTCATTAAATTTATCCTGAATATTCTGATGAAGATCAGAGTAGATTTTTGCCATTGCTCCGGGCTTATCTGTAATAGCGTTTAATTCATAACTTACATAAGAATCGTCAAGACTTGTTTGCAAGACAAACGGCTCGGGTTTCTCCAGAATATTTTCAGTTGATTTGGCTGCTGATTTTAATAGTTCATGTATCTTTTTCCACGGAACATCGTAACCGATAGTAACCGTAGTGTGCAAAATTAATCCTTTATCTTTTGCAGAAGAACTGAAATTTATAATATGACTACCCAGCACCATGGCGTTGGGAATGGATACATCAACATTTTTAATTGTTCTGATTCTCGTAACGAGTAATGTTTTTTCAATCACATCACCCATTGTATCAGCAATTTTCACACGGTCACCAATTTTGAACGGTCGCATATAAGTTATTACAACTCCGGAAACCATATTTGCAATTGCAGATGATGAACCGAGTGAAAAGAGAATTCCGAGAAATACCGACACCCCCTGGAAGGCAGGCGAATCAGAACCGGGCAGGTATGGAAAAATTATAATTGCTGCAAATGCTAAAAATAAAAACCTTACTATTTTGTAAGTTGGATCAGCCCACTCAGGTGGAAATCTCTGAAAACTGATTGTTCCTCGTTCAAGTTCATTGAAAATAAATTTTATGAATTTAAGGATATACCTTGTCACAAAAACAATTACTATAATCGTAAACAGACTGGGTAAATATTTTACAAATGAATTTACAACACTAAATAAAGGATCGATTATGTAATTTATTAAAGTAGCTGCCCAGTTTTTTGAAAACTCAAAAAAGCTAAACAGTAGAGTGAAAAAGAAATAAGCAATAATGATTGTAATTACGAATTTTAGAATACGTAATCCAAATCGTACCTGCTCCAAAATTCTTTCTTCCGAAATAACTTCCAGGTTTTTAATCCTGACAGATTTTATAAGCGAGCCTTTCCAGCTATTGCTTTTATTACTGATTGCTTTTAAAGAAGCGTAAACGGACTTAAGAATCACATACGTTGAAATGATCAATGCAATTGATAATATAGAACCTCTAAGTAGAGGTCGTATGTTTATATCTTTGGTCCACGGGAATAAGCCAAAAACATAAACTATTAAAGCATAGAATAAAAGAAGTGAAATAAATAACCGTATTCCTTTAAACAGGATTATAAAAAAAGAGGAAATATTTTCCGCACTTATAATCTCAAGATCTCTGAATTTTATTGACCGGAATATTTTACCTTCCAGGCTTTCAATAAAGGCATAAGCGCGAGGGAATATTTTTGTAAGCAGCCAGAGAATTAAACCCAGTAAAATTAAAAGTCCTAAAGTGATAGCTCCATTAATTATTAATGATTTGCTGCTATAATGCTCTCCTTCAGTATTTATTTTTTCTTTTAATATTGTTAATAGTTCTTTGCTGAGATCCGCTCTTTTTCTCCCAGCCAGTTCCGCATCAGCATCTGTTATCGATAGAATGATTCTCTTGTTAAGAATTATATTTGTGTAGCCGGAATAATCTTCAGTTTTAATAGAATCGGCATTTCCATCGTTTTTAATAATAGAATTTATTTTCCGTATTATTTCAGTAACTCTCTGTTCTGCCGTGAATGGACCGATATTCGTTTTTACGAAGAAAAGCGTATCCCCGGAAATAACTACCGGGACTTCATTAGATGTACGATTCTGGGCAGTTGTGAATGCAGTAACACAAACTGCAAATATTAATATTGTCAGGGCGCTAAGTCTTGCTATGCGTTGTTTCATTCATCATCTCATTTGTGGTGGGCAAAGATAGATGATTTCTCTATCATAACACAATAAAATTTTTGTAGTAAAAAAAGGTGGGTGAGCCGGGGCATAAAAAAAGATCAGCCCTTTATTAAGAACTGATCTTCTCGAAAAACGAGCTAAATAACTGATTATTTTGCTCCCATAAACGGATATTTCCAGTCTTTAGGCGGATCAAATGTTTCTTTAATTGATCTTGCCGTCATCCAGCGCAGAATGTTCATTGCGCTTCCGGCTTTGTCGTTTGTGCCCGAAGCTCTTCCGCCACCGAATGGCTGCTGGCCTACAACCGCTGCTGTCGGTTTGTCATTAATATAGAAGTTACCAGCTGCGTTCCTGAGCTTGTTCGACATCTTAATTAAGATTTCCCTGTCCTGTGACCAGATTGCACCTGTTAAAGCGTATGGTGAAGTTGTATCGCACAAGTCAAGTGCTTCATCAAATTTGTCGTCATCATAAACATAAATTGTAAGCACCGGTCCGAAAATTTCCTCTTCCATTGTCTTAAATTTCGGGTTGGATGTTACGATGGTAGTTGGTTCAATAAAGTAACCTTTTGTGCTATCGTATTTCCCGCCGGTAATGAATTCGGCATCCTTGGCTTTTTTAGCGTAGTCTATATATTCGGTAATGCTCTTGAATGCGGCCTTATCTATAACAGCAGTCATAAAGTTAGTAAAGTCTTCCGGATCACCCATCTTGATTTTCTTAACTTCGGCTACGTATTTTTTCTTAAATGCAGGCCAGATTGATTTCGGAACATACATTCTTGAAGCAGCTGAACATTTCTGTCCTTGGTATTCGAAAGCACCTCTTAATGCAGCAATAGCCAATGCATCAACATCGGCAGTATTGTGGGCAAAGATAAAATCCTTTCCGCCAGTCTCTCCAACAATGCGTGGATAGTATTTTGCTTTGTGAATATTTTCACCAACTGTTTTCCACATTCCCTGGAATACAGCAGTCGAACCGGTAAAGTGAATACCTGCAAGATCCGGGCTGTTCAAAACAGGATCACCAACCTGTGCGCCTGAACCAGGGACAAAATTAATAACTCCTGCCGGCAGTCCTGCTTCCATAAATAATTTCATTAAGAAATATGCTGAGTAAACAGCGCTTGAAGCTGGTTTCCATAAAGCAACATTTCCAACCATTGCGGGAGCTGTAGGTAGATTGCCTGCAATTGATGTAAAGTTGAAAGGAGTTACCGCAAAAACAAAACCTTCAAGCGGTCTGTATTCTGAACGGTTCCACATCCCTTTGGGTGAATATGGTTGTTCTGACATTAATTGAGCCATATAGTGTGTATTGAATCTATAGAAATCAATAAGCTCGCAGGCCGAATCAATTTCTGCCTGGTAAACGGTTTTTGATTGTCCAAGCATTGTTGCGGCGTTAATTGTTGATCTCCATGAACCGGCAAGAAGATCCGCAGCTTTTTGAAAAATTGCTGCACGATGTTCCCACGGCATTTCTGCCCATTTTTTGCGTGCTTCAAGCGCGGCTTTTATTGCCATATTAACTTCTTTTGTTCCGGCTTTGTGGTATTTGCCTAAAACTTTTTTGTGATTATGAGGTACTCTAATTTCTGCAAGATCACCTGTTTTAATTTCTTTTCCACCTATGATCAGAGGGATCTCAATTTTATTTGATTGCATCTCTTTTAGCTTTTTCTTTATCTCAGCCTTTTCAGGACTGTTCGGGGCGTAGGAAAGTACCGGTTCATTAATCGGGGATGGTACCTTAAAATATGCATTGGACATAATAGAACCTCCGTCTTTACTCTTATTTCTTATATTTATAAAAACAAACATGCTTATTAACTAATCTCGCAAAAAAAACAATTATATAGACAACTAAAATCGGTATTTATAGGTGCTTAATCAAATTTAAAAACATTGGTCTAAATCCTAAAAAGTAAAGGAAAAGATTCTTATTGCGCTTAAGCTCGAATTAACATAAATTTTTCCGATATAAAACCAGGTTTTCCACAAATACAGGTTTTTATGAAAAAATTTGACACAGAAGTCCGTCTCAGCCGTGAAATGACGCTAATGGACGCTACGCTTATCGGAGTTGGGGCAATGATAGGCGCCGGCATTTTTGTCTTGATTGGAATTGCCGCAGGTGTTGCCGGTCCCGCATTACTGATTACATTTTTACTGAACGGAATTGTGGCTCTTTTTACCGCGATGTCATACGCTGAACTCGGTTCTTGTTATCACGATGCGGGCGGCGGCTATCTCTGGGTAAAAGAAGGTCTTCCGAAATGGAACGGGTTTCTTTCGGGGTGGATGAGCTGGTTTGCACACGCGGTTGCCTGCAGCTTATACGCACTCGGTTTCGGCGCATATTTTGAGCACGTGTTTAGCGAATTTGGAGTTATTATTCCTCACTGGGGATTTTTCTCACCGCAGAAAATTCTTGCCGCAGGTGCTGCACTTTTATTTGGTTATATAAATTTTCGCGGTGCTTCTGAAACCGGAAAGATCGGCAATTTTGTTACTATTGCAAAAATTGTAATTCTATTAATCTTTGTCGGTTTTGGTTTAGAATTGATTTTAAGAAAAGGCGACTGGATGACAACATTCAGTCCGTTTATGCCTAACGGTTGGGGCGGGGTTTTTAAAGCGATGGGATTGACCTTCATCGCATTCCAGGGATTTGAAGTTATCGCGCAAAGCTCAGAGGAAATTAAAAATCCTAAAAAAAATATTCCGCGGGCTGTTTTTCTTTCCCTGATAATTGTTGTCCCGATTTATTTAATGGTTGCTGTAACAGCTATTGGTTCTGTTAACCCGGGAAACATGACACCATGGGATTATCTGGCATCACAAAAAGAAATTGCGCTTGTCGATGTAGCCCGGCACTTTTTTGTAGGCGGGGGAATTATGATTCTCGTCGGCGGGTTGATTTCAACTATGTCTGCTCTTAATGCAACTATTTATTCTTCCTCAAGAGTCGCCTTTGCAATGGGACGCGACAGAAACTTTCCTACATTTTTTAGTAAAGTTCATCCAAAGAATTTTACACCTCATTGGGGTATAGTTGGCGCACTGGTAATTGTTGTGGGAATGGCAGTTTCATTACCTATAGAAGATGTAGCAAGTGCTGCCGATATTATGTTTCTGCTATTGTTCCTTCAGGTTAACCTTGCAATGATTAATCTTCGGAAAAAAAGACCGGATCTGGACAGGGGATTTTTTGTACCGTTTTTCCCCTACTTGTCAATCGTGGGAATTGCTCTGCTTCTCTTCCTGTCTTTTTATATGCTTGAATATAGCCTTACTGCCTGGATTGTGACTATTATATGGGTTGCAATTGGACTGGTGGTTTACAAATCGTATGCGGCAAGCAGGGAAGTTGAGCATGTAAGAAAGGTGAAAGCGCTCGAGAGAATTGAGAAAAAAGAATACAGCATACTTGTCTGCCTGGCAAACAAAAAAACTGTGAAAAGCCTGACAAATATTGCACAGGCAATTGCAAAGAAACATAATGGTGAAATGATTTTCCTTAATGTTATAGAAGTAGGAGAGGGACAGAAACTGGTTTCTGCACTCGCCGATCAGAGTGATTATACAAAACTACTTGATAAGGCCGGGGAATATGCTGCCGGCAGTGGTATTAAAACCAGATCGATGGTGAAGGTTTCTCACAGGATTTCGCAGGGAATTGTTGATACGGCAATTGAAGAAAATTGTAATTTTATAGTTACGGGAAGACAAAAGAATCCTGATTTCTTCCAGCGCGTATTTTCATCACTTGTTGATACTGTGTTGCAGAAAGCTCCAAGCGAAGTAGCAATATTGCACGGTGATTTAAAAGATGGCAAAGTAAAGAAAATACTAATCCCGTTTTCTTCAGATGCGCATACGAGACTGGCGACTGAAATAGCACCTGCTTTCATGGATTTCTTTAATGCCGAACTTGAAATTCTGATAGTCTTTGATCCGGGTTCGACTGAATATGAAAGAGAAAAGAGGCTGGCTGAAATTGATGAAATAATAAAAGAAAATTCACTCAATGCAAAAGTTAAATCAATTATTGAGAGAGATGTACTTCACGGAATTGTAAAAAATGCGAAGGATTCCGATCTTGTAATAATGGGCGGACGATCGGGCGATTTTCTGGAACTAATGGTCAAGAAATCACTCGCACAGGAAATTACAGAACAGGTTAAATGTCCTGTTATCTGGGTAAAAGAGTATGAAGAAAGACCATCATTCTGGACAACACTATTAAAACCCTTAAAAAAGGAAGGTGAGTAATGGGTGATAAATTACAGGAAGTATTCGGTGGAGCCGGCCAGAATATTATTAATTATTTACCGAATCTGTTTGCGGGAATTCTGCTGGTTTTAGTAGGCTGGCTGCTTGGCTGGTTTGTTAAGAGGGTTATTATTCAACTTGCGGTTATTCTGAGACTTGAAAAATTCCTTACAGGGTTCCGTTGGGGAAAAGCATTCGCCAAAGCCGATATTCGTTATGGTTTTTATAATTATCTCGGGAATATTTTCTTCTTCATTATTTTCATAATCTTTTTTAATGATGCGCTGAATGCGTGGAAGCTTGTAATCTTTTCAAAGGTACTTGAAGGCGCCATTTTTTACTTGCCGAGAATCGTAATCTCTCTGGTAATTATGTCGCTTGGTTGGTTAATTGCCTCATGGACCTCAAACTCTATCCATAAGTCTCTTTCCCGCGAACAAATTCCAAGATCTGCATTAATTGCGAAATTTACAAAAGCGGTTATATTACTTTTCTTTTCTGCTATGGCGCTAGTGGAACTTGAGATAGCACAGCAGATTGTCATAATTGGGTTTTCAACAATTATTATTACACTGGGATTGATTACTGTGGTAGTCTTTTTTGTTGGCGGAAAGGAATTTATAAAAAAATTAGAGCTGCGTACTAAGGAAGAATAAAACACAGTGTTTAAAAACAAAAAGCTGCCGTAGTAAATGCGGCAGCTTTTTAATTTTTAAAGTTTTTTACTTACTCATATCTTCTTCAATCTGGAAGACAGGTTTTATATCTACCGGAAGATTTGTTAATTCTTCTCTGAGTGTTTCCATAGAAGGTGACATAACTGCGTACTTTGCTATGAATGCTTTAGCTTCATCATAATTACCCGTAGCCTGTATAATCAAAACTTTATTCGCAAGTTCCTTCAACGAAGGATAGATTTTATCAAAGTTAACGCTGACTTTTTTTGTCTTTGCATCATATACATAGCCACCTTTTTCAAGCAGGTAATTATATATAATCGCGTTACCACCGCCGTGAGCCTCGTTTATTCCAAATCTGATTGATCTGAAAATTCCTGCCAGGAATGTTACATATGTCTGCTGCTCAAATTCCTTCGGGTAAACCTTTTTGTTTATCATAAAAATGTTGTTGTACATTCCAAGAATGTCAGCCTTGCATTCCTCAAGGGTTGAGTAAGTCTCCTTCAATTCTTTCTGTACAGTTGTCTTTTTACCGTTTACCATAATGATGCCGGGTCCTACGCCGTGCGACATTTCGTGCATCAGGGTGTGGCTGAAGAACGCTTCAAACGTAAGATACTTCAGCTGGTCTTTGTGAAGAACGATATCTGCGATTGGTTTCAGAAGTTGCTCGAATTTTGCTTCGTGAACATTTTTGAGCATTACTTTTTTAGAGCCCTTTGCTGTGCGCGCTCTTTCATCATTCGGCAGGTTAAATGCCAGGGTCTGAACCCCGTAATGAGCCTCGCCGCCGGCGTATACTTCATTAGCGACAACTATAGGAGACTCGGAACCGCGTTTTGTGTTTTTATATTTCTCCGGTAAAGGTAAATGATTTTCTATGTCTTTAAGGTAGTGGGCAAATATTTTAAGTTTTTTGCTTTCTACCGGGTCTTTAATTGTCAAAAAGCTCTCAAATGCAGCTTTGTAATTGAACATCGCATCTTCGTAAACTTCGTATGGTCCGATCACAACTTCTATTTTGTTGTCCTTCAAATCCATCCACGCCATATCAGAATCAAAATAATCGTTTGTTTCAAATGCTTTTGCACGGAGAGTTAAATATTTCTTTAAAGATGGATTGTCTGTATACCCGGCAGCTTCTTTCAGTAATTCAGCCGCTTTTGTAAGGTAGTGTTTATAGTATTCATTGTAAGGAATTGCTACCATTTTGCCGTCTTTTTTTCTGATTACAGTGACCGTTGAGGTAAAACTTTTTTCATCCTGGGGGTGTTCTTTTATCCAGTTGTTAAATTCTTCTTTTGTCATGTTGGATGGGTAATAATTTGCGCCGGCGGGTTTTTCCTCTGTTCCTATAAACGGTTTTTCATCCAGGAGCCTGTCGAATGGTCCGCCCATAATATTGAAATATTGTAATTTCAACTTGTCTATTTCAGAATCTGAGTTTTTCAATTTTGCTGCTATCTCACCATTCTTTGAATAAACCTGGTCAAGGTAAATAGAATCCATCATCAGTGATGCATCGTATAATTTTTTTACGACCATTTGTTCTCTTTCGTTCAGGAGACTTTTATCGTATTTCATTTCAGTCGGAGCAAATTGTGCTATTTTGTCCTTTAACATCTTTACCTCGTTACCGTTTGATTGTGGTGAGTCTTCCATTTTACAGCCTGTGAGAGCAATCAGAATAATAAAGGCCGAAAATAATAAAATAGTTCTTTTCATTTTTATCCCGGGTTGTTAATTGTAATTTTAATTTAAAAAATAGAAATAATAATTTTCCGGTTAAACTTAAATGTGATGAATTACGGGGCAAGCCTGTATCAGGCTGAAAAAAGAAGTGAATAAGTACGATTTAATTCTTCGTAAAGTTCGGAAAAGTTAAAGTTTCTGGTTTTCCGAACAAATTCTTTGCCTTCAAAATAAACAATAATAACTGGGACAGTGAATACGCTGTTTTGTGCAGCCAGTTCTTTCGACTTTTCACAATCGACATAAGCCGGTTTAATCAAGGGAAAATTTTTATTTATGAATTCAAGTGTCTTTGGTTTAAGAACTTTGCAAACATTGCATTCTGGTGTTGAATAATATATTAGCGCAGCAGAATTTGACTTCATAAACTCTCCGAGTTCATCGGCCTGGAATAAATCCTTATACATTTTATTCAACCCCGTTTATAGCGCAGTTATCGCAATTACCACACCGTTTTTCATCGTGGAATCCGAAGTATTCAGAAACATAGACCCTTCTGCATTCTTCACCCCGAAAATACTGTACGACAGATAAAAGTTTTTTATTATCGCTCATCTTTTTTTCATTCAAAAAATCTTCATCTTGAAGAATGTCCGGCAATTCAGACACTATTTCTAAATTTTTTGTTTCAAGGGAGCCTTCTGTTACACTATATCTGTCGAGCATTCCAAGAGCGGTTTCAACTCTGAAATCATTTTTGTCTTTGAAACTAAGTTGCTCGCGCAAATAATCAACACCATAGGAATTTACCTGTGTCAGGCTTCCTTTCAAATTATCATAAAGTCTTGAATAAAAATCAGCATCAGGATTTGCCCATTTTATAAATTCCATCTGGGTGTAAAGATCTTCCTGGTTATAAATCAGCTGGCAAATAGAATCTTTTCCATCTCTGCCTGCTCTCCCTATTTCCTGGTAGTATGATTCTATCGATGATGGAACTTCGGCGTGAAGAATAAATCGAATATCCGGTTTGTCAATGCCCATACCGAAAGCATTTGTCGCTAGTATTAAATTATCTTTGCCGCTTAAAAAACTTCTCTGAATTTTCTTCCTTTGCTGAGGATTAAGCTTACCGTGATAAACTACGTGTTTGTAACCTTTGTCATTAAGCTTTTCAGAAAATTTATTTAGCGTTTGAATTAAAGAAAAATATATGATTCCGGGACCTGAATATTTATCGAGTATTTTTTTTATTGCCTCAAATTTTTCTTTTTCATCAAAGACTTCCACAGCTTCAAGCCGCAGGTTGGGTCTATGGATGCCGGTATGAAATGTTTTTACATTTACCGGGTCGAGATGAAGTTTTTCGACTATGTCTTTTTGTACTTCCGCCGTTGCGGTTGCTGTGAGTGCTATTGTAAGCGGGTAACCAATCATTTCCCTGAATTCACCGAGGCGGGAATAATCTGGACGAAAATCGTGTCCCCATTCTGAAACGCAATGAGCTTCATCAACAGCAAACAAAGAGATATTTGCGGATTTTATTTTTTCAACAAACTCCGGTTTCCTGAATCTTTCCGGTGTTACATAAAGTAATTTAAACTTACCCGATACAAAATCCTCCAGCCTGCTCTCACGGTCTCTTTTAGAAATGGTCGAATTGATGAAGGTTGCATCTATGCCCTTTTTGCGGAGTGCATCCACCTGGTCCTGCATTAAAGCGATTAGTGGGCTGATTACGAGTGTACCTCCTTCGAAAATCTGTGAGGGTACTTGGTAGCAAATTGATTTTCCTCCACCGGTCGGCATTAGTAACAAACAATGTTCCTCATCGTTCATAAGCCTTGCAATTACTTCCTGCTGGCTTTCTCGAAATGAATCGTACCCGTAGTATTTTTTTAAAATGGCTCTCGCCTGTTCTATTTTATTCTTCATATTATTTACTTGTCATTTCAAATCAGGCAAAACCGGTATCGATATGACAGGTTCAGATTCTCTGAATTATTATTGCTTTAAATTATAAGTTTTAATATTTAAAGATAGGCAAAAGCGCAGATTAAATTAATCAATTAGTAATAACCCTGGGTATGTCGTTCGGCAAACGGGTTAACAATTCATAATTTAACTGGTTACTTAGTTCGCTGAATGATGCAACGGAAAGTGACAGATCGCCTTGGGTTCCGATCAGCACGACTTCATCGCCTTTTTTTGTCTCCGGTATGTCCGTTACATCAACCGTCATTAGGTTCATGTTTACAATTCCCACAACTCCGACTCTTTTACCGTGGATTAAAACACGCCCGGTGTTGCTTAGAGATCTGCTGAAACCATGTGCATAGCCAACGGGTATAGTTGCGATTTTTAAGTTTTTATGAGCTAGGTAGGTTGTTCCGTAACCTATGAATTCACCGGTGTTGACTTCTTTTGTGTCCATTACCTTTGTTTTCCACGTAATCACCCTATCAAGAGGATCGGTTTTATCCTTTTTTTTGCTCAGGAAATTTATCAGCGTTTCATCACTAGGCCAATAACCATATTGCATTATCCCGATTCTGACCAAATTCATCCTGGTTTTGGGATAGCGTATTGCAGCAGCAGAACAGGCAGTGTGACATATTTTTGGTACAATACCCTGTTCGTGAAACCACTTATAAGTTTTACTAAAAGATTTGATTTGATCTTTTATTCGCAGATAATTTGCTATGCTTTCTGCTCCCGCGTAGTGTGTACACAATCCCTCAAATGATAGTGCATCGTAATTGAGTTTAAGTTTTTCTAAAACCACTTCAAGCTGTTTACTATTAAAGCCTGTCCTATTCATACCGGTTTCAATTTCAATGTGAACCTTTGCCGGCTTTCCTATTTTTATTGATTGCTTAATTGCTGCATCTAGTCTGTCTAAATCAAATACAAAGAATTCAATATCATTTTCAATGGCCCATTCCAATTCTGCATTATCAATCATTCCCATAATCATTATTGATGGGCCATTACTTGAAATGTCTTTTACTCTAAGAGCTTCGTCTGCGCTATACACGGAAAAATGCTCCTGGCCGCAGTCCTCTGCAATTGGTACAAAGGCTTCTATATTGTGCCCGTAAGCATTGCCTTTAATAACAGAAGAAATTGTTACTTTTTTACCCAGAATTTTTCTTAATAAATTCAGGTTATTCTGAAGTGCTGTTTTACTGATTTCTATTACTGATGAACTGAACATAATTTAATTTAGAATTTTTTCTATCAATGAATAAAATACTTTTATACCCGGTTCAATTATTTCATCCGGAAAATCAAAATCCGGGTTGTGAAGAGCGGGTTGTTTCTTCCCTGATCCTAGCCCGAATAATGCGCCCTGAAAATGATTTGTAAAATGTCCAAAATCCTCCGACCAACGGAAAGGAGTTTTGATTTTTTGAACTTTAAGTGCGTTCTTTTTTGCTGATTCTTTCACGAGCCGGACACAGTCTTTATCATTTACCGTTGCGGGAAACTCTTCGGTAAAACTTATCTCAGTTTTTAATCTGTACTTTTTTGAAATTTTCTGTACAGTATCCACTGCTGTTCTGGTGAGTAAACTCATATCTTCGTTTTTAAATGACCTGAGAGTTGCCATCACTTCGGCATAACCGGGTGAAGTGCCGAAAGCGCGCTCACCAATTTTTGTATGAATAATTGTAACAAGGGAAAAATCTTTTACAGATTTAATGTTTTCAGGAAGAGTAGTCAGTACAGAAATAACCTCTGAAACAGCCAGCGCCGGGTTTATTCCTCTTTCCGGTTCTGCGGCGTGCGAGGTTTTCCCGATAAGTTTTATAATCATTCCCTTTGAAGCCGCCGCAAATTCTTTTTCACGGATTATTATTTTACCTTTTTCAAAACCGGGAAGATTATGAAGCGCGAAAACAAAATCTGGTTTTATTGATTGAAATTTTTTATCCTTTAATATCCATTCAGCGCCTTCGCCGGTTTCTTCGGCCGGCTGATAAAGAAGAATTACTCTTCCTTTTTTAATCCTGTTTTTAGAAAGCTGGGGAATCAGCCCGGAGACAATGGTCATATGCCCGTCGTGTCCGCATTTATGCGAAGCATTCTTGTTTACAGATTTGTATTTGAACTTATTAATTTCTGTAATAGGAAGCGCGTCAAGTTCGCAGCGGATAAGAACGGTTGGACCCCTGTTTGACCCTTTAAAAATTACCGCAAGCCCGTTTCCCCCGATACTGGAAATAATCTTATCAGGTTTAAACTTTTTAGCAAACGTTATTATTCTTTTTGAAGTGTCTTTTTCATTTCCGGCCAGTTCGGGGTTTTTATGTATCTCTTTTCTGAGTTTTACTAAATCATTTAAAGGAACATTAACCTTATTATTCATAAATTTTTATCCTTTGGCCGCTCCGACATTTTCTAAATATTCTTTATTGGGAAATAAGAAGGTTAGCAGAACAAAAGTCAATGCAGAAGCAGTGATTCCGAAAATGTTTGGATCGAGCCCAAGCGGAAGTTTTGTGTTTATGAGAATTAAGGTGATAGTTGTTCCGCCTCCAAGCAGCATTGCCCACATTGCTGCAACTGAACTGCTTCGTCTCCAGAAAAACGCCCCTATAACCGGAACAAAAAGTCCTGATACCATGAATGCATAAGAATAAAGCATAAGCTGAAGAACATTTTGCATACTGCTTGCAAGCCACAAAGAGAATAATCCGAGTATTAAAGTAAGCCACTGAGATATCTTTAAAAGTCTTTTTTCATTTGAACTGAAAGAGAAAAACCTGTCTAGAATATCCGTGGCAACATTTCCTGATGCAGCCATTAGACAACTGTCGGCTGTAGACATAATTGCCGAAAAATACGCCGACATCATCAATCCCATTAAACCAACAGGCATTACAGTTCTGAGTAACATAGGTAATCCCTTTTCCGGATCGAGGCCGGCCATTGTGGGAAAACCAAGATATGCGAACATACCCTGGTCCGCAGCAACCCTGCTGAATAATCCCAGCAGTACTCCCATCATCGCCATAACGGGCCATTCAAAAAGTCCGGCAATAAACCACGCTTTCTTTGCCGTTTTTTCATCGCGGCAGGCATAAATTCTCTGGTAAAGAGTCATACCCACAAACCAGATCGGGATAATTGTTACACCCCAGTTTACAAGTGTCTGCCAGCTCACGTTTGTAAATGATAAAAGATCTTTTGAAACTTCCTGCTGCAATGCATTGTATCCGCCTATCGCAGAATATCCGAGCGGTAGCCCGATAAATATAAGCCCCGCCATTAGTACGATCCACTGAACTGTATCGGTATAAATAACAGCTTTAATTCCGCCGAGAGAAGTATAAACAATTACGATTATTCCCATTATTAATAAGGCCGTTTCCATGTCTAGGTCCACAAAAGAAGCGGAAGCCAGTTTTGCCCCGGCAAGAATTTGTGAACTCGTAAAGCCTATATACCCGATGGCTGAAATTATTCCGGCAATTAAGGCGACTTTATTATTGTAAAAATGCTCGAATATCTGCGGGAAGGTGTACAGTTCTTTGAAATTTTTCATTCGGCTGACGCGCGGAATTAAAAACACCGCGCTGACCCATGCACCGATAAGTCCTGTAAAAAGCATCCAGGAGCCGGAAAGTCCCATTACAAATCCAAGTCCGCCGAGCCCGATTGAAAAACCTCCGCCGACATCGGTTGCAACTACGGATAAGCCAACGTGAATGCTGCCCATGCTTCTTCCGCCGACAAAATAATCTTCGGCATCTTTATTTTTTTTCAGGAAAAAGAACCCTATGCCGAGCATTACGGCCATGTAAATGAAAAACTCAAAAAGATCAATAAAATGCATACTCTTTTAATGTTTGTTTTTAAGTAGACTAATTGATTTTTTTTGTAATGTAATGAGAGTTCATAAGCCGGGCAATTGAAGTGTAATTAGGCATAAAATGAATTTGTCCGCCGACTTTATATTTCCCTTTATCAATACCCAGGTCGTAAACTGTCATATCTGAAGTAGTCCCTACCAGCTGCAGCTTTTTATCTTTTGTACGAAGATCATTAACATCAACATCCAGCTGGCCGAAATCAACGATACTCCTGTAAGTTTCTTTAATCCCATTATCAAATTCCAGGTCCGAAGTGTGCCCGACATTTCCTTCGCCTATTACTCCGTCAGGCTGAATTTCCTTTTTATTCAGTTCCAGAATTTCTGCCCTGAATTCAATAGTAGATGTGGAAAGGTTCCTGAATTTCTTATTATTCAGGGGTGAAACTCCAAGCAGTGCTGCCTCTCCAATTCTGAAATGATTAACACCTTTCGGAATTTTGCCTTTTGATATTAGAGGCAAGGTAATGGAAGTACCTCCCGAGACTAGTTCAAGTTTTTTATTAAAACGTGCTTCGATTAAATGTGTGTAGAGGCTGAGCTGAATTAATTTATCATAAGTAGGTTCAACCCCGTACATGCATCCCAGGTTTGTTCCGATACCGATGGTTTCAATATTTTTAAGTCTGAAAATTCTTTCATAAAAATTCAGGATATCATCTCTTACAACTCCTTCCCGCAATTCTCCCATCTCAATCATTACAATAATTCTGTGTTTCTTTCTCTGGCTTTCGGCTTCCCGGTCCAGTGCCTCTATTGTACTGAATGAAGAATTAAGGGATATGTCGGCATATTTGATTACATTTTTTACCTGGTTGAGAGCAGGTGGTTTTATATACATCGTTACAATATCGGGTCTGATCTCTTTAATTATTCTCAGGTTAGAAATCCTGGAATCACCAATTGAATGGAGATCTTTCAGGCATTCGTGCGGAAGTATTTTTTCCAGCGAACTTTTGTGTCCGCATAACATTTTTGTAACAAGCGTCCATTGGATATTATTCTGAGAAAGATAGCTGTTGAGTTTTTGAATGTTCTCAATAATCCTTCCCGTATCAATAGTTAAGGTTGCCATTATTATTTCCCCTTTTTGTATCTCATCTCTGCATACTTTGTTGTAAAACCGATTCTTTCATACAATCTTTTGGCCGGGTTTTCGTATTCAACGTGAAGTTTCACATCACCTTCGGCTTCCTGAATTCCTCTTTCCGCTATTTGTCTGCCGATTCCCTTATTTCTGAATTTGCTGTTGACTGCGATATAAACAAGAATGTTTTCAGGGATAAATTCGGACATCCCGGTTTTATTCATAATTAATTCACCGCATAGTTCGCCGTCCCAGTAGGCCGCCAGCAAGAAGCCGCCCAGTCCACCGTTTTTGCCGAAGGCAAAGTCGATACATTTTGAAATAGCTTGTTTTGAATCTCCAAACTTATCCAGGTGGGTGTAAAGGAAATCTACAAATTTTTCTCTGGATAATTCTTTCTCAAGTTCTGTTTCGTTTTCTATCTTATTAATCGTTAACATTCTTTCTCCGTTTTAAATCTTAAAATTTGTGATGTACCACTTTTCTATAACCGAATAAACAACTACAAAAAATATAATGGCTAAAATTATTTGAATGCATTAAGTCAAATACCGGATAATTTTTTGAAGAGATTTCGATATTTTCTACTAATCTGTTGGGGAGACACGATTTTTTAGAAGATTTTTCGTAATAGTGAATATCTTCTTAAAATAAGATAAAATGTGAAAATTGCAAGTTTTTAAGGGGTCTTTGTGGTCCGAGTGACCGGGAAGTCATCTGCCTTGACTGTAAAAAGCACGATAATACGGCTCATCCATAATTTATATCTTTTAACTCATTTATAATAATTCCTTTAATTATTTTGATTATAATGAGATAGAGATAAATTTTGAACTTTAAGGGTAATAAAATGTTTTATATAATAAAATCCTGAATGGAAATTCAAAAATGTTAAATATTTATTAATTGAGAGGATAATATGAAAATCGGATTTATAGGACTCGGTAAAATGGGTGGTAATATGGTGCAGAGATTAATGAATGACGGACATGAAGTTGTAGTCTACAATTTAACTCAGAAAGAAATTGATGAAGCAGTAAAAAATGGTGCTGTTGGTTCGGATTCTCTAAAAGATCTTGTGAGCAAATTGCCGGAAAGAAAAATAGTCTGGTTGATGGTACCTTCTGGGGACGCGGTGGATAAAAATATTGACGCGCTTCTTCCGCTATTGAAAAAAGATGATATCATTATTGATGGGGGAAATTCATTTTATAAAACAAGTATGGAAAGAGGCAAGAAAACCTATGAGAAAGGTGTTTATTACATTGACTGCGGAACAAGCGGAGGAGTTTGGGGGTTAAAGGAAGGTTACTGTTTAATGTACGGTGGAGAAAAATCTGCCTGCGATTATTGTGAACCTGTTTTTAAAACACTTGCTCCTGAAAACGGATATCAATATTGCGGTAAACCAGGCTCAGGTCATTTTGTTAAAATGGTGCATAACGGAATTGAATATGGAATGATGCAGTCATACGCAGAAGGCTTTGAAATAATGGAAAAATCTCCTTTCGATATCGATCTGAAAGCTGTTTCAGAAGTATGGAGATACGGAAGTGTAATAAGATCGTGGCTTCTTGAACTCGCGGGCCTGGCGCTTAAAGATGATCCGAAGTTATCTAAAATAAAAGATTATGTTGATGATAGTGGTGAGGGAAGATGGTCAGTAGACGCAGCAATGGAATTTGATGTTCCCGCTCATGTTATTACGGCTTCGCTTTTTAACAGGTTCAGATCACGTCAGGATGAATCTTTCGCAATGAAAATGTTAGCGGCTCTAAGAAATCAGTTTGGCGGACATGCTGTTAAGAAGGAAGATTAACCTGTAATAGGTTCGTAACCAGCAATTATAAATATGCAAATAATTATGGAGATTGAATGAAAAGAGCGGAAAATCATATACTTGTAATCTTCGGGGCACTTGGTGATTTAACAAAACGAAAATTAATACCAGCCCTTTTTGAACTGAAAAAACAGGATATGCTTCCGGAAAATTTTGCAATTATAGGAACCGGCAGGACAAAAACCTCGGACGGCGAATTCAGAAATAAAATGAGGGATGCATTAAACGAATATTCGGAAGATAAAGAAAGAAAAAAAGATCTGGTGGATAACTTCATCGGTTCATTGTATTTCTGTGTAATGGATTTTAAAGATGATAGTGATTATCCTGGATTAAAGAAAAAACTTGAGGAACTCGAAAAGAATTTAAAAACCGGCGGCAATGTCACATTTTATCTGGCCACACCCCCAAGCCTTTATGGAGTAATTCCTGTAGATCTTGCTAGACACGGAATGAATGATCAGTCGAAGGATAAAGGATGGAAAAGAATTATAATTGAAAAGCCGTTCGGCTATGATCTTAAAACAGCGAAAGAACTTAACAATAAATTGTTAAAGCATTACGAGGAAAACCAGATTTACAGGATAGATCACTACCTTGGTAAGGAAACTGTACAGAATATACTTGTAACCCGGTTCTCAAACGGGATTTTTGAACCACTCTGGAACAGAAATTACGTTCATCACGTTGAGATTACTTCTTCAGAAAGTATTGGTGTTGAAAATCGCGGCGGTTACTATGATGGTTCAGGCGCGCTGCGTGATATGATTCAAAATCATCTTTTACAGGTGACCGGCGTCATTGCCATGGAGCCGCCAGCTTCATTTGAATCAAACGCAATACGAAACGAGACTCTGAAAGTTTTCCAGTCATTGCGCCCGATGAAACCCGAAGATGTTGAAAAAAATGTAATCCGCGGACAATACGCTGAGTCGACAATTAAAGGAGAGAAAGTATCCGGCTACAGGGAGGAGAAAGGCGTAAAAAAAGATTCGCGGACTGAAACTTTTGTAGCCATGAAATTATTCATAGATAACTGGCGCTGGGGTGGCGTACCTTTTTACATTCGTACAGGCAAAAGATTACCGACCCGGGTCACCGAAGTGGTAATACATTTTAAGCCTACTCCGCACCAGTTATTCGGAAGAGGAAAAACAGTAAATGAAGCCTGCAACCAGCTTGTAATAAGAATACAACCTGATGAAGGAATACTCTTAAAATTTGGTATGAAAACACCCGGCTCGGGCTACAATATTCAGAATGTAAATATGGATTTTCATTATTCAGATTTAAAGGAAGAGCCATTGCCCCCGGCATATGAAAGACTTCTACACGACTGTATGATTGGTGATTCAACCCTGTTTGCGCGCGCCGACGCTGTGGAATCGTGCTGGCAGTTTGTTCAGCCTGTTCTCAATGCGTGGAGAGAAAATAAAAAAATAAAAATTTACGGATACCCGGCGGGCACCTGGGGTCCGGAACACGCCGACACATTAATAGAGGAACCGGGAATTACCTGGAGATACCCGTGCAAGAATTTATCAGATGACGGACTCTACTGCGAATTATAAACAATGATTTCTAAATTTGAGATTGAATTGATGGAACCAAATGTAAAAAAATACAAGACCCCGTTGGAAATGGCAGAGGCGTTTGCCGCAGAATTAAAAAATATTATGGATGAACGGCCTGTTGACGGCTCAAATATCAACATTGCATTATCGGGCGGAAGTACTCCGAAGATTCTGTTCAATGTACTAAGTGAAGAGTACCCGGGAAAAATTGACTGGGAAAAAATAAATTTTTTTTGGGGAGACGAGAGATGCGTGCTGCCGACGGATGAAGAGAGTAACTACGGAATGACAAAAAAGTATCTCCTTGACAAAATTGAAATCCCGGAAAGAAATATTCACAGGATAGTTGGTGAAAATCAACCGGATAAGGAAGCCGACAGGTACGCGCGGGAAATTGACGAAAACATTTTAACTATCAGCAACGGGCTGCCGGAATTTGACATCATAATTCTCGGGATGGGTCCGGATGGACACACCGCCTCAATCTTCCCGAATAAACTGGAATTATTCCAGGCAGAAAAAGTGTGTGCCGTTGCAGAACACCCTTCCACGGGGCAGAAAAGAATTACACTGACAGGAAAGGTAATAAAGAACAGTAAAAGAGTAATTTTTATGATCACCGGGAGTGAAAAAGCGGAAATAGTAAAAAATATTCTTGAAAAGAAAAGTGGTTACAAAAAATACCCGGCAGCCCATGCGTGCCCGGTAGACGGACTTTATGAATGGTATCTCGATGAGCAGGCCGCAAAATTATTGTGAAAATTAGTTGAGAAATTTATATGGAGGTTTTAAATGAATAACTCGGAATTTGTTGAAAGAGCAGGACAGTACACAAAAAAAATAAATGATACTTATGAGAAAATTTGTAATGATAAAATTAGTGAGAGAATCTGGAGAAATGATTTCACGGTCTGGGGCGAAAAGCCTGAAGAAATAACAAACAGGCTTGGCTGGCTTCACAGTCCAGAAGTAACCGGCGCGGCGCTAAAAGAAATTAATGAACTTGTTGACCAGGTACGCGGCGAAGGGTTTATCTCGGCAATAGTACTTGGCATGGGCGGATCCAGCATGGCACCGGAAGTTTTCAGCAAAATATTTGGAGCCGTTGAAGGGTATCTCGATCTTCATATTCTCGACAGCACAGACCCCGGGGCTGTTATAGAATATGATAAAATACTTGATCCGGCCAAAACGCTTTATATCGTGTCAACTAAATCAGGAGGCACAGTTGAAACATTTTCTTACATGAAGCATTTCTATAATTCGGCAATAAAGAAAGTCGGCAGTGAAAATGCAGGCAAGCATTTCATTGCAATTACAGATCCGAAAAGCGGGCTGATTGATACAGCTGAGGAATTAAAATTCAGAAAAATATTTCGTAACGATCCCAACATCGGCGGTAGATACTCCGCGCTTTCATTTTTCGGAATGGTTCCTGCGGCTTTGGCAGGCGTTGATCTTCAAAAAATTATTGACCGCGCCGGCAGGATTGCCGATGAAACTAAACTGGATGATCCTGCCAATACAGGCGCGTACCTGGGAACTGTTCTGGGAGAGTTAGCCAATGAGGGGATAGATAAGGTAACTTTTATAACACCCGGAAAAATTTCTTACTTCGGCGCGTGGGTTGAGCAGCTTATTGCTGAAAGCACCGGTAAAAACGGCAAGGGAATTCTTCCGGTGGATGGGGAAGCAGTTGAATCTCCTGAGTTTTATGCTAGGGACCGTATGTTCGTTTATATACATCTTAAAGATGATAACACTGATTCAGAAAAAATAAATAAATTGGAAAAAGCCGGATACCCGGTCGTGGAAATTATTTGGGATGATCTTTATGAACTCGGAGCCGAGTATTTCAGGTGGGAGTTTGCCATCCCGGTTGCGGGAAAGATAATCGGGATACAGCCATTTGATCAGCCGAACGTGGAATCTGCTAAAATTCTGGCAAAAAAAATGGTGAAGGAATACCAGGAAAAAGGGAAACTTCCTGAATTAAAACCTGCCCTTGAGCAAAACGGAATTTCAGTATTTGGTGATATAAAAGCTGATAAACTTGAAAATGCTTTGAAAAATTTTCTTGATAATTTTGATGCGGGCAAAGATGATTTTAACGGAAGAAGTTATGTCTCGATCCAGGCTTACGTAAAACCATCTGAAGAAACCACCAGATCTTTGCAGGATTTCAGGACAGCTATTCAAAAGAAATATAAAGTTGCTACTACGGTTGGGTATGGACCGAGATTTCTTCATTCTACCGGTCAGCTTCATAAAGGAGATGCAGGCCACGGGCTCTTTATCCAGTTTGTTTCCGGGATCCCGGAGGATTTGCCAATACCTGATAAAGCTGGAGATGACGATTCTTCTATTTCATTCGGGACTTTGAAAAACGCCCAGTCACTGGGTGACAGGCAGGCATTGCTCGATAACAAGCGAAAAGTTATCCGGTTTAATCTTGGAAAAGAGATTAATAAAAGTCTCGAATTATTGACGAAAACTTTATTATGATAAATGCATTTATCTTTGATCTTGACGGAACGCTTGTACAGACTGAAATCCTTAAAGCCCATTCATATGCAACGGCCGCATTGGAACTGAAACCGCGCAATATCAAAAAACACGATGTAATTGAAGAATATAAAAAACTGGTGGGACGGTCGAGGGAAGAAGTAGCCAAATCCTTATTGGAAGAATTTGCTCTTACAGAAGAATCGGAAAATAGGATGCTGGAATTTAATGTCGCTGAACCGTGGCGGGCTTTTGTGCAGATCAGGCTGAAATATTATTACAATTATTTAGCCACATCGAGAATATTAAAGGAAGTTGAATGCCCTTATGCCATTTCATTATTGAAAAAAGTAAGGTCCCGTAATTTTAAAACAGCCCTGGCAACTACCTCGCATTCCGATGAAGCTACAAGAGTGCTGGATACTCTCGGCATCAGAAATTTATTTGACTTTATAGCTACGAGAGATTTAATTGAAAAGAGTAAACCCGACCCGGAAATATATACTCTCGTCTTTTCGGAATTAAAAATAAAGCCATCAGATTGTATTGTAATTGAGGACTCTCCTACAGGAATAAAGGCGGCTGTTTCAGCTGGAACTAATTGCATTGCAGTGCCAAATGATTACACTATGGAAGATGTTAATAAAAGTAATCTGCTCGAAAGAAAATGGATAGTAAACGATATAAAAAATTTGGATAGTGTTGTGGAAGATATGATACTGGCTAATTCCTAATGGAGGATTTATGTCAACTGAATGTGAAAGGCTGCAGGAATTTAAAAGTAATAAAAAAAACTGGAAAAAATGGGGACCGTATTTATCTGAAAGAGAATGGGGGACGGTCAGGGAAGATTACAGCCCCGGTGGAGATGCCTGGAATTACTTTACACACGAACAGGCCCGCAGCAGAGCCTACAGGTGGGGAGAGGACGGCATCGGCGGAATTTGTGATGACCAGCAGCTGCTTTGTTTCGCATTTGCTTTCTGGAATGGCAAAGATCCGTTTATAAAGGAAAGATTCTTCGGCCTGTCTAATCCCCAGGGTAATCATGGTGAAGATGTAAAAGAATATTATTACTACCTCGATAATATTCCTACTCATTCCTATATGAAAATGCTTTATAAATATCCCATGTCAGAATTCCCTTATAATCAATTAATTAATGAAAATGCCGGCAGAGGCAGAGATAAACCGGAATATGAATTGATTGATACAGGAATATTTAATGAGGATAAATATTTTGACATTTTTATCGAATACGCCAAAGCGGATTTAGAGGATATTTTAATTAAAGCCACAGTATTCAATCGATCCAATGATGACGCCGAACTTAATGTTATTCCCCAGCTGTGGTTCCGTAATACCTGGAAGTGGGGGTACGATGATTATAAGCCGGTTCTTAAAAGCACAAACAAACATTATGTAAATATTGATCATAAAATTCTGGGTAAATTAAAATTATTCTATGAGAAAGAACCCGGGATATATTTTTGTGAAAATGAAACGAACAACAAAAAAATATTTAATGTTGAAAATAATTCGGAATTCTGCAAAGACGGGATAAATGATTTTATAGTCGAAAAGAATGAGAACGCGATTAACTCCAGGCAGGGCACTAGGGCAGGACTGAATTACAAATTGAAAATTAAGGCGGGTAAATCGGAAGTTATAAAATTAAGATTGACAAATAGTCCGGGTAACGATCCGTTTGAAAACTTTGAAGTAATTTTTGAAAATAGAATCAGTGAAGCGGATAAATTTTATTCCGGCATACAAAAAGACATTAAAGAAAAAGAGCTCCTAAATATTCAGCGGCAGGCATTTGCCGGAATGCTGTGGAATAAACAGTTCTATTATTATGATGTAACACAATGGCTTAACGGTGATCCGTCTCAGCCGGAACCGCCCGTTGAAAGAAAAAGCGGCAGAAATTCCGAATGGGTAAACCTGAATAATTTTGATATTATTTCTATGCCAGATAAGTGGGAATATCCGTGGTATGCGTCGTGGGATCTTGCCTTCCATTGTATTACTCTTGCAATGATAGACGCTGAATTCGCAAAGCACCAGTTAATACATTTAACCCGCGAATGGTATATGCTGCCTAATGGCCAATTGCCCGCGTACGAATGGAATTTCAGTGACGTAAATCCGCCGGTTCATGCATACGCTGCCTGGAGAGTTTATAAAATTGATCAGAAAAACAGGGATGGCAAAGGAGATACTGAATTTCTCGAATCAGTTTTCCACAAGCTTCTCATTAAATTTTACCTGGTGGGTTAACAGGAAAGATGCCGACAATCATAATATTTTTCAGGGTGGTTTCTTAGGACTAGATAACATTGGGGTTTTTGACCGCAGTTCCGATTTTGCTGAGGCACATATTGAACAGGCGGACGGTACGGCCTGGATGGCAATGTATTGTCTTAATATGATGAGGATTTCGCTCGAACTTTCTAAGGATAATTCCATCTACCAGGATATGGCAACAAAATTTTTTGAACATTTCCTTTATATCGCGAACGCTATGTTCAGGATAAGCGATGAAGGAATAAATATGTGGGATGAAGGAGATGAATTTTATTATGATGTTCTTCATACTACCGATGACGGTCACGAAAAACTTAAAGTCCGTTCAATCGTCGGGCTGATTCCTCTTTTTGCTGTGGAAGTGCTTGATCCGGAAGTTATGAAAGCCTGTCCCGACTTTGCCGCTAGGTTAGAATGGTTCTTGAATTATAGAAAGGATCTTGCAGGGCTGGTATCACACTGGGAGATTAAAGGGAAAGGTGAAGGAAGATTGCTATCTCTATTGCGCGGGTCACAGAATGAAATGCCTGCTGCGTAGGATGCTTGATGAAAATGAATTTTTGTCGGAATTTGGAGTGCGTGCATTATCGAAATATCATCTTGCAAATCCGTATGTATTTAAAGCGGACGGACAGGAATTTACAGTTAAATATGTTCCCGGAGAATCCGATTCCGGGTTATTCGGAGGAAATTCAAACTGGAGGGGCCCCATCTGGTTTCCGGTGAATTTTTTAATAATTGAATCGCTTCAGAGATTTCATCATTACTATGGAGATGATTTCAAGGTTGAGTATCCAACCGGTTCAGGAAAATATTTAACTCTCAAAGATATTTCAGATAAGCTTACAGAAAGATTAATAAAATTATTTATGCCCGATCAGAATGGAAACCGGCCCTGCAACGGAGGGAATGAGAAATTCAATAATGACAGGCATTTTAATAATTATATTTTATTCAACGAATATTTCCACGGAGATTCCGGTTGCGGCCTGGGTGCTTCACACCAGACCGGGTGGACCGCTCTTGTTGCCAAGCTATTATTACCTGAGAGGAAATAAATATTTTCCTTACACGGGATTTAATAAAAGGATATTTAGCCGAATTTCAATATTTTGATTGTGCTGAATAATTTAAATTAAAAGGCTAAGATGAATAACAGGCTGCGCAGAATCGGGGTTATCCTAATTGTAGTTATTGTTGTTCCCGCACTTCTCTTCATTTCGTTTGAGTTAACTTCACTAAACAGCAATGAAAAGGTAATTGAGAAAATTTACGAGAGTCAGCTTGATGCAATTTTATTTTCCGTTAACCAGTTTTCGCAGGATATTATGGAGAGCTGGGCCGGAAAAATTGAAGAAGGAATTGCATCGGCCAGCGCTGATGAGAACATTAAAAAATTTATTGGTGAAAATAATTCAATTGACGGGGTCATTTTAGGTGATGCCGCTAAATATATAATTTTGAGCGCCTTCGGGAATGTATCAAGAGATAATTTCAGAACCAGTTCCGTGGATTCTCTCATCATAAATAATAAAAGCATGATCAGCCGCCTGGTATCTTACCAACAAAGCGGTTTCAGGAAACTGGAACCTATTAAGGCCGACGCATCGGAAGCGATTTTGTTTTTCACCTTTAATAGTGACAAACTGCGTGACAAATTCTGTATCCTGCTTGTAAAACCGGAAATATTTATTGATAAAATTTTATCGCCCAAAATAAAATCTATTTCCGGCAATGAGTTTTTGATTTATATCCTTTCTGGTTCAAAAAATTACAGTTTTGATAATGATCCAGTGATTCCTGTAGATAAAATACGGACAAGAAAAGCAATGTGGCTTTTACCGGGATTTAACCTGGGAATTTTACTGCAGGGAGAGACAATAGACTCAATGGTGAAACAAAGGGCGATTACCAACCTGGCTTTAATTGCTTTACTCGTTATTGTTCTTCTGCTGGGAATCTACATTGTTTTCAGAAATGTGAGAAAGGAAATTGAAATATCACAGATGAAATCGGATTTCGTTTCAAATGTTTCGCACGAACTGAGAACACCTCTTTCAATGATAAGTATGTTCGCGGAAACACTTGAAATGGGAAGAGTAAGGACGGAAGAAAAGAAACAGGAATATTACGGCATAATAAGCCAGGAGACCGCGCGGCTAAGCAGGATTGTCAATTCGATTTTAAATTTTTCCAGAATTGAGGCGGGTAAAAGAAATTTTAACTTTGTCGACACCTTTCTCAATGATATCGTTGAAAATGTTTTTAGCTCCTATAAGGTTCACCTGGCGCAAAATGGATTTGAGGCAATCCTTGAAAAAGATGATTCGATACCCGTGCAAAAACTTGACGAGGAAGCTGTCTCTGAGGCATTCATGAATCTGCTTGATAATGCGGTTAAGTACAGCATGAAAAATAAAAAGTTATTAGTAAGAACCGGATTCGGAAAAGGTTTCTCTTTCGTCGAAGTAAAAGATTACGGTATCGGCATCCCAAAGGAAGATCAGAAAAAGATTTATGAAAAATTTTTCCGTGTAGGCTCAGGGCTGGTTCACAACGTGAAAGGCACCGGTCTTGGTCTTAGCATTGTTAAACATATCGTTGAGGCTCATAAAGGTATAGTTGAACTGGAAAGCGAACCCGGGGAGGGAAGTTTATTCAGGTTGAAATTCCCATTACGGGGAGACAAAAATTAAATTTTAAATAATCGGGAATCTGAAATGACAAAAATACTTGTCGCTGAAGACGAAATAAATATGCGTAAAGGACTTCAGGATAATCTTGAATTCGAAGGTTATGAAGTCAATTGCGCCGCCGACGGTGAAGAAGCTCTCGGACAAATAAAAAAGAACAGTTACGATTTAATCATCCTCGACGTGATGATGCCTAAAATGTCCGGGTTTGACGTCTGCAAAACCGCGAGGAAGATTGGAGTTGAGACTCCGATAATTCTCCTGACCGCAAAAGGGGAGGAAATAGATAAAGTGCTTGGGCTGGAACTGGGTGCCGATGATTACGTGACAAAGCCTTTCAGTTTAAGGGAATTGCTTGCCCGGATAAAGGCGATACTGCGAAGAAGCGAAAACAAAATTTCCTCGGAAGGCCTGGTAGAAAAAATCGGGAACCTGAATGTTAATTTCACTGCCTATACTGCAAACACCGGCGGTAAGGAGGTCTCTCTGTCGCACAAGGAGTTTGAAATACTGCGATATCTGTGGAAAAAAAGAAACGCTACCCTAAGCAGGGACGACCTGCTTAATGAAGTATGGGGTTATGAAGAATCCCCGACAACCAGGACCGTGGATAATTTTATATTAAAGCTGCGTCAGAAAATTGAAAAGGATCCGAATAATCCTAAAATTATACTCACTGTTCACGGAGTTGGTTACAAATTGGTAGACTGATTTCAATATTTTCAGAACCGACTTTAAAACGCTGTTTTCGGACAGATTTCAGGGATTTTGCCATGACATTTTTTTACAAACCCGTTACAACTGGGTGACAACGCTTACATTCTCCTTTTCTAGTTTTGAACCGTAAGTTAATTCAGGTTCAAATATAAAAGGAGGTATGAGATGAGACATTTTAATTTAATCACGATGGTGCTTTTAGCTGGAGTAATGTTATCTACTTTAGTCAAAGCACAACATGTAACTACACCTGTTTCTGAAAATGCAATTAATAATCTTATAATTGGAATAAAATCAGATAATGAGGGACTTAACAGAAGCTGCATTTATTATGCTGGTAAATACAGAATTAGAGAAGCTGTAGATGCGCTGATTGACAAAATGTCAAATGTTAAAGATGCGAATACTAAAGTACTTATAGCACTTTCTTTATATGAAATAAGAGATGCAAAAGGGTTGGAAGCTGTTAGAAGACAATCATTAACCGATGAGAACGAAAGAGTAAAAAAAATGAGTGCATTGATATTCAGTGAATATGTTAAGAATTCAAATCTTGGTTATGTATCTATTAAAAGTAAATTCTAAATTTAATCTAATGTTGTTCACTACTGTAGATAAATAAAAAATGAAATTCAGTTTTAAATATCTTTTAATAATATTAAGCTCAACCTTGATAGTAACTGGTTGTAGGCCTAGAGATGAAAAAAACATACATAGTATGCGGGTTATTGATCTTAAGGGTAAATGGAAATTTTCAATTGGCGATGATATAAGCTGGGCTGAAAAAAATTATGATGATAGCAATTGGGAAAAAATTAATGTTCCGTCAAACTGGGAAGACCAGGGATTTAATGGGTTTGATGGTTACGCATGGTACAGAATTCATTTCAGTTATGATGGCGAATTGAAGAATCAAAACGTTTATCTGAATCTGGGAAGAGTTGATGATGTTGAACAAACTTATTTAAATGGGCATCTGTTAGGATTTGCCGGATCTTTTCCTCCTGATTATCAAACTGCATATTATGTCTTCAGAAGGTATTATGTTCCCCAGGAATATCTAAATGAAAACGGGGATAATTTAATTGCAGTAAGAGTTTTTGATTATGAATTATCCGGAGGTATCCTGGAAGGTGATCCGGGAATAGATATTGAAGACCCCGGATTTGCACCTGACTTAAATCTTGATGGCATATGGAAATTTAAAACAGGAGATGATTCTCTTTACTCAGGAATAAATTTCCAGGATTCAGGATGGAGTAAAATTACAGTTCCACTAAAATGGGAAAGTGAAGGTTATGCAGAATACGATGGCTTTGCATGGTATCGCAGAGAATTTGATCTCCCTGATAATCTTCAAAATAAAAATCTTTTTCTTTTAATGGGAAAAATAGATGATCTAGATCAAACCTATCTTAATGGTAAGTTGCTGGGAAGTACGGGTGATTTTAGAGAAAATCCACCTGGACCTCTTAAAGGTAATGAATATTTTCAATTACGAGGTTATAAAATTCCGTCCGGATATTTAAACTTAAATGGTAAAAATATTATTGCTGTAAGAGTATATGACGGTTATAAAGATGGTGGAATTTATGAGGGCCCAATTGGTATTGTTACAAATGAAAAGTACACATCATTCTGGCGTAATTTTACAGGAGAAGAAAAATCTAAGGAAAGAACTTCATCATGGCTCTGGTAACATTACCAGGATACAGGTAATGCGATTGTCCCTGCAAGGTATTCAACACCTGGATTTGGTGGTCCTAGGCTGGCGTTTGAAATATGTCCGAAACTCACTCCGATTCTGCCTCCATTTAAAAATCTGTAAGCAATTTCAATTTGTGATCTGAATTCAATAGGGTAATAAAGGTCTTTGCCGTTTCCTTTATAATAAAGCCCGGGCGCAAAACTTGGTGTTATAACAAAATGCTCACCGATTAAAAAATTAACCAGCCCGCCGCCAAAAACATAAATTGTACCGTGAGTGGTAATCATTGCTCCGCCAAACGGCCTGATCTTCCAGGGACCTTTGTCGTGGCGATATTCAAATCTTGCTTCAAAAGCCGTGTTTACTTTTTTATTAAAATCAAAATAAGAACCGGAAACCGCTATTAGTTTAGGATCTTTAATTTGTGCTATAGCAAAAGTCGACAAAAAAATTGTCAATAATAGTAGCTGGAAAAATTTCAGTAAAATTGGTTTCAAATTATCGTCGTCAAATTAATAAGGTTATAATCTTCAAATATAGCAAAAATTCTTTTACCGCTTTGATTTTTTAAAGTATTAAAAGAAAGAAAATTTTAATTGGAAACAGAAAACATTAAATTATAATTCAAATTAAAGGAAAATAGATGACGATAAAGAAAACAGGATTTAAATCTAAACTTGACATAGCTAAAAACTGGCTGCCAAGATACACCGGGACTAAGATTGATGAGTTTGGTAACTATCTGCTGCTTACAAATTTCCAGAATTACGTTGATAAATTTGCTGAAAAATTTAATTGTGAAATTAAAGGAATTGGCAAACCAATGCAGACAGCAACCAACAGCAGCGGACTAACAATAGTAAATTTTGGAATTGGTTCTGCTAATGCCGCTACAATTATGGATCTATTAGTGGCAAAAAAACCAAAAGGAGTTCTGTTTCTAGGGAAATGCGGTGGGCTGAAACGATCGACTGAGATAGGACATTTTATTTTACCAACGGCTGCTATCAGGGGTGAAGGAACAACGGACGATTACCTGCCGAAAGAAGTTCCGGCTTTGCCGTCTTTTAAATTGCACAAATTCGTTTCAGAAAAAATAGTAAAAAGAAAACTTGAATATCGAACTGGCGTTATTTATACGACGAACAGAAGGGTATGGGAATGGGATGAAAGATTCAAAAAATACCTCAGGAAATTATATACGATAGGTATAGATATGGAAACCGCTACTATATTTATAGTAGGACTTGTGAATGAAATACCGCGCGGTGCTTTGCTCCTGGTTTCTGATATGCCATTAATCCCGGAAGGTGTAAAGTCCGAAGAATCTGATAAAATTGTAACAAGTAAATTTTCTGAGCTTCATCTTGATCTTGGAATAGAAGCTATGACTGAAATTGGCAAAAAAGGTGAGCACATAAAACATTTCAAATATTAAAAGTCTTCCTGCCCCTATTACATAGGAAGACTTTATGACTTAATTACTTGTCGTCCGTTTTCTTTTCTTTTTTCCTGATAATTATTTCACTGCTCGTTGTATGGATGTTTATATTGTAAAGCTTAGAAGATATTTGAAACTGGATAAATCTGTTCAGATAGTTAATGTCTAGGGGACAGGGTTTAAATTAATAGCAGGATAATTAATGATTTGTTAACAGCTTTATTTTTTATCAGGCTTGTAATCGATAAAATTTTTATTAATATTTACTGTGTACATCAAACGGATATTAATGAAGACCAAAGCTTCCCGTAAAAAACCACAAAGCAAAACACCCAAAACCTTTATCCTCGATACTAATGTAATCCTTCATGATGCTTCAAGCATAGATCAATTTCAGGAAAATGATGTAATTGTTCCTTTGACTGTAATTGAAGAGCTGGATTCATTTAAAAGAGGAAGCCAGGTGATAAACCTCAATGCCCGCGAATTTGCCCGGACTCTTGATATGATGACAGGCGATGCCCTGTTCAATGGCGGAATATCAATGGGAAAAGGAAGGGGCAAATTAAGGATTGCCATTTCACGCGGTTTAAATAGTGAGATACGCGAGATATTTAAAGAAGATAATCCCGATCATAGAATACTTGGTGTTGCGCTTGAATGGAATAAAAAACTTGAAGGTAAATCTGTAGTAATCCTGGTTACTAAAGATGTTAATCTTAGAATGAAAGCAAAGGCTCTGGGAATACAAGCAGAAGATTATACTACTGATAGAGTTGTCAGCGTTGATGAACTTTACAGCGGAAAAGAAGTTGTAGAAAATTTTGATGATGATTCCATAGTAAAATTATTTCAATCTCCATATGAAATTCCTGCAAAGCAACTGTTGAAAAAACTTAAAGATCACGCTTATCCTAATAAGTATTACATCTTTAGAAATTCTAACAGATCGGTACTTGCTAATCTTGATCAGGAAAAAGAAAACTTTCGCAAGATTGATAAAGTAGTTACTTATGGCATTAAGCCTAGAAATGCAGAACAGGCATTCGCAATTGATGCACTGGTTAATAATAATATAGAACTTGTATCTTTAATTGGAAAAGCCGGTACTGGAAAAACACTTCTTGCTTTGGCTGCGGCTTTGCAGGTGAAAAAACATTACAGGCAGATTTTTATAGCCAGGCCTATTGTTCCTTTAAGTAATAAAGATATTGGATATTTACCGGGCGATATCCAAAGTAAGATTGAACCATATATGCAGCCGCTCTGGGATAATCTTCGTGTTATTCAGGACCAGTTTTCTGAGGGTGATAAACAAAACACCGCAATTACTGCGATGATAAAAGAGGAAAAGCTAGTAATCGAACCTTTGTCTTTTATAAGAGGGCGAAGCTTGCAAAGAATATTTTTTATAGTTGACGAAGCGCAGAATTTAACCCCGCACGAGATAAAAACTATTATAACAAGGGCCGGAGAAGGTTCCAAGGTAGTTTTTACAGGAGACATTTACCAGATTGATCACCCTTATCTTGATTCCCAGTCTAATGGACTTTCTTACCTGATTGACAGGTTTAAGGGCCAGAAGCTATATTCTCACGTTACACTGGAAAAAGGTGAAAGATCTGAACTCGCCGAGCTGGCAAGTAATCTATTATAAAGCCTGAAAAAATCATTCCTGATTACTGTTTAATGTCCAAATAATTTTTAACTTTGTGTTCAAATTTTGATCTGAAAATCTAATGCAAACTTTTACATATACACCATTTTTCAAGCTAATTTATAAATACGGAAATATTCCGGCAACTATTTTGTTGTCCCTTTATGCAGCCTCGCTTGCCGTCAATCTTGATAAAGGGCTGATTTTTATTGTGCCCTTTGTTATTACTTTTCTCGTTATCTATTTTCTTAACAGGCATTATTTGCTTCTATATAAAATACTACCGTACAAAATTACTGTAGATGATGGAAAAATGGTTTGTAGCGATTTTCTGTTTTATAAATATGAAGTTACAATCCATTTTAAAGATATTGTTTCGCTTGAAGGGGGAGTTTATGCTGGCAAATTGAATGGAATTATGAAGGTTAAAGATGGAGCAAATAACAGGTCAATTGGTTTTTATGATAGAATTAAAGAAGCCAGAAAACTTGAAACCTGGATCCTGAGCAAAGTGAATAAACCAATCTATGATGAAGTAATTGAGAGAATCGGGATAAAAAATAAAATGCCAAGTAAAAAGAACAAAAAGTAATCTTACCAAAAACGTCTTTATCATTTAGCCAATTTCTTAATCCCACATTTATTATTTTATAAATAATAATAATTTATTTTTATGAAGATAGCAGTATTATTATCTGGTGGAGTTGATAGCTCCGTAGCTTTACGCCTGTTGCAGGAAGAAGGGCATGATATTACTGCGTTTTATTTAAAAATCTGGTTGCAGGATGAATTTTCTTTCCTGGGAGATTGTCCCTGGGAAGAAGATCTGGAATATGCACGCGGAGTTTGTGAACAGGCCGGAGTTCCGCTGGAAGTTTTACCTTTACAGGATGAATATTGGGAACACGTTGTTTCATACACAATTTCTGAAATAAAGGAAGGACGCACACCCAACCCTGATATTTTTTGTAATAAACTGATCAAGTTTGGTCAATTTTATGATAAAATAGATGACTCGTTCGAAAAAGTTGCTAGTGGGCATTATGCAACTGTTGAATATGTAAATGGCATTTATAAACTTAAAAGATCTCCCGATCCTGTAAAAGATCAAACTTACTTTCTTGCTTATCTTACGCAGCAGCAGCTTTCGCGAGCTCTTTTTCCTTTAGGAAAATATGAAAAAAAAGAGGTGAGAGATTTTGCGGAAAAATATGATCTCCCTAACAAAAACAGGAAAGACAGTCAGGGAATTTGTTTTCTTGGACAGATAAAATTTAATGAATTTGTAAAACATCACCTCGGCGAAATTACAGGCGATATTATTGAAGTAGAAACAGGAGAAAAAAAAGGCGAACACAACGGCTATTATTTTTATACAATTGGCCAGCGTTCTGGTTTAGGGCTATCACATGGTCCGTGGTATGTTGTAGATAAAGACGTTAAGAAAAATATTGTCTATATCTCAAAAGAAAATAAATCAGAACGAAGTAGAAGTGTTTTTGAAGTTGGAAAATTCAATTGGATAAATAATGTCCGGCCTGATAATAAAGAATTACTCGTAAAAATCAGGCATGGCGTAAGATTTTACGAATGCAGCCTTAATTTTCTGAATGATGAAAAAGCAAAAGTAGAACTTGCTACACCCGACCAGGGAATTGCTCCCGGGCAGTTTGCCGTTTTTTATGATGATCAAACCTGCCTTGGCGGCGGAGTTATACTATAAACAAACTTTATCGCTTTTTCTTCCCTTGCACGATCAAAAATAATGGTATTATTGATCAATTATTTATAATATTAATAAACCAATAAACTATCTCCCCAAATTAACAGTGAGCAAATAATGAAGTCTTATCTAAAACTTTCTTTATTCATTCTTGTATTAGTTTTATTTGAAGCAGGATTTTCATTTGCACAGATGAATTCAACTTCAAATGAAAATGAAAAGAAATTTGATTCATACTTAAATCCAGCAGATTTAAAAGCACGGCTTGAAAAGCTGAGTGCTCATCCGCATCACGTTGGCTCCCCTTACGACAAAGAAAACGCGGGGTATATTCTTTCACTGTATAAATCGTGGGGGTGGGACGTACATATTGAAACATTTTATGCTTTGTTTCCAACACCTAAAACACGGGTACTCGAGATGATAGCACCTCAGAAGTTTACTCCATTGCTGAGAGAACCGGTAATCAAGGAAGACGGGACTTCCAATCAATTAGATGAACAACTGCCGACCTATAATGCATATTCTATAGACGGTGATGTAACAGGTGAGTTGATTTATGTTAATTATGGTATTCCTTCCGATTATGATCAGCTGGATAGAATGGGTATCAGTGTAAAGGGTAAAATTGTAATTGCGCGGTACGGCGCAGCGTGGCGGGGAATTAAACCAAAGGTCGCTGCAGAGCATGGAGCTATCGGCTGCATAATGTATTCCGATCCCCGGAACGATGGCTATTATGTCGGTGATACATACCCCGAAGGTTCGTGGAGAAATGAGTATGGTGTTCAGCGCGGATCAGTGGCGGATATGCCTGTATATGCGGGTGATCCTTCAACACCATTTGTCGGCGCTACTAAAGATGCAAAACATCTCGCTGTTAAAGACATTAAAATTTTAACGAAAATCCCTGTAATGCCGATATCCTATCACGATGCTCTGCCGATGCTGAAATCTTTAACCGGGCCGGTTGCGCCAAACAACTGGAAAGGCGCTTTGCCTATAACCTATCATGTTGGGCCCGGTTTAACAAAAGTGCATTTAAAACTTGAGTTTAACTGGGATATAAAACCGATTTATGATGTGATAGCTATGATGAAAGGGAGCGATTTTCCGGATCAATGGGTGATAAGAGGAAACCATCACGACGGATGGGTAAACGGCGCCGATGATCCTTTAAGCGGCCAGGTTGCAATGCTAGAAGAAGCAAAAGCATTTGGAGAACTTCACAAAAACGGGTGGAGCCCGAAACGTACTCTCGTTTATTGTTCGTGGGACGGGGAGGAACCCGGCCTGATCGGATCAACAGAATGGTGTGAGACTCACGCCGACGAATTAAAACAAAAGGCTGTTGCATACATAAACTCTGATTCAAACGGCAGGGGATTCCTGTACGCTGAAGGTTCTCATACTCTCCAGGGATTTGTTAACCATGTAGCAAGAGATGTTACTGATCCGGAAAAAGGAATCAGCGTCTGGGATCGGTTAAAAGCCAAAAGAATAATAGATGCTTCTACGACTGAAGCAAAAAAAGGAAATAGAAAACAACAAAGAATTTGAAATTGGTGCTTTGGGTTCGGGTTCAGATTTTACTCCTTTTCTTCAGCATCTTGGAATTGCTTCCATAAATATTGGCTATGGCGGCGAAGACGAAGGAGGAGTTTACCATTCGGTTTATGATTCTTACGATCATTACCTTCGATTCGGTGATCCTACTTTTGAGTACGGAGTAACTCTCGCAAAAACCGGCGGCAGAATGATGATGCGCCTGGCAGATGCTGAAATTCTACCATTTAACTTTCCTGTTTTTTCAAAAACCGTGTCCGGGTATCTAACGCAGATCGAAAAGATGACAGACAAAATGAGAGAGAAAACAGACGAATTAAATTATGAATTAAAGAATAATTATTTTGAGGAAGCAGCTGATCCAACAAAAACCTCTGTTGCTCCAAAAGCAGAAAGTGAAGTTCCGCATTTAAATTTTGCGCCCCTTGATAATGCTATGACCGGTTTACAGAAAAGTGCTGATAGTTTCCGGGATGCAAAAAAACAATTGATGAAATCCGGCAAAAAACTAACAACTAGAACAATTAAAAGATTTGAATGCAATTATTTACCTGACAGAAAGAGATCTTACCAGTAAAGACGGGCTTGACGGCCGTCCCTGGTATGTGCACGAAATTTATGCCCCCGGCTTTTACACAGGCTATGGTGTAAAAACTCTTCCGGCAGTTCGTGAAGCAGTTGAACTAAGAAACTGGGATGAAGCTAATAAACAGGCGGTTGTTGTAGCAGGTGTAATTGACAATTATTCTGCGCAGATTGATAAGGCAACTGAAATGATAAAATCTTATCTGAAATAATATTTCCCCTTTGCGTTCATTGCGCCTTTGAGGTAAAAAACTACCGCGGAAGCGCAATGATACGGGGAAACTTTTAGAGATTATTAAAAAAATAATTCGAGATTTTTGTAAACAAATGCCACTGTGTAACCCCGCCGCTGATCCTGTGATTTTTATTCGGGTAAAACATTATATCAAACTGCCTGTTGGCATCAATAAATTTCTGCATTAACTGCATCTGTATTCTGGTAGTGAACGTTATCATCACCGGTTCCGTGGACAATCATTAATTTCCCTTTCAATTTTCCGGCATAGGTTAAAACGCTGGCGGCATCGTATCCTTTTTTATTATCAACAGGCAGCCCCATATATCTTTCTGTCCAGATAGCATCGTAAAGACGAAAATCCGTCACGGGGGCAACGGCGATGCCTGTTTTAAAATAATCCGCTCCTTTTGTAAGCATCATGCAGGTTAAGTAACCTCCTCCGCTCCAGCCCCAGAATCCAAGACGGGATGCGTCAACATAAGGCAGTGTTGCCAGATATTTAGCCCCTTCAACCTGGTCATGAACCGACCATTTGCCCAAATCGAGATAGGCGAGATCTTTAAATGCCTTTCCCCTTCCGCCAGTACCGCGGTTATCAACGCAGAAGATTATATAACCGTGTTCGGTCATATACTGATGCCATATTGTTCTTGTCCCGCCCCAGCGGTCGACAACCATTTGCGAACCGGGGCCGCCGTATCCGTAAACAAGTACTGGGTATTTTTTTGAAGGATCGAAATCTACCGGTTTCATCATATATGCGTTTAGTTCAGTGCCGTCAGTTGTTTTGAAAGTCAGAAATTGCGGATAAACCATATTATAATTTTTCAGCGCTGAAATTTTTCCATTTTCCAGAACTCTTACCATTGAACCGTCCGCGTTTCTTAAAGTGGTTTCCACCGGTGTTGATGCGTTTGAATAAACTTCTACAAAGTGTCTGTAATCGGGTGCGTAATTTGCGCTGTACCAGCCATGCTCGCCTGAAATTTTCCGGAAATCCGTTCCGTCTAATTTTACACGGAAAAGATTCTGCTGTATTAGTGAATCTTTTTTCCCTGACAGGTAAACCCAGCCGGTATTTTCATCAACACCGTCAATAGAGCTAACTTCCCAGTTACCTTTTGTGATTTGATTTATTAGTTTCCCGTTATAATCGTAAAGATACGCGTGATTGAATCCGCTTTTTTCAGAAGTCCACACAATCTGATCGGATTTTTTCAGAAAGAAAATATCGTCGCGCACATCAATCCATGTATTGTTTGAATCCGTAAAAACAGTTCTGGATTTCCCGGTATTTGCATCCGCCATTAAGACTTCAAGATGATTCTGGAGTCTGTTCAGCCTCATAATTGCAAGAGTGCGGGACGAATTTGTCCAGAAAATTCTCGGAATGTAAATATCATCATTAGATCCGATATTCATCCACCTGGTTTTACCATTAGAAAGATCGGCGACTCCAATTTTTACAATAGCATTTTGTTCGCCTACTTTCGGATATTTCAGGTCGAACACTGTGTTATATTCGCCCATTTCATCAATAAGGTGATAAATCTTTTCTCTTGTTTGGTCGAGTCTCCAGTAGGCAATTTTTTTACCGTCAGGCGACCAGCGCCATGCATCCGCAAGACCGAATTCCTCTTCGTATACCCAGTCGAATTCACCGTTAAGTATGTTGTCAGTACCGTCATTTGTAACGGCAGTTTCTTTCCCGGTTTTCAGGTCTGCTACATAAATATTGTGTCCGCGTACAAAACCAACCCTGGTTCCGTCAGGTGATAGTTTGACGTTTCTTAAATGAATATCTCCGTTTGATAGAGCGCTTACACTTTTTGTTGAAATATTATAAAGATAAAACGGAGCCTGGGTTGAGTGCCTCCAGATTGATTTTACCGGGCCTTCTATTAAAAGAAATTTCCCGTCGTCTGTCCACTTGTAGTGACTCATCGGTATTTGTTTATTGTCATATATTAAGTCTGTGCCGCTTACAAGAAGGAATTTTTTCCCGGTTGCTACATCGTGCTGGTAAATATTCTCGGTCTTTGTCTCAGAATTCATTTCCGTAAAAGTAAAAGCGGAGGCGTCCGGTTTCCATTGAATATTTTGAACCGTTTTTCCAAAAAGTTTACTGGAATAATAAATATCCTCAAGAGAGAGCTTCTGTTTTTGCTGGGCAAAAATGGTTGTAATAAAAGTCAGTACTATATAAATAAGTAATTGTTTCTTCATTTTTAATCTCCGGTTAAGATATATTGAATTCTGATTTTAATCAGGCCACAATTTTTTGATCTCATCATTCAATCCCAGGTATTCCCATCTCTGTAAAGCAATCGGGACATTTCCGTTTACCATCATGTAATCGTGGTAATCTTTAAGACTAAATTTATCACCGAGGATAATTTTTGCATCTGAAATTAACTTAAGAATCTGAATTTTCCCAATTTGATAAGTAATCGCCTGTCCCGGTGTAGAGGCAAAAAATCCTGCCTCTGAAATTGCGGATTCTTTATCCATCGGAACGGTTGATGAAAGATAATTTGCAGCATCTTCTATTGAAAAATTTCCAAGCGCAAGATTAACATCAACATTTACCCTAAGCGCACGGAGCCTCATAAAGCTGTAAATAATTTCTTTTGAATGCGGGCTATTGTCGAATAACCCGAGTTGCAGCATCAACTCTTCGACATAAAAACCTATCCCTTCGTTTGAGTTTGAGTCAAAATAATGTCTGCGGACCTGGTCCGGGTTTTTCCATGACTGTACGAGTTGGAAATAATGTCCCGGTACACCTTCGTGAATAATTATAGGCCGGGGATCTTTTGCGGTTGCAAGGCTGAAATAAGATAAATCAGGAGATGGTTGCGGTATATACCGCACACAGTTTGCATCCAGTCTTGTCGGAGATGTAAAATCATCTCCTTCGCCGTAGCCTGACATCGGTATTAAATAATCGGGCATTGGTTTGTTTGTATAATGCTTAATCCAGCCCGGGACGGACATTACATCTTTATCTACAAGAAAGTTTCTAATAGAATTTTCATCAATTTCATTTTGCCTTATTTGCTCATAAATCGATGAAAATATTTTTAGTGACGGGACGCCTTTGTTTTTCAATTTTTCAATGGCATCAAAAGCAACAGCCCTGTTCCATTCTGTTTTACTCATTAATAAAAGTTCTTCCGGGGAAAAGGGAACCAGTGCTATATTCTTCAGGAAATATTCATAATGTTTCCTCCCCACATTAAATTCTTTTTCCATTTTACTTCGGTGTTTCCTGAGCCAATCGCGGTAATTGTTGAAAGATTGTATAGCATATGTAATATTTTTATTAGTTACTTTTCCGGAAAATATTGGGGGAAATCTTTTTTTAGTGCCGCAAAAGAGTCTGCAAAGTTTTTATCAATTCCCTTTAGCATTTGAATTGCTATGTCAGCAAAAGCCCGGACCGGATCGTTCAGGTTTTCCTCTGCATATCTTAATGTAACAGGTATTTCTCTTTAATCGTATTAAAATATTCTCAGCTCTTTTTTTCGTCATCGGGCTGCTGATAACCAGTAGATCGTGAATTGTACCGGCTGTTTGGAAAACATAGAATTCAGGGTGAGAATACGGGAGCTGTAAAATATTTAATTCCCAGTTAACTCTATCTATTGCCGAATGAAGCAAAAGAAAATCAACGCTGTCAGCACGCGTCCACCCGTTTTGAGAAATTTCTTCCAATCTTTTACTGAATGCAAGATATTTTTTTCTGTATTGCACTAAAGCTTCGGGGGAGTAATCAGGAACCCAGCCGTCCGGCCTTTCTATTCTCGGTACATCATCCCCGGTAACCGGTTGTGTAATTCCGCGCCAATCAAAAAAATCTTTTGATAATTTTTGTAAGGAAGGATTTGATTGTGGAAAGATATTAATTAAGAAGTAAAAGACTGAAATCGCTAAGAGTTTCATAAATTTCTTTCCTGTTTATTTGTTTTTCCGATTGAAGTATTTCTAAAATACGTAAAAAATAGGTTGAAATACTAAAATTAAATGAGCAACAATAGTAACATTTATAGCCGTAAGCCGTCTAATTTAATAAATAATCTAAATGCGGAATATTATATGAAAAAGCATTTACTACTTTTGATTATTGTCTGTCTCACTACCTTATCGGTGCATGCTCAGAGTAAGAAACTACTACTCAGACAAACTAATCAGGAAATAAAAGTTGATGGGGTTATTGACCCGGTTTGGAGCACTGCAGATTCAGTATCCGACTTTTTCCAGTTATCACCTTATTATGATCAGCCCCCTACTGTAAAAACCGTTGCAAAAGTTTTAACAACAGACGACGCAATTTATGCTTTAATGATTTGTTATGATGATGAAAAAAATATCCAATCTTTTACCGGGATGCTTGACGCCTTTTCCGGTGATATTGTCTCAATTATGTTTGATACTTTCGGTGATAATAAAACTGCATATAAATTTGCAGTTAATGCATCAGGTGTCAGGGCTGACTGCAGGCTTGCTTGACGACGCCAGGAACCGGGATTATAATTATGACGGCATCTGGTTTTCCGGAACAAAAATTTATTCCTGGGGTTTTGTTGTGGAGTGGAAAATTCCTTATAAATCAATTCAATACGATGAAAATCTGACAGAATGGGGGCTGGATTTTGACAGGTATCGTCCGATTAATTCTGAAGATCTATACTGGAACAAGTATAACAAGGCGGAAGGGCAGAGAATTTCAAAATTCGGAAAACTTGTTTTTGAAAATTTTCATCCAACAGTGCACGGATTAAATCTGGAAGTTTACCCGGTAGCATTAACAAAAGCTACTTATATAAATGATGGTAAATATAAAATTGATCCTGAAGCAGGACTGGATATTTTATATAATCCTTCACCAAAATTAAATTTCAATTAACAGCAAATCCGGATTTTGCGCAGATCGAAGCAGATCCGTTTAATTTTAATATTTCCCGGTATGAATCATTTTTTGATGAAAGAAGACCTTTCTTTACCGAAGGGAACGAAATATTCCAGGCATCCGGGCGCGAAAGAAACACCGGATTTTACAGGCCACTTGAATTATTCTATTCGAGAAGAATCGGAAAAATTTTACCTGACGGAAACACGGTTCCATTGATTGTAGGTGCAAAAGCATTCGGACGTTTTGGTGATCTTGAATACGGCGGATTTACGGCTATAACAGGTGAAAGGGAATACACAGATTATGACGGAAAAACTCAAACTGAAAAGCGCGCTTATTTTGGTTCGGGGAGAATCAAAACTAATTTTTCTGAAAACTCTACTATTGGTGCTCTGTTTGTTGGTAAAAAAACTAATACAGATACATACGGTGTAATAGATGTTGACGGTGCTTTCAGAACTACAAAGTGGCAACTTTCCTATCAGCTTGCAAGATCAATAAAAAATTCAGATGGTGATTTTGCAGCTTCTGCAGGCTTTGTAAATTTTGGAGACAGCTGGATAAATCTTGCGAGATTAAGATATGTCGGACAAAATTTTGATATCAACCAGGTAGGTTACGTTCCGTGGATTGGAACCGGGGAACTTACAACACTGGTAGGTCCAATCTGGAGACCGGAAAGCGGAGTGCTGGATCAAATCCTGTTGCTTGCAGGTTTTTCAATAAACAATAAAAAATTTGAAAACGATTATACAGATAAAAGCGTAATTGTCGATTTTAACATGCATTTCCGCAGCAACTGGGGATATGAAGTTAGTTACCAGTATGGTAATTCAAGGGATCAGGGTATTATTTATGATTCTCACGAACTTGATTTTAGTTCGTGGTATAGTGTCTCCCCGCGCTGGAACGCAAATTTATATGGCGGTTATGCTAAAACATATAATTTTTCTAGGAATTATCTGGCATCTTATTCATGGGGTGGAATATATTTAAGTTATAAAATTCTCAGCACTCTTGAAGCCGGCACATCTTATGATATGTTTGTTGAAGGAAAACCGGGTGGAGGTGTTGAGGCAATAACTTATAACGCTCGTCCCTATTTTTCGCTTACACCAATTAATAATATGAACCTGCGCGTGTACGTGGACAATGTCTTTTCGAGCGAAACGGATCACCTTGAAAGGGTAATTCTTGGGGTGTTGTATTCTTATAACTTTTCTCCCAAAAGCTGGGTCTATTTTGCATACAACCAGTTGAGCAACAGAAGCCAGGAACTTGATCAAAACGGAATACCGATGCCGATAAGAATGCACGTTACAGACAGGGTGGCAGTAGTGAAAATAAAATATCTATACTATTTCTAATTATTTTTGAATCAAATTAATAAAGCAGCCGCGGTATTGTCGTGGCTGTTTTTGTTTTAAATTATGTTAAATTTAATTCTATCAGCAAGCAATGAGTGTCTTCTGTATTAGAATTCCAGATCCAGTTGATCTGAAATTATTTTTAGACCTTCGTGATTTAAAGTAGAAAGACCAACTCCCAGCAATCTAACCGGCTTGGTTGGTTTTTCCGGAGTGAAGAGCAGTTCTTTTATTACAGGGAAAATCTCTTCCTTAGAATCCACAAAAACATGTAAAGTTCTGCTTCGCGTAGTTAGCTGAAAGTCGTGATACTTTATTTTCAGAGTAATTGTTTTTCCCTGTGTCTTTAATTTCTTCATGCTTCGTTCAAGTCCGGTTACAATCTTGTCGAGTTCTTCAAGCATAAGATTCTCATCATCAATATCATCGCTAAAAGTACTTTCCGAGCTAATAGATTTTCTAATCCTGTCCGGAACAACCAGGCTGTTGTGTTCACACCTGACGAGGTGATAATAATAGGCGCCGGTTTTCCCAAATCGTTTAATTAGTTCGTTCTTCTCTATTTGTTTAATATCGGCCCCGGTTTTTATTCCAAGCTTGTGCATCTTTGTTGCCGTTACTTTGCCAATACCCGGAATTTTTTCGATCGGTAATGTTTCAATAAAGGCCTCCGCTTTTTCAGGAGTGATCACAGTGAGTCCATTAGGTTTTTGCATATCGGATGCAACTTTAGCCAGAAATTTATTAATTGAAACTCCGGCTGAGGCTGTAAGATGAAGTTCTTCTTTTATCCTCTTTTTAATTTCTTTAGCAATAAGTGTAGCGGAAGGATTTCCGGTTTTATTTTTGGTTACATCAAGATACGCTTCATCAAGGGAGAGGGGTTCGACTAGATTTGTATAACTCTTAAATATTTCTTTTATCTGTTTTGATACATTTTTATAGGCTTCAAATCTTGGCTTTACAAAAATTATATGCGGGCACCTGTCAATCGCAATCCGAGAAGCCATTGCTGAATGAACCCCGAATTTCCGGGCCTCGTAACTCGCAGTCATCACCACGCCTCGTTTTGCCGAACCACCTACTGCTATGGCCTTACCCTTTAATTCCGGGTTATCCCGCTGTTCAACTGAAGCGTAAAACGCGTCCATATCAACGTGTATTATTTTTCTAATTTCTTTTGTCAATTTTCAATCCGGGACTATTTATCAAAGATAAAGTAAATATTTAAATAACAAAATAAACCAGATTTTATCCCATCCATCCAAAATATTTCGACTCTGTGAATAAATTTCTGTAATTTCAAAAGCTACATTAAATGAAGAGGTAATAATATGCGCAAAACCACATTGATTTTATTTCTTGTATTCTTTTCTGGGATACTCTTGGCAAAAGAAGAAGCAAGATTTATGAAATACCCGGATATATATAAGAATAAAATTGTTTTTACTTACGAAGGTGATCTCTGGCTTGCAAACGCAAACGGTACCGATGCAAAAAGGGTCACAAATTTTCCCGGAGAAGAATTTTCTGCAAGATTTTCCCCGGACGGAAAATGGATTGCCTTTACTGGTCAATACGACGGAGGCACTAACGTTTATGTTATGCCAGCTGATGGCGGAACACCTGAAAGGATTACATACAATCCAGGTGGCGCACAATCTATCGGCTGGACTCCAGACGGTAAAAAAGTAATTTTCAGATCCTACTGGCAGAATGTAAACGGCCGTGATCCGAATCTTTATTTCGTAGATAAAAAAGGTTCTGCCCCTGAGAGATTCCCGATTGATCGCGGAAGGCTTTGCAGTTTTTCACCCGACGGTAACAAAATGGTTTACCAGAGAAAGGGCGATGAAGAGTATCAGAGAAAAAGATATAAAGGGGGTCAGTATCCCGATATCTGGATGTATAATTTTACAACAAATACATTTACTCCGATTTCAGACTATGTTGGAAAAAACGCTTACCCCATGTGGATTGGTGCAAATACAATGTATTTTGTTTCGGACAGAACCAATGGCGTTTCAAATCTTTATAAAGAAGATCTCTCAACTAAAAGTATTTCCTACGTTACAAACTATAGTGATGTGGATGTAATAAATCCTGAGACTGATGGTGAGCAGATTATTTTTATGCATGACGGTTACATTAATATTCTGGATTTAGCAACAAAAAAGATTACGAAATTAGTTGTGGACGTTAATTCAGACAGATGGGCTTTACGCGACCGGTATATTAATCCGAAAAATTATATCCATCACATGAATATTTCCAATGACGGTAAAACTGCTGTACTTGGGGTGAGGGGAGATGTGTTTACTGTTCCCACCGGAGATGGACAGACGGAGAACCTTTCCTGGACACCGGGATCCAGAGAACTGTACCCGGCAATTTCTCCGGACGGAAAATGGGTTGCATTCTTTTCTGATAAGTCAGGTGAATACGAACTTTATGTTCAAAAAGCCAGCGGCGGTGAATGGACGCAGCTTACTAAAAATCTGAAGCATTTTGTATATCACATGGTCTGGTCACCCGATGGAAAGAAAATTTTGTTTGGTAATAAAGATTTCAAAATATTTTATATAGATGTAGCATCAAAAAAAATGGTACAGGTTGATGAATCTAACCAGCTGAAAAATGATGAATTCTACTGGGAGGAAAGCGATTACAACTGGTCACCCGACAGCAAATGGATTTGCTACAGTTTGACACAGTACAACAAGAATAACCAGATTTTCATCTATAATATAGATGAAAATAAAAAGTACGCGGTTACTAAAGATTTCTTCGATAACCTGAATCCTTCTTTCGATGCGAACGGTAAATATCTTTATTACCTGTCCAGCAGAAACTTTAAACTGCATATGGATTTTTATGAAGACAACCATGTTGTAGCAACTCCTCAGCAGGTAATGGTTGTGCAATTGCAGTCCGGTTTGACCCCGCCATTTGCCGAAGCAGTTTCAAACGATACAAAAAAGGCGAGCGACGATTTCAGAATTGACACTAAGGATATGATTAAACGAACTTATCCTTTACCGGTTGATCCGGGAAATTATTTCTTCCTGAAAGCAGGTAAAGATAAAGTAGCATGGTCATCAGTGCCTGCTTTTACTGAAAGTGAATACGAGGAAATTTTTAAACCGGGAAGAAGCACAAAGTGGGATTTTCATATTTTTGATATGAGCAAGCAAAAAGAAGTAACAATTTCCCAAAAGATCAGGGATTTTGCGGTTTCATCAAACGGTGAAAACCTTATTATCAACAGAGATAAAGATTATTATACCACTTCTTTTAACGATGCGTTCAAAACAAAGGAACTGGGTAGCGAGTTAAATCTTGATGGAATGAACTACCTTGTTGACAACCAGAAAGAATGGAATCAAATATTCAACGATACATGGAGATGGTATCGGGACTTTTTCTACGATTCAAATATGGTTGGTGTTAACTGGAAAGCTATTGGAGACAGGTACCGGGCATATATTCCATATTTATCATCACGCGGAGATCTCAACTGGGTACTGCAGCAGATGGTTGGGGAATTGGCTACATCCCACACTTATATCTGGGGAGGTGATTATGGCCCCGTGGAAGCACCCGAAACAAAAGTCTACACAGGCTGGCTTGGTGCTGATATGGTTGCAGATAAAGATGCCGGCTATTATAAGTTCGATAAAATTTACGGACCAACTGAATATAATCTTGATTTAAACGGCCCGCTGACTAGGCCGGATATCAATGTAAAAGAGGGCGATTATTTAATCGCAATCAACGGCAAGGAAATAAAAGTACCTGAAGATTATTTCAAAGAGCTTCAGGTAATTAAGGGACAGAAAATTTCAGTTACGGTAAACAGTAAACCTTCGAAAAATGGAGCCAGAACTTATGATATAGTGCCGATCAGGAATTCCAGAAGTCTCCGTTATTTCAGGTGGATTACAGATAATATTCACAAAGTTCTAAAAGAGACCGGCGGCAAGGTAGGGTATATGCATATTACAGCAATGGGCGCCGGCGGTATTGGTGAGTTTGATAAATATTGGAGAGCATTTCGCTATAAGGACGGACTGATAATAGACGTGCGCAGAAACTCAGGCGGATGGACAGAGTATTTTATGATAGATAAACTTGAAAGAAAAATGGTTGCTTATAATGTCCTTAAAGGAATGGAACCATTCAGGTATCCCGGAAGCGTATCGAATGCGCACTATATTGCAGTTACAAACGAAGATGATGGTTCGGACGGCGAAGCATTCCTCGAAGATTTCAAGGCACGCGGATTAGGCAAAGTAGTAGGTGTTCCTACCTGGGGCGGACTTGTTGGAATTATAAATGGCCAAACAACAATTGATAATGGTACGGTTCATCAATCAAACAACGCCTTTTATAATAATGAAGGGAAGTGGCTGGTTGAAAACCATGGTGTCGATCCAGACATCTATATAGATAACGATCCTGCTTCTGTAATGGCAGGAAAGGATCCACAACTTGAGACTGCGATAAAAGAAGTTATGAAGGAGATTAAAGAACACCCATTCAAATTTGCGCCACAGCCGCCTTATCCTGAGAGATAAATAAGTTGAAAAAGCCGGGTTAATCAGCCCGGCTTTTTTATTTCAATTTAAGTAAATTTATTCCTGCCGCACTTTATTTTATTTTTACCGGGAGCTTAAAATCGAAACCGGAAAAACACCATCAATCGATACAACAGAAGTAGTGATTAAACTGACATCTGTGTGGGCATTCAGCGAGGCAGTTCTTGGTGGTTTTTTCCATGCATTCAGTATTCCTTTCAGCGGCGCATTATTAACCGCAGTTGCCGCAATAATAATTTCCCTCATTGCGTATTTCTCTGAAGCCCGCGGGGAAATAATGAAAACAACCTTAATTGTATTGCTTGTCAAAGCCGCAGTCAGTCCCAATTCTCCCGTTACAGCATATTTTGCAGTTTTCATTCAGGGATTTTTCGGAGAGGTCTTTTTTTATAATAAGAAATTTTTTAAAACTTCCACGGTATTATTTTCTTCTCTTGTTTTGCTTCTCACTGCTACCCAGAGAATTCTGACATTAACAATATTATTCGGAAATAATTTATGGAACTCCATAAATATTTATGTAGGATATATCCTTAATAAGTTGGGCCTGACCGGCTCAGATATAAATGTAAGTTTTATAATTATTGTAATATTTGTCTTCCTTCATTTGCTAATTGGAGTAATGGCCGGAAAATTTGCCGCAGGTATGCCCGATAAAATCAAAAATCCAGCTTTCCCTGAAGGATTTAGGAAAAGTGATTTGAATAAATATGAGAAAATAAAAATTCCGGAAGCAAAGAAGAAAAAATCGGGTAAAAAAATATTAAGGGATCTATTTTATCTAATTATTCTTGTACTAATCATCCTGTCATATTTTCATCCTGAATTTGGCAAAGATAAGGCGATTGAATTGTTGATTATGCTTTTAAGGTCAGTTACCATAATTTTTTTGTGGGTAACAATAATTTCGCCCTTTCTTTATAAATCTTTCAAAAAATTCCTTGACAGGAAGGAAGCACCATTAGTCAACAGGATAAACAGAATTATTGCTTCTTTTCCTTATTACAGGAAAATTCTTAATTATTCATTCTCAAAATACCGGGATGAGAAAATAATTTTAAGAATTAATAAAACATTCACTACATTTATTGCTCTTGCATTATTTACAGAATTAGAAGTTTGATTTCCGGCTGATAATGATTTTTTGCGGCATTAAGCCACTATTTGAATTGCCGGCTGCCGGTAAATGTGCAGGGCTACGCACCGCAATATTTGGGACCTTCAACGGATTTATTCCCAAACTTGAAAAGACTCCGGGCTATTTATTTCAAATCTGGTACTGCAAATGCCTTAATTGTATAAAATATCAGCATTTTCGCATTTCTCGTAAGAACTCATTTTTGGCTCTTTTTTTGATTAACCAATACGATTTATATTAAAATTAACATTAGATTATCAAAATGCACAAAATTATTTCAGCAAAATTCTTAGCATCAAATATTAAAAGATTTGAAATTGAAGCCCCTAAAATTGCCCAAAAAAGAAAAGCAGGGCAGTTTGTAATTATAAGATTAAAAGAAGGGGGGGAAAGAATTCCACTCACAATCGCAGATTCAGATCCTGAAAAAGGCACAATCACTATCATTGTTCAGGGGATCGGGAAAACTACTATGGAACTGAATTCGCTAAATGCCGGAGATTCAATTCTGGATGTGGTTGGGCCGCTCGGTAAACCTTCTCACATTGAAAATTTTGGAACTGCAGTTTCTATAGGCGGCGGAGTTGGTACAGCGATAGCTTATCCAACAGCAGTTGCTTTAAAGCAGGCTGGTAACGAAACTATTTCAATAATCGGCGGACGAAGCAAAGAGTTTGTAATACTTGAAGACGAAATGAAAAAAGTCTGTGATGAAGTTTACCCGACAACAGATGACGGAAGTTATGGCTATCACGGATTTGTAACTCAAAAATTAAAGGACCTGATTGACTCGGGAAAGAAAATCGATTTCGTACTTGCAATCGGCCCTATCCCGATGATGAAAGCTGTTGCCGAAGTTACTCGCCCTTACGGAATTCATACAGTTGTAAGTCTAAACCCTGTGATGGTAGACGGAACAGGAATGTGCGGCGGTTGCAGAGCAACGGTTGATGATAAAACGGTCTTTGTTTGTGTAGACGGGCCCGAATTTGACGCACACAAGGTTGATTTTGAAACTCTTGCAAGAAGAAACAGAACTTACGGCATATTTGAAAAAGAAGCTGTGGATCATCTTTGCAACATCGACAAAGCATTTGAAAATGAAATTGATAAAACAATAGCGTAAAAACACCGGAGATTTTTTAATGGAAAAGTTGTCCAATAAAGAAAGAATGAAGATTCCAAGACAGGCCATGCCCGAACAGGATGGGGAGGTAAGGAGTCATAATTTTAATGAAGTAAACCTCGGACTGACAGAAGAACTCGCAGTGCTTGAAGCGCAGCGTTGTATTCAGTGTCCCAAACCCACTTGTATTGAAGGATGTCCGGTGGGTGTAAAAATTAATGAATTTATTCAGCTTGTTACAGAAAGAAAATTTGAAGAAGCCGCCGCAAAAATTAAAGAAGATAACATGCTTCCGGCAATCTGCGGAAGAGTTTGTCCACAGGAAGAACAATGCGAAGTTAAATGTACGGTGGGCAAGAAAAATGAACCGGTGGCAATCGGCAGGTTGGAAAGATTTGTTGCAGATTATGAAAGAGAAAAACTCGGTTTACGCAGACCTGATTTGAAACCTAAAACCGGGAAGAAAGTAGCAATTGTTGGAAGTGGCCCTGCCGGGTTAAGCTGCGCAGCAGATCTAATACAGATGGGACACGATGTTACTGTATTTGAAGCATTGCACGATCTGGGCGGTGTTTTAATTTATGGAATTCCGGAATTCCGTCTGCCTAAATCAATCGTGAAAACTGAAATTGATGTTCTTGAAGAACTTGGCGTTGAATTCAAACCGAATTCGGTAATAGGTTTTACAGACACTCTTGATGAACTTCTGGCGAATGGCTACGATGCAGCTTTTATTGCTGTCGGAGCAGGTCTTCCATACTTCCTGAATATTGATGGTGAAAACCTGAACGGTGTTTATTCATCAAATGAATTTTTAACGAGAGTGAATTTGATGAAAGCTTATAAATTCCCGGATTATGATACTCCTGTATTCGATGTAAAAGGAAAAAATGTTGCAGTGTTTGGCGGTGGAAACACTGCAATGGATGCTGTGAGAACTTCAAGGAGACTAGGTGCGAAAAACGCTTATATAATTTATCGCAGGTCCGAAGTTGAACTGCCTGCAAGAAAAGAAGAAGTGCACCATGCAAAACAGGAAGGCGTTGAATTTATTTTACTATCGAATCCGACAAAATTCATCGGTGACAAGAACGGATGGCTGCGCGGAGTAGAAGTTCAAAAAATGGAGCTCGGCGAACCGGATGCTTCAGGCAGGAGAAGACCCGTACCGATTAAAGATTCGGAATATAAAATTGATATAGATATGGCTGTAATAGCAATTGGTAATGGTTCAAATCCCATAATCCAGAAAACAACGCCGGATATTGATTTCAATAAATGGGGTAATATAAAAGTTAATGAAGAGACCATGGAGACGACCAAAAAAGGTGTATTTGCGGGAGGCGATATCGTTACCGGCGGTGCAACGGTAATTCTTGCAATGGGTGCGGGAAGAAAGGCTGCCCACGCTATCGACGATTATTTGAAAACACCGGCAAATTAAATTTCTTGAAGTGATAAAATTTGTCCTTTCTGCAGGGGAAAATACTCCGGACAGGTTTTATCACTTTCTTATTTTAAATACCCTCCTTCATTTTTCTTTCCTCATAATTTCCTAATTTAGTGAAGTTTAAATAGAAACCTCATCCCGGAGAATTATGAAAAGTAAAACTCTACTTACCGCAATTGCAATATTAATTTCATTTCCATTTTTTTCCTGCGGCAATAATCAAAAGCCGGCCGGTTCAAAAATAATCGGTGTAAGCCTTCTGACCCGCGGACATATATTTTACCGTGATCTTGAGGACGGCCTGAAAACCGAGGCTGCAAAGAAAGGCTACCAGCTAATTATTACCTCCGCTGATTTTGATCTCGGCAAACAAATCTCGCAGGTTGAAGATTTCATTTCCAGAAAAGTAGACGCAATAATTGTTTGTCCTGTGGATTCCAAAGGTGTCGGCTCTGCGATTGAGGAAGCCAACAAAGCCGGCATCCCGGTTTTTACAGCAGACATAGCAGCAGAACAGGGTAATGTTGTTTCGCATATCGCTTCTGATAATTTTGCGGGCGGCAGACTAGCAGGTGAATATCTTGCCAAAATATTGAATGGAAAAGGTAATGTTGCTATAATTAACCAGCCGGCGATTACTTCTGTCCTTGATCGTGTAAAAGGTTTTATGGAAGCAATTTCTAAATTTCCGGGGATTAAAATTGTAGCAGATGTTAACGGGCAGGGAGTCCGTGACCGTTCTCTGCAGGCAGCGGCAGATGTACTTCAGTCGCATCCTGATTTGAATGGAATATTTGGAATAAATGATGACTCGGCTCTCGGCGCCCTGGATGCCGTAAAACAATTTAACAGGAAAGGGATATCAATTGTAGGTTACGATGCGACTCCTCCGGCAAGGAAAGAAATTCTCCAGGGGTCGGCACTAAAGGCAGATGTAGTACAGAACCCGAATCTGATCGGTTCAACAACAATTGAAAAAATTAAAGAATACCTGGATGGTAAAACTGTTCCTGAGGTTGTTCCGGTCGAAGTGGGAATAGTTGACAGGTCAACACTGGAAAAAGAAACGGCAAAATAAATTATGTCCTCACTTCTCCGGATGGAAAATATTTCGAAACGCTACCCGGGCGTGCTTGCGCTCGATGACGTTTCATTTGATCTGGGGAAAGGGGAAGTGCATTGTCTGCTGGGGGAAAACGGTGCAGGTAAATCGACATTAATGAAAATATTATCCGGCGCGCTTGTAAAAGATGACGGGAATATTTTCATAGAAGAAAATGCGGTAAATTACCACTCTCCTTCCGAAGCCCAAAAACTTGGTATTGGTATTATTTACCAGGACTTTAAACTCATTCCGGAACTAACCGCTGCGGACAATATCTTCTTGGGAAGCGAAATAATCAAAAATTCATTTTCTTTCCTCGATAAAGAAAAGATGAATGAATTTGCGTTAAAAGCTCTTGAAGAATTGGGCGAAGAAATTCCCGCTGATATTCCCGTTAATAAATTAAGTGTGGCGCAGAGACAAATGATAGAAATTGCGAAAGCCACTCAACGAAATATTCGTATTCTGGCCATGGATGAGCCTACCGCATCACTTACAAATTCCGAGATTGAAAACCTGTTTAAAGTCATCCGCAAATTAAAATCCAGGGGTGTGGGAATAATTTATATCTCACACAGGCTGGAGGAGATTTTTGAGATAGGTGACCGCGTTACTGTGATGCGCGATGGAAAAAAGATAATCACTTCCTCTATTAAAGATACAGGTATAAAAGAATTGATAAAGCAGATGGTTGGCCGGGAGCTGGCCTCTGAATTTCCAGAGCATACTGCCATAATGGGTGAAGAAATTCTGAATCTTGAAAATATTAATGGCGGTAAACTAACAGATATTAACCTGAAACTTCACCGGGGTGAAATTCTTGGTCTCGCGGGTCTTGTAGGAGCGGGAAGAAGCGAAGTGGCAAGGGTAATATTCGGTGCCGATAAAATTGAAAGCGGTAAAATTAAATTGGAAGGGAAAGCACAGAAATTCAGATATCCTAAAGACGCAATAAACTCGGGAATTGCTTTACTTACTGAGGACAGGAATTTGTACGGACTTTTTATGGAAAGAAGCATCAGGGAAAATGTTTCTGTCTCAAATCTCTCCCCGTTGATGAAGGGTATTTTCATTGACAAAGTTGAGGAAAAAAAAGCTGTGGGGAAATATTTCGACCAGCTTCAAATTAAAGCCCCCACGCAGGAAACAAAAGTTGAAAACTTAAGCGGCGGCAACCGCCAGAAAGTTGTATTGGCAAGGTGGCTTCACACAAATTCAAAAATTATAATCTTCGATGAACCCACTGCCGGTATTGATATAGGCGTTAAGTTCGAAATATACAATCTTATCAACAGGCTTGTTGAGCGGGGAATAGGAGTGATTATAATATCATCTGAACTGCCGGAACTAATTGGAATTGCAGACAGGATTGTTGTTATGTGTGAAGGGAGGATCAGCGGTGAATTACAGAAAAAAGATTTTTCTCAGGAAAAAATATTAAAACTGGCAACTCAAAATCCGGAAAAAACATATGCCCACTAAAATCCGTGACTTTAAATATTTTGAAAAAATCTCTGAATTCAGCCTTGCGATTGTTTTCCTTTTTGAAGTGCTTATTTTTTCACAACTTTCACCTTTTTTCTTTTCTGCTGATAATCTTTTGAATGTTACGCTCCAGGCATCAATAACCGCAATTATTGCAGCCGGTATGACATTCGTAATTCTTACCGCAGGAATAGACCTTTCGGTTGGTTCGCTGGTTGCTTTTGCAGGTGTATTGACTACGAGCATGCTTAAAATCAGTATGCCTCTTTACCTTGTTTTCCCGATGGCTCTTCTCGGAGGAATTTTGTTCGGTGTTGTTTCCGGAGGAATTGCAGGAGTATTTGTTACAAAATTCAGGATTACTCCTTTTATAGTTACTCTTGCATTGATGACAATCTGGCGCGGCGCTTCTTTTGTTTACACTGGCGGAAGACCGGTCTGGGAACTTCCGGATGCATTTAGTTTTTTGGGTGCCGGCAGAATTCTCGGCATTCCATTTCCAACAATTATCATGGTGGTTGTATTTGTTATTTCTCACATAGTATTAACAAAAACTAAATTTGGAAGATATGTTTATGCCGTGGGCGGAAATCTTGAGGCGGCAAGGCTTGCGGGAATAAACACGAATTTTATACTGACATCAGTATATATTATTTCGGGTGTTCTTTCTGCGATAAGCGGAATTCTTCTGGCATCCAGAGTGAACTCCGGTCAGCCGAATGCCGGGCTGATGTACGAATTGGATGTGATTGCTGCTGTTGTAGTAGGCGGCACGAGCCTGTTCGGGGGTCGTGGAACTATTATCGGGACTTTTATAGGCGCTATGTTAATAGCGGTGCTTAAAAACGGATTGAATCTTTTGAATGTCGGATCCTATGTTCAGCAGATAGTTGTTGGTGTGGTAATTCTGCTGGCGGTTCTTTTAGATCAATTGAGACAGAAATAAATATTTCCTTTGCGTCCCTTGCGACTTTGCGTGAAAATCTCACGCCAGTACGCCAGGGCGCTGAGAGCTAAAACAAAGGTATATTATTATGAAATCACTAAAATACTTTCTCATCCTGTCACTTTTTCCAATATTACTTTTTGCACAGGACAAAAAAGAAGAAACTACTCCGACAAATGTGGATAAGGTGGCTAAGAAATTAACTTTTCTGAGCACCTATTCCTATGATGACTGGAAAAAAAGTCCGAACCTTTCCGGCGGGACTGTAATTGAAGGTGACCCGACTGCTATAAATTACGATGATTCGAATTGGGGCACACTCGAACTTAACCAGCACATTACGGATGATTCCTGCTGGCTGAGGAAAACAATCGTTCTGCCAAAACAAATTCTCGGAACTCCCGTAAAAGGAAAAATAATGCTGCTGCTTTCTGTTGACGATTACGGCTATCTCTGGGTGAACGGGGAAAGCAAAGGTTACTTTCCGTGGGACGGCGATTTTGTTTTAACCGAAGACGCAAAACCCGGCGATAAATTTGTTGTTGTAATAAAAGCAATAAATACAGGGGGTCCTCTAAGATTAATCAGGGCGGAACTTGATATGGGGGTCGTAACTCCTCTTCGACAGGAAATACAGGATCTTGCTTTAAGCCTGAGTGTAGGGCAAAAATTATTGAGTTTTGATACATACCAGACTAACGCCCGGGTACGTACTGATCCGGGAATTGATAAATCAACAATTGACAGGAATGAAAAAATAAAACTAAATAAATTGCTTCAGGATGAGGTTTTAAAAATTAATACTGCTGCCCTGGAAAACGGAAATATTTCTGAATTTGAAAAATCAATTATCGAAGTAAAAAAAGAGCTAGAGCCCGTGGCAAAGTTTGCTAAGAAATTCACTCTTTATTTTGATTCAAACGCTCACATAGATGCCGCATGGCTCTGGCGTTCAAAAGAAACTAAACTGATTTGCAGAAACACCTTTTCATCCGTGCTTCATATAATGGATGAAAAACCTATCTTCACATATACTCAGAGTGCGGCGCAGTATTTCCAGTGGATGCAGGATTTGTATCCCGATGTTTTTAACGGGATAAAAGCAAGAATAAAAGACGGAAGGTGGGAACTTGTCGGCGGAATGTGGATAGAACCTGACTGCAATTTACCCAGCGGTGTTTCCTGGAACAGGCAGCTTCTTTTTGCAAAAAATTATTTCAAAAACCAGATGGGAGTCGATGTAAAACTTGGCTGGAATCCGGATTCATTCGGTTACAACTGGAATATGCCGATGTTTTATAAGAATGCCGGGATAGATGCATTTATCACACAAAAAATCGGCTGGAATGATACAAACGTTTTCCCTTACAGAGTTTTCTGGTGGGAATCTCCGGACGGTTCAAAAATACTTTCGTATTTCCCGTTTGACTATGTTAATACAATTACACAATCATATGAACTCGTTGACTGGCTCAGGCAGTTTGAAGCAAACACCGGCTTTAAAAATTTTATGATTCTTTTTGGTGTCGGTGATCATGGCGGTGGACCTTCAATTGATATGATATCAAGAATTGAACACCTAAAAACTGTTTTTATATATCCGGCGATTCAGTATGGAACTGCCACAAATTATATAAGCTGGTTGAAGAAACAGGATCTATCAAAACTTCCCGTATGGGATGATGAACTTTACCTGGAATATCACCGCGGTACTTATACATCGCACGGCAAGATTAAAAAATACAACAGGAAGATGGAGAATCTGCTTGCAGAGTCAGAAAAATTTTCTTCCGTTTCTTCCTTATATGGCAACCAATATCCTCAAAAGGATCTTGGAGATGCCTGGAAGGATGTTATGTTTAACCAGTTCCACGATATTCTGCCGGGCTCAAGCATAAGAGAAGTATATATTGATGCGGTTAGTAAATACGAAAAGGCTGAAAAGATAGGAGATTTTACACTTAATTCCGGGCTCAGTGATATAAATAAGAATATCAATACCTCGGGAATTAAGGAGGGGCAGCCTTTGACAGTTTTTAATCCATTAAACTGGAGCAGGACTGATATAGTAAAATATAATTTTCCCGAAGGCGATGAAAACAAGTATTCAGTTTTCACCGTGGATGGACAGGCAGTGCCTTCTCAAATGGTTAAGATTGACCGCTATAAAAACCAGATTATGTTTATTGCTTCAGACGTTCCATCAATAGGGTACAGGACGTATGTATTAAAAGCCGGTGAACCATCTTCAACAAACTCGCCGCTTTCTGTGTCCGATACAAAAATGGAAAACCAGTTCTTTACTGTTTCAATTGATACTTCAACAGGATGGGTAAATAATATCTATGATAAAAGAAATAACAGGAAATTATTTAAAGAAGAAGGGAATAAACTTCAATTGCTCGAAGATAAGCCCAAACAATGGGATGCCTGGAATATAGGCCTGACGGGAGTTGAATATCCTTCGCAATTCAGGAAAGCGGAAGTTGTTGAAACAGGACCGGTTAGAACAGTTTTAAGGTTGTATCGGGACTATCTGAAACCGGGAGTTGTAAAAGATTACCCGACGCCTAATTTCCCGTCATCTTTCTTTACTCAGGATGTGATTTTGTACAATGGTCTTGACAGGATTGACTTTGAGACCAGGGTTGATTGGTGGGAAGATCACACAATGCTAAAAGTAGCTTTTCCTTTTTCATTCAGCGATACCGTGGCCACATATGAAATTCCGTACGGTTCGATCACGAGGTCAACACAGAGGAATACAAACTGGCAGAAAGCCCGTTTTGAAGTGGCAGCGGAAAAATGGGCCGATATGACTTCTGGAGATTACGGTGTCAGCCTTCTGAACAATTCTAAATACGGGTATGACACAAAGGATAATGTTATGAGGTTGTCGCTGCTGCGCTCGCCTAAATGGCCCGATCCAACACAGGATATGGGGAAACATACGATCGATTATGCGCTTTTCCCGCATAAAGGCGACTGGAAAAAGGCAAACACGGCACAAAAAGGCTGGGAATATAATGAGCCCTTAATAGCCGTTAAGAATTATATTCACTCAGGAAATCTTCCTTTAAGTAATTCCTTTTTAAAACTGAATGAAGATAACCTAGTGCTGACGACTGTTAAAAAGGCGGAGGACTCGGGCGCCTGGGTTATTCAGTGGTACGACGCTGAGGGCAGAGAAACCGAGGCGACCATCACACTTCCGGCAGTTCCCCGGAAAGTTTTTCAATCAAATTTTATGGAAGTAGACGGGAAGGCGATACCCTTTAAAGGAAAAACTGTAAGAGTTAAGACTAAAAAACATTCTGTTGAAACTATAAAAGTATATTTTTAATAGTCCGTGGATTTAACAGATGAAGCGATAAACGCTGGTTAGCGAAAATCAACCTGGTCAGAGTTTTCGCGTTCTATTGGATAAGCTTAATATTAAATATACGTTGATACTCGTCATTGCCCTGTTTATTTTAACAAAAAACAAGACAGGCTTGTAATGAAAAAAACATCCTTTTTTATTTTAATATTTCTTATCTCAACTTCATTATTTGCTCAGAACCAATTATGGAATTTTTTAAATAAAGGAACTTATAAAGTAGGCTTTAAAGTCTTCTCATTATTTGATTTTACAAGAGCAATAGAAAGCCCGGAAGGTTACAGGCCTGTCCAGGTAAGTTTATGGTATCCGGCGAATGCCTCCGATGCAGCATCGATGATCTACAAAGATTATTTTTTATTAAGCGCGGCAGAAACAAATTTCCAAATCCCGGAAGCATTGAAAGATAGTGCCCTAATTAATTATAAAAAACTGCTATTCGAAAGGGGTATAACAGAAAAAACTGTTGATGAGTGGTTCAATACTAAAATGCTGGCGGTAAAAAATGCGAAGCCCGTGAAAGGCAATTTTCCTCTGGTTGTTGTTGCACAGGGTAATTTCCATTCGGCACATCACCAGGCTTTTTTATGCGAATTCCTGGCAAGTAACGGATATGTCGTTGTCACAACTCCTTCACAGACAAGAATAACAGGACAATTGACAGATGCCACACAAGCAGTTGAAAGTGCAAATGATCAGGTCAGGGATATGGAATTTGCAATCAGATCTCTCCGGAATCTTAATTTTATTGATTTTAACAGTATTGCATTATTAGGGCACAGTTTTGGTGGGAGGTCAATACAGTTATTACAGATGAAAAATAAAAATGTGAAATGTCTTGTAAGTCTTGACGGCGGAGTGGGGCTCAATACAGCTGTGAGTGATATTAAAAAATCACCGTATTTTAATCCCGAAAAAGATGAATGTTCCTTTGCTCCATTTTTATGAAGACACAGAGCAATTTTTAAAACCTGATTCCACCTTGATTAATAGTTTCACTAATTCTAAAAGATTTCTGGTTAAGATTAATGATATGCATCATTTCTATTTTTCCAGTCTTGGACTTGTCTCGGGGATAATAGACGGATTTCATCCTTTATCGAAAAATCTTGCTGAGAAGTATAAAATTATCTGTGATTTTACCAAAGACTTTCTTAATTCTGTTTTCTCAGATGATGATACGGGTATGAACAAATTAAAAAATGAATATTCTGCTTTGGCGCAAAAAAGCAAAACCATTTCCTGTGAATTTAAATAGAATTATTATTTAACAAACTTTAACAATAATTCAATGACAAAAAAAATAATACCCTTATCACTCTTGATTTTTATAGCAGCTCTGAATTTATCGGGTTGCTCTGAAATTAATAAGACAAAAAAAACAAAATTAATAGTTCAGCTTTCAATTGACGGATTAAAAGCTGGGTTGCTCGAGCGATATGATAAGGTTTTTAAATACGGATTTAGAAGACTTCTTGATGATGGATTAAAATTTCCTAACGCTACTGTGGGTCACGCAGTTACAGTTTCACAAGCCGGACACGTAACAATTGCTACAGGCGATCATCCTAACAAGCACGGAATTGTTGATGCCGCATTTTATTCTACTATTAATAATAAAAGAGTTTTGGTTGAGTGTGTTGCGGATTCTACAGAACACATTTTAGGGTATCCCAAAAGTAAAGGCGTATCGCCAAGGAAAATACTTACATCGAGCATTGCCGGGTGGGTTACAGATAATAATTCTAAATCAAAAAGCCTGGCAGTCGGAACAGGATATATATCTTCTTTACTTTATTCATATAAAAAAAACAGTGATGTGTACTGGTATATGGGCGGTAAATATGTTACATCAACTTATTATAAAAATGAATACCCTGAGTGGGTGATAAATTTTAACGATAAGATACTTCCCGAAATGAAAAAGAATGCAGTAACGTGGGCTAATACTATTCCCGAGGAATACAGAAATTTATCGCGTCCTGACACTGCTTATTATGAAGGAGACAAAGTAAACACCACATTTCCTCACCTGATTAAAAATGAACTTGGAACGTTACTAAAATCAGATCCTGAAAGGGCGAAGAATATATGGTTCGGCTGGACACCTGTAAACGATATTGCCACATTAAAATTTGCTGAAACAGGTATTGACTCAATGAAACTGGGACAAAGGGGCTCGACTGATTATCTCTCAATAGTGCTGAGCGAGGTTGACGGGAATTCGCATTATTACGGGCCGTTAAGCATGGAAGTATTTGATATCCTTGTAAGAATGGATAAAGCTATAGGACAATTTATTGATTATCTTGACAAAAATATCGGTCGGGATAATTACGTTATTGCACTCACAGCAGATCACGGCTTTCCTGAAGTTGTTGAATATAAACAGCAGAAAAATAAATATGCGTTAAGATTAAGGAAAAATGATATTGAAGAATTTTTCAGTGCAATAAAAAAGGCTGAAAAAGATTATCCTGATTTATCAGATGAAAATAATGGTGCAATTATAAAAGCCGCAAAAGAATTTGATTTTATTGCTGATGTATATTTGTATTCTGATCTAGCGGATACAGGAAAAACGGCCGATAAATTTTTACCCCTTTACAGAAATTCATTCCGCAGGGACAGAGTTCCCAGGCTTCCTCTGTTTTCGCTTGAAAACTTTGGTTCACCAATAGGAAAGGCCGGAGCAATGGTACGAATGAAAAAAGGTGTGATTATTAATGTAGATGTAGATACACATGGTTCAGTTTATGATTATGACCGGAAAGTTCCTTTAATTTTCTTCGGAAGTAGTATTAAATCCGGAATTATCAAAAAAGAAGCACATTTAATAGATGTATCGCCTACCCTGGCAAATATTGCAGAAATTCCTGTTCCTGATGATGTTGATGGAAAAATATTATTTGATAAAAGTAATTAGCGTGAATTGTTTTGTGTTTTTTTATTCCAATAATAATACACTGGTAGGCCAAGTCCGAGCATAATCAATCCCGCAATTGCCTGCTCAGGTTTTTCGATTAAAGTATTAATTACAAACCATGTAGCAACCCCTATAAACAGTAATGGAGTGAAGGGATAGCCGAGCGTTTTATAATCTCTTTTTGCCTGCGGTAATTTCTTTCTGAAAATAAAAACACTCGCGGCGGCCAGCGCAAAAAATATCCAATCGGTGAATACCACGTACGAAATTAAATTTTCAAAAGTGCCCCAGAACAAAATTAATAATACAGCCCATGTTGATTGAATAATAATGGCATTATACGGAGTCCTGTATTTGGGATGAATTTTTGCAATCTGTGGAAAAAATATTCCATCATTTGCCATCGCAAAATAAATCCTTGGTGCAGTTAAAGTATAAATACCCGCAGTGCCAAATGTTGAAATAAAAATTGCCATCGCTATAATTCCACCGCCCACAGGGCCGAGAACAGTTTTAACTGCATCAGCTGCAACGCTTGGAGAATTCGCTATTGTATTTACCGGAAGTAAAAACATATATGCAATATTGATTGCAACGTAAATGGCTGTTACTGATAAAGCCGCGATTATCATTGCAACAGGTACATCTTTTTTAGCATTCTTTGCTTCACCAGCCGCATAAGTAGCATGCTGCCATCCGCCGTACGACCATAAAACTCCAACCATTGCAACAGCAAGTCCGCCCGTGACACCCGAAGGCATATCAAAAGAAAAATTTGTAACAGAACCGCTTCCGAAAATAAATCCAACCGCAATTACCCCGAATATTCCTATCAATTTAAGAACGGTAAATACATCGCTGAAAATGCTCCCGGATTTTACACCCATAACATTAATTACTGTAAGAATAAAAATTCCGCATACGGCTGTAAGTTTTAGAGCAACAGGACTCATTGGAAAGAAATAGGCGAGATAAGTTGTAAAAGCTACAGAGAGTGCTGCAATACCACCAGTATTAACCACAAGAAAATAAGCCCAGCCGTAAAGAAATCCGACAGGCTTACCGTAACTTTCTGATAAAAATACATAAACCCCTCCTGCCTTTGGCATTAAGGCTCCCAGTTCTGCAAAAGTTAAAGCACCGCAAAGAATTAATATTCCGCCTCCCAGCCAAACCAATAAAATTAAAGCAGGGGAGTGAATTGAATTTGCTATAATTGCGGGAGTTAAAAAAATACCGGAGCCAATTGTTGAGCCAATTGCGATCATTATAAGATCAAAACGGGAGAGTGCTTTCTTTAGTTCAGCCAATAAAGTCTCTCTTTTTTTTGTTTAATATATTAAAATTTAAGTGAAGTCTGAAAATATTTGTTCTGACTTATAGAACTTATTCATCATAATTTTCGTTGAAGTTTATGATAATATCTTTAAATTCTTTTTTATCAAAGCCGCATTTTCACAAATAATAATTATACTATTTATTTAGAAGAGGATTATATGTTCACGGGAATAAAAAATAATTTGTTTAAAATCATTTCCCTGTTAGTGCTGATTTTATTACTATCAGCAGGTGAAAGCTTTTCACAAGTAATTGACACTTCACTTATTAATGGATTAAAGTATAGAAATATCGGCCCGTTCAGGGGAGGAAGAGCGGATGCCGTAACTGGCGTACCCGGTAACAGAATGTTGTATTACTTTGGTGCCACCGGTGGTGGTGTGTGGAAAACTGAAGACGCGGGACAAACCTGGGAAAATATTTCCGACGGTTTTTTCGGGGGATCAATAGGCGCGGTTGCTCTAAGTGAATGGGATCCGAATGTAATTTATGTAGGAACAGGAGAAGAAACATTACGAGGCAATGTTTCGAGCGGAAATGGAATATGGAAGTCTGTTGATGCTGGACAAACCTGGCATCACATAGGACTGGAGGATACCAGGCATATTACCAGGATAAGAATCGATCCGAAAAATCCTGATATAGTTTACGTTGCAGCAATCGGACATTTATACGGACCGAATGCCCAGAGAGGAATTTTTAAAAGCACGGATGGAGGTCGGACCTGGAAAAATGTTTTATTCGTTAATAATGAAGTCGGCGCTGCAGATCTTGTTATGGATCCTGTCAATTCAAGAATTCTATATGCAAGTACGTGGCGGGTGAAGCGAACTCCCTACAGTTTTGAAAGCGGCGGGCAGGGTTCCGGTTTGTGGAAATCAACAGACAGCGGCAATAGCTGGAAAGAAATTACAAGCAACAAAGGCTTGCCTGAAAGCACGATCGGTATAATCGGTATTGCAGTTTCAACCGCCAATCATAACAGGGTTTGGGCCTTGGTAGAAGCACATGGCGGAGGATTGTTCCGTTCAGAAAATGCGGGGGAGACCTGGCACAAAATAAATGATGAACATAAAATAACACAACGGGCGTGGTATTTTTCGAGAATTTATGCCGATCCCAAAAACGAAGACGTGGTATATGCTTTAAATGTTGAATTCTGGAAATCAAAAGATGGTGGAAAGACTTTTGAAGACATCAGGACGCCACACGGAGACCATCACGATTTATGGATTAACCCGGATCAGCCGGAAGATATGATTATTGCCGATGACGGCGGGGCGCAGATTACTGTAAATGGTGGCGAAAGCTGGAGTACATATCATAATCAGCCAACAGCACAGTTTTACAGAGTAGCAGTTGATGATCATTTTCCTTACAGAATTTACGGGGCTCAGCAGGATAATTCTGCGATAAGAATTGCAAGCAGAACAGACGGCGGAAGAATTGGTGAAAGTGATTGGGAATCAACAGCAGGTGGAGAAAGCGGATGGATTGTTCCTGATCCTAAAGATAACGAGATAGTTTACGGAGGTTCTTACGACGGATTAATTATCAAACGTAATCATAAAACAAATGAATCGAGATCAGTGGATGTTTGGCCGGATAATACAATGGGCTGGGCAGCAAAAGATATTAAATACAGGTTCCAGTGGAATTTTCCGCTGATGTTTTCCATTCACGATAAAAATACTTTGTACGCAGCAGCCAATGTTTTATTTAAAACTACAAACGGCGGACAAAACTGGGAAAAAATCAGTCCCGATCTTACAAGAGATGACACAACAAAACTCGGTTCCTCGGGCGGACCTATAACAAAAGACAATACAAGTGTTGAATATTACTCAACAATATTCACCCTTGCGGAAAGCCCGATGAAAGCCGGAATAATCTGGACGGGATCCGACGATGGATTAATCTATTTGACGAGAGATAATGGAAAAACCTGGGACAAATGTTACTCCGCCGAAAGATGTTTTACCGGAATGGGCACAGATTAATAGTATTGAAGCCGACCAGTTTAATGAAGGTGGACTTTACGTAGCGGCAACAAAATATAAATCGGATGATTTTCATCCTTATCTTTTAAAGACAACAGATTATGGTAAGACCTGGGAGAAAATAACAGATGGAATCCCTGCAAATCATTTTACGCGGGTAATAAGGGAAGACCCGGAAAGAAAAGGCTTGTTGTACGCAGGCACAGAAGAAGGAATGTACATTTCATTTAATGATGGTGAACACTGGGAGCCATTCCAGTTGAATCTGCCGAAAGTGCCTATCGCAGATTTGATTATAAAAAATAATGATCTGGTTGTTGCAACGCAGGGAAGAGGTTTCTGGATTCTCGATGATCTTAATCCATTACACCAGGTTTCCAAAAAGGTTCAGGAAAGTAATTACTGGCTCTATAATCCTCAACCAGCTTACCGGATGGGTGGAGGCTCATACGGTAAATCTTTAACTGCCGGTCAGAATGCTCCAAATGGAACGATGCTCCATTATTACTTTAAATCCTTACCCGATAGTAATTCAGTTAAATTGAAGATCCTTGATTCAGCAGGTAAGGTGATAGAAACATTTTCGCCCGGTGCAAAAAAGAAAAACAGGCAAATGAGTTTTGAAAAAGGATTAAATACATTCGTCTGGAATATGTATTACCCGGATGCTGAAAAATTTCCCGGTTTAATTCTCTGGTTCGGAGGAACTCGCGGACCTAAAGCTGTTCCCGGAAAATACAAGGCGAGATTAATAGTTGATAAAGATTCAGTAACCGTTCCCTTTGAAATTCTAAAAGACCCGCGTTCTTCTGCCACAAAGGAAGATATGCAGGCACAATTTGATTTTATCAAATCAATAAGGGACAAACTTACTGAAGTGCACCGGGGAATTAAAAATATTCGTGAAGCCAGAAAACAAATCAAAGAAATAAAAGACAGGATTAAAGACATTTCCGGTTGCGAAAAAATAAAAAGTTTTGCTGATTCACTTTTGGCTTCTATGAAAACTATTGAGGAAAGACTTTACCAGACAAAAAATCAGAGTGATGAAGATCCGCTGAATTTTCCTGTAAGGCTTAATAACAGGCTGAGTGTTGTCTCGAGTATGAGCTCAATCGGTGATATCAGACCCACCAACCAGGCAATAGAAGTAAAAAGGGAAGTGACAAAACTTATAGATGATCAGCTTGATAAACTTAAGTTAATTTTTGAAAAAGAATTGCCTGACTTTAACAAGCTTGTTCACGAAAAAAATGTACCTGCTGTTTACCTGAAAAAAAGAAGAACAGCAGAATAGAAATAGCATAAATATTTCTTTATCTACTTATAAGCCCGGTTTACCGGGCTTATTTGCTATACATTAAAAATGATCTTGATTTAGTGGAAAATTCTGACGATTCTATCTCAGACTTTAAAAAGTGTTTCCAGGAGGGAATATGCAACATCTTGAGATTGACATGTCGTCCGATGAAATGAAAATTTTATCCTCCTCAATTGATAAATATCTTTCTGAATTAAGAATGGAAATTGCAGACACGGACCGGGAGGAATTCAGGGAGAAGCTTCGGATAGAAAAAAGAATTTTGTACAAGTTTCTGGAAAAGCTGGAAGAATGTAACGAAATTTCCTGTTGATTTTCCTACAGAATTTTATGTCCATTTTCTTTATTAGTATATTTGAAAATACTTTGATGTTTATTTTCCAATTTTTGGTAAGGATTGATTATGAATAATATACTTGTACTTGGTGCCGGTATGGTTGGTAGTGCGATTGTGAAGGACCTGGCAAAAGATAATAATGTTTCTGTTATTGACATAAATGAAGAAAATCTAAATAAATTTTCCGATTTAAATTCAATTACAACAATCAAAGGCGATGTATCGGATAATGAGACAATCAAAAATAATTGTGAAAATGCAGATCTCGTAATAAATGCAGTCCCCGGTTTTATGGGCTTTAGTACTTTACAAAAAATAATTGAATGCGGAAAAGATGTTGTTGATATTTCTTTTTTTGATGAAGACCCATTTAAATTGGATGAAGCAGCTAAAAAGAAAAATATAACAGCGGTAGTTGATTGTGGTGTAGCTCCGGGACTTAGTAATATAATTTTGGGTTATCATAATTCACAAATGAAAATTTCATCTTTCGAATGCATGGTTGGCGGGTTGCCATTTAAACGAGAATGGCCGTATCAATATAAAGCACCGTTTTCTCCGATTGATGTTATTGAAGAATATACCCGTCCAGCAAGAATTATTGAAAACGGAAAAGTAGTAACTAAACCAGCGCTTTCAGATCTTGAACTTGTAAATATTGATTCTGCCGGCACACTGGAATCTTTTAATACAGACGGCCTGCGTACACTCATTAAGACTATGAATATTCCTGATATGAAAGAAAAAACTCTCAGGTACCCGGGGCATACTGAATATATGAAAGTATTGAGAGAAAGCGGATTTTTTAACAAGGAAAAAACAGATGTTAATGGAATAAAAATTTCGCCGCTTGAACTTACAACAGAATTACTTTTTCCAATGTGGAAACTTGAACCTGATGAAAAGGAGTTTACTGTCTTGAAAATGATTATAAAAGGGGAAAAAAATGGTGAAGAAATCAAGATTGTTTATAGCATGTTCGACGAATATGATTCGAAATCAGGCATTTCTTCTATGGCAAGAACAACCGGCTATACCTGTACTGCTGTTGCCAGGCTTCTGATTGGTAAAAAATTCAACAGAAAAGGAATTTGTCCACCTGAATTTATAGGCGAAACAAAAGATTGTTTGAATTTTGTAACTGAAGAGTTAAAAAAGAGGGGAATAATTTATAATATTAGTTAAAATACGGGAACTTTCCAATTAGGTATTCTGTTTAGAAGTTCAATCAGCTATATTGTGGACTATTCTTACAGTGCGAAAATTGTTATTGTATATAGTTGAAAACATATATATCTTTAATTACTCAGTTTCAGGGTCCTCCCCTGCTCTGAAACATCAAATGAGTAAAACCCTCTGCCGCACGGCAAGAGGGTTTTTTATTTTAAAATTTTATGTGCCGGACCAGGCAATTGTTACTAAGCGAATTAACAGATTATTGTTAACAATATCACAACTAATAATCATATTAATTCTAACAGAATGCAGAAACGGAGCTGATTCCCAGAGAACTTGTAAAACGCAGAATGTGAAAACAGTTTACCACGCTTTGCGGGGCGGTCAGTTTAAAACGCTTGTTAGCTGCTTAACTTTTAACTATGTCTTAATTTAATTTATGAAATCGTTTTTTACGAATATTCTTTTTCTTTTAATATTTCTTGAACTTTATCCGAATCGGCAACTGTAAAACCAGTTCTGATTTTTTGGTTTTTATAAGTAATTAAAAATATTTCCTTTCTGATCGGTCTAAACAAATCAATCGGAAACCAAACTGCTAAACTTCCTGTACCCCAGATTCTCCATTTACCATTTATCAAAGTCGGTTCTTTAGTTTCTATTGTTACTATATTAGTAAATAAAATCTTTTTTGATATAAATGGAAAATAATAATGTTTAAGTATAATTGAATTACTTCTTATTTCAATCAAATTGTCTTGATATAGCATTTCCTCTTTCATCAATATTCCCGGATAAGTTTTTTTGTTAATGTATATTCAATTTTCTTCTTTGCCCCCTTTTACGAGAAGCCAAATCGCGAACGACATTTCTCCAACAATACTGGGAATTGCGACTAATGCTAAAAATATAGAACTATATACTTCATAATCTGGTAACATAAAATGCGCGCCTGTGTCAATCATATACATCACGCCTGCAATAACAAGAAAAAGTGCGATCACTTTTGGCTTTCCGATTATTTTTGCAAGTAGAACAAGATGAATTCCAAAAAAGAAAAGTGCGATAAGCCATATAGTGTTGAAAATCTCCAATTGTTTGAGGATTTCTTGACTAGTAGTTGATACCAACGCAAATGGAAGTGCAAATATTGCTACTCCCATAATTGCAGCGTGCATCATTCTGAAGAGTGTACTTAGACCTGATAAATTGTGTCTTTTATATAATTCATATAAAGCCCACGCAACAACAACGTCAAAAACAACAGTTATTATAAATGCCAATATTCCAAATCTTACCATCATATGATTCTGTTGGATGGTATTTAAAGGGCTTTTGTGAATGGAATCAAGAACAAAAAAATTAGCGAATATAGCAGCAAAGAAAATAATAAAATAGCTGACACCTGCTATTAATGAGAGTTTTCTTGACTTCATCATTTCTCCAAATTCAATAAATATAAATATCTCCTATCTGCCTTTTTACAGCATTACGCCTAACGCGCCTGCCCCGCCAACGGCGGGGAAAACATAAATGCCAAAAACTTAAAATAATCCCTCACCGATAAGGCGGTCGCGTTGAGTTTACCTGCCGCAGGCTGGCCGCTGGTTAGCTGTTGTTTTAATATGCTGCATTATAATTAATGTCAATCTGCCTTTTAGTTACTTTGTTTTCATTTACTTCTGCTGACATTAAATATCCATCGTTATCACCTTCATTTGCGAAGAAGAGAGAATCTTCTTTTACAAAGAAACTATATTTCCCGACAGGTAAAGCAATTTGAAAAAAACCATCTTTATCTGAATTTATTTTAGTTATAAAATTTGAATGTATGCTTCTTAAAAAAGTATAATTTATACTATCTCTTTCGACGGAATCTAATCGAGTAGCTTCATAAACATAAATTTCTCTAATTACAGGTGTAATTTTCCCATTTGAAGAATTATCTGTTGTAGGCATAAAATTTCCTTCCCAGAACCATACATTGCCCCAAACACCTTGCGAGATGGTTACTTTATAAGAATTATCTGGCGGATAAATAACCCCAACAGAGTTGTCGCTACATGAAATGAGAATTAATGAAAGGGAAATTAAAAATAAAACTTTATTCATTTGATTTAATTTCAAAATCTCACCTATTTGTAAAACAGCTAACGGCGTTGCCGATAAGCGGCGCCCCAGAACAAGAATGCCGCTTAAAAAACAACTGCCAAATATTTAGCAAACTGTGCTTAACTTTCATCTGTAAGCGCAGTTTGCAACAATGTTATTTAATAGAACTACCTTTAACAATTTAGCCGAAACGGAACGACCAGCTCTAAAATTTATAAAATGCCGAATGCGAAAACGGCCGCCCGCTTGATCGGGGGCGTCCGCTTGATTGGCTTGTTAGGCATTCTTATATATTTAAATTTAAACCTAAATTTAATGCGGTATATGTTCCCTGATTACTAAAAAAGCTATAGTATCTTGAATTTATTTGACTATTTAACTTAAATGATATTAACACATTCAAATTGCTAGTTATGGGATGGGATAATCCTACGCCAACTCCAACTCCAAATAAATTCTCACTCCTTTTTTCCTTTGTGTTTAAGTCTGTTTTATAGTCCAAAATTACTCCAGTTCCTGGGTCTACTTCTTTTATAAATCCATAAGCATTATAGCTTAAATATGAATACCCTGCTTCGATTGTTGTAAAAAATGTAAACAATTTATTTGTATGCATATTTATTCGGCTTCCAATGTATAAAGGTATTAAAATATGCTTATCTGCTATATATGTTCTAAAATGGTGTAATGCTGAACTTCCCCATGAAAACTGGGCATCATACTTATCCCAATTTGAATATCCGGAATATATGTAAAACTGAATATTACTATTAATGGAATAATTATATTGAATAGAAGTACTTAATCCTTTTGAAGAACTCCTTGGAATGATGATACCTCCATTAATTTGAATAGAATTATTACTCTGAGCAAAAATAATACTAGAAAAAATAAGTATTATGAAAATTGCAGAAACAAAAAATGATTTAAACATTTTACCACCCTTTCTTATTTATGAATATTTATAAATTAGCTGAAAGAAAGGTATCAGTAATTCATACGCTCTCCTTTGTTACTTTTTAATGCCTAACTATACTTATACTGCACGTGAATTAGTTAAATTTCACGTATATATGCACATCCCTGCATATCTATGTTCCAATACTTTATAATAGCATTAAAAAATAAACATTTTAAAAATATCCTGTGCATATCTATGTTCCTGTAAATTTCAGTCTAACGGACTTCTAACTCCGATTCCTCTATTTAATAGTTCAGCTCGCGGCATTTCCCCCGCCCCTGTTTTTGCAAATTCTTAGTAATGTGGCTTAAATGCAAGAATTTTCTGAAACGATTTATTTAAAGGTATGGTTGGTTGAGTTAACGGTCAAATATTCCCCTTTTGAGACGGTTGAACATTTAGCCCGTAGTATGCGGGGCCTTCGCTCTCCGGCAGCTGCCGGATACCTTGTCACAAAGTTATCCCTATGGGAGAATGAACACTTAAAACAATGCCTTAATTAAAAACCAAACATTTAAAACAAATCTGTAATACTTCTTTAATAAACCAGGCTGATTACTAAACACATTCTTTCATTTAATCAATTTTTAACAAATTTAATTTCTGTATATGGCAGTTTTTCCAATAATACAATCATTTTTTCAAAAGGATATTGTATGTGGCCTTCAATCCTCGTTGAGGCTGAAATCCACTTAGGGTTCTTTATTGATGAAGGGGCATCTAATATCCATTCGCCTTTACTACTCAATTCCGAATATTGACCATTATTTGAAATTCTAATATTTAATCTCATAATCATATGATTATCAATATATTTCGGATCAGTTGATATATACGCTATTTGTTTATCTGAATTATAAATTCTGTAACCTTGATCTAAAAGTAAGTCTGTTGCTAATTTATAGACACTATCTTTCGGGATATTAAATACCATGTCAACCTGATTTGCACCATGAGGTATTTGTTTAAGAGTTTCCTCCGGAAGTAAACTATTATAGTAGCAGCCTGCAGTTAATAAAGCAATTATGGATAACAAAAAATATTTCAATGGTTCCTCCATAAAATAATTGTAAACAGTGTATAGCGGGTTAATTAATTATTTAAGATTCACTTTGTTAATCTTGTTAAATATCAGAACGATTATTTTTACCTTTACGAAATAATAATTTGTTCGGTCAATTAACGTGCCTTGCATTAATTTTAATTAATGGCCGAAAACAGAATCTTAATCTTTCATATACTGTATACAATAAAAATAATTATGTATAATTTTATGGACAGGTTATAAGAGAGGATTCATTTAAAAATATCGCAACTATCGGAACACTCCTGTTTTATTTAACCGGATAAACCCTATAAGCGGTATGGCTGCCTGTCCGGTTAACCTTTGCGATATAGAAAAGGCTATCAGTTTATAATTCAATGAACTTTTTTATGATAATTATCTAATTAAATAAATACGCCCTATTGCCTGCCCGCCGCAGGAGGGACTTTTTACTTCTTTAAGCGGTTATATGCATTTTAGTTTTTCTAACTAACAGCAAAACTTGTAATATTGTTAGTGAGGACCCGGAAGATTAATTACGCCAAGTTGTTGCCACATACCTAACATATTAAGTTCCTCCCAAGCTTCAGATATTTTACTTTCCACAAAACGATATATTGTAATTCCCGATATTTTTATTGGCTTACCAGTAGGAGCAAGACCCGGTAAATCCCCAGAATGAGTAGCCGATGCAGTCCAGCGACCTACAACAGTATCTTCTGTAACAATCAAATCTTCATAAATAACGTGGGAGTCTGGAAAAGCTGATCGGTACATTGTAATTGCTCTCTTCCAATCTTCTCGAGTTCCTTTCCCGTTTGGCATATGTGGGCCATAGTAGTTAGCATCCTCAAGCATAATATCATCGGCGGCATCTATATTACCTCGGTTCCATAAATCATTTGCTATACGGACAACAAGTTTTACTTTTTCATCTTTGTCCATAATCATTCTCCTAAATTATGGTTTAATAGTTTTATTTTTATTAAAGAATAAAAAGTATCAAAATTTTTCCTACAACTCCCACATTGATATTTGACGTATAACGATGTTGTGCCTAAGCCAAAGCCTGGAGCAAGGATGCTAAATTTATTAAACAACTTTTTAATTAGAACAAACTTATATTTACAAACTACACCAGACAACAAAGCCGAAACGGAAATACAAACTTTTAAATAACACAGATGCCGAATGCGAAAAGGCTTTCGGTTTGAGGCACAGGTTATATGCGTTTTTTATTTTATGTTAATTCCAATGTATTTCTGCTTTACCCTTTTAAATTTCTGTTTCTCTTCAAATCTTAGTAATTCAATGGTCCTTTTCTGAATCTTTAGTCGGAATAACTCCCAGCTGCTTGAGAAATGTATAGCCATCATAATAGTCAGTCCATCGAATAATTTTTCCTTCTCTTATTATAGCGATCGAAGCTCCCCGAACTGAAAATGACTTTCCTGTTGCAGGGATACCGCCTAGGTTCCCAGTTTGTTTCCCTTTCATAATCCATTGACAAGCTACCTTATTTCCTGATGAAAACCATTTTAGTAATTTTATGTTGAAATCAGGTATAGCAGTAGTCGTTTCCTTCAACAATTTTTTAATGTTGTCTCTACCATTAACTACCGTATTGCCGGCAATATCTTCATAAACGCCATCTTCAGCAAATAGAATCAATCGTATTTGGATTATTTTTAGACCAGGCATCAAACATTTGGTTCATTAAATGTTCAATAGTTGAATCTGTTTTGGGATGCTGTGCAAAGACAGATGAGTTCATTAATAAAAATATACAAATGGAGACTATCACATTAGAAAGAATTTTGAATGAATTCATATAACACCTCTGAATTTTTTTGATAGCATATAACGGCGTGTTATGTTAAAACACAACAGCCGATTGAGTTCTCAGTATATTTATTTCATTAAAGAAGAAGTAACAACCTGTTATTCGTCGTCTAAGCGACAATTAATGTATTCGTTATAAATGAACCGGGCCGCATTCTTGCTGGACGCAATTTTATTTTACGGACATTGCACGCCGTTAGCCGCGGTCACCGGTTCGTAAGCTGCTTTATTTATTTCGTACTCTTCTTCTTTTTCTTTTATCGCATATACCTTCATCATCAGTTTTCGGGCTACAGCAACTATTGCTTTTTGTTTGCTGCCGTTTTTCTTATATACTCTTTCAAATTTATCCAGCAGACTCCCGTCTTTTCTAACTGCCACCCAGGCCAACTGTATAATGATTGATCTTAATTGTTTGTTCCCAATAAGCCCCGTTCTGCTTCTTATTATCTCCTCACCGCTGCTATGTTCACCTGGAGTCAGGCCAACATAATGTGCCAGCTTTTCTCCAGTTTCAAATCTTCCATTCATATCAAATAGAAAAACAACAAGCCTAACTGCACTTACAATACCAATCCCGTTAATCTTTTCAATCCTTTTAATTTTTGGCCCCAGTTCCTGATCCTCACCGATTTCTTTGATTCTTTGCTCACTATCCTTAATCTGCTGCTTTACATACTCATATTCTCTGAGCAACTGTTCAAATTTTCTGTTAAATATATCTTCCTGAAATTTTATTGACTTCAGGTTTTCGATGAACTCTTTATTCCATCTTTCCCACTTCAGTGGATGATTTCTAACTTCCAGTATGCACCTGATCTGCCTGAGTATCTGTCCTTCCCGCATTTTCTCTTTATCGTATATTCTAAAGATTGATCTGTATTCCCGGATTTTTTCTGTTGGCACTTTTACAGCTCTGAGCAGTCCTCTTGAATGCTGAAAAGCAAGTTTCCTGGAATCAATCTTATCAGTTTTTACTATACTTCCATCACGATAAATCCGGTTAGTGGGGGTTACAATAATGTCATATCCTTTATTATGGAAGTAATCGTATATCCAGAACCCGGAGAAACAGCATTCATAAACAATATGCAAAAGAGCATCCTTGTAATTATCAACAAAAAACTTTTCTAACTCTTCGGCAATGGCCATCATACTAAAGGTTTTGAGTTCAAGATCATAGGTCCTAACACTAACAACCCAACGCTTTTTATGGACATCAAGCCCAACATAGATGTCTTTGTTTTCAAAACAACTTTTCATATTGAGTCCTCCTTACTTTTAGAGAACTCAATTTAATAACTTATTTAAACATACGTTCTTGTTGCTAAGGCGCAGCCCATAACAACACTGCCAAATTTATTAAACAACTTTTTATTTACTACAAAACTTACATTTACAAATACAGCCAAACAGCAAAGCCAAAACGGTAGAACAAACTTTATAATTACACAAATGCCGAAAGCGAAAACGCTGTCGCCTTGAGCAACTTGTTATAAGCGACTATTATTATCTTACTTAACGGATGGCGGTAAGAAATCGTTGCGCATTTAAATGCGTTTCAGTATCAAGCCGCTATACCCGTTTATTAAATGTTATGTTGTTCAAACCTGCCAGCCGCAGGCTGGTTTAGCAGGTTCTGCGTAATGTTTTTTACCGCCTGTTAGCATCTGTGTTGATTTATAGCTTAACAGCAGTCTGTCCGTACAATGTGAACGACTGCAATTCATCCTTCATTATAAACGAAATTTGCACGCCTGTATTTGGGTGAATGAAATCAAGTTCATCGCCATTAACAGGTACAAGCTTATACTCATCTCCATTCGGAAAAAAAAGTGAAATTTGGTTCTTGCTTTCATCAAATGTGATGGAAAGATCTATTTGATTGTTCCACTTGTATTTACCTGACAACCCTTTTAGAACTTCTGAATTAACTTGTTTGCGCTTAACATTTGTTTGCTTAAAATGTTGCCAGTTGTATACCTGTGATGCGGATATCATCAGTTCATTCCCCAGCGCGGCCCCATTCTCTGAATTAATTAAATAGACCAAACCATTTCCACTCGAAAGGCTTATTGTCATACCTGTTCTGTAACCTGCATTGCCGCCATAGTGAGTGATAGCAATATCATCACCTGACCGTTCAAATATGAATCCATAAACATTGCCGTCCCGTTCGTGGTTTATTATTGATTTAATATCAGACTGTGAAAAAATCGAGCTTTTACCCTGATAGGCATTATAAATTTCAAGTAAGAATTTAGCCATATCCACAGAGTTACTCCAAAGCCCAGCCGCAGCTTGTTCCGGATAGTTTCTCCATCCACCGTCTATTACCTCTCCTGATTGAGTATGACCTTTGGCTACCTGATTAGATTTCGAGGCTGGTAATGGTTGTGTGAACTCAGAGTGCTTCATTCCGGCAGGTTCAAGAATCCATTTTTGCATGATGTTCGAGAACTCATCATTGAATATGTCTTGAAGAGCCAGTTCAGCTAATGTATAGCCACCACCGGAATAAGCCAGTTTTTCATTAGGCGGGGTGCATCACTTCTATAGCCGGGGAATTGACCCCTGCACTACCCCTTAAAATATCCAGATCAGAAGGCATCGGGAGATTTCTGTGTATCCCTGATATCCACCAGGATTGATTCCTGAAGTATGGGAAAAGATATTACGGAACGTAACTGGATTCTCAGCTGTTTGTTTGCCTTGTGGTAATACAAAATCCTTCAGGTATTCCTGGATATTTTTATCCAGATCGATTCTACCAGCAGATTGCATGCGTAATGCCGCAAGAAAGGTCACTGGTTTTGACAATGATGCTGCCTGGAAAATACTGGAACAATCCAGGTTATGCTCTTCAGGAAAATTCGCATTTTGATAAATATCTGCCCATTCAATTTCACCTTGATTTATTACAGCAAGAGATAATGCCGGAATATTATACTCTGACATTCTATCTGTAATGGAACTGAAATCTTCCGCCTCTCCCAAAAACTTTACTTGCTCACGAATTCCTTCCTCTAGTTGAACTTTTCTTTCAATTGATTTTTCTTTGCTAATGCAATCTCCCTTAATGTCTTGCGTACTTGAATCCTTGCTTTGAAATGTGCAAGAACTCATAAAAACCAAAACAAAAAAATGAAGAATTAATTTATTCATAAGTGACCCTATATGTTTACTCAGGATTTTATTTACATTGATGCTAACGTATGCGTATAATTATTGTTATTATACAGCGATATTGTGCGTATAAGAGCTATTGTTTATATTTTTAATTTAAGAAAAAACTAAATTATTCTAAAAATTTATCTACTTAGGTTCCGAAATTTATCAATTGTTATTTTTATAATTCAAGTAGCTTATAACGAAGTTGCGGCTAACGGGTCCGCCCATAAAAAACGGGCAGGTTAGAACCGAAACACCAATTGTTAAGCAAACTGTGCTTAAATTTCTCGTAAGTGCAGTTTGCAAAAATGTTATTTAGAACTACTAACCTTGAACAAAATGCTGAACGAAAACTTAAGCACCAAAAACTATAAAATTCCCGCACCGATTAGGCGGTCGCGTTGAGTTTACCTGCCGCAGGCTGGCCGCGGGTTAGCAGTAATTTTAGATTTTATTGGCTATTTAGTATAAACTGCTTAATAAAATTAAATGAACCCAAAAATCCAATAATTGCACCAAATACTAGAAGTATATAGATAACTTCCTGAGACTGATGAAATAAATATAGAATAATAGCGGTAATGATTAATAATATTGCCAAAATTATTTGAGAATAAACGAAAATCTTCCCCTTTAGACTTTTATAAAAAGATGTTTCCTTGTCTAATATTACATCCTTACCATTTTTATTATATTCTTCGATTAGTTCAATAATTTTTATTTTAAATAAAGCATAATCATCTTTGCCAAATATTTGCACCATTTTAGTTATTCGAATCTTTAAAGTATTCCGCAAATAAAGAATAAAAGTTTCGCCACCCCTGGGATAATTAGCCGTTTTATAGGAATGAATATTTGAAAGATTAAAAGAATAACTATTTCGGGCAAAAGGATAAAGTCTATAATAAGAAGAGATCATAAAATCCTTTTGGTCGTTGATTTTAACATCAAATATTTTTGTCGCAAAAAAATCCCCAAGAAATATTGAAATTCCCATTACTAGCAGCATCAGAATAAAACCAACTGTTCCAAAAGAAAGATTGATATACAAAACTTTTGATAGCATCCAGAATACAAATATGAATGCAAAGAAATGTAAAAAAGTCACAAGGACTGGATTAGATTTAATCTTAAAAGTATAATTCATAATTTTATTTATTACTGCTAACTATACTTATACTGCACGTGAATTAGTTAAATTTCACGTATATATGCACATCCCTGCATATCTATGTCCCTGTAAATTTCAGTCTAACGGACTTCTAACTCCGATTCCTCTATTTAATAATTCAGCTCGCGGCATTTCCCCCGCCCCTGTTTTTGCAAATTCTTATTAATGTGGCTTAAATGTAAGAATTTTCTGAAACGATTTATTTAAAGGTATGGTTGGTTGAGTTAACGGTCAGGGAAATCCTCTTTAGGTAATTCTCTCTCCTTTTTGGTTGGTTCAAACGAGCCTGAAAAAAAAGTTAAATTTCACGTATATATGCACATCCCTGCATATCTATGTTCCAATACTTTATAATAGCATTAAAAAATAAACTTTTTAAAAATATCCTGTGCATATCTATGTTCCTGTAAATTTCAGTCTAACGGACTTCTAACTCCGGTACATCTATTTAATAGTTCAGCTCGTGGCATTTCCCCCGCCCCTGTTTTTGCAAATTCTTATTAATGTGGCTTAAATGCAAGAATTTTCTGAAACGATTTATTTAAAGGTATGGTTGGTTGAGTTAACGGTCAGGAAAATCCTCTTTAGGTAATTCTCTCTCCTTTTTGGTTGGTTCAAACGAGCCTGAAAAATATATCGGCATTGTCCAAACTTCACTGATTGTCATCCCGAACCGGCCTGTCCGGCAGGCAGGCTTGTTTCGGGATCGCTTGTTTAATTAGATTCTGAAATAAATTCAGAATGACCGGCAAAACATATATTAAGTAGCGTGGAACCTGTCGCAAATTCCTTTGTATTACATTTTATCCCTGATTATCGTAAATTGTAAAAAGTTTTCAATAAGTCATTTATAAAATGAAAATATCTTTCTTTAAATATCGAAATAATTTAAGTCTTGTTCTGGTAACAATTATCCTGTCTGCTTTGTGGAATTTAACTTTTGGTTCAGGGATCAGAAATTACGATGTGCCGGATTCAACCTGGGTAATTGGGAAAAGCCTGATAGTTAATTCAGAAGGTAAGCCTGAAAATGATTTAATTAAGTATATACTTGATAAGTTGAAATCGAAATCAGGCAGAGGCGAAAGAGTAAGTAAAGAGGAATTTCTTAGTTATTTTGACCGCCCTGAATCAGATACAGTTTATGCAAAGCAGTTAATTAAGTACGCAACCCCGCTTAGCCGCGATATTCAAAAGAAAGAGCACCGGGATTTTACTAAAATATTTCTGAATGAAAAACGTCTTGAAGCCGGTGTTGAATTTATTGATGAGCATAAAAAATTATTATCCGGGGCTGAAGAAAAATACGGGGTCCAAATAAAGGATCTTGTCTCTATCCTGATGTGGGAATCAGGTTTGGGGGAATTTACGGGGAAGTACAATGTTTTTAATATACTGCTTGGACAAGTTCTTTTTCTTGATGATGCTCAAAAATATGCGGTAGATAATCTGAAAAAAGAAGGTAAAGAAAATCCTCTGGATGATAGTGCTTTTGCTGCTTCAGAAAAAAGAAGACTGGATTACAGGAAAAAAGATGCGGCAAATTCGCTCATTGCGTTGTTAAGGTATTCCAAAAAATACGGTATGGATCCGCTTAAGCAGAAGGGAAGCTGGGGAGGAGCAATTGGCTTTGTACAATTTATGCCCTACAATTTTCAATATATTATTGATGCGGATAGTAATGGGGAAAAAGACCTTTTTACCTGGCCGGATGCAATTATGAGTGCAGCTAACTTCTTAAAAAATTATGGTGGATATAAGGTTAATATAAAAAGCAGAAGAAGAGCTATGTTAAGATATAATGCCAGCGAGGAATATGCGGACGGAGTAATTTTATATGCGGATAAAGTCTGGGAGAAATATTTATCTTCTAAAGAAATTAATAAATCAAAGTAAGAGCCAGTTCTTAATAATCTTTTTACCCACTTCAGTAAGTATAGATTCAGGATGAAATTGAATTCCTTCAACCTGCAATTTTTTGTGTCTGATCCCCATAATAATACCATCTTCAGTTTCTGCTGAAATTTCAAGCTCAGCCGGTAATGATTTTTTCTCAATTATAAGTGAGTGATATCTTGTTGCAGCGAATTTCTGAGGAATTTTCTTAAATATAGTTTTATTATCGTGCCTTATCTCAGATACTTTCCCGTGCATTAACTCGGGTGCATTGATGATTTTACCACCATACACATAGCCGATTGCCTGGTGGCCCAGGCAAACGCCTAGTATAGGAATCTTTTCTGCCAGTTTTTTTATTATAGTTATCGAAATTTTAGAATCTTCAGGTCGCCCCGGGCCGGGTGAAATCAATATTTTGGCAGGCTTCAACGCTATGATTTCGCTAATTGAAATATCATCATTTCTTCTGGTAATAACTTCATTTTTATAACCACCCAAAAGTTGAACAATGTTATAAGTGAATGAATCGTAATTATCAATTACCAAAATTTTCATCGGGGAATAACAAAAAATTTAATGATTAGGTTAAACTAAATTTCGTTAAACCGGGCCAAATAATCAAAATATAATATTATGTCCCCGATAAGCATTTATAGCTTTAACTAGACCTGTCCTTTTCTTTTCTGGGGCTTTCTGGTCCATCTTTTTTTGTTCCTGGAAAAACCGGATGATCCTGATTTTCTTGAAGATCTGTATTTCTTAACAGGTACATCAAAAGAATTACTATCGGCTGGGCCTGAATTAAAGGGATGATCCTCAATAACCGGGATATTCGTTTTTATCAGCCTGTTTATATCCCTTAAATAACTTCTTTCTTCAGAGTCACAGAAAGAAAGTGCGGTACCACCAAGGCCGGCTCTACCGGTTCTGCCAATTCTGTGAATATATGTTTCAGACAAATCAGGAATATCAAAATTAAATACGTGAGATAGTTTATCTATATCAATTCCTCTTGCAGCAATATCAGTAGCAACCAGTACCCTAGTGCGCTGCAGTTTGAAATTATTTAAGGCCAGTTGTCTTGCGCCCTGTGATTTATTACCGTGAATTGCTGCCGAATTAATCTTTTCAGAATTTAAAAACTTTGTGACAGAATCCGCGCCGCGTTTCGTTCTTGTGAATACGAGAGCAGATTCAATATTCTCATTTTTCAAAATATGAATCAATAGGTTTTTTTTATTCGGCTTCGAAACAAAATAAACCGCCTGTTTAATAACTTCAACTGTTTTTGTCTCGGGTGCGATTTCAATTTTTACCGGGTTTTTCAGAATTGTCCTGGAAAGCTTTACAATTTCCGCCGGCATAGTAGCCGAGAAAAAGAGAGTCTGTCTTTTTTCAGGAACTTTTGCTATAATTTTCTTTATATCATTAATAAATCCCATATCAAGCATTCTGTCCGCTTCATCCAGAACCAGAAGTTTTACCTGGGAAAGATTAATGTAATTTTGATTTATAAGATCAAGAAGTCTGCCCGGTGTGGCAACAAGAATATCCACTCCCCGTCTTAATTTATCTGTTTGTGTTTTTTGTGAAACTCCACCGTATACAACTGTGTTTCTCAGCCCTGTATGTTTACCGTATGCTGTAAAGCTTTCGCTTACCTGAACAGCAAGTTCCCTTGTTGGAGTAACAACCAATGCTTTTATTGCTTTTTTATTTCCGGAGCGGAAAGGATTACCGTATGATTTGCCGGTATTCATTACTCCGCTGAGAATTTGTAAAATTGGAATTGCGAATGCGGCGGTTTTCCCGGTGCCGGTCTGCGCGCTTCCCAGTATATCCTTTCCATCGAGTATTACAGGAATTGCCTGCTCTTGAATTGGCGTCGGGATTGCATAACCTTCGTTTGCCACTGCAGTTAAAATTGGTTTAATGAGTTTAAGATTTTCGAATGACATATATCGTTCTCTATAATTAGTATTTTGCCGCATTAAAACTGGCCCGGTAATTACCGAACAGTTAAGTCTTAATACAACTGTTTGTTTAAATAATTTATTAAATTTTTGTAATCAGAAGGGGAATGTATGGTAGCATTCTTGTTTAGAAGTCTGTCCAGAGGGCTCCTTTCGGAGGATTCCCATAAAAATCACGAGTTATAACATACGCTAATAAAAGCATATATCATAATTAGTGATTCAAATGTGCCCTAAAATCGTTTAGGGGAAGCCATTTAAACTGTATATTTGAAGTTCATTTTAATTTTTAGACCATTTACTTTTTATGCCTGATAATGTAAGCCCCGTAATACTAACTGCCCTTGAACTGGAAATTCACTTCGGTGACCAGGTAATTCTTGATAAAGCTTCTTTAAGCGTTCACGAAGGAGACCGCATCGGGTTAGTAGGCAGAAACGGTGCAGGCAAATCCACTTTCTTAAAAATTATTTCATGTATGATGCAGCCTGATTCCGGAAAGGTTGCAAAGAAAAAAGATTTGATCACTGGGTTCTTATCACAGGAATTTACTCTTGAAGAGACTAAGAATGTTTATGAAAATATTTTATCCGGAGCTTCTGATGAACTGGATTTAATCCATAATTATGAGAATACTCCCTTTGATGCTCCAAATAAACATCATCTTGAAGAAATGATTTTAAGAAAAGATTCCTGGCATCTCGAAAAACGAATCAACGTTCTTATAAATTCATTAAATGCACCAGATAGCAAAAGAGATATTGAGACACTTTCAGGAGGAGAAAAAAGACGTGTTGCTCTTTGCCGTGCATTAATTTCCAAACCAGATTTATTAATACTTGATGAACCTACAAACCACCTTGATACAAAATCAATTGAGTGGCTCGAAGATTTTCTCGCCGGTTATAAAGGCACATGCATTTTTGTTACACACGACAGGTATTTCCTGGATAGAATTGCCAACCGGATTGTAGAACTTACTACAGGCAGTTTTTATTCGCACCAGGGGAATTACACAGACTATTTAATTAATAAAAGTGAACGCCAGGCAATTAAAGAAGTTGAAGAACACAAACGCCAGGTTTTCTTAAAAAGAGAACTGGATTGGGTAAGACGTGGCCCAAGGGCGAGGAGAACAAAATCAAAAAGCAGACTGGATAATTTTTATGAATTAGCGGCACAAACAAACGATGAAGTTGATCTTGATGTTGAATTGATAATTCCACCTGCTGAAAGACTTGGCAAAAAAGTTGTCGAGCTGAAAAATGTAGGAATACAGCTTGGTGATAAAACTATTTTCGATAAATTTAATTTCGCTTTTGAAGCTGGCAAAAAAATTGGCGTAGTAGGGCATAACGGGGCAGGAAAAACCACTCTTCTTAAAATGATATTAGGGGAATTGAATCCTACAAAAGGGAAAATTGAAATTGGCGAAAACACTCTTTTTAATTATGTAGATCAGGCCAGGCTTTTGTTAAATGAAGATGACACTGTTATAAAGGCGATTGGCGAAGGCAGTGAGACTGTAAAATTTGGGAAGCATCAGTTAAGTGTCTGGACGTACCTGCGACGCTTCCTTTTTACTGACGACAGGATAAATACACTTGTGGGAAGATTATCGGGTGGAGAAAAAAGCAGGCTTACGCTTGCAAAAATATTATGTGCAGGTGGAAATTTCCTTATGCTGGATGAGCCAACCAATGATCTTGATCTTCCTACTTTGCGAATTCTTGAGGAAGCACTTGTTGCCTTTGAAGGTTGTGTAATGGTAGTAAGTCACGACAGATATTTTCTGAATCGGGTTTGTAATGGAATTCTTGCGCTGGAGGGAAACGGAGAAATTTATTACAGTGAAGGGGGATATGATTATTATATTGAAAAAAAGAAGAAGCGTGAGGCCGAAAAAGAAGACTTGAAAACAAAAGAAAAAAAAACACTTGTTACTAATGAAGGACGAAACAAATCAAAGCCTAAAAAGCTAAGCTACAAAGATGCATTAGAGCTTGAACAAATTGAAGAAAAGATAATTGTGGCGGAATCAGAAGTTGAAAGAGTAGAAAAAATATTTACTTCACCTGATTTTTTTGAGAAGTATGCCGAAAGGACAAATGAATTGACTCAACAGCTTGAAGAAGCAAAAGCTGAGGTAAGAAAACTTTACGACAGGTGGGATGAACTAGAGAGGAAGAAAGAAGAACTCTCCTGAGTATTAATTTCTTATTGTAGTCTGGATATTATTGTGTCCTGATTTGGCTTTCTTTAGCAGCTTGAAAAGTTTCACCCGGTTCTGTAATTCAGCGCCGGGTTTTTTTAAAGGGGGATAATGGTAAAAAAAGCACAATTATGGTGTTGGTATTCCGTTTCTGATATCTTTATGTTATCAACATCTTCACAGGAGGCAATTATTTATATGTTTCTCATAAGCCTTTAAATCCAACGGCAATTGACTATTTGGGTCCTTATCCATGGTATATTCTTTCCTTTGAGGGGCTTGCCATTGTTTTATTTACTCTTTTCTATTTACCATTTCGAAAAACAACTAGGAATGTTGTTGAAAATAACTCAAACACTATTGATTATGATTAAAACCATCTTAAGGTGGTTTTTTTTGTGTAAAAAACTTCTTCCCGAGTTTATCCTTTTAGCATAGTAAAAACTGGTGGTATAATAGTTAAAGTTGTTTTTTACATATACGTGAGCTTAAGCGAGAGGAGAGATTAGATTGGAGAATAGAAAAACAAACGAAAAACCTAAAACAACGAAACGTGCATTTGTTCTTGCTTCCATTATTATTGGGATGTTTATGGCAGCGATTGAGGCGACGATCGTTGCAACTGCGATGCCAAGTATTGTTGCTGATTTAGGTGGGTTTAAACTATTTACTTGGGTATTTTCTATCTTTTTATTAATGCAAGCTGTTTCTGTACCTATATATGGGAAGCTAGCTGATTTATTTGGTAGAAAACCAATTTATATTATTGGTGTAATTGTCTTTTTAATTGGGTCAATTTTATGTGGATTTGCTCCGACAATGCCATTATTAATTTTATTCCGTCTTATTCAAGGAATTGGAGCAGGTGCCGTTCAGCCAATTGCAACAACGATTGTAGGGGACATTTACTCCATGGAAGAACGTTCAAAAATCCAAGGTTACCTTGCTAGTGTGTGGGGGATATCTTCTATTATAGGACCCGCACTTGGTGGCTTCTTTGTAGAATATCTTACTTGGTCATGGGTGTATTGGATTAACATTCCATTTGGAATCATATCGCTTGGAGGAATCATCTTATATCTGCACGAGGATGTTGAGAAGAAGAAACACTCTATCGATTATTTAGGATCCAGTCTATTGCTTATTTCAATTAGTACGTTGATGCTTGCATTAATACAAGGTGGAGTTGCCTGGAGTTGGACTTCAACTACAAGTCTAGGACTATTTGCTTTATTTATTGTTGTATTTATTTTGTTTCTAATCCAAGAAAAACGTGCAAAAGAACCTATGATGCCATTAGGAATATGGAAAAATCGTATTATTTCTATATCCAACCTTGGCTCCTTATCTACTGGAATGATTATGATAGGTGTCATTAGTTTTATTCCTACTTATGTGCAAGGTGTTATGGAAAAGTCGGCTATCGTTGGAGGTTTTTCTCTTGCGATGATGTCCATTGGTTGGCCAATTTCATCAACCATCGCCGGGAAGGTGTTAATGCGTTTAGGTTTTCTTAAAACTGCTTTAATTGGTGGATTTGGACTTGTTATTGGTTCGATCATTTTAATTTTTTCACAGCCTGAATACGGTCCAATTTTAGTTGGTGCTGGCGCATTTTTTATTGGGGTTGGAATGGGGTTTAGCACAACTACCTTCATTGTTTCCATCCAAAGTAGTGTAGAGTGGAAAGTAAGAGGCGTTGCTACCGCTTCCAATATGTTTATGAGAATTTTGGGCAATACCGTAGGGATCGCCTTAATGGGCGGTATATTAAATACTCGTTTATCCAATTACTTGGCATCTCATTCTAACAATTTAGGGGAGAAGCTTGACCTTGATGTTACCAACACCATGCTTGACCCTGTTAAACGAAAGAGTCTTTCACATGAAGTGATTCAAGTGTTAGAAGATGGATTAACAATTGCACTCCATCATGTTTTCTGGGGATTATTTATCCTTGCATTGATCAGTTTTATTCTTATCTTATTCCTACCAAATGGAACGAAAACAGCTAATAGTTAAAGAAAAAAATGACTAGGTTACATTAACCTAGTCATTTTTACATATTAACGCTTCAAAAGTGCCAGCACATTTTGTTGAAAACCACCAGCAAATTGTAGTTCCTCGTAGATTTCCGGCACTTTAATTTCTTCGTCATTATCTGGAATGTTATTTTTTTCCTTATAACTCTCTACCGTTGTTAAAACAGCTTTTAAATAGTTTCTAATCCAAGCTAAATGCTCTTTACCTTTATTTCCTACTGATCCATGGCCCGGTACCACCGTTGTAAATTCTAGTTTTTCAAGCTGACCTAATATTTCTAGCCATTCTTCTGGTTGACCAGCTCCCATCCAGGGATGATGATCAATTATGACAAGGTCAGCAGCAAAGAGTATTTTTTCATCTGGGAGATATAAAAAAGTATCACTTAACGTATGGCCTCCACCATAAGATAACAACTCCACCTTTCTCTTTGTTCCAGTTAAACAAAGCTGTTCATTATAGGTGATTGTTGGAGGAACCGGATTCAAATTAGGAACTGCCTCTAACAAAGCCCTTTTGTCTGCAATATCCTCTCTTAAGGATAGTCTTCTTTTTTCGTCGATTTGCTCTTCAAGTTGCTGTTCCTGAGTTTCAAGATACTGCGCTAATGACTTTGACATTTCTGATTTATTAATATTATTCATCTCTAGAAATAACTCCTGTGTTTTTTCCGTAGAAATAATAACGGCATTTGAAAACACTTGATTGCCAAACACATGGTCCCCATGCCAATGTGAATTGATTACATACTTTACTTGATTCCCTGTCTTTTCCTCTGCCACTCTCTTTAATTCTTCTGCAGCATCTGGAATTAAAAATGTATCAAAGACAAGCGTTTCTTCTCCGAGATCTATAAAGCCTGCGTTGCCTAAGGCTCCAGTTCCATTTTTTATTATTGCGGCAAAAACCCCATCTGCTATTTCTTCTAAATTAAAAAAATTATATTCTCGCATGATTATCCTCCGCTACTTTATTTTTCCATTTATTGATGATTTATCTATTAGTATAAGTTATATTAATGACAGAACATGTCATAAATACAGGAGAAAATCCATGAAGAAAATCCATCGATTAATTGAGTTGTTATCTCTTTTTCAAGATAAAAAAATTTATACTACGAAAGAATTATCCGAACATTTTTCCGTTTCTACTAGAACAATCATCAGAGATATGCAAACTTTAAATGAAATGGGGGTTTCTATTTATTCTACAACAGGGCCTTACGGTGGGTATCAAGTACTTCAGCCTCCTCCTTTACCAAATATTCCGCTTACCTTAGAAGAAGCAACAGGTTTGTTAATTGCTTATGAAATGTTGGAAGTCTACCCAAATAATCCGTTTACAAACGTTCATATTGATACCATCACTAAAATACGCACCACTTTACCAGCTGATATGATTGCAAAAATTGAAGCACTTAAAAAGCGCATACTTCTTTATACCCCAACACGAAATATAAAGATTCCATACTTTCAATCTGTTTTACAAGCTTCTATTAATAAACAATTAATTGATATTGAATATGAGTCCACATCATCTAGATCAAAAAGAACCATCTATCCCTATGGAATTTTCCTAGCTAATGGCTTGTACTATTGTGGTTGCTATTGCTACAAAAGAAAGGACCATATTTCACTAAGACTAGATCGTTTTATTAGTGTCTCAATTTCTGATGCCAGCTTTGAAAAACCAGAGGATATGAGCATCCAAGTGTGGAAGAATAAAGATAATTCTACTAAAGAAGAAAAACTACTACTAAAAGTCTATTTAACAAAACGCGGGTGTAAGCTCCTTGACTCCCATCCCCAATTAGGTGATTATTTGAAGATAAAAAAAGATGAATCCGGAGAAATCAACCTCCCAATAACAAGAGAAGAAATCGATTGGTTCGGTACTATTTTCTTAACATTAAAAACAGAAGCAAAAGTTTTATCTCCAAGGGAAATGATAGAATGGCTCAAGATACAGGCTACAAGCATCCAACAATTATATAGCTAAAAATTGATAAACCCATT
>CAVVHP010000013.1:0-87374 GCA_963748105.1 uncultured Bacteroidota bacterium | reverse complement strand
GTATTCAAAAATCTTGTCGGTTTTTATGTTTTTAATTTTTACGGTTGAAAGGATATGTGCCTCCCCTTCAGGAAATTCAGACGGATCGATTATTCTTACCCGGGAAAGAACATTTTCCATTTTACTTATTTTCAGTTCGAAAAGGCCCTGTTCCTCTTTAGCGGCATCATATTCAGCATTTTCTGAAAGATCACCATGTGCACGTGCTTCAGCAATCTTTCTTGCAATTTCTTTCCTGCCGCTGCCTTTCATTTCCCGAAGCTCCTTTTCAAGCTCCAAAAGTCTTTCTTTGGTTAAATAAACAAAGTTTGCATCTGCCATTTTTCTAACCCGGTTTTAATGAAGTTTAAAAAAAATTGCCACCGTCCCGTTATATCGAGACAGTGGCACCAAAAAATATAAAATTTAGTGTCGGTTGTCAAGAACTATAAAATGAATATACAACTATATAATTCTATTGCTTTATTTGAATCTGTACACTTTAGAGGAAAATCGGTGGAGTTTGAAACGCATAAATAATAATATCTGCAATTGGCACCATATTAGCAATAATTGCGAGAGGAAGAATACCAGGGATTTGAGGAAATATTATTTATAGCTTTTGTTTTTAAATCTGTATGCAAAGTAGCTGACAGTAATGAAAACTACAAACAGTATTACACCTGAAATAAGAAATTTAAGTATTAAATCTGATATTATATCAGACATAAACATAAATGCCTCCTATAATGGAAATACTCTTCTTGTTTTAAGCAAAATTAGAGAAATTTTATTGAAAAGGCTCGCAAAAATAGAGATATAATAAATATGTGGATTCCTGTTAATAACAGATACAATTTTATAAAGATAGCCTCATTTTATCAATACCATTTTTTTCGTTTTCGAAAAATTATCCGCGCTTAAAGTATAGTAATAAATGCCACTTGCCAGGCCGCTGCCATCGAAAGGGACAATATATTTGCCAAAAGTTTGTTCTTTATCAACCAGGGTTTTAACCAGTCTGCCGAGTTCATCCGAAACAGTAAGCTTCACTTTTGTAATGTGCGGAATATAATAACGTATTGTTGTAACCGGGTTAAATGGATTAGGATAATTTTGTTCCAGCTGATACCGGCCGGGGATTATTTGCTTTGGAATTTCTGTAAAGGTCAAATCCTTCAGGATAAAATTATCCGGATCAAATATTAATTGTGATGGCTCTCCCATTACCAGGATATTAAATTCCTGATCCGTTTTATTATTGAAAACTGTTACGGCAGTATCTCCCAAATTAGTAGTAATTTTCAATTGAACGGGCATTGTAAAATATTGTGGATTGCTTCTCTGTTGCTGCTTGATCCCAATATTAACCTGATAAATTCCTCCGCCTGTATTTATATAATTCCAGCTATATCTGTAGTGCGGATAATCCACGCCATATATCCATTCATAAAAGAAATAACCTAAATCCAACCCGGAGATACTATCTGCAATTGCTTTAAAATCTGAAGTGGACGCTGAATTATAAGCATACCGCGGATCATTGTTGTAGGTTTTTAAAATCTTAAAAAATGTAGAATCACCAACAACACCACGCAGCATATGAAGAACCACGCCGCCTTTAGCATATGTAGTTGCATAACTGAAAATTCTACCAACTGAGCTGATATCCGGGACAAACACAGAATTTAGTGAGTCTGTTTTAGCATCAGACATTTCAGAATTAATAACATCATTATAAGATTGTGTGCCGTAAGCACCTTCATAGTAAAGTGCTTCCGCATAAGTAGCAAATCCTTCATTAAGCCAGATATCATTCCAGGTTTTGCACGTAACTTTATCTCCAAACCACTGATGTGCCAGTTCGTGAACCAACAAATCTTCTGTAAACCTTCCAACAGAAGTAATGGTCTGATGTTCCATTCCACCTGACCAACCAAATTGAGCATTGCCATACTTTTCTTTCAGAAATGGATATGGACCAAATCGGTCAGCAAAAATACTAATCATATTTGCAACCTTATCAAGCAAATTGGTTGTATTCTGATTATAACTATCCTGCCAGATATAATTTGAAATCAACATTGAGTTTGTTGCATCATACTTATAAAATGTGTTGTATGTTCTGTAATTTGCTATAGCCATAGAAATGAGATACTGTGCAATCGGATAGCTGTTTTTCCATTTAAATGTGTGTGTTCCGTTCCCGTTATCTACCACATCCTGCAATGTACCATTTGAAACCGCTGTTAATCCGTTTTCGATTGTTATCCAGACATCGGAAGAATCAACCTTATCGGCAGGAGTATCTTTACACGGCCACCAATCACTTGCCCCGTAGGGCTCACTTAAGGTATAAATAGTTTTACCGCCATTACCATCGGTACTAAACGTAAAACTACCAAAACCAGACGATGCAGGATTTCCTTTGTAATAAATATCCACATTCGCTTCCTGGTTTATGCTCATTGCCGATGGAAGGTTTATTAAAACTCGTGCTTTAGAAGGAGGCCTGGAAAAAGAAAGCCTGTTTCCGTTCATTTTTACTGAATCGACAAGCAGTGAATTTTGCAAATCCACGTAAAATGAAGTGAGATTTGCAGATTTACTTTTAAATGAAACCGTAACTATTCCGTCAATATTTCTTGCATCATAATTAATTAACAGATTTAATTTATAATACGTTGCGTCTATTGTGGAATCGCCGGGGTATGTGACTTTAGTGATTTTGGTTAAATTTTCAAAATGAGCTTTTTCAGAATAAACCAGGTCCTTATCAAACTCCTGTGAATGGAGAAATAAAAATGGCAGAGAAACAAACATCACAATAACAGGAATATTTTTCATTTTAATTTACTTCCTGTATTCTGCAAATTGATTTAAAGTTACAATAATTACAAACCTTGTTATCACGGTCATTTAATGTCGTCAAATTAAATTTGCCTTCCACAATAGAGTTTACATATTTTTTTATTGATTCGATACAGATTTTTATCAGTTCATTATTTGCATTGATGTATTCTTCTTCGCCGATATTTCTTTTGCGGGTATCTATATTGCTGATTTTGCCGGGTCCAAATTTATCATCCGAAAACTTTAATGAGTAAATATCCGCCTCGGCCGGCAGAAAATCCTTTTTAAGTTGAGCTTTTATCAGGTGTTTGGCAGCAAACATATAAAGCGGAAGCTGCAAAGAAATTCCTGAATTAAGATCAGACGCAGATGGAGTTTTTCCGCTTAATTTATAATCGATTACTTTAAAGTGTTCTTTCGCTTCATCAATATCAATGCGATCAATTTTACCCCGTATGTTGATATTTTCTACAGTAAAATCAGGGGGCAAATTTTTCCCTTCACCATCAGATGAAATTCTTCCGAACCCTTCCTCAAAATATGCAGGCGTAAATCCATCAGGATTATTTCGCTCAGCCTCAAGAAATTTGTACAGAATAGAATTTTGTTTTTTACCATTTATTCCAAGTACTTTTTCTTTTTCAAAGAATGAAACCGGGGAATGGAAATTTGCTTTTTCAATTTTGTCTTCAGCAATTTTAAAAATCAGGTTGTTTGCCGATTTAAATTCTGTATTACTGCAATTTTGTAAACGTATTCCTTTCTCGTTTATTTTAGTATAAAATTCAAAGAGAATATTATGCAAAAGAGTACCCATTTCCAGGGCTTCAATTTCCTCGGTTGGCTCTTCGATTGGTTTTAATTTCAATACACGCTCCGCAAAATATTTATATGGACATTTTGCGTAGGTTTCTAGTTGAGTTATTGAAAATTGCTTTTCACGGAAATTTCCCAGATAAGATTTCCCCTCTCCAGAAAGATTATTAAAGACCCGGCCTGTAAATTCAGAATCACCGAATGGTTCGGTTAATCTTTGCCCATCAATACTCAGAGCTTTTTCAATTTCCTCCGGATTAATTTTTAGCTCTTCAAAGGAAACTTCCTGCTTAATTTTTTTAGTCCCTACCCTGCCGGTAATTTCAAGTAATTCTTCTTTTGAATACACAGTGCTTTCAAAATCCTTTTCGAATTTTTCTGTTACCTCAAAAATATTCAGAAACTCCGTAAGGAAATTCGATTCCACGAGTTCTTTCTTTTCATCATGAGAGGGATTTGTGAAATAGAGGCCTTTTTCCCAAAGGCAAAGAGCCTGGTAAAAACGGTACCTTTCCTCTGCCTGGTGTTTTTGTTCATTTTTTATGAAAGAGGGCGAAAAGAAAATCTCTGGTGTATATCTTGTCGGCAAATCTCCATCACACAATCCGGCTATAAATAAATAGTCAAATTTTAGTCCTCTTATTTCGCTAAGTGTTGTAATCTGTACACCATACCCCTGCCTTTCTTTTATGTTGTATCTACTTGAATTTACCGCTGTACGAATATTGTTGAGATAAAATTTTAACGGGAATTTATCGCTTTCATTATATTCTAATTTAAATAGCTCCAGCAGTTCAGTTACCGTTTCGATAGTAGTGGTTAGTGCCTTAACATTTTCTTCAACTTTGCCGCCGCTTTCTACAAGTTTTAGGGGAATATTTAATTTGTAAATAAGACTTGTAAATTTTTCCAGGAATTCTTCTAATCTCATTTTTTTGTCAAACGGGCTGACAAGTTCGTGAATCAATTCAATATCATTTAATGCTTTCTGGTATTCTTCTTTATCAAAAGAAAGATTAGCAAACTCATCGTCGTCATCATCAGAAATTTGAGTAAGTGAATCTTCTATTGAACTTTTCCAGTTATTATATCCGGATATTATTTTAAGTTCTACGGAAACCCTGAGCAGATTAGACTGGTTAATTCCCACAATATCAAGAAATCCGCCGCTCAAAGCACGAAGAATATTTTTATAATAGAAATCATTTTCTAAAACTTCGAGTAAATTTATTATAGCGATTACCGGAGGAGAAGCATTTAAGGCATAACGATCAGTTAGATTTATTGGGATATTATAAACTAAAAAAATATCCCGGATTGATGGTGAATATTTTTGAATTAAATTGAAAGCAACACAAATTTTATTTGGGTCAATTTTCTTCTCTGATATTAAATCTTTTATTTCTTTCGCGATTACTTCTATTTCCTTTCCTCTTCCCAGAATAGTAATTTTAACTATATCGTTTTTGAAGTCTTTTATTTTGCCGGGTTTTCTTCCATTAAAAAGATCATTTCTTATTGCCGATTGAAATTTGTTATGCAATGATTTTGAAGAATCTTCAATTGGATAAAAACCTTTTGCTTTCAGTTTGCCATAACATCTGTCAAGGTGCTTAAACAATTGACTGTTGGCTGAAGAATAATCGAAGGAAAGAAAAAGTTCAGAACCTGACAACTCAGAAGCAGAATTGATTATTTCTATTTCCGGCATGGTAAATTCATCGAATCCCTGGATAATTATTGTATTAACATCAGGGAAAAAATTCAGAAATCTTTTCTCAAACCCAGTTTTATCTAACCTGTTAAGCTGATTATAAACATCACCAATTTCTTTAACATTAAGTTCGTCACAATTAACCTGGTATTTTTCGTAAATATCAGCAATATCTTCAGCTTTTAATTTTTCAGAACCTGATAGATTTTTAGACTCCTGCCTCAGATCAGTGGCAGTTATGCCGTTTTTTTTATATTCAGAAATTACATTTTTAATTCTTTCAAGCGTGCCAGATGGAATTTCATCTTTATAATTTGAGAAATACTTCGCTTTGATTTCCTGGAAACTCTGCTTTAATAAAACTGTAGCAGCAGCGTCACTCAAAATTGTTCCCTTGATTTCAGAATCATTGAATAAAAGTTTAGTAGATATTGTACTGAGAGTTTCCAGGTTTATTTTGCCGGTAGCATTTTTCGGAGAGTCTGTAATAATTTCTTTTTTTAGATCCCTGATTTTCCTGTTGGTAGGAACAATTATTAAAAGGTGGTTAAGACAGTTCGATTTAATTCTCCGACCAATTTCAAAGTCAACATCAAACTTCTTTATTTTACTTTTGGTTAGTATCATTTTTCTTTCCTAACATCAGGTCCCTGTTAGATTTCCTGATTTGCTTAGTTAAATCAAGGCCCAAAATTTTCACCATTTCGTCGAATCGTTTTTTGGCATCCCTTTTCCCATTCAGGACCAAAGTTTCAAGCTCAAGATAATACCCGAGTTTTTTTATTGCATCAAGATGAATACGTGTGTTTTTATATAGATAGAGCAGCCTCTTCTTTTCAACGACAGTTTCAATCTCAAATATTTCAGAAAATACTTTTTCAGATTCCCCTTCAGAAATTTTAATCAGGTAGTATTCAGAATAACGATCATCTTTCGAATTTTCAGCCCTGTTATATTTTATCAAAGTTTGGCTGCTATTTTCTATTCTTAATTTCAGCAATCCCGTTTTACATTTATAATAAATATCTTTTTGATTTAGCACACCTACGTATTCGGCATTAATTTTCTTAAGCGTTTTCTTAATACTATCATAAGATTTTACTTTTATCTTCAGTTCGAGATTTGACGGCATAATTTATTTTATATAAAGTTGAATGACTTCCCTGTTTTTACGGGGTTTAATTGAGTTAACTTCCTTTGTAAAAAAGGACAATTTAAGATACTTAGAAAATATTTTGTGCGCTTCAACAGGATTAATCCCAAAAGGTGGTCCGCCTGCCCGGTCTTCTACAGGGAAAAGAATTGTAAGATATTTTCCATCCGGTTTTAATAAAGTAGAAATTTTCCTGGCAAATTCATCACGCCTTTCAGGGTTTATAGCACAATAGGTAGTGTATTCATAAATGGAATCGAAATAATTTTCAAATTTCTCATCGAGTTTGAAAAAATCCTCTGTTAAAAAATTAACATTTACATTTTCTTTTTCTGCAAGATTTTTGCCAAAATTTATAGCCTCAACTGAAAAATCAATTGCTGTAACTTCAAAACCTCTTTTTGCCGCTGCAATTGCATCAAACCCATTTCCACACCCGGGAATTAATAACTTGCCAGGCCGCAAAATATCTTCTTTTTCCATTAATTCTTCAAAAACATGGTTGGCGCTTTTAAGATCCCAGTTTGCTTCATTTCTCTGGTACTTTTTGTCCCAATAAACAGGAAGGTCAATTTCTGAAGGCATTTAATTCCGATTTTCTATGTTGATATTGTTATATGGATGCTTATTTTTGTATAAAAATTTCGGTGTCATATGAAAACCTTATCTCTACTGGCAATATTACTAATTACGGGTATAAATGTAAATGCGCAGGAAATTGGAAAAATTGCCCCGCCCAAACCCTTAATAAAATTTCCCTCTAATTCAATTGGGGTTGATATTGTTTTTACAGAAGGCGGTGTGGGATTTGGAAGTTTTTACAGGAGATCAATTACTGAGGACATAACTTTTGTTACAACATTTTCATTAAGCGAAGCAAAAGAGCCCAGTGAATTTACAAGAATTGATCCTTATACGTATCAAACATATACGGTAGGGAAAAAGAACAGAATATTTCTTATTCCTCTAACTTTTGGTCTGCAACATCGATTATTTAAGAATACCTTATATGAAACTCTGAGGCCTTTTCTTGAAGCAGGAATTGGTCCTTCAATTGTACTTACTACACCGTACGTTGATGATCAGAGAAACCAGGTAGAATTTTTCAAATCATTCGGGAAAGCCCACAGTAATTTCGCTCTTGGCGGGTATGTTGGGTTTGGTGCCAACTTCGGGTTAGATACTTCCAGACTGATAGGCCTTAACATTCGTTATTATTATGTGCAATTATTTAATGATGGAGTTCAAAGTCTCTTCGGAACATCTGTCAAAAATTTTGGAGGAATTTATATAACTCTCAGTCTTGGTAAAATGTTTTGATGAATGAAAAAAGAAAATTTAATGGTTTTGATAAGGACGTATTTAAGTTTTTCTCTGATCTGGAAAAGAATAATAATTTAGAGTGGTTTTCTGAAAACCGTGAACGTTACAAGGAAGTTCTTGTGGCTCCTTCCAGAAGTTATGTTGAATCAATAGGTGAATTTTTTAATCATTTAAATCCCGCTATCCGGACCGAACCCAAATTTAATAAAACTCTTATGCGCATAAATAAAGACATGCGATTCGCAAAAGGAGCACCTTACCGGAATTATTTTCTAATCCATTTTGGAAGATTTAAAATGGACAGCGAGTTTTATGTATATTTTGACAAAACCGGGATAAGCTATGGAATGTTTTTAAACAATGCGGGCGGTGATGATCTCTATTTTAATGAAAATATAAAAAAATTCGGGAAAGAAATCATTGCGGCATTCAATAATTATTCGCTTAATAACAAGCTTGCCCTGCATACTTTTGATAAAGAAATTTCAGTAGTGCAGAAAAGATTAAATATCAATAATCATTTTGAAAAATTTGCTACAACAAAATATATTTTGCTGGAAAAGGTTTTACCCAAAGAAAGAAAAATTGTAGCTTCACCAGATTTCCTGGCTGACTCAATAAAATTATTTTCCAGCTTATATCCGCTATATTGTTTTGCAATCTCACCTGATCCGTTAAAATTGTTGCATAATTTTGAAGAAAGTATGGGCGCAGCTCACTAATTATTTTTCCATTTAATTGTGCATCCAATTGAAAAAGTTTCCGGAACAGAAACGTTTTTTCCTGCAAGCATTTCATCAATTGCATTCCTGAGATATTTATTATTCACCTTTTCCGGTTCCTTCCAGTTATCGTCAATTTTCCCGTGATAAACCAGTTTCTTTTTTTCATTAAAAAGAAATATTTCCGGTGTGTGGGTTGCGTCAAATGCTTTTGCAACATCCTGACTTTCATCCCGTAAATAAAGGAAATTAAATGCTCTTTCTTTTGACCTCTTTATCATATTATCCAGAGAATCATCCGGATAATTTTTGTCATCATTTGAATTTATCGCAATAACTGTTACCCCCTGCCCGGAATAATCCGATTGAATTTTTTTTATCCGATCTTCATAGGCCTGCACATAAGGGCAATGATTACAACTGAAAATGATAACAAGAACTTTCTTTTCCCTAAAATCTTCGGAGCTGTAAAATTTATCAGCAGTTCCCGGAAGATTAAAGGATGGCAAAGCAGAACCAATCTGTAAATTTTTTGTAGCCATAGTATTCATCACCTATTTTTGATTCTTTAGTAAATAAAAAAAGATATACCTAAATTGCAATCCAATAAGAAAAAGTTTTTGGAAATTAAATGATTTCAGAAACGGAATTAGCTGACCAGCTCTATTACAATTACGAAAATTTTGTTGAAGCCACACTGCTGAACAGAAGGTTTAAACATTCCGAAATTCTCCCACTCATTAATAACTTAAAAAATAAAGATATATTTACCGTAACTAAAGCAGGTAATTCTACAGAAGGAAGAAATATTTATTTAATATCAGCCGGCACTGGAAAAACAAAAGTTTTTTTATGGTCCCAGATGCATGGTAATGAATCTACAGCAACAATGGCCATTTTCGATATCTTCAACTTTTTCTCATCGGGTAATAATTTTGAAAAAGTAAAGACAGAATTACTGAAAAAGCTTACTATATATTTTATGCCGATGGTAAATCCGGATGGCGCCGAATATTTCCAGAGAAGGAATAGTTTAGGAATTGATATTAACAGGGATGCTTCAAAACTTGAATCCAAAGAAGGGAAATTATTACAAAAGATTTTTACAAAAATTAGTCCTCATTTCGGATTTAATCTTCACGATCAAAGCACAGCATATTCTGCAGGAAAAAGTTTTAAACCAGCTACAATATCATTCCTCGCACCTCCTGCAAATGAAAGCCGAAAAATGACTCCGGGAGGAAAAAAGGCTGCGCTATTAATAGCAAAATTATACAAAGAAATTTCAACATTTATTCCCGGGCATATTGCAAAGTATTCAGATGAGTTTGAGCCCAGGGCCTTTGGTGATAATTTTCAGAAAGCAGGAACTTCCACAATCTTAATAGAATCCGGTGGATGGAAACATGATCCCGAAAAAATGTTTGTCAGAAAAATTAATTTCATAACAATTTTAACCGCACTTTACAGTATTGCATCTAAATGCTGGAAAAATGAAAAAATTGAGACGTATGAAAAAATTCCATTTAACGAAGAAATACTGAAAGATATAATTATCAGGAACTTATCACTGGTTAAGAGTGGTAAAAGAGTTTTAGTAGATATTGGACTAAAACTGGAAGAAATCAATATCAAAAATTCAAGATCATTTTATATAAAATCTGAAATTGAAGATATTGGTGATCTTTCAGTTTTTTATGGTTATGAGGACCATGATTTCAAGGGGATGACCGTAGAATACGGAAAAACTTTTCCTAAAAAATTTAATTCCCTGGAAGAGATAAAAAAAATCGATTTTTTTTCACTATACAAAAATGGCTATACTAATGTAGTTGTTAAAAAAAACGTAGACTTAGAATTTTCTGAATTGCCAATCAATATTATTAAAAGCGGGGAGAAAATTACAAATAAAAACTGGCTTGAAAAACCCGCAAATTTGGTTTTCAGGAAGAACGGATCGACAAAATACATAATGGTTAATGGGTTTTTGGTAAACGTAAACAGCCAAACAGGCCAAATAATGAATGGTTTGGTCTATTGCTAATTAGTATTTTTAGTTTAACTTTGAATTGTACTCGTAAAAAAAATTTCAATCAATATAAATAAGCGGTAAAACACCGAATTTATGTTCCCATTCTTATTTGCCCTGTTGGATGAACAGCAACAGCTTTATGCTGATTTTGAGGCGGAAGCCATACCCCATATGGATTCACTGTATAATTTTGCCTTGAGAATGACCGGTGATTCCGATGATGCCAATGATTTAATACAAGACACTTACCTCAAGTCTTTCCGCTTTTTTGACAAGTTTGAAAGGGGAACTAATTGCAAAGCATGGTTGTTTAGAATAATGAAGAATACATATATCAATTCTTATCGAAAACAGGTAAAAGAGCCCGATAAAGTTGATTATGAAGAGATTGAAAATTTTTACGAGAATATAAAATCTTCTTATTCTGATACTTCTCATCTGGAAAAGGAGCTATTTGATAAACTACTTGATGATGAGATTTCTGAGGCAATTACTTCTCTACCGGAAGATTTTCGTACAGTTGTAATATTGTGCGATATTGAAGGTTTGTCATATGAAGAAATTGCTGATTTTATTGACTGCCCTATTGGCACAGTAAGATCACGATTGCACAGAGCAAGAAAAATTCTGTTTACTAAGCTGTACAAATATGCAGAAGAAAAAGGATTTTTGGGAAAAGATTAAAATGAAAAAAGAGAAGAACAAAATCTTAGTTACCGCATATGTGGATAATCAACTGAAAAGTGCGGAAGAATTACGAATGTTTGAAAAGGCATTACGCGAAGATCCTTCTCTTGATTTTGATCTTAATGCAGAATTATTGACAAAAAAAATCCTGAAGAACAAATATTCAAGAAAAAATCTTCCTGATGGTAAACGGGAAGAATTGATTTCTTCAATATTGAAAGAAAATGTAAAAATCGCTCAAAAAAAATCATTTAAAGAAAAGCTTTATTCACCACGCTATATAAGTTTTGCAACAGCGGCGGTAATTATGCTTGCATTTGTACTATTGATTTTTAACCGTCCAACAGAAATAAATCCCAATAATATTTCTGAGCAGACCGGAAGCAAGAATATGCTGGTTCTGGCAAAGCAAAATTTTGAAGATTATTTAAATGGTGATAACTCAATTCAATATGTGTCAGCTAAACCAGAAAGCATTAAAAACTACTTCCAATCAAATGGAGTAAAATACGATACTTACGTCCCTGCTATTGATGACTTTACATTAATTGGCGCTTCAATTTCTGAACATAACGGTGTTAAACTGGCCCATCATTATTACGCAGCAAAGGGCGGTAAATTCATTTATGTTTTCCAGGCTCACGAAAATTATTTTAAAGGCGACAGCATAATCCTGCTGACTAACGATCTTTTAAATTATTTGAAACTTGGCCATAGTTATCAGACTTCTCACGAATATTACACGAGTATAATCAAGCATCAAAATAATAAAATAATTGCTATGGTTAGCAATATGCCGGTTGAAGAGATGCCCAGGGAATTTTTTAAGTAATCCCGCTTATCCGAATCAATTCTGAATAATACCCAAATTGGACAAAAACGCATAATAATTACCGGAAATTTTAACAATATGAGCCAATTCTAATATTCAATTAAAATACTATTTAGTCTTAAAAACCGGGTTAATCGGGCCTCTATATATTTGATTATCCACCAATTATTCAATATATTTAACGTCCGACTATTCTTAAGGAAGGAAATTTAAATGGCAAGAGTAAAAAACGTAGAAGCTTTTTGCAGCGTTTGTAACACTATGCGAAAGATGGAATTAACGGGGGAAGTAGCAGCGTCTGAAGAACAGGCCAATAAAAGATGGGCTAAATGCAAAAAATGCAAGCAAACTATGATGATTGATCTTGAATCAGATGTAAAAGAAACAAAACCTTCTTTAGAAGGAATTGAAAATAATGAATGCACTACTTACGCACCAACTAAAAGTTTTACTGTTGGTGAATCAATTTATCATCAGAATTGGGATGATTTTGGTAAAGTAGTTTCAAAAGAAATTATGTCCAATGGACGAAGTTCAATTTCTGTTGAATTTCAGAAGTCCGGACTTAAAAAATTAATAGAATCAATTAACACTTAATTACCTATAAAGTGAGGTGAATAATTTGGTAGGGATAACAGTTGGAGACAACGAATCCATCGATAAGGCTCTCAGAAGGTTCAAGAAGAAATACGAAAGATCCGGAGTACTAAAAGAGTATAAAAAGAGAACGTTTTTCGTAAAACCATCCATCAAAAAAAGGATGGAAAAAATGAAAGCAGCCAGAAGAGCTCACCGATCTGGTTATAACAATTAAAAAAAAGCCCCGAAAAATCGGGGCTTTTTTGTTTCTACGCCAAATGTATTTTTGGTTCTTCAAGTTCAGTTTCTTCTTTCTTTTTAAATAATTTTTCTCAAAGAAACTGGTAATCATTTCAAAAGCATCATCCACATTGTTGCAAAATGTAAATATTTTAGGATCATCTTTTCCAATAGTTCCATGATCAGCCAGCGCTTTAAAATTAATTACTTTACCCCAGTATTTTTCATCGTATACAAGTATTAACAATTTCTTTTTTATTTTTTGTGTCTGCATTAAAGTTAGGATTTCAAAAAATTCGTCCATGGTTCCAAATCCACCCGGAAAAACTATTAAGGATTTTGCCAGGTACGCAAACCAGAATTTTCTCATAAAGAAATAATGAAATTCAAAGCTTAAATCTTTTGGTACATATTTATTTACAAATTGTTCAAAGGGTATGCTGATGTTCAAACCAATTGATTTTCCTCCTGCCTTCCTGGCTCCCCTGTTCGCAGCTTCCATAATTCCGGGTCCGCCTCCTGTACAAATAATGAACCTGTTAGCCTTTGTTTTTAATCCCAAGGACCAATCAGTCAACCGACGGGAAAGCTCTACAGCATCTTCATAGTATTTGGACATCTCCACAGCATGCTGGGCCTGTCTTAGTCTATCAGCAAAATTTGGGGTTGATTTGGGATTCATAGTCTTAAATTTATTATACTCAGCCTGAGCAACTTTCCTTGATTTTAGCCTGGCCGAACCAAAAAAGACAATCGTATCTACAATTTTGTGCTTTTTAAATCTTGTTTGCGGCTGCAGGAACTCACTTAATATTCTAATAATTCTTGCATCTGAGGAATTTAAAAAATCAAGATCCTCGTAGGCTTTCAATGCTTCTTTTTTCTTACCCATAATTATCCTTTTTATTTAAAAAATTTCATATCAAGTAATAATTTCACAAGACAGGTTGTAAAATATTTTATTTGTTGTTCAAAAACTTAAATTAGCAGTATAAATTCTGGTGTTTGTTACATCTTAAAAATAACCTATTTTAATTTAACATTCATAACAGCATTTTACCAACTATTCATTTTTAAATAGTAATGATCAAAAAAATAGTAATATTAATATTGTTCTGTACTTTTCAGTTATTTCCGAAATCTACTGATGCTGTAAAAAAAGAAATCAAGTCGATTCTAAAAAAACTACCGTCATCTACAAAAGTAGCATTACTAATTGTTAAACCTTTAACACAGGATACCATTTTTCAGTTAAATCATACCCGTTCAATGATTCCCGCATCCAACACTAAACTTTTTACAACCGCTGCTTCTCTTTCAATACTTGGTGGTGATTTCGTTTTATCAACAAAAATTTTAACCGATGACAAAGATTTAAGTGATAGTACCATAAATGGGAATATTTATATAAAAGGTTTCGGCAACTCTCTGTTTACTTCCTCAGATATGGATTCACTCGTTAGTATAATAAAAAGCATAGGAGTAAAAAAGATAACGGGCAATGTTATAGGAGATGATTCATTTTTTGATGAAGTGTATAGCAGGAAAGACTGGATTGATGACGAACATGCAAATGTCAGGTTACCTGCAATTTCCGGTCTGGTATTAGACAGAAATAGAAGATTTACATATCGGAAAAGAAGAGGCCGTATTCGTAGATATTATCACAATATCTCAAATCCCCCACTTTATGCTGCGGAAATTCTTAAAGGAAAACTTAAAAAGGCTGAGATTACCGTCAGCGGAAAAGCCCTTAAAGGAATTACTCCGGACGATGCTAATTCTCTTGCAGAATCGGACATAATATTAAGACATCTTGTAAAGGAAATAAATAAACACAGTGATAATTTTCTTGCAGAATGTCTTTTTAAAACACTCGGTGCAGTAACATCGGATAAGCAAGGTAATTCATTTTATTCTACTCAGGCTGTTCTCGGTTTTATAGATGATAATGGAATTTATTCCGATGGAACTTCAGTTGTTGATGGATCTGGAATTTCCCGCTTTGATCAGATAACTGTGGGGGCTATAGTCGGAATTCTTGAAAACATGTATTTCAACTTGAAAAACTATCAGGACTTCTTCAATTCTCTCAGCATAGCCGGTATTGATGGTACCCTGGATAGAAGAATGAACAAAACAAGAGCTGAGAATAATTTTCATGGTAAAACCGGAACGCTAAATGGGGTCTCTTCCCTTTCAGGTTATTTAAAAACCGAAAAAGGCGAAGAAGTGATTGTTAGTATGATCTTTGAATTTAGCAGGGGCGGAACAAACTTCCACCGAAGAATTGAAGATAAAATTATTGAAGCCTTAACTGAGCTTGATTAAAAAAATCCCCGGAAATCTTCCGGGGAAATAAAATTCTTATCAAAACTAATTATTAGTTTTGACCGCCGTTATCCTGAGGCTGTGTTTGTGGAGGATTTTGCGGCAGAGTCGGCTGACTTGGGATATTCTGTTGAGAACCTTGAATTATGCTTTCACGCTGGGCTTTTGTGGTTTGGCCTGGCAGAAAAAACAGGTTTATAACAATAGCCAGAACCGCCATTGCACCACCAAACCACCATGTAGCTTTGCTTAAAAAGTCAGCTGTTCTTCTTGAACCAAACATAGCTCCCATCTGAGCACCGCCTCCAAAAGTTCCGGAAAGGCCGCCGCCCTTGCTTGATTGAAGCAGCACGATAATAATTAGTAATATCGCAATTATTGATGATAAAGTTATAAGTATTCCGTACATAATTAACTCCTTAAATTCGTAGCGGGGGAGGGATTCGAACCCCCGACACGTGGATTATGATTCCACTGCTCTAACCTACTGAGCTACCCCGCCGGGATTTATTTTAGCTTATAAATATACTTACTATACAGTTCAATTTCAAAGAATTTTAAGCTAATATTTTAATGATTTGCGATAAATCCTGAACCGGAAGGATAAATTTCACTCCTATTTAAGCTTATTTATTACGTTTTTTCATATTCCTTATGTATAATATTCGGGCCTTCTGCTGTATAGCACAATATCTGATACCCGGCTGCTTATTGAAAATTTTTTCTTCGATATATCTTTTTATCGATGGATCACCTTGAAAAAAAAATAGTCTTTAGGACCATTTTGGATTTGTTTGTTAAGGTCACTTCCAAGAGCAACATCATCCTGTTTTGAAAAAGGGTTGGCCCCTGTTCCGCACGTGTAGATGGAAATTTCCAACAAAAATGAAGCAAAATAAATATATTTCCTTTTTATTGAACTTACCCTTGATTTAATTACTCACGGCCCAATTCAGCCCATAGGAAATCAAGAAGTTCGGGAATTCCCTGTCCGGTAGCAGAAGAAAAAATTAATAATTTTGAATCTGCATTTTTAATTTTCTTTTTTGCCAGTTTAATCAGATCTATATCACCTGCAATATCAGCTTTTGAAATAGAGACAATTTTCTTCTTATCTGCTAATTTTTTACTGTAGCTTTTTAATTCATTGAAAAGGATATCATAATCTTTTTGATAATTTTCTGAAGTTACATCCACCAAAAAAAGTAGTATTTTCGTTCTTTCTATGTGTTTAAGAAATTTTATCCCGAGGCCTTTTCCTTCGTGCGCACCTTCTATTATTCCAGGAATATCGGCAACTGTAAAACTTTTGTAATCTTTATATTTAACAATTCCAAGATTAGGAGTAAGGGTAGTAAATGGATAATCTGCAATTTTGGGTTTTGCCGCTGATATAGTTGAAATCAAAGTAGATTTTCCGGCATTCGGAAATCCTACCAGCCCAACATCAGCAATAAGCTTTAATTCCAGAATTACTTTTTTTGAGTCTCCTTCTTTTCCGAGTTCTGCGTATCTTGGCGCCTGGTTTGTTGAAGTAGCAAAATTACTGTTTCCTTTCCCCCCTCTTCCACCTTTAGCAAGAACGACCTCCTCACCATCTACTTTTAGATCAAATAATATTTTTCCTGTTTCCTGATCTTTAACCAGTGTACCGACAGGGACTTTAATAATTATGTCCTGCCCAAATTTTCCATCTTTACGTGATTTTGCCCCAGCTTCACCTTTTTCTGCCTTGTAATGCCTCTTATACCTGAAATCCAAAAGAGTATATAAATTCGGATCTGTTTTGAGTATTACACTTCCTCCATTACCGCCATTTCCCCCTGAAGGACCTCCTTTCGGCACGTATTTTTCCTTCCTGAATGCAACCGCTCCATCTCCGCCTTTACCGGCAGCAGCTTCAATTTCTGCATAGTCTATAAACATTATCAGATCTGCTTAAAATAATTCGATACAGCGTTTGTTAGTGTTACTGCATCTCTTGTGTAAGGATTAACACGATAGGAAAAGAAAACTGATTTTAATATTTCTGTTGCTTCTTCATATGTGATACATTCAGAAATTTTCTCCATAGTATTTGCAAAATCTTCCCTGTCTTCGTTAAAAACACCATCTACGATTTTATCAATTTCTTTGTCGCTTAAATAACTGAACACATCTTTTTCTCTAAGGGGGATTTCCGGTTTAGTTTCTTCAGTAGTTTTCCCTTCTTCTTCAATAGCATTTTCTTTTGATTTATCTTCGGGTTCTTCTGTTACAGATTCTAATTCTTCCCCAAATAAATCTGGCTTTTCCTCAGTAGCTTCACTTTTATCTTCCAAGATGAATTCATCTTCCTTAATTTCATTTTTTTCATCAAAAGAATCTTCTTCACCAATAAATAATTTTGATTCTTCTTCAAGCGCTTTTAATTGTGAATCGAATGCCTCAAGTAATTCGTCATCTGCAGAAAGTTCGCTTAATATATCCTCCTCATCTATCTTTGATTTCTCTTCAAATTCTATATCCGGATTATTAGTATTCTCCTCAGTTTCTTTCTCATCATTGTCGGGTAAATTAAAATATTCCTCATCTGAGATTTCATCAATTACCGTTTTTTCTTCTTCCTTGTGTCTTAATGGAATTTCAATAGGTTTTTCTTCAGTCTTATCCTCTTCAGGTTTTTCAATTTTCTCTTCAATTTCTGGTTTTTCTTTTAGCTGTTGATCTTTGGATTCAGAAACTTCCGGTTCAACTGGCAGCTCTTCATTTTCCTCCTTAATTGTAGTTTCAGTTTCCTCTTTCACCTGCTCATCTACCGGGTCAGAGACTTCTGGCTCACTTAGTACCGGCTTTTTTTCTTCTTCAATTTGTTCTTTTACGGCTGCTATTTCAGAATCGTCTACTTTTGTAGGAGTGTATAATATTTTTTTAATCTCATGCAATTTCAAATTTCTTACGTGCGTCAACAGGCAGCGACCTTCGCACCCTGAAGAAATAATCAATCAAATCTTTTTCTTTTAAAAAAAGTTCAACATAAAGAAGAGATATTTTTTTATTAGTCCCCCCTATATTGAAAAAATCAGCCATAGAAACCAGTGAGTTGTTAATCAATTGCTGACTATGCCCACTAAACAATTCTTTATTTATTTTATTTAACGCTACTTCAAAATCTATAAGGGTAAGATTTACCGCCTTTTTCTTCTCTAAATATGAAAGCAGAACATTTCCTAAATAATCATAATAATAAAGATAATTCAGTGATAATTTTATTTCATCTGTCGATTTTAGCTGATCTTCATTGTAAATAAATTTTGTAAGCGACCATTTGGGCCTAACAATATAATTTGCGGTAAACGAAGCAGCCTGCATTACCAGGCTTTTGGCATCTTCAAAAGAGATGCTTTTGTTCTTCTTAATCTCTTCATTTATTGCATCAAAATATTGTTGAATTTTCTGATCGGAATAATCAAATGCTGATTTTTGCAGAAGCTTTTTGCGGTCCTGAAAAATTAAATATTCAAGTTCAGAATTGATATACTTTGATAATCGCCGGATGAAGATCCAAAGACTGCAATTGTTCGAATGTAAAAAAAGCTCCGAGCTTTTTTATCTTATTAAGAGAAAAATCTGTTATGAATTTTATTTCTTTTTCGAACATTGCTTAATCTGCCGGTTTTATTGAATACAAAATATAAAAATCCCCGTTAAAATTATAATCAAAATGTGATAACTGGCTTAAATTCTCATAGTTTGTCCTCCCCGAGTTATTTTCATGCGAAGGCTGTATAGAATTGCTCCCCGAATCAAATTTTATTTTCCTCCTAAAAACTTATTATTTAACCGCTTGGACCGCCTACTAAAATTATTTTAATTTTTAGCTTGACAATCTAAATAATTAATATATTTTTGTAAGTAAGTGATTACTAATAATTCTTAATTAAAAATAATGTCGAGAGAAACTACAGACATACGGCAGGAACAGATAAAGAAGGCGGTACTTGAAATAATCTCAGATGAGGGGCTTCATAATATCACCACCAGAAACCTTGCAAAAAGGATCGGTCTTACCGAAGGCGCGATTTTCCGGCATTTTGCATCAAAACGAGATATAATTGTCGGCATAATGAATGATGTTGCGATTGATCTGGTCGGCTCACTCAGAAATATTGCGCTTAAACCAGAAAATGCAGAAAAGAAGCTTTACGATTATCTTTGTCAGAATATGAAGTATTTGAAAGAAAATAAAGGAATTACAATACTTCTGTTTTCCGAGGCTGCCCATCTTGGAGATAAGGAACTCAAGGAAAAACTGAGCCAGATACTTATGGAGCAAAAACAGTTTATCATTAAAATTGTAAAGGACGGTATAGCCGAAGGTATCTGGAATAAGAATGTCCATGCGGAAGATGTGGCAGCCGTATATATGGGAATTCCTATTACATTTAATATTGAATTAGTGTTGAATAAAAGTGAAGTGAACCTGGATGCTTTCTGTAAGAGAATGTATTCAGTTATTTTGAAAGTCTTGAAGAAATAAAAAAATTTGCCTATATAAGTAAGTAAATGATTACTTAATAATATAGGCGAATTATAGGAAACAAAATGTTATACATAATTATCTCAATTATAATCCTCGGGGCTTCTTTCCTGTTTTCTATGCTAGGACTCGGAGGAGCATTAATATATGTGCCCGTCCTTAAATGGGCCGGCTTCCCTGTTAAAGAGGTTGCAATTCCATTGGCCCTCCTGTTGAACGGGCTTACAACTCTGATTGCATTAATCGCCTACTTCAAAAATAAACTTGTCGATGTTAAAGGCGGACTGGCAATGACAATAGCCGCATTCCTGTTCGCTCCCGTCGGCGCGCTGGTTTCTGATAAACTACCAGTCAACATACTGCTAATACTTTTTTCCGGTGCTGTATTTGTCGCAGCGGGAAGAATGCTATTTATGTCAAAAAGACCCGAACCAAAAGAAATAATGTCCTTTAAAAAACGCGCTATCATCGGCGCTTTGATAGGTGGTTTTGCAGGTTTTATGGCCGGACTCCTCGGGGTTGGGGGCGGCTTTATCATGGCTCCCCTGCTGATGTGGATGGGATATGAAACAAAGAAAGCAGCGGCAACTTCTGCATTTGCGGTAACCTTCTCATCATTTTCGGGTTTTTTAGGCCATGCCGCCCAGGGACACTTTAACTGGACACTAACAATAATACTCACACTTGCGGTAATTGTAGGAGCATTGTTGGGTAGCAACTTCCTGGTAAATAAAGCGAAGACAAACAGGGTAAAGCAAATATTCGCAGTCGTTCTGTTTGTAATTGCAATTAAGATAATTGCAGGTGCAATATAATTTACGGAGAACAAGATAAATGTTAAAAATTATAAAGATTATCATAGCAACAATTGCCTTAATCATAGCCTTTAATTTTCTGGCAAAGGCTCAGCAAAAAATTGAATGGAATGGATACCTGCAGTATCGTTTTACCGATAACTATTTGAACCAGGCGAATTTTTCTGTCAGAAGAGCAAAATTCTGGTTGAAGGGAATTTTACCCGCAGATAACGGAAACTGGAGCTACAAACTGCAGGCCAATTTTCTTAAGCAGGATAAATATCAATTATTATTGCAGGATGCTTTAGTCAGTTATAAGTTAACAGACTTTGAAGTAACCGCCGGACAGTTTGTGCCAGATTTTAGTCTGCAAAGAAAGCAGCCCGATTATCAAATACCCCTTTTAGAAAGAGCACAAGTTGTGAATGCACTTGTACCGGGTGCCGAAACCATGGCAAGAGATATAGGTATCGAGCTAAAAATTGATGAAAATAAGACCGGCTCTTTCAGCCTTGGATTCTTCAACGGAAACGGGGCTAACAATGTTTCCAATAACAGGAACTTCTTATTTGTAAATCATGGGAAATTATTTCTTCTGAACTCTCATACCTCAAAGGTAGAGTTAGGATATAATCTCTCGTACCGCGACGCACATAATTACCAGTTCAGTAAAATCTTCGGCAACAATTATGCTTTTACAGGAAATGATTTCCGTTTCGGATTTGAAGGAAAAATAAACATTGGAGAATTCGAACTGCAATCCGAATACATCGAAGCACATCTCGGCAGTCAAAAAGCCTACGGCTACTACGCGCTTGCCGATTATCTTTTTGCAAAAAAGAATCTGGTTACACTTTCAGTTGAACAACTTGATGACTTAAATCCATCAACTGTAGACGATCCATGGTATACCGTTGGTTATTCTTACCTCGTGAAAGGGAACGACATAAAACTTTCTTTAGATAACAGGTTTCAATTTGCATCAAATAAAACTAATGCATTGACAACATTACAAATTCAATATTTTCTTAATTAAACAGACCGGTAATAAAAATGTTTTACATTGAAAGAAGTAAAGCTGCAAAAATAAAAAATAAAGTATTCTGTTTCCCAGTAGTTAACTCACAAAACCGACTGGCAATAAACTGAGACATCTGGAATGCTTTATAGTGAAATTATTTTAAGTGAGATTAGGTGAAATATGATAACAAATAATATTAATCAAAATTATAATCTGCCGGTAATACAAAGATGGTACACATCAGTGCTATTCATTTTGAGCCTGTTAGCAGTCATAACTTTTCAAAGTTATGGTCAAACTGCTGATTTGGGTAAAATATTGCACCAGGTTGAAATTAATGCCCCGGCATTAAAGGCTGCCGGTGCAAATGCAAAAATTTACGAGGCTAACCATCGGGAAGGATTGGGAAAATTATTCGGCTCAATAGATGTGTTTGGCCAACTTCAATACTTTAATGATAACCGTTTAACCAGGCCAATTTCTCCGCCAATTAATTTTGCCGCTATGACTTATGATGACAGGCAGGTTGGTTACGGCTTGTCAATAACTCTTCCCATTGATATTAACGGCCAATTAATAGCGCACTTAAATTCCCTTGCTCATCAAGAACATGCAGCCTATTATGACGCTGCCCATGTTCGGTTGGTAATTCTTAATCAAGCCGCTGCCCTTTTCCACGGAATTGAATCTATATCGGGTAAACTTAATGCGCTTAACAAACAAGCCGAAGCAATCCGGAAGCAGCTTAAAGTTGCAATCGTTGCAATTAACGTCGGCCGAAGAGCACCGGTAGATAGTTTAAGAATGGAATCGGAATTAAGCAATGTGGAAGGTCAAATCGCAAAGGCAAACGGAACTAACTCCAGGCTGCGGGCCTATCTAGCAGCGCTTTTAAATGAGCCCGCTTTCCCCGATTCGGTTGCTCCACCAGTTAATCAACCGCAGACAATTCAAAATTCTCCTTTTGAAATTAATAGTCGCCCGGATATAAAATCTATTGAAGAAAAGGTTTTAGCATCAAACTCCGGAGTAACTTCAGCATGGGCATCATTCCTGCCAAAAGCTTTTTTACATGGAAGTTGGATGGAGAACCAGGGCTTTAATGGAGAAGGAAAAAATGCTTCATTCTGGCAAATAGCATTGACTGTAGATATTCCTATCTGGACCGGGGGAACGCGCTTAGCACGAATTCAGGAAGCCGATGCAAGACAGGACGCCGCAGTTTATCAAAGCAAAGTTCTTAAAGCATCTGCAAATGCCGAATTAATTTCAGCAGCAGGCGATTGGAATTCAAGCAAAGCACAGTTCATTTCGGCTGAGAGATTACTCAAATCGGCATCGGAAGTAGAGTGCATCCAGACAAAACAATTCAATCAGGGAAGACTTTCCTTAACAGACTATTTAGATGCCGAAGCAAAGCTTGCCTCCGCTCGTGCTTTTCATGTTGCCGCGTTAGCTCATTGGTGGCAGGCAGATGATTCAATGCGCCTGGCTCAAGGATTAGCGCCTTCAGCCTATACAAATTATGAAGTCAAATAAATTATGTGAGTTTAAATTAGAAACCTGGAATTAAAATATGAAAAATAAACCAAAGAAAAGATTAACCTGGATAATTGCAGCGGTAGTTGCTGCAATTATCATGATTTCATTTGTAATTATTAGAATTAAACAAGTGGAACACATACCATCACAAATTATAACCCCCTGGGCATTAAATACAGCCAGTGTTCAAAATGCACCCGTTACGTCAGGTTATCCTGTACTTGCCACAATAATGACCAATGGCGATGTGACTCTAACTGCGCAAATTGGTGGAACGATTACAAGCCTGGGGCCAAGAGAAGGCATTGCAGTTAAAAGCGGAACATTCCTTGCTCAGATAGATACGCGAACAATTCAAGATAACATATCGGGTTTGAAAGCTCATCTGGTAGCCGCGAAATCAGATATGGCGCGAAAAGTTGATGAATATAATCGTGAAAAAAATCTTTTTGATGCCGGCGGAAGCAGTCAATCATCTTTAGACGCTTATCACACGGCATCAATTGCGGCAACCAATGAAGTAGTTGCTCTCGAAAATCAAATCCATGCGATGTCTGTAAAAAAAGAATATGGACATATAATAGCGCCAGTAAGCGGAATTATATCTGCAAGACTTCGGGAACCGGGTGATGTTGTAATGCCCGGGCAGCCGGTTTATCAAATAACAACTACTGGTGGTGCAAGAATTCATATTGAATTTCCTCAAGAACTTTTAAAGCAGGTTAAAAAAGGAACGGTACTGCAACTTTTCAATGCCGGTGACACTGTTGAAATTAAGCTGGATAGAATTTTTCCTTTGGTTAACGGTTTTGCTTTGGGCGCTGCTGAAGCCGATATTGATAAGGTCCCGTTTAATCTGGCCAATGGCGCTCGCTTAACCGGAAGAATTGTTTTACAACGTAGCAGTACCGGAGTCGAAGTACCTTCAGAATCTATTATTACAAATGATAATGATAAAAAGAGCTTTGCCTTTAAGGTTAATCATCACAGCAACGGCGATGTACTCCAAAAAATTCCGGTTACTATTCTGCTTACCGGTAAAAACGGTATAGCGGTTAGCGGAGATCTACGGCCGGGAGATAAAGTTATAGTTGCCCAGGAAAGTGTTCTTCTCAGCCTGAAAGACGGTGATCCGGTAATTGTCAATCAAGGAGACGCATTATGAATTTCTTCGAGCGTATGCTTAGAAAGCCCCATGCCATCATAGCTTTTACATTGGTTACCGTGCTGGCTGGCATTATTGCTTATATAACTTTACCGATGAACCTCTTCCCGGATACAAACCGTCCAGTCGTTGCGGTTATTACACAGTGGCCCGGTGCAGCGGCAAACGATGTTGCCACCGATGTTACCCATCCGATTGAAGTTCGTATGAAAGCAATAGACGGCGTAAGAAGAGTCACTTCAACTTCACGTGACCAGGTTTCTTCCGTCCAGATTGAATTTCATTATGGAAATAACATAGATGAAGCCGCAACAAAGATTACAACGGAACTGCCTCGTGTACGCAGCATATTACCCCAGGGAATTAAAGATCCATTAATATTTAAAATAACGGATGCTGCAAAACCATTAATGGTGCTGGCTCTTACGGCTTCAAAAGATTATGAATTAAACTTGCCGCAAATAAGACGATTGGCAGAAAATCAATTGCGTGATGCTTTGCTTACAATCCCAGGCGTAGCCGAAGCAGAAGTATTCGGCAGCCAGAAGCGCCAGATTACAGTTGATCTTGATAGGAATAAACTGGAAGCTTATCATCTTACTGTAAGCCAGGTAGCATTGGCCTTGGCGAAATCGAATATTTCTACTCCTTCAGGATTGATATATCAACATGGGAACAGATATTTACTAAATACGCAGGTGTTGGCCAAAAGCCCTGATGATATTTCACAAATTTTAGTCCCTCTTCAAAAGGGAAATTATGTTAGTGTAGGTAATCTCGGTACTGTTAAATGGGGTAAAGCCGATATCACTTCAATTTATCGCGGTAACGGGAAGCCTGCAATTGCAATCTCTCTATTACGGGGTGAACAGGGACATGCGCGTGAAATTATTGCGGAAATATCAAAGCAGCTTCCCAAAATTGAACAGCAATTCCCAATGCTGCACATTGAACAGGCTAACACTCAGGGCCGCTTAATCGACCTTACAGTTGATAATATGCTTGGAGCTTTAAGAGACGCTGTTATTATGACGATCATTGTCATACTTCTTTTCCTCGGCGATACAAGAGCAGCTTTTATTACGGCACTGTCTCTCCCATTTACTTATCTGCTCACTTTTGCCGTACTTAATATGTTTGGTTATGAGTTCGACATGGTAACACTAACGGCTATTATTATTGCGGTTGGCCTGCTTGCAGATGATGCAATAGTTGTAATTGAAAATATCGAGCGAACAATCCGGGTTACCGGTGATAGCAGCGTTGCAACCGCAGCAAAAGGGACACAAGAAATATTCCTGGCAGCAGCGTCCGGAACAATTAGTGTAATTGTTGTTTTAATACCAATAATGTTTATCGGCGGATATGTACAAACAGTATTGCGTCCGCTGGCAGTAACATTGTCTGTAGCTTTAATGGCTTCACTTATAGTATCCGTTACAATTATTCCTTTACTGGTTCCTTATTTGCTTAGACCCGGTAAACGCGATCCTCTTTACGCAATATTACATCCGTTTGAAGAATATGTACTGGAACCTTTAAAGCGATTTTATGCCCATACAGTAAGCTGGGGCCTGGAACACCGTGGTTTGGTACTTTCTTCGTTTGCTGTATTATTTATAATTTCATTAGCATTAATGAATGTCGTTGGACGCGAATTAATGCCTCTTATGGACAGCGGTACTTTTATAGTAAATTATGAAACTCAACCTGATATGGATACGCCCGGCGTTGAAAAAATTGCCGCACAAATAGAGCAATCAGTAAAAAGTTCTCTTAAACCTCAGTGGCTTCTTTCGATGTCCGGAGTAGATGGTGCTGAAGCTGGTGTAAAATCTTTCGGCGCGGCCCGTGTATTACAACATGGACAACTTATTGTTAACATTATCGATAGGTTTCACCGCGACCAATCAATCTACCAAATTGAAGCAGCCGTTAGACAAAAAATCCGCAGACTTCCCGGACTAATTTCTTCCAACGTTACAGAGCTTGGAGCAACTCCCCTATCTTCGCTTCGCGGCACAGTGGATATGATGATTACAGGCAATGATCCAGTTGTACTTGATAAATTAGCTGACACTGTAATTAATCGTTTGAAAAATGTACGCGGGCTAACCGGATTAGAAAGAACGTGGCAGGGAAAATCAAGACGAATTAATTTGCAGATAAATGAGGCGAAAGCTCGTTTGTACGGTTTAACGCCTCAAGATATTGCCGGGCAGGTAGCCCAGGCCGTCGGTGGTACACCCGGGGGTAAACTCCGAGTAACGGGCGAAATTCCTATTCCAGTTTGGGTTCGTCTTGAACCAAATCAAAGGTCTAACCCGGAAGATTTAGCCGCCATACCAATTAGAACAATGAATGGTTCTTTAATTCCATTGTCGTCATTCGCCGTTCCACAAATTATGTATGAACCGACTGCGGAAACACACGAAGTACTTCTTCCTACTGTTGATGTAATTGGTTATCGGGGAAATATTGCGATAACACAATTACATAAAAATGTCGAATCAGCATTAGCAGGTTTAACATTACCCCGAGGATATACAATGTCCGATCACGGCGAAATAATGCAACTAAACGAATCCTTTTCTGCTCTATTAAAATCCTTTGCCATTGGAGTTGCACTTTTATACCTGATGCTCGTAATTGTGTTTAAATCATTCCGCGACCCTGTGGCAATAATGGCAAGTTTGCCTCTGGCTCTTATAGGTGCATCATGGGCTATGTTAATAGCCAATAAACACGGATGTTTGCCTTCATTTATGGGATTGATTTTACTCATGGGGATCATTGTGAAGAATGGAATTTTATTGGTCGATTTTGCAAAAGTGGCCATGAAAGAAGGTAAACCTCCCCGGGAGGCAATACTTGAAGCAGTACAACTTAGAACCCGTCCTATTTTAATGACGGCGGGCGCAGCTGCGGTAGGTATGATTCCGATTGCATTAGAATGGGCAGTAGGAATCGAACGTTTATCGCCGCTTGCCGTAGTTGCCATCGGTGGATTGATAACCGGAACATTCTTAACGCTTCTGGCAGTACCTGTTTTCCATTTGATGCTTGAACAAAGTCATAGAAAACGCTTAGAAAATAAATTAGCTAAGTTATAAAAATGGATATAGATGTAGCAAAAAAAATAAATTCAATTTCATTTAATTAAAAATATGGAGTGTTGATCATGGTAAATCCACAAGACTGGTTAGAATTCGGACAAAAATTTCACGGGCATAAATGCCCCGCAATGCCCATGGGCCTGAGGGTCGGTGCCGCAGCAATGAACAAACTTGGCGTAGAAAGAGCCAAAGACGGTCAGATAGTAGCTTTTGTTGATCTCGGTGAAGATCACTGCGCTACGTGCTTTGCCGACGGACTACAGGTAATAATGGGTACTACATTCGGAAAGGGAAATATTAAAAAGACACATAAAGGGAAATGGGCCGTAACCCTTGTAAATAAAAGCACTGGTAAAGCCGTACGGGTTACTCCGAAAGCAGAAGCAATGCTTGCAAATAAACAATCTGCGTTCTTCAAAGATTACAGGGAAAAGGGTATCCCGGCCAGTACTGTACCCGCAGAAATTATCGTCCCGCTGGTTAATAATGTGATGAATGCACCCGAAGATAAGTTAATTACAATTTCAGAAATTTTTGACTATGAGCTCGCACCACACAAGGATAATTTTAATGGCTTTGTTTGTGAAGAATGCGGTGAAATGACAGTTGAATCCTATGGGAGAATTAAAAACGGGAAAAATGTCTGTATAGACTGTGCGGCGAAAAATTAATCCCGATTTGATCCGATGAAAATAATAAACAGCAAAAATCCCCCATAAAGGAAAAACTCACCTGACTGTCCCCTCCTTGGAGGGGTGCAGGGGTGGGTATTAAATGTTATAAAATTTCCGGGTTTTTATTCTAGTCTTTGTTTGATGTAAACTTAGCGACGATAAAATCCCTGTTCAGCCTTGCTATGTTTGCAACAGAAATTCCTTTCGGACATTCGGCTTCGCAAGCATAAGTATTTGTGCAATTACCGAAACCGAGGTCATCCATTACAGCAACCATTTCCTGTACGCGGTCGTATCTTTCAGGCTGTCCCTGCGGCAGCAGAGCAAACTGCGAAACTTTTGCACCGACGAAAAGCATTGCGGAAGAATTTTTACAGGCCGCAACGCAGGCACCGCATCCGATACATTCTGCTGCATCAAGTGAGGAATCCGCAGCATCTTTGGAAATCGGAATTGCGTTTGCATCCGGTGCACTTCCGGTATTAAACGAGACGAAAGCACCGGCCTGCTGAATTTTATCAAAACCGGACCTGTCTACAATCAAATCTTTGATTATAGGAAATGGTTTTGCTCTCATCGGTTCTATATACAGAGTCTCACCATTTTTAAAATTCCGCATATGAAGCTGGCATGTGGCGGTCTTCGGTAAAGGCCCGTGCGGATGGCCGTTTATGACAAGCCCGCAGGTTCCGCAAATACCTTCCCTGCAATCGCTTTCAAACGCTATCGGATCTTTTCCTTCTTTTTCAAGATTGTTGTTTAAATCGTCGAGTAATTCAAGCACCGATGCGTGTGGCGAAACAGTTACTTTAAATTCCTCAAAATTTCCCGCAGCTTCGGGGGATTTTTGTCTCCAAACATTCAATGTAAGATTTATATTATCGCTACTCATTATTTATAACTCCTTGTAGCTAGTTTTACATTTTCAAAATTAAGCTCTTCTTTATGCAGTTCCCATTCACCAGCCTTTTTGAATTCCCAGGCAGCTACATAAGTATACTCATCATCTCTTCTAAGAGCTTCTCCTTCCGGTGTTTGGTACTCTTCCCTGAAATGTCCACCGCAGGATTCGTTTCTGTTTAACGCGTCCAGTGCCATCAGTTCACCGAGTTCAAGAAAATCTGCTACTCTACCTGCTCTTTCAAGCGTCTGATTCAACTCTTCTGCCTTACCGACTAATTTTACGTCAGTCCAGAATTCTTCTCTTAATTCCCTGATTTGTTTGATCGCTTCCTTAAGACCTTCTTCGCTCCTGGACATTCCAACTTTATCAATCAAAATATGTCCAAGGCGTTTGTGAATTTCATCAACTGTCTGCTTGCCGTCTAATGAAAGCAGTTTTTTAACCATGCCATTCACATTCTTTTCGGCCTCTTTAAATTCAGGTCCGTCTGGATCAACTTTTTCTGGTTTCTCCGTAGTCAGATAATTTCCTATTGTATAAGGAATAACAAAATAACCGTCAGATAGTCCCTGCATCAAAGCACTTGCTCCAAGCCTGTTAGCGCCGTGATCGGAGAAATTAGCTTCACCAAGTACAAACAATCCCGGTACGTTGCTCATCAGGTTATAATCAACCCAGAGGCCGCCCATTGTGTAATGAGGAGCGGGGTAAATTCGCATCGGTACCTCATAAGGATCTTCTCCGGTAATGTTTGCATAAATATCAAACAGGTTACCGTATTTATCTTTAACACCGTCTTTCCCGATACGTTTGAAGGCGTCGGCAAAATCAAGATAAACTGCTCTTCCGCCGCCAACGCCGCGCCCTTCGTCGCAAACATATTTTGCATTTCTCGAAGCTACATCACGCGGAACAAGATTTCCAAAAGCAGGATATTTTCTTTCTAGATAATAATCTCTTTCATCTTCAGGAATTTCATTCGGCGGACGATGATCACCTGCTTTTTTAGGTACCCAGATCCTTCCGTCATTTCTCAAACTCTCACTCATCAGAACCAATTTTGACTGTCCTTCGCCGTGAACAGGAAGACAGGTCGGGTGAATCTGAGTGTAACAAGGATTTGCAAAAGTTGCGCCTTTTTTATGAGCTCTCCATGCAGCGGTAGCGTTTGAATTCATCGCGTTGGTAGAGAGGAAAAATACGTTTGAATATCCACCCGTTGCAAGAATTACGGCCTGAGCAGAATGTGATTCCAGCTCACCTGTAGTGAGATTTCTTGTTACAATTCCCTGTGCACGCCCGTTTACAAGAACGAGATCCAGAAATTCCTGGCGGGGATAAATCTTAACGTTTCCAAGCTTAACCTGGCGATTCATCGAGCTGTAAGCTCCAAGAAGCAATTGCTGCCCGGTTTCACCACGCGCATAAAAAGTTCTTGAAACCTGTGCGCCGCCGAATGAACGGTTTGCAAGTGTTCCGCCGTATTCTCTTGCAAATGGAACACCCTGTGCTACACACTGGTCGATTATATTGTTGCTTACTTCAGCGAGACGGTAAACGTTTGCTTCGCGTGAACGAAAATCTCCACCTTTAACTGTATCGTAAAATAAACGGAAAACTGAATCAGCATCATTCTGATAATTTTTAGCTGCGTTTATTCCACCCTGCGCTGCAATCGAATGTGCTCTGCGCGCGGAATCGTGATAAGTAAATGCTTTTACTTTATAACCTAATTCGCCAAGAGTAGCAGCAGCCGAAGCTCCAGCAAGTCCTGTCCCAACAATTATTATATCATATTTTCTTTTGTTTGCGGGATTAACAAGTTTCATATTAAACTTGTGGTTCGTCCACTTTTCGGCAATTTTTCCTTCCGGAACTTTTGAGTCTAATTTTATCATCACTTACCTCCCAGGGAAAATAAAAAGTAAATTGGAAATGAGGCAAATCCTATAGTTATTACGATTGCGCAAAAAGTTCCAAACTTTTCGATAAAAGGGGTGTACTTATTATGATTCCACCCAAACGTCTGAAATGCACTTTGAAAGGCGTGATTAAGATGGAAGCCGATTAATATCATTGAAATAATATAAAATACTGAATACCAGGTTTCTTTGAACCACCCTGTTACTAGTAAGTAAAGATTTTCTTCACTTCCGAAATTAGAAGGTGCCCAGAAAGTAATTAAGTGCAGTACAAGAAAAATGAAAATTATAATACCAGTCTGAAACATAAATCTGGAATAAAGTGAACTGTTTTCAGAGGATGCATTGATTTTATATTTAATTGGTTTTGCAATTTTATTTTCAATCCACAATTTGGTTCCGTAAATAATGTGGAAAAGAAATATTGCCGCAAGGATAACCTCAATCACGCGTACAATTGGTTTAAGAGAGCCTAGTGCGCCGGCGTAAGAATTAAACGCGTTTTCTCCGCCGTAAAGTGAAAGATTTCCTGCGAGATGCATTAGTAAGAATAGTATTAGTGAAATGCCGGTCAGGGCCATAATAATTTTTTTACCTATTGAAGAGGTAAAAGTTTTCGTAAACCAACCCATTGAATTTCTCCTATATGAAATCAGAAATTCTGATAAATTTTGTCGATCAGAAATAATGAAAGAACGAAATGAGCTCCCCTTTTTAAGTGATTCAAGGCTCGCAGATATTGCAAATGATTGGCACTATCATGTAGAGACACACTTATTTTCGTCAGGTAAAATTATCGATTTAACAGTATAAAATCAATTTAATGACCCTGGAATGCGTATAATAAAAAATAGAAGCTTAACGAATACAACCCCGGAATAATTCGCGAATTCGCAGCTAAAATTAAATGATTATTAACTATACATTTTGAATTATAAATTTAATCTTATTATCTTCGCTTAGTTCTTTCAATAATGATTTATGGTGTCCCGAATAAAAACGGGAAGAATAGGGAAACCGGTGTAATTCCGGTACTGTCGCGCAACTGTGATAGACATTTCTTATTCAGCAGTATTAAACCACTGGAGCAATAATATTCCGGGAAGGTGCTGCTGAAGTCTTAAGTCAGGAGACCTGCCATAAATTCAATAAATAATCAACCTTCGCGGGTTCGTTCCGTCATTGGCGGGACAAGGTATGATTAACGTGAGCATTCACTCCGTTTTTTCAAACATAAATTACCCCCGAAGTTACAACCTAATTATTCATTTTGCCGCAATTACCGGCCAGATTATCAGGAGTAACTTCTATGGTTAAAATATTTTTCGTTCCCTTGGTTTTTCTCATTTTATTTCTGAGCATTGCTATTTATGCACAGAATAAATCAGATTCATTAAAGACATATGAATTATCCGATGTTGTTGTAACAGCTACCAAAACATCAACCCCTGCATACGAACTTGCAAGTTCTTTCTCTATAATAGATTCTGCACAGATAAAAAATTCTCACAAAACCAGTATTTATCAATTGCTTCAGACACAAACCGGGGTTAGTATTTCTCAACAGGGTGCGCCCGGAGCTTTTACGCAGGTTTACCTGCGCGGAGCCGATCCTTCCCAGACACAGGTTCTGATTGATGGGGCCAGTATGAATATGGCAAATGATCCTTCCAACACATATGACTTTGCTGATCTTCCTACTGACAACATTGAAAAAATTGAAATTATACGCGGACCCCAAAGTACTCTTTATGGTTCAAATGCACTTGCAGGAGTTATTAATATTATAACTAAAAAAGGAAACGGTAAACCTAAATTTTTTCTGTCAACAGAAGGAGGTTCCTATAACACTTACAAAGGAGCACTGGGATTTAGCGGGAGTCTTGAAAAATTAAATTACTCCCTGAGCCTAAGTAAATTTAAAACAGATGGCTTCTCCTCTGCCGATGAAAAATTCGGGAATACCGAAAAGGACGGGACGGAAAATTACAATGCGTCTGCAAGAATTGGTTATGACGTAAATAAAAATTTCAACCTGAATTTTTTCGGGAGATATACAAAAGCCAATACTGATTTCGATCAGACCGGCGGCAAATTTGGTGATGATCCCACTTACAAATATAATCTTGAGGAAGGAGTGTACAGGCTTGAGGGAAATTTAAAACTATTTGAGGGTAAATGGGATCAGAAAATCGGTGTATCATTTTCCCGGAATTTAAGGAAATACAAATTTGATATTACACCAAACAATCCTGCAGAATCGCACAGTAATTATGATGGTAAAAGAATAAAATTTGACTGGCAGAATAATTTTACTTTAAATAAGAATAACATTCTAACTTTCGGAATTGAATCTGAAAATGAGTTAGCAAATTCTTCCTATTATTACAGTAGCCACGTCACAACTTCAAGCCCGCTGCCCAATACATTCGAAAGTGTATTCCCCGAAAAAAGCGCGAGAACTACCGGCGTTTACCTGGAAGATCAACTTAATATTGATAAAAGTTTCTTTGCATCAATTGGTGCCAGGTATGATCATCACGAAAAATTTGGGTCAGTTCTAACTTTTAGAATTGCACCGGCTTATGTTTTCTGGAGTACTAGGGACAAAAATTAAAGCAACCTATGGAACAGGATTTAAGGCTCCATCCCTTTTTTATTTATATGACCCGGCTTACGGTAATCCGAATCTTTCTCCCGAGAAAAGTAAAGGATGGGATGCCGGGATTGAACAATATTTATTCGGTTACAGGGTTACGGCCGGACTTACTTACTTTCAGAATACATTCACAGACAGATTCGGGTTTGACAATAATTTTAAGACAATAAATGTTAATAAATCGAAGACAAAAGGATTTGAATTTTATATTAACACAAAACTATCTAATGCTCTTATACTGAATGCAAATTATACAATTACAGAAAGCGAAGATCTCAGTCCCGGAAGCGCAGATGAGAATTTGCCTTTATTAAGAAGACCGAAACACAAAGCTGTTATCAGCATTGACTATAACTTTACAGAATCATTTAACGCTGCTGTTGATGCAATTTTTGTCGGCAAGCGCGAGGATAAGGACTTTTCTACATATCCTGCGACCAGAATTACACTCGACAGTTACACGCTTCTGAATGCCTCGGCAACGTATAAAGTGACCGGTTTTTTACAGATATACGGCAGACTTATCAATATTCTGGATTCAAATTATGAAGAAGTATATGGCTACGGCACTGCGAAGAGATCAGGATATGTTGGAGTAAAGATAGGTTTTGAATAGAACGATTATTCTTTATATATTTAATTAATTAAAAAACGTAATAAACTTTTAACTCAAGGAGAATTAGAATGAATAAAAATCTGGTTAACCCTAAATTCTGGGCGCTAACTTTGATGATTCTGGCTGCTGCTTTCACAAGATTAATTCCGCACTACCCGAATTTTACAGCAGTTGGAGCAATGGCTTTATTCGGAGGAGCTTATTTTTCGAAAAAATATCTGGCCTTTATAGTTCCGGTGGCTGCTATGCTAATATCTGATCTGTTTCTCGGATTTTATTCGGGAATGTGGGTGGTTTACTTAAGCTTTCTATTAATAGTTGTAATAGGAATGCAGATTGGCCAGACTAAAAAACCGGGAAGAGTTTTACTGGCCTCTGTTACTGCATCGGTTAGTTTCTTTTTGATCACAAATTTTGCGTTATTTCCTCCAAATATAATTTACCCGCAAAATTTAGCAGGAATTGTTGAAAGCTATATAGCAGCTATTCCATTTTTCAGCTACACATTATTAGGCGACCTGTTCTTCGTTGGAATTATGTTTGGTGCTTTTGAAATAGCAAAAGTTAAATTCCCTGTGCTCGCAAAAGCTGAAATTTAGTATACAATTTATTAGTAACCTTCAAGGTCGCTTTTTTGCGATCTTGAAGGTTTCCTTTCAATCCCCAGCCATCTCTGTATATTTTAAATGAAACTGATAACTGACATACCATTTTTAATTGATTTTGACGGGGTAATTCGTTTAGGGAAAAAACCCGCAGATGATACAAAGTATTTTTTTCAATTTATCTCTGATAATAAAATCCCGGCCTGTATCCTTAGTAATTCAACTTTGAGAAATGGAAATGATATTAAAAAATTTCTATCCGATCACAACATACAGTTAAATTTTCCGGCTTTAACCTGTGCAGATGCAACCCTGAATTATGTAAAAGAGAGATATAAAAAAGTCGCCGTGTTTGCCTCAGAAAGCACCAAAGAAATGTTTAATGAATTTCTGACTGATGAAAACCCTGAAGCAGTTATAGTTGGCGACATGGCGGATAAATGGTCGTATGAAATTATGAACCGGATATTCAGATTCATACATAAAGGTGCTGATTTTATTGCAATGCAGAAAAATAAATTCTGGAGCCCGGATGATGAAAATCTGTTTCTTGATGCCGGTGCTTTCATTGCAGCTATTGAATATGCAACGGGTAAAAAAGCAAAATTGGTCGGGAAGCCGTCAGCAATTTTTTATCACTCAGGACTAAAAGCTCTGGGCTTTCCTGATAATTCAGAATTTAATATGCTTGGGGATGATCTTGAAACTGATATTGAGGGAGCACAAAAACTGGGCGGGAAAGGAATTTTAATTTATACTGGTAAAACAGAATACCCACTAAATCCGGCTTCTAAAATTAAGCCCGATTTTGAAACAAGAAATCTCACGGAAGTTACCAAACTTTTCAGCTGACTTTATTTTTCTTCCTTCTTTTCCAGGCTAGATTAATAATTTTTTTCAGGGCAGATGTATAATTTAACCCCGCTGCATCCGCTGAGCGCATAAATCCGGCGCCTTCGGTTAAATCGGGATTGGGATTTACTTCGAGAACATATAGCTTATTATCTGCTGACAGTCTCATATCCACTCTTGCATAATCCCGGCAATGCATAGTTTTGAAAGCCTTTATAGCAATATCTTTTGCTCTTTTTTCAATTCTTTTAGGCAATTCGGCAGGGCAAATCGGGATGGTTTTATGATACGATTCATGGTGCGGATCCCATTTGGCCTGGTAACTGACAATATTATGTAAATGTCCGGGCATATCAGTAAAATCTATTTCACTTATAGGCAGAGCTACGGGCTCTTTATCTCCCATAATTGCAACATTCAGTTCCCTGCCTTCAATAAACTCCTCAACCAGCGCAGGCTGTGCAAAATATTTGAGAATGTAATTAATTCTTTCCTTCAACTCTCTGTTATTCTTTACAATCGACTCATTCTCAATCCCGACGCTTGCATCCTCAAAGGCAGGCTTAATTATAAGGGGGAAATTTAACTTGTGCCTGTATTGCTTCTTTTCTTCTCTAATCACCATAAATTGGGGAGTTTTTACACCAACCGCATTTAGCAAGCGCTTTGCGAGGACTTTGCTCTGGCAATTTGCAAGCGCCATTGGGGGAGCTCCTGTATAAGGAATTCCGAGCAACTCAAGCAACCCCACCATATTCATTTCCAGCCTGGAGTCATCCTTAAATATTTCAACAAAATTAAATACCACATCGGGTTTGTGTTTTTTTATATTCTTTAGTAGTATATCAATATCGTCTTTTATATTTAATGTATATGCGTCAACTCCTTTGTTGCGGAGTCGCTCAGCCATCAATTTATACTCTTCAATTGGAGTGAGTTCTTCAACTTCAAAGTAGGGCACAAAATCGGCATTGGCCAGATTTTTATCCGGATCTTTCACATAAAGTTCAGGATTGGCTTCATTAAATATTACGGCAACTTTTAATTTTTTCTTCATATTAAAAATAAAAATACGTAAATATGTTATATAAGTAAATCCGTCTGACAAATTACTTTTTTCAATTTTATAATTTAACAATTAAAATAAAATGAGTTTTTATCCTCAACCGTATAAATATCAATGCGGACCGTTTGCCCTGAAGTACAGTCTTGTAATGCTTGGAGTTTTTAAAAATGAAAGAGAGATTGGAAAACTTGCCGGAAGTACATGGTGGAATGGCACTGATGAGATCGGCCTGGCACAGGCGGCAAAAAGATTCAACTGTAAGATGAAATATTTCAGGAGGGAGACCCCGGATGAAGCGGCTAAAGTTTTATCCTGGCACCTGAAAAGAGGAATGCCCTGCATCCTCAGCGTTGACAGCTGGGAACACTGGATTACGGTTGTAAATGTTCAGAAAGGAAAATTTATAGTTGTTGACAGCGCGCTTGACAAGGTCATTGTAATTTACGGCGCAAGGCAACTGACAAAAAGGTGGAAGTTTTATGATGATGAAACCGGTGATATCAGCTACGACGGGTATGCTATTATTTCAAATGTAAAGCATTCAACTAAAGCCAAGTTTACACTTGAAAAAGCCCGTTATGTAATGAGAGACAGAAATAAAAACCTGGCTGAAAAATGGGATACTTATTTTAATGATTTAATTTCTATTTGCAGACCAAATAATCCCAACGCGAAAAGTGCAATTTCATTTACTGAATTTTTAAGAAGACACGAAAAAATGCTGGTTGAACAAATTGCATATTGGCATGGCGAACCTTCATATAGTGAACTCGACAAACTACTTAAAGACATGCAATTTATGGCCGAAGTTTATGATCTCGTAATTCATACTGAAGATCAGAAAAAAGCTCTTGTTGATCTTTCCTCTTTATTAATGATGTATGCTTGCGGAAAATACGGTATGGACCCACTTTATTAGTATAACTTAATTTTAAAAAATTATGAACAGAAACCCCCAGATACTAGATAGAAATAAAACTGCTTTATTAATTATTGATATCCAGGAAAGAATTCTTGGTGTAATGCAAAACCCTGATTCGGTGGTTGCTAATACAATAAAACTTATAAAAGGATTCAAAGTTTTAAACTCGCCCATAATTTACACTGAACAATATCCCAAAGGACTCGGGCAAACCTTTAAGGAAATTAAAACTGAGCTTGGAGATCTTTCACCAATTCAAAAAATGAGTTTTAGTTGTTTTGGTGCAGAAAATCTCTTCTCTGAATTAAAGCAAAAAAACCTAAAGCAGGTAGTTATAGCAGGCATAGAAGCCCACGTTTGTGTTCAACAGACAGTACTGGATTTATTAGCTAATGATTTCGAGGTAAATCTAGCCGTAAATGCAGTCTCATCACGCAATCTGATTGACTATGAAACTGCAATAAACAGGATGAGAACTCACGGTGCCGAAATCACCACAGTGGAATCTATTTTGTTTGAAATGCTTAACGTAAGCGGTACAGATAAATTTAAAGCCATTTCAAAAATTATTAAATGATTATATAATAAGTACTTAACTGCCAGCCTTAAAATAATTTAAGTGCTTTTAACTTTTTCTCTTGCCTCTTTCAACTTTTATTCCTACTATGATTCCCCTTTCTCTGCCGGGCTTACCGTCAGTGATTGTTTTTTTGCTTCTGTTCGAAACTGCAAGGATTTATTGATGAAAATGCTGACCGGAAATTTATTTAGAATTATTTATGCTGTTATTTTCAGCATTATTGGGATAAACCATTTTATTAATGCAAGTGAATTTGCAAAATACTTTCCAACTTATGTTCCAGATAGAAAAGAAATTGTTTTTTTAATTGGATTTATCCTTATTGGATCCTCTATTTTTATTCTGCTAAATAAATTTGTTAAACCAATTTGCATCTCTTTGTCAATATTTCTTTTAGTTGTCGTTTTTGCAATTCATCTCCCAGGACTGCTAAATATTGAAATAATGAAAATTTCTATGTTTAATGTGCTCAAAGATACTGGTCTTGCAGGCGGCGGATTATTAATAGCAGGTTTTTTTGATATTTCTGAACATCAATAACGTTCAATCTCCCACAAATTTAACCTAAAACTCCTAATAATTGTCTCAATATGGATAATAATGAGACACAATCCTAGAATTAATCAGTAAAATTTTCCTCTTTCCAATAGTAAAAATTCCCACAAGTATACATATCGAACAAGTGGTAAGAAAATATTACCGACCAAAAGCTGGCACGTTTTTGCTAACCATATCCGTAACAATGAAGTCGAAAAATCTAAAATAAATTTCGTTTGTTTTGTTGACGATGGTTCCATTGAAGTTATACAAAACGATGGTCTAAAGATATTAAACGGAAAGAAACACAGTCTTGTTATGGTAAAAAATGCAAGGTTAATGCATTTTACTCGTTGCGGCTGGGCTACCAGGCGTTAGTATCACATATTTAATAGTTCTAAACAAATTTGGAATTAGAAATATTAATAATTCTTTTTGTGAAGGACTGAAACTTTAAGAGGCTCAAAGTGAAAAAGACCGTACTAAACTACGAACGTATTTTTAAGGAAATACTGAAAATCTTTTTTAGTAAGAACGAAATAGCTCGATTTAACAATCTGGTTTTTGGTGAAAAAAATGAGCACAAGAGAGTCAAATCAAAGCACAAAGATGGACAACAAATGGGATTTAATTTTAATAGCAATGCAAGTGTTCAGGTTCAGATTGACTTACTCATAACTTTCGCATCTGAAAAGCTTGCTTCAGACAAATTTCTAAGCCTGCTTCAGAATTTGGGTCAATATTGCATAACCGTTGGTGAATTAAATTCTGCTATATCGGTTTATGAAAACATTATTAAGAGCACTAAAAGAGATAAAGACCTATCGGACATTAAAGCTGAAGCTACTGCTTCTTTGGCAGAAATTCACAGACGAAAAGCTGAGTGGCAATATAGCTTTAAGTTTGCCAGACAAGCTCTGAATATTTTTAAGAGAAATAACAACAGGAAAGGACAAGCACACTGTTATAATCTTATTGGTACAATTTATGGCGAACTAGGCAATTTAAAAAAATCACAAGAATATTTTGAAGAGAGTCTGAGCCTTTCTCAGGGTTCTAAAGATTCTGAATTCAAAGGGAAAATTGAAGTAAACCTTGGCATAATAAATAGTGTATTAGGAAATTATGACAAAGCTCTTTCCTATTTTAAGAGAGCACTTTTTACTTACCAGGAAGTAAAAAATTATCAAAGAATTGCTGAAATTCAGCACAACATAGGTATGATGCACATAAACAAGGATAATCCCGGCATAGCCTTAAAAGATTTTGATAAAGCCATCGACACCTGCATAAAAATTGGATACCTGCCAATACTTGGTATTTCCTATCTCGGGAAGTCATTTACATTTACTAAGCAGAACGATTATAAGCTTGCTGAAGCATTTGCCGAAAAAGCAATGCAGATATGCCATAGGGTTGACGATAAACTTTCAATAGCTGATATCTATAAAGTCAGGGGAATTATTCAGCGCAATAAAAAGAATTTTGAAAAATCTGAAAATTACTTGCGCACAAGTATGAGAATAAACAAGGAACTTGGTAATAAGCTAAATGAAGCTGAAACATCATACGAGCTGGGTATTCTATATAAAGATCTTGGAAATATAAGTGATAGTAAAACAAAATTTGTGGATGCTCTCAAATATTACAGACATTTAAAAGCACAGCCTAGAGTAAATGAAATAAAAGAGCAAATAACGGCACTATCGGTTTAATTATTTTGCGTCTTCAACAACTGCTTTATTATTATAAATATCTCTTCTCTTATCCATTAACGGAATTGTAGAGCCTTTTAATCTGTTTTCATCCAGCAAATCAAGATTAAGATCTGCTATTATTATTTGTTCCTGATTTATCACTCCTTCTGCCGCAATACCATCTCTGGAAAAAGGAAAATCTGAGGGAGTAATTATAGCAGCCTGGCCATAATGAAGGTTCAGGTTTTCTACAGGGAGATTTCCAACAGTACTTGTCATTGCCACGTAAACCTGATTTTCAATTGATCTAGCGTGGCAGCAATATCTTACTCTTAAAAAGCCCTGCCTGTCATCAGTACATGACGGTACAAAGATAATTTCAGCTCCTGCTTCCGAAACTATCCTAGACGCTTCCGGGAACTCAATATCGTAACAAACCATTATTGATATGGGTGCATATTCAGTATTAAAAACCTTAAATTCGTTGCCGGCTTCCGTTTTCCAAAGTTCTTTCTCCCATCTTGTCCTGTGTACTTTATCCTGAGTAAATACTTTACCTGTTGGTGTAAATAAATAAGCCCTGTTAACAACCCCCCCGTTAAGTTTGGTAGGGTGTGTACCCCCTATCAGGTAAAATTTATTTTGCATCGCATATGATTTCATTAAATTGATATATTGATCTGTATATTCATCAAGTCTCCTTACAGCTGAATATGCTTCTTTTGATTGCACAAATGACAATAACTGAGTTGTAAAAAGCTCCGGCAATACTACATAATGTGGATTATATTCCGAGACAGAATCCATTACAAAACTCACCTGCTGTTCAAACTCTTCAAACGAACTAATTTTTCTAAGATTATACTGTATCGCGGCTATTCTTACTCTCATTCCTTTCTCCTTTTCCGGGTTTATAATCGTGGTTAAGCCAGACAATCAATGTGGCATTTTCTAATGAGTCTTTATCTCCTGTTAAATAATTTTCAATTATATCACAGAACTGAAAACCTTCTTTCGTTTGAAACCTTAGTACGGGATCGTAAATATCTCCCCAGATTACGTGCATTGCGTATGTATGCGGATCAAATCTGTCAGCATATTTATGGTAATTGGGTATCCTCCCGGCTGCAATAATTCTCTTTAGGTTCAATTGTTTACACAGTTTTCTTCTTGCTGCATATATTTTTTTCCCGATTCCTCTTTTTCTGAGATCGGGATCAACACAAACCTCTGCACCATAGAGAGTCTTACCTTCAGGCGTATGAGTATTAAATGTACCTTTTCCTGTAATCTCACCAAAATTTTTCAGAGGGCCATATTCCTCCCAGAAAATTATTAAAGAGCTGGAAGTGCCTACTATTTTTCCTTCAAATTCAGCTACTAATTGTCCCTCTGGAAATACTTTTATGTGATTTTCCAATTGTTCAATTAACCATGGCTTTAAATGAGGATAAACTTTTTGCTGCAAGGCCCTTATTGAATCAAAATCGGAACGTTTAGTATTTCTAATATTTACCTGCGATATCATATAAAAGGCCCCTTAATAATAATTGTAGACAGGATAAGTTATTTATTGATTTCTATTTAATTCTACTGTGGTGAATTGAATATATAAAAAAAATTGAACAAAATTTTTGCATATTTAATAAAAAAGCCGCTCGATTGAGCGGCCATTTTAATTTTAGCAGCTAAGACTAAAAGCCAAAACTTAAACCCGCGCTGGCAGTCTTAATATTTGCAAATTTATAATCGATATTTAGATTTAAAATTGCAAGTTTGAAAGCTGCACCTACAGTAAAACCCGTTGAATTAGCGCCATCCATTTCAAAAGATATATTTTCAGTTTTTTGGGTTATATTTCCTCCAGAATTCACGTCGTACGTATAATCGTATTGCACAGTTGTCGTCGATGTTTCTGAAGTTAAGGCAACGTATGGAGTAAAAGCGATAACACTACCGATTGTTTTACTAGCATAGAGACCAAACATAGATGCCTTGGTTTCAAAAATAGTACCTACTTTCAGATCCTGGTAAAATCCGCCAACTGCAATATCAATCGGAAATTCTTGATTAAACCAAACCGCCGGATTATGCATACCGCCAAAACCCCAGTAAGTAAAATCGCCAAGGTCTTTTATATTTACTGTTGGGAACCATCTGAACGCTAAACTAGTCCCATATAAAGTACCTATCCCAAGCTGAATAGCTGCAGTTGGGAATATTGATAGATCATTCAAGAATCCTTTAACATCAGTTAAGTTGTAATTCTGAAGTGTATATCCCTGAACTTGCTGTCCCTGAAAATCTAAAACTACGTTTTGATTATCAGCTCCCATAATTGTGGGACCTGATATTTTCAAATTCCAGGCATGACTGAGTAATTCATTCTTAATACTCGCTTGTTCTAATGGATTTGGTGATGCACTGGCCGCAATTTCCTGGGCCTGGGCATCTGTAAAATTAAAGGAGCCTACGGTTGAAAAAACTTTCTGGGCATCATCAATTATTGAACCCATCGCAATTATTTTTATTTCAAGGTTAAATGAATTTTTTGCAGCAGACGGAGCTTTCGTTACCCAACCTGTATTAAGGTTTGATCCAAAACTACTGATAGCCGGTCCGACGTATCCAGTAGCAGCTGAAGTTGAGAGGTTCTTGATCGTTTGATTAAAATCCGTGTTATCATTTTGTGAAAATGCAGTAGTAGAAAAAATGATAAAACTAAACAAGAATATTAAGCGCGTTAGTTTTTTCACAGGTTCCTCCAGTATATTTTATTATGATGTTATAGGCTACAAACAATAATTTATTGAATACAAATATATTAGATAAAATTTATTTACAAACAAAATGTTACTCTTTTTTGTTAAAAAATAGGCTATAAATCTAAAAAATCAGCCCAAATTCTGAAAAGCTGGTAAGTGGCGTAGATATCATCCCCGCAATAGGCAGCTATTTCTTTTACCTTTCCTGCTTCATAGAGTGTTTTTACTTCCATTCCGGAAACACCTTTTGATTTCGGAGACTTAATACCAAAAGCATTACAATAGAAATCCAGGTTGAATTTTCTGGTCAGGCCATAAAATGTAAACTGGTCAAGGAGGTCAATGTGAAAAGTTTTGTCATAACGATTTGTAATTAAATTCCTGGACGGTTTTGTTTTTAACATTGCTGAACGAAGCATTAAGAAAGGAGCGTCAAACATTCTCCCGTTAAATGTAACTACCCTGTCTGCAACTTCAACAATTCGCCAAAAGGATTCAAGGATTTCTTTTTCACTTAATCCTTTGTAGTGTGTATTTTTATCTTCTGAAAACCACTCTTCCTCTTTTTCATTTTTCATAATAAACGAAAGATTTTTTCTTATCTACATCGTAAATACCTATTGCCACAACTTTTGCCGTAAAAGGATACAAACTCAGGTATCTTATTGCATCATCAATTTTTTCTTTTTTAATTTCTTCGTCTTTTACTTTTTCAGCATAGCGTAACAGATATTCTTGCTGACTTTCAGAAAGTGATTCAAAAGGATAGGCGGAAGTTTCAATGTCAAAAATAATTGTTCTCAAAATAATTGACCCCTTTAATTATTTTTTGATTATTTCAACCACCGGATCGAATTGTGAAACTTTGGTGTAAAATTCATTAGATAATTTAGTTGATCTTTTCGTAACCGGATCAACGTGTACCAAAACACCTTTGCCTTCTGCGAGCAAATTGCCGTCTTTTTCTCTTTCAACTATATGCTCATACCCGAAGCTTGAATTTTTAATATAAGATATTCTTGTATAAATATTAAGTTCATCGTCAAAAAAAGCGGGTTTCATGTAATTTATTTCGTTTCTTGCCATATAGTAAAGTCTGTTATCCGAGAAAATTCCTTTCTCTGGTAAAAGGCCGGCATCTTTAATGTAATGAATTCTTGCCTGCTCAAAAAAAATGAAGTAGACAGCATTGTTTAATATGCTGAGCATATCTACTTCGTTGAATCTTACTTTTACATTATAAATGTGTTTAAAATTTTCTTTTTTGAATTGTGGTTTCATATTATGTTAAATCTGATTATTTCTAAACTGTATTTCCACGGGAATGATAAACGAAACATCTTTCAATTAATATTATTTGGGTCTTACTTTCTCCCCTTTGTTGATCTCACCATGGATTCGATAAAATCCCACATATCTTCTGGAATAGCTTCAAGCATATTAAACTGCCCCGCACCCTTCAACCATTCACCGCCATCGATTGTAATAACTTCACCGTTAACATATGAGGAAAAATCAGAGACAAGATAAGCGGCCAGGTTCGCAAGTTCCTGATGCTCGCCAACTCGTTTTAACGGAACTTTATTTTTGAAATCAAATTTATCTTTCAAATCTCCGGGAAGTAGTCTTTCCCAGGCACCTTTCGTAGGAAACGGTCCTGGTGCTATCGCATTTGTTCTAATGCCATATTTTGCCCATTCCACTGCGAGAGAGCGCGTAAGGGCCAGTACACCCGCTTTAGCGCACGCAGAAGGCACGACATAGGCCGAACCCGTCCATGCATAGGTTGTAACGATATTTAATACCGTAGCATCCTGCTTTTTATCGATCCAGTGCTTGCCGAATGCCAGTGTGCAGTTATAGGTACCTTTCAACACTATGTTTATTATAATGTCAAATGCCCTGTTTGAAAGTCTTTCGGTCGGACTAATAAAATTTCCTGCGGCGTTATTTAACAAAACATCTACTTTTCCAAATTTTTCAACTGATGCGGCCATTAGATCTTCAACCTGTTTATAATCGCTGACGTCACATTGAACGGGGAGAACATTTCCTTTTGTCTCTTCTTCAAGTTGTTTTGCAGTTTCCTTCAATACATCAATTTTTCTGCTTGTAATTACAACGTCTGCCCCGAGTTCAAGGAAATATTTGCTCATCGCTTTTCCGAGCCCCGTACCCCCGCCCGTTACTACAATTACTTTCCCTTTCAAGGCATCTTCTTTTAACATCGGTTGTGAATAGTTTTTCATAATATTTTCTCAAATTTTGATTACATAATATAAGAAACCCAATCCATTAATTAACGGATTGGGTTTGGTTTATACTATCAGTGGTAAAAATCAGAAGCAAAACTTATTAGCTTCAATTAATTTATCCGCTACGTTTCTTCTTAATTTTACTGTGTTAACCGGTTCAAGTTTAGTGAATCGCTTCAACCCGAGCAGGAGCATTTTTAACTCATCGCCTTCAGCGAACGCAGTAATAGCATGTTTCCCATAAAGATTGATTTTTTCTATTGCTTCATTTATATAGATCTGTGTCATATCAATATAAGGCTGAAGCTCATCACCGGTTTTACTTTTTGATAATTTCATGATCCGTAGATAAGCAGATTCGCAGGCAAACAGTTCAATCATCATATCTGTAACATTCATAATTATTTCCTGTTCGTCTTTCAGTTTCTGCATAAGTTTTTGAACTGCACTGCCGGCAATCATAAGTATTGCTTTCTTGGCATTAGCAATCGCCTTCTTTTCCGCGGATAGTAATTCATCTTCTCCATTATCAAATGATGGTACCGACATCAATTCTTTTTGAATTGCCATTGCCGGACTCATCAAATCAATTCTTCCTTTCATCGATCTCTTTAGCAGCATATCAACTGTAAGAAGGCGATTGATTTCATTTGTACCTTCAAATATCCTGTTAATCCTGGAATCTCTGTATGCACGGGCAGCAGGATATTCTTCAGAATAGCCATACCCGCCGTGAATCTGAACCGCTTCATCAACCACGTAATCCAGAACTTCCGACCCATAAACTTTGAGCATAGCGCATTCAATTGCATATTCTTCAGCAGCTACCAGGGCAGCCTCTTCATACTTTCCGCCTTTCGCCAAAAGCTCTTTAATCTTTCCGTTAATCAGATCACTGACGCGATAAGTTGCTGATTCCGAAACAAAAATCTTTGTGGCCTGTTCGGCAATTTTATGTTTTATTGCGCCGAAATTTGAAATCGGCTGATTGAATTGTTTTCTGCCAGTTGCGTATTCAATTCCGATGGTTGAAACTTTTTTGGCGCTGCCTGTAGTCATCGCGCAAAGTTTGAATCTTCCGACATTCAGAATATTGAATGCTATATAATGCCCTTTTCCAATTTCACCAAGAATATTTTCAACTGGCACCTTTACATTATCGAGGAATAAAGCGCGGGTGGAAGATCCTTTAATTCCCATTTTATTCTCTTCTTCACCGCGGTTAAAACCTTCTGAATTTGCATCGATGATAAAGCATGTAAATTTATCCCCTTCAACCTGTGCAAATGTAATTAAAATATCTGCGAACCCTCCGTTTGTGATCCACATTTTCTGCCCGTTGAGGATATAATATTTTTTATCATCAGTAAGTTTTGCTGTTGTTTTTGCGGAGAGCGCATCGGATCCGGATGTTGGTTCTGTTAAACAATAAGCTGATTTTAATTCACCGCTGGCGAGTTTCGGAAGATATTTTTTCTTCTGTTCCTCCGTTCCGTAATAAAGTATCGGCAGTGTTCCGATTCCTGTATGGGCTGCAAAGGAAACGCCGAATGAATGGCTCTTTACCGATCTCCATTGAAATAGCAGTATTTGAATTAAAATCCTCCCCAAGTCCACCGTATTCTTCAGGAATCGCGGCTCCGAGCAATCCGAGCTCACCGGCTTTTTCCATTAAACTCACAGTCAGGCCGGCTTCCTGCTTATCTATAGCATCAAGCTTCGGCCAGATTTCCTTTGTCACAAATTCTTTTGCGGCATCGGCCATCATTCTTTGTTCTTCCGATAAATCTTCCGGAATAAAAATTGATTCCGGGTCGGCTTCCTTTATTAGAAATTCGCCGCCCTTCAGAACTTCTGATTTTGCTGTTGTATTTTCCATTTTGCTTCTGATATTTTGTTAATAAATATTTTTTATTTTTAACTCTAAATTGTCATTCCGAACTTGTTTCGGAATCTCCGGAATATATAGAAGATGCTGAAACAAGTTCGAGCATGATATAGTAAGAATTACTATTTCAGCAATTCATAAATTGCTGCTACTCCCTGACCGCCGCCTACACAGGCGGTAACCATTCCATATTTTTTCTTTCTTCTTCTCAGTTCATTCAATACCTGGATCGTAAGTTTTGCGCCGGTACAGCCAAGCGGATGCCCCAGTGCTATAGCTCCGCCGTTAACATTTACTTTTTCAGTATCCAGCCCTACTGTTCTGATAACAGCCAGCGACTGTGAAGCAAAAGCCTCATTCAATTCTATCAGGTCCATATCTTCAAGTTTCAGGTTGGCCATCTCCAAAGCTTTTGGAATTGCAGCTATCGGACCGATACCCATAACTCTCGGGTCAACGCCTTCAAGAGCGTATGATTTTAACACTGCGATCGGCTCAAGTTTGAGTTCTTTCATCATTTCTTCCGACATCACCATTACAAAAGCAGCCCCGTCAGATGTCTGTGAAGCATTACCAGCGGTTACCGTTCCGCCTGCCGCAAATACTGGTTTTAATTTTGCCAGCGCTTCCAGAGTTGTATCTGCCCTTGGACCTTCGTCTGTATCCACAACGTATTTTTTACTTTTCTTTTTTCCTTTTTCTACAAAGATTTCCTCAACTTCAATCGGGGCAATTTCATCTTTGAAGTACCCGTTTTTAATTGCGTTTATTGCTTTCATATGTGATTCGTAAGCAAACTTGATCCTGATCTTCGCGGGAGATTTTATAATCTCTGGCAACTTCCTCCGCAGTAAGTCCCATAGCCAGGTAATACTCCGGGTTATCTTTCGCGAATTTATAATTCGGCGAAAGTTTCCAGCCGGTAGTTGGAACGAGTGACATTGATTCTGTTCCACCGGCAATTATACAATCTGCCAGTCCCGATCTGATTTTTGAAAACGCGATTGCTATTGATTCCGCACCTGATGCACAGTAACGGTTTACAGTCATTCCGGGTGTTCTCATCGGCAGGCACTGCAACGCAATCATCCTGCCTATCTGAAGTCCCTGCTCAGCTTCCGGAACGGCATTACCGACTATCACATCGTCAACCCTGTTGGGATCGAGCTCTGGAACTTTGCTTAATAAATATGTAATTACATCGGCAGCTAAATCATCCGGCCGATAATTTTTAAACCCGCCTTTTTTTGCTTTACCAACTGCGGAACGATATCCGGCTACTATATATGCTTCTTTCATAATTTCACTTTTAGTTTTTAATTAAAAAAATTATCTATAAATATTTTCTAATGTTATTTCGATTCCGACTTATCGGAATCGAAACGACAATTAATTCCTTAACGGTTTTCCTGTTGTTAGAATACTCTGAATTCTCTCCATCGATTTCTTTTCACCAATCAGGCTCAGGAACGCTTCTCTTTCGAGATCGAGTAAATACTGTTCTGAAACCAGTGAAGGGGCCGTCAGATCGCCGCCGCACATAATGTACGCGAGTTTTTCGGCAATCTTTTTATCATGTTCGCTTATATATTTTGCATTATAAAATGAATAAGCGCCAAGCAACAGGGTCGAGAGACCCGATCTTCCCAGAACTTTGATATCTTCTCTCTGAGCCGGCTGAGTGTAACCCTGTGCACTTAATTCAAGCACCGATTTTTTAGCCTCAAGAATCACCCTGTTTTGATTGATTATATATTTGTCTCTTCCGTTTTTAAATATTCCCAGGCCAAATGCCTTTTGAGCGGAAGTAGCAACTTTTGCCATAGCTATATTCAGGAATTTTTCCTGAAGTATTGGCATTTCAACCAGTTCTTTTTGGTAGCTGTCTGATGCACGCAATGTCATTTCTTTTGTACCGCCACCGGCAGGAATTATCCCAACTCCAACCTCAACAAGACCGATATATGTTTCGGCTCCTGCAACAACTTTATCTGAATGCAGACAGACTTCACAGCCGCCGCCTAGTGTCATTCCATGCGGAGCAGAAACAACTGGCACAGCAGAATACCTAATTCGCATTGTTGCGTTCTGGAAAGCCCTTACTGCCATATTTATTTCATCATATTCCTGTTCTGTAGCAAGCATAAACATCATCGCCAAGTTTGCGCCGGCAGAAAAGTTTGCCCCATCGTTTCCAATTACAAATCCTTTATAATCTTTTTCAGCTATCTCTATTGATTTATTTATTGCTTCAAGAATTTCCGAGCCGATGGAATTCATCTTTGTCTGGAATTCCAGGTTCAATACACCGTCACCAATATCGTGCAAGGTTGCACCGACATTCTTCCATACGGGTTTGTTTCCCCTGTAATTTTCAAGAATAATAAATTCACCCTTTCCCGGAATATTTTTATAAGCTCCGGAATTTATATCATAATACTGTCTGCTGCCGTTTTCAATTTTATAGAAAGATTTAACCCCTTTCGCCAGCATATCGTAAACCCATTTTGCGGGTTTCAGATTTTCTTCTTCCATAGCTTTAACCGATTTTTCGAGACCTAGTACATCCCATGTTTCAAACGGACCAAGTTCCCATCCGAAACCTGCACGCAAAGCATCATCAATTTTGTAAACTTCATCAGCAATTTCAGGAACACGGTTTGAAGAATACTGGAAAAGCATGAAGGAAAGTTTTTTCAGGAATTCTCCTGCTTTGTCTTTGGCAAATGTTAAAGTTTTAAGTTTTTCTTTCAGACTGTCCATCTGCTTTGCAGCAGCAACCGAAGCAAATTTAACTTTTGCCGAAGGTTCGTATTCAAATGTTTCAATATTCAGTTCAAGAATTTCTTTTTTACCGTCTTTGTCTTTCATCTTTTTATAAAATCCCTGCCCTGTCTTGTCTCCAAGCCAGTTATTCTCAACCAGCTTATTCACATAATCCGGTATTTTGAATAATTCACGCGCTTCATCATCAGGACAATCTTTAAAAACATTGTTTGAAACTTTAACCAGCGTATCAATTCCCACAACATCAGCCGTACGGAATGTTGCAGATTTCGGTTTGCCTGTCAATGGACCGGTTAATGTATCGATCTCTTTAATTTTTAACCCGAGATCCTTCATCAGTTTGAAAACCGCCATTATGCTGAAAACACCGATGCGGTTAGCAATAAAAGCAGGAGTATCTTTACACAATACAGGTGTCTTACCCAGATAAATATCACCATAGTGCATTAAGAAATCGATTAAATCTTTATCTGTCTTTTCTGTAGGAATAACTTCCATTAAAGGCAGATATCTGGGAGGATTAAAGAAATGGACACCGCAAAAATTCTGCTGGAAGTCATCACTTCTTCCCTCCAGCATAGAATGAATTGGTATTCCAGATGTGTTTGATGTTACAAGTGAGCCTGGTTTTCTGAATTTTTCAACTTTTTCGAAAACTGATTTTTTTATATCAAGATTTTCTACTACAGCTTCAATAACCCAATCGCATTCGTTTAACCAGTCAAGATTATCTTCAAAATTACCAGTTGTTATTCTTGAAGCAAATGATTCTTCATAAAGAGATTCGGGTTTTTGTTTCAGCACGTTTTTTAAGTTATCATTTGCTATCCTGTTTCTTACTTCCGGACTTTCAAGTGTTAATCCTTTTTTAGTTTCTGCATCGGTTAATTTATTCGGGATAATATCCAGCAGGTACGCGCTGCAGCCAATGTTTGCAAAGTGGCATGCAATTCGCGAACCCATTACGCCGGAACCAAGAACCGCAACTTTTTTAATTATTCTATTCATAATAAGATCTCAGTTTTTAGTGTAAATTAAAGTTTATTTATTTTTTTGATCATCCTTTTTTTTGTCTGTATTTTCACTATAAAGCTTTTCGACTTCATCCTCATATTTTTTACAAATAGCATCACGTTTAGCTTTAAGGGTTGGCGTCAGTTCGCCTGTTTCAATACTCCATAGATCCGGTACCAGCATGATTTTTTTTACCTGCTGAACGTGTCCGAATCTTTTATTGTATTTTTCGATCTCGTCCCAGATTCTTTCCTTTACTGCCTTTGAACCAGCAATATCTTCGCGTGTTATTAATTCCATATTTTTGCCCTTGGCCCATTTCCTCACAAAATCAAAAGAGGGTTGAATAATTGCAGCTGCAAATTTCTTGTTTTCACCGATTACCATAATATGTTCGATGAAAAACGATTCTTTCATTTTATTTTCGATCGGTTGGGGAATGATAAATTTTCCGCCACTGGTTTTGAAAATTTCCTTAAGTCTTCCCGTTATTTTCAGATATTTGCCTTCCAGTATTTCCCCGACGTCTCCTGTATGAAACCATCCTTCTTCGTCGATAGCTTCCTTTGTTGCTTCCGGGTGATTATAATAACCCATCATTAAATTCGGTCCCTTCCCCAGTATCTCACCGTTTTCAGCTATTTTTATTTCAACATCCGGAATTGCGTAGCCAACCGTACCAAAATAATTTTCTCCTTTATCAAACCTGTTACAGGTCAGCACCGGTGATGTTTCTGTAAGCCCGTAACCTTCAATTACAGGGATACCGGCAGCAGTAAAAACTCTTGACAGACGTGGCTGCAACGCTGCCGAGCCGACTAATTATTCCTTTTATTTCACCGCCCAGGGCTTCAACCCATTTTACAAATACAATTTTCCTCGCCATAAATAATCTCAAATTATAAAACCAGTTATTCCGTCCCCTGTCATGGTAATGAAGACCGAGATTTACAGCCCAGCCAAATATTGCTCTCTTTACAATGCTTAGTTCGTAACCCGTTGACATAATCTTTTCAAAAATCTTTTCTAATAACCTCGGCACGGTTATAAAATAATGAGGTTTAACTTCCCTGATATTATCACCGAGTTTCTCCATATTTTCAGGATAATGAACTGAAGTGCCCAGAAACATATAGAAATAAGCTGCTGTCCTTTCGAAGATGTGGCAGAGGGGAAGAAAACTTATGGTTCTTTTGAATTTTGAAATTGGCATGCTTTTAACAAGGGAATTTACGTTTCCCATTATATTCCTATGAGAAAGCATTACTCCTTTTGGTATTCCGGTAGTACCCGATGTATAGATAATTGTTGCAAGATCATCCTGGACAACTTTTTCGCCTATTTCATCGAGTTGCCTCCTGTAACTTTCATCCGCTAATTTCTGAACATCATTCCAGATTGGAGCATTTACAACTTTATCAAAAGTATAAATGCCTTCAAGTTTCGTTTTTAATTTTTTATTGACCCTTTGTACTTTCTTAAAAAGGTCCCCTGTCTCGGCAAAAGCAATTTTAACTTTCGCATCTTCGAAGATAAATGCATAATTATCTTCGCTTGTGGTGGGATAAAGAGGTACGACCACTCCGCCAATTTGAAGAACGGCAATATCTATGAAATTCCATTCAATCCTGTTATTGGAGATAATTGCAATTTTATCTCCAGGCTTGCATCCCAGTTTTAATAAACCGAGACTCAACTCATCAATGATTTTTTTCCCTTCGGCGGAGCTAAAGCTTCTCCAACTGCCGGTGACTTTATCACTGAAGGCCTTTTCGTTCGGATAGTGTTCAAGCTGGTAGGGTAATATGTCTATCAACCTGTTTTTTGGTAGGACCGGAGTTTCCAAATTTCATCCCCCTCTTTTTAGATGAATAATTTATAGAATGAAAATAAGAAGAAGAGTTTAAATTAGCAAGCGAATATTCGCTAATGAAGAATTTTTGCTATTGTATATCAAATTTTATTATATTTAAGATGTTGTTGAAAATCCTGTTCTTGATTAAATTGGCTATTAATGAAACTATCAGAAAATAACATAAAGTTAATTTTCGGCCTAAAACTAAAACAGCTCAGGCAGGATAAAGGACTTTCCCTCTCAGAATTAGCAAAAAAAAGCTCATTATCTACCTCGTACCTGAATGAAATTGAAAATGGCAAGAAACATCCCAAGTCGAATAAAATTGCCTCTCTTGCAACAGCCCTCGATGTTTCTTACGATAAACTTGTTTCCTTAAAACTGACTAAAAATCTGGCTCCTGTAAGTGAATTGCTGGAATCTAACATTCTTGAACAGCTTCCACTCGATCACTACGGAATAGATGTTCATAAACTTTTGCTGCAGATATCACACGCGCCTCTTCAACTGAGTGCACTTGTTTCTACTTTAATTGAAATGGCAAAAAGCCTGGAGTTGAGCGAAAATAATTTCAGTAAAACTGCTATAAGAACCTACAAAGAATTAAACGATAATTATTTTCATGATCTCGAAGAAGCGGTAAATAAATTTATCCGAAAAAATAAATTTGAATACAATCCGCCCGTTAAATATGATACTCTGCTTAAACTTTTAAATGAAGAATTTAATTACATAGTTAAAGAGGATTCTATTCCGGAGTTACCTGAATTCCGCACGATAAGAGGGATAAATATTTCCAATGGAAAGAGTAAGAAATTACTGATTAATCGCCGACTGAGGAACTCACAGAAAGCTTTTATAATCGGGAAAGAAATTGCCTATAATTATTTAAATATTTTTGATCGGACACATATTTATTCAGAACTAAGGCTCGATTCATTTGACCAGTTATTGAACAACCTGAGAGCTTCCTATTTTGCTACGGCATTAATTATGAGCAGGCAGATATTGATAGATGATTTGAAGATTTTCTTTAAAAAGAAAAAGTTCGAACATAAACTTCTGCTTTCACTACTTACCAAATACAACGTGTCCGCTGAAATGCTATTCCAGAGAATTACTAATCTTTTATCTAAGTATTTTAATATTCATATTTTCTTTTTCCACAGATTTAATTCTGAAAAAGGCTCAGACTCATTCAAGCTTTTAAAGGAAATCAGATTGAATACAAAAGAAAATCCCGGTGGTTACCAGACAACAGAACATTATTGCAGGAGATGGCAGGCTGTAAATATTATAAAGGAACTCGAAATAATTCAGAATAAAGAGAATGATTATAACACGCCGATAGCCAAAGTTCAGAAATCTGAGTTTATAAATTCCGGCAATGAATATTTAACCATTTCGATAGCAAAGAACTCAACTCTGCTGGAAAACACAAATTATAGCGTAACACTTGGATTTTTAATTAATGATGAACTTAAACAAAAGATTACTTTTGCAAATGATGATGATATAATTAAAAAAACAATAAATGACACCTGCGAACGATGCCAACTGACTGATTGTAAAGAAAGGATAGCCAACCCAAATGCCTATGAGAAGAAACTCAGGTTTGAAAAATTAGGACAGGAACTCAAGGAATTAATTGAAAAAGAATCTAAGTAAAATTATATAAGAGACTTCTAAAAATTATTTTTTGGTTTGTCATTCCCGTGAATACTGAAATGACAAGAGGGATTTTTCAGAGCCTTTGGGGCTTATAATTTCCGCCTTCAAATTCTTCAATAATTTTTCTGGCTTCTTCCGAAACCGGAATTGACTTATTTTCTTTATAATCAAACGAGACGAGTTTTGTAACTGCCTTAGCAGCAATAACTTTATCGTTTTTATTTGCGACAATAATAAGATGTTCAAGATCCGAACTTTTGTTTCCAATTTTTGAAGTACGGTTGTAAATTTCCACATCATCACCTAGCCTGATTTGAGATATGTAATCTATTTCAATTCTTGCCACTACCGCGTTAAAATCCAGGTTTTCCGGATTCTTTTTCATTACATCATTATAGTATGCTATTCTTGCTTCCTCAAGATAAGATAAGTATGTGGCATTATTCACGTGTCCCATAGCATCAAGATCTGAGAATCTTACATTTACTTTAATTTTATGTTTAAATTTTTCTGTATCCATATTTTTCAGTTAAAAACTTCCTCCAAAATTTTTACGGCACTATTGATTTCTTCTAATGATACATCGAGATGTGTAATAGCTCTCAGTGAATCAACTCTTCCGACAAGGAGCAGTAAACCTTTTTCCCCGCATCTTTTTAGTGATTCCTCTACAGACAAATTAAGCGGCTTAAAAATCAGAATATTTGTCTGCACAGAAACCATATCAATCTCAAGATTCGGATTTTCATTTATTGCTCTGGCTAATATTTGCGCTTTTTCGTGGTCCTCTTTTAAGCGCTCAATATTATTTTGAAGCGCATACAATCCACCGGCAGCCATAATTCCAAGCTGTCTCATTCCGCCTCCCCAAGCTTTTCTAACACGAAAAGCCTCCTTAATAAAATCTTTTGAACCTGCGATAATTGACCCAACCGGTGCACCCAGGCCTTTAGAAAGACAGCACGAAACGGTATCAAAATACGAAGCATACTCTTTCACAGAAATTCCGGTTTCCACTGAAGCATTCCATAGCCTTGCTCCGTCAAGATGGTAATAGAGTTTATGTTTTTTAGCCAGTTCACTAAGTGCTTTTATATTTTCAATCGGGTGAATTGTACCGCCGGCCCGGTTGTGAGTGTTTTCAACTTCAATTACTTTTGTCCGGGGCATATAATAAGCACTTGTTGGCCTGATATAGGGCTCAACCTGTTCAGGAGTGAATACACCACGATCTCCTTCAACTGTTAAAAGCTGAATTCCACTCAACGCTGCAGGAGAGCCGGACTCGTAATTAAAAATATGAGCGTTAAACTCGCAAATGACTTCATCGCCCGGATTTGTTAAAACATTTAGACATATCTGGTTTCCCATTACACCGCTCGGAACGTATAGTGCTGCTTCTTTTCCGAGAAGATCAGCAGCATATTCCTGAAGTTTATTTACGGTAGGATCTTCCTGGAACACATCATCACCGACTTCAGCCTCAAGCATTGCCTTGCGCATTTCCGGAGAGGGTTTTGTTATTGTGTCGCTTCTTAAATCGATATATTTTTCCATAGTTCTATGCTTTTTAATTAATAATCATTTTTAAATTTAATAAAACTTAGGTAATTGTTCAGCATTTAGGAATACATTATACGATAGGATTTAATTTCTTCCTGAATTTTAAAATCAAAAAGAAAATAAACACACAAAGAGACAGGTAAGACGCAAATGTCGGAATGATCATCGGGTATTCTGAAAAGAAAGTTTTCCCCTCCTGAACCGGTACATCACCCGTTAATTCGGTTCTCTTAAAAAGTTCTGTTTCCTTCAATGTTCTTCCAAGCGGATCAATTATACAACTAATTCCCCCGTTCGCATCTCTTATTACTGATTTCCTGTTTTCAATGGCACGTAAGACCGCAATCTCTTTGTGCTGATATGGCCCGCTGGATTTTCCGTACCAGCTGTCATTAGTAACAACTGTTATTAAGTCTGTTCCCTTCTTAACAAACTGAGTTACGAAATAAGGATAAACGGATTCATAACAAACCAGCCCGTTAATTTTTAAATGATAATTTTCTACCGATGAACCGGTTTTAATTTTCAGAGGGACATTAAAGACTACTGTATCCCTACCAACATTCCATCCCGATATGCCAACTCCCCAGCTGAATAACCTGCCAAGGAATGGAAGCTGTTCCGTGAAAGGAACTTTTTCACCGAATGGAACCAGTTTCATTTTTCCGTATCGCTCAATCTTTCTCGTATTGGGAGAAAGCAATAAAATCCCGTTATAAATTGAATAATAAAACTCCCCGGCTTTACTGTATTTTGCATCGGGAGGAATATCATCACTCGACTGATAATAAATTATATCCGGCATCCCCGTAAGCAGGTAGACATCATTTGTTTTCAGGAATTTATAAATTGAATCTTTTTCAGGATAATAAGCCAGACTCATCAGGTAAACCGGTAATGCTGTTTCAGGCCAGACAATTAATTCTGCACCCTCGTTAACTGCCTTTTTAGAAAGAGATAAATAAAGATTTATAGTTTCATCAAGCCTGTTCAGTTCCCATTTATTCCATGGATCCAAGTTCGGCTGAATTAGTCCAACTCTGACTTTTTTATTCGATACCTTGAAATTTGAGAGCTGATATGATCCATAATAAATCACAACAGAAAATGTCAAAATAAACGCGGCGACATAATATCCGTAATTATTATCTTTTTCTTTGAAACTGATATAAGCTTTATAAATAAATATATTTATATAAACAACGATTACAGAAATTCCAACCGCGCCGATTAAATCAGCTATCTGAATAAAAATTGTAAAATGAGAAAGCCCGCTTCCTAGAGTCAGCCACGGAAAACTAATATCAGTGAGCATAAACAAATATTCATAGGTAATCCAGAAAAACGGGAACGCCAGGAAAGCAAAACCCGTATTGAACGATCTTTTCGTGATATAAAAAAGTGTTGAAGGTATAAGAAACAAAAGAGGATTAAAAAATAATAATGCGCCGCCGGCTATCATCAGAAATGGATCCGTTCCTTTTTGCCAACTCCCCACCCAGTAAACTGTAATAATTGAAAAGATAAAAAAGGTCAGGTATGTTGCGCGACTGATTTCAGCAAGAGTTTTTTTCTTTTCAATGGCAATAAAATACGGAACAAGTCCGATAAACATCAGCAGCTGAAATGGGAAAGGAAACGGAGGAAATGAAATTCCAAGTAGTATTCCGCTTAAAACAAGAAGCATTCTTTCTTTTTTTCTCTGCTTCTTTAGTTCGGGTAAAAGGACTTCCCTGTTTTTTAAAAATGGTAATTTCAATTCTTTGCTTTGTTTTTTAACACAAAATATCTAATAACAAAAAATAAAACCACTAAGCCGGTTATAATTAATCCGACATTACTGTAAGTTGATAAATATTTATCAACAACATCAATATTATCTCCGAAAATTACACCGAGATAAAGTATAATAGCATTCCATATAAATGCACTGATAGATGCCAGGATTACTGTCCTTTTAATATTAAGTTCACTCAATCCTGCAAAAAAAGAAATAACGGAACGTGTTCCCGGCATAAACCTGTTGGCCAGAATAATTCCAAAGCCATATTTTACAAACCAGGCCTCAACTTTTTCAAGCGCTTCAATTGAAATAAATTTTATTTTTCCTGCATGTAAGATTTTTCTATCAAGCTGTGAACCCACAATATATAGCGTCATGAATCCTAAAACACTTCCAATCGTAGTAAAAATAAGTGTGGGTATAAAATGTATGGTTCCTGTTGCAACTAAAGAACCGCCAACCAGAACAACAAGATCACTCGGAGAAGGCGGGAATATATTTTCAATATAGGAAAAGAAAAAAAGGACGACGTAAAGCCAGAATGGAGTAAGCCGGGAGATTTCTGAAAGGATATTTTCAATCATATTTATTTTTTAATTAATAATACTGTAGCAAATGCAGAGACACCTTCTTCCCTTCCTACAAATCCCAGTTGTTCAGTGGTTGTTGCTTTAACAGAAATGTTTTCAATTTCAGTATTTAATATTGCCGCAATCCTTTCCTGTATTTTACGAATGAGTGGGGTCAGCTTAGGCTTTTGCATTACGACAATAGAATCTAAATTTCCAAGCGTGTACCCCCTTTCTTCAACAAGAGCATAAACCCTTTTTAAAAGTTCCGCACTATCAGCATTTTTATAATTGGGATCTGTATCGGGAAAATGCTGGCCAATATCTCCAAGTGCAAGTGCCCCTAAAAGTGCATCGGAAATTGCGTGCAAAAGTACATCGGCATCAGAGTGGCCTCGCAGCCCTTTTTCATAAGGGATCTCGATTCCGCCAAGAATTAATTTTCCCCCTTCTGAAAATGCGTGGACGTCAAAACCAAGTCCGGTCCTAAAATTATTTTTCAATGTCTTATCTCAAAATGTGTGAATTCATTTTTTGTTCCATCCCAGTTTATATTTGCATTTTTTACTGACGCATGGGATGGACCAACTTTTAATTTTTTGAAAAGTTCATCGATCATTTCTTTATTACCTTCAACAACCGTCAGCACTTCCCCGGTGTATAAATTTTTAACATATCCTTTCAGACCGAGTTTCTCAGACTCCCGATAAACAAAATACCTGAAGCCTACTCCCTGAACCAAACCGTTTACAATTATTTCAGCCCTTTTTCCGTTGTCGTCCATTGTTATTATTTTCTTTTTTGCCCATCAATTCCGAAACCAAAAGTCCTGTAAATATAAATATACCCCCGATAAACCCAAAACCTGAAATTTTTTCACCAATAATAACGAAAGCAAAAAATGCGGCAAATATTGGTTCAAGTGAAAATATAATTGCCGCCTTAGTTGGCGTAACGCACTTTTGATATTTTGTCTGAAGTGTTGTGGCTAAAAGTGTTGCCAGCAAGGCTGTATAGATCACCGAAAATATAACAGTCCCGTTCAAACTAAAACTGAATTTCTCCAGTCCTGATGCTGCCAGGAAATAAGTGAAAATCCAACCAGCAACACCGGTTACAGCCAGTTGAATAAATACCAGGAGTTTATAATCAATTTTGTGGCTGATCATATCCAGGTACACGATGTAAGTTGCAAACGCAATTGCACAGAGAAGTGTGAAGAAATCTCCAATGTTAAAATTTTTGCCGAGTTCGGAAAAGATATCAAAGATTGATGTTCCTTTACTTGATAATAAAATCAGTCCGAGCAATACAAGGATAATTCCAAAAACATTTTCTTTTTTAGGAATTCTTTTTTCAATTATAAATTGAAGGATCGGCGTAAAAATGACAAATGTTCCGGTAATAAATCCGGATTTTGTAGCGGATGTAAAATTCAGTCCAATTGTTTGAGTTGCAAATCCGGCAAAGTTTAGAAGTCCTAATATTACTCCACCAACTATTGCCTCTTTTGTAGAAACTTTTAAAATTCCGAACATAAAGGGAAGCAAAATTAAAGCAGCAATGCTGAATCGGATTGAAACGAAAAGCAACGGGGAAACATCGGTAAGCGCTAATTTTATTACAACAAAAGTGACGCCCCATACCAATGTAGTAAGTACTAAAGCACCTTCACCAATAAATTTCTTCATCTGCTTTTTTTGATTAGACTCGGAATGATTATAAACGAGATTATATTTTAATCTTTTTCGCCCTTGTATCCGAAGGACTTCAGCATATTTTCATCTGTCCGCCATTTACTTCTTACCTTAACGTGAAGATCAAGATAGACTGGCCTTTGCAAAAATTCTTCAATTGAGGCACGTGATTCCTCACCAATTCTTTTCAGGGCAGTTCCCTGTTTACCTATTAATATTCCTTTCTGGCTATCCCGTTCAACAATAATTTCTGCCTGGATAAAATCCTTTCTGCCTTCACGCTCTTTAAAATCTGCTATAACCACTTCACAACTGTAGGGAATTTCATCTTTGTAATGTTCAAATATTTTTTCCCTAATTATTTCGGACACAAAAAATCTCTCATTTTCATCGGACACATTTTCATCCGGATAGTATTTGGGACCTTCAGGTAAATTTTCAATAATTTCACTGATTACTGTATGCACGTTATAAGCCAGCTTTGAAGAAATGGGAATGATTCTTTTAAAGTAATTTGTTTTTCCAACCTTCCCGATTAATTCATTTACCTGTTCCTGAGATGAAAGATCAATTTTATTAAGAAGTAAAATCTTTGGCTTTTTGCTTTTGCTCAGCAAATCATAAATAAAAGCATCCTTTAAAGTTTTCTCACCGCCAGGATCAAGCGCTACATCCAAGATTAAAATAATAACATCCGCGTCTTTAATAGATTGTATAACCGAATCCATCATTTTTTCCTGTAAAAGATAAGCCGGTTTCAGGATTCCTGGTGTATCGAGAAAAATGATCTGGTAATTTTCATCTGATAAAATTCCGAGTAATCTTTTGCGCGTTGTTTGAGGTTTATTAGTCGTAATTGAGAGTTTTTGCCCAAGCAATGCGTTAAGCAAAGTAGATTTACCAGCATTTGGCAAACCAAGTATGGTTACGTAACCTGTTTTTGTATTCATAATATTTTGGTTATTCTTCGTAAAGAACAGCGGTACCCGATGCGCTAACCATAAGCATGTTTCCCCCGCCTCCCCCGATGGTCTCATAATCGAGATCAATGCCAACAACGGCATTGGCTCCCATTGCTTTAGCCTGCTCAGACATTTCTGTTACAGCAATATCCTTAGCTTTTCTCAATTCTTTTTCATAGGCAGCAGAACGACCACCGACTATGTCTCTTATACCAGCAAAGAAATCTTTAAATATGTTGGCTCCCAGAATGGCCTCGCCGCTGACCAATCCGTAATATCTTAAGATTTTTTTACCTTCAATTGTTGGAGTAGTAATAACTAACATTTTACAGGCTCCGTTATTTTTCAAAATAATTTACAAAATAAATATACGAAGTTAAAAAGAAAGTTGGGAAAGAAGTCTGATTTAAGGGAATAAAAAAGGCTGCAAGATGACAGTCTTATAACTCAAATTTAGTGTTGCCTGCTTAAATTGTTCTTTGTGTGTTTTACAAGATCAAAGACAAAATAGATAGAAATTAAAAGCCCAAGTGAGAATACGCTTCCAATAACAGATATATTTACATTAGCGAAAAAGCTTTTAACCGGTTCCATTACATCTTTCATGATGTTAAGGGTTTCCCGTGTTGCCATTGCTGTACCGCCTGTTGTAGACGGAGGTGCAGAAAAAATTAGATGCATAACATATCCAACTATAGCAAGGGCAATAATTACAAAGATGGAAGAGATAGAAATTATAAAAGTTTGCTGTTCTTTTTTTGCTTTTGATTTTTTACTTATTCTCTTCATCAGGACTGATGTAAAATCGGTTGAAACAGATTCTGATTTCATATCCCTTAAACCGTTATCCACAGCCTGTATTGCTTTTAGTCTTTTTCTGTCTTCTTCAGAAATTTTGAGCTGTTCACGCACCATTTTAAGGGTCGCCTGATCAAGTTCATTATCTGTAAATTTATTTAATATTTCATCCGATAAATTTTTCATAATAATTCCTCTGCAAAATTATTTTTCAACAGAATATCCTTCAGTGCATTTCTCGATCTGTGCAGTAATACTTTTACATTTGCTACTGAAGTATTCAAAGCTTCGCTAATCTCTTCACAACTCATATCATTAATATAAAACATAGTAATAACGGAGGCATAATTTAAAGGTAATTTTTCTACCATTTTATTTAGAAATTCAGCCATATCTTTTTTTTCAGAAACCTTAAAATCATAATCACTCTCAAGATCAAAATGATCCTCTACAGAAGTCATTTCAAGTTCGATTTTTCTTTTTTTGCCCGATAGTTTTGTCAAAGTAGTGTTGTAAACTATCCTGTAAAACCAGGTTGAAAATTTCGACTCCTGCCTGAAACTATCGAGCGAATCATATGCTTTGATAAAGCAATCCTGAAGAACCTCCTCCGCATCCATTTCATTTTTAAGCATCCGTTTAACGAGGGAAAAGGCTCTATTTTTATACCTGTCAATAATAATAGCATAATCTGATTGATTCCCTTTTTTGACAGAATCTATTATTTCTAAATCTGTAAGGTTCTTCATCTTTACTTATAAGACATTTAATGGACTTAAAAGGTTACAGATCAGCTATAAAAAATTAGAGCAAAATATTGGACACACCGTAAATAACAACTAAAATGGTCAAAAATCAATTATAATCTTAAATGTGAATTGTAAGAAGCTTTTTTCATATAATTTGTAACCTTTCGGATCACCTTTAAGTCTTAATATTTAGAAAGCAGGATTGACCCCGGAAATATAATAGATGTAACCTGTACACCGGGATTACAGTCAGAAGAAGAAAGTTAAAACATAAGGAGATATAAAATGGATGAAAGAGTAGTTGCGGTTTTTATACCGATAGTTTTCTTCCTGGTATCGGGCTTAATTGCGGTGGTATATTTGTATTTGAGATCAAGGGAAAGACAGATGCTTATAGAAAAAAATCTTGATGCTGAAGCAATAAAAGAATTTTTCAATAACAAGCGTAATTACGATCCCTTCAGATTACTTAAGTTCGGAGTTATTTGTTTGTTCTTTGGGCTTGCACTTGGTTTCGGTCTTATGCTTGAGGATGCCACCGGTGCCGATTACTGGGTTCCGTTTTTATTGTTCACAATAACAGGTTTAGGTTTTATTTTTGCCAACCTGTTAGCTCGGAAAATGGATCAAAAAGGAGATCAATAATTTTTCCGCACAAAAAAAGGCGTCCTTTATGGACGCCTTTTTCATTTTAAATAATGTTATAACTATTCATTTTCAGCAAGCCAGCGTTCTGCATCTATTGCTGCTCTACATCCGGTTCCGGCGGCTGTAACTGCCTGCCTGTATGTTTTATCAGCAACATCACCGGCAGCAAAAACTCCAGGAACGTTTGTATAGGTTGAAGCTCCCTTAACTTTTAGATACCCTGTTTCATCCATATCCAGAACACCTTTAAATAAATCAGTGTTTGGATTATGGCCGATAGCAATGAAAAGTCCGTCTGCCTGAACTTCTTCAGTATTGCCGGTTTTAGTATCTTCAAGTATTGCACCGGTCATTACTTTTCTTCCATTTTCATCTTTACCTAAAACCTCTTTAACTACTTTGTTAGTCTGGAATTTGATTTTAGGATTCTTTTCTGCTCTCTCAGTCATTATTTTTGAAGCTCTGAACTCTTCGCGTCTGTGGATAACAGTCACTTCAGAAGCAAATTTAGTTAAGAAATCAGCTTCTTCCATTGCAGTATCGCCGCCGCCTACAACAAGTACTTTTAATCCTTTATAGAAAAATCCGTCGCAAGTAGCGCATGCAGAAACACCAAATCCCATGTATTTATTTTCACTCTCAAGCCCGAGCAACTTTGCAGAAGCACCTGTAGAGATGATTACTGCATCAGCTTTATATTCTTCACCTTCATAAGTTTTAAGCGTAAAAGGTCTTTTTGAAAAATCAACCCCAGTTATTTCCTTGTAAATTGATTTTGCACCGAATCTCTGTGCCTGCTTTCTCATTACATCCATCAATTCAGGACCCATTATTCCATTTTCAAATCCGGGATAATTTTCAACTTCTGTTGTAATCGTGAGCTGTCCACCCGGCTGCATTCCTTCAAAAATTACCGGGTTTAGATTAGCTCTTCCGGCATATAATGCTGCAGTAAAGCCTGCCGGGCCTGAGCCTATTATTATTATATTATGATGATTATTAGCCATTTTTTCTCCAAATTCTGTATTAACAAAAATTATTCATTGTTTAAAATTAAGCATATTTTATTTTAAATATTTAACGGTTAGATACACATAAGTACCAAAAGATTCATTTTTGTTCAATAAAATCAGCATTTCTCATCAGTCCCCTCAATTTTATTCTCAAAATAGGACTTCGCGCAAAACGGAATTTGAATTGCTTGTTATCCATTAGCTTAATTTCCGACAATTCAATTTCCTTATTTCCGTCCTTCGGGTAAAATTCAGGAACGCCTGTAATTTCTGAAAATTTAATATTCCAAGGGCAAACGTCCTGGCAAATATCACAACCGAATAACCAGTTTTCAAATTTGCCTGCAAACTCTTGGGGGATTTCGTTCTTATTTTCAATAGTAAGATTTGAAATACATTTGTTCGCATCAACAACATATTCCTGAACAATTGCATTTGTTGGACACGCCTCAATACAAGCAGTACAAGAACCGCAAAAATCTGGAATTTCCTCCAAATAATTGAAATCATAATTGGTTATTATATTTGCCAGAAAAAACCAGCTGCCAATTTCTTTATTAATAAGATTGGTGTGTTTACCAATCCAGCCAAGTCCAGCTTTTTTTGCCCATACCTTATCCATTACCGGGCCTGTATCTACATAGGACATCGATTCAAAATCAGGATCAATTGCTTTTAATGTATTTTCCAATTTTTCAAGTTTTTCCCAAATTATTAAATGATAATCAGTACCCCATGCATAGCGGGAAACCTTTCCGGAATTTTTATCATTAGAATAATTCTCATCCGTGTAATAATTTAGGGCGAGTGATATAACGCTTTTTGCGCCGGGAAGAATTTTTCTTACATCTTTTCTCTTATCGGTATTTCGCTCCATATAGCTCATACCTGACTGATAACCAAGCTTGAGCCACTCTTCGAGTTTATTTCCTTCTTCTTTCAATTCATCGGCTTTTGCAAAACCAACAAGATCAAATCCAACAGATTTTGCTTCACGAACAATTATTTCATTTGTGAGCTTCATAACAAATGAATTTTACCATTTCATTTCTTGCTGAATAATTTTTACATATACCTGATTATCAATTACTTTAGTCTCAAAAGAATCAATACCCCTTCCCCCTGTTTGAGTTTTCCCGGTCTGCAAATCGAACATCCATCCATGAGCAGGACAAACAACACAGCCTTTTTCGATGAATCCATCATAAATCAGAGCCGAATGCTGGTGTGGGCAAATGTTACTTAGCGAATAAATATTTCCATCAACCTTAAATACAGCAATTTCTGTATTATGAATGATAAATCGGTTCCCCTGATGTTCTGACAGATCACTGGTTTCGCAAACTTTAGTAAATCCGGATAATTCGTTTCTATAAGAGAGAGCTGAATTTTTCATTTACTTTAAAACCTTTTTCAGTTTGTGAAACTGTTGCCAGAACTGTTTCCGGGTCATGTTCAAAGAATACTTTCCAGTTTTCTTCCACCGCCCGGGGTAATATTTTTTTCTTTTCAGCTACTGTTTTCAGGGGTTGTAAATCATATCCCATAACATAGGGTACGGGAATGTGAGAAGTGGTCGGTAATAGATCGCAACAGTAGAGAATTGTATTTGATGAATCAGATATTTTTAGTAGTTGTTGACCGAATGTATGACCGTTAACAACGAGGAATTGAATCTCATCGTCGAACATTTCTTCGCCATTTATAAAATTTAACACGCCTTCTTCCATCAGCGGGACAAAATTATCTTTAATATAACTTCCCCTATCCCTATCAGAAGGATCTACACCCCAGTCATAATTTTCTTTCTGAACATAGTATGTTGCGTTCGTGAAAGTCGGGATTAGCTTATCATTTTCTGGCTTTGTAGATCCGCCGGTGTGATCAAAATGGAGATGTGTTAATATTACATCTGTTATGTCATCTGGTTTTAGATTTATCCTGCCAAGAGATTTTTCAATTGAAAATTTTTCCTGGTCAATTTCATAAATATATTTTGATTTATCTCCCCATTTAATTCCCATTCCCGTATCTACAAGAATTTTTCTTTTCCCGTTTTCAAGCAAAAGATTCCTTGTAGCAAGTTTTATCCTATTTTGTTCGTCCGGCGGGTTTGAATTTTTCCATAGTGCTTTGGGGATTATTCCAAACATTGCTCCGCCATCAAGACGAAAATATCCGGTGTTTACAACGGTTAATTTATATTTACCAATATTCATTATATGCTGAATTTTATTCAAAAAATAATATTTGAACTTTAAGTTAAGGATATAGGAAGAAATGTAAAAGGAAGATTGGATACACAAAAAACAAAAAATGGCTTTAATAATTTCTTACTAAAGCCATTTGTTTAGCACTAATTTTTTTATTCAGAACTAGTTTTGCATTGCTTCCAGTGAATCCTTTTTTGCAAGTAATGCTGTTTCATCTTCAACATGATCAGGATCAGGAATACAACATTCAACCGGACAAACATCTATACACTGTGGTTCATCGTGGAATCCTTTGCATTCTGTACATTTGTCAGGAGCTACATAGAAGAAATCATCTGAATAAAATCCCTCAGCGCCAGAAGGAGCAGCATCGCCGTCCCCATATGTTTTTCCATCCAATTCCCATGAAGTACCGCCTTCATAAATTGCATTGTTAGGGCATTCTGGTTCGCAGGCTCCACAGTTTATACATTCATCAGTTATTTTAATAGCCATTTTAGACCTCCGTGATTCTTAAATTTAATTTTTATTATGATTTTTATTTACAGAATTATAATTTTTGTCTTTAATAACTGCTAAATTTGTGCCAATCCTGTAAATTGAAAATGGTAATAAAAAACGGGAAAAAAAGTCGGAATATGGCCTAAATATGTAAGGATTCACAATTATTAGAAAATCGCTTCTCTTTGCTGAGAATGGAAACCAAATATGCAATTTTTAGAGCAAACAGGTTAGATAGTAAAAAAGGCGTCAAAAGACGCCTTTAATAATAGTAATATTATCCGAATTTATCTGCCAATGCCATCCAGGTAGTCTTTTCTTTTCAGAAGTGTCTCTTCGTCTTCCTCGTGCTTTGGATCAGGTACACAGCAATCAACCGGACATACTGCCGCACATTGTGGTTCATCGTGAAAACCTTTGCATTCTGTACATTTGTCAGGCACAATATAAAAGAAATCATCTGAGAAAAAGCCTTCGGCACCGGTTGGTGCTTTGTCGCCATCACCGTAAGTTTTACCTGCAAGTTCCCATTCCTGCCCACCTTCATAAATTGCTGTATTTGGACATTCAGGCTCACACGCACCGCAATTGATGCATTCTTCGGTTATCATTATTGCCATATAAATTATCTCCTATATAATGTCTGAATTATTCCTCCAAACAGGAATAACGTTTAGTTCAAATTCTCAAATAAAATAACTGAAATTTCTTTTGCAATACTAACTAAACATTACTTGAACTTCAATAGGGCAGGAAAAATAGTAAATCACCATCCACCGCTGGCTCCGCCGCCTCCAAAACCGCCGCCGCCGCCGCTAAATCCTCCAAATCCACCCCCACCAAAACTACCGCCACCGGAACCACCGCTAAATCCACCGGGGAAAAATATAAATCCGCCTCTCCTCCCTCTGCGGCCTTTGAACAATGACATAATAATCATGATTATGATAAATATTATAGTGCCAATACCTTTTGTTTTTTTGCTGCTATTGTCTTTAGCGTATTTATCAGCTTTGTATTCACCGGCTATTGCGGACATCATAGCATTTATTCCGTCAGTTATTCCGGCATAATAGTCATTGCTTCTGAAATGAGGTGCAACTACATTTCTAATAATAGAACTAGCGAGCGCATCAGGCAACACTCCTTCAAGTCCATAACCAACTTCAATCCTCATTTTTCGGTCATTTTTAACTATCAAAAATAAAAGACCGTTATCATTTTTTTTAGTCCCGATCTTATTTTTCTCTGCAACATCCATAGTGTAATATTCAATCGGGTAATCCTGAAGTGATTGTATCATCAACATAACAAGCTGGTTGGATGTAGTATCCTGGTAGGTTTTTAAACGCAGGTCCAGATTACTTAACTCAGAAGAGGATAAAGTACCTGTAAAATCATTTGCCCAGTGATTAAGCGTAGGAATTTTTGGCTGGGCAAACAAAACTGATACTGAAAATAATAACGCTAGTAATAACTTCATGTAAAACTAAAATTCAACTTTTGGAGGTGTTTCAGATCCTGCCGTTGCTTTAAAGTACTGTTTATCTTTAAAACCAAAAATATTAGCAAAGATTGAATTAGGAAAAAGCTTAATTGTAGTGTTGTATTTCTGAACTGTTTCATTAAATCTTCTGCGTTCAACAGATATACGGTTTTCAGTCCCTTCAAGTTGAGCCTGCAACTGGAGAAAATTTTCATTTGCTTTTAACTCAGGGTAATTTTCAACTGTCACAAGTAATCTGGAAAGTGCTCCACTTAATTCACCCTGGGCTGCCTGAAATTTCTGGAATGCAGCAGGATCATTAAGTACTTCAGGAGTTACATTCATCTGTCCAACTCTTGCACGTGCATTTGTAACATCTGTAAGAACACCTCTTTCAAAATTTGCATATCCTTTAACAGTACTTACCAAGTTAGGTATAAGATCTGCTCTTCTCTGGTACTGATTTTCAACCTGGCTCCAACTTTGGTTCACTGATTCATTTAATGTAACAAGACTATTGTATACATTTTTCCCCCACATAAAAAGAATTACCATGAACAGCACGATTACTGCGCCAATTGAAAGGCCAATTAGTGTTCCTCTTTTCATCCAGCCTCCTCTAAAAGCTTGTAAAAGAATAAAACCGTATTTATTCTTTAATTATTAAGTGATCGGAAAATAAAATAATCTGGTTCAGAAATTGAAATATTTACTTTCAATTTAAATTGTTTTTCAAACAATATCCAATTACAAATTTATAGGCTTAAATTGGTTTTATGACTGATTTTAAGGAAAATGCCGGTTTAACCGGCATTTTAGAAAATCTGATCTTTTATTTTACAGAATCTAACAGGCTTCTGGCAATTACCATCCTCTGAATTTCGGATGTGCCTTCATAAATTTCTGTAATTTTTGAATCTCTGAGGTATCTTTCAACCAGGTATTCTCTAACATAACCGTACCCGCCATGAATTTGAATTGCATCAAGTGCACATTCAACAGAAATTGTTGATGAATACAGTTTTGCCATAGCTGCTTCTTTGAAGTATTTCACTCCGGCATCCTTCATAGCTGCTGCACGCAGAGTAAGAAGTTTTGCAGTATCTACTTTTACCGCCATATCAGAAATCTTAAATTGAATAGCCTGAAAGTTTGAGATAGTTTTGCCGAAAGCTTTTCTTTCTTTTGCATATTTAATTGCAGCCTCAAGTGAAGCTTCAGCAATTCCGATTGCCTGAGCTGCAATTCCTATTCTGCCACCGTTAAGTGTGTTCATTGCAAAATTAAATCCTTTGCCTTCATCCCATACAATATTTTTTGCGGGTACCTTACAACTTTCAAAAGATAAGGAACAGGTATCAGAACTTCTGATTCCTAATTTATCTTCCTTTTTCCCGTGCGTAAATCCTTCTGTGCCTTTTTCAACTAGTAAAGTTGAAATACCTTTATGAGCTTTTTCTTTATCAGTAGTTGCCATTACAAGGTAATAATCAGCAGTAGTTCCATTGGTGATCCAGTTTTTCATCCCATTAAGTACAAAGAAATCACCATCTTTATCTGCTGTAGTTTTTTGTTTTGTTGCGTCACTTCCTGCTTCAGGTTCTGAAAGTGCAAATGCACCGAGTTTTTCTCCTTTAGCCAATGGTTTTAAATATTTCTCTTTTATATAATCAGACCCGTATGTTTCGAGCCCGTAGCAAACGAGTGAGTTGTTCACTGACATAATTACACCAGCACTTGCATCAGCTTTTGAGATTTCAATCATAGCAAGAACATAGCTGATAGTATCCAGTCCGGCACCACCATATTCAGGAGAAACCATCATTCCAAGAAATCCGAGCTCTCCCATTTGTTTTACAATATCAGTAGGAAATTCTGCTTTGATGTCTCTTTCAATTGAAGTTGGTGCTACTTCAGCCTGAGCAAAATCCCTGGCTGACTCCATTATCATTTTTTGTTCTTCTGTGAAATCGAAATTCATATTTACTCCCTTGTAAATTCTACCCAAATGTTTGAGAAATATGTGATCCCCATTAAGGTGGGTTCACCGGAAAGATGTTTTCGAAATGATGACCGCTATTAAAACATCAACTATATGTCAAAAATACGGTAATAATTAATTTATAGCAATTTATTAGGCACTGTAGAATTCAGAAGTAATCCTAAATTTTAACCCCGATAATTTATTATTATATTTGTGGCTATGAAAAAACCTATAGCCGAAATAAACGGCTCAGAAAATTCAAGCAAAAAAAAGATTCTGCTTAAAGGCTTAACTTTACAAGAGTTACAGGAATACTTTGTCTCAATAGGTGAAAAAAAATTCCGTGGAGAACAGATTTATAAATGGATGTACAGCGATTTTGTAACCCAATTCGATGAAATGTTGAATTTACCTGAATCGTTAAGAAAAAAGCTAAAAGAAGAAGCTTTAGTGAGCACGCTTGAGTTTGTTGATTCTGAATTTTCTCAATTGACAGGAACTAAAAAGTTTATTTTTCAGACAAAAGAAAAAAATAAAATTGAATCAGTAATTATTCCAGAAGAAAAAAGAACGACACTTTGTATTTCAACACAGGTTGGATGCCCTCTTGATTGCCGGTTTTGTGCAACTGGTTTAATGGGTTATAAAAAGAATCTGGCTCCCGGTGAAATTTTTGATCAATACATGCTTGCTGCAAACGATTACGGAAAAGATAAACTAACAAATATCGTTTATATGGGCATGGGAGAACCTCTATTAAATTTTAATTCTACTATTAAATCGTTAGAGCTTTTTACCAACGAATCAGGATCAGAAATTAGTTTTAAAAAAATTACAGTTTCAACTGCTGGTATCGCACCCAAAATTATTGATCTTGCAAATTCAGGTATGAAGCCAGGGCTGGCGTTTTCACTTCACTCATGTTTTGAAAATATAAGAAGTAAAATTATGCCGATTAATGGAAAATATTCTTTGAAGCAAAATATTGAAGCATTAAAATACTATTCAAAGGTTACTAAAACCAGGATTACTTTTGAATACGTTATGCTAAATAATGTAAATGATAGTGACAAAGATATTAATGCTCTTGTAAAACTTTGTTCACAGATGCCATCAAAAATAAATATTATTCCATTTAATTCTTTACAGCATATGAACCCGACAGGAATTGCCGCTGAATTAAATCCTACTCCGCTAAAACGAATAAGCGAATTTGCACAAAAGCTAAAAGAAAAAGATATAATTGTAATGGTTCGGAATACGCAGGGAGATGATATTGCTGCTGCTTGCGGACAATTAGCTGTAAAATTTAATTAGGCTCATCATTTCTTTATGAAAAAACTCACACACGACGAAATTTCAATTAACAGAAGTACACTGGACAGTCTTCACAAAGTTAAAAAGCTGCCGGTCTATGTAGTTTTAAACAGTATAAGAAGTACATACAATGTTGGATCAATTTTCAGAACATCTGACGGCGCAATGATTGAGAAGCTTTATATTTGTGGATATACTCCTCACCCGCCTAAAAAAGAGATATTAAAAACTGCTCTGGGCTCAACTGAAAGTGTAAACTGGGAATACATTAAGGATCCAAAAGAAATAGTCATGAAATTAAAAGACCAGGGGGTAAAAATCTGTGCACTTGAACTTACAAGCAACAGTAAACCTTATTATAAAGTTAAAGCAACTGATTTTCCTTTATGTGTTATTATAGGTAATGAAATTACTGGTGTTTCGCAGGATTTGATTGATTTATCTGATTTTTCAATTGAAATTCCGCAATATGGAATTAAGCAATCATTAAATGTGGCAGTAGCTTACGGAATTTCAGTGTTTGAATTAAGAAAAGTTTTTGATCTATCAAATGATAAAACATAACTCAATTTGCTGAAGTAAAATATTCTTCTCCGTTGTCCTTTGTGTGAATAATTAGCAGGTTGGCTCTTACCATTTTAACAAGAGTTCTTGAAGCTCTTCTCACGGAAATATTTACGAGTTCACTTAATTCCTTTACCGTTATTACTTCTTTGTTTTCCAGGTATTCAAAAACTTTTTTTTCATTCGGACCAATTGAATATTTTTTCAGCTTCATATTACCGGATCGGGCTTTTAAAATTCTAACCATTTCCTTGCTGGCCTGAATGCTTTTATCATTTACCCTTATACAAACTATTGCTTTATTTATATCAAATTCTTTTTCATAATCCTGCAATCTGTGTGGTTTTGAGTCAGACTCAGGTATCTTTGCAATTACTATTTCTTTACCATACAATTCAATAAACTCTATTTCATATTTTAATGATGGCTCACAATATTCCGCAGCAGTCTCTTTGATTAGTTCAGCTTCTGATTTTTCACTTTCTACTCCAACAACATCTTTATTATCATCAATCCCGAAAAGAATGACTCCACCTTTCGTATTTGCAAAGGCGATCATTTCCCTGGCAATTTTTTCGTGAGTTGAAAATTTACGTTTGAATTCACAGATAAGAGTTTCCCCGTTTTCTATAAGTTCGATTAAAGTACGTCTTTTCATTTTACTGCTTTGAGAAAAAGAACAATATCATTTAGCCGCCCAAGAATAATTGATGCTCTTCTTAAAACGTAACCGGAATTTTTATTTGGTGCATGTACCAATGGTGATGGGATAACAGCTGCAAGCTTAGCGCATTCGTTTGTAGTAAGTTGCCAGGGTTCTTTATTAAAATAAATTTCTGAAGCTTCTTTAATTCCGAATATCCCATCTCCCCATTCCACTGCATTTATATAATTTTGAAGAATTCCACGTTTACTTAATTCTTTTTCCATTCTAATGGTAATCAGAAACTCCTTGGCTTTCCTGAATATACTTTTTTTAGTAGTTAAATAAAGATTTTTAGCAAGCTGCATTGTCAAGGTACTTCCTCCGCGTACAGCCCGTCCCCTCCGTTTATTAACTTTTAAAGCAGTGTTAAGTTCTTTCCAGTCAATTCCTTTGTGTTGGAAAAAGCTACCGTCTTCCATAGATATTATCCCTTTAAGTAATTTAGGATTTACATCATCAATGTTGATCCATTCCTGGCGCGGATAAAATAATAAATTATGTTCAATGGCACGCTGCTGCATAAGCGAAGTAATTCTAAAATGTGAATACTCAAGTACAGGTATTTGAAAGGAAGGAATGCTTAAGTAAAGAATGCTCAAAAAGTATAAGATTATACTTTGAATTTTCCTGGCTTTTAAATATGGGAACGATTTCTCTAATAATAATGAAATTTCAAGCTGAGGGAATTGAATATTATTCATCAGCCATTTATGCTTTTATAAAATATTACTGAGGTATAATTATTTAGTCTCTAAAGTATCTGCTGGTTCATCCTTTTTCTTAGGCATAGATGAATCTTCTTTTATCCTTTTTCCACTTAATTCCAAAAGTTTCTTTTTTTCTCCTTTGAGTAAATCCCTTTTTTCATCAACAGATTTTGGAGTTGAATCTCTTCTTGCTTCAAATCGTAAGCCGGGAGGAAGTTTTTTTAACATTTCTTCAGGAATATTTTTCACACCGTTTTTGATGCTATCTGCCGTAGCAGTAGCAACACTGTTTTTTCTCTGACTAAGTGCTTTTAATGAATCCTCAACAGCCTTTTTTATTCTTTCTTTTTCTGAATGATATTCTGCCAATTTAGGTAAAATATTTTTGGCATATTCACTTGTGGGGTATTTTGCTTTCAAAGTATCATAAACCTCTGCGGCAGAATCTGGTTTTAATAGTTCATTTTCAAGAATCCAGCCACTGGCATAAAGAGCCTTAGGAGCGCGGGGTGAAGAAGGATAATTTTCATAAATATTTTTAAATCCGTCCAGTGATTTCTCAAAGTCCTGTTTCAGCATTTGTTTTTCAGCATTCACGTAAAGCGCCTGAGCCGGATCATAATCAAGGTTTATTAATGGCCTCTTCAAAATTGTTGCCGCTGAATTAACTACACTCTGATCCTGGAAATTTTTATAGACAATATTGAAAAGACTATCAGCTTTTGCAGTATCATTTTTTGTCAGGAAATAATTACCGAGCACATACAAAGTATTGGCTTCAATATTGCGTGATGGATTATCCTGTAAAACCTGGTTATAATAATAATATGCTGAATCAGGTTTTTCTAATTCTGAAAAGAAAAGGTTCCCAAGTTCGAATTCTGAAACAACAATTTTTGATTTTATAGAATCACTTGTTATTGCAGGTTTAACCGGAGGTTTAGAAAAATCAATAGCTGTATTTTTTGTGTCCCCGGTCGCTGACGATGTTAAATCCCTCTGACGTCCTAGTTCCAGGGCTTCATTTCTAATATCTGTTTCATTATTCTCTCCTGATGTATTTGCCTGCAATTCCTTTAACCTATCAAAAAACTTAGTGGAATCTTCCACATATTTTTCGGGATTTAAAGCATATTCAAATTGAATTTCATTAAATTTTAATTCCTTTTTAAGGTCAATATATTTTTTAAATTTTTCAACTTTGGAATTAACCTCAGTATTATATTCACGGGGAACAATTGAGTTATTCGCTTTTAAATAATATGTGGAAGCGCTATCAAAATTATTATATATGTTTTCGTATATTTTCCCAATTTCGAATCGCGCTGCTCCTCCATATTCTGTATTCTTAAACGTAGTATCAACATTTGTTAAGACATCTAATGCATCATTATACCTGCTCAAATGGACAAGGGACAATCCTTTTTCAAGTTCTATCCTATCAAGCACGTCCTTGTTTTTATCAAGTGAGCTCATATCATCGAATAAGGTATATGCTTTCTCATCATAACCCGCAAAAAGATAAGCTTTACCAAGAGCAAGATTTGCATCAAGTTCCATTTGGTATGATGGAGAATAATCCAGAACCAGCTGGTAAGCGGAAATTGCTTTATCATAATTTTTTAGTTCTATATTCAGGTTTCCGAGTTCGAAGGCTACTTTTTGATTTAGATCATCATTTTCAGAAATATTTAAAAAATCTTCAGAAGATTTAACAGCACCAGCTATATCATCAATTGAAATTTTGTATTTAATTTCCTCGATCAAAGCATCTTCCAAAATTTCATTTTCTTCCTGCGCCGTTGCTTCATCACGAACTTTTTTTAATGTCGCCAGAGCTTCAGTTTCCCTCTGTAGTCTTAATTGTGATTTACCAAGCCAGAGCTGAGTTTCCAGCCTTAAATCACTATCCGGCTGCGTTTGTAACAATTCATTAAATTCTCTTGTAGCCTTTAAATAATTTTCCTGATAATAAAATGACTTGCCTAATATTAACAGCGCATCATCAACATATCTGCTATCCGAACTGAATTGAAGAATTTTCGAACATTTTTGAATTACTTTCTGGAGTTTCTGATCATCGCTGGATTTAATTTTAGGTAATATCGTAGCAAATAGATCTGACCTGTCCTGTTGTATTGAAGATTCTGCTTCATTAAACAGGTGCTGAGTGTTGTAATAAAGATTAAAATATGTGGTAAAATTTCCCCAGACTCCGCATCCATAAAAAAACAGCGCTAAAGCAAATAGAGGGGAATATTTTTTAATATAATATGATAAATACATATGGAAAGTTATAATTGTTGTTAATAAAGAAAAAGGTAAAATATCCTACAGAGCTTCTTTCCCTGATTCATCAGTTCTTATTCTGATTACTTCGCTAACGTTGGAAATAAATATTTTACCATCACCAACCTGCCCGGTCTTAGCAGTCCTTAATATTGCATCAACAACTTTCTCTACCTGCTTATCCTCAACAACAATTTCGATTTTTATTTTTGGAATGAATTCTATTCTGTATTCACTTCCCCGGTAGGTTTCTGTATGTCCTTTTTGTCTCCCATAACCCCGGACTTCTGAAATGGTCAGTCCTCTTATCCCCTCTTCAACAAGAGCTTCTTTAACTTCATCAAGCTTAAAAGGACGGATAACTGCTTCAATTTTTTTCATAGATTTTCTCTTAGAAAATTATCTGCCATGGCAATGTTTATATTTTTTACCTGATCCACAAGGGCAAGGATCATTTCTGCCAATTTTTTCTTCTACCTGGATGGGCTGGGGTTTTCCGGCAACCTGCTCACCACCGCCTTGCTGTTGCTGTCCCGACATACCAATATTCTCGGTACTCTGTTTAGAAGCAGTCATTCTAGCTGGTTGTCTTCTATTTTCCTGAACTTCTTCCGGGGCCTGAGGGAAGAATTTAAATGCAAAGGATACAACTTCATCCCTGATTTCCTGAAGTAAATTCAGAAATAGCTGGAATGCTTCAGTTTTATATTCAACTAACGGATCTTTTTGCCCGTAAGCTCTTAAACCAATACCTTCTTTCAGATCGTCCATTTCTCTTAAATGGTCTTTCCATTTCTGGTCTATCACACTCAAAGTAGCAAATCGTTCAAGTCTTGCCATCAATTCTGAGCCAAGCATTTCTTCTTTTTTATTATAAAATGTCTTAGCCTCTTCAATAATTCTGTCTTTAATTCCCTGGTTACCCAAAGATTCAAATTCTGTTGATTCAAGTGGAAACTCAAATAAAAGGTTATGACGTATTTCTTCTTTTAAATTGTCAACCTGAACATCATCAAAATATTTATCTACAACTTCACCAACATATTCTTCCAGCAATTCAAGTATTTCACCTTTAAGCCTGTCCCCTTCCAGAGCATGGCCTCTTCTTTTATAAATAACTTCACGCTGCTGGTTCATTGTATCATCATATTCAAGCAATCTCTTTCGGATAGCAAAGTTATTTTCCTCAACTTTTTTCTGTGCTCTTTCCACTGACTTTGTAATTAGTGGATGCTGAATAACTTCTCCTTCTTCAATTCCCATGCGGGACATAACTGAAGAAATTCTTTCACTTCCAAATAATCTCATAAGATCATCATCAAGTGAAAGGAAAAATTTAGTTGTACCGGGATCACCCTGCCTACCTGCACGACCTCTTAACTGTCGGTCAATTCTTCGGGACTCATGTCGCTCAGTTCCAAGAATAAACAATCCGCCTCTATCTACTACTCCATTTCCAAGTTTAATATCCGTACCACGACCTGCCATATTGGTTGCAATTGTAACCGCTCCAATTTCACCGGCGTGCGATACAACTTCTGCCTCACGCTGATGCTGCTTGGCATTCAAAACGTTATGAGGAATATTATTTCTCTTAAGCATTCTGCTTAAAGTCTCGGAAACTTCAACCGAGGTTGTACCTACAAGTACAGGGCGTCCTTCTTTCCTCAGCGTTTGAATCTGCTCAATAACTGCGTTATATTTTTCTCGCTTACTTCTATAAACCGCATCGTCCTGATCATCTCTTACAACTGGTTTATTAGTAGGAACAACAACAACTTCCAGTTTGTAAATTTCGTAAAACTCTCCCTCTTCGGTTTCCGCAGTACCGGTCATACCGGCAAGTTTATTGTACATTCTGAAATAATTCTGAAGGGTAATTGTTGCTAAGGTCTGGGTATCTCTTTCCACTTTAACATTTTCTTTTGCTTCAATAGCCTGGTGCAATCCATCGGAATATCTTCTTCCCGGAAGTACACGGCCAGTAAATTCATCAACAATTGCTATTTTTCCTTCTTCGGTAATTACATATTCATCATCTTTTTCAAATAGTGTATAGGCTTTTAGCAATTGGTTTATAGTATGTATTCTGTCACTGCTTTCAGAATATCTGGCATATATAGCATCTTTCTTTTTTATTTTTTCATCTTCTGATAACGAAGAATCGTTTTCAAGGTGACTCATTTCAGTTCCAAGATCTGGAAGAACAAAATATTCTTTTTCCATTCCTGACCCTTTGGAAATTTCTTCTCTTCCCTTATCAGTCAGGTCAATAGTATTATTCTTTTCATCTATAGCAAAATAGAGTTCGTCATCGATAATATGCATGTTCTTTGCTTTCTCTCTAAGAAACTCCATCTCAGTATCCTGCATTAATTTTTTATTTACAGGATCTGCAAATACTTTTGTAAGCTTATTACTTTTAGGCAATCCACGATATCCACGCAATAATTGTATCCCGGCCTGCCTTGTACTTTCTTTATCACCAGCTTTTAATAATTCTTCTGCTTCCTGTACCAATTTAGCTACAAGACTTGTTTGCAGCCTGTACAACCTTTCCACTCTCGGTTTCATATCATCAAATTTCTGGTCATCAACTTCCACTGCACCAGAAATAATAAGCGGTGTTCTTGCTTCATCAATTAAAACGGAGTCGACTTCATCCACAATTACATAATTAAACTTTCTCTGAACCTGCTGTTCTTTTTCAACAGACATATTATCACGAAGGTAATCAAAGCCAAATTCGTTATTTGTACCGTAGGTAATATCGCGCCCATACACTTCTTTACGCTGTGCAGGATCCATAGTATTCAGGATACATCCAACTGTAAGCCCGTGGAATTTATAAATCTCTCCCATCCATTCGCTATCACGCAGTGCGAGATAATCATTTACGGTAACGAGGTGAACGCCTCTTCCTGTAAGAGCATTTAAATAGACCGGCAAAGTAGCTACAAGGGTTTTTCCTTCACCAGTTGCCATCTCAGCTATTTTCCCCTGGTGCAACACTACACCTCCCATCAACTGCACATCATAAGGGACCATATTCCAGGCTTGTTTATGGCCGCCTACCAACCATTCTTTGCCAAGAAGTTTCTCGCAGGTACATTTTACAACTGCAAAGGCCTCCGGCAAAATCTCATCAAGCACGTCTTCATATTTATCATTTAAATCTTCCTCAAGATTATCTATTTCATCATAAACCGAGTGTCTGTCAATTGATTCATCATTGGATTGTAATTGAAGCCTGAGTTCTGAGATTTTATTTCTTAGTTCTTCAGTCTCTTCCTGAATTTTTGCTTTGAATTCGACAGTTTTAGCCTTTAATTCATCTTCAGAAAAATCTTTAATTTTCTCGTATTCGTCTTTGATTTGCTCTACTATTGGCCAGAGTAATTTTATATCTTTTGCGTTTTTATCGCCAAATATTTTCTTAATTAAATTTAGCATTATTAATCGTGTCTCCGTTGGAAAAATGAGTCTGAAAGTTAAGTATTGAGGGTCTGAAATGCAATTTAAACTACCCGCTCTAAACCCCTTAACTGCTTGTTCCTAATGTAAATAAATAATGATTTCCTTTAGATTTAATATTCCGTGTTAATAAAAAGCCCTTTGAAATTCTTCAATCTCAAAGGGCTATAAAATCGATAATAATTAAAAAATCAGTTTACTTTTTCATCCTTTTTTACAACCGGAGTAAAACCGTAATGTTGATTTGGAGGATTTTCAATGTTTATTTCGCCGAATCTTGCTTCAAATTTTTTAATATTATCTTCAAGTGCCTTCATAAGTAATTTTGCATGCTGAGGAGTCGAAATAATTCTTGCATGCACTTTAGCTTTAGGCACACCGGGTACAATCCTTGTAAAATCAATAATAAATTCTGCCGGTGAATGAGTAATAATCGCCAGATTGGAATAAATTCCTTCGGCTTCCTTTTCACCTAGCTCAATATTTATTTGTTGTCCCGGTTGTTGATCGTTATTATTATTCATATTTCTTCTTAAAATTCCTTATCTGTTTATTTCCTTAACTGATCAGCTTTATCGAATGCATTTTTAGCCCCGGTTTGATCTCCCATAATTGAGTAAGCTTTTCCAAGAGTTTCCCACATATCTGACTGTGTTGCGTCCAATTGAACAGCATTTTCCAGATAAGGAATAGCTATTTTAATTTTTTCTTTATACGCTTCGCTCTTCACTCCTTTTTTATCAGCTTCTTCATTCAGGTAATCACCCCATTTAAGGTAAGCAACACCAAGGTTGTATTCTGCATTCACATATTTTGAATCAATTTCGAGAGCTTTTTTGAACTGATCAATAGATTTCTGGAAATCCTTTGCTCCTAACAAGAGTACACCATAATTATAATGGTAATATTTATTGCCCGGATCCTGCTCTATACCAGCTTTGAACGCATCCATAGCAACTGCTGTCTTGTGAGCACCGATATATGAATTTGAAAGAATAACAAGAAAGTCAGAATCATGCGGGTATAATCTTCTTCCATCCTCAAGTACTTTTATAGCCTTGTTGTAGTAATCCATGTAAGTTAAACTATCCTGAACATTCTTGCTGCTAGCATATAGATCTTTATACTTTCTTCCCTGGTCATAATAAATCTGGCCAAGGTATCTGTAACCATCTCTTGATTTGTCTTTATCAATCAGTTTCTGCAATGGCTTAATGGCTTCATCGTACCTGCCTGCGTTTATATATACAAATGCAAGGTTTTTATAGGTAGTTGATGAATCAGGCTCCAGCATGGTTGCGGTATTAAAGGCTTCAATCGATTTGTCATAATAAAGTTTAATACTATCTGCCGTGGTTGCATTATTACCTTTCTGGAAGTAACCAACACCTTTATTATACTCATTTGCCCAGAAGAATTTTCTGTAATCGGTAATATCCTTTATATATTTATTGCTTATGGCAAGTGATTTATCAAACGACACAATCATGCTATCCATGTTTCCCTGTTCACCATAAACGTATCCCAATAAATACCAGCCCTCATCACTCTTAGGATTAGTTGATATTTCTTTTTGTAATGCTGCATATGCGGCATCATAATTTTTCTGCTGGATATAAAGCCTTGCACCGGTAAGGTTAGAAGAAGAACAGGAAAAACCGGTGAACATTAATCCAACAAGAATAATAGAAGCTAAAATTAATTTTGATTTTTGCATTCTGACTCCGTGAATTTTCTTTTTTTAAAGGAATTGAAAGTTAGCATTTTGTGTTTCTATAGTCAAGAATAATGGACTACTTTTGATGATATAAATACGCTATAACGCCCATAAACAGGTAATTTTAGAATATCGTTACCAAATTCGTTTCAATATATGCAACTATCCTTAAATTGATTTTGCCGCCCAAAAAGAATATTTTAGGAGATAAATTTGAGGTTATTTTGACTACAGAAGAGATTATTCATTCAGTACCTAAAGTATTACTTCATGATCATTTAGACGGTGGCCTCAGACCACAGACCGTGATTGAACTCGCAAATGAAGCTAAATACAATAAACTTCCAACCAAAGATCCGGATGAACTGGCAAAATGGTTTCACCGTGGGGCAAACAAAGGAAACCTGGTTGAATATCTGCAAGGATTTGAGCATACCTGTGCAGTAATGCAGACTAAAGAGAACCTGGAAAGGGTTGCCTACGAAATGATGGAAGATATGAAAAACGATGGTGTTTGTTATGTTGAGACAAGATTTGCTCCTGTTTTTCATACCTCAAAAGGATTATATAACGAAGATGTAGTAAATGCAGTATTGCGTGGACTTGAAAAAGGTAAAAAAGATTTTGAAGTTGGCTTTGGACTCATTCTTTGCGGAATGAGAAATATGAAAAATACACTTGAAATTGCTGAACTAGCCGTTAATTTCAGAAATAAAGGCGTTGTCGGATTTGACCTTGCCGGAGAGGAAGGCGGATATCCTCCTAAAAAACACATTGACGCATTTCAGTTTATTCAAAGAGCTAATTTCAATATTACAATCCACGCTGGCGAAGCCTTTGGAAAAGAATCTATCTGGCAGGCAATTCAATGGTGTGGTGCTCATCGAATTGGCCATGCAACACATCTTCTTGAAGATTTTATTTACGATGATAAAAGCAATATTGCCGGATTCGGCGATCTTGCCCAATATGTGCTTGATAAAAGAATACCGCTGGAAATTTGCCTGTTAAGTAATGTTCATACAGGTGCTGTTGATAAAATTGAAAATCATCCTTTCGGAATTTTATTCAAAGAAAAATTCAGAGTAACCATTAATACGGATGACAGGCTGATGAGCGATACAACTATGACAAAAGAATTTCTGACAGCAATCAAATATTTTAATTTAACTCTCGATGATGTAGAAAAGATTACAATCAATTCAATGAAATCAGCTTTTATTCCACATAAAAAAAGACTGGACTATATATATAATAAAATTAAACCCGGTTACCAGTCAATGCGGGAAAAATTACTTTCACTCAAAATCTCAGAATCTAATGAAAAAACTTTTCACGAACTATAATTTTGAATTTGATAAAAACGAAAAGAAATTATTAACTACTTTTTGCAGACAAACTTTAAAACAAATTGAAGGTGATAACAGGTACTACTCAGAAGAGCGCACTTTCAATTCGCTCATTACAAAACTTGCCTCAGATGAGGATACAATAAAACTTACAAAAGATGAAAGGATTAAATTAAAACATCAGTTGGAAGAAAATGTAAAGTTTTTGAAAGAGAAAAGTGATAAAAGCTGGTTCATAAAAAAATGGATGTATAAATCCATGCTTAACCAGTATTCAAGCATACTAAATAATCATTTCAGGAATTAGTCATGATAACAGAACAAGATAAAACAAAAATTAAAGCACCAACAGGAAATAAACTTAGCTGTAAAGGATGGATACAGGAAGCCGCAATGAGAATGTTAATGAACAATCTTGATGCTGAAGTTGGTGAAAACCCGGCAGAACTAATCGTCTACGGTGGTAGTGGAAAAGCAGCAAGAAACTGGGAAAGTTACGAAGCTATTGTAAACTCATTAAAAAATCTCGAGGATGATGAGACTCTGCTGGTACAATCTGGAAAACCCGTTGGAATTTTTAGAACTCATAAAAACGCACCGCGGGTAATAATATCAAACTCAATGCTTGTTCCAAACTGGGCAAACTGGGATGAATTCCGCAGATTAGAAAATCTTGGACTTACAATGTACGGTCAAATGACGGCAGGAAGCTGGATTTACATCGGAACCCAGGGAATTCTGCAGGGAACTTTTGAAACATTTGCCGCCTGTGCAGATAAATATTTTGGTAGCTCATTAAAAGGAAAACTTATTTTAACAGCCGGGTTGGGTGGAATGGGCGGTGCTCAGCCCCTTGCGGCAACAATGAACGATGCGGCATTTCTTGGAATTGATGTGGACAGGGCAAGAATTCAGAAAAGAATTGATACAGGGTATATCGACAAAATTACCGATAATCTTGATGAAGCTTTAAAAATGGTAATTGACGCAAAAAATAATGGTGAGGCATTATCAGTTGGATTAGTAGGAAACGCAGGTGAGATTTTACCGGAAATTTTAAAAAGGAATGTTATTCCAGATATTATAACAGATCAAACATCAGCCCACGATACATTAAATGGATATGTACCTATGGGAATGAGTTTTGACGATGCATTAAAATTAAGAAAATCAGATCCTGCTAAATATATTTCGCTCTCTAACAAAACAATTGTAGAGCACGTTAAAGCTATGTTGGAATTTCAGAAAAAAGGAGCAAAAGCTTTTGACTACGGAAATAACATTCGTGGTGAAGCAAAAGCCAACGGACTTAATAATGCTTTTGATATTCCGGGGTTTGTTCCGGAATTCATTCGCCCACTGTTTTGCGATGGTAAAGGTCCTTTCAGATGGGTCGCACTTTCAGGTAAACCTGAAGATATTTACGTAACGGACCAGGCAATCAAAGATACATTCCCCGAAAATAAGGCTCTTTGTAAATGGATAGACATGGCCCAAAAGAAAGTACATTTCCAGGGATTGCCTTCACGAATTTGCTGGCTGGGATACGGAGAACGTGCAAAAATGGGTAAAATTTTTAATGATCTCGTTGCCTCAGGGAAAATTAGTGCACCGATTGTTATCGGAAGAGATCACCTTGATTGCGGCTCTGTTGCTTCCCCTAACCGCGAAACAGAAGGAATGAAAGACGGCAGTGATGCAATAGCAGACTGGCCAATTCTGAATGCTCTTATGAATTCAATTGGCGGAGCCAGCTGGGTTTCAGTTCATCATGGCGGCGGTGTTGGAATTGGTAATTCAATCCATGCAGGTATGGTTATAGTTGCTGATGGAACAAAAGAAGCACAAGAAAGATTGGAAAGAGTCCTTACCTATGATCCTGGAATGGGAATTATGCGCCACAGCGATGCAGGATATGAAAGAGCAATTGAAAATGCAAAAGCCAGCAATATAAAAATCCCTATGCTGAAATAGCTGGTTTACCAAAAAAAAGTACATAAGTTGCCCCGACTTCAAAATCGGGGCTTCTTTTTATTACAGAAAATCGGGTACATTTTCATTTGACTCAATTTATTATGGCTGGTTGCAAATTTTTGTATTATTTGTTTGTAATTTAGTGAGAGCAAAAAAAAGGATTTTTTGGATATAATAGAAAATAAGAGAGGGTAAAAAATGAATGTTAAAGTTTTAGTTGCAGATAAATTCCCGGAACAATACATCAATGAGATGAAAGAATTAAATCTTGATGTAACTTATTCTCCCAAATTAGGAGAAAATGATTTGCCGGGTGAAATTAAGGATACTGATATTCTTGTAGTCAGGTCCACAAAAGTTAATGCAAAAACAATTGAAAGCGCGAATAATCTTAATTTAATAATTCGCGCTGGAGCGGGGGTTAACAATATTAATATTTCGGCTGCAAATCAAAAAGGGATTTACGTAGCAAACTGCCCGGGAATGAATTCAGTGGCAGTAGCAGAACTTACAATGGGGCTAATGATTTCTCTCGACAGAAGAATTCCTGATAATGTAATGGATTTTAAAAATGGTAAATGGAATAAAGGCGAATATTCAAAGGCTCAGGGATTAAAAGGAAAAACTCTGGGAATTATTGGCTATGGTGCAATTGGAAGAGAAGTTGCTAAAAGAGCCATTGCCTTTGATATGAAAGTCTATGCAAAAGATATTTCGAGAATAGAAGGAGAAATGGTAAAAGATTTTTCAGAAATGGATCAGTTAGTGCCGATGTGCGACATCCTAACGATTCATCTACCTGCAACCTCGGAAACCAAAGGCCTTTTTAATAAAGAGATGTTCGGGTATATTAAGAATAATGCACTGCTTATTAATACTTCCAGGCCGGATGTAATTGATGAAGATGCATTATTTGAGGCAATAAAAGAGAAAAATATTCGTGTGGCTTTAGATGTTTTTAAAGGCGAACCTGAAGTAAAAACAGGTGAGGTAAAATCCAGCCTGCAGGATAATCCGAATATATATGTAACTCACCACATCGGGGCTTCAACAGAACAGGCGCAAAACGCGGTTGCTGCTGAAACTGTAAGAATTATAAAAGAATATACGAGCAGCGGCATAATTGCTCACTGGGTTAACAGAGCCAAAGCATCGGATGCTAAATATCAGCTGGTTGTTAAGCATTTTGATAAACCGGGAGTACTAGCCGGAATACTTGATGTTATAAGAGAAAGTAATATTAATATAGAAGAAATTGAGAATATTATTTTTGAGGGTGGAATTGCTGCTTGTTGTACAATGAAACTTATGGGACCGGCAAATGCTGAGATGCTGAAAAGGATGAATGGAAATCCAAATATTCTTAGTTTATCTCACGTGGCAATTTAGCATAAATTTAAGGAATTATCTGATTTCTGAAAATAGATTATTTATTTTCATGTCTAGTTAAAGTGCTTTGAACAATTGTATTTACAAACAAATCTTGGGATAAAGTTTGTAAATTTTATATATTTGCAACAATAAGTTAAGCCTAACCCAAAAATTAATTTCATTTAGCCAGATTCTTTTTAGTTTTTCGCCTTGGGGGACGATCGAATAACTCAGAGAAACCTATTGGTCAAAACCCCCCATTCCTGAGTTACTTTTAAGGGCAATTTTCTCCAAACTGACTGTAAAACCTTGTTTTCGTAAGATATAATGTGATTTTCCCAGGTTATAATAACCATTATTAGAATAGTAATAATGATATATCTGTTTCGATTCACATCCCCATTTGGTCTTAAATTGAGCTAGACTTGTATTACAATTACTTACTTCTCCCATATCATAATATGTATAACCATTTTCACAAGCATAATTAATTGCCTTCCATTGGATTAAATCGTTTGCATGAAATTTGAGTCCGTTTTTATTTCTTCCGTTAAAAGAATAAAATACTGTGTCATTGAAACTAAAAAATATCGAGCCAGCTATTATTTTTTCCCTATTTGCTATATTGCATTCAGCTAACAATATTTTCATCAATCCAGTACTAACTAAATTTTCATATAAAAATTTAAAGAACCTATAAGGACGAGCAGCAACCATATGCCATCTTTGGTTTTCCAGATAAAGCCTATACCATTCCTTTAAATCCTTTTCTGCATTCGGCTTCTCTGACAGTGACACCTAAACTTATTGCCTTATTGATCCCCCACTATCACTTTATGATGATGTTTTTATTACCAAATCTAATTTTATTTGGACTATCAGGTAAGTTTAAATAAAAAGACTCACGCCAGTTTATCTTATTTAGCTCTGGTAAATCATCATCCAGATCTGAAGAATATGATTTTAACTGTAAATATAAATTATTAAACTCCGAGGTTTTTTTTATGGCAGCATTAATAAGTAGATGCTGAATTTCTTTATTATCAAATAGGATTCCTCCAAGTGGTGTCCGGGGTAAAGATGAGAACCTTCGACCAGTAATAAGTTCTTTCTTTTTAAGAGGTAAACCAAGAGTTGACATTAAATGGTAAAATTCCCTTTAAATTACCTTGAGAATCTTGACACGCAAATATAACTGCCTTACGATTATATTCTCTTTCAAGAGCTTTCACCCATATAGGATGGCTAAA
>CAVVHP010000012.1:0-167510 GCA_963748105.1 uncultured Bacteroidota bacterium | reverse complement strand
AAAAGCGGGGTTGTATCAACACCCTCTGAAAGACTGAAGTACTCGCCGCTGATCTTGCCCAATCCGGTGGCATCGCCGAAATCCGTATGCTGACGTATCACCGCGCCAGGTATTTCCATCTTGATTTCCACATCCTCTTTGGATATTCTCATTTTGTTTCCTCTTATATGTAAGTAAATGCTTAATATTTATAGTATGATTCCGGCTGTAAATTCAGGCGCCCTACCGGGTGAAAACAAGCTACAACATAATTAGCCGGTATCCTATTTAAATTTACGCTGGTAATTGTACGCGTTTGGAGATTATATTTTGAATTTCGTATAGACTGGTGGAAATTGAAAGGAGATTAAATAGCCGGCCCGTCTCGCCTTCAGCTTTGCCTAGGCGTGGGCATCTAAGAGCAAATTGGCGAAGGCGGGTTGATTAGCCCGAAGCCAGGAATTCAGAAACCAATTTATTGAATTGCTCATATTGATCGATATTTGAACAGTGCCCCGCTTCGTTCAGAATTTCCAGTCTTGAGCCTTTTAGCATTCCGGCCAGCTCTTTCCCGGTTTGAAGCCGGATAGATTTTTCTTTTCTTCCCCACACTATGAGAACGGGTAAATTCATCGAACCTAATTCTTTGATTTCATCAGTAAGCGTATCAAAAAACTCCTTCCGTGTTACTTGCAACATCACTTCAGATGATCTTTCTATCTTATGAAATCGCGTGAGCTGCTCAAAAAATTCTTCCGTTATTAATTTCTTGTTGTGCATGAAAGCACTCCCCAAGGAATATTTGCGCACGAAGTTATTATTCAGCTTGTACATCAACTCTCCCAGCTTCGGCAAATTAGATATTCTCCCCATGATTGGGAGCGGGTTCGGCATGCCGGCAGCATTTACCAGTACTATCTTATCAACCCGGTGACGGTTTGAAACAGCGAATTTAATTATAGTGCCTCCGCCCATTGACTGGCCGATCAATGATGCTTTGTCAATATTCATTGCATCCATAAATTTCTGCAACTGTCCTGCGTATAAAGAATATCCATAATCCAGGGGCTTGCGCGTACTGTATCCAAATCCCCAAAGATCAATTGCGTATACTTTATTGTTTTTGGCGAGCACATCGATATTCTTATTCCACATATTCGTATCAAAGAAGAAACCATGAATAAGAATGACAGGATCGCCGGAGCCTTTTTCCAGATAATGCATCGATAAGCCGTCAAGTTCAATAAACTTTCCCCGCGCATATTTTGACGACCATTCTTCTAAAGGTTGACTGTTCCATGGGATAAAATTATTCATGAGAATTATCCTTTTCTGATTTCCCCAAAATCATACAGGCCCGATTCCGGGTTTTAACGGGAATAGGACTTCATAAACTTCGGGTCTGACATCTGTAGCTTCATAGGCAGTCGGGATGGTTTTAGCCAGTTCGGATTCCCCGTAAGCATTGAGCGCCTCTTTGCTTTCAAAGAAATATATTCCGCATGTGTCGCCGGTAGCCTCATCCCGTGCATAAATCTTTTGTATTAATCCCGGCACCTCCAGAAAATGAGGCCTGCGCTCATTAATACGCCGATCCAGTTCCTCCTGATCAACATCAGATTTAACACGAACGAACAAAATACTTGCCATAATATTTACCTCCGAATAATTATTTTTTTGCCTGAAGGCGCTACGGCTAACGCGCCTCCGGTGGTGTTAGCCGCGGATTATGTTTTCTCTTTATCTTCAATCATTATTATTACTTTTCCTTTTGCGTGTCCTTCCTCAAGGTAGTGGATAGCTTCGGCGGATTCAGATAACGGGTACTTTCTATCTATAACAGGTTTTAATTTACCTGCTTCAACGAGCTCATTTAAATAAACCAGGTCTTTCCCGTTAATATTCGCTATAAATGATAATATTTTCCTGTTCGTGGTCTTCGAAATCAGAAGCTCCAGAATCATGTCTTTGATTAAACTGAATATGGATCCATTCCCCCCTGACATCACACAAATTCCGTTTGGCTCTATTACATCTTTTGTAATCGAAAATCGAATGGTACCCATTGGCGGCATAAACCAGATTATATTTAAGACTGCTTTTTGTGAAATCTTCCTTTGTGTAGTCGATTACATGGTCCGCGCCTGTTGAGCGCGCGGTATCAATCTTTGCGGTACTGCACACGGCAGTTACTTCAGCGCCGAATGATTTTGCGATCTGCACGGCGAAAGTGCCGACGCCGCCGGATGCACCTTCAATCAAAACCTTTTTCCCTTTCTGAATCTGCCCGTAATCCCGCAGGCCCTGCAGGGCGGTGAGCGCGGCCATAGGAATCGCGGCGGCCTGCGAGAAAGAAAGCTCTTTTGATTTGATCCCCAGTTTGTCTTCACCAATGCATAAATATTCGGCAAAACTGCCGCGTCCGCATCCGAATACTTCGTCCCCCGGCTTAAAACCCTTTACATTTACCCCGACCGCTTCAACCACTCCCGAGAAGTCGGCACCGGGAATTTTATTTTTGGGTTTCAAAAATCCGAAGCCCATCAGCCGTATAATAAACGGATCGGCTCTCAACACATGCCAGTCAAACGCGTTTACAGACGCTGCGTGAACCTTAACAAGCACTTCACCTTCAGAAGGGAAAGGCTTTTCAATTTCATTTAATTTAAGATTATCCGGGGAACCGTATTTTTCATATACAATTGCTTTCATAAATAAAGCTCCTGCAATGTTGTGGTATAGTTAAAATACAGGATTATTCTTGAAGGCTCAAGCCGGGTATTTATTATGCGGAATACAGCATAACCACAACAGGGAAACTTTTAAGCAGAAGGGACTTAATTTTGCCGGTGAATACCGGCTTCCGCAATTTTATTTAAAATGACAACCTGCACTACAATTTACGATTAGACAAAAGACTAAAAGACATTATTGAAGTCCGTGCAGAATGAAACGGTCAACCTGATTTATTTGTTATACGATAACTAATTTGAATAGATTTTATTCGCCTTCTAATGTTTTACTTATACTAGAGACCAATTGTTTTAAAGAGTAAAATCGGATTGAATAATCACGCATCGCCGCAAATAAGTGTGACTTTACAAACATTAATTTTGCCAATTTTCTAGAATCTTTCTGAGCTTTTTCAACGCGGTTTTTTTGACGCTTTTCAAAAAGCTTTAATCCATATTCTATATGTCTCATATCTGATTTAGTAAGTTCATCAACAAATGCAGATGCCGAATCCATTGCCATTGAAGCGCCAACACCGGCAGTAGGTAAAAATCCGGTGGCTGAATCTCCTAATAATATTATATTTCCTTTTCGCCAGTTATCAGTAGTGCAATCATGAAATTCCCAGTAGTATGGCTCTTCAACTTCTTTAAGAGAATCCAAAGCACTGTGAAGAAGTTTATTCTCAGCTTTTATTTGATATTTTGTATTCTCAATAAATTCATTAAGATCCAATTTATTTGTTAGTTCTTTTGGTCCACCAAGGAAAACACCAGTTTTATTTTTTACAGGATATAGCCCCATAAATGATGAGGCACCCCAATATTCTTTATAGGAATTCAATTTATATTTTTCCAACCAGGAAACCCAGCCACCCCATTCAGTATCATAAAATGAGTACTCACTTTTATCCCACAATTGATTACGAGTTTGCGAATGTAAACCATCGGCCCCTATTACTAAATCAAATATTTCAATATTATTACCTGATAAAGTTACCTTAACTTTATTAGCTGCTTGTTCAATTGATTTTACGGTTGTTCCAAATCGGATTCTTGTTCTATCTAACTTTTTCAACAGAGTTTCTATTAATTCTCTTCTTTCAATGCCTCTGTACGAACCATAATTCTTATTTATAAAATCTAATGAATAAGACTTTATTAAACTTCCATCCGCCTTATGGATTTCATAGTTTTTCATTTCAATACTTCTTTCGAAATAATCTTTTTCAATATCTAGTTCTGTAAGAACACGGCCTCCCAGCGGAAGTAATCCCAGCATATAGCCGGTATTATTAAAATTATCCTGATCGACTTTTTCAATAATGACAGGATTTAATCCTTGTTTCCTTAGTAAACTTGCACAAGTAAGACCAGCTACACCAGCTCCTATAATAAGGATATTATATCTTTCCATTTCTGCCCTTTTTGACAGATCATATCAAATTTCACTACAAATCGCAAATTAGTCACATAATGAAGTAGGGCATAGGCGCTTACCAGCCCGGCTAAAAAACGGACACCCCCTACGCGGACGAACAGCCGTCTTTTCGGGGCGGTTATGTTTTTTTTACTACTTTATTTAAACGACTTCCAGAACACAAAGGCATTTTTGCCGTTTGTAATTAAATTAAAGCCTAAACCCAAAAAGATGCCCGCAGCAATTGCCCAAAATTTAGAGATATCCGGAATTAGCACCAGCATTAGTATAGCAATTATTATAAGGACAACGCCGGCAAGTCTAATATCCTGTCTTTGCTCATAGCATTCTTTCCAAATTTTTTCGGTTTTAATATTAAATAATTAGTAACACATAAATTTTAATGTTCTGGGTTAAACCAGCGCGTTGAGTCGCAGGTTAAATATTCTTTCACCCAACATAGTAAATCCCTTTTTTGGCTTCTTCTATCGTTGCTGAAAAGTATAATTTTTTATCTTCTAAATCTTGAATTAATATATAATTATTATCCGACATAACTTTGATATTGAGGAATGAAATTATATAAGCGATTGAACCAAACAAAACAATAGTAACATTTGTTCGGTCTTCTAGCGTTTCACGGTATATTTTGTGATATGGTTTATAAGGCCCATTATAAGGAAATTGTTCAAAAAATAAATCCTCAGTTTTAGTGCCCTCCAAAATAAATTTTCGGACAACATCAAAACTTTCACTGAAAATCATTTCCCCAGTGGTAATGCACAGATAATTATAAGCGATAAGTGTAATGATTCTATCATCCATATCTACATCTTCTGTTTTGGGAAACAAAGAAATAAATTTACGTTTAACAACTGTTAGTGCATTTGATAATTTTAAGGGCGCATCAATTTTATGGTCTTTTAAAGAGTTAATCTTTTTCTCAATTTCAGAAGCAGAAAGACCTTCTTTTTTTAAGATTCCTCGTAAATTTTTGTCTGTATCTTTTCTATCAATAGAAACAACACCATTTTCATCTTTCCTAGCTTTAGAAATAATTTCACCTTTTTTTAAGAAAGCTGTCTGTATTGAATCATCAGAACTTTTTGCAGTATATTCTTGACCTTCTTCAATCGTATTATATAAACTGGGTAGTTTATGCTTAAGAGAACGTATTGCTAACCTAATTGGCAATATTCTTTTTGCTTTGGGAACTAACTTACTTCCAACTCTTTCATTGTTGCATTTTGCACATTGCAAGTCAACTTCCAGAAAACCACCAATTGATTCCGGAATAATATGCTCATAAGTCAATTTATCTTGGCTTAAGCAAAGTGTACATTTATCGAAACCACCAAGTGCTTTCATAATTATTCCTTAGTACATAAAACTATCACTTATACTGCACTGGTCAATTAGTTAATTTGCATGTTATTGATTCCCGCAAAGCGGGATGCGAATAACTCCAACTGCCAGCCTCACATTTTTGCAAATTCCGGCAATTTAGGCTTAGAAGCAAGAATTTTCTAAAAGGATTTATTTAAAGGTAGGTTTCATTGAGCTAACGGTCAGAAATTCTCTATTACTGGCTGAAAATTGTGGGGATACTGAAAATAACCGGCAGTTACGGCTTAATTACTTTCGGCAGCCAGAGGACAATTTCGGGCCAGTAGAGAAGTATTGAGAGAGCTATAATCTGTATTATAACGTATGGCACAATTCCGCGGTACAAATGCGAGGTTGTAACACCTTCGGGGGCAACGCCTTTCAAATAAAATATTGCAAATCCGAACGGCGGTGTTAAAAATGAGGTCTGCAGGTTCATAGCAATAAGAATGCCTATCCATAGAAGATCAAAATGCAGGTGTACAAATATAGGCGCGACTACAGGAATTACTATAAAAGTAATTTCAATAAAGTCTATAAAGAACCCGAGAATAAAAATTACCAGCATTACAATTGCCAGGAAATGGTGCGGTTCAAGATTTGATGATAATATCCAGTTGGATAAAACTGTATCCCCGTGCATTCCCCTGAAAACCAGGCTGAATGCGGTTGCGCCGACGAGTATCATAAAAGCCATACTTGTTATGGAAGTTGTTTTCAGCATAACAGCTTTTAATATTTTCAGGTCAAATCTTTTACGAATAACTGTAAGCAAAGTAGCGCCGAAAGCTCCGAGTGCGGCGGCTTCTGTTGGTGAAGCAATGCCGGCAAAAATTGATCCCAGCACCGCAACTACAAGAGAGAATGGAAGAATAAAAGCATTAAATATTCTTTTCCATTTTACAACGCCTGTAAATTTATCAAGTTCGGATTGAGGCATAGCCGGAACAGATTTGGGACGTATGAATGACAGAATAATTATCCATACCAGGTAAAGAAATACGAGCAAAATTCCCGGGATAACCGCACCGATAAATAATTCGCCTACAGGAACATTTAACACGCTTCCGAGCAAAACAAGAATTATACTGGGCGGAATTATTTGTCCGAGCGTGCCGGATGCCATAATCACTCCCGACGCCGCGCGCGGATCGTACCCGCGTTTAAGCATTACCGGCAGACTTATTACTCCCATCGTTACAACCGTGGCGCCGACAATACCGGTGGACGCGCCGAGCAGAGCGCCGACAACGAGAACCGAAATAGCGAGCCCTCCCTCTCAACTTTCCGAAAAGCAAGAGCCATCGTCTCGAGCAGCTCTTCCGCAATGCCCGATCTTTCGAGCATCACCCCCATAAAAATAAAGAGAGGAACGGCGAGCAGGACGTAATTGGACATTATTCCCCAGACGCGGAGCGGAAGCAGGTTGAAAAAATTAAACCCGAAGGTAAATACACCGAAGATGAACGAGACTCCGCCGAGGGTAAACGCCACCGGGAAACCCATTAAAAGGAAGATCAGTACAACGGCGAAGAAAATAATCGGCAGATATTCCATTAAGAATTTTTCTCCGCTGCTGGTAAATCTTTCGCGAATATTTTAAACCAGGATTTCAGCGCGAGCGAAATTCCCTGCAGAAGTATGAAGAAAAATGAGATCGGGATGAACGCCTTGAGAATATACCTTGCGGGAAGCCCGCCGGCATCGGGAGAGGTTTCTCCCATTATAAAAGAGGTCTTTACGAACCCGTAGGAGGTGATAATTAAGAGAACGCAAAAAGGGATTAAAAAGAGGACCGATCCGAGAAAATTTACCCATGCCTTCTTTTTTTCGGAGAAGTTAGTGTAGAACACATCCACCCGCACGTGATCATCAATCTTTAATGTGTACGCGCCCCCCATTAAAAATATCAGCGCGAAGATGTGCCACTCCATTTCCTGCAGGCCGACGCTGCTTATGTTAAGAACGTAGCGGGTAAAAACGTCGTAGCAGATTATGAGTACGAGAATGAATGTAAGCCAGGAGGTATAATAGCCGAGCCTTTCGCTCAGTTTGTCAATTTTTACGGATAAATTTTTTAAGAAATCCATATTGAAATTTACTGGTAATCGAACGCGTTAATGTAATGTTTTATCTCCGGATCGCCATTTTTCGGAAGTACAACCGTCACAACGTCAAACCTGATATCTATACCGCTGATCTCTTTTTCAAAAAGGTAGCCGGACGCAATTTTTTTTACCTGCCTCACTTTATTTTTTGTAACCGCGTAAACCGGGTCGCCGTAAATAAGTGATTTACGGCTTTTCACCTCGACGAACACGAGGGCGTTTGCCTCTTTATCCTTTGCGATAATATCCACTTCACCGTACTTTCTGAAGTGATAATTTCTTTCAACAATTTCATAGCCTTTGGAGCGTAACAATTTTTCGGCAAGCTCTTCGCCTTTCTTCCCGTGCTCATTGGAAGAAGAACCCATATTATTTCCTTATTATTTCAAACTCCTTATTAATCGTCTGTTGGTCCAGAATTTTCCTTAAAAACGTTTTTCTGTGCAATGGTGTTGGTCCGTGTAATTTTACAGCGGCAATGTGTTCTTTTGTAGGATAGCCTTTGTTTTTTACCCAAAGGTATTCCGGGTAATATGCATCAAGTCTTTTCATCACCCTGTCGCGGGCAACTTTTGCAATAATTGAAGCAGCTGCAATAGAAAATGATTTTGAATCACCTTTAACCACGGGAATTACCGGTGATCTGTAATTAAATTTTTTATTCCCGTCGGCAAGTACGAGATCCGGCGCAACCTTCAGCCTGGAAACGGCGGTAAACATTGCAAGCAAAGATGCCTGCAGTATGTTTATTTTATCAATTTGTCCATGAGATATTACAGAGACAGAATATGCGAGGGCATTTTTCATAATTAACGGTAGTACTTCTTCGCGCTGTTTTTCACTTATTTTTTTTGAATCATTCACTCCTTCGATGAAAGTATCCCGAGAAAAGATTACGGAAGCTGCAACTACCGGGCCTGCCAAAGGGCCTCTGCCCGCCTCATCAACGCCGGCTATCAGCTTTATATTATCAGATAAAAAAGAATTGTCGAAATTTTTCATTTGCCCAGGTAGATTGCGATTAGACCAAAAATCATATTTAATTTCAGAACAAAACTTAATTTATTCAAGTTTTTCCGTGAGTCATCAGAAAATAATGATTTTAAAAAATAAACAAGAACAGGATTTACAACTGCCATTACAATTATAAAATATTCTATACGGTACAGCCTGAAAACAAACGGATATAAAGTAGCAAGCATTAATATGAAAGCAAGGATAAAAATTATTTTTTTTGTAAGCAGGTTCCCATATTTACCCGGAAAAGTAATTGCCCCTTTCGCTGAATCACCTTCAAGGTCTTCCATATCTTTTACGAGTTCTCTTAATAAATTTATTAACAGAGCAAATACAGCCGGGATAACAGCCCAGGTAACATTACCAACAGCTACTCCGCCGTAAATAAATGCAAGTCCGGTTAAAAATGAGATTAATAAATTTCCTGCCAGGGGTTTCTTCTTAAGAAGAATTGAATAAAGGAATAAAAGAACCGTTGTTACAATTTCAATTATTAATGCAGGAAGATTTATAAGAGAGGAAATAAAGATAGAAAATATTACCAGTCCGATATAAAGTCCCACTGCTTCTGATATTTTTATGTTTCCCAAGGGAAGCGGACGTTTGGGACGGTTAATTTTATCTATTTCAAGATCAAAAATGTCATTAATAACATTTCCCGCGGCGGCTGTCATTCCAGCTGAAACGGCGGCAAAAAATATTTTTGAAACCGGGTAATTTCCTTCACTGCAAATTACGGCGGCCACAATAATCGTTATAAATGTAATCAATACATTTACGGGCCGTGTAATTTTAATAAATGAGGGAATTCTGGAAGTAAGTTGCATAGAGAATTATTATTATTTAATTCTCTATGAATTTAATAAAATTTAGAATGGATTTGTTAAGAAATTTACTTAACCTCTTAATTTATCGAGCAGCCTGTTGAGTTCAGTAACTTCTTTTGTGGTCAGACTGGAAAGATGGCTTTCAACCTGGTCGTTGTACTTATCCAGTTTTGAAAGCACATCAAGGCCTTTATCGGTAATTGCAACATCCACGTGGCGCCTGTCGGTTTCACAAATAGTTCGTTCAATGAGACCTTTAACCCTCAGCTTTCTCAACAATCCTGGAGCAGTCGGACATTTTATCAAGCATTCTTTCCCTGATAAGTTTTATGTTTGCCGGGTTAGGATGCTGGCCTCTTAAAATTCTTAAAATATTGAACTGCTGCATAGTAATACCAAAAGGCTTTAGAGTGTTTACCTGGAAATCTCTGAGCCAGTTGAATGTAAAAATTAAATTAACAACGGCCTTATGATATTCGTTCTTAAAAGTTTTCTGAAATATTTCGTCTTCCAATTTCATAGTATTATGCTAAATTATTAATGGAGAGACATTTAATTCATCGGTACTTCAATAATCACAAACCGGCTTTCTTCACCGGCTTTAATAGAAAATTGTTCGGTTTCAGTTATTCCTATTGCATCCCGTTCGCTCAATTCCTGATTTAACAAATTAATCTTTCCGCTAATCACAAACAAATAATAACCGTTCCCGGGTTTAATATTTTTATAATTTATTTCTTTCCCTGCCTCAGCGTGTCCTAATGTAATAGCAGCATTCTGATGTATATACAACGAATCTTCTAAATTAAACCCGGAGGCTACGGTTTTTAATTGATTTTTTCTCTCTTCAAGTGGAAAATTTTTCTGATCGTATCGCGGTGTAATATTTTTTTCTTTAGGAAATATCCAGAGCTGAAGAAGACTTACTTTATCTTTATTTGAGGGATTCATTTCTGAATGTGTTATTCCTGTTCCAGCAGACATAACCTGAACTTCGCCTTTTTTTATTATGGAGCCGGAACCCATACTGTCTTTGTGTTCAAGAGCACCATCAATAATTATTGTAATTATTTCCATATTATCATGCGGATGAGTGCCAAAGCCCGTTTCCGGTTCTACAATATCATCGTTCAAAACACGCAGCAAACCGAACCCCATTCTTTCGGGATTATAATAATTAGCAAAACTAAAACTGAACCTGCTGTGCAGCCAGCCTAATTCCGATTTACCCCTGGAATCTTTTGGAAATAATTCTGTCTTCATAGTAACTCCGGATTAACTCGTTAATGTGCTCTCGCTTTTTATTAATTCGCTTTTGTTGCCAAAATAATTCTGAAATACAATTTCTTCAAGTTCTTTTCTTTTTCTTTTCGATTTATCCGCCGGCCTGACATTTTCAGGCAAATCTTCCGCATTACCCAGATGACCAAGTGCTGCAACACTCATAGGAGTGAATCCCTCAGGAATATCAAATAGTTCTTTTGCTTTTTGCGCACTGAATCCTCCCATCTGGTGAACATATAAGTCCATGGCCGATGCCTGGAATGTTAAATTTGCAATCGCCTGCCCAAGATCGTAACCGGCATGCCTGTTTGGCTGGCCATTCCTCTCGTAAAAATCAGCGGCAATCGTAAGAATTAAAACCGGTGCGTTCTTAGCCCAGGGTTTATTCCCTTCAACAAGAGTATCATAAATTTTTTCATAAGTATCGTCTTCGCCTTTTACACCTGCAATAAATCTCCACGGCTGTTCATTCATTGAAGACGGCGACCATCTTGCGGCTTCAAGGAGTTTTATCAGCGTATCCTGTTCTATTTTTTTATCATTAAAAGCTTTTGGACTATACCTTTTTTCAAGCAATTCGTGTATCATCAAATCCTCCGGTTTTTAATTCATCACGATTATTATTCAACTTATATTATTGTGGTTTTACTATTTCTATATCACTACTAATTTTTACGGTTTTACCTACAACTGCGCCGCCGGTTTCTATCAGGTTATTCCAGGTCAGGTTGAAATCAAACCTGTCAATAGTTCCTTCCACATTATATCCTGCACGAATATTTCCCCACGGATCAACAACCTGCCCGCCATATGTAACATCAAATTCAATTGGCTTTGTTACGTCTTTAATTGTCAGGTCTCCCTTCATTTTGTAATCTTCTTCACCAACTTTTTTAATCTCTGTACTTTTAAAATGAATTTTGGGATATTTTTCTACATCAAAAAAGTCGGCAGATTTTAAATGCTTATCCCTGTCGCCAATCCCGGTATCTATTGTTGAAGCATCAATATCAAATTCAATTACTGCTGACTCCAGGCTTCCGTTCATTTGTTCTACTCTGAAATCATACTTATTAAACTCACCGGTTACTTTAGCAATAACCATATGTTTTACTGAAAACTGCACTTTTGAGTGTGTCGGGTCAATTGACCATTTTTTTGCATCTTCCATCTCTTCTCCTTTTCATTTGTTTTACACACAAATATATGTTATAACATCTAAAGTTGCAACACTTATTTTAATGTTTTTTAAATTCGCTAATTTTAAGCTAAATTCAAACAATTTTAAGTAATTTTTGATAGAGTTGTGTGAATTAAAACTGATTAACAATTCCGAAATGAATCTTTCCGTCTGTAAAGCTATCGCCCTTTGCCAGGCCAAAACTAACGCCTATAACTCCTATTCCCGTTTCCAGATTTATTCCCAGGCCGTATCCTATTTTGTAGCCTTCGGATTTTGGAATATTCCTGCTTTGATCCACCTTTCTAAGATAATATCCCGTATCCAAAAAAAGGAAAGCGAAGGAACGTTTTGTCAATAGAAATCTGTATTCAAGATTTGACCATAGAACACGGGACCCAAGAAACTGATCTTCCCTGTATCCCCTTAACGAATTTGTACCGCCCAGCCTGAACAAATCACTTTGTTCAAAAAATGTACCTTGAAGTTCACGACCATTAAGTCCAAGAGCAATTACCTGTCTTGTAAATGGTTCATAAAACAGTTTTAGTTCAAGAGAAAATTTCTGAAGATTTATATCCGTTACCATTCCGGGTGCAATAAAATTCTTAGGGCCATCAATAGTTTTTCGGCTAAAAGTATAAGAGTTGATAAACAATAATCCCTGAGTCGGAGAATAAGGATCATCCCTGGTATCAATCTTAAAATTCAGTCCGGTACTAATTGAGTTTGAACTGTAAACAGTTAGTGAAAGTGTATCTGTATCACTTGGAATAACTGATTCCGTTGCAAAAGTAAACGAAGCGGAAATAGTTTCGGTTGCAAGATATTCCAGCGCAAAATTGAGATTTCGCTGGACATAGGTTGTATCCTGTTTCCTTTGAAATAATCCAAGGTTAATATTAACAGGAAACCCGAGCACCCACGGTTCCATATATTTTAATTCAAGCTCCTGTGAAGAACGATTCAGCTTTTGCCAGCGAATTGCGGCGGCTCTCCCGGTACCGAATAAATTTCTCAGGCTTATATTTACCAGGCCGGTAAAGTATCCGCTTTCATCCGGTGTAGCCCCCGGTATGTAACCAATTATACCATCAAAAATATTAGTCTGTTTTTCTTTTACAGTTATTGCAAGTACTCCTTTACCTTCAGAGTTAAAATAATATTCCGGTGCCGATACAGGATCAAAAAAGCCAAGCCTGTTCAACCTGTATGGTATGTCATCGAGCGTTTGCTGTGAGAATTTTTCTCCATTCTGTAAGCGCAGTTCTCTTAAAATCACACTTTCTTTGGTCTTTGTGTTGCCTCTTATAACAATCTCATCAATTGTACTTTTCTCCCCTTTTTCCAGCAGCAAGTCCAAGTCTGCATAATATTTTTGATCAACTGTATCACTATAGAGATTTATGTTTTTAATAACAATTTTTACAAAGGGGTTTCCATTATCACTGTAATATTTAAGCGTGGAATTTATAGACTCTTCTATATCGTATTTATTAAAAACATTACCCTTAAGAAAATCAAAATCAGGAATGACAACAGCGGAATCGAAAGAGGACAAATTGAAATATTCTATTTTGTTCAGGAATGTAGGATCGTTTTCTTCAATGTCTATCTTTAAAAGAACCGAGCCGGTATCAGGCAGCTGAATGATTTCAGCATTATCAAATGTGCTATGAAAGAAACCCCTGTCCGAAAAATTTTCAGCCAGCCTGGACTTTATAGAATCAAGAATACCGGGGTATATCTTATCTCCCTGTGATATTTTCCCCCAGCTTAAAATATCACTACGGCTGAATTCCCTGTCCCCGTTGATTTCAATTGATTTTATAGTTTGGGTATGGTTTACCGAACACAACAACAGAAGTAAAATAAATAAATATTTAGCGCGGAGTAACATCTAAGGTTTTCATTTTTTTACCGGATGATTCAATTCTTATTTGATCTTTCCATTTATCAAGATCGTTACTCCTGACATTTGCTGCATCATAGCTTAAGATATTTTCAATTCCCAGTGAAGAAGCAACAGCCAGGGAATCATGAAAAGTCAGATTTTTATGAATTCCATATGCTATTCCGGCAACAAACGAATCCCCGCTGCCGGTAGGATCCACCACGGGTATCTGGGGTAAACTAACTTTAAAATGATAATCAAAATTACTGCAATAAAATGATGAGCTTCCTTCGGTTAAATAGGCTTGTTTTATGTTCTTCGAGTATAAAAAATTAAGGTAATCAATTTTAGATTTTTCAGTACTTAACCCGGTATCAAGTGACTTTTCTGTTTCCCTAATATTATTGTGCAAAATTGTCGGTCCTGCTTCAATACAATCTTTTAAATGACTTCCATACGTATCACAAATTGAAATTTTATCATATTTATTAGCTGCATTAATTCCAAATGGAATGATAGAATCAGTTTCTTTACAAGGTGAGCTGCCGGAAAAGATAACAATCTCACAATTTTCTACCATTTTATTAAGCTTATTCTTAAACTCATCTGCTTCGTTTTTTGATACTGATGAGTTTTCCTGGTAAAATGTTGAAACGGATTTACCAGATTTTTCTATAATAATTGAGGCCTCTCTTATTTCAGCGGCAATTCTGACAGAGGTAAATTTTATATTTTCTTTTGAAAGGATTTCTTTGAAAATTTTTCCGTTATTTCCACCGGAAAATGTATAGGCAAGATTATCTAAATCTAGATTATTTAGCTGGCGACTGACATTAATTCCCTTTCCGCCGGCTTTAAGTTCAGAAATTCCGTTTCTGTTTTCTTCTCTAAATTTTACTTTATCATAAGTCAATCTTCTTTCCAGCAGAGGATTGAGAGTTACCGTTAAAATCATAAAAGAAATCTACCAGCTAAAAATTAATAATCTCTTCCCCGGACATAATCAAAATCAATAGGGTTCATCAACCTGTAATCTCCAAATCCGGTTGTATCCAGAAAAGTAAATGACACATTTAAGCTATAATATTGCCAGATTTCATACGGCTTTTGATCAGCGTCAAAAGGATGGTGCTCAATATTATCCGGAGCTCCGAGCACGACATAGACCATTCCCATATCCGTTTTCCAACCGTCAACATAATGAGTGAAATTATCGTTAGCGAATCCTATTCTTCTATAATATTCATCAAATGCCTGGTTCCCTTCATTGCCGGGGTTTGGATCTCTCTGTTTCCAGAATTCAGAGAACCTTTTAATTTTTACTTCCCGGTCAGGAGAGTCCTGAATATAATCCAGTTCACTTGGAGTTGCTATATAAACAAGCTGGTCAACGGCCAGGTCAAGATCTGAAACATTGCCCGGAACACCTGCCCATCTCGAAATAAACTTACCTGTTATTTCGGCACTTTCATTATCTGTAAGATCTTCAGCATCAATATTTATAGTGTATGTTCCAAGACTTAACACAGTATCCATTGCTGTATAGAATATCGGTGTTTTACCTTTGTTAAGTTCGACTATAGAGGTATCCTTAAAAACGACTTTATCTTTTATATCGGTTATGGAATAAATAATTCTTCCGCTTCCCTTATCTGCGCTATAAATTTCATAATAAAATGGAACTCCGGTTTTACCTGCAAAAATATTCCTTGATACATTCGGGACAAACTTTGTGTCGTTACCAACTTTAGTTTGTTTAGCTACAAGCATAACATCGCTAATATTAAGCTTATCTGAAAATTCTCTTACTTCAATTTCTCTTTCTATTACGAAATTATTTTTAGAATTATTATCGTCTATAGTTACCCTTACAAAATAATCATCAGGCTTAAGAGTAAATGTTTTCAGGCTAAGATTAAAATTTTTGCGCGAAGTAGTTTCATTAAAATCCTTCGATACAATTTTTTCATCCCATAATTTTTCTGAAATGAGATTTTCCTTGTCATCGTCCATAACCACAATACTTACGGAATAACTGGCCGTAAATTCATTCCCGGTTTTATAAAACTGTACTTCATTGTAAGGAACCTGTAAAAATACATTTACAAGAGTTGAATCCTGGTTGCCACCGCTAAAGTCAAGAATTCCGACATAGAATTTTTCTCTTTTTTGCTGGGTTCCTCTTAATCTACTTGACACCTGGGCGTGAATCTCGATTGAAATGGCAAGGATAAAAATGGCCATAAAAATTTTATTGAATTTTTTCATTATTGGACCCTCCCGTTGTTTACTAATCTTGCGTACAGATCATACTCATCATTATTAGTAATTGCTGCCATATAAAAATTACCAACACTTAAATTATGGCCATCATTTTTAATGAGTATTTCGCCGTCCACCTCAGGTGCGTCTCTATATGACCTTCCAATAAAATATTCACCTTCAATGCGCTCAATAAGCACGTTTAATTTTTTATTAATAAAGCTCTCATTTTTCTTAAAAGAAATGTCTTTTTGAATCTCCATCAATTTTTCTTTTCTTTCCAGTTTGATCTTTTCAGGAACCGGGTCGCCCAGTATAAAACTTGAAGTATTATCTTCAACTGAAAAAGTAAAAGCTCCCACCCTGTCGAATTCAATTTCCCTTACAAAATCACAAAGCTCATTAAATTCTTTTTCGCCTTCGTTTGGATAACCCACAATAAACGTGGTTCTTAAAGTTACATCGGTAATTCTGTCACGCAATTTATAAAGCAACTCCCTTGTCCTTTTTGCTGTAACTCCCCTTCTCATCGATCTCAAAACATCATCGGAAATATGCTGGAGAGGTATATCAACATATTTACAAATTTTAGGATTTCCTGCAATTACGTCTATAACATCATCGGGAAACTTTGATGGGTAAGCATACATTAACCTGATCCATTCGATTCCCTTTATATCACTTAGTTTATTTAACAAATCGCCAAGTACCTTTTTGCCATAGATATCCTTCCCGTAATCAGTAGTGTCCTGTGCAATTAAGATTAATTCCTTTGTGTTGTTTCCTGCCAGAAATTCGGCTTCCCGTACCAGATCATCCATATTTTTAGATTTATGTCTTCCCCGCATTAACGGAATTGCACAGAATGAACAAGGATGATCACAACCCTCAGAAATTTTTAAGTATGCTGTATGCGATGGAGTTGTAATAAGTCGTTCCCCCAGCAGATTACGCTTTAGTTCTCCACCGAGTTCTCTTAATATCCCTTCGTACTTTTCAGTACCAAAGTAAGCATCAACCTCAGGAATTTCATTTTTAAGATCATCGAGGTATCTTTCAGACAGACAACCGGCAACAATTACTTTTTTAATATTACCTTTTTTCTTTAGCTCAACTGCGTTTAATATTGTATCAATTGATTCCTGTTTTGCCGCATCTATAAATCCGCAGGTATTAATAATTACCGTTTCTGATTTTTCAGGATCTTCTTCCAGATTAAATTCATTAATTTTTAACTGGTTTAACAATCTTTCAGAATCTACAGTATTCTTTGAACATCCAAGAGTAATTACACTTATTTTATCTTTACTTTTCATACAAGAATTTATCTTCCAACATATTTAAGGAATAACAGAATTATCGGCGCAGAAAACAAAAGAGAATCAAACCTGTCAAAGATTCCCCCATGACCGGGAATTAGAGACGAAGAATCTTTCACTTCGGCATCTCTTTTTATTAAAGACTCTACCAGATCACCGACCTGCCCCACTGTTCCGATAATAAATCCAATAGTAAGCGCCTCGTCGAGGCTCAGGAAACCCAGGACAATATAATGAGCAGCAGCCATTGTTAGCATGGCAAAAACGAAACCAAAAATTGCCCCTTCCCAGCTTTTTTTAGGACTCACTCTCGGGAATAATTTGTGTTTGCCCAAAGAAAGTCCGCCAAAATAAGCCGCTGAATCACAAACCCAGATTGTAGCAAATATTGAAATTATAAGAAATCCACCGTGCTTGTAAAGAGTTCCTATATCCGGATAAAATTCCCTGATTGCCACAAGTGAAGCAGAAAATAATCCGATGTAAAATATTCCGAACAGTGTTGATCCAATATTATAAATAGCTGAACCGTTATTACGAAATAATTCAATCAATGATACAAGAAAAACAAAAACTATCAGGAATGAATAGGTATCGAAAAAATGGAAATATTGATTAACGAGGAGTATTAATATTGCAATCAAACCAAACGGAAGATTTACCTGTATGCTTTTATTTTGTGCCATTATATAAAATTCATAAAACGACACAAGTCCTATTAAAGTGGCAAATAAAAAGAAATAAATATTGCCGAAATAACAGGCTCCCAATATCAAAGGAATTGCAACAACAGAAACCAGCACCCGCGTTTTGGTATTATTCAAGATTACCCCTGGCCCTCATTTTCAGAATCTTTCTTATTTAGAACCTGTTCAATGAATTTTAATGCTTCCTTAACATCATTTTTTTTAACCAAAAGTTTAATTACAGTAAAATCTCCGGGAGCCGGAAAATTTCTGTCCAGTTGAGACAAAATGTTGGCCTCCATTCCGGCACTTTCAAGGTTGTCTCTCATCATTTCAACTACATAGTCTTTGCTTGAAGTAAAAACTACTTCCCAGTCTTTTTCAGATAATTCTTTTGGTTTATCAAAATGTTTTTTGTCAACCAGGGCGGTTCCGCAATCAGGACAAATAGTTACGCCTTTTACATATTCATATTTACATTCCGGACATACTGGCATATTTCCTCCTTTTTAATCTTTTCCATTTTTTTTGTAATAATTTAGAATCATATAAATCACAGCGCTAAACAGCCCTAATAATACTACGAATATAGTAATTGATGAGCTCAAATCAACAGGTTTATCAGGACTTATTACTTCAGATCTTCCAACAAAAAAGAAGACCATAATAGCTGCAAAATTGTTGAGAAAATGAAGCGCCATTGAAACAAATATAGAATCACTCTTATAAACTGCAAACCCAAAATAAAAGCCCAATCCAATTAACGGTATTAATCCGTAAGGATTAAAATGATAAATCCCGAAAAAAATTGAGGTAATTAATATTGCCCATACCGGCCTTAGTTTAAGCTCAAAGCTTTTTTGAATAAACCCTCTGAATAAAACTTCTTCGCAAACTGCCGGAACTGCGGCAACAACAATTATTACAAGAAGAGCTTCGGGTAAATTGTGAATGGTAAGAAGATTTGAATATGTCGACTCAACTTTATCATTCAGATTATCAAAAAATATTTTGATTGTATGAATCGAACTACTGGATGCGGCAAGTTTTTCTATAAAATAATTTTGAATAGTTACATATTTTTCCAGCAAAGGTGTGAGTATTATTATTCCGGCAGTAAACAATCCAATTTCCTGCCATTTAGCCGGTTTAAAACGAATTACATTTGTAACATCTTCATAAAACCACTTTGAAAATAAAAGAGCCGGCAAAAGGATAAAAAGTACCTGGCCGGCCATTGTCATTAATCTAAAACTATTGACAGGAGCTTTTTCAACATCCAGCCCGAAAATGAGTAATGTAAGAAGTCCTCCGACAATCTGGTAAAGAAAAAAACCTGCAAACAACCCGATAAATCCCGCAGCGACCGGTGAAATTACAGGATGTAGCTTATTTCTTAAACCATCATCAAAGTCTGTATTTTTTTGATCTTCATTCTCCGGCTTTTCATCCGGCTGATTATCCTGCGGTTCTTCCATCATAAAAAGAATTGTGATTATAAATAAATTTAATGAAGTAAATTAGTTTTAAATAGAGTGGATAGCAATAACTGAAATATATTTGAGCATATATTACGTTTTTAATCCCCTATTCTTGAGGTTGGGGGCGTAACAAGCCCCTCGTAAGATGATAAATAAGCATCAACTGAACCTACAACAACTTTTGTTTTTACGCGCACAGGTATTTTTACCTGGTCATCAGAAAGCCATACATAAATACTACCTTCACTTTTAAAAAGTCCCCCTTCTTTTATAACCGGTTCAACAATAATACAATTGAATTTTCCGGCAGGGGCATCAATTACTTCTCTTCCCAAATACTTAATATCGAGGCCGTAGGCTTTATCCTTATAAAAATTGAACAGGTGAATTAAATCACCTTTTTTCATTTTTGAATAATCAAAAGTACGAGCCAGGTAAAAAGCAGAAACAATATCATTTACATATTTGGGAATATCGTACGTGCCTTGCGTGGTTTTTGCTTTGCCATGTTTCTGATCAAAGAATGCAGACAGATCACGCGAAAAACTTCCTTCCCGTATATGCTGTTCAAATCTCCAGGGGAAAATCCCTTTTACATCAAGATATGTTTCATACCGATCGCGCACTTTATAAATCCAGTCAAAACTCGGTACTGTGTTTACTGAAAAAGATATGTGATATGTGTCTCTCCCAAATATTCTTCGTATATCTTCTATTTGCATTACAGAGATACCTGCGGTAACAAATCCATATTTCAGATCAAATGTCAGTTTTTCACCGACTTTAAAAGCATTGTTTTCAATTGTACGGAATTCATCTTTATCCTGAGCATAAACAGAATCCTGTAAAATGGATAACAAGATTATAGCCGTTAAAACAATATTTATTTTTCTGAACATTAATTCACCGCTTTATTATCCTATATTTTCTATCGCTGAAATCACTTTGTTAACATCTATACTGTTCATACATTCCAGCTTCTTGCACTGTTCCCTGTTGCAATCAGAACATTCGATTTCGGGCATAAAGACAACACTTTTGTTTGAATAAGGTCCCCATCTATCGGGCAAGCAGGCTTTAATTTTGGGATAAAAACCGATTACATTTTTTCCCAGTGCAGCTGCAATGTGTAAAGGCCCTGTAGAATTTGATATAAATATATCCGATTTATTTATAAATGCTGTTAGCTCACCAAGATTAAATCTACCGGAGAAATTTTTAATTTTTTCTGAAGTTTTTATACTCTCGCATAATTCCTGTTCTGCACTACTACCGGAAATAAAAATATTAAATTTATTTTTTTCATCGAGCAGCTGCACAATCTCTTTAAATTTCTTAATTGGCAGATCCATTGCGCTGCCGCCGCTACCGGGATGAATAATAATAGTTTTCTTTTTCTGATCTAATTTCTCAGTAGTTAAAATATCTTCTATCTTTTTATTATCATTTCCATTTATTCTTAACTCAAATTCTATATCTCCCCTGTCGATTTTTTTTTTAATTCCCAAATTTTCAAGTAACTGAATATTAAATTCAAGTTCATGTTTTTCCGCGTATTTTCTATGCTGGTATACTTTACTGTTGAAGAAAAATGAATACCATCTATATCCGGTCCCGATTCTTCGGGAAATTCTACTCAAAAAAATGATAAATGATGCTATAAATGTTGGATAAACAACAATACAGCTGTCAAATCTCTTTGCTAAAATGATTTTAAGATTATCAGAAATAATTGGCTTGCCATTTTTTTCTTTTAATATCAGCACCTTATCAATGAAAGGATGATTCTGCACAAGACTTTTAGTGTATTCACGAACAAGAAATGTGATTTTACAATCCGGAAAATGCTTTTTAATAATTCGGGCAAGAGGCAAGGTTAGTACGACGTCTCCAATCCTGTCTGTCCGGACAATTAGTAAATTTTTAGGTTTAATCATTTTCTTGATACGTAAGGATTATCTTTAATATAAAAACGCCATGGCAGGTCAATTGATTTTTTAATTCCTATCCTTTTCGCTACTATGATTTTATCATCTCTAATTTTTCTCCGGTTAAGTAAGTATATTTCTTCGCCGGTAAGGTCCATACCATAATGTTCTTTATTTATTCCAAATGCCTGACAAACTTTACCAGGTCCGCTAGTTAAATTAAGTTTTTCCCTTTCATTTAACAAACCTTTACCAAAACGGTTCTTGCCCATAATTTCAATTCCGGCAATTGGTTCAACTGCACGGATTAACACTGCTGTTCCGTGATTTTTTACACCCGTAACTACATTGCAGCAAAAGTGTGCCCCATAAGTAAAATAGACATAAAAATAACCGCCTTCTTTAAACATTATTTCGTTTCTTTTTGTCTTCCCGTTATACGTATGGGCGGCCTCATCAAAACTACCATCATAAGCCTCTGCCTCAACAATAATTCCGGCAAGTAAATTTTTATCCGAACGCCTAACCAGAATTTTTCCTAGTAATTCCCGCGCAACGGTAAGTACATCTCTTGTATAGAATTTTTTCTTAAGTTTTGGGAAAATAAAAATATTATCCATTACCCGGTAAGATAATAAATGTAGTAATCAGGGGTTTTGTTTCGATTTTAATTCCGAGATACTGGCCAGGTATTCATCTTTTTTAGAAGGCGTTTTTTCAATCAGTTTTTCAAATACATTAATAGCTTCCTGGTACTCACCCTGTGCGGCATAAATTTTTGCAAGAGTTTCCGATACAATCGTACTTGAATTTCCAATTTCACTAAATGCTGATTCCTTTAACTCCAAACCACGTTCAGTCTCATTTATTCTGGCAGAAGAAATTTCCCGGGCAAGTTCTTCGAGCCTGTCGTCAATATTACCCGGTTCTTCATTCTGTAAAATTTCTTCAGCTTTCTTCTGAATATCTTTAGCAAACAGGTCGGGTTGTTCCTGCTCTTCAAAAATATTTTTCTCCGGAATAAATGCACTGCCCCTGCTTCCTGAGAACAAAGATCTTTGCTTTTTTATGTTTTCAATTTCGTGAAGATAATGCTCATAAGTTTTTTCCGAGTGGATAAGTTCGCTTCCGATTTTAATTTGCTGAAGTGCTTTGCTGTATTCCCCAATTAAAGTATAGGCTTTTCCCAGCAACATATATGCAGTAGCATATTCCGGGTAAATTATTATGCCCATTGTTAAAAGCTCTATTGCACGATCAACATTGTTAGAATCAATTTCTGTATTTGCCTGCCGTACAAACAAGGGAGATTCTTTATCGTATTCACAGATCAGGCTGACTTTTTCGTTAAATATTTCGGTTGCTGTTTTAACCAATATTATATTAAGATTTTGTTGAAAATAAAGCGTGTTTTATTGATGTCAGGGAAACAAAAGCAAATCCGGTAAAAAACAAAAGCTGAAAAGGAAGTGCTGCAATTTCCAAGAAGTAAATTGATGAAATAATTCCTACAAGGCAATAGATGGCCATAATTAATTCAACAAAAACCATCATATCAATTTTCTTTCTTTTATTTAAGTATTTGTTTCCCTTCCAGGAATCTTTTCCGTTTTCAACTTTAAATTTTGGTGTTCTCACAAATTCACTTTTCCTGTTCATCAATCCTTCAAAAACAGCCCTGGTATTATTTACTGCAAAGCCCATACTGCCCGCCATAAATAAGGGGAAAAGAACAATTTTCTTTCTCCAGTCAGTCCTGATATCTTTTTGTGAATAAAGATAAAACATAAATGAACTTATAAATGCCAGAACGAAAACTGACATAATTGCAAAATAAACATCATGGGGCCCGCTGTTCTTAATAAATATTAAAGGAACATTTAAAATTGCGGCCAGCAAAATAAAAGGAAATGCCAGGTTGTTTGTAAGATGAAAAGTAGATTGCAATTTTACACGCATAGGAATATCAGCCTTCCAGACAAGGGGAAGAATTTTTTTCGCTGTTTCAATTGCACCTTTTGTCCATCTGAATTGCTGTGATTTAAGAGCATTAATTTCAGAAGGAAGTTCTGCAGGAGAAGTAAAGTCCTTTAAGAAGACAAATCTCCACCCCTTAAGTTGCGCCCTGTAGCTTAAATCAAGGTCTTCGGTCAATGTATCCGCATGCCAGTTACCGGAATCCACAATACAGTTTTTTCTCCAAACACCGCCGGTACCGTTAAAATTAATAAAGAAACCTGATTTATTTCTTACAGACTGTTCAATTACAAAGTGACCGTCAAGAGCCAGAGCCTGAGCTTTTGTTAAGATAGAATAGTCACCGTTAAGGTGTTCCCATCTTGTCTGAACCATCCCGATTTTATCATCGGTAAAAAACGAAAGTGTCTTTTTCAAAAAATCTTTGTGGGGAATAAAATCAGCATCAAAGATTGCTATGAATTCACCTTTAGCAATTTTCATCCCTTCTTTCAATGCGCCGGCTTTAAATCCTTCGCGCGATCCTCTCCTGATATGTTTGATATCAAAGCCTTCTTTTTGCTTAGCTTCAACGGCGGCAGCAGTAATTTTTGTTGTCTCATCGGTTGAATCATCAAGAACCTGGATTTCCAATTTATCCTTCGGATAATCGATCTGACAGATTGAATCAATTAATCTTTCAACTACGTATAATTCGTTGTAAAGCGGAAGCTGAATTGTAACCAACGGGTTTTCACCAAAATTTTCCTTGGGAACAGGATTCATATTGCCATATTTCCTGTGGTAGAAGAGCATAATAAAACCATGACATCCGAAAATAAACAGAACTGAGAGGGAAAAGAAATAAGCAACTAATACTATATTATCCATTTTCTTTAATAGACCTTTAAATAATTATTTTACCAACCTGAAACTGTATCCAGCAGTATATCCTCAGTAATTTTATCAACTGCTGTATTGATCGCATTTGTTCTTTCAGAAACATTTTCCAGCGGAGGATAGTCGCCATAATTAGAAAATGCTTTGTCGAAAATAGTTTTCTTTTTTACAATATCCTTATAAGTAACCTGTACTGTAATTGTAATTCTTCTTACAGTGATATTATCCGTATTTGCACCCGCTGAAACAACAGCCGGTGCATCGGAAAATCCCGTTATTACACATTCGAGAACAGCATTTGCATTACTTCTTTCTGTTACCCGTAATGTGTTATCATCAATAAATTTTTGTATAAGAGTATTAGTGAGAGATTCTCTCAAACCGGGTTCGCCTGAACCGCTTCTGTCATCAGAGATAGGGATAGCAATAGTTTTAATATGTGCCGGAACTGATGCACCTGTAAAAGAGTAAACTCCACAACCATCAAAATTAGTTAGCGAAGTTATGATAAACAAGACAAATATTGAAGTGGAAAAGACGTTCTTTTTTGACGCCGTGAACATATTGTATTTATTAAACTTAGCAAGCAAATAGGATTGAATGAATTTTGTTAATTTTTCTACAATCATAGTTCATACTCTTTGAGTTTTCTGTATAAAGTACGCTCGCTTATATTCAGGAGTTTTGCGGCGTTCCTTTTGCTCCCTTTTGTGTATTCCAGTGCATTCTTTATTGCTTCTTTTTCCACAACATCAAGAGGCACCACTTCGCTGATTGTATCTGCCATATTAGCGTAAACTTCCTGCTGGTTATGAGTAATCAAATCCTTTAATTCCAGAATATCTTTTTTTAATTCGAACAGAGCCCTGTACAAAAGTTCGCGATCGGCTTCTTCCGAAGATTTTTTTAGAAATACCGGAAGATTCCTGCTTTTAAACTCCGTTTCTTCATCCCTGTAAAGGGACTGAAAAGAATCGGCATCCAGTGTACCACTTCTGTTTAAAGCAACGGCTGATTCAACTGCATTTTTTAATTCACGAACATTGCCCGGCCAGTTATAATCCAGCAATAAATCCATCGCTTCATTTGTAACAACAGGAATATTTATTTTATTTTCTTCACAATATTTTTTAATAAAATTATGAACAAACTCTTCAATATCACCTTTCCTCTTTCTCAGCGGAGGAATTGTAAGGCTTACTGCTTTAAGCCTGAAATATAGATCTTGTCTGAATCTTTTTGCATCAACCTCGTGTTGAAGATCTTTATTTGTAGCTGCAATAATTCTCACATCAACTTTTGTTACAGTTTCGCTTCCGATACTCATAAATTCATTTGTTTCAATTGCGCGAAGAAGTTTTACCTGGGTGGTTAATGGCATCTCAGCAATTTCATCAAGAAATAATGTGCCCTCATCAGCAATTTCAAAATAGCCTTTCCGGGAATCTACTGCTCCCGTAAAAGATCCTTTTTTATGACCAAATAATTCACTCTCAAGAATTCCCTCGGGTATAGCTCCACAATTTACGCTTATAAGATTTTTATCGGACCTATTACTATAGCCGTGAATTGCCCTTGCAAAAACTTCTTTACCTGTACCACTCTCACCAAAGAGTAAAATGGAAATATCCGATTTTGCAACCTGCATCGAAATATCTACAAGATCGTGAATTTCCTTCGCTTTACCTATAATTCCAAATTCTTTTTTAAATTGTTCAATTGTCATATAATAATAAGACTAAATGGCACACGTATATTTATGAGAGTGTAAATATATTACATTTTTAGCCCATATTAAAGAGATATTTTAGTGCTTATTCCCCGATTGAAATTGTCATTCCGTCAGATGCAATTACGAAATTATCCCCAATTTCATCAGAAAGAGAGCTTTTCCAGGTAATTAATGCAGATTCGTCCTCGTCCGAAATATGTGTGATTATTAATTGCCCTGGTTTCAGCTCTTCATATATTTCGTAAAATGCTTCTTCTTTTATATGAGTGCATTCCGTAATCAATATTGAAATATTGTGTCCTTTAAAAAGATCCAGGTCTTCCCGTCTCCCAACATCACCGGTATAGCAAACAATATTGTTATTTAAATTGAACAGAAAACTACTGCATGAAAAACTGAGTACATTTTCTTTATCATATTTTAAATACGGATCAAGATGTGAGTTCTGCTTTGCAATAATTTTAATTTCAGAATCAACAACAATGTCTTTGTCTTCACTAAAACCGCAATACATAATTTTAAAATCCATTCTTTCTTCGAAAAGATAGCTTGCAAAAATAAAATTCTTAACAACAGGTATCAGGCTATCGTGTAAAAATATTTTCAGTGGTTTTTCTCTTTTAATTAATTTCATCTGCACCAGAAGAGTACCAATACCGGAGAAATGATCCGGGTGCAGGTGGGAAAAAAGAATCCCATCAATATGATCTGGAGAAATGTTTTGCTTGAGAAGTGCTTTTGAAATCCCATCACCGGCATCAACAAGCAGATTAAAATTATTTGATGAAATAAGGAAAGAAGAATGAAATCTTTTAAGTGAGGTTTTCCCGGAGCCTGTGCCTATGAATCTTATTTTCACAGTGAACTCAATTTATTGGGACTACTCTTCCGGAAATTTGGAAACGGCTCTTTATTACTTCCAGGAAATTTCTTGCATCGTCTTCATTCAGAAATTTCCCGACGTAAACTATTGTAAACAATGTGCCGGCAACATTTTTTTCTTTTGTCTCAGAAAAAAATCCTGCATCACTAAAATTTTTCTTTAGCGATGCTGCGTTGTCAGAATTACTGAACGCACCGGCCTGGATTGTAAACTTGTAATCTGTTTTGTTTGTTTTCTTATTGCTCTCAGTTTTGGGTTTTTCAGGCCGTTTTTCTTTTTCTACTTTATCTTCACCTGAGACTTCATCTTTAGCGGGTATTTTCTTTTCTGCTATCTGAATGTAAGGTGAATGCGGATATTCCTTTTTCAATTGTGCGAGATAATTTTTTGAAGTCTGGTATAACCCGAGCGCATAATAATAGGAATATATCCTGTACAATGAAGCATCAGCATACCTGCTTTTGGGATATTTATCAATAATTGTTTTGAAAATTCCTATGGCGTTCTGTCCATTTTCAGTGAGTACTCCATCAAGAAACATAACTGAAGGGTCGTCAGGATATTCATCCTTAAGATCTTTTAACGCATCCACAGCTTTGTCTTTTTCGCCTGCTTCAATCTGCTTGAGGTAAGGAATGATATTTACTTCCTGCGAATATGCACTTGCTGGTGCAAGAAGCAATAAAATGAATGGAACTATTTTAAGGAATTTTACCATTCTTAAACTATGCGGTTAATGCTATTTGCTCTTCAGGATTAAAAAATTTCAGAAAATCACCAAATAATGTTCCCGAAGTAGCCCTGTTGATTTTTACTTTTATGTAATCGCCTTCTTTCATTTTTCCATCGGCAGCAATTATAACAACTTTATTCGTATCTGTTCTTCCGGCCAAAAAATCGTCTGATTTTTTGCTGAATCCTTCAATCAGTATAATTTCTTCTTTACCAATTAGTGATTGATTAATTTCATATGATATACTGTGCTGAAGTTCAATTATTTCCTGTAATCTTTTTGTTTTAACTTCTTCTTTTACATCATCCTCCATCTTGTAAGCCTTTGTTCCTTCGCGCGGAGAATATTTGAACATATATGCGCCGTCATATCTTACCTGTCTCATAATATCCAGTGTCATCACGTGATCTTCATATGTTTCAGTCGGGAACCCGGAAATGATATCTGTTGAAAAACTAACGCCTGGAATAATCTTTTTGGCTTTTTCTATAATGTTCAGATAATGTTCAATTGTATAAGTCCGGTTCATTAGCTTCAAGAATTCTGTTTGATCCTGACTGAACCGGAAGATGAATATAATTACAAAGATTCGGATGTTCGGCTATTGTGTACAAAAGTTTATCGGAAAGATCCTGCGGATGTGAGGTTGTAAAGCGCACTCTTATTTTCCTGTCAACTTCGGCGCAGGCGGCAAGAAGATCGGCAAAATCATTTTCACCATCACGGTATGAGTTTACATTTTGTCCGAGCAAAGTAACTTCGCGAAATCCTCTCCCGGATAATTGTTTTATTTCTTCAACTACTGAATTTAAAGTTCTGCTTCTTTCTCTTCCTCTTGTAAAAGGAACTACACAGAAAGTGCAGAATTTATCGCAGCCGCGCATAACTGAAATCCATGCCTGCAAACCATCCTCACGGAAAGGAATTATATCATCATAGGTTTCTGTTCTGGATAATTTAACACCGATCCCTTTTTCTCCGCTGAAGGCAGTATCAAGAAATTCTGGCAAACGCCTGTATTCATCCGGACCGACAACCAGATCCACAATTTTCTTTTCTTCTATTAAATCTTTTCTCAGTCTTTCTGCCATGCAACCTAGAACACCGACTATTAATTCGGGCTTTGAGTTTTTCATAGTTTTGAAATTTCCCAGCCTTCCATAAATCCGTTGTTCCGCGTTATCCCTGATGCTGCAAGTATTCAGCAAAATTACGTCAGCTTTTGCGGCTTCTTTTGTTACTTCATAGCCATAATTCTTCAGAATACCTAGAACAAGTTCGGTATCTGCAATGTTCATCTGGCAACCGTAAGTTTCTATATATATGCTGATCTTTTCCATCTTTTCTATTGAAATTGAGAGTTAAATATAAGGCTTAAATGCCTTTGGTTCAATGAAATTATGCATATGTCCACACTTGGTCGGTCTCTAATCCAACAATTACTTAACCAATACCATTTTTTTCACCATAGAAAAATCCTCTCCTTCAACTTTGTAGAAATAAAAACCGCTGTGTAGTCCCGAACCATCAAATTTGATATAGTACTCTCCTGCTGTTATTTTATCCTGCAGGAGTGTCTCAACTTCCTTTCCTAAAACATCATAAACTTTTAACGAAACGAACTCTGTTTTGGGCAGAGAAAAACTGATATTTGTAGTTGGGTTAAACGGGTTGGGATAATTCTGATTTAAGGTGAATTCACCGGGAAATGAAATATTAATTTCTATTTCTTGTGAATATTTATAATTTCCATCAAAGTCTATTTGTTTTAGCCTGTATTTATATGCTCCTTCCTGAGAAATTTTTTCTTCAAAGCTATATTCTTCCGGTGCATTACTGTTTCCAGTGCCTTTAACAAATCCGATCTTAGTCCATTCCTGCGAATCTGCTTTCCCTGTTTCTATTATTGCTCTCTCAACTTCAAATCCATAATTATTCACTTCAGTTTCAGTACGCCAGTTTAACATTATTTTCCCGTTTGAATAATTTCCGTTAAAGTCCGAAAGCTCAACAGGAAGCGGTGCATTATTGCTCATATCAGTTTCTTCATAAAAATCTGAGGAATTATCATCACTATCCCAGCCGCTACCGTTACTACCATATGTTTGACTTCCGGAATTGTCTTTTCTTCTGTTGCACGATGTATTACTTATTGATAGAGCTCCCCCGGTACCCTCATAAGCGTCTGCGCCGCCATATCCAACAAAGTCTATCAAATTCGCATTCCCACCCGGATCTGAAGTTCCATCAAGTGAAGTTTGATTATTTAGCAGTGTCAATTTGCCTCCTGTATTAGAGATACCTTTACTCCAGGTTAAATCCGGTGTAAACGGCAGGGTCATTCCTTCAGACCCACCGTCCAGTTGTATAAAGTAATATGAATTGGCACTAATCGAATTAGTTAAATCAACTTTGAACCAATTGCTACTCGTTGAAGAGGCATATTGTAATGACCAGGTTGATAAATCTACAGAAGAACCGGTTGGATTATATAGAGAGATATAGTCATTCTTATAAGTAGCACCTCTATTACCACCGCCAGCATAAATTTCGGCAATAACAATATGATTTGCCTGTTGTGGTAAGATATTTGCCGTAAAAAATGCAATTATGCACAATAAAGCTAATTTTTTCATCATGACCCCATTAATTTGTGAGAAGAAAAAATTGTTCTTATTATTTTATATTATATTTTTAATGAATCGGGATTTTGGAAAATTTAGGCTGCTCCCCGGATCGCAGATGATTATAAGATAGAAATCTCATTTAATAATATCAACCATAAAATTGTAGGGGCCTGAAGTTATGAAAATTATTATTACCGGGGCTACGGGCTTAATCGGTAAATCTCTCTGCAAAAAAATAACTGACAGGAATGATGATGTAATCGTTTTTACACGAAAGGCAGATAATGCAAAAAAGGCGTTGCCTTTCATTAAAGAATTTGTTGAATGGGATTATACTGCACCGGAAGGATGGGAGAAAAAAATCAATGGAGCAGATTGCGTAATTCATCTTGCGGGGGCAAACCTGTTTGAAAAAAGATGGAATAAAAGTTATAAAAAAACGATACTTGAAAGCCGCAAGTTTAGTACAAAGTGCCTCGTAAATGCGATAATAAAAGCAGAGAAAAAACCTTCTACGTTTATTTGTGCTTCTGCAGTAGGATATTACGGTGACAGGGCAAACGAAATATTAGTGGAAGAAAAAAACGCCGGAAATGATTTTCTTGCAAAAGTATGTAAAGCATGGGAAGATGAAGCAAAGCAAATTGAAGAAACCGGTATAAGACGAGTGAGCATTAGAACGGGTGTTGTTTTAAGTTCAGATGAAGGCGCATTAAAACAAATGCTTTCTCCATTTCAGAAATACATCGGAGGGCCGCTGGGCAACGGTAAGCAGTGGTTTCCATGGATTCATATCGATGACCTCGTAAATATCTTTATCTACACAATTGATAATAATTTAACAGGTGCAGTTAATGCCAGCTCTCCGAACCCCGTAAAGATGAAGGAATTTGCCAGAACCCTTGGGAAAGTTCTGCACAAGCCATCATTGTTTAACGTGCCCGAACTTGCCCTGAGAATAGTAGTGGGTGAAGGTGCAAAGTCTATACTTGCAAGCCTCAGGGTAATACCCGAAAAACTAATTCAGAATAAATTCGATTTTAAATTTGGGAATCTAAAACCCGCACTGGAAAATTTATTGAAATAATTTCTAAAGAGGACAAAATGAAAAAAATTGCTCTTTTTATATTGCTCCTGCCTCTGCTTATTGCTACTTCTAATGCACAGGATGAAGAAAAAATGCCTGAGTTCAACCTGAAGCAGTACTATTTTGTAATGCTGACAAAGGGAGAAAACAGTGGGAAACTTGATTCCGCAACATCCAGCCGTGCAATAATCGGACATTTAAAAAATATTAAAAAAATGCAGGACGAAGGTAAACTGGATATTGTCGGACCTTTTGGCGACAACGGAAACTGGCGGGGAATATTTATTTTTAACCTTCCGAAACAGACAGATGTTGAAGAGCTGCTGAAAAATGATCCGGCAATACAGGCAGGTATGTTTAAATATGAAATTCATCCCTGGTGGTCTGAGAAGGGACTTAGCCTGAAATAGGACTGTAAAACAGGACAGCGTATTGCAGGTAAGAACTTTAAATAGCAGACACCAGTATTCCGAGACCGAATTACTGGTGCTAAAATTCAAAATAATTATTATTAGTTGAATAGTGATTTCCTATGACGAGGTTATTTCTCGATAAATCTTTTAAACCGGATAATCAATCCCTGGAAAAGGCATTGGGTAATTCTTACAAATTCTGGGAGGAGCTACAAAATATACTCAAAGAAAAATACGCGGGCCTCAAACCGGAATGGAAGTATTACGGTGCAAAGTCCGGCTGGACACTTAAGATGATGCTGAAAAAGAAAAACCTCTTCTTCTTCGGCCCGTGCGATAATTATTTCAGAATCGCATTTGTCTTCGGTGATAAAGCGGAAAAGGCAATCGAAGAAAGCGGCATTTCCTCCGTTTTAATAAAAAAGTTTAAAAGCGCAAAACGATATACGGAAGGAAGGGGTCTGATGATAGAGGTTCGTAAACAAAATCAACTCAACGATATATTTAAGCTGGTAAAAATAAAAGTAAATTACCTTGGATTAAAATGAAAAATAGAAAAACTTTACTAGTGGGGGATCAGCTTACGCTGGCAATAAACATACTTCTCAATCATTTCGTAAAAGACAGCCCCGCCGTCTTATTTTTTATTAGACTGTTAATTGGTTTATCGGTTGTCTTCAACATAACCTATCTGTTGAAACGGCAAAAGGAAAAGTCAACTCCGGATCAATTATCATTGAAGGCATACTGTCCCTGGCTGCCTGTTTTTTAGTAAATAGTTATTAGGAGAACCAGAAATATCCGGGGAAATGATTCGAAGATGTATTGAAATATTACAAATACAAGAAATCAGATAAATTATATCAAGGATATATTTTGAATCCATAAAATTTATTTCGATATTGGAAGCCATATAACTATCCGCCACATTAGTTTAATGTTTTAGCATAAGAATAAAACATTTTTTATTAGGTAGTATACTTACACTTACACATTTATCTTAAAGCGTAGCCTGTATTCAGCTTACAGATCTGATCCGCTTAGTGGAAATTAAAATCAGGACAATTAAATCATGCCAATTTACATGGATCGTCATGATGTATCTGAAAATGTAACAGCAGAAAATGTAGCTCAACTGCATAAGCAGGATTTAAAGATTCAGCATAAATTTGGTTGCAGAGGGTTAACTTATTGGTTTGATGAAAAAAGAAAAACTGCATTTTGTCTGGTTGAAGCGCCTGATAAGCATGCGATTAGCAGAATGCACAGTCTTGCCCATGGTGAGATACCTAACCAGATAATTGAAGTAGATGCTAAAATCGTTGAGTCATTCCTGGGCCGGATTGAAGATCCCGTAAATGCGCTAAAAGCTGAATTAAATATTATTAATGATCCCGCCTTCAGAGTTGTAATGGTTATTGGTTTAGAAATTATTTCCTTAAATCGATATGACACAGCTGAATTTATCTCACCATTACAAAAGCACATTAAGTCAATCACCGGGATCCTGGACCTGTTCCGGGGTAGTGTCGTAAAACAAAATGAAACTTATTTCCTTGTTTCTTTTGAATCGGTTACTAATTCAGTACAATGTGCACGGGATCTGCAATCCGAGTTAGGCGAACTGATTAAAGCAGCTGATAAAGATAGTCTCAATTTTAAGATAGGATTAAGTGCAGGCGTTCCCGTTACCGGGAAAAGCTCTTTATTTGAAGATACGATAAAATCAGCGAAGCGAATGTGTTACATAGTTAATTCTCAAATCATTTTATCAGCTGAAGTTAAAAATCTATATAAGAGTGAAAATTTAAATAGTTTTATAACTTGTCAATCAATATTTACTATTTCTCCAGCCGATGAAAAATTCCTGAGCTTATTAATCGATTATACAGAACAGAACTTTAGAAATGCCAAATTAATGGTTGAAGATTTTAACAAACATCTGGGATACAGTAAAACCCAATTATACCGCAAAATGATTTCAATAACAGGTAAATCACCGAATATTTTTTTAAAAGAATATCGGTTGAATGAAGCATTGAAACTATTAAACAATCGGGCAGGTAATATTTCCGAGATAGCATTTGAGACCGGCTTTAGCAGTTTATCATATTTTTCCAAATGTTTCCAGAGCAGGTACGGCCTTTTTCCGTCTGATTATCTACGCACCAGGAAGTCTTAATTTATTACTGTCCTTTTTATTCAGGATCTGAACCAAAATTACATTTTTTTGAACCAATTGTAATAGCGGCTGTCTTTATTGATTGGTACTATTAGTCAGTCAAGTTTACTGCCTCATCCAGGGACTTAATAATCCGGATGAGGCGCTCCCTTAGCCTAGAATTTCTCCGCAAAACGACATAAAATAATTTCATAATCACTTAGAGGTAAATAATGAAACTGTTATTAGCTATGACATTTATCATGTCTATTTTCGCAATTGCTATCCCTGCGCAGAAAATTGCCGACGGAGAACAAAAAAGCCTGTTTGACCGGCTGGGAGGAAGTAATGGAATCTCGACCATTGTAGACGATGTTGTTGAGGCCCATATGAATAATCCTGCAATCAGGGAGAGATTTATACCATATAAAGATAAGCCCGAGCAATTAGAACTTATTAAAAAACATACTGTTGATTTTTTTATTGCGGGCAGCGGCGGTCCCGCAAATTATTCCGGGAAAGATATGTCAACAACGCACAAGGGGATGAATATTACACCGGCGGAGTATATGCATGTAGTTGATGATATAATGCTTGTTTTAAAAAATCATAAGATCGATGAAGAATCAAGGAAAGATGTGCTTACAATTCTTTGGTCATTGAAAGGCATGATAATTTCAAAAAATGAATAACCGGCTTGGTTTCGATTAAATATTTCTATAAAAAATTAAAAGAGCACAATATGAAAGATGACAATATAATAAATGATTTCAAAGCAAACTTCAGGGGAAATATAATAAGCAAGGCTGATAAAGAATATGCAGAGGCAAGAAAAGTTTATAATGGAATGATTGATAAAAAACCCAGCTTAATTGCAATTTGTAATGATGTGGCCGATGTAATAACAGCGGTGAATTTCGGGAGAAAAAATAATTATTTGATCGCTGTTAGAGGAGGTGGTCATAATGCCGGGGGGCTGGGAATTTGCGATGATGGCCTTGTTATTGATCTTTCTAAAATAAATTTCGTGCACGTCGATACTAAAGCAAAGACAATACGCGTTGGCGGTGGCACTACCTGGGGAGATGCTGATCATGCAACCCATCCTTTTGGATTAGCAATTCCGGGGGGGACCATTTCAACTACCGGAGTTGGAGGACTTTCTCTAGGAGGTGGAGTTGGATATTTAACCCGTAAGTATGGATTAACAATCGACAGTATTCTTGAGGTTGATATGGTATTGGCAGATGGATCATTTGTTACAGCGAGTGCTAAAGAAAATGAAGATCTTTTCTGGGCAATTCGAGGCGGTGGTGGAAATTTTGGAATAGTTACATCCTTCTTATTCCAGGGTCATCCAGTACACACTAGCTATGCGGGACCAACACTTTGGCATATTGAGAATACAGAAAAGATCTTAAAATGGTATAGAAATTTTATCCTAAATGCTCCGGAAGATCTATATGGTTTTTTTGCACAATTAACGATTCCAGGTCCACCATTTCCCGAACCGTTACACGGCAAAAAAATGTGTGGTGTTGTTTGGAATTATTTAGGCCCGCATAGTGAGGCTGATAAAATATTCAAGCCGATTCGCGAACTCAAACCGGACTTCGACCATGTAGGACCGATACCCCATCCGGCACTGAACAGTATGTTTGATCCTATATTACCTCCGGGTTTACAATGGTACTGGAGAGCTGACTTTATAAATGAAATACCAGATGAAGCAGTTGAATTGCACTCAAAGTATGGAAAGGAAATGCCCACACCTCTTTCGCAAATACATATTTATCCAATAGATGGAGCGGCACATAAAGTTGGTAAAAATGATACTCCCTGGGCTTATAGAGATGCCAATTGGGCTCAGGTAATAGTTGGTATTGATCCAGATCCAACAAATAATGAAAAGATTATTAAATGGACAAAAGATTATTATGATGCCATACATCCGTATTCTGCAGGCGGTGCATACATCAATTTTATGATGGATGAAGGTGAAGACAGGGTTAGAGCATCTTATAAATATAATTATGAAAGACTTGTTACTATTAAAAACAAGTTTGATCCGAACAACTTATTTAAGGTAAATCAAAATATTAAGCCATCAAAATAAAGTAATCATGTTAAATGCTTAAGCATAATTATAGTAATGGAACCTTACAACAGATATTTCTTAATTGGGCTTTTACCTAATCCGTCATTACTTATTGGAGAAGGTGCCACAATATTACTTAAGCTGAGTTGTAGAGGGTATAGCCTAACCACCGCCTCACCGCAAAATAAGAGCTTGGAAAGAAAGTAAACGAAGAAATTACATTTTATGGTGTCATCGATTGAAAACTATCCTTCTTGTCATTCACATCCAATGGCAAACGGTCTGTGGGCATAATTACAGATGATAGCGACATAGATCCACAAGCAATTGCCTTCGAAGCAGAATTGCCGGCCGGTCTCGCACATATGACATGTCGGCAAAATAAGGATGGCAGATCTAATTGGGTGGGGGAATCAAAAAAATAAATGTGGATGGAAAGGGCCTACTCAATAAATACCTTCTTTTATAAAAGTATTTTATACTGGCAACCTAACAAGCAAATTAACCGGACGCAGTCATGCAAATAGCTTCATATAATCAGTTTAAAATAAAAAGAGACGGGGCTTGCCCCGTCTCTACAAATAAACGTATTATTACTTATTCATCTTCGCAATCAGGTTCAATGCACTGCCAGCTTTAAACCATTCAATCTGTGCTTTGTTCATTGTTTGATTTAACATTGCTTCGTCGGTTGAACCGTCTTTGTGTTTGATAACAAGCTTGAGCTGTTTTTCGGGAGAGAGTTCTGTAATCCCGATGATGCTCAGTTTGTCATCTTCCTGAATTTTATCATAGTCAGCTGGATTTACAAAAGTCAGAGGCAGCATTCCCTGTTTCTTCAGGTTTGTTTCGTGAATTCTTGCAAAACTTTTTACAATGATTGCTCTGCCGCCGAGGAATCTTGGTTCCATCGCAGCGTGTTCACGGCTTGAACCTTCGCCGTAGTTTTCATCACCTACTACTATCCAGTTAACACCTTTAGCTTTGTATTCGCGTGCAACTTCAGGAACTGATTTTGTTTCACCTGTAAAAGTATTTTTAACTTTCCCTGGGTCGCCAGTAAATGCATTAATAGCACCGATAAACATATTGTTTGAAATGTTATCAAGATGTCCACGGAATCTTAACCACGGACCGGCCATTGAAATATGATCCGTTGTACATTTTCCTTTTGCTTTTAATAAAAGTGGAAAATCTACAAAATCATTCCCGCCCCACGGTTTGAAAGGAGTAAGCAACTGTAATCTTTCACTATCATCCTTAACAATAACCTCAACACTTGAACCATCTTTTGCAGGAGGAACAAATCCTTCTTCGCCTTTATCAAATCCTTTTGGTGGAAGTTCCTCACCAGTAGGTGGATCGAGTTTTACCTCTTCTCCCTTTTCATTAACCAGTGTATCTGTCATCGGGTTGAATGAAAGGCTTCCTGCAATAGCGAGTGCAGTTGTAATTTCCGGACTTGCTACAAAAGCAAGAGTTTTGGGGTTACCGTCATTTCTTTTTGCAAAGTTCCTATTAAATGAAGTGACGATGGTATTTTTTTCATCTGTTTTATTATCCATTCTTTTCCACATTCCAATACAAGGCCCACATGCGTTGGCAAGTGTAACACCTCCGACTTCGGTCAGTGTATGCAATAAACCATCTCTCTCTATAGTAGCTCGTACCTGTTCAGAACCCGGTGTAATTGTGTACTGCGATTTTGCTTTTAATCCTTTTGCAAGCGCCTGCTTAGCAATACTTGCAGCACGATCAATATCTTCGTAACTGGAGTTTGTACAGCTTCCGATCAAAGCAACGCTAACTTTATCCGGAAAATCATTTTCTTTTACAGCTTCTTTCATTTTTGAGATAGGCCATGCTTTATCAGGAGTAAACGGTCCGTTCAGATGTGGCTCGAGTTCTGAAAGATTAATTTCAATTACCTCGTCGTAATATTTTTCCGGATTTTCAAAAACATCTTTATCTGCTTTTAAATTATCTGCATTTCCTTCAGCAAGTGAAGCAACATCTGCACGATCTGTAATCCTTAAATAAGAAGACATTCTTTCGTCGAACGGGAATAGAGAAGTTGTTGCACCAATCTCTGCACCCATATTACAAATTGTTCCTTTTCCTGTACAGGAAATAGAGTTTGTACCTTCGCCGAAGTATTCAACAATTGCACCGGTTCCGCCTTTTACAGTAAGAATCCCTGCAAGTTTTAGAATAACGTCTTTTGCTGAAGTCCAGCCGTTCATTTTACCGGTTAATTTAACACCGATAAGTTTCGGCCATTTAAGTTCCCATGGCATTCCTGCCATTACATCCACAGCATCGGCACCGCCGACACCGATAGCGATCATTCCGAGTCCGCCCGCATTTGGAGTATGTGAATCAGTACCGATCATCATTCCACCCGGGAAAGCATAATTTTCGAGAACAACCTGGTGAATAATTCCTGCTCCCGGTTTCCAGAAACCAATACCGTATTTTTTGGAAATACTTTCGAGGAAATCATAAACTTCTTTATTTTCATCTGTTGCCCTGCCAAGATCTTCTTTTGCACCAACCTGTGCCTGAATTAAGTGATCACAATGAACGGTTGAAGGAACTGCGGTAGTTTCTCTTCCTGCAGACATAAACTGCAAGAAGAGCCATCTGCGCAGTTGCATCCTGCATTGCCACCCTGTCCGGTGATAATTCTGAGTAGTCTTTTCCCCCTGTTAATTCTTTAGTTGCTTCATCCCATAAATGGGTGTAAAGTATTTTTTCTGCATAAGTTAGAGGTCTGTTAACTACTTCCCTTGCCTTTTCAAGTTTATCGGCAAATTCCGAGTAAACTTTTTTTATCATATCAATATTTGCTGCCATAATTCTTACCCTGAATAATATTTAACTAAAAAAATTTCTTATCTTCAAAAATACAAAAATTAAACCGAAATTGTTTAATATCTATGCACTAAAATTTTCCCCTTTTGCACTATGATTGATCAATAAAGCATATTTGTAGTAAGTTTATTATGTTTATTACAAGTTTCTGTTCAGGGTTCTAAATGTGGAGAATATGATGACAAATAATTCCATTCTGATAATTGATGACGAAGTTTCATATCTGGAGCTTCTGAAAGGACTCCTTCTTGAAGAAGGTTACTGCGAAGTTATGACCGAAAATTCTCCGTTAAATGTTATGAACATTCTGGCATCTAATGAAATCGATCTGATTCTATGCGATATTTATATGCAGGAAATGAGTGGAATGGAATTGCTGGAACAAATCGCGCAGAAATATCCGCAGATACCAGTAATAATGGTTACGGCAGTTAACGACGTAAAAATTGCACTCAAGGCAATTGACCTTGGAGCATATGAATTTATTACAAAACCACCCGACATTGACCGGTTATTTCTTACAATCAAGCGCGCTCTTGAAAAAAGACTTCTTGACCTGGAAAGAAATACTCTTCGGGAAATTAGCGAAAGCCACGGAAAAAAAATCAGGGAAGATTTTTCAGACATTGTGACTAATTCGAAACAAATGCAAAAAGTATTTGAGCTGATTGAAATTTTTTCCCCCACAAACGAAACGATATTGCTTACAGGCGAAACAGGAACCGGTAAAGATCTTATAGCAAAAAAAATCCACCAGCTTTCACCCAGAAGCGAAAAACCAATGGTAGTAGTTAACCTGGCATCCATCTCACCTTCTCTTTTTGAAAGCGAGCTTTTCGGACACGAGAAAGGATCATTTACGGGGGCAACAAATGAAAAACAGGGCTATTTTGAATCTGCAACAGGCGGAACATTATTTCTTGATGAAATAGGCGAACTGCCGAAAGATCTACAGGGAAAATTACTGAGAGCCATTCAGTATAATGAAATTTATAGGATCGGAAGTACAAAACCGATAAAATTAAATACCCGGATTATCGCGGCCACTAATAAGAATCTTTTAGAATCAATTACTAACGGTGAGTTTAGAACCGATCTCTATTATAGATTGACAAGAGGTTTTATAAATCTTCCCCCTCTTCGTGATCGAAAGGGAGACATTGATATTCTTGCTAATTATTTTCTAACAGCGGGCAACCTGATTTACAATAAAAATGTTCACGGCTTTAGTGATGAAATAATTAGTATGCTTAAATGAATTATTCATTTCCCCGGAAATGTACGCGAACTTGAAAATGTAATATTAAATGCTGTGGCAAAAACGGATGATCATTCACTGATAACAAAGGTTGAACTTACCATCGGAAATACTAAAAATGCCAAGTCACCAGCTCATACCTCCCTGCAAAAATTTACAGACAATTGATGAAGCAGTTAAAGACCACATTCGTTTTGTCATGGAACATGTTAATGGAAATATTCAAAAAGCCGCAATGATATTGGGAGTTAGTGAAAGAACGCTCCAAAGAAGACTGCAACAAATGCGATCCGAAAAATAACTTGCCGACAATATTGACGTCAAATTTGACGTTTGTCATTTTTGTCATTTCTTAACACATCAAAAACCTACTAAAATTTACCAAAATCACAACTTATCACTGGTTTAGATCAGGCATATATATTGCATCTATATGAGCAAACAAAATTTAATCAATCAATAAGACTAACTACAATGAACAACGTACAATCATTTCTCTCAATCGGCGGGCTCGTACTCCTTTCTTTAACATCTCTGAGATTTAATCAGGCAATACTGGAAACTTCAACTACCGATGTAGAAAATAAGGTATACCTTACTGCTTTTTCTCTGGCTGACGATATGCTAGAAGAAATTAAATGTAAAAGTTTTGATGAATCTACACTACAGTTCCCTACAACAAATACTGCAAGCCTCACACCGGCAGCTAATTTAGGACCGGAAACAGGAGAAACTTACAGTAGTTTTAATGATGTAGATGACTTTAACGGATTTACTCGCGCAGTAGATGCCCCTCATGCAGAAGGATATGACGTTTCGTGCAAAATCGAGTATGTTGAAGAAAATGACCCGGATGTAGTGAGTTCAACACAAACATTTTATAAAAAAGCAACGATTACTGTAACAAGTCCATATATGAGGCAGACAGTAACACTTTCATTTATTTTTACGCTTAAATAATGGATACAATAATAGATCTTTTAGGAGCTGCAGTAATTGCCGGGATGATCATGTTGGGTATAGCAAACCTCAATATATTTTCTTCGCAAGTACGTTTTAAATCAGATTCAGATTTGACTCTTCAGACAAATACAAAAACTATTTCTGATATTCTTGACTATGATTTAAGAAAAATTGGTTACGATTATAGCGGGACAGCAATAATTACTGCAGATACGAATAAATTAGAATTTTATGCTGATATTGATTCAAACGGAACGGTAGATCAAATTACTTACCTTCTAAGTAATTCAACTGCGGTATCAAACACTGAAAATCCATCAGATAAAATTTTATATAGAGTTGTAAATGGTGATACGTCAAAAGGGCCTTCACTTGGCATAACAAATTTAAGATTCACATATAAAACTATGCAGGGAAACGAGACAACCATACCTGACAGCATTAAATTTATTAAGACGGAAATCTGGTTTGAGACTCCAACAAAAGTACTTGATAATAATCAGGAGAAGTATCTTCTCACATATTGGGAAATGACAATTAATCCAAGAAATATATAAACAACTAAGATTAAATTATGGGAAAAGCAATAATAATATTAGCAGTCGGTATGTCTTTATTAATCACAATGTTGATTGTTAATCTCAATGCTAATACAAATAGAGGTGTCGATTCAGCTGTTGATTCCTACAACTCTACTTCGGCAAGGCTGATCGCAAACTCGGGAGTCGAAATTTATCTTGAGAAATTACGTCGGAATAAATCACTAAAGGGTACTTTTTTAAATAATTCATTAATGGATGGGAATTATGATATGTATATTTATGGTGAGGATTCCCTTCTAACTATTAAATCAGTTTCTCATTTTAATGGTGTCAATCATTCCAGTATTGCTACAGCCAAAAGAGATCAAATATTATTTCCGAAAATAAATTCCTCGGTTTATGTATCATCAAATAATATTAGCTTAAACCTAAACGGTAATATGGATATAAGTGGAAATGATCACGACATAAACGGAGGTGCTGTACCGGGCACTCCTCTTCCTGGCATATCTGTTGATCAACCCGCTGACAGCGCCCATATTGTCAACGATTTAAAGTCCAAGATCACCTCAGCAATCACAGGTTCTGGTGGCGCTCCAAGTGTTAGCGTTGCAAATGATAGTACAGACTGGATGGGTCTGGCAGAAGAATACATTTTTGCAGCGGATATAACTCTACCCTCCGGAACTTATTCAACAGGCACTGTACTGGGTACAGCTTCTGAACCAAAAATTACTTATGCTTCAGGAAGTGTGAATTTTGCCGGCACGGCCTCAGGGTATGGGATTATGATTGTAAACGGTGATCTTTCTTTGGCCGGAAATTTTACATTTCACGGGATAGTAATTGCTTATGGCAATTCTACCATAACAACCAAAACCACAGGAAATTCAGGAATTTTCGGAGCATCAATCTTTGTTGGGCAAAGTGTCGATATGCAGGCTACAGGAAATGCAAAACTCTATTATAGTACTCAGGCTATTGAAAATGCAAAAACGAATCTAAAATCATCCAGGTTTAAGATTCTAAGTTGGTGGGAATAAGAGAAGATCATTAAAACACAAAATCATTATCCCTGATACACATAAGGACGGCAACTTGAGGAACTATAAGGAATTTTTCCTTCTCAAACTCAATTTCATAAGCTTCTTTGCGCAGAAAGATTGCAAGATCGCCTACTTTAATCTGAAGAGGAATAAATTTTATTGGCTCTTTTGATTCCTTCCACGGCTCATCTTCTCCCTGCGATGCAATAGGATAACCCGGTCCTGCTTTTATAACATAACCACTCTGGACTTTTTCTTTTTCAGAAACTCCAACAGGCAGGTATAAGCCACTGGCAGTTTTATCACTGCTTGTTTCAGGCCTAATTAACACACGATCGCCGATTACAACGAATTTCTCTATGTTTTTTAATTTTAATTCCATACCGATTCTTCTCTAATTACAGTTTAAACATAAATAACAATAATGAAACTTAAAATGGATTAACCACGCGTATTGTTCAATAAATATGGCAAAACCGGCGGGAAATGCCTGGCAAAACCAATTGCCTGATTTTTAAAAAAACTGCTTAAAATTAATTTTTGAATAACGCCCGCTGTAAAAAGTCTTTTCTTAAAATTTTCATTCCATTTAGCTTTCATATTTTTTTGCAATTCTTCCGTGATCAATACTGCTAAGTCTTTCGTCGTAAAAAATATCACTGATAAGTTTGCTCGTCTGCAGTGCCATACCTATTCCGTCCCCCGCAAGCGGGGCTATTACACCCGCAGCATCACCTGCCATTAATATTCCGTCTTTAACAAGTCCCCTTTTGCCGAAATATATATTCCCGGTCCCGTAGGCCTGCATTTGAATGTTTCCAGGTTCAAAATCATTCGAAAATATATCCGCAAATTTTTTATTTTGATCGAACAATCTTAAAAGATGATCTATCGGTGAACCCGGGAAATCTTTTCTGTCTTCGAGGAAACACAAAGTAATTTCCTTTTCGCTCACTGCATTCAGACCACAATAAATACCCCGGGATGAGTAAATCTCAATTCTGTCCCGAATAAAACCGGGAATAAATTTTTCATCAATATGAAATTTTATTCCGTTTAAACCGGATTTTTGATCTGTGAAACCTCTATCAAGCTGTTTATCCAGAACGTTTCTTTTGCCGTATGCAGCCACTACAAAATCAGAATTAATCCTGAAGATTGGATTCCCACCTCCCTTTATTTCAAGAACAAATTTTTCATCTTCTTTCCTGATGTTCTTTACTTCCGCCGGCTGCAAAACTTCTACACCCGAAAGTTTTGCTTCTTCAAGTAAAAAATTATCGAACACGGATCTTTTTAAAGCAAATGATTCAAAGCTGAAATCGACATTCAGTTCAGTTGAATCATCATTTGAAAAGCGGAAGGAATTTATCCTGTTAGGTTTTAAAGCGATAAATTTTTCAAATAAGTCCAGGTCCTTTAGTGCATCACTGACTTCCCGGGAGAGAAATTCGCCGCACAATACTTCGCGTGGAAATTCTGTCTTTTCCAGAAGGCAGACCTCAACCCCCCTTCGCGCAAGGCGCAAAGCTGTTGTTGAGCCGGCCGGCCCTCCCCCAATTACCGCAACCCGGTATTTATTATTCATTTTTATAAATCACCAGCATCCAGCGGAATGCCCACTTTCTTTTTAAAGTGAAATTTTTAATCCCGAGTCTTTTTAGAATATCCAGCAAATCCTTTTTAAGAAATCCCCTTCTAACGGAAAGCGGGCCGTCATTCTTAAACATTTCACTTCTTGAAAAAAGAAATGCGATAAGATTTAATTCCTGCAAGTGCAAGAACAGATCTCCGCAGATCATTAATTATGATTCCAAGTTTTGATATTTCCAGGAAATTTTTCAGAATTTGCTTTATTTCTTCTTCATCGAAATGGTGCAAAAACAGGGATGAATGCACAATATCAAATTTATTGTTTTTCACCGGAATTTTTAGAGTATCGGCACAAATAATATCAAGTCCGGAAGAATTCCTTAAATATTTGCAGGCTCTCTTGTTCAAATCGAGGCTTTTAATTTTTATAAAGGGCAATTTATTTTTAATAAATAACAAATTATCCGAAGCGCCGGAACCTACATCAAGGATAGAAATATTTTCACCGGGTTTGTGTTCTCCGTTTTTCCTGTTTGATTTAATTAAAAGATTCAGCCCTGAGCGTGTTGTTGAAATCCCTCCCAAAAACCTGTTTGCGTTTTTGAGTTCATTCAGTGCAGTATCAATTCTTTCATCCTGAATTGAAAAATCATCCATTATTTCCGGAGAATAACTTCTTTTTAAAAACATCAGGCTCCTTTAAACAATGCCACTTCCATGGTTAATCCAGGCCCGAATGCTACTGCGCAACAATAATCATTTTTTTCCACTTTATTGTTGTCGATAATTTCTTTAATAACAAAAAGAATTGACGCGGAAGACATGTTGCCAAAATCCCTTAATACATTTCTGGAGGGAATCATTTTATCTTCATTTATATTAAGTCCTTGTTTAAGTGCATCAAGAATTGCCCGGCCGCCCGGATGCAGCGCCCAGAATTTAATTTTTTCCGGTGAAAGATTTTTAGCTTTCAGTATTTCAATTAGTTTTGGCGCTGCAGACTTCAAGTATCATTTTCGGTATTTCAGATGACAGCATCATTTCAAATCCAAAATTCCCGATCTTCCATCCCATTGCTCCCGCTGTATTTTCAAACAAAACTGAATCCGTGCTGACAGGTATTAATTTAGCTTTTGCACTTTTTGAAAATAGAGCCGCGCCGCAACCATCTGCAAAAACTGTATTTGCCAGAATATTATCCCTGCTTGGCTCAGTTTGCAGATGAAGGCTGCATAATTCCACGGAAACGAGTAGAGTATTTAAATTATTTCCATTAGTGGAATTCATAGCTTCCAGAACTGAATTAACCCCGATTAACGAATGCGGCGCATCCCATAAAACCTATATTTGTTCTTTTTACCGAGGCAGGAATTCCAAATTCATTTATAAGGTGATAATCCAGGCCCGGAGCAAAAAAGCCAGTGCAGGAAATTGTGATCAATCTCTTCAATGTCTTTTCCACCAAAATTATTTACAGCAAGAATTTTCCCGACTGCCTCTTTTGTCAATTGCTTAGACCAATTTTCATATAGCGCCATCCGTGCATTAGTATCCGGCCGCATAAATGATTTGCCGTCCGTGAAAAATTTATCTTCCGAATCAGGATCCGCATCTGGAACCACAACATACCTGTAATCTATTCCGGAATAATGCGCGGCCATATCAATCATTCTTGAAACTGCCGGTATTTCACCCATCCTTTTTTTCAGTTCCTCTTTTGCAATGCCTTGCGGCACCTTGTACGGAGGAGAGGCGGTCTGAATATCTATTAACATAATGTTCCTATATTGTAATTAAACTACTAAATTAAAATACGAAGAGCGCTCTAATTGTGACAATGAATCTTCATTTTAATTGAATGGATTTATTACCAAATTATTTTGAGTCTATTTTTGTTATTTTGAAGTGTCGTAATTATAAAGTAGGTAAAAAATATGACTAATATAAATGGAAAATTCTGGGATGAAAGATACGCCGGGGTTGACTCAGTTTACGGCAAAGAACCAAATAAGTTTTTTAAAGAGCAAATCGATAAGATAAAGCCCGGTAAAATTCTGATGCCGGGTGACGGGGAAGGAAGAAATGGAGTCTATACCGCAGTAAATGGCTGGATTGTGGATTCTGTAGATTACAGCGCTGTTGCCAGAGACAAAGCAGTGCAGTTCGCACACGATTCCGGGACAAAAATAAGTTACCTTGTTATAGACCTGGCAGAATATGAGCCGCACTTAAATTATTATGATGCTGTAGGAATGATCTTTCTTCATTTAAACAAGGATCTAAGAAAAACATTTTTTGAAAAAGCTGTTAAATCTTTGAAACCGGGAGGCACATTAATTTTCGAAGGATATTCGAAAGAACAACTTGGAAGAACTTCCGGTGGTCCGCAAAATCTTGAAATGCTTTATGATATGGATGAAATTAAAAATATATTTAATGAACTAAATGCTGAAATAGCAGTTAAAGAATTAGTCTCACTTTCTGAAAGTAAATTTCATTCCGGAGAAGCATCTGTTATAAGATTTGTGGGGACAAGAAAAATTTAATGAAAAAAGTATTATTCATCACTTATTTTTGGCCACCTTCGGGCAAAGCATCGCTTCACTGGCCGCTAAAGGTAATAAAATTTTTGCCTGAGTACGGATGGCAGCCTTCCGTACTTACAGTTGATGAAGATACTTTTTCTCAAAAAGATGAAAGCCTGTTAGCAGAAATTGATCCGGCACTTGATGTGATAAAAACCAAATCTTTTGAACCTTTTAATATCTACAGAAAATTTACAGGCAAAGGCCAAAATGATCAGTTGGTTGCTTCGGAAACAATTTCCAGGGATAACGCAAGCCTGACACATAAGATATCAATATGGCTCCGCATGAATTTGTTTGTTCCGGATGCAAGAATAGGATGGTTCTTTTCAGCTGTTCCGGCTGCAAATAAATTGTTGAAAAAAGAAAAATTTGATGCAATAGTTTCTATCGGTCCTCCGCATACTTCACATCTTGTGGGAATGAATTTAAGTAAGAAAAATAAAATTCCGCACATCCCCGTTTTTATTGATCCCTGGGTTGATATTGCGTATTACCGCGATTTTAAAAGAAGTGCCGCAACACTTGCGGTTGATAATCATCTTGAAAAGTCTGTGGTAAAAAATGCTTCTTCAGTAGTATTTGTAACAAAAACGATGATGGAAGATTACATTGAGAAATATGATTTTATCCGGAATGAGTCCAATGTTCTTTACTGGGGTTATAACGAAGAAGATTTTATAAATATTGAGACAAAGGAACAATCAGAAATAAAGACACTTGTTCACTCTGGAAATATTTTTGATTTTCAGAATCCCAAAAAGTTTTGGGTGCAATTAAAAGATGAAATTGACAGCGGAAGAAAACTAAGAATAAAGTTCACAGGCACTGTAAGTCCCGGGATCAAAGATGAAATCGGGAAGAACTGCCTTACAGCATACACAGAATTTTTAGGATTTCTTCCATACGATCAATTGCTTAAGGAATTAATTAATGCTGATTACCTGCTTGTCTGCGCAACTGAAAAACGACACGTTCCCGGCAAATTATTTGAGTACCTCAGAACAGGGAAACCGATAATTGCATTTGGCGATGATAACGAGGAAGTGAAAAATATTTTAAGTAAAACAAATGCCGGAATGATTTTTAATTATGACCAAAGCGGGAAAGAATTTTTTGAAAAATCAGATCAGCTAAAGACGGATTTAGAAAAAGTTAAGAAATTTGACAGGAAGAATATAACTCGGTCATTGTCCAACATTCTTAACAATATTTAACCCTAAGCTCCAAATGATAAATCCTAAATAAATAATAAAATTTGCTTAGGATTTAATAATTAAAATTAGGTCGTCTTCTTTTTTATTCTTCTCTTAACACCAATGTTGATGACCCCTGCGCAGTGGGCGTGACCACAATTTCGTTTATATTAACGTGCTGGGGCCTTGTTGCGGCAAATAAAACAAGATTAGAAATATCTGCAGCAACAAGAGGTTTGAAGCCCTTGTAGACCTGTTTAGCCCTTTCTTTATCTCCTGAAAATCTTACTTCAGCAAATTCTGTTTCAACAAGTCCCGGAGATATTGTAGTAACTTTTATTTTTTTATCCAGCATATCCAGCCTTATCCCTTTGCTTAAAGCGTCAACCGCAAATTTGGTCGCGCAGTAGACGTTGCCGTTAGGGTAAACTTCATGACCGGCCACCGACCCAATATTAATTACGTGTCCCTGTTTTCTTGCAGCCATTAATGGCAAAATTCCGCGGGTTATGTAGAGCAGGCCCTTCACATTAGTATCTATCATCTGTTCCCAAGATTCCAAATCACCGTCATCAAGTTTGCTGAAACCTTTTGCCAATCCGGCATTATTAACGAGTATGTCAATATTTTTCCACTCGTTCGGAAGTGAAGCAATAATTTTATTCACACTTTCTCTTTCTCTTACATCAAGTTTAAAGTAATGAACCTTAACACCATAATCTTTTATAATTGATTCAGCAAGGTTCTTAAGACTTTCAATTCTTCTGGCGCAAAGAATTAAATTTGCCCCCTCACGGGCAAAATCTTTCGCACACGCCTCCCCTATTCCGGCTGTGGCCCCTGTAATGAAAACTATTTTGTTATCAAGCATACCCATTTTGTACTCCGTTGATTCGATTCAAAAAGATTATTTTTCTTTAACTAAAGTAATATATTTTTTTAACCTGTTTGTGGAATAATTGATATAAGCGAATAAAAGTATAAGTATCAGCAGCATAATAATAAGCTGCTTGCTGTAAGGGATATCAGCATATTCGAGAAACCTTGCCCAGTTACTTGTGAACAGGCCTTTAAATACTACTGAAATAATTCCTACAATAATATTCAAAACAATGTATCCAATATTTACTAATTGAATAATTACTATACCATGCCTCAAATTCAGGTTATTGTTTTTCTTCAAAATTATTGAACTGAATTCAATAAAAATTACAGACATAAAGAGAGGAACTGAAAACAAAAATGAATAAGTCGAAATACCGGTACCTTTAGTAAAAGGAATTGCAGCAGTTAGTAAAATTCCTTTGAAAAAATAGTTTACCTCTCCTCCGGTTAAAATCCCGGCAATGATCCCTTTTAACAGTTCATTTAAATAGATGACAGTAATGAGTCCAATAAATAATGAAATCACAATAACTGTTATCTTCTTCAAAGTAGCTCTATTAATTTTTAAATTAGCAAAAAACTATAGAATTAAATTAAGGATAAATCGGGAAAGTTATAAAGATTTGCATCACTTTTGTGAAGGTGAGGGATTAAGGTTGAGGTTATTAAATCTTAAATAATTGTTCTTCCCTCCAATTCCTGGGAAACCCCATAGGCGCTAGATCAATCATTGGATATTTCTCAAAAAGTTTGACCAATTTTTTCTTAAAATGACTTGTCGGACTAATTATACTAAGAAAGTAGATAATTATGGCTATCATAATGAATATCCTATCATTACTTATTCTATCAGAATCATTTAACCATATGCAACTATATGATTTGGGTTTCAATGGCTGAATTGCAAGTTCACGATTCCAAATACGTGAATGATGTGCACATAAATTTCTTAGATAAGTCAACGAATGAAACCATGATCTAAATACTTTATAAGTATGTCCATATTTATTAGAAATTTCTTTAAGATCCCTAGTAGACTTAAGGTTTTTATAAAATAAAGATAGTAATCCAAGAGATGCTGTCTCTAAGGAAATCCATGCCGGAGGTATTACCTCAGAATATTTTGCAAAGTAATGCTTTAAAAATTTTTCATCTGACCTACTAATCTCGTTCTTAAGTCGTTGAAAATCTCTAAAGTATTGTTTCTCATTATAGAAAATTTCTTTATTACATATCCAGAAAGGACCGTGTTTATGTGAAAGGATATATATTATATTAGTTCTAAATGAAATTTCTATCCGTTCTATAGCATCCAATAAAAGTAACCGTAATTCCCGATCGAAATTATAGATATCTAATATTATATTGAAAGTCGTGTTTGCCTTAAATATATGCTTATTCTTATCCTCTAAGAAGGGATACAAATATGCGCTTAATCGATAATAATTGATATGAGTTAAGTAATGAATTGCACGCTTTTCATCTTCAACCACCAATCCTCGTGATTTAAGTTGTTCAAGTTGCTCTCCGAAAGACAGCGCTTTTTTGGTATATCTAATTTTCATTTTTAAAACTAAAAAACCCAGCGATTTGGGCTTCTATGAGAGGCCTGCCGGGCTTGTTAATACAAAGGTAATAAATATTTTTTAAATCCAAAGAAGATTTTAATCAAAAAACTCCCGCTATTTTATAGCCACATTTAGGGCATTTACCTTCGTTTACATTATTGAAATAAACTTCATGCCAGTCACGTTTTATGAGTGTTTCATTACAACCGGGGCAATAAGTTGTTTTTCCTTCAGTATTATGTACATTCCCAACATAACAATATTTAATTCCAGCAGACTGTGCAATTTTTCTTGCCCGCTCCAGTGTTTTCGCCGAAGTACTTTCTTTGTTTAACATTTTAAAGTCGGGATGAAATGCTGTAAAATGGAAAGGAACGGAATCGCCAATGTTTTCCAATATCCAACCGCATTCATTTTTTATCTCTTCTGAAGAATCATTTTCGCCGGGAATAAGTAATGTTGTAATTTCAATCCAGACATCCGTTTCATTTTTCAACCAGATTAGTGTATCCAGTACATCTTCCAAAGAAGAAAAAGTTTGTTTGAAATAAAATTTTTCCGTAAATCCTTTCAAATCAACATTAGCCGCATCAATATATTTATAAACTTCCTTCCTTGCTTCTTTGTCAATATACCCGGCTGTAACCATCACGGATTTAATATTTTCTTCCTGTGCAATTTTAGAAATATCAATTACATATTCGCCAAAAATTGTTGGGTCATTATAAGTAAATGCTATAGAAGGTATGCGATTCTTTTTTGCAAGCTGAACAACATACTCTGGTGATGCTTCTGTCGAATTGAGTTCATCAAGCTTTGCTTTACTGATTGACCAGTTCTGACAAAATCTGCAGCCAAGATTGCATCCGGCAGTCCCAAAACTTAATACCTGTGTACCGGGAAGAAAGTGATTTAGTGGTTTTTTTTCTATCGGGTCAATTGCAAATCCTGTTGGATGACCATAACCTGTTGTATATAGTTTGCCACCGTGATTCTGCCTTATATAACAAAACCCCGGCTGACCATCACCAATTTTGCAATAGCGTGGACAAAGTGTGCAAAGTAATTTACCTTTTTCAGCAGGCTCCCACCATTTTGCTAATTTCATATTTTCTGTTGGTAATATCATCTTTCATATACAACAATTCTGAGTGGAATATTACTAGTATAGTAAAATGAAATTGTTAATTCTTAAAGGCAAAAATTTATATTACTTCGAACCTGAGCCAGTTAGCCCTGCTTTTTTCTGAATATGGAGCACCTGCTGCAAAAATGACAACATCTCCTTCCTTAACAATACCTGCTTTTAGTAACATTCCTTTGACCTTATCAATTGCAAGATGTTCTTTGTCTATATCCGGGAAAAACATTGATGTAATACCCCAGTAAAGGCAAAGTTTGTTCATAGTATCAAAACTATTCGAGATTGCAATAATTTTGGATTTAGGCCGGTACTTGGAAAGATTACTTGCTGTTCTCCCCTGGAATGTAAAGACCACTATTGCCGCGGCATTTATTTGTCTGCTCATTGAGACTATTCCCCTGCCAACTGAATCAAAAAGATTTTCTTCTATTGATTCGGGTATTTCAAATTCTTCTTCCTTAATAGGTTTAAAGTACGGATCAGTGTTTTCGATAATGTCATTCATAATCTGAACCGTTTGAATTGGAAACTTTCCTATCGCTGTCTCTCCGCTAAGCATAACCACATCGGTTCCGTCAAGTACAGCATTAGCAACATCGGATGCCTCGGCGCGTGTAGGTATTGGATTATGTATCATTGATTCAAGCATCTGCGTCGCGGTAATTACAAGTTTGCCTTTCCGGTTACACTTTTTGATAATTTCTTTTTGAATTATCGGGACCTCCTGCGGCGGCAGTTCAACGCCGAGGTCTCCCCTTGCTACCATAATCCCGTCAGCAAGTTCCAGTATTTCATCAAAATTATCCCACGCCTCTTTCTTTTCTATTTTTGCAATTATTGGGCGGACTTTATTTTTTCGCTTCATCCATTCGCGCAGGAGTGAGATATCGCCCGCACTTCTTACAAAAGAAAGTGCTACATAATCCACCCTGTAATCAAGAGCGAATTCAAGATTCTCATAATCTTTTTCAGTTACAGAATCGGTCGAAAGCCGCATCCCGGGAAGATTCATCCCTTTTTTAGGCCTTAGGGTTCCGCCGTTTTCTATAATACAAACAACAGATTTCTTTTTTATTTCTATTATTCGCAAACGCAGAAGTCCGTCATCAATTAAAAGCCTGTCTCCCACCAGTGCATCATCGGGCAGGGATTTGTAAGAAGTTGAAATTAATTCCTTCGTGCCTTTTACATCTTCTGTAGTAATTTCAATTTTATCACCATGGTAAATTTCTATTTCGGGTTCAGAGAGTTCGCCTACCCTGATTTTTGGACCCTGAAGATCAATTAAAATTGAGAGCGGTGTATGTTCATCCAAGCAGGCTTTATCAAGCTCTGTAAAAAGATGTTTGAAAGAGTCGTAACTCCCGTGGGAAAAATTGAGTCGTACACCGTCTGCCCCTGTAACAATTAATTTTTCAATTATTTCCGCCTTATTTGTTGCCGGACCAAGAGTACACAGAATTTTCGTCTTTGCATAATTTTCAATTAACTGATTATTCATTTTTTCTTCTTCAATGGTGTTTTTCTTTTAATTGTCTTTTTTGCCTTTGCTGCTTGGGCGGGTTTAGGTTTCGATTTTGCAAACAGCTCTTTGATTTTTTTCTCAACTAATCCGAACACAGTTCCCGGTTCATAATTTTTACCCTTAAGTACACCTGCTTTTACACCGGTCAGAATTTCAATTCCCTCTTCAACTCTTTCAATCGCCCAGATATGAAATTTTTTATTCTTAACAGCCTCAACAACTTCATCCCTGAGCATAAGGTCATTCACATTTTGAATGGGAATAATTGCACCCTGTTTACCAGTTAGCTTTCTGGATTTACAGACATCAAAGAATCCTTCAATCTTTTCATTCACCCCTCCTATTGGTTGAACGTCGCCTTTCTGATTTAGCGAACCTGTAACCGCAATTGATTGGTTTATCGGAATTTCAGCAAGAGTTGAGAGAAGCGCAAATATTTCTGCACAGGATGCACTGTCCCCGTCTATCCCGCCATATGATTGTTCAAAAACCAGGTTAGCGTTAAAAGCAAGAGGATGTTCTTTTCCAAATGTTTCTTTAAAGTAACCGGTAATAATTAACACACCTTTATTGTAGGTTTTTCCACTCATTCCGGCTTCTCGTTCAACATTTAATATGTTTCCACTTCCTAGAGAAATAGTCGCGGTAATTCTGGTTGGTCTGCCAAAGGAATAATAGTCATTTCCATAAACAGCCAGCCCGTTAATCTGCCCTACTCTTTCGCCCTCGGTAGATATCATTATCATATTTTCTTCTATCATATCATTTACTTTCGATTCCATCATTCCGTGTCTTACCCTGGATGAATAATAGGCTTTTATGACATGTGTGGCCGTTACTTCATTAACCGCATCCTCTTTTGCCCAGAAATTTGCCTCTCGTGCAAGGTCACCAATTACTGAAAATCGTGTAGTAAGCTTGTTTTTTTGTCCGGCATAGCGCGCGCCAATTTCTATCAATTGTGCAATAGCAGTTTTGTCAAATTCTAACAGCCCTTCTTCTTTAATCATTTTTTTAACAACACGTGCATATTCTATTAATACATCATCAGTCCTTTTTATCTCATAATCAAAATCTGCTTTAATCTTAAACATTTTCTTAAAATCATCTTCATAATCTGAGAGGACAGAATAAACTGAATTACTACCGACCAGAATTATCTTTGTGTCAACTTCAATTGGCTCCGGCTGTAAAATTGATGTCGTTAACTGAAATACATTCTGCATATCCTGAATTTCAAGTTTCCCGTAACTCAAAACTCTTTTTAATATTTTCCACGCACCCGGTTCTTCAAAAAGATGATTTACATTAAGGACAAGGTAACCACCGTTTGCACGTAAAATAGAGCCGGCTTTTATTTTTGTAAAGTCGCTGTACCAGCCACCTCTTCCGTCATTAAGTTTTTCAATTGTTCCAAATAAATTAACATAGGTAGGTGAGGTTTCAATAATTACCGGGCAGTAATTCGATTCTGAATTATCGAGAATAACATTTACTTCGTACTCTTTGAAATAATCTATCATAAAACCTTCCGGACTTGTTTCGCCCTGCGGTTTTGACCCTTTAAAAGCTTGTAAATTATCAAGCACACTTTCTTCAACTTGCTCCAGGTAATTATTGATCTTTTTATCTGTATATTTTTCTTTCAGGTTTTCAATAATTCCCTTTACAACCTCACTTGCAGATTTTTTTTCAAGATCAAGTAATTTTTCCTGAAATTCCTGACTGATTGTAATTCCCTTTTTATAAAGAGACTGTAACTCGTGCTGATGTTCATTGTATTTATTAATTATTTCTTTCGCCTCGTCTTCTGAAATTTTTCCTTTTTGAATAAGTTCTTCAAGCTGATAAACCGGCACAGGTTTATCATCAATAATCGGCATAATATCCGGTCTTGCCGTCTCACCTTGCTTAATTTGTCCAAGCTGAAAATTTTCTTTTTTAAGCTTTTCCTGGAAGGTGCTCATCAGTTTTTGTTCTTTTTCGGTGTACTGTTTTATAAGCTTATTCTTCTGATTAACATAGTGCTGATTATCAAGAACTTGGGGAATTTTCTGTCTAAGAATTTCAATTGAGGAGTAAAGATCCTGCTTAAATACTTTTGCCTTCCCTTTCATAAAAATCAAAAGCATAGGTCTGTCCGGATCTTTGAAATTATTTACGTAGGCATAATCATATAACAACGGACATTTTGAACCAACCTTCTCCAGAATTTTTTTTACTGTAGTTGCTTTTCCTGTTCCTGAAAGACCTGCTATATAAATATTGTAACCCGGGCTTCTTAACTCTACTCCAATTCTGAGTGCCTGCAATGCTCTTTCTTGGCCCAAAATTCCTTCAATAGGTTCAATTTCGTCTGTTGTTTGAAAATCAAATGTATTTGGATTGCATATCCATCTTAAGTCCTTCTTCTTTAGTTCTTTGTGTTTTGAAGCTTTAACAGTTTTCATTCAGTACCCCGCCTTTTATTAAGCTATAATGGGCTTGTTTAACCAAATTTCCCCCGAATTAACTAATTAAAATCTAACTATTAAACTCATGAATATCAAAAGAGCCTATTCATAAAATAGACATAAGGTCGCAATGCCGTAATGATTTTTTTATTATTTTATGTTGATAGGTTAATTTTTCTTAACGATTTACAGGCACGTTATATGGATCTTAAAAAAGCCAGAAGTTTCTTTCCACATACAGAGACAGATTTAATTTACTTTAATCACGCTGCAACCTCCCCGTTACCAACCACAGTAACAGAAAAGATTAATCAATACACGGAAGAAAGAAGTTTTAAGTGGGTTGATAATTTTCCAAAAGTAAGTGAATTTGTTAAATCGACAAAGGACGATCTGGGTACAATGTTAAACTGCCCGGCAGAAAGAATAGCTTATACAGATAACACAACAAACGGAATCAACATTCTTGCCTCAGGCATAAAATGGAAAATGGGTGACAGAATATTATTAAATGATCTGGAATTTCCGGCTAATGTTTACCCGTTTTTTAATCTCCGCAAAGATGGCGTTGAAATCGATATGGTAAAATCGCGCAAGGGTATTGTTTCTGCGGAAGATATTATTGAGAATATTAAACCGAGAACGCGACTGGTGTCCATTAGTTTTGTACAATTCTTAACCGGTTATAAAGTAGATCTTGAAAAAATTGGTAAATATTGCAGTGAAAATGGAATCATATTTTCTGTTGATGCCATACAGGGACTGGGCGCATTAAGACTTGATGTAAAAAAATGTAAAATTGATTTTCTTTCCTCCGGTTCGCAAAAGTGGTTACTTGGTCTGCAGGGATTCGCTTTTATTTATCTTACTGAAAATTTGCAGAATAAACTGGATATGCGATATGTTGGGTGGCTTTCAGTTGAAGACGCCTGGAATTTACTGCACTATGAGCTTACGCCACTAAAAACTGCGGCAAGATATCAGAATGGCACAATTTCACACATTGGTGCATTCGCATTTCGTGGCTCCCTCGATCTATTCTTGAATTTTGGCTGGGATGAAATTGAGAACCAGGTAATTGCTAACGCATCTTATCTTTCAGGTTCACTGAAAAACATCGGCCTGATTCCTCTGCTGGACGGTTGTGCGAAAGAAAATCTTTCGGGGATTGTCACTTTTAAACATGATGACTCACAAAAAATATTTGAGCACCTCGCAAATAACAATGTAAACTGTTCTGTTCGTGAAGGTATGGTTAGAATGTCGCCACACTTTTATAATTCAAAGGAAGAAATTGACAAAACAGTTGATGTTCTAAAAAAGTTCTTATAAAATTTTATCTTAGTGCCTGAAGATTATCTTCAAATTTCTGTTCAAAATTTTCCTGATACCCTCTGTAGTTATATTTTACTATCAAATTTTTATCAACGATCAAAGTTTGTGGTGTTATCGTTATATCGAGAATTTTATCAAAAATGTTGGTAAACTGAATTATAGTCTGATCCCTGAGAAAAGAAAATTCCTTCATTGGAAGAAACCTGTTATTAATTTCTGAGACAGTTTCATTTAGATTAATAAAAACAAATTTTACATCCGGATGTTTTTTTATCAGTTTTTTTAATACTGGCATATCTTTTTTACAATACGGACAATCAAACCTGAAGAAAACCATCACCACAACAGATCCTTTAAAATTGCTGAATTTTATTTCCTTCTTATTTATATCAAATAATGAAAGAGAGGAAATATCAACATTAATATTAGGGTCTATATCCAGTTTTTTAATTTCTTTTTCAACTTTAACCAGATTTTGTGTATTACCGGATTTTTTCATCACATCAAGTAATCCTTTATACCCGTCAATTCTTGAGGAATCAGATTTGATAGCTTCATTGAGAGATTGCATTGCACCCTCATAATTTTTCAGATGCATTTCTCCTGCAGCCAGTAATAAGTGTGCATCGTAAAATTGCTGCCCGTGTTTTAAAGACGGCAATATTTTTTGAAGCACCTCAATTCCTTTTTTGTCATCAATTTTCTTTTCTATTAATACCTGGGCAACACGTATATTGGTTTTTACAGAATTATCATACTTTAAAAGTTTTTCAGCAGCTTGTGTTACCTCATCAGAATTTTTCCCGATTGTAGCCTTCATTTCAAAAACATAACCAAGTATTCCCGGTTTTATAACTGTATCAGGATTTTTCTTTAAATATTCATCACATTCTTTTGTTAGCTCTGCAAAAAGATTTTGATAATTTGATTTATTTACTTTTGCCCAAACCCGTTTTATATGATTTGCAAAATTTTTGTCTTTTTGAGTAACAACTGATTGACCAAAAGCCACGCTGCTTATCAATAGAAGTGAAAATAAAAGTCTCATAAAATTCCTATTTATTCTTTATAAAAATACTTTTAATTCAACTGCTCTGCAATAATGTAAATGAAATCCTTACTGGTATACAAAACCCTGTTATTTCTGTTCCTTTTCGGGATTTCTTAAAAACTTATTTTACACTATTTGTATTATTATTTTGTTTTATTAAATTAAGCCTCGTAGCCAGATCCGAATTTAATATTGGATAAAAACAACAGGAGTTTCAGATGTTATCAAGAGCCTTAAAAATAAACTTATTTGTGTGGATAATCTGCTTTAGTTTATTACTAATTTCTTTATCTAATGCACAAAACGGGAAGGATAAAAAACCTCAGGTTAGAATTAGTCCTAAAGCCTCAGTTACACAAACGATTGGTTTTACAGATGTAACAATCAGTTACAGCCGTCCCGGAGTAAAAGGAAGAAAAATTTGGGGAGGTTTGGTCCCTTATAATAAAGTGTGGCGGGCAGGTGCAAATGAAGCGACAAAAATTACTTTCAGTAAAGATGTAATGATTGAAGGCAAAAAACTTAAAGCCGGATCTTACGGTTTTTTTGCAATCCCATCTCCAAATGAATGGACATTAATTTTTAATAAAGTAGCGGATCAGTGGGGGGCTTTTACTTATAATGAAGCTCAGGATGCTATAAGAATAAAAGTAAAACCTGTTAAAATAAATTACTGGCAGGAATGGATGGAATATACATTCAGCGATATGAATGTCCAGAAAGCCGGAAATAATAATTCGGCATTGATAAAACTTGTGTGGGAAAAATTAAAAGTTCCATTCAAAGTTGAGGTAACAACTTCCAATAAATAATTTTATGGTGAGTCTCATTTTTATTTGAGACTCACCTTTTTAATTATCCTCTGATAGCTTTCAGCAATTCTTCCGTTTTTTCTTTCATTAATTTTATATCGCCTCGACTTTCAACATTTAATCTAATAATCGGTTCGGTATTTGAAATTCTTAAATTGAATCTCCAATTTTCATACTCAACGCTAAGTCCGTCAGAATAATCTCTTTTACCACCGGAATATTTTTTATCAATCTCTTCAAGTTTTTCTTTTGGATTATTTATTATGGAATTTATTTCCCCTGAACATGGATATTTTTCAATCATTGCTTCAACAAGTTCAGAAAGTTTTTTGTTTTCTTCCGACATCAGCTGAAGAATTAACAAAAATGGAATCATTCCGCTGTCAGAATATGAATTATCCCTGAAATAGTGATGAGCCGACATTTCGCCGCCATATATTCCATTAACTTCGCGCATTTTTTGTTTAATATACGCGTGGCCACTGACTGACTGAACAGCTTTTCCGTCTGCTTGCTCAACTATTTCAATTGTGTTCCAGACAAGACGAGGATCATGCACAATATTTTCACCGGGATGTTTTTTCAAGATTGATTTTGCAAGCAATCCAACTATGTAATAACCTTCAATAAAATTTCCCTTCTCATCAAAAAAGAAACAACGATCATAATCGCCATCCCAGGCCACACCGAGATCAGCTTTGTTTTCTATCACTGCATTAATTGACATTTGCCTGTTATCCGGCAACAAAGGATTCGGTACACCGTTCGGGAATTCTGAATCGGGTTCATTCAGAATTTTAATCATTTTTATCGGGAGATTTTTTTCCAAATTATCCAGAGCCAGTCCTGCACAACCGTTACCTGCGTTAACTAAAACTTTTAGCGGGTTAATTTTTTCTGCATCATAAAACTTTTTAAGATTTTCAATAAACGCATTCATTACATTAACGCTCGAGACCTTACCTGGCTCTTTGCTTTTTTTTCCAAGATCATCATTAAGAATCATTTTTTCGATATCACTTAATCCTGAATTATACCCAACCGGAACGGAACCCTGCCTGACAAATTTCATTCCGTTATATTCCGGCGGATTGTGGCTTGCAGTAATCATAATTCCACCGTCTGCTTCCAGATAAGGTGTAGAGAAGTAAATCATTTCTGTACCGCAAAGGCCTATATTCACTACATCGGCACCGCTTTCCGTAAGTCCCTGCGCCAAAGCTTTTGAAAGCTCAATGGAAGATTTTCTGACATCGTACCCGATAACTACTTTTTTTGCATTTATATAATGCGCATAAGTGCGGCCAATTTTATATGCAAGATCAACGTTCACGTCAGATGGTACCTTTCCCCTGATATCATAAGCTTTAAATGAAGTAATTCTATCCATAACTACTGGCTCCCGAAGAGTTTGCGAAAATAAAAAATTTAAAGTTCTAAAATAAATCCTAGAATTATTATTGTATTTATCTATGGAAGATAAACAATTAAATTTGAATATATAAAATAACAAATATATTTCTTCAATCTTGACAGAAAAGTCAACTAAAGGGAATAATTTTTCAATAGATTTTTTAATAATAACTAACTATGTTTGATAGTTAAATAAATAAATGGGAGACTGCTATCGCTACCAAGGATACTGTAAAATGGCACTTCGCAAAATGCAATAACTCCAAATGCAATTCAATTTTCCTGGTCAACCCTGATGAGACACCGGGTGAATTAGGTTTCATTTGTCCTGATTGCAGTTCAAAGACAACTACTTCGCATATTGTTCAATGCTCAAGTTGCAGAACTATTTTAAATTTTGTCAGAGCAACAACCAGTGAAGAAAAAGTAGTTTTTAATGTTCCCAAATGTTCGCATTGCGTAGGTACCATAGAAGATGAATGGGAAATAGAACCACTTTATCAGCCCGATTCTTACATTTAACCAGCGGTAAACGTTCTCTTTAGGGGCAAGAAAATAATTCTTTTGCCGGTTTTCAGCCGGACTGGAAAATACTCTCTGAATATTCTGATGTCTTTAGAAAATAAATACAATATCATTGCCTTATTCCGTAAAACAGCGGGATAGGGCATTTCTATTTTAAACCTAATTTTCTCTTATATAACAATATCCGTTAATTCTAAATGAGGATAAAATGAAAACACACCTAAGAAAACTTTCCTTACTTTTTATGACAGTCGCAGCTTTACTGTTTGTTGCCGGAGGCTATACTTCTGTAAAAGCACAGGATAATTCAAAAGATGGTTCATATAGCTGGCTAAACCTGGACACAGTTAAAGCCGGGAAATTTGATACCGGTAAAATGTGGACTTTTGATTATCCCCCGGTGGATTATTTTGAAAGTGAATACGGCTTTAAACCTTCCGAAGACTGGCTTAATAACGTAAGAATGTCAGCGCTCAGGTTTGCAAACTATTGTTCAGCTTCTTTCGTATCTGCTGACGGTTTAATATTAACAAATCATCATTGCGGCAGAAGAAGTATTACGCAGGTTTCAAAACCGGGAGAAGATTTAATGGACAACGGTTTCGTTGCGGCTACACTTGCAGATGAAAGACCTGTCCCCGGTTTGTATGTTGATCAGCTTGTGCTGATTAAAGATGTAACTGATGAAATACAGACTGCTGCTGACAAAGGAATGACCCCTGAAGAAAAATCCGAAAACACGAATAAAGCAATTAAAGAACTTGAAAAATCACAGGAAGAAGCAACCGGTTTAAAATGCCAGGTTGTAACTCTGTTTAACGGTGGTAAATATTCACTTTACGGTTATAAAAGATATACCGATATAAGACTTGTTTTTGCTCCTGAAGAAGGCGCTGCATATTTCGGAGGCGATCCTGATAATTTCACTTATCCTCGTTATGATCTGGACTGCTCAATTTTCCGTGCTTATGATGAAAACGGAAAACCAATGAAGATAGACAATTATTATAAATTCAGTTCAAACGGGGCAAAAGTAGGAGAACCTGTTTTTGTTGTTGGTAACCCCGGAAGAACAGCACGCCTTAATACAGTTGCACAACTCGAATATACAAGGGACATTTCTTATCCTTATGCTGTCAATTTGCTCCACGGATTAATTGATGTTTACAAAACATTATTAAAAAATCATCCTGACAGAAGATCAGAACTTGAAAACACAATTTTCGGACTTTCAAATTCTGAAAAAGCAATTTCAGGAATGTTAAAAGGTTTAAGAGATCCGATTTTGATGCAGAAAAAAATCGATTTTGAAAATACATTTAAAAAAGCAGTTCATTCAGATCCAGATCTGAACGCTAAATATGGAGATATCTGGAATAAAATTGCTAAAACCCGCGCTGAAGCAAGGGCAATTGCAAGCGAAAATTACGGTCTTTCTACAAGCCCGTTCTCTTCACCTCAGTACTTCACAATGGCTTCAGAAATGATTGATCTTGCTAATGAACTTAAGAAACCCGAGGATCAGAGATCAGATCTTTATAAAGGTGCTGAACTTGATTCTACTATAGCACATATTTTCCCGACAAATTTTGATGCCGAGAAAAATAATATGCTGCTTGGTTTTACAATTGACAATATGATAAAAAATCTCGGTATGAATAACGTTTTGGTTCAACATTTAACCGGTGGAAATACCGGAAATGAAGCTGTTGAATATGCACTGGACAATTCATACCTGACATCTCCTGAAAAAATTAAAGAACTGGCAGACGAAGGTGCCGATGAAATCTTAAACTCAAATGATCCATTCATTTATTTTGTCAAAAATTCAGAAGCAAGAAAAGCTGAATTGAAGAAAAAGACAAAAGAAATTAGCGCCCAGGAAGCAACTTACAACCAGGAACTCGGGAAGGCTCTGTTTGAAGTTTACGGAACTTCAATTCCACCTGACGCTACATTTACTTTAAGGATTTCTGATGGTGTTGTTAAAGGCTACGATTATAATGGAACACAGGCTCCGCCTTTCACTACTTTCTACGGAATGTATGACAGGTATTATTCATTTAACAGCAAGGACTGGGAACTGCCGACAAGATGGAAAAATCCACCGGCAGATTTCAAGCTTTCGACACATATGGATATGGTTTCCACAAATGATATAATCGGTGGAAACTCAGGCAGCGCTGTTATAAATAAAAATGCTCAGGTAGTCGGATTGGCATTCGATGGAAACGTCGAAAGTCTCCCCGGAAACTTTATTTTCGATACATCTGCAAACAGAACTGTTTCAGTTACTTCAAACGCATTACTTGAAGTAATCAGGAATCTTTTTAAAGATGTAAGGATTGCAGACGAATTACAGAACGGAAGAATTAAATAATAGATTTATCTTTCTGAAAGGGACGCTTTGAAAAAGGCGTCCCTTTTTTATTTTAAGCCGTCTGGTTTCGCATAAGTTGCCTGAGTTGGTACTCGTGGCGTATAGGATGCATTACAGCGTGTTCCAGCATCGCGTCGATGCAGTATTCTACTCCCCAGCGAGATTTGTAAGTTCCGGTTTCAAATTTATCCCTCTCAACTTTGGTTAGGGGCAGGCGCCATTTTTCCAGCAGGTGCGCGAGATACGCGTCCGCTTCTTTTCCAATAACATCTGCTTCGGGCACCTTTTTAATTTCAGGATCCGGCAGATTTAATTTATCGCACATCCATGTCATATATCCGCGCGCGGCTCTGAAAATATGTTTCAACAGGGTGTCAAGAGATTTGTAGTCCGGGTTTGGAGTTTCGGGTAGCGCGAGGTTTTGTTTTTTCGCTTGCTTCCACGTTTCAAGCAAAGATGTTAAATGCGCCTCGTGCATCAGCACCATAGTACGTGCGCCGTTATATTTAAATTCAAGCAATTTATTGAAATCCATATTAGAAGCCCTCATAATTTATTTAACCATTAAATATTTAAGAACTGATTTACATTATTATATTTTGATTTATCCGGCTACAAATCTCCGACAATTGTTCCCTGGTGATAAACAATATTCCAGTCGGAACAGTACCTACTCCAGATTGTCGCTCTTCTTGTAACTCTCTCCGGCTGGGTCAACGTGTCGGTTAATAGAAAATTATCCGGAGCTATCTCAAGACAATAAAAATCTTTTGTCTCCCATTTATCCTCCTGTGGATTTCCAATTCTATTTTCCAGAATCTCGAGCATAAAATCACGATTGTATCTCCTGCCCGAAGCGCCAACCTCCTTCAATGTTGTTTATCCACTCACCTGACAAACTCGATAGCATTATCTTTAAAGTGGATAGGGTTTGTGCCAATATTTCTTTTGATTTTTCCAGGTCGAATTTCATTGGTTTTCCTTAAAACTATTAAAAACTAAATACGAATTTACAACCGGGTTGCCAGTCCCACTTTGCCGGGAGACACAGGGGAAAATTGCTAAAAAAGATACTCCGCCTGCACATGGAATGAATAATACTTAGCGAAAGTATTGGCGAAGGAAAACGCGAACTCAGCACCGGCGCCTATCTTCCAACCATCCTTCATTTGGTTCCGCAGGTCAAAACCGACGAGCAGAGACGTAACAACGCCGAAATTCCATTCATTAGAATTATAAAATGTGTGATCGTTAAGAGTAATAAACCCGGCGCCTTCCTCCACAAAATAGTTTTCAGAAAAATTCTGTGAAGCAACCCCTTTTAATGAAAAACCTTTAAGGAACGGAAAATATTTTTTAGTAGAGCCGGGCACAAGCCGGTTGAAGTCCTGTGTGTAAATAAAACTTATCCTGGGGTAAACTGAATTACTGAAAGGAGTTTTAAATTCAATAAATAATGAAGAAGTGTAGCTCCCTACATCAGGCGAATCGCCGCTAAGTAACCCACCACCAATGTATCCGCCAATTCCCAACTTTCCCTGGGCGTGGGTTATGTTGCAAAAAGCAATAAACATAAAAATTGCCGTAAGTAAGATTGGGATAATTATTTTTTTCATTTATATTCCTTTTTAAATCTCCGGCTTAATTTAATCACAGGCCTTTCTAAAAATAGAGTTACATAAACCCAAAATAAAGGTGAAAAGATGCAAAACGTTCTTTACCAGTATAATGCGGTTGTAACCTCTGTTTATGACGGCAATACCTGCACCGTTGATATTGACCTTGGTTTACACACCTGGATACACGGTGAAAAAATTCAGCTCATGAGGATAAATGCGCCTGAAATCAGAGGGCGAGATCGAGATAAAGGATTATTATCGAGAGATTTTTTGATTGAACTAATCCTCGGGAAAAAGGTAATTCTTGGAACATTTAAGGATAAAAAAGGTAAATACGGTAGATATCTTGGTGAAATCTGGATATTCGATGAAGCAGATGATTTTATTAACGTAAATGACTTGCTTGTTGAAAAAGGATATGCCGAATATCAAGAATATTAATCAGGATTTACAACTGATTTTATTCTCCAGTCAAAATAAATAATCATAGATGAAGATTATGCCTAAAAATACAAAAATAAATTTTACAGTTGAACTCGACGATAAAAACGTTCCGAAGAAAATTGAATGGGAAGCAACAGATGCAAACTTCGATGGAAAAAAAGAAGCAAAAGCGATGATGCTTTCTATCTGGGACAAAAAGGAAGAGATGACACTTGCCATAGATTTATGGACAAACGAAATGTTAATAAATGATATGAACACATTCTTCCTGCAGGTTTTCAGAAAAATGTCAGATACCTATCTCCGTTCTACTTCAAATAACGAACTTTCAAAATTTATCCGTGAATTCAGTGACCGGTTCGCGGAAAAGGTTGAAGAAGAAAATAAAAAGAATTGAAATTTCTAAATTGCCATCCCGAGCCTGTCTGCGGTCAGGCAGGTTCGTTTCGGGATAGTATTTTAAAGCCGATTCTGAAAAAATCAGAATTACAGAATAGAATACTTTTTATAAATGAAATTAGGACGAAATTAGCTAACCCTAATTTTGTATAAATCCTCAACATTTAACTTCCTCTTAATTTTCCTTATTTTTATACAACGAATTATTTATTCTTTTCAAGGGGTGATCTACGATGACTACAGAATTTCTCGCCAGGTTACAATTCGCTTTTACAGTAGGTTTCCATTATATCTATCCCCCCTTAAGCATCGGGCTCGGTGTTATACTCGTACTGATGGAAGGGATGTACCTGAAGACAAAAAATCCTCTCTATGAAAAAATGACAAAATTTTGGGTGAAGATTTTTGCACTCACCTTTGCGATGGGTGTAGCTACCGGTATTGTAATGGAATTTGAATTCGGTACAAACTGGGCTACTTATTCAAGATTTGTAGGAGATGTGTTCGGAAGTGCGCTTGCCGCAGAAGGTATTTTCGCATTTTTTCTCGAATCGGGATTTCTTGCAATACTTGTATTCGGATGGGATAAGGTCGGACCTAAAACACATTTCTTTTCAACTATCATGGTTTCATTTGGTTCAATGCTCAGTGCTGTGTGGATTGTAGTTGCAAATTCGTGGCAACAGACTCCTGCTGGTTTTCATATAGTAGGACAGGGGCTTAATGCACGTGCCGAGGTAACAGATTTCTGGGGAGTGGTTTTTAATCCTTCCAGCATGGACAGGCTTTCACACGTTTTATCAGGTGCATGGCTTGCAGGAGCTTTTTTGGTTATAAGCGTAAGTGCGTATTACATTTTAAAAAATAAACATCTAGAATTTGCAAAATCATCGTTAAAGATCGGGCTTGTTTTTGCAATGTTTGCTTCGCTGTTTCAGCTTTACACCGGACATGCAAGCGCTGTTGGTGTAAGTGAAAATCAGCCGGCAAAGCTTGCTGCAATGGAAGCTCATTACGATTCTTCGGCTGTTGCTCCTCTTTATTTATTCGGGTGGGTAAATAACGATAAGCAGGAAGTAAACTTCGGAGTTAAAATTCCGGGAATGCTAAGCTATCTTGTATCAGGAGATTTCGATCATATGATAACGGGGTTAAATTCATTTAAGCCAGAAGATCGTCCTCCTGTAAATATTGTTTTCCAGACATATCACTTAATGGTAGCAATAGGTTTTGCATTAATAGCAATAAGTCTACTTGGACTTATATTATGGTGGCGGGGCGGCTTGTTTAATCACAAATGGCTGTTATGGATTTTTGTAATTTCCGTTCTCGGACCACAGATTGCCAACCAGGTTGGATGGATAACAGCTGAAGTCGGCAGACAACCATGGATAGTTTACGGACTGCTCAGAACTTCAGAGGCTTTGTCAAAAGCAGTAGAGGCGAACCAGATTGTATTTTCTCTTGTGTTGTTTTCTATAGTTTACCTTCTTCTGTTTATACTGTTTATTTTCCTGCTCGATCAGAAAATTAAACATGGTCCTGAAGATTATGATACAATTGATTCTGAATATGAACATCAAAAACAATTATTCAATGAATAGATAAATCACCGGAGTTGAAAATGGGTTTGGAATTTGATTTGAATGTTATCTGGTTTGTTTTAATCGGGGTCCTGCTAACCGGCTACGCCATACTGGATGGTTTTGATCTCGGAATAGGCGCGCTTCATTTATTTGTAATAGAAGATACGGAAAGAAGACTGCTTATAAACTCAATCGGACCGGTCTGGGACGGAAATGAGGTCTGGCTGGTTACCGGCGGAGGCGCATTGTTTGCTGCTTTCCCCGAAGTTTATGCAACTGTCTTTTCGGGATTTTACACAGCTTTTATGCTTCTGCTTTTCGTGCTTATCTTCAGAGCGGTGGCAATTGAATTCCGCAGTAAACAGAAGATGAAATGGTGGAGACAAATGTGGGATGTTGCGTTCAGCTTATCGAGTATTCTAATCGCCTTTTTGATGGGTGTTGCGCTCGGAAATATTATTACCGGAATTCCCCTTGATGCACACAAAGAATTTACAGGAAGTTTTTTAAGTATGATTACTCCTTACACAGTTTTAGTAGGAATTACAACCGTTGCTTTATTTATGATGCACGGTGCAATTTATGGTGTGATGAAAACTGAAGGAGAACTTCACAATAAAATGAGAGGCTGGGTAAATAACTCGATAATATTTTTTGCAATTTGTTATATCACCACAACTATGGCAACTCTTGTCTACGTGCCTCATATGACAGAGCATTTTAAAGATTACCCATACCTGTTTATTGTGGCTTTGCTGAATATGCTGGCGGTTGCAAACATCCCCAGGGAAATTACTCACGGAAGAGATTTCTACGCGTTTCTATCTTCCTGTGCTTCAATTGCATTTTTGCTTGCGTTGTTTGCAATAGGATTATTTCCGAACATTGTTATCTCAAACCCGAATCCGGGACTAAGTTTGAATATTTACAATGCGGCTTCATCACAGAAAACATTGAACATTATGCTGATAATCGCGATGATCGGAATTCCTTTTGTGCTGACTTATACTGTTAGTATTTACTGGATATTCAGAGGAAAGGTGAAACTTACTAATATGAGTTATTGATGAATCGTGTCCTGGTTTCATTATAATGGACATCAAATTATTTTGTCATTCTGAACCTGTTTCAGAATCGTAAAAAGTTTACCTAATCCCGAAATAAATTCGGGATGACTCGTTATGAAATCAGGACACATTCAGAAAACTTATTTTGAGTAACTAATCCTGTAAATCCTGCCGCCATAATCATCGGAGACAAGCATAGAGCCATCCGACATAATCTGCAAATCAACAGGTCTGCCTGAAACAGATTCTCCTTTCAGCCAGCCTTCTGCAAAAACCGAATAACTTACCGGTTCATTATTTTCAAGTTTAACCAGAGTAATTCTGTATCCGATTTTCTGACTCCTGTTCCAGCTTCCGTGCTCGGCAATAAAAATTTGATTTTTATATTCTGCGGGAAACATACTGCCCGTGTAAAATCTCATTCCGAGTGAAGCTACGTGAGGACCAAGATCCTGCGCAGTAGGCGTATAATTTGATGGATCTTTTCCGGCATTTGCGAATTCAGGATTAGGAATATTCTTTCCGTAAAAATACGGGAAGCCAAAATTCATTCCTTTTCTTGGTGCGTGATTCAATTCATCCGGCGGGATATCATCTCCAAGCATATCCCTTCCGTTATCCGTAAACCATAATTCATTTGTCCGGGGATCCCAATCGAAACCAACTGTGTTCCTTATACCACGTGCATAAATTTCAAATCCTGAACCGTCTGGATTCATTCTTGTTATTGATTCATATGGATCAGGTCTTTCACAAATGTTACAGGGTGCACCAACAGGAACGTATAATTTGCCGTCAGGGCCAAATCTTATAAATTTCCATCCGTGATGAGCATCAGAAGGGAAATTATTATTAATAATAACCGGCTGAGGCGCGTTGTACAGATTAGCTTCAATATTATCAAATCTTAAAACCCGGTTAATTTCTGCTACATAAAGAGAGCCATTCCTGAATGCTACTCCGTTAGGAGAATTTAAACCGGAAGCGATCGTAATTATTTCATCGGCATTGTAGTCTCTATTTGTGTCCATGACAGCGTAAACCTTTCCCTCCCCCATTGAACCAACGAACAAGGTTCCGTTGGGACTTATTGTCATTGCGCGTGCGCCGTCAATATTATCCGCAAAGATACCGATATGAAAACCCGAAGGGAATGTAATTCCCATATTATCAGCAGCACCTTCCTGGCTGTTATTCGGATTACATCCCGGCGAATAAATAAATAGTATAACAGAAATAATAAATGGCATAAAATTCATTTTATTTTCCTCACTATTTTTTATTTAGAATCTGCCGGAGGCATAATCAGCATTAAAATTATATAAACGAGTATTCCCGGAAATCCCGCGCTGAGAATTGAAAGAAGGACATAACCAATTCTTACAACTGTTGGATCCCATTGCTGCCACTCTGCAATTCCACCGCACACACCGGCAATCATTTTATCGTGAGATTTTTTCAAAGACATAAATTCTCCCTATTTAAATTAGACCTAATGTTTTATAAAATCAGTTAATGAAATTGTATCTTTTGTTGGTTCATAGGAGATTACATATTTAGCCGGATAATATCCTGCTTTTGGATAAATCGCAGGCTGCTTGATTTCACCTACAGATTTTGAGACCAACTTTAGATAATCGAAAGTAAAAACTACTTCGTGTGAAACTATTTCCCCATCAAAGAATCCATATGTTAATTCTTTGGATAACTTACCATTTATAATGTCACTGGATGTGGAATCATAAAACAAAACACCGAAATTATCGGTCGCACTATTTTTTAATAGTTTATACTCTGAAGGTATTTTTTCAGGAGCCGGCTGCTTATAATTTTTAGCTGAGTCTCCTTCTACAATTGTATTTTGTTCGTTTTCGTTAATCAGATTAAAATCAACCGCGATATATGAAGAAGAAAATCCACCCGTTTTTACAGTACCGTATGGATTCCATCTTAATGTAACGTGATCATAAATTGAATTGTTATTTGTGGGAGTAAATTTGAGATAAAGTAATATACTGTTCGTTGATTCAATACCGCCTTTTATATCCCCCTGAAAAGCTATACCGACATTAACAGGAGGTCCGTTTTTTACAGTTTCAATGAAGGGTGTTACTTTACCATTACAAAATAATAGTGTCTCCCCTGCTACTGGACCGGTGGATTCCCGCGAGACAAGGTTCGAACTATTATCACAGGAAAATGAAATAAACATTAAAAATGTTAGGGAAATGGAGATAAAAATATTACTGAAATTAAAGTGCATCTTTACACATAAGATTTATGTATAAAATTTATGTGTAAAGATTACAAAAAAGAGTGTTAATTTACCAGTTAGTTTCTATAACTGTCTTATAATAATTATCTGAATCTTTCTTTAATTTTTGAAGCATACCTTCTGCTCATCTGAAATGGTTCATCCCAGCCAGTAATATAAACGTTGTATGCGTAATTAAACCACTTTTCAACTTTTTCAATATAGTCCAGGTTAACAATAGTGGAACGGTGAATTCTGGCAAAATATTTACCTGGTAGTCTTGATTCCCATTCAATCATAGAACGCAATACCAGCAGTTTTTTATCGTCTGCTGTACAAATGTATGTGTAGTCCTTTTCTGCAGTAATACATTGAATGTTTGATACTTTGATAAATCTAGACGTGGAATTCACAGTGACAAAAATTCTGTCATCATACTCTAATTTAGAAACATTATTACCATTTCTACTTTCACGTCTTTTTTCAAAATCTAATTTATCATCATTTTGCTTTAAGGGAATAATTCTGGATTGATTTTCAGTACTGGTAATATTACCGCTGAATCTCCTGCTTCTTTTAATTCCTGTATTCATGACCTTACCATTTGATTTTAAATGTAAATACTCTGTTCTAGCTTCATTTTTGTTGCAGGTATTGGTATTAGCAGTTTTCATATGTTACCTCAATGTTCTTTTCCGCACAAGGTCAAGATCTATACCAAAGACATTTTTACCGATTAACGGCAAAATAGGCGGTTAAAAGAACCGATTTCAGACAAAAAAGCTACAATTTGGGCTATACGAATTTTAATAATATTCTGAATGTATACGGGAAGGGCGTATATTTCGAGATAAACTGCTTGGAAATGTTTTATTGTGATACAATTATTCCGAGCCTAGTTATATTATGAAAGCTACAGAATTAGGTGTTTTGGTTTAAACTAGTAGATTTGCAATTTTCACTGTATCTGTAAATTAGTTAACTCGTTACTGCGGGCTATGTCCTCAGGAAACCCAATTTTTGAGAATATCCTGAAATTTTACAGGATCAAATTCCTGATTTATGATTAAAAGCTTTCCCCGGTCCGGTCCAATTTATTAAGCTTTATTCCGTATCCTCTTCTGTACAGAGTGTTCGGAATTGATATAGGCAACTCGCCTGAAATATCAATTTTACCAAACAAAGCTTTTAACATAGATTTTTGAGATACAGGTGCATCGCTGAAAGCTGATAAATAAGTTTTAGCATTTGAATATCTTGATAATAAATAAGGATCACCAAAACTTATTAATACAACAGGTGCCCTTGAAACCAATAATTTGTCAATTACTTTTTTAAATTTTATGAATAATTTTTGTGAATCCTCATCGGAAGGAGGGCGCATATAATATGGTACAAGTATAAGTTTTGATTTCCTCGCGTCTCTTAATATTCTGTCATATTCCCTGGTTTTGCTTTTTTTATTAAGCATATAAATTTTGGTTTTCTTAAAATTTTCTTTTATCCCTTCCTGAAAAGCCAGCGTTGAGTCTTCATCTATTCCAGAAGAGAATGCTACAGACAGGACTTTTTCAAATCTCCCCGACTTTATAGGAATTACCCTTCTCGTATTTTTTACAAGCGTTATAGATTTATCAGCAATTTTTGAAGCAAGTGCCAGACTCGATTTGGTAGCAATCTTTTCCCAGATATCATCAATATTGGAAATTTTATTGTTTTGAAGTTGAAGCCATCTTTTAGCAGCAAGAATTTTTCTTACACTCTCATTAATCCTTTGTATATCAATCTCACCCGATTGAACAGCATCTACCAACGCATTTATCGTGGTTTCTACATGCGGCGGCATTATTAAAATATCATTACCAGCTTTAACCGCCATTACAGCCGCAGTATCCTCCGGGAAATATTTTGTAAGTGCCTGCATATTCATTGCATCGGTTATAATAAGCCCGTCAAATCCGAGTTTTTGTTTCAATAAGTCAGTAACAATTTTATAGGAAAGAGTTGCGGGCAGACTATCATTATCTTCCAGGGCGGGAACGACGAGATGACCTACCATAATAGATTGCACATCATTATTAATTGCTCGTTTAAAAGGATAAATTTCATTATTAAACAAATACGTGCTGTCCCCTTCAATTACCGGTAGATCAATGTGTGAATCAATTTTAGTATTTCCGTGACCGGGGAAATGTTTTGCTGTCGTTATAATACCAATCTGCCGGGATCCTCTTATAAATTCACCGGCATATTTTGCCACAATATTTTTATCCTCTGAATACGCGCGTATACCGATAACAGGATTATCGGCATTATTATTAATATCCGCTACGGGGGCGTAATTTTGGAACACCCCAATAGCCCTGCTTTCAGCTGATATGACTTTTGCCATTTCAAATGCAAATTCCGGATCACCTGTTGCTGCGACACCCATATTGTATGGAAAGCCTGTCCCATCCGATAACCTCATTCCCAAACCGGATTCAAAATCAGCCGAAATCAACAGCGGAATGTCCGCGATCTTCTGCATCTTATTTATATCAATCGCTTCGTTAAATACATCTCCGCTCGAAAAAAGTAATCCACCTACTTTAAGGTCTTTTACAAAGTGTGTCATCCTTGCAAGACCAAGTGAATCATTTGAATAATCCTTTCCAAAAACCCACGGCACAATCATTTGTGCACACTTTTCCCTGGTTGTCATCTTAGCAAGATTACTTTCAATCCAATCCTCGTCCTCATTGGTCAACGGGAATACAGAAGGATATTTAATTTCCTCCTTTGATTGTAATTCTATATCGTCAATTCCATTATTTAACACTGAAGGAAAAAATGAGAATAGAATCAGCAGGGAAAAGCTGAAAAGGAAATTTTTTGTGGAAAATTTTTTAAACATTAGCTAATATTGAATTGATAAAACTGATTAATATTTTATTTGTTCTCTATAGCTCTTATCACAGCATTATGAAGAGCAGGACGAACCTTGTATAACTTATGGTTAGCTCTCGTTGGGTAAACCCTGTTTGTTAGAAAGACTACAAATAGTTTTCTTTCAGGATCTGTCCAGACAGAAGTTCCGGTAAATCCGGTATGCCCGTAGGAATCCGCACTGAATAAATCACCTGCTGAAGAGCCCTTCCGTGATTTTGTATCCCAGCCAAGCCCTCTGGTACTTACTTCCGATTGCCGTTTTGTAAATAATGAAACCGTTTTCTGTTTGATTAACTGCCTGCCGTTATAATTTCCTTTCTGCAAAAGCATCTGCAATACTTTTGAAATATCTTCTGCCGTGGAAAAAAGTCCGGCGTGCCCTGCCACTCCACCGAGCATAGATGCATTTTCATCGTGTACTTCTCCCTGTATTTGCTTATGCCGCCAGTAATTATCCAGCTCTGTAGGTGCACACTTTTTCTTTAGAGAATCGGGAGGGTTGTACATTGTATTTTCCATCCCAAGAGGGTCAAAAATTTCTTTCTGTGCAAATTTATTTAGTTCCATACCAGTAACTCGTTCAATAATTTTACCGAGAGTAATTATTCCAAGATCAGAATAAACAGTTTTTGTACCTGTTGGATAAATAAGTTTAGTGGCAAAAATATCATCTAAAACATCTTTGGGATTATTGTACATTTTGTAATACTGCTTGAACGCCGGAAGTCCACTGTTATGCAACAGTAAGTTTCTTATTTTAATATTCTCTTTCCCGTTTTTTGCAAATTCAGGTATATACTTTGAAACTTTATCATCAAGTTTGAATAATCCCCTGTCGATGCAAATCATAGTACAATTGGTTGTTGAAATTACTTTTGTAAGTGATGCGAGATCAAACAAAGTGTTGAACTTCACAGGGCTTGAATTTTTATCATATGTAAAATGTCCGAACGCTTGTTCGAAAATTATCTTACCGTCTTTTTCAACCAGTACAACGGCCCCCGGGAAAGCTGAATCTTTTATTGCATTATTTACAATCTTTTCAACATTTGAAAAGTCGCATTTCCCATCTTCTTTTTTATTACCTCCGTTTTGTTCCGCGCATGCAATCAGCATTGGAAATAAAATTAGAAACAGGTACGATTTTTTAGTTTTCAACATTTCAGGCGACTTCCTTTTTTTTACCAAATTCAGAATTAAGCGGAATATACTTTGTTAAAATAAAAGCCGGTATGGTTGAAAGACAAACCCATATGAAAAAATGCTGGTAGCCAATCTTTTCCTGCATCCATCCACTTATCATTCCGGGTATCATCATTCCGAGTGCCATAATACCGGTAGCAATTGCATAATGAGAAGTTTTGTGCTCACCTTCTGAAACAAATATCAGGAATAGCAAAAAGGCCGTAAAACCAAATCCATACCCGAATTGTTCGAGTGCAACCGCAGCATTAACTAAATACAAATTTGATGTCTGAGTATAGGAAAGGAATACATAGACAAGATCAGGGATATTAATTGCAGCTACCATCCACCAGATCCAGTATTTCAATCCGTTCTTTGAGGCAACTATCCCACCCGCAATTCCTCCAATCACCAGGAATATAACACCAATAGTTCCGTAAATAAATCCCACCTGTTCAGTTGCTAGTGCTATCCCTCCTACTGCTTTTGAATCAAGCAGAAACAGAGGAGCAATTTTTGCAAGCTGTGCCTCTCCTAGTCTGTAAAACAAAATATATGCGAGAACAATAACAATTTTATTCTTTTTGAAAAATATTATAAAAGTACTGAAATAATTTTTTATGAAACTCCTATTGTTATCGCTAACTACTGGTTTATCTTTTGCAGGATAGGGAAAAATAAAAAGGTGGTAAATTGAAAAGATTGCGAATAAGGCAGCGAGAATAAAAAAACAGATAGTCCAGGCATAAGCGATATTCCCGAGTGAGTTTTCAAAATAGCCTGCCAGTATTACCAGCAACCCGTTTCCGGTCAGCATAGCAGCACGATAAAATGTTGAACGGATTCCAACGAAAAAAGACTGGTCGTGTTCAGAAAGAGCAAGCATATAAAATCCATCAGCAGCTATATCATGTGTTGCAGAACTGAATGCCATCAACCAAAAAAATGCAAGAGTGTACTGTACAAAATTTGATGTCGGAATTGTAAATGCAATTCCTGCAAATGCGATACCGATTAATGACTGCATTAAGATTATCCACAGGCGCTTGGTCTTCAGTATATCAACAACCGGGCTCCAGAGCGGTTTTATCACCCACGGCAAATAAAGCCAGCTCGTATACAATGCAATGTCAGTATTTGAAAGGCCCAGCCTCTTGTACATAATGACTGAAACCGACATTACAATTATGTAAGGAAGCCCTTCCGCTAAATATAAAGACGGGACCCAGCTCCAGGAATTGCGTGCGGATATGTGTTTGCCTGTCATTTAATTGGTTCTCATTCTTTATAAATCATAAAAATATAAGCAGGTCATTTTTTAATAAGTTGCCGGGCAACTAAAGCCGCACCGATTTCAGGAGAGTTTTCCGGTTTAACAATTTTAATACCTGTCAGCTCTTTGATTATCTTTTTCTTTAACAATTCAGAATAAAAATTCTTATTTGAAATCAGAGAACCAAGTAAAGCTACATTAATTTTATTATTAAGTAATTTTATCATGGCTTCTATATGCAGCAAAAGCTCATTTGCTTCATTGTTTAAAATATTTTTTGAAATTTTATCTTTTCTCATCGCTGCTTTAATTACAAAAGGAGCAAAGGATGCAATATCAAAATTTCCACGATAAATTTTATCGATCAAATCCTGGCCGGTATCAATTTTATAATTTCTTTTTAAATAACCAGTCAGAATAGTTTTTTTACCTCTGTCATCAAAACTTTTTGCAACTGCATTTAAACCTTGTCTACCAATTGAGTATCCACTTCCCTCGTCGCCAATTTTATTTCCGTACCCACCCAGTCTGAAATATTTTCCTTTCTGATTCTTCCCGTAGATTATTGAACCTGTCCCTGAAATAATTATGCAGCCGGGCCCTCCTGAGAAAGCTCCTTCAAGCGCAATAATTCCATCATCAACTACTTCAATCGATTTTATGGATATCTTTTTTGATCTGAGATATTTCCTGAAATATTTTTTGAGAAAGAGCGCGTCTTTTTTTCTTCCTGCTCCAGCTGTACCAATTACAACGCCCCCGATATCTTTAAACGAAATATTTTGGATTTTTCTACATTCATTGATTAATGAATATGTAGTTTTACAAACCTCCCCTATGTCATATCTTAGAAAATTGGTGGGGCCCCCTTTGCAATGAAATAATACTTTTCCGTCCGAATCGGTAATTACACAGGATGAACCTGTTCCGCCGCCGTCAATACCGATTAAATATTTCATAAAGATGGGGTTTTATTAATTGATTGGTTAAAAATAGAAAAAAAAGAGCCAAGTTAAAATAAAACAGTCTAAGCGTCCTGTAATAGTCAGTAGGCTTAATTTTGTTATAAATACAGCGCTGAAAAGCATTTCCAAAATCATTATATTTGATGCACATTTTGTTTTTCCATTTGGAGCACGGATGGGCGATCTTAAAAAATATTTTGAAAAATTCCGAACAAAAACTGTTGGTCACGACGCAACATTTATTTCTCCTTACGGTGAACAAAAGATAATTTATGCTGACTGGATAGCCAGCGGAAGATTATACGAACCAATTGAAGAAAAAATTTGTAATTTGTTCGGACCACTTGTCGGTAACACTCATTCAGAATCGAGTGAGACAGGTACACAGATGACACTCTCCTACCATGAAGCTCATAAAATTATTAAAGATCACGTTAACGCGTCAAAAGATGACGCAATAATTACAGCGGGTTCCGGAATGACTGCAATGATTAATAAATGGCAGCGGATTCTCGGATTAAAGGTACCGGAACAATTACGTTCTTTTGTTAAGCTGGAAGGAAAATTACGCCCCGTTGTTTTTGTTACTCACATGGAACACCATTCCAATCACACTTCGTGGCTAGAAACAATTGCGGAAGTTATTGTTATCAAACCCACAAAGGAAGGGCTTATAGATCTTGACGACCTTGAAAGATTACTAAATAAATATGAAAACAGACAATTAAAGATCGGCGCTTTTACAGCATGTTCAAACGTTACAGGAATAGAAACGCCTTACCACAAAATGGCAAAGATGGTTCACGAGCATGGAGGATTTTGTTTTATTGATTTCGCCTGTTCTGCACCCTACGCAAAAATTAATATGCATCCCTCAGATCCAATGGAAAAGCTTGATGCAATATTTTTCTCACCTCATAAATTTTTGGGTGGGCCAGGAACACCCGGAGTATTAATTTTTGATTCAAAGCTTTACAAAAATATGGTTCCCGATAATCCTGGCGGAGGCACTGTTGATTGGACAAATCCATGGGGCCAACACAAATTTGTTTCAAACATTGAAGCGCGAGAGGATGGCGGTACACCGGGATTTCTTCAGACCATCAAGGCAGCACTCTGCATAAAACTAAAAGAACAGATGGGTGTTGAAAATATAAGGGCCCGCGAAGAAGAACTCGTGAAGATGACCTTTGAGGGATTGAAAAAAATAAAGGGCCTTCACATTCTAGCCGGAAATATTGAACACAGGCTTGGAGCAATTTCATTTTATATTGAAAACATTCATTATAATCTTATAGTAAAGTTATTAAATGACCGTTATGGAATACAAATGCGGGGCGGGTGTTCCTGCGCAGGTACATATGGTCATTATTTGCTTCACGTTACCCACAAACAATCACAACATATAACCGAAAAAATAAATCACGGCGATCTTTCCGAGAAGCCCGGCTGGATAAGAATGTCAATTCACCCCACAATGACAAATGAAGAGATTATTTTCATTTGCAACGCAGTAAATGAAATCACAGAAAATATCTCAGATTGGGAAAAAGATTACAATTATCTGCCGAATAAAAATGAATTTGTAAACACTAAAACAAACGGCCTGCTTTCCGAAAAAATAAGAGGATATTTCAGCGTTTAAAAATTCAACAATTCTCTTTTTTGACATATCTATTTGGATTAATAAAAATTATATTTTACCAGATTAACTGCGGGGGGAATTATGAAAACACTTGGCGCTTACGAAAAATGCAGAAGATATATAGAATGCCATTCTACTCACAACGATGAATTTAACCGACATCTGAAAATAAAAGGATATTTCCCGACAGTAACAATTTCTCGTCAGACAGGAGCAGGGGCAACAATGGTCGGCGAAAACTTTACAGAGATAATGAATCAGCACTCTGCAAAATGTGAGTGGACATATTTCGATAAAAACCTTATAGAAAAAGTACTTGCCGATTATAATCTTCCGGAAATGTTTGCAGGCCTCAGAATAGAGGACAAGTACTCAAACGTTGATACTCTTATCAAGGATTTTTTCTGGTTTAATGAATCCAACTGGACACTTGTACAAAAAACTTCAAAAACTATTTTGAAGCTCGCTGAAATAGGAAATGTTATACTTGTCGGAAGGGGTGCAAACGTCATTACCGCAAAGCTAAAAAATGTTTTTCATGTTAGACTGGTAGCGCCACTGGAAGCCAGGATAAAACACGTGCAGGAATATTTCGATTTATCTTTCAAACAGGCCGATGAATATATTAAAAGAGAGGAGCAGGCTCGAAAGAATTACCTGAAATCATATTTTTATAAGGAAATCGATAATCCTGTTAACTATCATCTTATACTGAACACTCATCTTCTCAGCTACCGGGAATCGGCGGAAGTAATTGCAAGGGCTGTAATAAAAAAATTTCCGAAAATATATCCCGAGGTTGTGCACTGAGTAATAAAAGTTGGTTCTGATAAGTATAAAACTAGCATATTATGGTAGTTTAAATTCCTTTATTATTTTAATAACATCGCCTTCTGTAATGCCCGTTCCGAGTGTCTTTACCATTTTTGTCAAACTCTTTTTATCAGAAGTGACAATTTCTTCGACCGGTTTAAAATCGGGACCTTTTACGGGAAGATATGAATCACGTTGCGGGAAATTTCCCGCTCTGGCCTTAAGCCTCTCTTCAATTTCCTTCATTAAAGAACTTGATTCAGATGAGGGTCGCTGATGCACTTTATCAACTTTAAACGAAGTAACGCTATTTCCTTTGTTAACTGGATTAACCTCAAATGCGAGACTTTTTATATTCATTAAATGTTTAGCTGTTACATTTTCTGAAATTATAGAACCGCCTATTGTACCGGGTCCGAGAGTCATGGAAGGATTAAGAGCTGTTGTATAGCCAACCGCTCCGATTGACGAAACCGTGTTTACAAGAATTCTGAATGCCGGCTTTTCCAGTGCGAATTTCATGATAATTCCCTGGTCGTTGGAATGAATTACCATTGTATGACCAATTCCTCCAAATCTTAAAAGATCGATGCAGCGATGACAACCCTCAAGCCAACCATCGACAGTATAAAAAGCCAGTATGGGAGAGAGCTTCTCCATGGAAAGCGGATCACTTTTCCCGACTTCCGTGCATTCCGCAATAAGAACAGATGTATTTTCGGGAACGGAGAATCCGGCATACTTTGCGATGAACTCAGCAGATTGCCCGACGATTGTCGAGTTTATCCTGAAATCAGTTTGAATTGCTTTTGCTAATTTTTTCTTTTCTTCTTCATTTACAAAGTAGGCTCCTTTTGCTTTTGCCTCATCAATTACTTTTTCACGGAGAGGATGATCAACAATCATTGCCTGCTCCGATGAACAAAGAGTCCCGTTATCGAACGTAGTTCCGTAAATAATATCAGCAACTGCTTTCTTATAGTCAGCCGTTTTTTCAATAAATGCCGGCACATTTCCTGAGCCCACACCATACGCAGGTATACCAGAACTATAGGCAGCTTTGACCATAGGGTTGCTGCCTGTCGCTAATATAACGGCGATGTTTTTATCTTTCATTAAAGCTTCTGTTCCTTCAAGGGTAGGATTACTCAAACATTGTATCAATCCTTTAGGTGCACCCGCACTCTCAGCCGCATTCGACAAAACCTTTAATGCTTCCGCTGTGCATCTGGCTGTGCGCGGATGGGGACTGGCTACAATTCCGTTCCTGGTTTTTAAAGAAATCAACGCTTTAAACATTGCTGTTGATGTCGGATTCGTGGATGGCACAAGCGCACATACAACTCCCATAGGTACAGCAATTTTTACAATTTTCCCATCAGACTCAATAGCAACAACCCCCGTGGTTTTCAGGTCTTTGATCGATTCGTAAACATTTTTGGTACCGAATTGATTTTTAATAAGCTTGTCTTGCCACTTTCCGAAGCCACTCTCTTCAACAGCCATTTTTGCCAGCCTTTCCGATTCAGCGTAACCAGCGTCAGCCATAGCTTTTACAATTTTATTCACCTGGGTTTGTTCAAAGTGCTGGAATTCAAGCTGCGCTTCTTTGGCAGCTTTTGCAAGATTACGTGCTTCTTGTATTGATTGGAGATCTTTGTCGAGTATCATTTTTTTCCCGGCTAAATAATATTTATAAATTTATATCAAATGAAATAATGGGCAATTTAAGGTTTCCTGAAAAGAAAAGCATTAAGAATATCATCTTTCCTGCTAACTTAATAAACCATCTATTAAAAAAATAAACTGGCAAGTGATGTAAATTATTTCTTAAATTCCATTTTCAACTTCGAAACAAATTTTTAAACAATATCCAACATCCGGAAAGGAGATTCCATGAAAAGAAGAACCCCTCTTCTATTGTCATTTGTTTTAGCTATGATATTTTTGGTTGCTGTAAAAGCTCAGCAGGTTGATACTTCCCTTTTCAGGGGAATTAATGCCCGGAGTATAGGTCCCGCAGGAATGAGTGGACGAATATCCGCAATAGACGCCGTTAATAAAAATCCGAATATAATTTATGTTGGTTCGGCTACTGGGGGCATTTGGAAATCCATAAACGGAGGAACTGACTGGAAACCTGTTTTTGATAAAGAGCCGGTATCATCAATCGGAGCTATCGCAATTTACCAGGCAAACCCCGACATAATCTGGGCCGGCACGGGTGAATCAAATATTAGAAACAGCGCAGGTGTAGGAAGAGGCGTTTATAAATCTTTAGACGGAGGAAAAACATGGGAATTCATGGGATTGGATAAAACAGAAACAATTTCAAGCATTCAGCTAGATCCTACGAACCCGGACGTAGCTTATGTGGGAGCACTTGGGACAAACTGGGGATATACAAAGGACAGGGGTGTTTATAAAACTACCGATGGTGGGAAAACATGGGAAAAGATTCTATATGTAGATGAGAAAACGGGTGTTGGGGACATGATAATGGATCCGTCTAATCCGAATAAACTTATTGTGTCTATGTGGGAACACAGAAGATGGCCGTGGTTCTTTAAATCCGGGGGACCCGGCAGTGGATTGTATCTCACAGTAGACGGAGGTAATCACTGGAAAAAACTTACTGATAAAGACGGCCTACCAGATGGAGAGCTTGGCAAAATAGGATTAGGAATTTCTACTAATAAACCAAATATTGTTTACGCAATGGTAGAGGCGAAAAAAAGTGAGCTATTAAGATCCGAAGACGGTGGTTATACCTGGAAGACAGTAAATTCAAAACAGAATGTTAATCCTCGTCCCTTTTATTTTGGTAGAATTATGGTTAACCCTGTAAATGAAAATATAGTTTATAGAATTCAGTTTATTCTGGAGGAATCCATAGACGCAGGCAAATCTTTTCATAACATTCAGGGAAACATTCACGTTGATAACCACGCATTATGGATAAAACCTAACGGAGAAACCTTAATTGCGGGAAATGACGGTGGAATAGCTATCAGCCACGACCGGGGAAAAACCTGGAGATTTGCGGCTAATCTGCCGCTGGCCCAGTATTATCACATTTCAGTGGATAATGAAATACCTTATAATGTTTACGGTGGACTGCAGGATAACGGAAGCTGGAGGGGACCTTCTACAAGTTATAAATCCGATGGAATTTATAATTCAGACTGGAAATCGCTGACAGACGGAGACGGATTCGATATACAGGCTGATCCAGATAATCCTGATGCAGGCTACTCGATGTCGCAGGAAGGCTATTTTTATTATTACAATCTAAAAGAAGGTTTGTATAAACTGATCCGCCCGACAGAATCTGATGTAAAAGACAGGTATAACTGGAATACTGCTTTTGCAATTGATCCGTTTAATTCATCAACTATTTATTACGGAAGCCAGTTTATTCACAAGAGTACAGACAAGGGAAAAACGTGGACAAAAATCAGCCCGGATCTTACAACCAATGACACAACAAAACAAAAACAGGGTGAAAGTGGCGGCCTTACTATAGACGCGACCGGCGCAGAAAACTTTACAACTATTCTGACTATTTCACCAAGCCCTGTAAAACAGGGAGTAATCTGGGCTGGAACCGATGACGGAAACCTTCAGCTAACGAAAGACAGAGGAAAAACCTGGACTCTTGTCTCGACTGAACTAGTCGATTCAAAAATGGTTCCCGCCGGAACATGGATACCACGAGTAAAAGCTTCAAAATTTGATGCCGCCACTGCATTCGTAGTTTTTGAAAATCACAGGAGACACGACTGGACACCTTACATATTTGTTACACATAATTACGGAGAAAGCTGGCAAAGTCTGGTAACAAATAACATAGATGGGTATGCTCTTACAATTGAAGAAGATCCGGTTGATAAAAATCTTTTGTTTCTTGGTACCGAATTCAACCTGTACTTCAGTATAGATGCAGGAAAACACTGGACGAAATGGACGCACGGACTGCCTACAGCACCGATGGAGGCGATGACAATTCAGAAACGAGAAAGCGATCTTGTGATAGGCACTTATGGAAGAGCCGTTTATATAATCGATGATATTACACCCCTGAGAGAATTAAATGAACAAATACTAAAAAGTAAATCTCATTTATTTCACGTAAATGATGCTACAGAATTTATCCGCGCTACTATTGACGGTACATGGTTTACAAGCAGCGATCAGTTTAAGGGTCAGAACAGGATGTACGGAGCTTACTTTACTTATTACCTGAGTGTGCCTGACAGCATCACTTCACTTGAAGGGACAGAAAAAGAGAAAAAAGCGACAATTCAAATATTTAATGTAGATTCAACATTAATAAGAACTTTTAAAGGTACTTTCCACAACGGTATCAATCGTGTTGCGTGGGATTTAAGAGAAAAAGCCCCGGATAGACCTCGTGCTGTTAACAAGGAAGAAAACGACAGACCGGGCCAGATGGTTCTACCGGGGAAATATACTGTAAAAATAAAGGCTGGTGACCAGGAAATGTCGGCGAGCTTTAACGTAAAAAGTGACCCGAGATTTAATACAGAATATGATAAGTTAAAAGCTCACTACGACTTTAATAATAAGATCGGCCAGATTTCTGAAACTGCGGCAAAAGCTTTTAAACAGATTAAAAAGACATACAAAGCCATTGAAACAGTCAAGGAATTTGCTGCAAACCTTGATACAACAAAGGCAAAAGAATTAAAGAAAAAAGCCGATGAACTTGAGAAGAAGCTGACAAAACTAGCGAACAGGATAACGCCAGATTCAACGTCGGTTGGAATACCTGATGAGACGGGTATTCTTACTTCAGAGTTGGGTATGGCGGGCTACCTAAATTTCTACCCGTTGGACGCACCATACCAAAACGCATTGGTAAAATATGATAAGGTCAAAAAACTTGAAGAGAGTATTTTATCCGATATGAATAAACTTTACAGCACAGACGTTGCAGAATTCGAAAAAACAATTAAGAATGCTGGTTTTACAATCTTTAAGAAATACAAGCCTATTGAATTAAAGTAATGGTCATTCAAACAGAATGTTAAAGTCCCGGATAAAGCCGGGACTTTTTTTGATTTATTTCTTTCTGGACCAAGGGGGTACAATGTGATTCATCCTCGCATACGCTATCGATTGTCCAAGATGTTCATGCGCATGGCCTGTAAGAATCATTAATAATTGCCCTTTGGTAAATTTTCCAAATGGTAGTTCCACTTTTGTATTTAAATCTGCGCCGCTGTAATTATCAAGAAATTTTTGTGTGGCAACGAAAGATTTTTTTAATAATTCCATTACTTCTTTTTTACCGGTAATTGTTTTTTCAAGATTTGTATTTTCAGAGCCAGGTTCCATGTTATCCGGCATTTTTATATCGAAATAATACAGGAGAAAATAATTTGTCAGCGCTATATGCACATAAACTTCACTTACCGATCTTACTCCTTCCATTGGCCTCCAGTTATAATCTTCAGCCGGCATTGCATCTGCCAGGCTAATAATCTTACCTGAAGTTTGCTGCAAATCACCGACGATCAACTTTACAAATGATGATGATTGACCAGACATTTTACCCTTCATATTTTGGGCAGAAATAGTCTGAACCAGGAAAAAACACAGCAATATGGTAAAGAGTACATGATATAATCCTTTCATAGTACACTCCTTTTGTTATGAATGACAAATATGTAATTAACGCGTGAGATGAAAAGTATTATAGGCAAAAGAATATAACATGATGTTCCAAACAGTGCAAGACCATCAAACTAAATTAATGAAGTGCACGGCAAACCTGGATAAAATGCTATTTCGACAATAATCGTGAGGAAAAATATTCTCAGAGAATATTCTTCAGTTTTGAAAGCCCGGTTTTACTAACTGGCAATTCTGTCTTGTTTTTAAGAATGATTTTATACGATTCAGTTTCCTGTTGTTCCAGGTGTTTGATAAAATCAATACTTATCATATATGAACGGTGAATTCTTACGAAATAATTTGGGTCAAGATGGTTTTCAAAATATTTCATAGTTTTCTGTTTTAAGTATTTTCCGCTCTCCGAATATATCATCACATAATCATCCTGAGCTTCAAGCCATTTTATTTTATCAACCGGGACAATATTTATTTTCCCGGTATCTTTTATTATGACCCTCTCTATGTACTCAACTTTTTCATCATTCTTTTCAATTAATTTTTGAATGGCTTCGTTCTGGCTGGTTTTTTCCTTTAAATGAACAAGTGTCTTTTCAAGAGCTTCGTTAAATCTTTCTTCACTGAAAGGCTTAAGGAGATAATCTACAGCATTAACCTCGAATGCTTTGATAGCGTAATGATCATATGCAGTTGTAAAAATTATAATCGGAGGATTCTCTAACAGTTCCAGCATTTCGAAACCGGTAATTTTCGGCATCTGGATATCAAGGAAGATAATGTCGGGTTTTTCTTCATTTATCTTTTTTATGGCATCCAGACCGTTGGAGCATTCTGCAACTATCTCAAATTCAGTCCTGCTAGATAAATACTTTTTTGTAATTGACCTTGCAAGACTTTCATCATCAATTATAATTACTCTGATTTTATCTTTCATCTCTGACATATTTCTTTACCGTAATTTACACAGGAATGTACAAAGTTACCCTGAAAATATTTTGCTCTTTCTCAACTTTCATTAAATCCTTCTGGACATAAATAAGTTCCAGGCGGTTGGCAATGTTTTTAAGCCCTATACCTGCACCTTTCTTCCCTTTGGATTCTTCTTCGAAATTATTTGTTAAAGTAATTACCAAAAAATCTTTATCAATCCGGCCTTTTAAAGTCAGTGTAACAGTGCTTAGCGTTTCATAAACTGCGTGCTTAATCGCATTTTCAAAAAGGGGCTGCAAAATCATATTTGGAACATCTACACCGGCACATTCGGGTAAGACTTCATCCACAAATTCAAATTTGTCTTCAAATCTTACTTTTTCAATTTCAAGATAAAGCTTAATGTTTTTTAGTTCTTCACTAAGTTTATTCTTCTGCTTTTCATTATTAGCCAGTGTATAACGTAAGAAATCAGCAAGTTTCAGAATCATACTTTTTGCTTTATCGGGATCAATTGCCGTAAGTGCGCTCATTGAATTTAAGCTGTTAAAAATGAAATGAGGATTTATCTGGAATTTTAGATTTTTCAATTCAGCTTCTGTAACAAGATTTTTTAATTCAGTTTCTCTAACAGCTCTTTCTTTAAAATTTGAATAATATATAATTATATAATAGAACGAAGTAATTAAAAGATTAAAAAGTATTCCGAGAAGAAATCTCCAGACAAGTGTACTCTGAAAAAAAGATGTATAACGTTGGACCAAGATTTATAATATAAGCTATAAATGCATAACCTATTCCAAGCCACGCAGTTGTTGCAAGCACAGCTGCTGCAAGATGATTAAAAACAATTTTAGTAAGACTTGCATCAAGAGACATAAAGCGGACCGGATACCAGAATGCAAGTCCCAGTCCGCTTAAAAGTATATTAAATACCAGGCTGTCTGTAATTGATAATATTGCGTTCCCGTTTAGCCCAAAATAAAGAAGACAAAAATAAACTATTGCAACCAGCAGCCAGAACAATAAATAAAGATTCAGACTTTTCGACGAAGTAAGAATCGGATTTTCAGTCATTGCATTGCCTTAAATCATATTTATTTTATGATCTAACCTCCCCGCCGCCGAATAGTACAAAACCTTTTATCAGCAGTGTTCTTTCTGTATCAATTACAGAATCTGGATCCCTTCTCACCTTATTTGAAAAACCTCCGAATATTGGCAGCACGTCTATAGATATTTTCCAATCAGCTGGAACAATAATATTAGATCCTCCGAACACGGCAACAATATCAATAACGTTTGTTCCGGGGGCAAGTTTACTTTCTCTCAAATCAATTTCTGATCCGCCAAAAATTGAAGTAATATTTCCACCTTTAAAATTATCTGTAACAATTATTTTATGACCGCCTCCAAAAATCGCTACATCATTAACAGTATCGGCATTAATTTCATCGTAATCTTTAAAGTGTGCTTCGTCTGCATCAGGATTATGTTTTTGTTCACCTTCCAGATTGCTGCGTGTTCTTTTTCTCAGAATTATGTAAATACCAAATGCAATTAAAAGTATCGGGAAAATTATATGATTATCATAATAAACCCATGGGAATATTCTTGGTATCATAAAAAAGATTCCGAGTATCAGCAGAATTGCCCCGGGAAGTCTCCGGCTTGTATTCAGGATCAGAACAATACCAATAATCATTAATATTGCCGGAAATGAAAAAATGATTCGCGCAACGTTAAAGTCAATTACGTTCATACTGTCAAGCAGGAAAAGGCTACCTAACACTACGAGTATCAACCCGACAACGCTTCTGGAATCATAATTCCGACGATGATTTTCCTGTTTGATCTCTTCCATAAAAACTCTCCTTTGAATAGACTTATTTTCTACCCGGAATAAACATATAAATCAATTAATACAGTCTAAAGAAAAAATCGGTGAACACCCGATTATTACCGGTAAAATAAGGAAAAACCGTGATTTGAGAAAACAAAAAAAGGGAAGCTTTAAGCTTCCCTGTGAATATTCCATATTTATATCATCTATCCGCTACTCTTTTTCAGCCAGAGTCATAGTTCCTTCTTTAACCTTTTCCAAACCCTGTTCAAGATCGGAAATTATATCATTTACATTTTCAATACCAACAGAAAGTCTGACAAGACCTTCTGTAATTCCACCGGCTTCTCGTCCTTCTTTGCCCATTGAAAAATGTGTCATACTGGCCGGATGCTGTATTAAACTTTCAACACCACCAAGACTCACAGCAAGCTGGCAAAGTTTTACTGAATTCATTAAAATCTGTCCGGCTTCAAAACCACCTTCTAATTCAAAAGTAATCATTCCACCCGGACCATCGTGTTGCTTTTGCCCCACTTCATATTGCGGATGACTTTTTAACCCGGGAAAGCTTACACTTTTAACCAAAGAATGTTTTTCCAGATATTCAGCAACAATCATTGCGCTTTCGCAATGTTTTTTCATTCTGATTGAAAGAGTCTTAATTCCCCTGTGTACAAGAAATGAATTGAATGGATCAATCACTCCACCTATCTGATTCAAAACTTTACGGAAAGATTTATACGTTTCATCATCTTTAACAACTACTATTCCACCTATCACATCTGCATGCCCGTTTAAGAATTTAGTAAGACTGTGCAAAACTACATCGGCACCAAACTCGAACGGCCTTTGTAAAGCAGGACTCATAAAAGTATTATCGACAACCAGTTTAGCATTATTGGCATGAGCAATTTCAGCCATTGCTTTCAAATCAGAAATAGCAAGTGTCGGATTGCCGGGAGTTTCAACATAAAGAACTTTTGTATTTGGTTTGATTGCTTTTTTAACTGCTTCAGCATCTGTTGTGTCAACAAATGTTGATTCAACACCGAATTTTTTCATTACTGTATTCAGCAGAGTTGTTGTAGGTCCGTAGACTGCCGCCGAACATAAGATGTGATCGCCGGTCCCGGTCAGGCTTGCAAATACTGTATGAACTGCAGCCATTCCGCTGCCGCAACCAAGGGCTTTGTATCCGCCTTCCAGTTCGGCAATTCCGTTTTCCATTGCTTCTACTAGTCGGGTTTGCCATCCTTGTATAGATGTATCCTTTCTGTTCACCGGCAAAAAGCGAGGCGCCGTGTTGTGCAGATTCAAATTTAAATGTTGATGTCTGATATATCGGCGGAACTACCGCGCCAAATTCATATTCGTCTATTCCGGAGTGAACGCACTTGGTTTCAAAATCTGATTTTACTTTCTCTTTCATAATTCCCCTATAGGATAATGGTCTTAAAATTTCAATTATTACTTATATAAAGTCCTTAAAAATAAGTTATATAGGGGTCAAAGTAAATTTTTTAACACTTATAAAAGACTTTTATAATTCATTATTTGAAATTTTGCCACAGAAAATCAGGTTATTCAAACAGCTCATAAATTTTTTCGGGTGGACGGGCAAGTATTACTCTGTTCCCCATTTCTACTATCGGGCGTTGAATCAGGTCGTGATCGAGAATCATCGTTTCCAGTATCTGGTTTTCCGATTCGGTTTTTAGGTCTATTGCTTTTGCTGCTTTTTCACTTTTCCTGAGCAATTCGCTCGGTTCCATATTCATTTTTTTCAACAATTCCCTCAGCTTTGATTCAGTGAATGGTTTGATGTAATAATTCACTTTTTCAAAATCTACGCCTTTTTCTTCAAGTATTTTTTTTACTTTTCTGCAGGTTGTACAGGTTGGTTTTTCGTATATAATTATTTTTTCCATCATTAGTCCTTCAATTTCAGTTATTTTAATATACTATATTTAATTATAATAGAAAGACTAAATTCATCGTGTTTTTCTTTAAGAAAAGAATTTTTTAATCAAGTTGGTAAATATTTTTCTTTAGCTTTAGTTTGCTATCCCTGATAATTTTTTAACTACAAAAGACAATTTATGAACGCACCACAAATCATTGCAAAAGAATTAGAAATTAAGAAAGAACAGGTTGACGCTGTAATAAAGTTATTACAGGAAGGTGCAACTGTTCCATTTATAGCCCGCTACAGGAAAGAACAAACGGGTGGACTTGATGAAGATTATCTACGCCAAATAGAAGACAGGCTGAATTATCTGACGTTGCTTAATGACCGACGGGATACAATATTAAAAAGTATTGATGAGCAGGGCAAGCTTACTGATGAATTAAAGCAAAAAATAATGGACTGCGTAAAACTTCAGGAACTAGAAGATCTATATCTTCCCTACAAGCCCAAAAGAAAGACACGTGGTACAATCGCCAAGGCAAAAGGGCTTGAACCGCTTGCTTTATTTATTTTAGAAAACCCTGAATTTTCGGGAAATTTTGAGGAAAAACTAAGTGGGTTCATAAATGAAGAACTGGGGGTTGCGTCAACTGAAGAAGTACTGCAGGGTGCAATAGATATTATAGCCGAGATCGTAAGCGAAAGTGCAGAAGTCAGAAAAATTGTACGCGAGAATATGCTTGAGAACTCGATTGTGAAATCCGAAAAGACGAAAGAAAGAAATAAAGATGAAAAAGTAAGCAAAAAACAGAAGGCAAAAGACAAAAAGGAAATTTATCAGATATATTATGAGTTTTCGATAGACATAAAAAAAATAAAGCCTTACCAGATTCTTGCTTTAAACCGTGGAGAAAAAGAAAAAGTTTTAAAAATTTCGTTGGATGTTGAGCAACCTCAAATTCTAAATAGTATTAAGAAAAAATTCCTGGATTTTAAAGAATCATACTTTATGGAAATTCTTGATACAACAATTGAGGATTCATTTACAAGATTAATTTTTCCATCCATCGAAAGAGAAATAAGAGGGCACTTAACTGAAATTGCTGATCTTCACGCCATCGAAATATTTGCCTCCAATTTAAAAGCTCTTTTGTTGCAGCCGCCATTATCAGATAAAATAATTATGGGAATAGACCCGGGTTTTGTCTCTGGTTCGAAAGTAGCAGTCATAGATGAGACCGGTAAATATATTGAAGGAAATACAATTTATCCCCACCCGCCTCAAAATAAAAGCAAAGCAGCCGCTAAGATTGTAACAACACTAATTCAAAATCATAAAGTTGAGATTATTGCAATCGGTAACGGAACGGCAAGCCGGGAAACAGAATTATTTGTGGCTGAACTGATTAAGAGGAACAAATTAAAATGTCATTACATAATTGTAAATGAAGCCGGGGCATCAGTGTATTCCGCTTCTGAAGTAGCAAAAAAGGAATTCCCGGATCTTGAAGCCAGTCAACGTGGAAATATTTCTATCGGAAGAAGATTACTTGATCCACTTGCCGAACTTGTTAAGATAGATCCGAAATCCATTGGGGTTGGATTGTACCAGCACGATGTCGATCAAAAATTATTAATGGAAAAACTTGATAACGTAGTAGAAAGTTGTGTAAACCATGTGGGCGTTGATCTTAATACAGCTTCAGCATCCTTGCTGACCTACGTCTCCGGATTAAATAAAAGAATAGCTGAGAATATTATAAAGTATCGCGAAGAAAAAGGGAAATTTAATTCACGAATGGAAATAAAAAAAGTTAAAGGAATCGGGGAGAAAGCTTTTGAACAGGCCGTAGGATTTTTAAGAATCCCGAATGGTGAAAATCCTTTCGATAATACATTTATTCACCCGGAATCCTACCAGGCAACGGAAAGATTGCTGGAAAAATTGAACATTCCTATGGCAAAAGTTAAAGAGTCGGGCGCTATGATTTCTTTAATAGTAAATCAAAAAGGGACAAAAAAACTGGCGGAGGAAATCGGTATTGGTGAACCCACCCTTATTGATATTATTGAAAACCTGAAAAAACCGGGAAGAGATCCACGTGAAGAATTACCAAAACCTATTTTAAAAAGCGATGTTCTTAAAATGGAAGATCTGCGAGAAGGAATGAAATTAAAAGGAACAGTTCGTAATGTTGTTGATTTCGGGGCTTTTGTTGATATTGGGGTTAAACAGGACGGACTTCTTCATATTTCGCAAATTGCCGACCGATATGTTAAAAACCCTCTGGATATAGTAAATGTTGGAGATATTATAGATGTAACTATTACGGGGATAGATATTATACGAGGTAGGATATCTTTAAGTATGAAAGAATAATTACATAAACTAGATCAGAAAACTCAAAATTGACCAATTTTCGCATTTGTCAGTAAAAAGTCAGTTTTTAACATTATTTTGCAATTATTCTCAAAATTTCGCTCCTAGCTAATAAAGTTTATTTAGTATACGGTATGTTTTAGTTAGTTAACGGTTCAAACTTATAAAAAAATCCTTTTATATTTGCTTTAAGTTTCTAAAACTAAATAACTTGCACGGTCAAATTTCTTGAAAAGTCTTCTTTTTTCTAAAATCTTAAATATTTATATTCATATATTATAATAACTACTACTATGAAAGTTTACGAATATTTACTAAATACTATTTCCTCAAAAGGGGCGGCATATTTAATTTTAGTTGATCCCGACAAAATTACGTTTGAAATGCTACCACATTTTATAAGGCACTGTGAAAAATCCGGAGTAGACGGTTTTTTGATTGGCGGTAGCTTAATGATGAGTAATCATTTAGAGGACTTTTTAAGAAAAGTAAAAGAATATACTTCTATTCCGACAATTATTTTTCCCGGAGGTGTAAACCAGGTTTCCCCTGAAGCAGATGCAATTCTCTATCTTTCAGTAGTTAGTGGAAGAAACCCCGAACATTTAATTGGAAAGCATGTACTGGCAGCACCATTTATTAAGCAGGCAAATCTTGAACCTATTTCAACAGGATATGTTCTGATAGAATCGGGTACTGTAACTACAGTTCAATATGTTAGTGGTTCCCAGCCAATCCCGAGAAACAAATCAGAAATTGCAGCAGCAACTGCACTGGCAGCCGAGTATCTCGGTATGAAATTTATTTACCTTGAAGCCGGTTCTGGCGCACAGGAAACTGTTCCTGATGAAATGATAAAATTCGTTTCAAATTATTGCAGCATTCCTGTAATTGTTGGTGGCGGAATCAGAACAGCAGAAGAAGCAGCGACAAAAGTTAAAAGCGGTGCAAAAATTATAGTTACGGGTAACTATTTTGAAGATGAAAAAAACTGGAACCAGGTAAAGGAATTTGCAGATGCAGTTCATTCAAAAGTTCCCGTTACGGTTTAATATAAATCCACACTTTACTTCAGTTTACAATTCTTAGGAACCTTTAGATTGGATAAAAAAAAGTTTATTAACGATTCTCTTATTGAAAGTTCAGAAACTAAAATTAAAATTCAGAAAGAATGTTTTAATGAAATACTCTCCGCTGTTGAGATAATAACTAACGCTTATAAAAACAACAAAAAACTTTTGCTTTGTGGCAATGGTGGAAGTGCGGCCGATTGTCAACATATTGCTACTGAATTAATGATACGTCTAAGTCACCACATTAATCGTCCGGCACTGCCCGCAATTGCTTTAACAACAGACTCTTCTAACCTTTCAGCCGGTGGAAATGATATTGGATTTGAAAATGTCTTTGCCAGAAATGTTGAAGGTCTTGGTAACGAAGGAGATGTATTGCTCGCTATTTCAACAAGTGGTAACTCCCCAAACATACTTAAGGCCGTTGATAAAGCAAAAGAGCAAAAAATGAGCGTGATTGGCTTACTAGGTGGAAGTGGTGGAAAACTAAAAGATAAAGTTGATCTCACGGTCATTATTCCCTCAGCAAATACTCAAAGGATCCAGGAAGGACACATAACAGTAGCGCATATTATCTGTGAATTAGTGGAAGAAGAACTTTACGGTAAATAAAAGATCCCCCATGAGTACCTCCAACATTATTGTAAGAAAAAAAATTACTCTAAATAATTCGCAGACTAAAATGGTCATCAGCGGATGGGGCGAAGAATCGTTTAATAATTCTACTATAGAAAAAATAACTTATCTTTCCGATGGCCTGAAAGTAAAAGGCTTTATAGCATACCCGAATGATCAAACAAAAAAATATCCCTGCGTTATCTGGAACCGTGGCGGTGCCGGTAACCGGGGAGCTATAGATGAATTTACCGCAAGAGGAATTTTTGGACAGCTCGCAAGCTGGGGCTATGTTGTCTTTACCTCCCAGTACAGGGGCAATGCAGGCGGAGAGGGCAAGGATGAACTTGGTGGCTCTGATGTTAACGATATTTTAAATCTTGTTCCTCTTGCAGATGAAATTGACTGTGCTGATAATTCGAAATGGGGAATTGAAGGTTGGAGCCGAGGTGGCATGATGACATACATTGCTCTCACTAAACAAAATAATTTTAAATGTGCAATTTTAGTAGGCGCAATTTCAAATGCCGGACAAAACTCAGATGAAAATTCTGCTATGCAGAAAGCTTACGAAGGTTACTTCAATCCGGAAGATATTGAAAAGAAATTAAGAGAGAGATCGGCGGTAAATTTTTATAAAAAACTCCCTCCTATCCCCTACCTAATCATGCACGGAGGAAAAGACGAAATAATTTCACCCAACCAATCAATTGAAATGGCTAGCAGATTCGGCAAATTAAATTATGAATACAGACTGGTGATATTTGAAGATGGTGATCATTATCTAAAAACACACCGAAAAGAAGTAGATGCGTTAAGAAGAATGTGGTACGAGAAATATCTTCTGTAATTGGAGATTTGTATTCTCCCTCCAAACACTATTTTATCTGGACTAATATCATAAAAACTGCCTTAATACGGCCAAACAGCCCCATTAACCGGTCTGCTGTAATCCTTGTATTTTTTGGCTAAATCGTGTAAGTTAATCTTCTAATTTTTATTAAGAATCAGCCCGGTAGCCACCATTTATGGGCCAAAATCGAACATATTTTCAACTTTTCTTTGGGAAGGATGAATATAATCTGCCGGACATGATGTTATTGTATAAAAATCTCATAATTGAAGAAAAGGACAGCACAAAATGAGCAATGAAAAGAAAGATATTGAAATTCAGGAACTGGAAACAAGAGAATGGTTTGAATCGCTTGATTACGTTATTGAACATAGTGGTGATGAAAGAGTAAAAGATCTTTTAAATCAACTTCAGATTAGAGCTCACAAAGCAGGCATAAGCATTCCTTTTTCGGCAAACACTCCCTATATAAATTCAATACCAAGAGAAAAGCAGCCACCATTCCCGGGCGACAGGGAAATTGAAAGAAGAATAAAAAGTCTAATCCGCTGGAATGCCATGGCTATGGTAGTAAAAGCTAATAAACAGGAAAACGGTATCGGTGGACATATTTCAACTTATGCATCCGCTGCTACATTATATGAAATTGGTTTCAATCATTTCTTCCGTGGCAAGGGGGATGATTACGATGGCGACCAGATTTATTTCCAGGGACACGCTTCACCGGGAATTTACGCCAGAGCTTTCCTTGAAGGAAGACTTACGATTGATCAGCTCGAAAATTTCAGACGAGAAACAAAACCAGGCGGTGGTTTATCTTCATATCCTCATCCATGGCTTATGCCGAACTTCTGGGAATTCCCTACAGTTTCCATGGGGCTTGGTCCGATAATGGCAATTTACCAGGCAAGGTTTAACCGTTATCTTGAAGATCGTGGATTGAAAAAAACTAACGGACACAAAGTATGGGCTTTTCTGGGTGACGGGGAAACAGATGAACCGGAAGCTTTAGGCGCAATAACTCTTGCAGCAAGGGAAAGACTCGATAACCTGATATTTGTAATTAATTGTAACCTGCAAAGACTCGATGGTCCTGTAAGAGGAAACGGAAAAATTATTCAAGAGCTTGAATCAGCATTCAGAGGTGCCGGCTGGAATGTTATTAAAGTTGTCTGGGGCGAAGACTGGGATTCTCTGCTTGCTAAAGATCAAAACGGAAAATTAGTAAAACGCATGGGCGAAGTTGTTGACGGTCAATACCAGAAATATTCTGTTGAGTCCGGAGAATACATCCGAGAACATTTCTTCGGAACTGACCCTGAGCTACTACATATGGTCGAAAATCTCTCAGATGAACAATTGAAAAAAATGAAAAGAGGCGGCCACGATCCTGAAAAAGTATTTACTGCCTTTAAAGCTGCTGTTGAACATACTGGTTCACCTACTGTAATCCTGGCAAAAACTATTAAAGGTTACGGGCTTGGTGAAAGCGGTGAAGGAAAAAACATTACACACCAGCAGAAAAAACTGAACGAAGATGAACTTGGTGAATTCAGAACAAGATTCGGAATACCTATCTCAGATGAAGTTGTTGCGAAAGCTCCATTTTATAAACCGGCAGAAGACAGCCCGGAAATTAAATACCTGAAAGAAAGAAGAAAAAATCTGGGTGGATTTGTTCCTTCCAGGAAAACAGATATTCGTCCGATTAAAACACCTCCCCAGACTATATTCGAAGAATTCTTCAAAGGAACAGATGGAAGAGAAGCATCAACAACAATGGTTTTTGTAAGAATTCTTGCAAAACTTTTAAAGGATAAAGAATTAGGGAAATACATTGTTCCTATTGTCCCCGATGAAGCAAGAACTTTCGGTATGGAAGCATTGTTCAGACAGGTAGGAATTTATTCACATGCAGGCCAGCTTTATGAGCCTGTTGATAAAGACAGTCTGCTCTATTATAAAGAAGCCACAAACGGACAGATACTCGAAGAAGGAATTACAGAAGCAGGCTCAATGTCATCCTTTATAGCCGCTGGAACAGCTTATGCTACCCACGGACTGAATATGATTCCTTTCTTTATTTACTACTCAATGTTCGGACTACAAAGAATTGGCGATCTTGTCTGGGCAGCCGGAGATATGAGTTGTAAAGGATTCTTGCTTGGTGGAACAGCCGGTAGAACTACACTCGCCGGTGAAGGCTTGCAACACCAGGATGGTAATAGTCATTTGCTAGCTTATCCTGTTCCCAACCTTGTTGCCTACGATCCTGCCTTCGCGTTCGAACTTGCTGTTATAATTCGTAACGGTATAAAGAGAATGTATGAAGACCAGGAAAATATTTTTTACTACATAACAGTAATGAATGAAAATTACGCAATGCCGGTAATGCCCAAGGGTGTTGAAGAGGGAATTGTTAAGGGTATGTATAAATTCAAAACTTCTAAAAAGAAAACTATTAAACTGAAAGCTCAATTATTTGGAAGTGGAACAATACTAAACGAAGTGTTAAAAGCTCAGGAGATTCTTGAAAAGACTTATAAAGTAGCGACTGATGTATGGAGTATCACCAGCTACAAAGAACTAAGGAAAGATGCTCTTGAAATTGAAAGATGGAACCTATTGCATCCATCTGAGAAGCCAAAAATATCTTACATTGAAAAAACACTAAATAAACAGGATGGCGTTTTTGTTGCGGCATCTGACTACGTAAAGACTCTCCCCGATTCAATCGCTAAATGGTTCCCTAAGAAACTTTATTCTCTCGGTACCGATGGATTCGGAAGAAGTGAAAGCAGGGAAGGTTTAAGAAATTTCTTTGAAGTTGACGCAAAACACATTGTGGTTGCTACACTTTATGCTTTGTCAGCTGAGAAAAAAATCAAATCTGCGCTTGTAGATAAAGCAATAAAAGACCTGAAAGTAGATATCAAGAAACCGAACCCGATGATTTCTTAAGAATATTACCGATACGATTTACTGAAAATTTTTAAATAAGGTTTAAAATGGCTAAAGAATTAAAATTACCGGAACTTGGTGAAAACATAGAATCGGCAGACGTTCTAAATGTTTTGGTTAAAGCCGGAGATAAAATAGAGAAAGATCAGTCTGTCATAGAAATAGAGACAGATAAAGCGACAATAGAAGTTCCTTCTAATATTTCAGGAATTATTACGGAAATGAAAGTAAAACCCGGTGACAAAGTAAAACCGGGACAAATAATTCTGACCGTAGATGAATCAGGAAAAACGGCAGAGAAAAAACCGGAAGTAAAAGAGGGAAAAAAAGCTGATAAAAATGAAAAACCTCAGCCTTCAACAAAAGAAGAAAAAACTCCAGTTGAAGAAACCGGTGATGAAAAGAAAATAATTGAAATGAAGCTGCCTGAACTAGGAGAAAACATCGAAGCGGCAGATATTTTAAGTGTGCTGGTGAAAAAAGGCGACCGGGTGGAAAAAGACCAGAGCATACTTGAAATTGAAACCGATAAGGCAACAATAGAAGTACCGGCTACAGTTGGTGGGAAAATTATTCAAGTTCTGGTTAAAGAAGGGACAAAAGCAAAAGTAGGACAGCCGATCTTAAAAATTGAGTCTTCAGAAAGCCAGGGACAAAATGAGAAAAAAAATGAGCCGGTTAAAGAAGTTGATAAACCCAAACCTACGGAAGAAGAAGTAAGACAAAAAGGGGAGGTTAAATCATTCCAACCCGGTGAAATAGATAACCAGCCACCTATTACCAGGGGTGCAGCACCTGCGGCTCCTTCAGTAAGAAAGCTTGCCCGTGAACTGGGTGTGAACATAAATAAAGTTACCGGTTCAGGCCCCGCTGGTAGAATATCTATGGACGATGTAAAAACATACGTTAAAAAACTAAACCTAGAAAGTAATTCTGGAACAGGAATTGGGATTAAACAGGAGGCTCTACCTGATTTTTCAAAATTCGGAAGTATTACACGCGAGCCAATGAATAAAATACGCATTGTAACTGCCGAACATCTTGGCTATGCCTGGGCAACTATTCCACACGTAACACAATTTGATAAAGCGGATATTACACTGCTTGAACAGGCCCGGAAAGCTTATAATCCTAAAGTTGAAAAAGCGGGCGGAAAGCTGACAGTTACATCAATTCTTATTAAAGTGATTGCTGCCGGATTGAAAGCCTTCCCGAAGTTTAACAGCAGCATCGACATGGAAAAAAAAGAAATTATTTATAAGAAATTTTACAATGTTGGAATTGCAGTTGATACTGACCATGGATTAATTGTTCCCGTTGTTAAAAATGTTGATAAAAAAAATCTGACCGAACTTTCAGTAGAAATGGGACGGCTGGCTGAAAAAGCAAGAGCAAGAAAAATTGGGCTTGATGAATTGCAGGGAGCCTGCTTCACAATTACAAATTTAGGCGGAATTGGCGGAACATCTTTTACTCCGATAGTAAATTCTCCTGAAGTTGCTATTCTGGGTGTTTCCCGCGGAAGCTTTGAACAGGTTTACATTGACAAAACTTTTAAACCAAGGTTAATGCTTCCGTTATCACTTTCATACGATCACAGAATAATAGACGGTGCTGATGCTGCAAGATTTCTAAGATGGGTTTGTGAAGCACTTGAACAACCGATGAAAATATTATTAGAAGAATAATTTGAATTATAAATTTTGAATTCTGGATTTCATTTATGAATAAAACACAAGTAGTAGTAATAGGTGGTGGACCCGGAGGATATGCTGCAGCATATCTTGCTTCCGATCTTGGAATGCAGGTTACGCTGGTGAATCTTGATAAAAATCCCGGTGGTGTTTGTCTGTATAAAGGATGTATCCCTTCAAAAGCATTGCTTCATGTAGCAAAACTATTAACCGAAACGGAAGAGGCAAAAAACTGGGGTATTGAATTTGCTAAACCTAAAATAGATCTGGACAAGTTAAGAAACTGGAAAAATGGAATAGTTGATAAATTGACCGGCGGTGTTGGACAGGTTGGGAAGCAAAGAAAAATTAATTTCATTCATGGAAAAGCCAGTTTTGCAAGTTCAACAAAATTAACTATTGAAAAGAAAGAAGGTGGAACAGAAGAACTGGAATTTGAAAAAGCTATAATTGCTATCGGTTCACAAATTGCAACGATTCCTTCACTCGATATTAAGAGCAAAAGAGTTTTAAATTCTACAACCGCACTGGATCTACCAACAATTCCCAAAAGTCTTTTAGTAATCGGTGGCGGTTATATCGGACTTGAACTGGGTTCAGTTTATCAGGCATTAGGAAGCAATGTTTCAGTTGTTGAAATGACTTCCGGTTTGCTGCCAGGCGCTGACAGAGACCTGGTTAACTTTCTCGCAAAAAAAATAAAAGAGAAATATGATAAAGTAATGCTCAATTCCAAAGTAACTGAAATGAAGGAAGTTAAGAACGGAATAAGCCTTAAAATCGAAGATAAAGACGGGAAAGTTACAGAGGAAATTTACGATTATGTGCTTATGTCAATCGGCAGAAAACCGGATACCTCTGGATTGGGACTGGAAAATACCAGTGTAAAAGTAAACCAGAGAGGATGGATTGTTGTAAATAAGCAAATGCAGACTGATGACCCGAATATCTTTGCGATAGGCGACATTGCAGGCGAACCAATGCTTGCACACAAAGCCTCTCACGAAGGCAGAGTTGCGGCAGAAGTTATAGCAGGACACAAATCTGCTTTGATCCACTAGCAATCCCCGCAGTAGTTTTTACGGATCCGGAAATTGCCTGGGCCGGAATTACAGAAAACCAGGCTAAAGAAAAAGGAATAAACTACGAAGTAGCTAAATTTCCATGGGCTGCATCAGGAAGAGCGCTTACACTGGATCGTAATGACGGAGTTACAAAATTAATTGTTGATCCTGAATCACAAAGACTTTTAGGAATAGGCATTTGTGGGCCGGGCGCCGGTGAATTAATTTCCGAAGGAGTGCTGGCAATTGAAATGGGCGCTAATCTTACAGATTTAAAGCTGACAATCCATCCACACCCGACACTTTCCGAAACAATTATGGAAGCCTCAGAGGCTTTCTTTGGTCAAAGCACTCATATGTATAAGCCTAAAAGGAAATAATATTTAATTTTAAGGGACGAAATGTTTCAGGGTTTTGTCCCGCTTGTCATAAATAAATTCTCATTTCGCCTTATTTTTTTTATCTTTAAAAATTGTTCCACATATCAATTTCAACCACAGTGAATAAAATTTTGACTAATAAATTTTCTTTTTTGACTACGTGCTTATTTCTTTTCATTATTCAGTATACACTCTTTGCTCAAAATAAAACAATCTATGCTACCAGAATAAATACGCCCCCTATTATTGATGGCGTACTTAGTGATTCTGTATGGGCCCTGGCAAAACCAATTTCTGATTTTGTCCAACAAGATCCGGTTGCCGGTGAAAAAGCAACATTCAAAACAGTTGTAAGAATACTTTACGATAGTAATAACCTTTACGTAAGTTTTATGTGTTATGATAATCAACCTGACAAAATTATTGCACGGGCTTTAAAACTCGACGGAGCCTGGGGTGCTGATGATAATATTTCACTATTTTTTGATACATTTAACGATGATAGAAATGCTTACTGGTTTGGCACTAACCCGCTTGGAATGCGGGATGATGCTTTGCTAAGCAGCGGTAGTGGATTTACAGGATTTCACGAAAGCTGGCACGGGGTGTGGGAAGTAAGTTCAGCAATTGTTGATAGCGGCTGGAGTACAGAAATAGTTTATCCCTTTTCAACATTTAAATTTTTTGATAAAGATATTCAGCATTGGGGTGTGAATTTCCAGAGAAAGATTCAGCGGCTTGGTGAAACAGATCAATGGTCAGGAATCGGGAAAGACAAAGATTTTTTTAATATTTCTTTTGCAGGCGACCTCCTCGGAATTCAGGGACATATAAAAGAGGTAATCCCATTTATATAAAACCTTTTTTAACAGCAGGCGCAGAAAGAGCAGATGAAGAAAACAGTTATATTCATAAAGCTGGGCTTGATATTAAATATGGTATTGCCCAGGCACTCTCACTTGATCTTACCTTCAATACTGATTTTGCCCAGGTTGAATCTGACAGATCAAGAATAAATCTTTCGCGCTTCCCTCTTTTCTTCCCTGAGAAAAGAGATTTTTTCCTTGAAGGCGCAAATGTATTTGATTTTTCATTCGGTGGAAATAATAATCTATTTTACAGCAGACGAATTGGCATCCACAATGGGAAGGAAATCCCAATTATTGCCGGTGCAAAATTAGTTGGCAGAGCTGATAAAATGGAAGTTGGATTCATTGATATGCAGACACGGAATGAGGACATTCTACCTACAACAAATTACGGAGTTGCCAGGTTAAAGTATGATGTTTTTGACCAGTCTTATGTCGGCGGATTTATTTCTAACAGAGTTTCAAAAGATGATTATAACAGATCATTCGGAGCCGATGCTGTATTTAAAACGAGTTCACTTTTCGGCGATAAAACATTAGCCATCGGGGCTAACATTGCAAAGACTGATGAAAAGCATGGACTTAAAAATTCCTGGGCAGGAAGAATTTATATTGACTATCCGAATGATCTGATCAATCAGTTTATGGCCTATACTTTTATACAGGAAAATTTTAATCCGGGCATTGGGTTTGTTTCCAGAACCGGAACAAAGCAGTACAATTATGATCTTGAAATTTCTCCCCGTGTTAACTGGGGAATTGCTAATCAATTGCATTTCTCACCCGTTCAATCAGGATTTCTTTATGACAGGGATAATAACCTGCTTGCCGCTGATTTAACTTTTCAGCCATTTCGGGATATCAACTATTCACGATGATAGTTTTTCTTTTGAGATTAACCGTGAATTCGATTTTGTGCAAAACTCATTCGATATTTTTGAAAATACTACCATCCCTACAGGAAAATACTGGTACAATAATTATGGAGTAAGTTTACGTACAGGAAGAGGCAGACCTCTTTATGGAGCAATTGAATTTAATTCCGGAGATTACTATACGGGCAAAAGGAAATACTATTATGGGGAATTAAACTGGATTTCCGACAAACAGTTTACTCTTTCTGTAGATTACCAACGAAATGAAATATCGTTGCGGCAAAATGAATTCACTACAAATGAAGTAGGAGCAAATCTTTTTTACGATTTTTCAACCAAGACACATAGTTCTGTTTATGCTCAATGGAATAATGGGGTAAAAGAATTAAATATTAATTACAGGTTCAACTGGGAACCGGAAGTCGGGAGTAATTTTTACCTTGTCATAAATCATCTTGTAGATACATCAGGGAAATTAAGGACAAAAGATTTTGCCATACTGGCTAAAGTAGTCTGGCTATTTATAATTTAGACTGGAAGTACAACTTTTATGAGTAAAATTCTTGTCGGCTCAAAAAACCCGGTGAAAATACAATCGGTTAAAGAAGCATTTGGAAAATACTTTGACAAAATAGAAGTCATTGGTTTCGATGTAGAAAGTGGGGTATCTGACCAGCCGGTAAACGAAGAGACCTTTGAAGGGGCAAAAAACCGGGCCTTTGCATTGCTGGAAAAAAACAAAAAGGAAAACCTGGGGGCCGATTATTTCGTAGGAATAGAAGGTGGAATAATCGAACTTTATTCGCACTGGTTCGCGTTCGGATGCATGTGCATAGCCAACAGGGATGGAAAAACGGGCTTTGGAACTTCAGCTCACTTTGAACTTCCCCAAAAGGTCGTTAAAGATTTGCTAAACGGAAAAGAGCTCGGCGATGTAATGGATGAATTACAGAATAAATCGAACACGAAACAAAAACACGGCGCCATATGTTATTTTACAAACGGAGTTATGAGCAGAACCGAGCTTTACATCCCCGGCCTGGTAACAGCATTGATCCCGTTCTTGCACGAAGAACATTTCCGTGATTTGAACGACTGACAAAGATGACCGGGAAATTTACCCCCGGGTTCGCAATAAACCGAAGAAATGAAATACTTAATCAAAGATAAAATTTAAGAGGACGTTTACATGAAAAAATTATTATTCCTCGTTTTTAGTTTAATAATCAGTTTCACATTTATTTCCGCACAGACAAATCCCTACCCTGCTACGCCCACCGGAAAAAGATTTGAAGCTTTTAAGCAGAGAAAAAACCTGCAGGATAATTCGCTTCTTAATAACGTAAAGCTCTGGTCCGTAGGTCCAACAATTATGAGCGGGCGTGTTGCTGATATTGATGTAAATCCATCTGATCCCACACAATTTTACGTGGCCTATGCCTCGGGCGGCCTGTGGAAAACCGAAAATAACGGCATTTCCTTCACGCCCCTTTTTGACCACGAAGCGTCTATGACAATCGGGGATATCGCTGTTGACTGGAACCACGGCGAGACAATCTGGGTCGGAACCGGGGAAAATAATTCAAGCCGTTCTTCTTATGCGGGCACCGGAATTTATAAAAGTACGGACAAAGGAAAGACCTGGCATTATACGGGGCTCGGTGAGACTCAGCATATGGGTAGAATTGTCATTGACCCCGATAACCCGGACATTGTATGGGTTGCCGCGATCGGCCATTTATATTCACCTAATACCGAACGCGGGGTATTTAAAACAACAGACGGAGGAAAAACCTGGACCAAAACTCTGTTCGTGGATGACAATACAGGCGCAATAGACCTGGTAATTGATCCTTCAAATTCAAACATCCTTTATGCCTCTACCTGGCACAGAACGAGAAGAGCGTGGAATTTCGTTGAAGCGGGAAAAACCTCGGGAATATATAAAAGCGAAGACAGTGGAAGCACCTGGAATTTAGTTACGACCAAAGCAAGCGGTTTCCCGACCGGCGACGGTGTCGGAAGAATCGGGCTGGCTGTGTATCCGAAAAATTCAAAAATAATATATGCCGTGGTCGATAACCAGGCGCACAGGCCCGAAGACAAAAAGAAAGAAAAGCCCGCGCTTACAAAAGAGATGTTAAAAGATATGAGTACAGAAAATTTTCTGAATTTAAATAATGAAGATATTAATAATTTTCTCGATGATAACGGTTTCCCCCATGAATACTCAGCCAAGAAAATTAAAGAGATGGTGAAGGAGAATAAAATAAAACCCACAGCACTTGTTGATTACATATCTGACGCAAATGCTGATTTGTTTGATACACCGGTAATCGGTGCGGAAGTTTATCGTTCAGATGATGGCGGAATTCATTGGAAAAAAGCAAATGAGAAATACATAGATGATCTTTTTTATACATACGGATATTATTTCGGTCTGATTCGTGTTGATCCTAACAATGATCAGAAAATTTATATTGCAGGTGTTCCAGCTTTGAAATCTACAGATGGAGGGAAAACTTATAAATCTGTAGATCAATCTAATATGCACGGAGATTATCACGCTTTGTGGATAGACCCAAAAAAATCTGACCATATAATCTGGGGAAATGACGGCGGATTGAATATTTCTTACGATGGCGGCAAAACTTATTTCAAAGCAAACGCTCCGGCAGTCGGACAGTTTTATTCCGTAGCGGTTGATATGGCTAAACCATTTAACGTTTATGGCGGCTTGCAGGATAATGGAGTCTGGACAGGCCCGAGCACTTATACCCCGAATTATTCCTGGTACTCTTCCGGTCAATATCCATTTAAATCAATTATGGGTGGTGACGGTATGCAGGTACAGGTGGATACAACAGACAACACTACAGTATATACCGGTTTTCAGTTTGGCTATTATTACAGGGTAAATAAGAAAACAAGAGATGCCAGCCCTGTTACGCCCGAAAGAAAACTCGGTGAACCCCCATTACGGTTTAACTGGCAGAGCCCGATTAAACTATCTCCGCATAATCATGATATTTTCTATATAGGCGCCAATAAACTTTACCGCTCACTTGACCAGGGAAAAACTTACGACGCAATTTCCGGTGATCTGACAAAAGGCCCAAAGAAAGGAAATGTTCCTTTCGGTACATTAACAACTGTGGATGAATCCTCGTTAAAATTTGGATTGATATATACCGGAAGCGATGACGGTCTCGTTTATGTATCTAAAGATGGTGGTAACCAGTGGACTAATATTTCTGAAGGCCTTCCCAAAGACCTTTATGTAAGCAGGGTATACCCTTCTTTTAAGGATACCGGCACAGTTTACGTCTCATTGAACGGTTATCGATGGGATGATTTTAATTCCTATGTTTACAAATCTACTAACTACGGCACAAGCTGGAAAAAAATTGGAGATGATCTTCCGGCTGAACCTGTGAATGTAATAAAGGAAGATCCTCACAATCCCAATATTTTATACGTCGGTACTGACCATGGGCTTTATGTTTCTCTTAATGCAGGTGAATCTTTTATGGGACTTTTTAAGGGAATGCCGGACGTTCCTGTCCACGATGTAGCAATACAGCCAAGAGATAAAGAAATAGCAATTGGAACACATGGAAGATCTATTTATATCGCTGATGTAAAGTATATAGAGCAACTAACTCCCGATGTTTTAGCTGAGAATCTACATCTCTTTCCTTTTGAAGGCACAACTTACCGGGCTTCCTGGGGAAATAAATATTACACCTGGGAAAAACCTGCAATCCCTTCAATGCAGGTAGCATATTTTGTACGTAAAAAGGGTGTTGCCAATGTTAAAATAAAAACCGAAAATGATGAAGTGATCAGGGAATTTTCTGATACCACTTCAGCAGGACTCAATTTTATAGATTATGATTTATCAATTGACTCAGGCAAAACAGATTTTTACAAATCATTTATTAATAATAAAGCGGAAAAAGAAGATAAGTTTAAAGAAACTGATACCGGTAAAATATATTTGAGGCCGGGTAAGTATACACTTGAAATAGAAATTAACGGCATAAAAAAATCTCAGACTTTCGAAATTAATGCACCGAAGAAAAAAATACGGGGATCAGAAGATGCAAAACCCCGAAATAAATTCCCTATAAATTTTGACAGGGATTAAACATGAAAAATGTTTTCAGGATTCTTACAACAGTATTAATTATTTCACTTACAGTAATTATGTCCAATTGTAAACCAGGAAACGATTCAGAAAAGGATAAAAAAGAAATGGTTGAAAAATCGAAAACGGAACTGATTAATACTGACACAGAATTCTTTAACATCTCTCAAAAAACAGGAACAGGGCAGGCTTTTATAGATTTTGCAGATGATGATGCCGTAATGCTCAGGCAAGACAATCATCCCGCTATAGGAAAACAAAACATTTTGGAATTATTTAAGGGAAAAGAAAATAAGATTTCCCCGCTTAAATGGAAACCAATTAAAGCCGATGTCTCTGAAGATGGAACAATGGGTTTTACTTATGGTAACTGGGAATATGCCAGTAAAAGATAAGAAAGGTGAAATAACTACGACGTATGGCAATTATGTTACTGTATGGAAAAGACAACCGGATGGAAAGTGGAAGTATGTGCTTGATGGTGGAAATACAACCCCTGCCCCCCTTTAACAAATAATTATAAAAAAAGGGCTGAAGAAATTCTTCAGCCCTTTTGATAAATATTCTATTTTCTTTAATCACTTTTCCGAAATGACATCATTCCGCCTGTAACATTGGCTGCATTAAATCCATGTTCACGCAACATTTCAGCAGCCAGTTTAGAAGGTATTCCCGATCGGCTGATAACTCTGATTTGTAAATTTTTATATTTATTAAGTTCGGGTAACCTTGACTCCAACTCATTTATCGGAATATTAATGCTTCCATCAATTTTTCCTAAAGAGCTGGTTAATTCATCGTGTGACCTTACATCAAGAATTACTATTTTTTTACCGGATTTTATTTCCTGCTTAAATTCATTCATTGTTATCGTACTTGCAGATGAATCGGCAGTTGCTGCAAAAGATGTTGCAATAAATGAGAATATTAAAAACGCAGTTAAATTAATCTTTTTCATATCTTTCCTTGGTTTCATATTAAACTACGGTCACCAGTACTATGTTTCAATAAATTGATATTATAATATTTTCAAACCTTCGTTTTCGGCTTAAAATCAATGTTTTAGCTTTTAATTTAATCCAAACCAAGTTTTTTCATGAGATTTCCGTGGGCCTCTTCCGGAAGCTCCGGATTATACAACCGGTAAAACTCTACAGTTTTCTCTACCGATTTAAAATAATTCTGACAGTTTGTACAAACCTTTAAATGGCTTTTTATGGCAACACACTTTGGAGAATCCAGCTCTTCGCCAAGACTATCACAAATATGCTCCATTACTTCTTTACATCCTACTTTTGATTCACTCATTATTCCATCACCTTGCTGATTTCATTTCTTAAAAATGATCTCGCTCTGTGCAATCTTGATTTTACAGCAGGCACTGAAAGATCAGTTATTTTTGCGGTTTCTTCTGTAGATAAACCGTTAACATCCCGTAATACAAACACAACCCTATAATCAGGTTGAAGTTTATTAATTGCATCATCAAGTATTTTTTTCAATTCATTATTTTCCGTCACATCGTCCGGAATATTTTTCCAGTCGGGTATAAGGCTTCCTTCGGGGACTTCTCCTTCATTATCATCTATAGAAACAAAATTGTGCTTCTTCTTTCTTAGATCCATCAGGCAGTGATTAACTACAACCCTGTAAAGCCACGTTGAAAGCTTTGATTTACCATCAAATTGCTTTAATGACTTAACCATGCTCATAAAAGTTTCCTGCATGGTATTTTCTGCTTTTTCAGGATCCCGGCAAATTTTAAAGGAGAAATTATAAACAGTTCTTTCGTAATTTTTTACAAGTTCCGAAAGAGCATTTCTGTCACCCGCTTGTGCCTGACTTATTAGTTGAACTTCATCCATATGATGCTATATTAAGTTAAAAGATTCCTGTAAATTTAATAATATCAGACGACAATTTTCATATCAATACTCTTCCACAAGTACCACGCGGCAATAGAGTTATAAGGCGTCCAGCATTTGTCATTAGAAAGTTTGAACAAACGTTTTTCATCTGGTAATTTTCTTAGATTATAGTTCAATTTTGCAGCTTTCTTTATTCCAAGATCACCAACAGGCAGTACATCCAGGCGACAAAGTGTAAAAATCAAAAACATATGCATTGTCCAGATTCCTATACCTTTTACACTGGTAAATTCTGCTATAATCTCATCGTCTGATAATTTGCTTAGTCCCCTGAAATGAATTTCGCCTTTCAGCATTTTGTTCGAAAGATCCTTTACATACCTTATTTTTGCCCAAGATAGTCCAAAATTTCTCAATTTTTTATCTGATGTCCTTAATATATATTCAGGCTTAGGCTTGTAGTCAAAATAGTTAAAAAACCTATCTTTTATTACACCAGCAGCGATAGTTGAAAGCTGTTGCCCTATTATTGATCCCAGAAGCGTATAATAATGATTCTTCCTTGGCCTTAAAGTACAGGGTCCAGCAAGGTCAATAATCCCGGCTAACTGCTTATCTTTACTGTAAATATGCTTTACAGCATTTTCTATTTCGATAGAATTCATTATACTTATACTTTGAGAATATTAGTGTATCTAATTATAATTGAAAAATATGTTTGAAAACAAAAATCCATCTGAATTAGAGAAAAATATATTATTTTCGGAGATAAGCCAGGATCTTATCGCAAAGTATTCTAATCCGAAGAATATAATAGGTAAAAGAGAAGGGGATGTTATCTACCAAAAAGGTGATCCTTGTGAATATTTTTATCTCCTGATTGAAGGAATAGTAAAATTAAAATACACGGATCTTGACGACAAAAATATTTATATAGAAAAAAACAAAAATAGTTTTTTTGGCGAGACAGAATTATTAAAAAAGACACCAAGAAAATCTTCGGCAATTGCAGATACCGACTGCAGAATGTATTCTTTTAATTTAGCAGAACTGAAATATCTAATTAAATCCAATGGAAAAGTTCTACAAAATTTACGCGATAATTTAACATTTAATATCCCGGAACAGGATTTTGAAGAATATACCAAAAACTTTGTAACCAAGGATGAGCCCATATCTGAATTTTCCAAAACCACGGAAAAAATTTCCCTGGATAACCCGGTTAAAGAAGAACCAAAGTTGGAAGATAAAAAAACTGAAGAGAAAATTGAATTAGCTGAAGAACAAGTAACTAATACCAAAACTGAAGAACCTGATGAACCGGCAGAAGCCAATATATCACCTGATGATATAATTATAGAAATAGAAGATAATTCTGTGTTTGATGAATTGCCTGAAGAGGCAGAAGAGGAACACTATTTCCAATTAAAAGACCCCCCTAAAGATGAGGAGGAAGTGCAGGACAACCAGAACGAAAAGGCAGAAGATAGCGTTAAGGAAGTTACAGATTCATTGCCGCCGACTGAAAAACAAACGCCGGAGCCGTTAACTGATCAACCGGTTGAAACTGAGGATAAGTCTATTTCTTTTGATGATATAATTACTGATGAAGATGATAATATTGTGTTTGATGAAATTCCCGAAGAGGAGAACAAAGATTACTTCCAGATAAAAGACCCCCTTAAAGAAAAAGACAAAGAGATGGATATCGAATTTCCTCACGGCCCCGTAATAGACGAACATATCACAAAGGAAGAAGCAGATCAGCCAGAAAAAGAATTTAAGCCATCTTTTACAGATATAGGTTTTGGCGACACAATTGAAGAAGAACCTGTTGAGGAAGTTCCACAGGAAAAAGATTCGGCAGATACTGATAAGGAAGAAAATCAGGTACCTGAAGACCCCGTGTCAAAAGCAAACGAAATTACACAATCTGAGAATAATAGCATTAGAAAAGTAAAAATTATTGAAGATGATTTTCAGAATCCGCCCGATATAACAAGCCCCGAAATATCTGAAAATGATAAAACATCTGCTTTTTATAAAGATATTATAAAAAGAATTCAAAATATTTTTTCTTCAAGCAATCTGGATGAAGTGACTAATATTATTTCTGAAGAAACAGCAGATCTTGTAAAAGCAGAAGGTGCCGTGCTCTACATAGTTGACAAAGAAGAAAAAGAGCTTGTTACTAAAATTTTGTCGGGTACCTCTATTCACGATATAAGAATGAAATTCTCGGACGGGATACAGGGGATTGCAGCTTCGGAAAAAAGGAATATCTTTCTGGATAACCCGAGACAAGATAAATATTTTAATCCTGTAATTGAAGATCTTACCGGTATAAAGATTAAAAATTCACTCTACTATTCATTTATACAGAATAACCAGGAGACCTCTGCTGTACTGGAACTGTACAACAGTGAAAGAGGAAGATTTACCCAAACAGACGTAGAAATACTAAATGAAATTTCAGGTAGCGTAATTAAAGCAATAAATCGGACCAAACTTGCTGATATTTCCATTCGACAAAAACGCCTCTTATCTATCGGCGATCTCACAGGTTTTATAAGTGCAGATATAAAAGCTCCACTATTGCTGGTCAAACACTACGCATCACTAATAAAAAAGAAAAAGCTTTCTTCAGAAATTAATCAGGTTCTTGATTTACAGGTTGAACAGGTAAACGCTGTGGAAGAATTCCTTGACAGTGCTGAAGCTTATTCAAAAGGTAAAAATATTGTTGAATTAAACACCGTGAATATAAAAGAAGCATTGAACATAACTCTGGGGCTTCTTGCCGAATATGTGGAATCTAGAAATACTGTGATTTACAGGAAGATAGAGTCTGATGCAGTTGTAAAACTTGATAACGGACAGTTTTACCAGGCATGTTACCAGATTGTAAAAAATGCCTGTGATGAAATGACAGACGAAGGGAAAATTTTCGTAACTACAGAAAAAGATGAAGAATATATTAAAATTAAATTCCGTGATAATGGTAAAGGCCTTCCTGAAAACTGGAAGGAAAAAATCTTCAGACCATTTGTCAGCAGAAAGAAGAATAGAGCCGGCATCGGGTTAAGCATAGCTGAAAAAATAATTACCGATCACGGGGGATATATTCTGGTTGACAGTATAATAGGGCAGGGAACAACTTTTATAATAGCTTTACCTATCGTTTTTTAGGTCCGCGCATTAAAAAATATTTGCATGTCTCATAATTTAATTACAATATTAGGCCCAACCGCCATTGGTAAAACAAGACTGGCCGCATTGCTTGCAAACGAATTCAACGGTGAGATTATATCTGCCGATTCACGCCAGGTATACCGAGGAATGGATATAGGAACCGGGAAGGACCTGGCCGATTACAATATAAGCGGGATTAAAATTCCTTCTCATTTAATAGACGTAGTTGATCCAACTGAAGAATATAATTTATACCGTTTTAGTGAAGATTTTCAAAAGGCATTTCAGAAAATATCACACAAAAATAAGATCCCATTTCTTGTCGGAGGAACAGGACTATATTTAAGTTCAGTTTTGCAAAATTACAGTCTCAAAAAGGCTGATTTTTCAAAACAGAAAATTTTACAACTTGAAGAATTCAATATTGAAGAATTACGGAAAAAGTTGAAAGAAATAAATCCCAGGCTTCATAATACCACTGACCTGATTGATAAAGAAAGGATTATTAATGCCATAATTATTTCAGAAAATAATTATAGGAAGGAAACAAAACCGACAGAAATTAGCTCACTGGTTATTGGTGTAACCTTGCCCAGTTCTGAAATTAAGGAACGAATTACAGAAAGATTAAATGTGAGACTACAAAATGGTATGATTGAAGAAGTTGAAAAACTTGTATCCTCCGGGGTTTCTTTTGAAAAGCTGAATTTCTTTGGACTGGAATACAAATACATCGGCCAATTCATTAAAAAAGAAATTAATCGCAACGATATGTTCCAAAAACTTAACAGCGCTATTCATAATTTTGCTAAAAGACAAATGACCTGGTTCAGGAAAATGGAAAAAGAAGGTGTGAAAATTAACTGGATAGAAGGTTCCGATTTTGAAAAAACAAAAGAATTAATCGCTAAGGAACAGTTTGATCAGCGTTAAATCTAAAATAATATTATGAATCTTCCGGAAAATGTAGAAAAATATCTAAAGAAACATTCTGTTCCTAAATGGAATATCGAATTAAGTAAAGATGGGAAATATGACAACATCATCGTAATTCCTGCGATAAGCGAATTTGAAAACATAAAATTCGTACTGGGTTCACTTATTGAAAATGATGCTAAATATTTCTCATCAACTCTCGTTGTTTTTGTCATTAATAATTTAGAGACATCAGAAGAAAGGATAAAATCTGACAACGAGATATCCTTGTATTTTCTTCGGAACATAATCAATGGGCAAGCAAATGATGATCTATCCGCTGCGTTGATTTCTTCGGATTTAACTATCGGCTTGGTTGACGCTTCATCGCGGGGGGAAGAACTACCTGAAAATCACGGTGGTGTTGGGCTGGCTCGTAAAATTGGAATGGATCTGGCTTTAACTCTCTTTAATTATGAAAATTCAAACAAAAAGATTTTAATATGCACAGATGCTGACTGTACATTTGATAAAAACTACTTAACAGAAATTGTATCGAATTTTAACAAGAAAAAATTATCAGCTGCGGTAGTTAATTATAGGCACGATACTTCAGGGAATAATGAAAATACAAAGGCAATTATCTGTTACGAATATTATTTACGATACTATGTTCTCTTTCAGAGATATGCGGATTCCAATTTCGCATTTCACACAATTGGTTCAACAATGTGTTGTGATTGCGAGAGCTACATAAAAGTTGAAGGGATTAACAAAAAGAAAGCGGCCGAGGATTTTTACTTTCTGGAAAAACTTGCTAAGCAGGTAAAAATAGAAAAGATTACCTCAACAACAGTTTATCCCTCAGGACGTGGATCCTGGCGGGTCCCTTTCGGTACAGGCCAAAGAGTAAACAGATACCTTGCAAAAGAGCAGGATGAATATCAGTTATACAATCCTGCAAATTTTGAAATTTTAAAGAAATGGAATGAAGCTCTTTACAAAAATTCTGATCTGGTTTCATATTACCTTGAGGCTGGAGAAAATATTCATCCTGAATTGTATAAATTTCTTATTAAACAGGAATTTGACCGCGCATTCAGCAAGATTCTGAACCGAACAAACGATGTGAAGCAAATTAACAATCAGAAAAAATTCTGGTTTGACGGATTCCGTACTCTAAAATTAATTCATTACCTGCGCGATGCGGTAAATCCCAATATCAATGCGTTTGATGCTATCGATATTTTATTTGAAAAGCTTGGAATTTCTGTTGATATTAAACGTGATAAAGGTACGATTCCTGAACTGGAAATGCAGAAAAAGTATTTAGAAGTATTAAGAAAACTAGACAATGAAGATCTGAGTTATGATAATTAAAACTTCACCCGATGAGATACAAAACTTCATAGTAGATGCTTCCAACACAAAAGGATTCTGCGAGGCGGTATACTTTCCTGAAAACAAAGAAGGAATTATTGAAATATTAAAAAAAACCAATACTGGAAAAACTCCGGTTACAATCAGTGGAAATCATACCGGTCTCACAGGTGCAGGCGTTCCCCGAGGCGGGATTGTAATTTCCACTGAGAAACTTTCTAAGATTTTAGAAATAAATACTGAAGAGAATTTTGCTCTGGTGCAACCCGGGGTAATACTGGCAGATTTCTTAAAGGAAATAAAAAGCAAAAACCGTTTATATCCTCCTGATCCTACAGAAGATAATTGTTTTATAGGCGGAACAGTAGCAACTAATGCATCGGGGGCAAAAACTTTCAAATACGGACCTACGAGAAATTATGTCCTTGACCTCGAAATTATTCTTGCTGACGGAGAAATTTTAAAATTAAAACGGGGAGAAAATAAAGCTGAAGAATATAATCTAAAATTAGAAACAGAATCAGGAAAAGAAATTTCAATTGACCTGCCCGATTTTGAAATGCCGGACACAAAAAATACATCGGGTTATTTCTGCAAAAAAAATATGGATGCAATTGATCTTTTTATCGGTTCTGAAGGTACACTTGGTGTTATCTCTGAAATAAAAGTAAAATTATTGCCTGCCCCGGAAAAATTGCTTTCCTGTGTAATCTTTTTCGATGACGAAAAAAACGCTCTTGGCTTTATAAGTAAAGCAAGAGAACTATCATATAAATCCAGAGATATTCATCAAAACAAAATTATTGATGCACTGGCTCTGGAATATTTTGACGAAGGTGCTCTGAAATTTTTGTCGGAAGACTTTCAGCAGGTTCCAGGAAATGCAAAAGCAGCAATCTGGTTTGAGCAGGAAATAAACAAAGAAAATGAGGACCCTGTTTTTGAAGAGTGGATGGAACTGATTAGTGAGTTCAGCGGCGCCGAGGAAAGCGCGTGGTTTGCCCTTTCTGAAAAAGATAAGAAGAACATAAAAGAATTCCGCCACGCCGTTTCGTGGAAGATAAATGAATATATGGCAGGAAAAGGTTTCAGAAAACTTGGGACAGACGTAGCGGTACCGCATGCAAAATTTGAAGAGCTATACTTTTATGCAAAAAAGGAAGTTGCTGCTGCTGGATTAAAATTTGTAAATTATGGCCACTTCGGTGACGCCCATATGCATTTGAATATGCTACCAGAATCTGGAGAACAGTTTGAGCTAGGTAAAAAACTTTACGGAATAATCTGTAAAAAAGCCGTTGAACTCGGCGGGACTGTTTCAGCTGAACACGGAATCGGGAAAAATAAAACAAGTTATTTGCTTGAAATGTACGGCGAAAAGAATATTAAAAAGATGGCTGAAATAAAGAAGAAACTTGATCCGAATTTGATATTAGGATCGGGAAATATTTTTAAAGAGAATATTTTATGATAAGTAAAACACTCATATTATTACTTACAACTTTTGTACTTACAAGCTGCCAGGCACAACATGAAAACAAAAAACCTGATAAGAGCATGAACAAAGAAACTAAGCCAAACAACCCGTATTATTCACGAACAGATACATCAAAACTTGATTTGCCTGATTCAACCTGGAAGAAGATACTTCCAGCGGATGTCTACGAAGTAGCCCGCCACGCGGCCACAGAGCAGGCATTTACGGGCAAATACTGGAACTTTGAGGGTAAAGGCACATATTATTGTGCTGCCTGCGGAAACAAGCTTTTCCGCTCTGATGCCAAATTTGCGAGCACCTGCGGCTGGCCAAGCTTTTATGAACCGGCCAGGCCGAACAGTGTAATCTACAAGGTCGATAATTCATTTGGTATGCGTCGCACGGAAGTTTTATGCGGAAGATGCGGGGCTCATCTTGGTCACATCTTTGATGATGGTCCTCCACCAACCGGGAAACGTTTTTGCATGAACTCCATTGTACTCGATTTTGTCCCGGACGATAGTACACGAAACAAATAAATATAATTGGTCATTTCGTTGAGTTCACGAAGAGAAACCCTTTAACATTGTCCTAAAAGATTTCTCCCACGCTAAAGCGTGGATCGAAATGACAATTCCGGTTCAGAATAAATTATGAAAAAACTAAATCAGAACATTCCCCTTTCTCCTGTTGATTACATCTTTACCGACGCAGGTTCACAACCAATTACTTTCGGATTTTATTATCTTGAAAATCAGGACGAAAATATTTTAAAACAAAGCCTGCAGGAAGCGCTAAAACATTTTATTGTTCTTAAAAGCAGACTGGAAAGAATTTCAGATACTGATTTTGTCTTCGACATTTGTGAAGATGGATTAACTTTTGAAGTCCATTACCATGATACCGATTTTAACAGGGAAGATAATATTACTAAATATATTTCCCCGGTAAATTCCACAGAGGATAACCCGCTCACAAAGATAACTCTTACACATACTTCAAAAGGATCAGTGCTTGCAGTTAGTATTTCACACGCACTAGTGGATGGATTCAGCTATTTCCATTTTTTAATGAGCTGGATCAGAATAAGCAAAGGTGAAAGGTTCATCCCTCCGTACATTGATCGGGATTTATTTTCCGGCATAATTCAGAAATCAGAAAAAGAGATTACAAAAGATGAATTACTGAATAACTGTGGATTGTTTTATAGCAAAAAAAGGGAAGATACGGAAACGCAAGCTAATGAAAGATTTTTTATCCCCACTAAAAAAATAAAGGCTATAAGTGAACTGGCCAGAAGTAAAAATATGTTACTAACAGAAAACGATGTAATTACCGGGATGCTCTGGAAAAAATATTTTACTGATTGGTCAATAAATGGTTCAAACCCGGAGACATATTTATCGTTTCCCTTTGATTTCAGAAGAGTCTTGAACAGATTTCCTAAAAATTATTTCGGATGTGCTATTACTTTTGGGACGGCTAAATTAAGTTTAAGGGAATTATCTGAAATGCCTGAAGAAAATATTGCGCAAATCGTAAAGAATTCTGTCTCAAAAATTAAAAATAATTATATCAGTCAATCAATCAGCACTCTTGAAAACTTCCGGCAGCAGAAAGGAACAGGCGAGTTTGAAAAATTACATTTACGTCATCCGGAAAACGGAATAATTATCACGAATATTTCCCGCCTGCCCATCCGAGACCTTGATTTTGGAAACGGGGCACCGACTGATGTATTAACTTATGCAGAGGTATTAAGAAGTGCAGCAATACTACCGGCAGAAGGAGGCGTTGAAATACTTGCGGCTTCCCCGGTATTTTAGATTTACCAGGTCTATATTTTATGACGAGTGCCCTTTTAATTCCTTTCGTAAATTTTTATAGTCCGGGCAATATTCCCCCACCAGATTCCAGAATTTTGGGGAATGGTTCATTTCTTTCATGTGACAGAGCTCGTGAATTATTACATAATCTATCACATCTTTTCTGAATCGAAGAAGGTTATAATTAAAAGATAGATTTCCTTTGGACGAACAGCTTCCCCAGCGGGTTTTTTGTCCCCGAATAGAAATCCTTCCAATTTTGAAATGTAAATCACCCGATATTTTGCTAACTCTTTCTACCAAGAATTTTTTTGCGAGTTTTCTCAGCCAGATCTCAAATAATTCTTCTGGTTTTTCAATGCAATCAGGGGGAATTGTAATAATGAGGCAATCATTGGCAAAACTGAATTTATGCCTTTTTGTAAAGAAATCGTATTCATGGATTACTCTTATTTCACTGTCGAACAGAATATATTTATTACTGTAGTTTTTTCTTTTTGCAATATGTTTTTTAATCCAGCCTGATTTTTTAAGAAGGAATTGTTCAGCTTCCGTCACCTGGTAACCACGGGGCAGAACTACTTCTAATTCCCCCCTGTTTTTGATCTGCAGCCGCATATACCTAGCTTTGCGGCTGTGCTTCAAAGTATATTGAATATTTTCATCTTCAATAAAAATTGACCTGGTTACAGGCTGTATATTGTTTTTCAAACAGTATTAGCTTTTTACTTTTTTATAAGTGGTTTTATCTTTGGAATCCTGAAGAACAATACCCAGTTTATTTAGTCCGTCTCGTATGCTGTCCGACAATGCATAATTTTTACTTACCTTGGCATCATTCCTGAGTTGAATTAGCAAGTCGATTAGTTCTTTTTCAAGTGAATCACCACCCATTTCTGCCTCTTCAAAAGTTAATATCCCAAAAACATTAACCGCAGTTTTAGTAAGAAAGTCTTTTGCTTTCTTATGGAAATCTGAATTAAGATTATTATTATCAGCAATTAACCTGTTAACTTCCTTTGCAAAATCAAATAGTACTGCAATTCCCTGCGGAGTGTTGAAATCATCATCCATTACTTCAACAAATTTGTCTTCATATTTCTGGAAATTAAAATCAGGATTCACACCATTATTATTTGGTGATTTCAATTGCTCATTAATTTTATCGCGCAGGTTATTTAGTTTTTCCAGGCCCTTTTCTGCTGAAGCCAGAAGTTCATCACTAAAATTTAAAGGTCCGCCATAGTGCGCCTGTGTAAAAAACATACGAATTGCAAAAGGCGAATACTTTTTAAGAATATCGCGCGCTGTGAAAAAATTGCCCAATGATTTGGACATTTTTTCTTCATTAATATTTAAGAATCCGAAGTGCATCCAGTATTTTACAAAGGGCTTACCTGTAGCTCCTTCGCTCTGGGCGATTTCATTCTCGTGATGCGGAAAGATCAAATCATTACCGCCGCCATGAATATCAAATGTATCCCCGAGATGTTTGCAGCTCATAGCGGAACATTCTATATGCCAGCCGGGACGACCTTTCCCCCAGGGGCTTTCCCAAAAGGGTTCGCCTTCTTTAGCTTTTTTCCACAAAGAAAAATCAAGTGGATTTTTCTTTTCCTCATTAATTTCTACTCTTGAACCTGACTCAAGATCATCTGTTTTCTTTCCGCTTAATTTCCCGTAACCATTAAATTTTGAAACATCATAAAACACATTACCGTTTACATTATAAGCTATACCTTTGTCTTCAAGTTTTTTAATCATACCGATAATTTCTGACATATGTTGCGTTGCCCGGGGGTAAACATCAGCTTTTTTCATTCCAAGCTTTTCAACATCTTCCAGGAAATATTTAATATATTTTTCTGCAATTTTATCAGAAGTTATATTTTCCTGATTTGATTTCTTAATAATCTTGTCATCAACATCAGTAAGATTCATTACAAATTTTACTTTATAGCCTTTATATTCAAGATATCTTCTGAACACGTCAGACATTAAGAAAGATCTTGCATTACCCACGTGAAAAAAGTCATAAACTGTCGGTCCGCACATGTAAAAGTTTACATTTGGCGGGTTTAATGGCACAAATTCTTCTTTTTGTTTAGTTAGTGTATTATATAGTTTTAACATAATATCCTGTCGTTCTGCTAAATTTTATAGGCAAAGATAACCAATTTAGAATTTAAATTTAAGGAGAATTCGCAGAGACGTATCGCAATGTGTCTCTACACGCGTAACTTTTTAATCAATAAGTTCATATCATCGGGTAATTCTGAATCGAACCTCATTAGTTCCTTAGAATGTGGATGAATAAACCCAAGTGTTTTTGCATGGAGCGCCTGTCTTGGCATAATTTCGAGAAGATTTTGGAGACGACTTTTCATTTTGGGGAGATTAGCCCCTGAAACTAATTGCGTTCCGCCGTATGTTGCATCCCCAAATATCGGGTGTCCGATTGATGAAAGATGCACTCTTATCTGGTGAGTTCGTCCTGTTTTTAGATTTAGTTTTACTAGCGCTGCAAATTCAAAATTTTCAACAACTTCGAACAGAGTTATTGCTTTTTTCCCTTCTGACTTGCTGGTTGTAAATTTTTTTCTGTCGCTTTTACTTCTGGTTATAAAAGTTGATATATCCCCCTTCTTTTCAACAAATGGTTTCCAGCATACTGCCCTGTACTCTCTTTCTGTTGTGTGCTTTGAAAATTGTTCTGCTAGTTTTGCGTGTGTCCAGTCATCCTTTGCAACTACCAGCAAACCACTTGTATCTTTATCGATCCTGTGGACAATTCCGGGTCTGTCTGCTTCTTCTTTATTACTTAATTTGCCTGTATGGTGCAGTAATGCATTAACCAATGTTCCGCTGTAGTTTGCATAAGCCGGGTGGGCAACCATTCCGGCCTCTTTATTTACAACAAGCAAATATTCGTCTTCGTAAATAATATTAAGAGGAATTTCTTCCGGCTCGGCATATTCTGGTTTGGGTGAAATAGGGTGTGTAGCTTCAACTATATCGCCGGGCAAAACGGAATAGCTGGCCTTCACTACTTTGCCATTCACTTTTACAAAACCGGCTTCAATTAATTTTTGAACTTTTGAACGGGTGGCATTTTCAACGGAAGTTGCAAGAAAGATATCTATTCGTTCTTTTTTCTTTCCTTCAGGAATCTCAAAGCGATATTTCTTTTCCTTTATCAGTTTCGCCATCACTTTCCTGTTCGTTTTCTGAATTATCAGTTTCCGGAACCTCCGTATTTTCTACTGTTATATTATCGTCAGTAATTACTTCATCTTCTTCTTTTTGATTTTGTCTGTAAAAGAAAAGTAGAATTATTACGCCAATAGTAACAGCAGCATCTGCAATATTAAATATAGGCCAGCGGTCAAATGTTTTGCCAAACATAGAGAAATGAAAAAAATCAAAGTCCAGAAAATCTACCACTCTACCGTAAAAGACTGGTGCGTAACCGTAGAATATACCGTAAAACATTCTGTCAATCAGGTTGCCAATTGCGCCTCCTAAAATGAAGGCAAGTGCAAGTTTAAGACTGAGACTTTGTTTTCTTACGTAATAGATATAAACGACCAGACCGATACTAGCGATTATAGAAAAGATAGATATCCATAATTTAAAATGTATTCCAGGATCAAAACCAAAGGCCATTCCAGGATTTTCAATAAAAGTAATTCTGAAAAAATTTCCCAAAACGTGAATTCTTTCCCCTTCATACATTCCGTAGTAATGTATTTTTAAGGCAGGGATAGAAAATCCTTTTACGGCAAGTTTTGTAATCTGGTCAATTAATACTATAGCAAGAGATACGAATAAAACTCTCAATTTATTCCTTATTGTCTGCTAAATATTCTTCAATTGGATGATCGGAATTAACAGTTGTTGAGCGTTGTTTATTTAATGCATAAAAAAGTAAAATAACGCCGGTAGTTACGGACAAATCAGCAAAATTAAATATATAGTTACCAAGAGTTTTATGAAACATATAAAAGCTAAATAATCTAAAATCACAAAAATCTACAACTTTTCCGTAAAACAAGGGAGCATAGCCGTAAATTACCCCATAAAAAACTCTATCCACTAAATTGCCAATCGCACCACCAAGGATAAGCGCAAGCGAGATACGAAAGCTAAGGCTCTTTTCCCTGCTTCGATACAGGAAAGTTACCAGACCAATACAAGTTACAAGTGTAAAAAGTGTTACTAGAAATTTAAAATTGCTGCCGAAATTTATTCCAAAAGCAATTCCCGGATTTTCAACAAAAGTGATATTAAAAAAGTTTTTAATAACGGGTATTCTTTGGCCGGGAAACATTCCCTTGATTTTTATCCCAAGGGAACCAATTTCTAATCCTTTTACAAAAATTTTTGATATCTGATCGGCAATAATTACAAACAGAGGAACAAGGAAAATTCTCACTAGCCTACCTAATCATCAATATTTTCTTACAAATTCTTATAGCGTGTTTATACAGAACTTGGCCTTCTGATTCAATACTATTTCTTTTCCTGTTTTTGTTTAATCGGCAGGCAAAGCTGGCTGTGTGGAACTGCTTCCAGTCTTGCTTTAGGAATTAAAGGACAGGTATCACAAAGATGTTTTGGATTTTCAATGCAATCGATACAAATTCCATAAGTACCGGTATCAATTCTCTTTAATGCGTCTTCCAGGTATCCTAAAAATTTATTCTCTCTTTGAGCATAAAGAAATGTTTTTTCTCTCTCCATTGCATCGGTACCCTGCTCTGCCATGTGCAGAGAATAAGGAGAATTCTCATTAATATATTCTCCTGTTGTCGGATCCATCATCTGGTCCTTCAGGTTCTGAAGCTGTTCAAGAATTTCGTTTTGTTTGTCTAAAATAATCTGTTTAAAATGTTCAAGGTCTTTTTTACTGTATCCCTTTATTTTTCCCAGTGCTTTAGCGCGCGCAGCCGCAGTAGATTCCACATCAATCATATCGGCTTCTTTCTTACGCGTTTTCGATTTTATCATATTAGATTTTCTTCCGGATTTAGTTACTTGAGATTTATTCGCTGTTGTTTTCTTCTTTACTGCCGTAGCAGTCTTGCGAGCTGTTAATTTTGTAGCCGCTTTTTTAACCGTTTTACTGGCAGTAGTTTTTTTCTTCACGGCATTCTTTTTGGCTTTAGTGCCGGATGAAGATTTTTTAATCGGTGTTGTTTTTTTCTTAGCCATTTTACGGTCTCCTTAGTTTAGGAATTCGCTCTTTCTATTTGAATAGTGCATTGATAGTCGCCTATCGTCCACTCCTGTTTTGAGTTTCCATTAAATGAATTAACGTTCAGAATATTTTTAGCAAGAATTTCATTTGAAATATAATTTTTAAATGAATTAATTGCTTCAATTATTTTTTCGCTTGCATTAAATTTTACTTCAATTTTATCTGTCACTTCAAAACCGGAATCTTTTCTCATATTCTGAACCCGGTTAACAAATTCCCTGGCCAGACCCTCAGCTTTTAACTTGTCATTCAGCTCAGTATCAATTGCAACAGTAACGCCCTCTTCAGATTCAACTACCCAGCCTTTAATTTCTGAACTTACTATTTCTACGTCTGCCTGAGTAATGGTAATTTGTTCACCGCTTACTTCAATACTGATTTCTTTTCCTGAATCCAATTCCGATATTTCTTTCTCACCAAGTTCCTTAATAGCATTAGCAACAGGATTTACTCTTTTCCCAAACTTAGGACCGATCGATTTAAAATTTGCCTTTGCCGATTTACTAACAATTCCTGAATCATTATCCAGTATTACAAGTTTTTTTATATTAACTTCATCAAGTATTACATCTTGCATTTTTCGCAAAGCTTCACGCTGCGAACTTTCAACAACAACCATAATTTTTGAGAGCGGTTGTCTTACTTTCAGGTTGGATTTTGCTCTCATTGCTCTGGTAAGATATACAACTTTTTGAGCAATTTCCATTTTGACTTCAAGCCCTTTTTCCACATGGCCGGGTTCAGGAAATTCTGAAAGATGAACCGATTCTGTATTCTCTTTTCCGGTAACAGCATTCAGATTCTGAAATAATTCCTCGGCAATAAAAGGAGAAAAAGGAGCGACTAATTTACTAATTTTTATCAAACATTCGTACAAAGTTTGATAAGCAGAAAGTTTATTTTCGTTCATTTCTGATTTCCAGAAACGACGCCTGCATCTTCTTACATACCAGTTTGAGAGATGATCAATAGTAAACTCTGAAACAGCTCTTGCCGCCTTTGTAATATCATAGTTATCCATCAACTCTGTATATTCACCAATAAGTGAATTCAATCTCGAAATTATCCATCTGTCAATTTCCGGGCGTTTCTCATAAGGCACACTTTCTTCGGAATAATTAAACTTATCAATATTGGCATAAAGTGCGAAAAAGGAATAAGTGTTCATCAATGTACCAAAGAATTTCCTTTGTACTTCAACAAGCCCTTCTTCATCAAAAAGTGTTGTGCGCCAGGGTGGACTATTTGTAACCAGATACCATCTTGTAGCGTCCGCGCCGTACTTATCAAATAAAACAAAAGGATCGACTGTGTTTCCTTTTGACTTTGACATTTTTAGACCCTGCTTATCAAGAATCAGTTCATTTACTATTACATTTTTATATGCAACATTATCAAAAAGCATGGTTGCAATTGCATGCATTGTGTAGAACCAGCCTCTTGTCTGATCTATTCCCTCACAAATAAAATCAGCTGGGAAGAAATTTTTCTCGAATAGCTCTTTATTTTCAAACGGGTAATGATACTGTGCAAAAGGCATTGAACCTGAATCAAACCAGACATCGATTAGTTCAGGAGTTCTTTTATATATTTTGCCATCTTTTTCAAAATAAATTTTATCAACAAAAGGTTTATGTAAATCGATAGAATCCAAATCTGCTACTGAAGTTTTATTACCGTTTTCTTCAATAAAGCCTTTCTTTAACTCTTCAATGCTTCCAACGGCAATCATATCTCCATCTTCATTCACCCAGATTGGCAGTGGTGTGGCCCAGAAACGATCTCTTGACAAAGCCCAATCTTTGTTCTCCTCAAGCCAGTTTCCGAATCTTCCCGTTCCAACTTCGGGTGGTTGCCAGTTTATGGTTTTATTCAGTTCAACCATTCTATCAGAGATAGAAGTTGTCTTGATAAACCATGACTCTCTGGCATAATAAATTACCGGTACATTTTCGTGACGCCAGCTAAAAGGATAAGAGTGAACTATCGTTTCTTTCTTATATAATTTTCCTTCGGCTTTTAGCTTTTTAATTATACCCGGGTCCGCATCTTTTACAAATTGCCCTTTAAAATCAGTTACATCATCTGTAAATAATCCACCGCGTGTAACGGGCTGAAGCATTGGCAGATTATATTTTTTCGAAATTTCATAATCATCCTGTCCGAAAGCCGGTGCGATATGCACAATTCCGGAACCATCTTCCGTGCTTACAAAATCACCTAAGACTACAAAGAATGCTTTTTTATCAACTTTCATATAATCGAACAATTGCTCGTATTCTGTTCCTTCAAGATTCTTTCCTTTCATCTCTTCAAGAATTTCATACTCGGCCGTAATTAAAGGCAATCTTTCTTTTGCAAGAATTATCTTCTTTTGGTCAAGATTTATTTTTACGTAATCAACATCAGGCCCAACAGCCAGCCCAACATTTGAGATTAATGTCCAGGGAGTTGTCGTCCATACAAGAAAACTTGCATCGGAATTCTTAATCTTAAAAAACACATATACTGAAGGATCTTTTGTTTCCCTGTATCCTAAGGCAAGTTCGTGTGATGATAAAACTGTTTCTGACTTCGGATCCTGCGGAACTATTTTATAATCTTTATAGATAAGTCCTTTATCAAATAAAGTTTTAAGTGCCCACCAGACTGATTCAATATAGTTATTATCCAGTGTTATATAAGGATCGGTAAGATCAACCCAGTACCCCATACGGGTTGTCATTTTTTCCCATAAATCAAGGTAGGTAAATACAGAATCCCGACAAGCTTTATTATACTTTTCAACACCGTATTCTATAACTTCGCTTTTATGTTTGATGCCTATCTTTTTTTCAACTTCAATTTCTACCGGAAGACCATGAGTATCCCATCCTGCTTTTCTTTCAACACGGAAACCCTGTAAAGTTTTGTAACGGCAAACAAGATCTTTTAATGTTCTTGACATTACATGATGAATTCCCGGTTTCCCGTTTGCCGTGGGGGGGCCTTCATAAAAAGTATAGGATTTAGATTTATCTTTTGTTGATATACTCTTTTCGAATATCTTATTTTCCTGCCAGAACTTTAAAATTCTTTCTTCAATTTCAGGGTAATTTATTTTATCTGTATTCTGTTTAAACATTTTTCTGTAATTATTTAATTCAAAATTTAAGTAGCAAATTTACAGCTCTTCGTACTTTTTAATCAACTCTTTTTCAACCTGTATAAATTCTTTTAGCTCCTGTTCTATTCTTTCTTTTTTCAAGATTATATTTTTAGCTTCAGCCGAAGCATCATTAATTATTTTTTCGGCTTTTATTTTGGCTTCTTTCAACACAAGTTCTGATTCTTTTTTCACACTAATCATAGATTCTTCGTAATTTCTCACTTTTTCTTTAAGTATAGCAAAATCTTTTTCAAGATGAATAATTTCGCCAACCGCCATACCAAAAAATCCCATTGCTCCCAGAGTAATATTTCTAAGGCTGTAAAGGATTAAATTTTCAGTCATTATCTCACTGGCAGTAAAATATTCCCGGAAAAAGGTTACAAACAAAACACTAATCAGGGTGGCAGCAAGAATTGTAGCAAAAAGTACCTTCCCGCCAAAAATCCAGTTCAGTGTTCTGTCAATGAACCACCCGCAGGCAAAACAAAACAGCAAAAGTATAAACCATACGGCAAAATTGTTATCCCCGAAATCAAATAAACTGGTATTCAGAAAATTTGATGCAAACATCAGAATACCAAGCATAAAGGGAGTAAAATATTTGTAAACGTTTTTTAATTCCATTTTATATTCTCTTAATTACTTCTTTCATAATTAAGGTCATTTTAGGTTCAGCAGCCATAGCGGCAGCAATTATTTCTTCTACATTTACGGGTTTTAGTGAATCCGGGAAACATTCATCTGTAACAATACTGATTCCCAGTACTCTCATTCCCATATGGTTTGCAACTATGTTTTCGGGAATTGTAGACATTCCTACCACATCAGCTCCGATTGCCCGCAGAAATCTATACTCGGCCCTGGTTTCAAGATTTGGACCTGATACAGCTACGTAAACTCCCTTCTGAACCCTGATCTTATTTTCCAGCGCTACTTCTTCTGCAATTTTAATTAATTCACGGTCGTAAGCTTCACTCATATCAGGAAATCTTGGTCCAAGTTCTTCTTCGTTTTTCCCGATCAGCGGATTATCACCAAGCAAATTTATATGATCATCCATCAGCATTACATCGCCTCTCCTGTAAATAGGATTCATCCCGCCGCAAGCATTTGACACAAGTAATGTTTTTACACCGAGATATTTCATAACACGAACAGGATAGGTGATCTGCTGCATTGAATATCCTTCGTAATAATGAAATCGTCCCTGCATTGCCACAACTTTCTTTTTGCCTATTGTGCCAAAAATAAGTTTACCTTTGTGCGATTCGACGGTTGAAAGAGGGAAATGAGGAAGATCGGAATAATCGATTTCTTGTTCTATTTTAATTTCTTTTACAAGTTCGCCTAATCCTGTACCGAGGATAATTCCAACCGGATAATCACCTTGTATTTTTTCCCTGATTACATCAAGAGTTTCATTTATTGCTGAAATTAAGTCGCTCATAATTATAATAATTTGTTTACAATATCATTTAAGTCAATTTCTATATCTTTAATTTCTTCTTTGGCAGCCGGTGTTTTAATTATTTCTGCACCGGCATCCTTAACATTCTTTTCCATTAATTTTGCTTGTGTATTAATAACAGCTTTCAATTTGGAAATTATCATATCGCGTTCTTCCCTTAGGTGTATGACAGCATTTCTTATTTCGTTGGCGCTTTCCCTTGCCTTTTCAAGTATTTGTGAGGCTTTAATTTCTGCTTCTTTTACAATTAGTCCCGCCTGCTTTTTAGTAGATTCTATTGAACGGGAAGATGATTCCTGTGCCTTTAAAAGAGTAAGCTGTAAATTCTTTTCAATTTTCCGGAATTCATCCAGTTTATCGTTGGATGTCTCAAGCTCTTTTTTCAGTGTTTCATTTTCTTTTTGAAGCAATTCAAATTCATCGGAGAGTTTTTCAAGAAATGCCTGCACCTCTTCCTGATCGTATCCACGCAGACCTTTTTTAAATTCCTGTTTTTTGATGCTTAACGGGGAAACTTTCATATTTTCTTCCAGTTTTTTGAATAATCTCTTTCACCAAAAATTGCTGATCCAATTCTTAACATCGTAGCGCCTTCTTCAATAGCAATTTCAAAGTCAGAAGTCATACCCATCGATAGCTCTTTCAGGTTAAAACCCTGAGTATTTAATCTGTCTCTTAATTTACGCAAATCACTGAAACTTTTCCTAATTAAGTTCTCGTCATCTGTAAGTGGAGCCATCGTCATCAAACCAACAGGTAACAGGTTTTTATATTCACGGCAGGCAAGAACTAATTTACATGCTTCTTCTTCTGCAACCCCTGATTTTGTTTCTTCATCGGAAGTCTTTACCTGTATTAAAACTTTTTGAATTTTATCAATTGCCCCTGCTCTTTTATTAATTTCGTTAGCGAGAGAAACAGAAGTAACGGAATGTATAAATTTTGCAGATTTTATTACGTACTTAACTTTATTCTTTTGAAGGTTGCCAATAAAATGCCAGGAAATTTTATCTCCAAGTTCATCGAATTTTGCATCGAGCTCCTGCGCTTTATTTTCGCCAAAATTCAGAACGCCTTCATTATAAACCTGCATGATTGCATCCAATCCAAAATATTTTGAAACTGCAATCAGGGTGATTTCTTCCGGATCCCTGTTAACAGACCGGGATTTATCGTTTATCCTTCTACGAACTTCCTTTAAATTTTCCGCAATCATAATAAAATTAAGAGAATGAATTTATTGCTTTTTGCCCTAATAATCAACGAAAACAGCACTTTCAGGGCTTATCTTTCAGTATTTAAACTTAGATAATAAGTATTATTTTCTTAATAATACAGTTTAGTATTACAATATTTAATTATGACAATTTGTGCATTTTTTTTCCCGAAAACGGCAGTAATTTTAGCTTCATTATTTGGAATAAAACAAAAATTAAAAGAGACAAATATGGCTTAATTTTTGTAATTTTTAGGCCATAATCGAATATTTTCGGAGAAAAAAATGAAAATTCAACTTCTGGAAGATATAAAACTAAATGCTTCAAAAAAGAAAAAAACAATACTCCTTCCCGAGTCTCATGATGAGCGGGTATTAAAAGCAGCTGAAATACTATTAAAGGAAAATGTCGTTTCAGTAATCACGCTGGGCGATGAAAACAAAATTAATGATGACGCAAAAAGACTAAATCTCAATTTAACCGGACTTCGTGTTATCGATCCTGCAAAATCGGATAAGCTCAGCGACTTTACAAATATCTATTTTAATCTGAGAAGAAAAAAAGGAATCACAATAGAGGAAGCACGCGAAATTATGCAGCGTGATATTTTCTTCGGCGCTATGATGCTGCGCGAGGGAATGGCTGATGGCAGCGTTGCCGGTTCAACAGCTTCAACCGGTGATGTAATGAAAGCAGGATTTCATTGTATTGGAATGACTGAAGGAATCTCTATAGTATCAAGCTTCTTTTTAATGGCGTATCCTGAAAAAACGTACAGCTTTGCTGATTGTGCTGTCGTACCTGATCCTGATCCACAACAATTAGCCGATATTGCAATCAGCACTGCAGAAAATCATAAAAAATTGACTGGCGATGAGCCTTATGTTGCAATGCTTTCTTTCTCAACTAAAGGAAGCGCAAAGCACGAATCGATTGATAAAGTTTTAAGTGCAATGGAAATTGTAAAACAAAAAAGACCTGATTTAAATGTAGACGGGGAATTACAATTTGATGCTGCAATTATTGATTCAATCGGTAAAAGAAAAGCACCCGGTAGTAATGTTGCGGGAAGAGCAAATGTTTTGGTTTTCCCTGATCTGAATGCAGGGAATATTGGTTACAAAATTGCTGAAAGACTCGGCGGAGCCGCCGCAATTGGGCCTATAGTACAAGGGCTTAAAAAACCATTCTTTGATTTAAGTCGTGGTTGCAGTGGTGATGATATTGTTAACACTGCAGCAATAGCAGCTTTGTTGGGCTGATTTTAATTACCGGATTGATATTTGTTTCCCAGTAAACTTATCGATCCGGTATTCGTTTATAGATAATATTAAAAACGGGATAGCAATTACCATCTCGGAAATATCTGCTTCATTTTTCCCGAGAATTATTGAAACAAAGAAAAGTATTACTCCAGAGGCAAAAAGAAGCTCCTGCAAATCACTTATCATCCAGCCGGCATAGACAATTACAATAAATAATATAACATATACCCAAACTGAAAGAGTCGCCAGATTATTTGTAAACGGACCAAATGTAGCGAACGAAATATAATCCCATTTTATAAACGGAACTAAAACTGAGAAACAGATGAGAAGAGAAATTAGGATAAACAAAAAAAGATTTTTAAAGTTATATCTGAAAAAGAAAAGTACCGAGAGAATAAACGGAATTAAAACCAGTACCCTTGTGCAAAGAATAATACCAAAGAGAATACTAAGAAAGATAAACCTGATATCAATTTTATCCGGGTCAAGAAATTTATTCATTAAAAATATAATAATTATAGCCACAACTATATTAGCAAGAGCATCTCCACCCACAGTAATTTCATAATATACCAGCGGGAGAAGCAACAATGTGCTCGTTCTGATCACAAGTTCTTTCTTATTAAATGAATAACCCGGCAATAACAGAAGAAATAATGCGAGTCCGAATAAACCTATAATTCTAACATCACCCATGAGGTAAAACGGTGCATCCAGGTAATATAAAAACGGAAGATTATAAGAATACGAATTATTGTTATAGGGATAAACTCCGTTACCCATATTTACAAGCCAGTTGAAGGCTGTAAAATATGAACTTCCCCTGTTCGAATTGACAGCAAAGTCAAAAGCCAGGCTTGCCAAAATTAGAACAAGAACCATATAGACAAAGTTTTTATTTACAATTTGCTCATCAGGCTTAAAAATTCTATCCTGTATATAGACAACCCCGAAAAATAATATGACAAACACTATATTTAATATTACAGGGGAGAATCCTCGTGAAGATGAATAATCGATCAGGAACTTTATATTTACAAAAAGTAAAATAAGAACAGATATGACATTGATATAATGCTTTTTTGTAAACATATTTAAATAAAGCCTTTCAATAAAAAATCAGCGGTGTTATAATGTTTAGAAGAAATTGTCTCGCAATTATGCTTGTTTTTTCCGTGCTGGTTATCTCATCATCAGCATTGGCACAAATGAAAAATAACAAATTAAATCCCCAAACAAAATCCGGTGTTAAAATGAATAATACTATTAATGATATTTCAGTTAAAGATATGAACGGAAAAGAGATAAATCTTTCAGATTACAACGGCAAGGTATTACTGATCGTAAACGTAGCAAGTGAATGTGGTTATACTCCCCAATACGAAGGTCTCGAAAATATTTACAAAAAATACAAGGATAAAGGATTTGAAATACTTGCATTCCCCTGCAACGATTTCGGTGGACAGGAACCAGGTACCAATGAGGAAATAAAAAACTTCTGTGCAAGCAAATATAGCGTTACATTCAAATTGTTCGATAAAATAAAAGTGTTGGGCGATGAGAAATGTTCTCTCTACAAGAGACTAACCAATAATGATATTACTGAAAAATCAGATATTGGATGGAATTTTGAAAAATTCTTAATCGACCGGAAAGGAAATATAATTGCAAGATTTAAGAGTCCGGTAAAACCTGAGAGTAACGAATTAACTTCAGCAATAGAAAAAGTGTTAGATAAATAAATAGATTAGAAAAACCTTGAAGGTTTTAGAAACCTTCAAGGTAAATATTGTCAGTTTAGATTCAGTTCATTTTTTACAAGTAGTTTCGCTTCAATAACTTCTTTGTGCTCAAGTTTAAGCATATCACCTATTCTTTTAACAAGGTTATCTTCATATTTATCAAGCTTGCCATCAAGATAAATCAGGCGCCATAAATTCTTCATTAAATTGAGTTTTTCATCCCTGGGAAAATTCTGATCAATTATTGTGGTAAATTCATAAATACTAACACTTTTCCTGATGCTTTCTTTAGTCTGCTGTATTAATTCATCAACCTCTTCTGCCCCAAGGTCAAATTCATCTTTCATCATAGAGATTATTTTTTTATGCTCGGCATCGGTAAAATTATCATCAGCCTTTGCCATCTCAAAATATAAAGCACACGTAGCAACCTGTAATTTTTTTTTCATTCCATATCCTGAATTTGCTCTTTCCGGAGCAGCAGTTAAAATATTTCTAAAGTACTCAAACATTATTCTCTCTATTTTATTCTGAATTTATTCTTTTCTATTGTTCATACTACATTAAAGTACAGAAAGTTCTATAAATTTAAAAATGAATTTCTGATTTATTGAACCATTCCCAAACAATCACATCTCCCTTTTCTATTAAAAAAGGGGAAAATTAGCTTTTATTTTAAATGCCCAATATCCTGCAGGCACTTTTTAATTCTCTCAAAAGTTCTCTGAATGTTATGATCCAGTCCGATTGAAATTCTCACAAGTCCTTCGCTTATTCCAATCTCTTTTCTTTCCTCGTCAGGAATTTCAGAAGAAGTACTGTGTCCCGGTGAACTGAAAAGAGTTTTGAAATAGCCAAGACTTACAGCAAGATAGCCAACTTTCTCATCCTGCATTTTTGTCATTAATTTATCAGCCATTTCCGATGTTTCAACGTCTATGGCTAGCATTCCACCAAATCCAAAATCAGGATTTCTAAGCTTATCCATTCTTTCATGGAAAGGATGTGATTTCAACCCAGGATAAAAAACTTTTACACCCAGTTCTTCCAGATTTTCTGCTAAATACATCGCATTTTTGCTGTGCTGCTGGATTCTTATATGCAGACTGTGAAGATTTTTAAGAATGCTTGCCGCGCGATGGCTATCGAGCACCGGTCCCATCAGCATGCTTGTCCCGCTGTTTATATCCAGGAGTTCATGAATAAAATCAGAAGAACTGCACACGCAGCCGGCAACGCAATCACTTGTTCCGTTGATAAATTTTGTCAAGCTGTGGATAACTATATCAGCGCCGTGTTGTATAGGTGCAATGGTCAGCGGACTGAAAGTGTTATCGACAACCAGCTTTACATTTTTTTCTTTTGCTATGCTGCTCAATGTTGGAAGATCGGCTACTTCCAGCAACGGGTTACTTACTGATTCACAATAAATGACTTTTGTCTTTGAAGTTATCGCTTTTTTAACTTCTTCAAGATCATTCATATTTACGAAGTTTACAGTAATTCCAAATCTCGGTAAAAGATTTTTAAAGAATGCATATGTACCACCGTAAATTGTATGGCTCGAAACAATTTCATCTCCCGAGCTGCAAAGCTGAAAAATTGTGGTGCTGATTGCGCCCATTCCTGAAGACATCACCTGGGCGAGCTCGCTTCCTTCGAGTCTTGCCAGAGCGTCTGAGAGATTTTTGTTTATTGGATTCCAGTGGCGAGAATAAAGAAAGCACCCTTCAATTTCGTGATCGAAAAGTTCCTCCATTTTCTCCGGGCTCATAAAAGTAAAAGTTGAAGAATCGGTAATTGACGGATTTACGTCGCCGTATTCTCCGAAAACAAGGTAGTCTTGTATATTGCTGGTAGGGTCAAAAGACATGATTTTTTCCTCCTCCGTTTGATAGTTGCTCCCCAGTAATATCACGGGGATTTGGCTACCCAAACTTACTCAAGGAAAGCACGCATTTCAAACCAAAAGAAAATCTGAGTTTTAATTCGCATCACTAACTCTACTCCCTATCCTCCTTCTCTTACAAGAGAGGGGGGACTAAAAGGAGGATGAGTTAATTTTTAAAATCGTACTAATAAATATTTGTTGCTTATAAAAACACGTTTAACTAATTTCTAAATAGGGGATTACAAAAAACTACCTCAGGCGGAGGAAATGTGAAATTAACAATAATAATATTAACACAATTTGTTTTAATATCGTTTAACTATAGCCAAACTTATAATTCATTTATTGAAGGATTAATGAATCAAACTGATTTAGATTCTTTAGTCTCATTTGTTAATATTCTCTCTGGCGAAGATTCTGTTTTAATAGGTAATTCAAATGTATTAATCAAAAACAGAATAGATTACCAAGGAAATGATTTAGCAGCTGAATATATAAAACAAAAATTAAAATACTATGGTTTGGAGACTTACGATCAGCAGTATAGTGATAAAGGTAGAAATATTTATGCAATTCAAAAAGGCGCATTATTTCCTCAAGAGTACTTTATTATTTGTGCTCATTACGATGCAGTTGCAAATTATTGCGCTGATGATAATGCTAGCGGCACTGCAGAGGTATTAGAAACAGCCAGAATTTTATCTAATCATCAATTTAATTATTCTATAATATATGCATTATGGGATGAGGAAGAATTGGGAAAAATTGGCAGTGGATTTTATGCTTCACAGGCTGATTCTAATAATTTGGAAATAAAAGGAGTTATCAATTTTGAAATGTCCGGGTGGGATAGCAATAATGATGGGTTAATTGATATACATACAAATCAAGTAGCTAATTCGGTTTCTTTAGCCAATACAATTGTTGTAAACAATTCAATATATAACCTACCCTTAAAACCTCATATTTATAATCCAGGTACTTATGCAAGCGATCACGCTTCCTTTTGGCAATTTAATTATACCGCAATCACAATTAGTGAAGCTTACTACGGCGGCGATTTTAATCCTTATTACCATAGTGATGGAGACCGTATTGATAAATTCAATTTAACATATTTTTATAATATTGCAAAACTTGGAATATCTTCAATAGCAACATTAGCCACAGGAAATATAATCTTGTCTGTTAAAGAAGATAAAATCGAACCAAGCTCTTTTCATATTTACAACTATCCGAATCCGTTTAATAATTCAACAATTGTCGGGTATGAAATACCAAAAGATGCATACATCACAATAGAATTGTACGATAACATTGGTAAGAAGGTTAAGAATATATTTTACGGCTACAAAAAAGTTGGTTTATATGAAAGCCACCTGAATGGAAATGAAATTGCGAGCGGTGTATATTATATAGTTTTAAAATCATCAAAAAATATTCTTAGTCATAAAATATTACTTATGAAATAATTTTCACCAAAACTGACAAAACAATGCCACAAATAATTTTTATAATCGGTTTATTAATTGGATTCAGCAACCAAAGTAACAACAATCTAAAACACCGGCTTGATGTAATGCTTACAAACTGGCATCACGCAGCCGCAGTTGCAGACGCTGAAACATATTTCGGTTACCTTGCGGAAGACGCTGTTTACATGGGTACGGATGCGACGGAATACTGGACAAAAGCGGAGTTCAGAAAATGGGCTGAGCCATGGTTTAAGAAAAAATCAGCGTGGACAATTTACGCCACAAAAAGAAATATTTATCTTTCAAAAGATGAAACATACGCCTGGTTCGATGAAGTTCTGATTGCGGGATTTGGTCCGGCACGCGGATCGGGAATTCTCGTAAAAACAAAAGATGGCTGGAAAATAAAACATTACAACCTGGCTATGACTATCCCTAATGAAGTTTCAAAAGAAGTGAAAGACCTTGTTGAACGGGAATTAAATAAAAAATGACGGACGAAGAAAAAATAAAGGCTGAAAAAATCCGGGAAGCCTGCGCTAAGGAATTTATCCGCGCATACGAAGAAGCCGGAATAAAAGGCTTATGCGAGGATGGAAGAATAGAGTACGCCGTAGATGCGGTGAGATCACTGGATTTGAAAAAGATAACCGGTGAAATAAACCCGGATAGAAATAATTAATATTTAAGGGTTCACTACCGGGCAGGCAGTCCTCAGACTCTTTCCTGCCACGGCAGATTATGTTTCTTCCCCCCTTTTTCTTAATTTCAAAACCAAATGCAGCCGGAATAATTCCGTTAACACGGAATTTATCAGCAGCATATTTTGTTAAGTGATTAATTACATATCCTAAAACAATATAGAAGTAAAATTATGTTGTTTGAAAACAAATCTAAACCGTTGATCAATACTGCACTTCTCAGCATCGGCCTGATTGCAGGCACACCGGGCATTCATTCAAAAATCGATACTTCGGAAATTTTAAAATCACAAACGAAACCTAATGTTCTTTTCATCATTGTTGATGACCTGCGCACAGAACTGGGGTGCTACGGCAACAAAATAATTAAGTCTCCCAACATAGACGCACTTGCAAAAGACGGTGTGGTTTTTACAAATGCGTACTGCCAGGTTGGGGTCTGTGCCCCCTCGCGGGCCAGCGCAATGACCGGGCTTCGTCCCGATTCTGATCACGTTTGGCATCTCGGCGACAAATTCAGGGAAACAATCCCGGATGTAATTACAATGCCGCAGTATTTTCATAAATACGGATATCACACAGTTTCAACGGGAAAGATTTTTCACAATCATATGCCCGATTCTGTATCGTGGGATGAACCGGACCTGCGTCCGCCGAAATACAATACAAAGGATATGCTGGACCGTGACGCTGAAACTTTTTACCACGATGACGGAACTATAGCAAAGCAGACTATCGAAAGAAATGAAATTATACAAAAAAGGCCGAACGCTTATGCGGGCGGATGGAATGTCGGCCCGGCACTGGAAGTAACAAATAATCCGGACACCGCATTTTATGATGCTGCACAAACCGATCTGGCAATAAATGTTTTAAATAGAATAAAAGATTACGATCAGCCTTTTTATTACGGGCTTGGATATTTCAGACCACATCTGCCGTTTGTTGTTCCGCAAAAATACTGGGATATGTACACTAACAGTGAAATTCCTCTAGCACCGAATCCATACCTGCCGAAAAACTCCCCCGCTTATGCGATCAACGGAATGTATGAGTTACGCGGATATTGGGGCTTCAGGCATATCGGGCACGCATGGGACTTTAAAATGGAAGAAGACACAGCACGCCTGTTAAAGCATGGTTATTATGCGAGTGTTACCTATACCGATGCACAGATCGGCAGGTTGATTGCAGCCATGAAAAAAATGGGAATATACGATAATACAATAATTATTTTGTGGGGCGATCACGGCTGGAAACTCGGTGAGCACAATAGCTGGGGCAAAATGACAAACTATTATAATGATATCCGCGTTCCATTAATTATAAAAGCTCCCGGTTTTAAAAAAGGAGTCGTTTGCAATAAACTTGTCGAACTTGTGGATATGTACCCTACCCTTTTGCAGCTTGCAGGAATTGAAGTGCCGAAATATTTACAGGGCACGAGCTTCGTTCCTCTCCTTAAAGATCCGGACCGTCAATGGAAAACCGCTGCTTTCAGCCAGTTCCACAGGAGGCCCCGGCAGGCATTCGATCATAAAAGATATATGGGCTACTCGATGATGACAAAAGATTATCATTACGTTGAGTGGCATTACTGGGATAATGACAAACATGTGCCGGGTGAACTTACTGATATTGAACTTTTTGATCGCAAAACCGACCCACAGGAAAATATTAACATAGGTGTGCTGCCAAAGAACAAAGACCTGATTAAACGACTTGCAAAACAACTGCACAGAGGATGGCGAGCGGCGAAGCCGAAAGGATTAAATTGAAATAATATGAGATCCGACCCTTTTCACGTAATGGCAAAGCCGATCGGACCGATTTGCAACATTGACTGCAAATACTGCTTTTACCTCGAGAAAGAAAATCTTTACCCGGAAAAACACGGCAAAAGCAGCTGGTCGATGAACGATGAAGTTCTTGAAAATTTCATTAAGCAAAAAATTGCATCTACCGGCCTGCCTGAAGAGAGTTTTGCATGGCAGGGTGGAGAGCCTACCCTGCTCGGTGTTGATTATTTCAGGAAGGTTGTAGCACTTCAGAATAAATATGCGAACGGGAAAAAGATAAATAACGCTTTTCAAACCAACGGAATACTTCTGGACGACGGGTGGTGCGAATTCTTTGCTGAGAACAATTTCCTGATCGGCCTCTCAATTGATGGCCCGCGTGAAATACACGATAAATACCGCGTTGATAAAGGGGGTAAACCGACTTTCGATAAAGTGATGCGGGGTATAGGTTTTCTGAAAAAGCACATAGTTGATTTCAATACACTCACCGTAGTCCAGAAAGACAATTCACAATACCCGCTTGAAGTATATAATTTTTTAAAGGATATCGGCAGCGGATTTATGCAGTTTATTCCGATTGTTGAAAGAATTTTGGAAAATAAAGCCGGTGGACTTTCGCTTGTTCTTCCGGATAAAAACGATGCAGTTGTCAGCGAATGGTCTGTCGAACCATTACAATTTGGAAATTTCCTGATCAAAATTTTTGATCACTGGGTACGAAATGATGTCGGGAAATATTTTGTTCAAATATTCGATGTCTCCCTCGAATCGTGGTCCGGTCTTGATCCGGGCTTATGTATCTTCAGCGAAACCTGCGGCAATGCCCTGGCAATAGAGCATAACGGTGATCTGTATTCCTGCGACCACTATGTTTACCCGGGAAACAAACTCGGCAACATAATGGAAAATCCATTGATGAAAATGGTAGAATCCGGACAACAGGAAAAATTTGGAGAGGATAAACGCGATACTCTGCCTCAATACTGCAGAAATTGTGAGGTTCGTTTTGCATGCAACGGCGAATGTCCCAAAAACCGTTTCCTTACAACTCCCGAAGGAGAATACGGTCTAAACTATTTATGTGCCGGATATAAAAAGTTTTTTAAACACATCGATCCGTATATGAAATTCATGGTTGAAGAATTAAAAAACAGGCGCGCGCCGTTAAATGTTATGAGATGGATAAAAGAAAATGACCGCGGGTTTAGCACGGTCAATGTCGGAAGAAATGATCCTTGCCCCTGCGGCAGCGGAAAAAAGTTTAAAAACTGCTGCGGTAGTTAATAATTTTTATTGTGCTTCATCAGAAATTCTTCTACGTTATTACTTAATTAAAATATCATTTGTGGCCTGAATGTTTCATCACACTTTTACCCTGCTTTACATAATTGATCTGGCTGGAGTTTTTGTCTTCGCGATAAGCGGTGCGCTGTCTGCGGGACGAAAGGGCCTGGATCTCCTCGGCGTACTCATAATCTCGGTTGTAACTGCGATTGGCGGCGGAACTTTGCGTGATATTCTGCTCAACCGGCACCCTATATTCTGGATTTCTGACCCGGATTATTTAATCGTAATAATTTTAGCAGCATTATTTACAATTTTTTATGTGAGAATGAGGAAGCCTCCCGGCAATGCTCTATTGATAGCAGATGCTCTCGGTCTGGCATTTTTCACTTTAACCGGGACTCAGATTGCTGAAGCTTATAATCTTTCCCCGATTATAGTAATAATAATGGGTACAATGACCGGAGTCGCCGGTGGTGTGATTCGCGACATTCTCAGCGCTGAAATCCCATTAATTTTACGCCGGGATATTTATGCAACCGCAGCAATTTCTGGCTCAATTATTTATCTATTCTTAAAATACTTAGGAGTCATCAACGACGCAGCTTTTAGTGTCGGATTAGTTACAGTGGTAGTGTTAAGGTTGCTGGCTATAATAAAAGGTCTCAGACTTCCTGTTTTTAGATTGCCGGTTACGCCTAAGTGAAAACCACTTACCTTAAGTTCAATTTCTTATAAAAAAACAGGAATTGATTACAACGTTATTTTACCTCCATAATAGAACCGCGTTTTCCCTTTCCTTTTAAGGATGGCTTATAGATATTGCATTAATAATATATTTATAATTACCCCGGATAATATTGATGCAAAAAGTCGCTGTGTTTGTAGACGTTCAAAACATCTACTACACTACTAAAGAGTACCATAATTGCCATTTCGATTATAATGCGTTCTGGGCCAAAGCCACTTCCAACAGGGAAGTAGTTAAAGCAATTGCTTATGCAATTGATAAAGGCGATGAAAAACAGAAACAATTTCAGAACATCCTCAGGGGAATCGGATTTGAAATTAAACTGAAACCTTTCATTCAGAGAAGTGACGGCTCAGCAAAGGGAGACTGGGATGTAGGAATAACGCTTGACGTTATGGAATATGCAAAGGGATCAGATATAGTTGTCCTGGTAAGCGGAGATGGTGATTTTGATTTACTTGTAAAAAAGATTAAAAAAGATTTTGGTATTTCAGTTGAAGTTTACGGTGTATTTCAACTTACGGCTGAGTCATTAATTAATGCGGCATCAAAGTTTATTCCGATTGAAAAAGATTTGTTGCTAAAAACCAAAACGTAGCGAGAAAAGAAATGGACATTCAGCCCCAAAATGATCCCCTGCACGGAGTTACTTTAGAAATAATGCTTAACAGGCTTGTGGACTTCTACGGCTGGGAAAAACTTGGCAAACACATAGATATAAATTGCTTCAATTTTGATCCCTCAATAAAATCCAGCCTGAAATTTCTAAGAAAGACCGCATGGGCAAGAGAAAAAGTAGAAAATTTCTATCTTTATTACGGAAACCCGCCCTGGCAAACCAAAGAATTATAATACAGTCAATTTATATCTTCCAGTTCTAATCTTGTACTTATTATTACTTCTTATTCTTTGCTAAAACTTTACTGGCAGTATCATAAACATTCTCTGCGGTAAATCCATATCCTTTCATTACATCTTTCAACGGAGCTGAGGCCCCGAAATGTTCAATACCCAAAGAGTCACCGTCTTCGGTAATATATTTCGTCCATCCCTGGCTTACGCCCGCTTCAACTGAAAGTCGGGCACGTACTGATTTTGGGAATATGGTTTCTTTGTAATCTTCCGGCTGCATTTCAAATAATTCCCAGCTGGGGAAAGAAACAACCCTCGCTTTTATTCCATCCGAATTTAGTTTTTCCCCCGCCTCCAGTGCAATAGAAACCTCCGAACCGGTAGCCATTAAAATAATATCAGGAGTTCCTTCTGAATCTTTCAATATATACGCGCCTTTTAAAAGATTTTTAGCTGAAGCGTATTTATTCTGATCGATCACGGGCAGTTTTTGTCTTGTAAGAATCAGCGCAACCGGACTTCCCTTATGCTCGATGGCAGCCTGCCAGGCATAAGCAGACTCATTAGCGTCTGCCGGTCTGATTACAACAACCCCGGGAATTGCCCTTATCGCAGCAAGGTGCTCAATTGGCTGATGTGTCGGGCCATCTTCACCCAGCCCTATGCTGTCGTGAGTAAAAACATAAATCGGGCGGACTCCGGAAAGAGAGGCAAGACGAATCGCAGGACGCAGGTAATCGGAAAATACAAAGAAAGTAGCGCCGAAAGGAATCACTCCTCCGTACATTGCCATTCCGTTTAATATGCTTGCCATTCCGTGTTCACGCACTCCGTAGTGAATACTCCTGTTCTCATAATGATCGGCAGATAAACTTCCGTAATCGTTCATAAAAGTATCTGTGGAAGGGTGAAGATCGGCTGAGCCTCCTAAAAATCCTGTAAGGTAAGGTGCTATTGAGTTAATAGTCTTTCCAGATGATGTTCTTGTTGCAACAGGTTTTCCGTCATCTTCAAAAACCGGCAGATGATTTTTCCATTCATCTCCGGTTTCTCCATTCATCACTCTTGTAAATAATTCCGCATCATCGGGGTATTTCGCTTTATATTTTTCAAATAATTCATTCCACTCTTCTTCAGCCTTTTTACCATCAGCTTTTACTTCTTTATAAAAAGAGGCAACTTCATCCGGGATGTAGAATGTTTTATCTTCCGACCAGTTCAGGTTTTTCTTTGTAAGTTTTACTTCCTCCTCACCCAGCGGTGAACCATGCGCACCGGCGGTATCCTGCTTGTGCGGGCTTCCGTAACCAATGTGCGTGTCAGTTACAATCAAAGATGGTTTGTCCGTTACTTTCTGAGCGGCTTCAATTGCTTTTTGCAGATCATCAACATTATTTACGTCTTTAACGTGTTGAACGTGCCAATCGTATGCTTCAAATCTTTTAGGAATATCTTCCGAGAAAGCAAGACTGGTTGAGCCGTCAATTGAAATGTGGTTATTATCATAGAAGAAAATTATTTTCCCCAGTTTAAGATGTCCTGCAATTGAGGCCGTTTCGTGAGAAATACCTTCCATCAGGTCGCCGTCGCTGCAAATACCGTAAATAAAATGGTCGAGAATTTTTATATCATTTTTATTGAAAATAGCTCCAAGATGTGCTTCCGCAAGCGCCATTCCAACAGCATTTGAAATACCCTGCCCTAAGGGTCCGGTGGTTGTCTCCACACCCGGTGTTAATCCGAATTCAGGATGTCCCGGCGTTTTGCTATTCCACTGCCTGAAGTTCTTCAAATCATCCATTGAAACACCGTAACCACACAGATGCAGAATAGAATAAAGCAGCATACTTCCGTGCCCGGCTGATAATACAAACCTGTCGCGGTTGAGCCAGTGCGGGTTAGCCGGATTGTGTTTCATAAACTTTGAATAAAGAGTATATGCTATCGGTGCGCATCCCATAGGCATACCGGGGTGTCCGGAATTTGCTTTTTGCACTCCGTCAACCGCTAAAAATCTTATCGTATTTATTGCAATATCGTCAAACTTTTTTGTCTTAATCGGCATTATTCATCTCCATCATTTTAAAATTTGTATATACTTTTAACTTCAATTATTCAAATATATTAAAAGCTTTCAAAAAACTTTCATCTTTTTAGATAAAAAAGCTCTGCAATTCATAATATTGTAATTAATATGACATTATGTCAAGTTTCGGGGAGGTCAAAAAGGAAGACACCGCACAAGCCGGGAAATTATCACTGTTAATTTATACTGCCGGGGGGTGTACCCCGGCAGTATGAAAATTACTTATTTTTTCGAATTCATTTGATTCAACAATACATTAACGGCGGCTTTCAGCTGCTGGTCCTCTCCTTTTGCCCTTGCATCGGGTGCCTGTTCAACAATTACATCAGGAACTGCAGGACCCCATTCCATATTTTTCTCGGTGGCTTTTACATACCAACCGCGAAATGGCAGGCGGACAAAAGATCCGTCAATCAATCCTCTTCCGCCGGTTGAAATCACAGCCCCAAAAGTCGGTTCACCAACCAGTTTTCCTATTCCCAGGGTTTTATAGGCGTGTGAAAATATTTCCGCATTTGAATAACTGTTTGAATTACACATAGCAACCGATGGTTTTGTCCAGGCTGCAAACGGAAGCCTTTCACCCAATGGATAGTAGTTAACAAAATTTTTCTGCTCTTTCTCAAGATTTTTTGCTGCTCCGCGCGGAATTGTATATGCATGCTGCCTGTAAGTAAGAACCGCCATCAGATAATCCGTCGTCCAGCCGCCACCGTTATATCTTACGTCGATAACTATACCATCTTTGCCAAGTCCGCTGGCAGTTAATTCCCTTTCAAACCTTTCAAAGCTCGGCCAGTTCATTCCCTGTATGTGAATATATCCCAGCCTGCCGTTTGAATATTTATCTGTCAGTTCTCTGTGTTCTTCAACCCATTCCTCATAAAGTTCAGAACGTAAATTTGATGCGGGTCTGATAACAACTTCGTCTGAGTTTCCGTTTTTATCGGTAATATTTAGCAGGGTGCGTTTGCCGTCTTTGTTAATAAGAAGCGCATTATAGTTTGTATTTTCATCAATTGCATTTCCATCTATCGCAGTAATTACATCGCCGACATTAAGTTTGCTTTCCGTTCTGTCAGCAGGTGAGCCGGGAATTACGTGTGTGATTTTTATACCGTTATTTAAAGGGGCCACCTCAATCCCAAGTTGCCCGGTTGTCTCTTTCTGTGTCTCTGCCCTGTCCGAACCGTACATCCCTTCGTGACTTGAATTAAGTTCGCCCAGCATAAAATTAAAAATATACCTGAAATCATCCTGTGTGGATGCTTTAACAGCCCAGGGTTCATATTTCTTTTTAAGTGCGTTCCAGTTTTTGCCATGGAAATTCGGATCGTAGAATCCATTATTTAAAGTCCGCCAGGCTTCCTCAAAAATTTGTTTTCTTTCGGTAGGGTAATCGATCTTCATTTGTGCGGCATAAGGCAAGCCTTCTTCTTTAACTGATTTTACATCAACCCTGCTGAACCGGCCTCTTGGTTTGAATAAATAAAGATATTTCCCCTCTTTATCCATTGAAACCGCATAGGGACGGGCATTACCTTTTGTAATGGGTTTCATTTTAGTTCCATCCCATTGAATGCTGTACAGGTCCTGCTCGGCTTTAAAGGATTGATTGGAGTTTCTGTTTGCGACAAAATAAAATGTCTCTCCGTCCCTGGAAATTGCTAAGTCAGACTCATTACCCGGAAGACCGGTTACCTGCACAAGCCTGTCATAAATGTGATCGAAATCAATTTCAATAGGCTTTACACTTGAGCTGTCTTTTCCCTTCTTATCATTTTTCTTTTCCGGCTGATCATCGCTTTCATCCCAATCCTGTTTTGTTTTTTCCCAGTCTTTTTTTGTGAGCCACACAAACCAGATATCATCATCGCCGTTATTCCTGTTTGAAATAAAACCGAGTTTCTTCCCATCCAGACTCCAGACAGGGGAATAATCACCACGGGGATGCATACTTATGTCAACGGGTTTTTGTGAATTATCCGCAGAGTGGATATATATTTCATCATTGAAGTTGAGGTCGGTCAATGAATACGCCAGCCATTTACTATCCGGACTCCATGATACACCTGATGGTGTAGCCCAGCCGTTTAATAATTCCTTTTCGTCGCTTATCTTTCCATCAGCGGAAATTGATGCAGTAATAAGCTCGCCGTTCCCTCTTACATAAGCTATTTTTTTCCCATCAGGAGATATTACAGGATCAGACTCATCAGCATCTGTCTTTGTCAGCCTGATAGTTTCGTGTTTGAGACTTTTAAATATGTCGGATTCCTTTTTATCGGCAGAACGAAGAAGATAAAGATCAAATTGTCCTTCGCGGTCAGATGAAAAAATTAGAGTTGTATCACTAAGCCAGGTCACGTTCATATCACGATACGGGTTTTTTGAAAGATCGACGGTCAATATTTTTTCTTTATTGTTTTCTGTTACAAATATCTCCCCTCTTATTACCAGCGCAGTGTATTTACCGTTTGGTGAAACCGCATATTCATCTGCCTGGTCGGAATAATTTTTATAGACAACAGGATCAAACCTGTAATCATCAGCAACGTGGATGTTTACTTTCCCCGGTGTTCCGCCGTTTAATTTCATATAGTAAATATCCGTTTGTCTTTCCAGGGCCAGTGAACTTCCATCACGGCTTACATCAAAATACCTTACTCCATCATCCGTAAAATTTGTAATTTGCTCCGGTGCACCTGTGGTAATACCATTTTCATTAATTTTCAACCGGTATACATTATACTTTCCGCTTCGCGCACTGATGAAATAAATAGTTCCTGGATCGCCCCAGTGCGGATAAAAATCCTGACCTTCATTGTTTGTAATTTTAGAATATTTCTTTGTTTTTGTATCAAACAACCAAAGATCTTTGTTTGCAGGCCCTGTGTATTCTTCCCTTTCTATTCTGCAGGCACCTTTAACAAAAGCAACATACCTGCCATTGGGTGACATCGCAGGCATATAGCCGAGAGCGTCCATAAATCTTACCGGTGTACCCCCGTTTGCTGAAACTGTATAAATTTCGTTGTCCCATTCTATTTCCCTGTAACTTCTGGCAGTTTCAAAAAGCAGATTTCCGTCCGTTGTCCAGTCACTCAGACCGTCATTACCGGAAAAGTAAGTCAGCCTGTTCGGATTGCCTCCGGATGAAGGAATTGTAAAAATATCGTTATTGCCGTAACGGTCGCTCGAAAAAGCGATCATTTTATCATCAGGGCTCCACCTGGGAGTTCCGTCATAAGCCTCGTGAATTGTAAGCCGGGTAGCCGTCCCGCCGGTTGAAGACACGAGCCAGATATCACCCTGGAATGAAAAAGCAATTTGTGACCCGTCTGAATTAAGTGCGGGGTACCGAACGAAAGGTGAATTATCCTGAGCAAAAAGACTTAATGAAAATAAAAAGTAAAAAACTATTATAATGTTGGAAGCCCTTTTCATTGTTACTCCTCTGATTTTATATAGCTAAATTTTGGAAATTACAGATCCGGAATATATTGAAGTCTGAATATATGATTTTTACGCTATTTCGAAAGAAAAATTGAAGGAATGGCAAATAAAAAGGATAAAATGTAAATTATTTCATTGATTTTCCGATTTCATCTTAAGTGTAAATTTTATATTTTTTCACAATAGTAAACTAACCTATAGAGGGGAATCATATGGAAAATACCTATCTGAATAACCGTGAATTATACAGATTGCCTTGGACTCTGCCTGACAATGCAATCTCCTGGCTTGAGCCTACTTCGCTTTGTAATCTGGCCTGTGACGGTTGCTATCGCGAAAACGAAAAAGATTCACACAAATCATTAGAGGATGTAAAAAAAGAACTGGATGTTTTTCAACGTTACAGGAATACTGATTGTATATCAATTGCAGGGGGTGATCCTTTGCTGTATCCACATATAGTTGAATTGATAAAAGAAATAAAGGGCCGGGGACTGAAACCAATTATAAATACAAATGGAAAAGCCCTTACAAAAGAATTATTGCTCGAATTAAAACATGCCGGTGTTTATGGATTTACATTCCACGTAGACAGTAAACAGGGACGCGGAGGTGAATGGAAAGGGAAAAATGAAATAGAGTTAAATGAACTGAGACTACATTATGCACAGATGCTTGCCGATGCAGGAAATATTTCCTGCTCATTTAACTCTACAGTTTATGAGGATACCCTTCAATATGTTCCTGAATTGGTAGACTGGGCTGCAAAACATATTGATATAGTACAAACTATGGTGTTTATAGCATTCAGACATGTAGTTCCACAAATGACATTCGATTGGTTTGCCGGCGGACAAAAAATTGATTGGCAAAATATTATGTACCACTCAGATACAAAAAGAAAAGTAGATATTTTATCAACCGATGTTCTTAAAAAAGTCAGAGAAAAATTCCCTGAATTTACACCCGCTGCTTATTTAAACGGAACTGAGGATGCTGGTTCATTTAAATGGCTTTTAACAGAAAGAGTAGGTACAAAAGATAAAATTTACGGATATCTTGGTCCGAAATTAATGGAAATTATGATGGCTGGTCATCATTTTTTCAAAGGCACTTATATTTCTTACGCATCTCCTAAATTAACGAGAAAGGGACGAACTACTTTGCTTTTGCTCTCTCCATTTGAAAAGAGCGTAAGAAAAGCAGCAAAGAACATGCTAAAAAATCCATTCAGATTATTTAAGAAAGCACATATGCAATCCGTATTATTTATTCAGCCCGTAGATTTTATGCAGAACGGTGAGCAAAGTATGTGCGATGGATGCCCGGATATCACAGTACACGATGGCAGGCTGGTTTGGTCCTGCAGGCTGGAAGAGCAGAAAAAGTTCGGGACTTTTTTAAGGTCCGTTCCGCAAAAATAATTTACTTTCATTTTAGGCCCGGTTTATTTCCGGGCTTTTTTATTTCCATTTTTATGGTCTTATTTTTATAAATTGATTTTATTAAAAATTAGAAATTTATCTATGGCTTTAAAACTTACCATCAAGCTGATTATTGCAGCGGTTTTTTTGATTGTGATAATTATGCTTGGTCTTTCTAGCGGTCTTTTTAGCTTTTCAGTAATCAAAAATTCTGATGTTTCAGATCACAAGCTTGTATTGGAACGAATTGAAAATATAGGAAACCTGGAACTTGTTCGGTTTAATTTTAATGATGTTGTTGAAGAATCCGTTATAAGAAAATTATTTGATGTTGATAATCTAGCACCGGACAGCAAAGTGCTTGTAATTGTAAATGGTGAGGCTACAGCATGCGTAAACCTGAAGGAAGTGACTAAGGACGACATTAAAACTGAAGGTGATAATATTATTATAACTTTGCCAACACCTGTAATTTGTTATGCAAAGATAAATCATGACAGATCAAAAATTTATGATGCGAATTTTACAGCTAGAATATTTAATCCTGAATTGATTGATAAGGCCTACAGACAAGGAGAGGTAAGAATTAAAGATGAGGCAATTAAACTGGGAATACTTGAACAAGCTAAAGAGAACGCGAGAAAACTATTAGGTCCGTTTTTAGGGGGGATTACCAGAAAAAACATTAAAATAGAATTTAAGACTCCTGGCTTACCTAAAGATTAAATTCAGATTTTATAAATCGGTGGATTTTGTTTATCATCAATATTCTTAGCGCTCATTCCTGAACCAGGATAAGGCCCGGCAGCCTGGCCCCCTTTTTCAACCGTCTGATCCACTTTTAGCCTTTCTCTGATTTTTTGATATCTTTGAAGTATTATCTGATGCTTTGAAATTTCATCCTGAAGCTTTTTCTTAATAGAAATCAACTTGTTAATTTCATTTTTCTGGTTTTCCTGTTCCATTTTAATATTGCCAATAGAGGTCTGTAAATCCATTAATTCCTTCATTGATTCAGATACCTGATCCCTTACATCCTGTAACTGTTTATCATATTCATTCATTTCTTTTTCAAGTTTTTTCCTTCTCTCATCAGATTTATTATAGCCATTTAACATATTGTTAAACAGTTCTTTCATTTCATGTCCCAGACTATCTCTCTTTTTCTGCAGCAAATCAGTTTCAAATCTTATGTCATTGTTAAAACTTTTTCTATCATTTGCTTCTTCAATAACCTTGAGTAGATCCCCTTTTAACATTTCTTTTTGTGAACCAAGACTTTGCAAAAGTTGTTCGATAGTATCAAGTTCCGCTTTACGCATATTTAGAACACGTTCACTTTCTTCCAGGGCTGATATTTTTTCAAACAATGTCTGATCTCTATCATCAATATCTTTTTCTTTTTTTAAAACAATTTGTTCTAGGACACTGCGTTTCTTGTTTATTTCGTTTAATTCCTTGCTGTATCTCTGAAACATTTTAGAAAAACGTGTTTCAAGTTCAGAATTACTTTGTTCAATTTCACTTTTCCTTTTTTCAAGTAATGGCAACAGCTCTTGCAATTTTTTATTTTGCGCCGACATTTTATCAGCAGTTTCTTTTTCAGATTTTATTTGAGCCTGTATCTCCTGTTTCATCTGTTCAAAAGCATTCACCTCTTCCCTCGTCTCAGCATTCCTTCTTTCAAGTTCCATAAGTTCACTATTCAGGCTCGATAATTTTTTCGCTTTTATTCCAATCGATTGATCAATTTCATAAAGTTCTTTTGCCTTACTATTGAATTCTTCTAATATTCGGTCCCTTTCTTCATAGGCATTACTAAGAGCAGCTCTTTCTTCATTTCTTTCATTTAGCTTGTTTTCAATTTCCCCTAATGCCTGTTTTTTCTTATTCTCCTCTATTGTAAGGGTTTCTATTTTCTTTTTGTACTGCTCTTCATCTTCCTTTAATCTTAATTCTTTTTGTTGGAGAAATGAAAGTGCTGCTTCTTTTTCTTCTATCTTTCTGTCAAGTTCAGTTTGCTTTTCAATTAATTTCAGACCGCGATCTTCAATATCCTTTACTTCCTGTTCTTTTAACCTGATGCTTTGATTCAATTCGTCTTCATGCTGGCTCAGATCTTTAACTGTTGAGTTCAATTCAGAAATATTTTCTTCTATTTCAGAGTGTCTGAGTTTTAGCTCTTCTACCTCCTGCTGCTTTTCAATTAGAGAGGTTTCAAGTTCCTTATTGCTTTTCTGTTGTTTGAGCTGGTTTGCCAAAGATTCTTCAATTTCATTAATTTGTGAAGTGTAATCAGCTATTTTTTGCTGGAGATCACTTTTTGTGAAATTGAGTTTATCTATGGTTCTGTTCAACTCATCAAGTTGATTCTTTTTTTGCTCAGCTTCTAATTTTATTTCTTCAATATTTGATTTAAGAGCTAATTTCTCTTCATTTATCTTGCTTTCAATTTCCCTCAATGCCCGCTTTTTCTTATTCTCTTCAATTGTAAGGGTTTCTATTTTCTTCTTGTACTGTTTTTCTTCTTCCTTTAGTCTTAATTCTTCTCGTTGGAGAAATGAAAGTGTATCTTCTTTTGCTTCTATCTTTCTGTCAAGTTCAGTTTGCTTTTCAATTAATTTCAGCCCGCGATCTTCAATATCCTTTACTTCCTGTTCTTTTAACCTGATCCTTTGATTCAACTCGTCTTCATGCTGGCTCAGATCTTTAATTTTCGAGTTCAATTCTGAAATATTTTCTTCTATTTCAGAGTGTCTGAGTTTTAGCTCTTCTACCTCCTGCTGCTTTTCAATTAGAGAGGTTTCAAGTTCCTGGTCTTCTTTCTGGTGATTGTATTGCTGGCTTTCTAGGGATTGTTCAATTTCATTAATTTGTTCACTGTATTCTTCTATTTTTTGATGTAGCTCACTTTTTGTTGAGTTCAGTTCTTCTATTGTTCTATTAAGCTCGTTAAGTTGGTTCTTTTTTTGGTCAGCTTCTACTCTTAATTCTTCAATATTTGATTTAAGGGATTGTTTTTCTGCATTTATGTGACGGATTTCGGTTTTAAGTCTTTTTAAAGATTCCTCAAGTCTTTCTTGACGTTCTTCTATTTCATGCATAAAATGAATTTTGGTCTTCAACTCTTCATTTTCAGACCTGAGTTGTTTCAATTCTTTCGACTCAAATATTCCCATTTCCGTCTCCTGATTGACTAGCTACTTATATGTAAATACGACTTTTAAAGATATAAGATTTAATTAAATTAGCTAATAGCGATTTAAGTATCAAATGAATAATCATTGATTTTTGCTCGTTTTTGTAAGATAAAAGATAATTGCATGGCAAAAATCTGGCAGATCATTCGGTCCTCTGCTTGAGATCATATTTCGGTCAATTACTACACTTTTGTTCACCCAAACTGCACCCGCATTTGTAAGATCATCTTTTATTCCGGGAGTAGAGGTTGTTTTGTATCCTTTCATAATTCCTGCTGAAATAGGTATCCAGCCTGCATGACAAATGTGTGCAATTAATTTATTCGATTTTTGAAATCCTCTTACCAGTTGCTTTACTTTTTCTATTCTTCTAAGTTTGTCCGGGGCAAACCCCCCGGGAATAATAAGAGCATTAAAATTTTTATCATTTACCTTTTCCAAAGATATATCAGATTTACAAGGATAACCGTGCTTACCCGAGTAAACTTTTCCTTTCTCTGGTCCCGCCACAACCACTGCAGCACCTTCTTCTATCAATCTTAATTTAGGATACCATAATTCTAGATCTTCATAAACATCATTAACTAACATTAATATTTTAAAGCCTTTCAAGGATTTCATAAAATTTACCTCTCCTAAAGTTCCCCTTTTCTATATTTTTTTCTCCACAATATTTTTTCCATTTGCCTCTCAATTATTAAATCTGCAAGTGCCTCCGGAATATATTCTCTGTTTTTACCTGAGAATAAATCGTGCAATTTCTTTTCGTTAACATCTATGCGATACAAGGCATTTAGAAGTTTTTCATAATTCCGATCCAACATTTCCGTAATTTTTTCAGCTAGATATTTTTTTAGTTCGTCCAGTGAGTGTAAAATATTATTATCCGGTAATGTCTCTATTCCAATTTTTTCCATATCCTTAGAAATGAATTCTATCATTTCTCTAACTTCTTCTTTTTTATTCTCACTCAATACTCTACCCCCTTACTTTAAATAAAGATTTTTTCAGCCTTTTAGTCTGAAGCAAAAACACCAGCCTGTAAGACAAATATGCAAAAAATGGTGCCGCAGCAACGTCAACAGCATAGTGAACATGCTGAAGTAGAACACTTGTGCCAACAACCATAGTTAGCACTAAAAATAATCTCTTGTATAGTTTTTTATCAACAACAAGGTAAAGCATAAATATTGTTGCAGTATGCCCGGAAAAAAATAAATCCTTGGTTAAGATTTTGCCTGTCCCAAAATTCTGAACAAAGGGATCGTTCAAAGGGATAATGCCTAATGGTGGATTTAAGGGAAGCAGGAACATCATCATCATTCTTATTAATAATAACAGGCTATAAACTTGGAGTGTAAATATTAATGTTTTAGGATTTTGAGAAATATAAACTAATCCTAAAACAATGGATAGATAAATTATTGTAAATGTTAGCCAAGTTAAATCAATAGGTTTAAAAAAATGAAGAATAGGATCTGCTAAAATAATGCCGTTACGGTTTTCATTATAATTGAGAAAGAGGGTAAAGCAAGACAATACAATTGCCAAAACAATTAATGTGATAATTAATTCATTCCGGAAATATTTATCCCTGAGATATTCTTTCCAATTCATATACTATTGCTTTAGTTATTCATTTTTGTGTTCACAGAATTCCGTGAGAACACCGAAAGTGGATTTGGGATGTAAAAATGCGATCTGCAAACCTTCCGCACCGGTTACAGAATTTTTATTTATTAACCGGATCCCCTTCGATTCTGCTTCATTCAGCGATTTTTCAATTTCATTTACAGCAAAAGCGATGTGATGAACACCCTCGCCCTTTTTTTCGATAAATTTACCAACCGGCCCTTCAGCATCTGTTGCTTCAAGTAATTCTATTTTGGTTTCGCCTACTTTAAAAAAGGCTGTTTTAACTTTTTGTTCCTCAACTTCCTCAATTCTGTAACACTTGAGACCTAAGACGTTTTTATAATATTTAATAGCTTCATCCAGGTTTTTAACTGCGATTCCGATATGCTCAATATGCATTATATCCATTTTAATTCCCGTTTAAATTACTACTGTTTCTTGATACTCACCAAAAACATCTCTCATTGTATTGCAAATTTCACCAACTCCACAATAGGCTTTAACTGCATTTAATATAAAAGGCATTAGATTTTCATCAGACGTACAGGCTTTTTTTAGTTCTTCAAGACTGTTTTTTACATCTTCGGGATTTCTTTCTGATCGAACTTTATTCAAAAAGGCGATTTGTTCATCCTGAATTTTCTGATCAATTTTCAGAAGATCTATCTTTTCATTTTCTTCAGACTTAAATTTATTTACACCAACTACTATTTTATCACCGCTCTCAAGCTGTTTTTCATATTCATACGCAGCATTCTGAATTTCAGTTTGAACGTACCCGCTTTCAATTGCTGAAATCATTCCCCCCAAAGAATTAATTTTAGTTATATACTCTTCTGCTCCCTTCTCTATAAGATCAGTCATAGACTCTACATAGTATGATCCGGCTAACGGATCTATTGTATTTGCTACGCCGCTTTCGTAAGCAACTATTTGCTGTGTTCTTAATGCAGTCCGAACAGAATTTTCAGTCGGTAGCGCAAGTGCCTCATCTTTAGAATTTGTATGAAGACTTTGTGTTCCTCCCATTACAGCGGCCAGCGTTTGTACTGTAACACGTGCTATATTATTATCAACCTGCTGCGCTGTCAGGGTTGAACCGGCAGTCTGTGTATGAAATCTTAACATCATTGAGCGTTCTTTTTTTGCTTTAAATCTTTCCTTCATAATTTTTGCCCAGAGTCTTCTGGCTGCACGAAATTTTGCTACTTCTTCAAGTAAATCATTATGAGAATTAAAAAAGAAAGAAAGCTGCCCGGCAAAATCATCAACATCTAATCCTGCTTTTAGTGCAGCACCAACATATGCAATTCCGTTTGCAAGTGTAAAACCAACTTCCTGAGCTGCAGTAGACCCGGCTTCTCTAATATGATAACCGGAAATTGAAATTGTATTCCACCTAGGAACTTCCTTCTTGCAGTATTCAAAAATATTTGTGATTAGTCTCATAGAAGCTTTTGGAGGATAGATATAAGTGCCACGGGCAATATATTCTTTCAATATATCATTCTGCACGGTTCCACTAATTTTATCTTTTGATATCCCCTGCTTTTCAGCAACAGCAATGTACATTGCTAGCAGAACCGAAGCAGATGCATTGATTGTCATTGAAGTAGATATTTTATCAAGAGGAATTTTATCGAACAAAATTTCCATATCTGCAAGTGTATCAATAGCTACTCCAACCTTTCCAACTTCACCATAAGCAATCGGATCATCGCTATCATAACCTATCTGTGTAGGTAAATCAAAAGCTACGGATAAACCGGATGTACCCTGCTCCAGCAAATATCTGTATCTTTTGTTTGATACTTTTGCTGATCCAAATCCGGCATATTGCCGCATAGTCCATAATTTTCCCCGGTACATTGTAGGTTGAATTCCCCTTGTATAAGGAAAAACTCCAGGGTAGCCTATTTGCTCAACATAGTTTTCATTGTTAATATTATTGGGATAATATAACGGCTTAATTTCAGTAAATGATGCTGTAGTAAATTTTTCCTGTCGTTCGGCTCTTTTTTGTTTTGCTTTCTGATAACGGTTTTTCTCCCAGTCGTCAAAAGCCTGCTGAACTTTTGCCTTTAACTCCATAACTCTCCTTGTGGGAAATATCAAGTAATAAACAAAGTGCTTTAATATTACACTACTGAATTTATTAAAAATAAAGGATTTTGGATATGTTTTATCAAAAAAATGCTATTAAATGCGCAGATTATTCGGGAACGACATCCTGTAACGCTTTTACAAGTTCATATTTTGAAAACGGCTTAACCAGAAACTTGCTTGCCCCTGCCTCATAAAAATCATTAATTTTGCCTTCCATAAATTCACTTGAAAGAATAATTATCGGTCTTTTGAACGGATCTATTCGTTTAATGTCCCGGCATATTATCATGCTTTGTTCCCACCTGTTCGGGTTAACATCAAACATAATCACAGAAAAATCTTCTTTGTGTAAAAACTCAAGTTTAAAATCTCTGAAATTGTAAACATCTATTGAATGTGATTTTTTTAAAAAAGCTATTATTAATTCATGAGATTCACCTGAATCATCAAGCATTAATAATTTTCCCTGAGAGCCTGACGGGAAGGCTTCGGGTTGTTTCCCTTTTAATGATGAATTTTGAGAAAGCGGAAGTGTGAATGTAAATGTTGAACCCACGCCTTTAATACTATCGACTAATAAAGCGCCGCCCATCTTTTCCACAAATCTTTTTGAAAGAGCAAGGCCAAGACCATTTCCTTCATAATTTCGCCCTATGTTCAGATCTTCCTGACTAAACGGCCTAAATAGATGGTCCATATACTCTGTAGAGATTCCTACTCCTGAATCTTTTATTTTACATAATACGAGTTCTTTATCTTCAATTAAATTAGTTTCAATTTCAATAAATCCCTGTCTGGTAAATTTAACAGCATTATTTAAAAGATTGTTTATAGTATTTTCAATACACTGTACATCTACATCTACATAAATTTTATCTTCCTTAAATTGAGTCTTGATATCTAGTTTCTTCGCCTTAGCATCTTTCCTTATTGTATCAACAGAATTTCTAAGTATAGAAACAAGATTTGCGGTTTCAATATTCATATTATATGTGCCGGCTTCAAGCTGTGCAAATTCCAGCATCTGTGTAATACTTCTGAATAATCTTTCACTTCCGCTGTGAAGATTATCAAGATAAATTTTATCTTCGTCTTCAAGTTTGTCTTTCAGACTTTCCCGTATAAGGGAAGAATAACCCAAAATAATATTTAACGGTGTTCTTAATTCGTGGGATAAAACGTTAAGAAATGTATTCTTTAATCTTTCTGCTTCTTTATTCGCGTCTCTTGCTTTCTTTACCTCTTCTTCAGCAAGATAAATTTCAGTTTGATCTTCATGCAGGAAGGTAATGTAATTTTTATCTTGCAGTGAGATGTGAAATAGCTTGGTCCTGAAAATAGGGACTGTTATATTTTTAGACCTTAATAAATAGTCAGAATAATTTTCAACAAATTTAGATTCTTTGGTCCTAAATATTTTTCTAATTAGTTCAGCTATACCATTTCCCTTAAGTTCAATATCTGTAAAAACTGAATACTCAATCAACTCAGATAAGGAATACTCCCACTGCAGATTAAATGCCTGGTTTACATAAACAATTTTACCATTTTCATTTATAACCTTTACCGGGAAATAAATAGACTCATAAAATTTTTTAAAATATTTATCGGGAGTTTCGCTCATTTTTAATTCAGTGGTAATGAAAATTGAATAGAAGCACCCTTTTCTTTATTCAAAACTTTTATTTTTCCATTATGTCTGTCAATTATACTTTTACAAAGGAAGAGACCATAGCTGCTTTTATCTGTAGACAATATCTGAGAGAAAAAGCTCGTCATTTCAGGCGGGAATCCCGGTCCGTTATCTTCTACTATTACTGCAACCATCTCTTCTTCCTGAAAACTTCTTACAACTATTTCAGCATCCGGTTTTGCATCGGCTGAATTTGTAAATAGGTGAACCAGTACGTGCTGAATTTGTTCAGAATCGTATTTACAAAGAGGTATAGTATTAAATTCAGTCTTAAAAACAATCTTGCTGAATTTTTTCATAGGAGCTATATATTTAATAACTGACTGAATAGTTCTGTTCAAATCTGCGCTATCTTTATTCAAAGTTGTTACAGCAGTTTCTGAAAGAACCTGTGCATATTTCTGAATGTTCCGGATGCTATCAATAGCGACTTTTGATTTTAATTTAAGCCTGTCAAAAAATATTGAGTCTGAAAATGCTTTTTTTAGTTCTAGCTCCTTTTGAGTTTTTTCAATTGTTCTCATTAGAGACTCGGTTTCCAGCAACGCAAGATGAACAAGTCCTTGCAATGATTGCCCTATTTCTGAATCAAGACTGGACTTTAAGGTTTTTCTTTCTGCCTGAATTAGTTGAATGTTGGCTTCATTTAATGCGTTGTATGCTTCTTGTTGCCCGGCATATAGTTGTGCATTCCTGATAGCCGTCGCCGCCTGCCCGGCTAATATTTCAAAAGTATCTGTAATCTCCTTTAATTTAATTTTGTGAAGGTGTTTACTGTCCACATAGATGACACCGATTTTCTTATCATCAGTAATCAGGCAGGAGCATAAAATTGTTTGAAGTTCAAGTCTTAAAATACTTTTACTGGGATCATAATTTGTATCGCTCTGGGCACCTTCAATAAATTTAGATTGACCGGAATCAAACACTTCACGTACTACGGAAGTGCTTATATTGAACATTTCTTCCAATAATTTTTCACCCTCAGAGTTGAGTCCAAGTTTAAATTCCAGCTTTCCCTTAGAATTTTTAAGTACAATAAATCCCCGTTCGGAGTCAGTAATAGTAATGGCATTTTTTACTACCAAATCTAGGATATCATCAAGTTGTAGGGTTTTATTGATTTTATCAACAACACCGAGTATAACTTCCAGATTTTTAAGTTTTTCAGAAGATTCTCCTTTGATAAATAAAGGTTTATCCTCGTTGTCTATTTTCTTCTTAAATTCTGAGAATTTCATTTAGGTGAAATATAATAAAAGTGAGTATTAACTGAATTAATATAAGGTATTCAGACTAAATTAAAAACTAGCAGGCTTATTGTTCAGTTGACGGGAAAGTGTATTTTTTTGCTTTGAGAAAATGGACTATTTCGCAAGCAAGATTGCCTGAATTTTGCTAATCATGCTGGATGCTTTTTGTTTTTTATAATAATCGAGGGCAAAATTTAAATGCTTACCTGCTTCCTTCTTCTTATTCAGTTCGAGGTAAAGAACCCCAAGTTCAAATGAGGTTTCTGCTTGATTAAGAATATTTTCAAGCTCTTCGTTAATCCTTAAACTAGATAACAAATAGTTTTCGGCGCCCTTGTAATTCTTAACCTTCCTTTCTATAATTCCTTTAATTTTATAAATATCCGCAATAGATAATCTATCATTTAATTTAAAGCAAATTTCCATTGATTTGTCTGCAAAAGCAATTGCAAGAGGATAATCTTCAAGTTGAGTATATATATAGGCCTTACTTAAATATGAAAGGGCAAGCGTCGGTAAATACCCGGCTTTCAAGGACGAAGAAATACTTAAATCAAATTCAGCCAGCGCAGACTGATATTCCTGCTTTTCAGTAAATAGCATGCCAAGATTGTGCCTTACTTCAGTTATTCTTCTAAAATCCTGTATCTGTTCAAATTTTATCAGTGCACGCTGATAATACATAAAGGCATTATCATAATCACCCTGAATATTATTTAAAATTCCAAGATTAATTTCCAGCATTCCAATCAGAGCATCATCTTTTTTCTTTCGTAAATAAGAAAAACTCTTTTCGAAATGTCTGTTTGCTTTTTTCAGATCACCTCTGTCACCTGCAATTGTACCCAGCAGGTTTTCACACCTAAAATTCCCTTTATAATCCTTTTGCTTTTCAAATAATTTATTAGCTTTATTAATAAAGGAAATACTCTTTTCCCATTCTGCCTGCCTACTTGCTATATCTCCCAGCGCAAGTAGTGAATGTGCCGTGGCATTCTCCCGCTTTGGATCATCTTTAATAATATTAAGTGCGTGATTATAAATTTCAGCGGCAGTACCTAATTCACCCTGGGAAATTGAAATTTCGCCCAAATAAAGCAACAATTCAATAAACTTTTGATTTGCAAGTTTGGACTCTGCAAAAGTAATTAAGAAGTTAACATTAGTATGATAATTTCTGGACAGGGCAATTTCAGAATCCAACTGATTTTTAGTGGGCTTATTCAGCGAAGATTTAAATGGCTTTTTGGGTACGGAATTTAGAGCAAGAATTTTCTTGTACTCTGATATCTGATCCGGGTCAAAATAGCTTTGTAATAATTTATCTATTATGTTAACTATTGTAGGCACTAATATTTAGCTTTTTTGTTTATCTAAATATAGCAGTTTTTATCATGTAGACAAAGCATTGTCAATAAGGCACTAATATTACCGATAAGAGGTTAATTTAATCTACTACAGTACAAAATATAATTAATTCTTCAATATTTTGTAAGATAAAAACCATTCCCAGGAATGGCCAGCTTCATACCATGCCTTTGCTATGCCAACAGAGAAAGTAGACTCGAGATTAAACCAATGCTTAAAGACAAAGTTGACCTGTCCGCCAATATCTACCCAAGGTTGTATTCTATCAGTTTTTGTCAACAGTGCAGAACTAAACAATGACATATCAATATAATTTAGATAGTTTTGGCCAAGCCCCAGATTGCCAATCCTAATGGGGGGTAAATTATTTTCAACTAAAATCTTTGCAAATTGATCCGTGGTTAAGCTATAAATTGGGATCCCAGGAAACCTAAACAAATCACGATATTGCTTGACTTCCATATCTTCGACAACCCTGTTACCGAATCCTCCGAAAAAATAGTGGGCCTGCAATAACTTATCATTTTCCTTATTGTAACCTACTCCAATTTTAAAATGGAAAATATTATGAGGAATTATCCAGTTTGAGAAATTATCCCATTCAATATGCGCTTCTCCTGCAACTTCAGGGTTTTTGTAGTTTGAAGTAAAGGTATTTAAAGTAATATTAAATTCATTACCATTTTCATAATCAACACTACCAATACTTCTTCTTAAATTTTTAGAATTCAATTTGGTCGATATCGTAAAAAAGTCCGGTTGTGAAACTTTTATCAAGTTATCATTAATTGATTTGACACCTGAATAAAAGTCCACTTCTGTTTTTTGCATTATTTTATGTGGATTATCATATAGCCAGTAATGTGTATTAGCGAAAGATACCTTTGTTCCTATCATCCCACGTTTTCTTTCATTAAATAAGTCAAAGAAATCAGGAGCGTTATAATCTACTGCGAGCTGAAATCGTTTTTTATAATCATATTTAAACCTGAGATGAAGGTGCGGGTCTGCATTATTTTTGGTAAATGGTGATATGCCAAACTCTAAAGTTATATCATTATCAATAAGAGGATCAGAAATTCTTGAAAAAAAGCCAACAACTTTTTGAGACTGAAAACCCGTAATTACTGGAATAAATGTTAAAATTTTTAAACTTCCAATGGAACTATATTTTTTCTCGTTTGAAGAATTTAATTGATATCTTAAATTATTAGCCGGTTTTAATGCCCAGTTTAAAACCTGTGGATTCTTTTTTATTACCTCCTGCCCCAAATAATTAATCGCGGGTAAATGATTAGCAGGTTTATTCCCGATCATAACGGGTAAAAATCCTTTTTCTGTAAATTCAAAAGCAAAAAGTGAGTCAGAAGAGATATAAATAGGGTGAAATAAGCCATTTACAGTGTTGCTTAGTGCGCTTATTTGATTTGTTAACAAATTGATACCATATACATTAGAAACACCGTTTGTATATGCATTCCAATATATTATGTTATTTTCAGGATTCCACGAAGGACTTTCAGGTGTCCCAGCAGCGGTTATTGTTTTATATTTAAATGCACCGCCATTCTTTAAGTTTTCCAATTCTACCAATATTAACGACTGCTGCCCAGATGCCCTGTGTAATACTGCTGCTAATATTTTACCATTGGGGCTAACAGACAGGTCAAATATCTCATCACCAAGATCAAAGCCAACTACAGGCACTATATTGGTGTATGGATACGGAGAATATACAAGTGTCATTTTGCCATCAGAATGACGTACACCCCACAATTCATGGGTCACTGGTGAAACCGTTAAATCGCCAATCCGGAAATCAGAAAAGAGCTCCTTTGATCCTCCAGTTCTAACATTTAATACCCACACATCCCTGAATAACTGGTTGTTATTCGTGGTATAGAAAAACAGCCCCTTTTTTTTGTCAAACGCTGTAGAAGAAACTCTTATCAGGCTTGGTGTAGGTAGTGTTCCAATTTCTTCAGTTTGCTTGGTTGAAAGACTTAATTTCATTATGCCGGCTAATTTATCAGGATGATGTCTTCCGAAATATATCTCATTTTGCAAATTATCAAAGTACGGTTCAGTAACCCAGCCTAGAGGCTCATTATTTAAATATCTTAATGTCGTTAGTGGAAATGACTTTAACTTTTCTATGTTAATATGCTGAAAATTCTTTTCATAAATTATAAAATCATCCCATGCATTAGATAAACTGGTTCCAAATATTTTTTCAAATTTGGAACGAAACCCTGAATAAAAATCATCCGGTTCAGATTTATACCACTTTATTAGTGCTTTTGCACCATATTTTATAGAAATATATGAAATAAACCTTGTTCCATACAGATAGTAAAGTGATTCAAGTAAAAATGATTTACTACTATACTTTGTATCCAGAGAAAGATAAGATGGAAAATCAGCACTATCTTCAACCATAGTTCTAAAGTACATTTCATCAAAATTTCCTAGAGATCTTCCAAATCCACCACTCAACCAGGTTTCCATAAAAACGGCAATTCCTTCCTGATGCCATCTTGGGGAATATCGATTATAACTTGTTAGCAAGCTGTAAAATACCGAAAGAGGTTGTGTCTTTTCTGGTTGTACTTTTGAAAAAACCGATCTGAAAATTTGTTCTGCTTTGCTTGCATCATCATCCACAACAACATGGACTAATTCGTGGCTCAGCACCCATTGGAATCTCTCATTGTAGGGGATATTTTCATATCCCGGTTCAAACGGTTCAATTTCCATCCTGATGAAATTTTCAGGAACTGTGGATGCAGAGGAAAAGCCATAGTCATAAGCATCATAAGGATTAATTATAATTTTTTCTGAAGGAGTGTAATTAAATAGATTCATTAATTGATTAAGTGCGTTCTCACCGGAGGCCAAAAGATGTGGCACTAATGATGAATCGTTTTGCCTGTAAATTACCTTAAAATGCTTACTTTCAGCTTCGTACCAATTTGATTGTGCATAAGACTTTGGATAAAAAGAAAAATAAAAAAAAGAATATAAAATAAGTTGGAAATCTGCTTTGGATTATTGATTTTCTTTTTATTATGGGGGAAGATTCAATTTTTCACAAAAATCATTAATAATAAAAAAGTCCCGCTAACAACGGGACTTTAATTTACAAATATTTCTGAAATTAAATATCTATTATTTTAATCAATCTCACATTAATTTTTAATTATGAGAATTAAAATTCTATACTAGATTTGCATTCTAGAAGTTGCCCAGCCGTAGCGGGTCCCTAATTCTGATAGCTGTGAATTAGAAGTTGCCCAGCCGTAGCGGGTTCCTAATTCTGATAGCTGTGAATTAGAAGTTGCCCAGCCGTAGCGGGTTCCTAATTCTGATAGCTGTGAATTAGAAGTTGCCCAGCCGTAGCGGGTTCCTAATTCTGATAGCTGTGAATTAGAAGTTGCCCAGCCGTAGCGGGTTCCTAATTCTGATAGCTGTGAATTAGAAGTTGCCCAGCCGTAGCGGGTTCCTAATTCTGATAGCTGTGAATTAGAAGTTGCCCAGCCGTAGCGGGTTCCTAATTCTGATAGCTGTGAATTAGAAGTTGCCCAGCCGTAGCGGGTTCCTAATTCTGATAGCTGTGAATTAGAAGTTGCCCAGCCGTAGCGGGTTCCTAATTCTGATAGCTGTGAATTAGAAGTTGCCCAGCCGTAGCGGGTTCCTAATTCTGATAGCTGTGAATTAGAAGTTGCCCAGCCGTAGCGGGTTCCTAATTCTGATAGCTGTGAATTAGAAGTTGCCCAGCCGTAGCGGGTTCCTAATTCTGATAGCTGTGAAGAAGAATTGTTCTCAAAAACACGTGCATTAATTTCGCTGGCAGCATTGATATTTACTTCAGTAGTTGAAGAAGTATTCAATGAAGCAGCTTCATTAGTAGCGCGAAATCTCGAAGCTGTTTCTACGTTAGATGGAGTCTGAGCAACTCCGGCCACGCTAATAAATAAAACAGCCAAAATGAAAAGAGATGCTGAAGAAAATAATTTTTGGCACATAACTCACCCTATAAGAAAATAGAAAATATTTTTAAGCAGGTATGTGGTTGCAAGACCTATGCCATGGGCTGAAAATTGCGTATTTTGTGATTTTTAAAATAAAAATGGCATTTTTCAGTAATATTTACCGAAAATGCCAAGTAAATTTGGTAGGGTTGTAACGATACGTTACAATTTATTAGCAAAATCTTTGATTTTCTAAGGATTTACAAAGATTTTTTGTATATTGCTTAAAAATGCTGTCTGTAAAACAGTGCCAAAAATTAGTAACTAAATTCTATTTTCTTGCTGTTAGTAATACAACAGTCATACCAGAAGGATGTGATTTAGATTATTAGAAATACTTCTGTTTTCAAGCAATTTTAAAATTTTCTGAAATTGATATGTGAGTAATTTTGAGATGATGACACAGTCTGATACACTTATTTTAGGATCCGATCAAGTCGTGGTCGTGAAATTCCAAGAAATTCTGCGGCTTTTGATTTGTTCCCACCATTTTTTTCCAAAACACTATTGATATAGAGTTTTTCAATTTCTTTAAGCTGGGTTTTCGTATAATTTACTTCCATCTTTATAAAATGAGGATGTGCTGAAATTCCTGTCTTATTATCCTGTTTCAGTGCATCAACATTTTGAGATAAATTAGAGAAAAGTTTTAGCCTGAGGGTATTATCTTCGCTCAGCAACACAGCTCTTTCAACTGAATTTCTTAATTCTCTAATATTACCGGGCCATGGATAACTAATCATAAATTCTTTCAATTTCTTTTCAATTCTTTTTACCGATTTTCCAAACTGTTGATTAAAATCTTTGATGAACTTATTAGCGAGTAAAATTACATCATCCCCCCTTTCTCTTAGGGGAGGAATTTCAATTGAAACAACGTTTAGTCTGTGATAAAGATCACGCCTGAACTGGCCTGTTTCAATCATTGATTCAAGATTTTTATTTGTTGCAGAAATTATTCTGGCTTTTATCGGAATATCAACAACACCACCCAGTCTTCTAATAAGTTTTTTTTCTATAGTACGCAAAAGTTTTGCCTGGATACTTAAATTCAGATCTCCCATTTCATCCAGAAACAGAGTTCCGTTTTCTGCCAATTCAAACAAACCATATTTTCTACTTTTAGCGTTTGTAAAAGCCCCTCGCTCATACCCAAACAATTCTGATTCCATTAGGTTTTCAGGAATTGCGCTGCAAGTTATATCAACAAAGGGCCCGCTTGATTTCCTACTGTACTCGTGAATAACACGAGCAATTAATCCTTTGCCAGTTCCTGTTTCCCCAAGAATTACAACGCTTATATCGGATTTGTCAGCAACCTTTTTTGCAAAATTTAATACCTTTAGAAATTTTGTGGATGTCCCTACTATTGACTTGATATTATAAACATCTTTATTAGACCTGGACGATTCAGTTTTACTGGTCTGGTAAGCCTTATTTATAATAATCTCTGTGAGATAGGAATTTAATTTTGATAATTCAAAGGGAAGAACAAAAAGATCTACAAACCCAAGTTTTGCCAGTGAACTAACTAATAGAGCATTGTTCGTATTTATGACAAATATTATAATGTTGGAAATGTTTTCCCTTATTTTAAGAATCCTGTTCAAAAACTTCGAGCTCGGGCTGTTAATCTGAAAGATTAAGATATCATTCGGATTTATTTCTATCTTTGATTGAATTAACCATTCAACCGAATGATCCTTAAATTCAAGTTGCTTCATAGCAGATTCTACTGTTGAAACATCTTCCTGATCAGAATAAATTTTGATAATTATTTTTGATTCAGACATTTTATATTTGTTCTGCTATTAGGTTTAATGTTTCCAGGGCTGTGTGTCTTTCGGTTACATCTAGATAAACCATTATTAGCCTTGGGTTAGTCAGTTTATCTGTTAGATAATCAATAACAGATCTCGCATAAATTAAAAATTCCCCAGCCTTTCCCAAATTGCCTCTATTTGCATAAAACACAGTAGCTGCATACAAAACTTTCCAGGTGACTTCTGTTATTTCCAAATTTTTCACAATTTCAAAAGCATCTAAATAATATTCAATAGGTTGTTTTAATTTTGAATCCATTTTAGTCTCTGCTAATAACCCTGAAAGATAGAGCCGTTCTGCTTCAAAATAAGGATTTCCTTTACAAATACTAATTAATTCTTCATTCCTAATTTCGTTATTAGCTTTATTAAATTCATTTGCTTTTAGAAGGCATTTAATTATTACTACTGTGGATTCAAAATAATTATACTTATCCTCCAACTTATGATATTCGTCTCTTATTTTTGAAAGTTCACCGATGTATTTTTCCAACTTATTTTTTTGATAAAGTTGAAGGATTTTCAGATACTCAAAGTTATATTTATGTTTTTCAAGAATTGAGCCCTGATTTAATCTATTTTGAAATTCTTTTATTAATCGGCTAAAAGCATTAAAGTCACCCACTGCAAAATAGGTTTTGCATAAAATGAAAAAAGATTCGAGACACTCATTATAATTTTGAGCTACTACGAAAATATTTTTTGCTTCCTGTAACACATTAACTGCCTTTTCATAGTCACAAATAATAAGATAAATTTCGCCAAGATTAGTAAGAACCAACCCATGACCCGACATTATTTCCAAGACTTAAAAATATAGAGGACGCATGCTGATAAAATTCAATAGACGTTTCAAAATTAAATTTGTAAAAATTTAACGCACCAAAGTTAAGTAATAATTTTGCTTTCTGATCCAGATTACCTATAGACTGATTTACTTCCAGAGATTTATTCCAATACGATTCAGCCATTTCGTGATCACCTTTTATGTTATATATATTTCCCAAATTCATTTGCATCTGAGCAACCCGTAAACGTAAACCTGCTACCTCATATATTTTTTCAGCTTTTTCAAAATGCAAAAGCGCACCGTTTAAATTATTATCCCTGTATATTTCAATTAGTCCCAAATAGTTTAGACATTTACCTTTATCAGCAGCAGAAACTTTTTCGTTTTCAATAATTTCATGACACAATTTAGAAGCATCATCAAATTTATTCAACTGGAATTCTACATTTGCAATTTCAACAAGCAATCCTTGTTTTTTCACTTCGTCCGGAACCTCTTTAACAATAGAATTTAAATAATCTTTTCCATCTTCAAGTTTTCCAAGTCCTATTAAACAACTGCCTTTCATTGAAGAAAGTTCAAACAAACGATCTTCAAACTTAATTATCTTTATAAGTTCTTCAATTAGTACGAGGCTGGATTTATAATCACTCATTTTGAACAACACTTTACAGAGATCATATTTCACCTCAGTCTTATAATCATCCTCAAGTGGAATTTCCATAAAATGCGATAATATTTCCCTTTGATAAGAATATGCTGATATTCTTTCGGCCTGCTCTAACTCCGATTTTATAACCAGGTAGCTCTCATTAAATTCATCCGCCAGTTCCAACTGTCGGGAAAATTCCAGCCGGTTAAAATTCGGAATTTTTTCTCGGATTGATTTTACAAGTTTTGAATGAAATTCTTTTTTATTCTCAATTTTGTTATAGACGAATTCTTTCAAGCCTTCTGTGGTAAAAACCGGAACCTGTGTAAGATTCAATTTTTGAATAATGTTCTTATTCTGAAGATTTGTGAATACACGGTTTAAGTTATCAGTAGTTTTATTTAGCAGCACAGAAATATTTTTTATATCCAGAGCTGTTTCAAATGCAGAGATTATTTCCGCAGTTTCCAGTTCCTCTTTGGTCAGGCTGTCCAATCTTAATTGATAAATTTCTTCATGCGAGCTCTTCAATATTTCTTCAGTATTTTCATCTGCACGGAAAGTAATTCCTTCAGGATCAAAATGAATAATTTTCAAAAGAATACTGTCTTTTATAAAGTTCAGAATGTTACCGGGTAGAAGATCTGCGTATAAAAGGATAGTTCTCTTTAGTTCCTCCCCTGGGAAATCTTTAAAGAAACTTCTTTGTACAAATTCGTCCAGTTGAACGTCAGTAAACGGAGCGAGATTAACTTTCCGTAAGTTATTCAAGACACCCGACTTAATGCTTGCATCCGTATTTTCACCAATAATAATTTTCACCTTATTAACCTGTAGAATCGGGAATATATTTTTAAAAACCTCCAAGGTATATTCATCATAAAAGCTAAAGCCATCCATTAATAAAATTATATTTGAACCGTATGCATATTTATTAAAGAAAGATTTTAATTCATCAACAAGATTGTCAGGCACTTCGTTAATTAGTCTATCAATTTTTGTTTTATCATTTTCATCAAGATTCGGATAGACAAATTGATTATAAACCATTCTCTTCAAGAAAAGTTTTACAAACTCAATTCCCTTTTTTGATTTATCTTCATTCTATCAAAATGCTATTGTCCAACTTGGCATATAATTCATCAATAAGAGCTGTTTTACCCGCACCTTCCGATCCACGCAAAGAAAAAACTTCCCCGCTATCTTTATCCTGCAAATAGGTGTTTACAATTGTTAATATATCTTTCCTGTTTGAAAACACAGAGGCAGGGAACCAGTCTTTTGTAAGCTCTTCATCGATTGGGATACCAAGATCAGAAAGTACCTTTAAGGAATTTTTATACCTGGAATCAGGATCTTTACTCAATAGTATTTTAATTACATTAATTAATTCATCGGAATATTTAGTAGAAGGGAAAGTAAATTCTTTTTCGATATGGGATTTATAAATCTCAAGTTCATTATTAGTCTCAAATGGAAACTTATTGTATACAATCTTATAAAGAAAGATACCCAGGGAATACAAATCTATCCTATGATCAAATTCTTCATTCTTTAAAAGTTCAGGGGCAATATATTCAGCGGTTCCTCTTACTGTTATTTCTTCAGTGTCCGGTATAAACTGAGCAAAGCCTAGATCGATAAGTTTAATTACTGGTTTGTCATTTTCAGTTGTGACAAGAACATTTTCAAGCTTTAAATCATAGTATATATAGTTTGATTGATGGAGATAAAACAGCACGGAACAAATTTGTTTGAGCATACGCAACCTAACCAAGGTAGCACGCATAAAAA
>CAVVHP010000011.1:0-507683 GCA_963748105.1 uncultured Bacteroidota bacterium | reverse complement strand
ATTTAGTAAAATCCTGGTGCTCTTTCTTTTGAATATCCCGGCTAAGCGGAGTTGCATATTTGATAAGCTGTTTTGCGTAAACTGTATCGGATTGCGGACTCTCAAAATAATTAAGAAACTCCTTTTTGCTTACTCTTGTGCCTCTTCCGGATTTCGCTTTTAGTTTATCTATTATATACTTAATTAAATCATTTTCAGGCTTACCCTGTGAATTTACGATACTGCTTTTTTCAATTGCCCATACTGAATCCGGTGCATCTTTATTTTTGTTGTTTTGCCCTGAAGTCAAATTCCACAACGCAGACGAAATTATTACAACCAGGAATAGATAGAAGTTATTTCGGTATTTAAAGAAAGATATTTCCATTGCATAAATAATTTGTTGAAAACTTTTCACAATTTACAATAATCGGTAACAAAATGTAGTACAAAGGAATTTGCCATAGTGCCTTATTTCAAAAGGTCATACCGGACCTGCCTGCCACACCCGGGACAGGTTATGGATGTACTAATTATATTTTCTCCCGTAATCAACAATTATACATTATAAATTTTACATTATACATTAATTCTGACCGTTAAATAACCCAAAGGTACCACTGGATAAATAGCTATTGCGGCTTATTAGTGCTGTACATCCATTTGAAAATATTTTTCATCAAGGGTCCAACTTAGCCTCAGATCTCTTATACATATAAATTCGTCGGATAAGTAGAATGATTACATACTAAAGTCATATTAATCCGGCACCACCAATTGAAATTTTATAATTTCTAAAAAAACTTAAAAAAAATTTGCGAAAACGAAAAGTTGTATTTATATTTGCAACCAATCGGTTGCATAAATTTAAGAAAGAAAAAATGAGACGAGATGTTTTTCAGGCTATTGCAGACCCTACAAGACGGGCGATAATCGCACTAATAGCGTCACAGGAAATGACGCCTAATGCCATTGCCGACAACTTTAACACGACACGGCAGGCAGTGTCAAAACATCTTCGAATTTTAACAGAATGCGATCTTGTAAAGCAAGATTACCAGGGCAGGGAAATTTACTATGCTCTGAAAATCGAAAAAATGAAAGAAATCGATAATTGGCTGGAACAATACCGAAGAATTTGGGATAGCCGGTTTAATCAATTGGATAATGTTTTATCAACACTTAAAGGGCAACAAAATGGGAAATAATTTATTATTTGACTTTACGGTTAACAAATCAACCAACTCGGTTTTAATAACCAGAGAATTTAATGCTGGACTCTCATTAGTCTGGGACGCGTTTACCAAACAAGAAATCCTTGACCAGTGGTGGGCACCAAAGCCGTACGTTTCTAAGACCAAAGCAATGAATTTTGAAGCAGGGGGACGAAGATTTTATGCAATGGTAAGCCCGGAAGGGAAAGAAAATTGGAGTTTACAAGAATACACTTTAATAAATCCCAAGACCAGGATAAAGTGGTTGTCTTCTTTTACCGACGAAGACGAAAACATTAATTCCGAATTTCCAACTTCAGAATGGGAATTGAATTTTAGTGAACAAAACGGTACTACAAGAGTAAGTATTGTCATAAAGCATAAGACACTTGCTAACATTGAAATGCTTATACAAATGGGCTTTAAAGAAGGCTTTACAATGACTTTAAACGAATTGGAAAATTTATTATCAGCCATAACATAAGAGTATTTGTGAAAGTAATATTTTTTTAAACAAAATATTACAAACCTCTATTAGTGATTGCGGTATTTTTATGCTTATTATCTAATTCATATGGACAGCAGACTAAACTATCCAATAGCGGCTATGTACAAGTTAACTGCATCAGGGTTTATTACTAAATATACAAGCCTACAGGACAGGCAGGCGGCACCATTACAGCACCGCCTCAAATAAAACGCCCGGTTTTAATTCCAGTTATCTATTTTGATGTCGTCAGGTGACGGCCTGCCAGTACCGGTTTCAATCATATCTCTAAGACTGAGCAAGAACACGGCCCACTTCGTGCTGCAGTGACCTGTGAACTCACTTAGTTCTTTCCAGTTTTTATGGCTGAAGAGAACAACAGTGTAATCATCAGCCTGAGAAAGATTAAATTCCACGTCAGTTCCGATCCATTCTTCCGGACCGGCGGTAAACCGCCAGTGCACTTTTTTACCGGGAATAAGTTCAACAACTTCACATTCCATACTACCTAATTCTTTTCCTTCGCGGGTGAAGAAACTGAATTTTATGTTACCACCCGGTAGAAGATTCCCCATCGTATCCTTTGTCCACCAACCCGATAATCCATCGATAGTCGACAACGCGTTGTAAACATTTTCTACCGATCCCCTGATTCCAATCCTGTGATTGATATCTACCATAGTTACTCCTTGTTTAAAAAATGTGTGTGTCATGAAAGTAAAATAATCACTTGTAAATTGCAAGTAAGTTTTATATTTTAAAGTATGAAAATAAAAAAGAAAAAACTGAGGTCGCACTGCCCGGTCAATTTCGGGCTGGAGGCTTTTGGGGACAGGTGGTCACTACTGGTACTACGAGATATAATTTTCCGCGGAAAAAAGACATACGGGGACTTTCTGAAATCGGAAGAAAAAATAGCGACCAACATACTTGCTTCACGGCTAGTACAGCTGGAGAATGAAGGAATACTTAAGAAGTGTACACACCCGGGCGATGCCAGGAAAGACCTCTACCTGCTTACAGAAAAGGGACTCGACCTTATACCGCTTATTTTCGAGCTTATACTGTGGAGCAAGAAATACGATCCTTGTTCAGAGGCAAAAAAAATAAAGCGGCTAACAAAACTAATCAGTACCGACAACCGCCGGATAAGCAAGAAGATCATCGAAAAAGTAAGACGGGGTGAGGCGTTGTTCCCAGAATACCTTGATTGATAAAACATACGCCCAGGGCCAATATCATCTAGTTTAACATTGTACATTGTACATTATACACGTCAGCAAACCGTTAACTAACCCAACCATACCACCGGATAAATATGCAACTGCCTACCACGCCACCGACAGAGGCGGGCAAACAGCGGAAGCTTATGAGTCCCCCGATAATATCGGGGGCGAAGGAGTACAATAGATCTAATAAGAATAATTATTCATTAAGACGCTTCCGGCAAATTTACTTTTTTGTTACCGATACAATCCAGTCGTCTATCGTTTTCAATGCAATTGGTGCAATTGTCTGCTGTATCTTTCTGTATTCAGTAGGCAAGCCTGTTTTTGCTGTTTGAAATAAATGATTCAATCCTTTTAATTCAACAACTTTGAAATCTTTATTTCCACCTTTTGTCAGTGCTTTTTTAATAGCCTGCTAAATCCTCTTTAGGGGGAACCTGCAAATCTTTACTTCCGTCAATTGCAAGAACCGGACATTTTACTTGTTCAAGTACAGGCGCAGGATCAATGCTTGATAAAATATTTAAACCACGGCTTTTCAACAAGACTTAGCTCCTTTAATACAGCAGTGGTATCACCGATTTTTTTTCTTTCTTGCTGGCTTAATGAATTATAATACTTTTGAAATTCATTTAATATTTCGTTATGTGCTTTAATACTGTCTGGTTGGTTTTTTATAATATCATATATCTTAGCATTTAACTTTGTTACATTCCTAATATTATTTTCGGGTAATCCAGAGGCTCTGTCGATAAGTTCACCTTGTTTTAGAAGTATTTGTTCTCCCGGCAAACCTGGACCCGCCATTAAAACAATAAAAGCAACATCCCTGGATTTAATTGCAACCATAGGAGCAATTATGCCACCCTCGCTATGGCCGATCAATCCTATCTCTTTTTTATTTACTTCCTTCCTCGTTTTAAGATACTCTACTCCTGCAAGCGCATCACCCGCAAAATCTTTTGACGTGGCAGATGCAAAGTTTCCTGTTGATTTCCCCACACCTCTGTCATCAACGCGAAGTACCGCTATTCCCCGCCTTGTTAAATAATCCGACAATACTAAAAATGGTTTATGACCCAATATCTCTTCATCCCTGTTCTGCGCGCCTGAACCTGTGATTAATAGAACCGCAGGGAATGGTCCACCTTTTTTAGGATAAGTAAAAGTTCCGGCCAACGTAATTCCCGCCTCTTTATTCTCGTAGCTTACATCTACGGAATTGTAAGGATAAGGTTTCTTTGGTTCCTGAGACCTGTTAATGATCGTTTCGTTACCAGCTTTTTTGAGATTTAAAGGGACTTCTTTTCCTCTTTGTTGCCAAACACCCTCAACCACTGTCCCTTCACTATTTATTTTTCCCGCGTATCTTACCCGTGCTCTGGGCAAAACAAGGATAAGGCTGTCGTTCGCAAATATAACCTTACCGACAGGAAAATTTTTCACTTTCTGGTCAGGGCTATCCATAGTAGCAGTTAATTGCCCTTCTGTTGTTTTTTTTATTTTGAAGATAATTCTTAGTTGCCTCGTCGGTACTTTCAAAGTACCCTGCCAAACTACCTTCCGCCTCTGACTTTTTATTTTGCGGCAGTATTGAAGTGAAAAGTAATACCGTAAGCATAGAAATGAATAAGCTTGTTTTAAAAAAATATGTTTTCATTTTTTATATTCCTTTTTTGAAAAATTAGAATAAAAGTTTTTGAGAAGACACTATACAGCATTTGTTCTCTTTTTAATCCGGATTTAACTTTTTAGAATAAAATGTATAATTACTATTGCAGCCAAAATTCCAATAAACATAACAACGGCAGATATATGGCCGAAGTTAATGGTCCATCCTACTCCGTATCTTTTCTCTACAAGAAATGAAGGATCGTCGGGATTGTAATAAATCATTCCTAACTTCCAGTAGCGATCGTCATCTGCATTGTCTGCATCCTGTGAGGAGTCTGTCTGCTGAAATTTTAACCTGCTACCTGACTGCCCGGTTACTATTGCCAGAGCTATAGCACTAAGCAAAATCATAAAGGGAATCCCCATATTCATAACCCTAAATAGATTACCGGGGATAATGAGGAGGTTGTTAATATGAAGTGAAAGGAAGAAAAACCATGTTATAAGTAAAGTGCACATTATAATCAGATAACCAGACCAGATTTGCCTGAACCGCCTGTTTTTTTGTGCTGATATTTCAGGATCGTGCGAATCAATTTCCTGCTTGGATCTTTTTATTAAAAAATAAACACCTACAAAAACCAATAACATTAAACTAGAAGAAAGCGGTATCATCAATACATGAAGGTAGGACTTAACTGTAAATTCTGTAGCGTTACCCAGCATATCAAAATGCAAAGGGATTTGGGAAGGTGCCTTATCATAGGACAAAATCAGTATTAAAAAATTCAGAATAATTACAAACAAAGCCGGCAGAAACCACCATACCGGGACAAGATATTTTCCCTCCCTGAATTTTGTATCAACTGTAAGGACCTGCTTGTGCGGTGCAGCTTCACTATAAAGCAACAGAGTCTTTTTTACTTCCCTCGCTTTACGGTTAAATAATATATGAATAAGAAACATCAGAACGAGCTGCAAAATAATTCCTGCTGAAAAGAGCCTTTCATCAGGGAAATTATACAACAAAAATCCAAGAGCAATTATGAACGGGATATTCACTGATAAATAAACATGCTTATAATTCTGCTTAAGATTATTAACCTCGGAACGATTAACTATTTGTACCGGAAAGCGGGAACCAAAAATTATTGTTTCCTTCAGCAGAAAAGGAATAATAAAACCGGCAAAGGAAATAAGTAAAATTATTAGATAAGGGAACCAGAATATGTTTTCTTCAATAGCCATAGTTGTCTCACGTTTTAAATGTTGAGTAGATTTTACTGCACTCGTTAAGGAATTCTTTTTCAGTTATACCCTTACAAAATGCTTCCGCTATCACCGGCTTTATTATTTCGGGTATTTCTTTTATAAAACTGCTGTTATACATATTGGAAAATTCATTTACCACGACACCTTTTCTTCTGTGTATCGTTACAAACCCGTCCCTTCTTAAAATAGAATATGCTTTATTTACCGTATGCATATTTATTCCAATATCTTCAGCAAGCTGCCGTACAGAAGGCAATGATTCTCCTTCGACCAAAGTTTTTGAAGCTATTCCTTCGATTATCTGATTAACAACCTGTGTGTAAATCGGTGTTTCAGATTGGAGATCTATTTTTATTATCATTTGATAAGAACTCCTTATTGTTATATATAATATAGAACAGATATAGCAGATTGTCAAGTATTGTTAACAGCTTTTGCTAACTTTCACCTGCCGTAATTACTAAAAAGTTATGGGAAATCGAAGATTTAGCAAATCTGGCAAACTGAACCACTACCCGGTAAAATGCTTCCTATCAAGGTCTCTTAAAAATTCATTATATTTGTCGATTATTATCTAACTTAATCTAAAAACACAGTTATGCCCGAAAATAATACAAACGAAATCCCTAAAGCATATGATCCGTCGGTTACCGAGGATAAATGGTACAGTTTCTGGCTGGAACAGAAAATTTTTCATTCGGAAGTGGATAAAAATAAAGAGCCTTACACTATTGTAATTCCTCCTCCGAATGTTACCGGGATGCTTACGATGGGTCATATACTTAACAACACGCTTCAGGATATTATAATAAGGACTAAAAGAATGCAGGGCTACAATGCCTGCTGGGTCCCCGGTACAGATCACGCTTCTATCGCAACAGAGACAAAAGTTGTAAACTTTTTGAAGGAAAAAGGCATTGATAAAGATGAAATCGGGCGCGAGGAATTTTTAAAGCACTGCTGGGAATGGACTGAAAAATACGGCGGAATAATTATCCAGCAATTAAAAAAACTTGGTGTAAGCTGCGACTGGGATCGTGAACGCTTTACAATGGACGACGATTATTACAAAAAAGTAATAGAAACTTTTGTTGAATTATATAATGAAAAAAAGATTTACCGCGGTTACAGAATGGTTAACTGGGATCCAGCATCAAAATCAGCAATCTCGGATGAAGAAGTAATTTACAGAACTGTTAACGGTAAAATCTGGTATCTGAAATATCCTGTAATAGGAGAAGACGAATATATAGTTGTTGCCACAACGCGCCCTGAAACAATGCTCGGCGATACAGGAATTGCCGTGAATCCCAATGATGAAAGATATAAAAGAGTAATTGGTAAAAAAGTTTTACTCCCCATCGCTGAAAGAGAAATTCCAATCTTTGGGGATGACTATGTCGATATGGAATTTGGAACCGGCGCTGTAAAAGTTACCCCCGCCCACGATGTAAACGACTACGCGATGGGACAGAGACATGATTTACAGGTAATAAATATTTTTAACGATGATGCATCAACTAACCATAATGTTCCGCCGGAATTCAGAGGACTGGACAGGTACGAAGTAAGGAAAAAAGTTGTTGACCGCTTGCAGGAATTCGGACTTATTGAAAAAATTGAAGACTATCAAAATAAGGTCGGCTACTCCGAGCGAGGCGGAGTTCCGATTGAACCCTATCTTTCTGAACAGTGGTTTATGAAAATGGATGAGCTCGCAGCGCCGGCAATGGAAGTTGTAAAAAATGGAAAGATTAAATTCTATCCCGAACACTGGGTAAAAACTTACGATCACTGGATGAGCAACATTAAAGACTGGTGTATTTCACGCCAGCTCTGGTGGGGACACAGGATTCCGGTCTGGTATTGCATCGGAGATGATCATTGCAACCTTGACTGCAAGAACCCGATAGTCTCCGTTGAAAGACCGAAAAAATGTCCATACTGCGGATCGACAAATTTAAGACAAGACAAAGATGTCCTTGATACCTGGGCATCAAGCTGGCTCTGGGCTTTTGATGTTTTCAAAACTGATGAGGAACAAAAATACTACTACCCCACTGATGTACTTATTACCGCCCCGGATATTATTTTCTTCTGGGTAGCCCGTATGATAATATCCGGTCAGCATTTTAAAAAAGATATTCCGTTTAAAAACGTTTACTTCACCAGTGTGATCAGGGATATGCAGGGAAGAAAAATGAGCAAGTCGCTCGGCAACTCACCAGACCCTCTCAATGTGATAAAAGAGTACGGTGCAGACGCTCTTCGTTTTACTGTAATTTATCTCGCGCCTCTCGGGCAGGATGTACTATTCAGTACGGAAAAATGTGAACTAGGAAGAAACTTTGCTAACAAAATCTGGAACGCTGGCAGATTCCTGTTGATGAACGCTCAGAATATTCCGCTGGACAAACGTTTGGCTGATAAACATCTCGACTTTTCAGATGAATGGATTAGGTCGCGTCTTCATTATACTCTCAGTGAATTAAACAAGGCAATGGATAATTTTGAAATCAACAATGCCACTAAGATTATTTATTCTTTTATCTGGAATGATTTCTGCGACTGGTACATCGAACTTTCCAAAAACAGGCTATATTCTGATAATGCTGAAATTAAATCGGCTGTGCTTACAAGAGCGTTGGCAATTTTTGAAGATCTACTGAAAATTGTTCATCCGTTTATGCCTTTCATTACAGAAGAACTCTGGCACCTCATCGAACACAGAGAAGAAAACCAGAGCATTTCCACTTCAGATTATCCGAAGGCGGATGAAAAGCTTATAAACAAAAAAGCTGATGAAGAAATGGAATTTGTCCAGAATATTATCACCGCAATAAGGAATATACGCGGTGAGAAGAATATCCCTCCGTCAAAAATGCTTAATGTATTTATAAAATCATCGGAAGTAGCCCCGCACCAGGTTGAATATATAAAGAAACTTGCCAAGGTGGAGAACCTTTCGGTTGATAAGAACCTGCTAAAGCCCAAGGGAAGTGTTTCGGCGGTTTTAAAAGACTGCGAAATTTTCGTGCCGTTGGAAGGTTTAATCGACCTGGACAAAGAAAAAGAGAAAATTCAAAAAGAGATAACGAGATTTGAAAACTCCCTGGTTGGGATAGGTAAAAAACTTTCCAATGAAAAATTCCTGCAGAACGCGGCTCCGGAAGTTGTTGAAAGAGAAAAGACTAAACAACAGGAATGGCAGGAGAATATTAAGAAGCTTAAAGAAATTTTAGCAGATTTAGGTTAAATTGATATTGTGAACTTTGTAGTAATAATTAAGCACAAATATTTTACAAAAAGAGCCAAATTTACTCACAATTATAAAATTATTAATTGTTTACTATCTACACCTGTATAGGATTTCCGGCAAGAAATAATATTATTTCAAAATAAATTCTTCAATAATATTTATGCAAATACTAGAAACAGAAAGGTTACTAATTAGAAAAATCACTTTGAATGATTCAGATTTTATTATCGAATTATTAAACGATCCCTCATTCATTAAAAATATCGGTGATAAGAAAGTAAGGACTGTACAGGAAGCTCACAAATATATTTTAGACGGACCTGTAGTCAGCTATGAAAAAAACGGATTCGGGCTCTATCTTGTGGTACTTAAAAAAACTGCCGAACCAATTGGTATTTGCGGATTAATTAAAAGAGACAATTTGGAGAATGTGGACGTAGGTTTTGCTTTCCTACCGGAATTCCGGAGAAAAGGCTATGCCTTTGAATCCGCCTCCGTAGTCGTTGAATATGGAAGGAGAAAATTAAGAATTAAAAAAATTGTTGGAGTCACTAATCCGGATAATACCGATTCGATTGCTGTACTTGAAAAAATAGGATTAAAATTTGACAAGATGATTAAAATGAACGAGGATGAACCTGAAATAAGACTATATTCAATTGAGTTTCAATAATCTAGGTTAATATCATGGCATCAAAAAAAGTTACCGGCATAGGGGGAATATTTTTTAAATGTGAGCAACCGGATAAAATGAGAGACTGGTACAATAAAAACCTGGGACTTGTTACAAATGAATACGGATCTCTTTTTGAGTTCAGAAAATCCGATAAACCGGATGAGAAAGCTTACCTGCAATGGAGCACTTTCTCAAAAGACACAAAATATTTTGAGCCATCCACAAAAGAATTTATGGTCAATTACCGTGTGGAGAATATCGAAGAGATTGTTGAGGAATTAAAGAAAAACGGAGTGACAGTTTTAGATGAAATTGAAACTTATGAATACGGAAAATTTGTTCACATACTTGATCCGGAAAACAATAAAATTGAATTATGGGAACCGGTAGATAAAGTTTTTACAGAAATGTATGAAGGGAAGACAACCAGGTAGTCATCGTCCCTTCAGTTAAATATTCTTACACATCACCTCAACAAATTTCCAATAGCTACACCAATGAAAGTCGCAATTGCATAGCCGAGAGTGCCACAAAGCACAGCAGGAATTACCAGGTCTTTCCATTTTCTTGCAACCGCCATTGCCGCGGCAGTAGTAGGTCCGCCCATATTTGCATTAGAAGCGATTACAATTTCTGCGAGATCAAGTTTAAATATTTTTCCGGCGATTAAAATAAAAATCAGGTGAACCAGTAAAATTACCGCAGCAAAGAAGAATAAAACTGGTCCGACACGAAGCACAACCGATATATTTGCACTTGCACCAATTACAACAAAAAAAATCTGCATTAACATTGCACCAATTTGGTCAGCACCTTCAATAGTGCCGATTTGTTTTGGGAAAAATGTTGCAAGCGCAACCACAATAGCAGTAATAATTAAAATTCCGCTTCCCTGTATGTTTATAAGGTCGGAAAGTCCGAAACCAACGGCGCAGATTGTTAGTCCTACCGCAAGTCCCTTTGCCATGTTAAATAGATCGGGCTTTTGGGCCTCCTCCATTTCAATATCTTCTTCCACTGTGTTTGCTTTATCGTCGTGCTCGGTAGGATATAATTTCTTAAGAATAGCTACGGAAGGAAGTGCAAACAAAAGGACAAAATAAGCGGCCATTACAAGATTATCAGCAGCTACTCCGGCAGTTAACAGATCACCGGCGTTTAATTTAAGAGCTGCCGCCGTTGCAACGTAGTTCATCGAACCGCCGACATACGTTGAACAGAATATTCCGGCCAGTTTCCAACCTTCGGGACCGAGAGTAAAAATTTCAAATGCGATAAAAGTTCCGAGTATCGTGCCGATCGCACCGAAGAAAAACGCGATGAGAGTCGGACCGGCTTCCTTCATTATTTTCCGCAGGTTCGCTTTAAATAGTAACAGTGGAATTGCCAGCGGAACCAGGTATGACCAGACCATATTATACGCCGGCGCATCAGTGGGAATCACCGATAGATTTGATAACACAAAGGCCCCTGCTATTGCTATAACAACCGCGGAAAGTTTTGCGCCTATCTTTGTTTTTTCAGCCCATAAACTGAATGCAGCAATAATAAAAAGGATAGCCCATAGAATCCAATGGTTGTTAGCGTTTATCAGTGTTCCTTCAAACAATTTTTTCTCCTTTGCAATCTGAAAAAATTAAGATGTGATAAAATAAAATAGGGGTTTAATCATTAAAAAACCAAATGAGCTGAAGTGATTTGCTATACTATATTAAAATTATTTAACTCTTAAATACTGAACACTGAAAAGATTCTCCTTATCGGTCCATACTTTCCTGACATCAAAATAATCCGTGGCCAGGCCCGCGAATTCCTCAACGGTATATTTGTTGGAGTACTCCGTTATTATGTGCTCTCCCTCTTCGAAATGAATTGTGGTATCATTTACACGAACATCGTGGTCGGCCTTACATACCAAGTGCATTTCAATTCTTCCCTGCTCTTCGTTATAAAAGGCATAATGCTCAAAGTTGCGCGGATCGAATCCGGTGCCCAGTTCATTATTTATGTGATCAAGAATATTGAGGTTAAATTCCGCAGTGACTCCCCTTTTATCATTGTACGCAGCATTTAAAAAATCGATGTCTTTCTTCAGGTCAACTCCTATCACCAGCCCGCCGTTTCGGCCGACTATTTTTGCAATTCTTCCCAGGAATTCTTTTGCTTCGGGACGGGTAAAATTCCCGATAGTGGAGCCAGGGAAATAAACTGCCTTATGGCTGTATTTCTTTTTTATTTCCGGGACTTCAAATTTATTTGTGTAATCGGCCACAACCGGGTAAATATCTATATGCGGGTAATCTTTCCTGAGAATATCCGCCGACTCCAGCAAATGCTTTTCAGAAATATCAACAGGTACATAACCGGCAAGACCAGGTATGTAATCCAGAAGCAGCCTGATTTTTATGCTGCTGCCGCTGCCCAGTTCTATTAGCAGGGTTCCCTCACCGAGCAATGCCCCCATCTCTTCGATATTGTCATTCATTATTTTTATTTCGGTCCGCGTAGGATAATACTCATCCAGTTCGCAGATATCATCAAAAAGTTCGGAACCGCGCTTATCATAAAATAATTTGCTCGGAAGTCTTTTAGGAGATTGTTTTAAACCTGTTAACACTTCCGATAAAATATCTTCCGGCACTATTTCTTCTGTAATCGTTTTCATATTTCCCATTCGCATATTTTAAATATCTTTTGCTAATCTTATCCCCATGAACTGCCATCTTGAAGCCGGGTAAAAGAAATTCCGGTATGTCTTTCTTATATGCGTAACTGAAGTTGCACAACTTCCCCCGCGCAGTACCATCTGTCCCGACATAAATTTTCCGTTATATTCACCAAGCGCACCGGGCAAAGGTTTGTAACCGGGGTAAGGCAGGTACGCGCTCCCCGTCCATTCCCAAACATCGCCGTACATTTGCTGAACAGGCTCCCCGGAATTTTCATTCAAGGCAACAGGTTGAAAGTTCTTCTCCTCTACAAAATTTCCATTTTGTGATACATTCGCTAAGGCTACCTCCCACTCAGCTTCCGTAGGCAGCCTGTGACCGGCCCAACGCGCAAACGCATCCGCTTCATAAAAACTTACATGGCAGACCGGATCGCCGGGATTCACTTTTTTATAACCTGTTAAGTTAAAATTCCACCATTGACCGTCTATCTCTTCCCAGTACATTGGTGCTTCCCAGCCTTCTCTTTCCACCGTTGCCCAGCCGTCAGAAAGCCAGAGCGGAGTATTTTTATAACCCCCGTCCTTTATAAATTCCATGTATTCGCCGTTTGTTACCAGCCTGGAACCGATCGAAAATGATTTTATAAATTCTTTATGAACCGGGGTCTCGTTGTCGTAACAAAAACTCTTTCCATTGTGCCCTATTTCATACAGGCCTTCGTTATGCGATGCCCATTTCATCCCGGGAATATTTTCAAAAACCGGGAATTCCTTTTCAGAATAGAGGGGATGAAGCGGGTTTACGGAAAACACGTGTTTAATATCCGTCAGCATTAATTCCTGGTGCTGCTGTTCATGGTTAAGTCCAATTTCAATCACCGGCGCAATTTCCCCTAAAGTTTTTTCATCTGAGTCGCCGATCAACTCAATCATATTCTTATCAATATATTCCCTGAAATTATAGATATCTTTAACCGTCGGCCGTGTGAGATGTCCGCGGTGTGCCCGAGTATGCCGCGGACCGACCTGCACATAGTAAGAATTGAAAATAAAATTATATAAAGGGTGGAATTCCCTGTAGTCTTTCTTCGATTTTTTCAGTACAAAAGTTTCAAAAAACCAGGTTACGTGCGCAAGATGCCATTTTGCGGGACTAACATCGGGCATTGTTTGAACGACATAGTCCTCTGTTACAAGCGGCTTGCATAATTCTTCAGTGAAGTTTCTAACCTTTAAATAACTTTCTGTGAGAATTTTCCTGTCTGCTGTAATCCCCTTCTGGTCGATTGAGGATGGTATCCCATCGGCAGCTTTCATTTTAAGCACCTTTCTTTTTGTTTTATCTGATTGTTCCTGTGCGAATGTGAAATAAGTTTAAATATAAATTCTAATTAAATCAAATAAACGATTTTTGGGAAAGATAAGGTGTAAAAGAGCCGACAAATAGGCCGGAAATTGAGAATGTGGCTAAAGGGAGTGTAACGCTTTAAGCGTTACACTCCTCCTTCATGCCCGGATTGCCTAAATTAAAATTTGGCAGGCCCTCACATTATAAATTTTTCATATTCCGGAAATTTTTGAATGAAGGTATGAATGTAAGGACAGGTTGGGATCACTTTAAGGTTTTTCTCTTGGCGTATTTAAAACCTTCTTTTACAACTTCAGCGGCAAGCCCGTTTCCTCTTAATTCATTCGGAACATAAGTATGATGAAAATCTATAGTGTTTTCATCTCTCATTAAATATCTCAGATATGCGTCTTTACCTTCAACATTTGTTATAAACTGCTGATTTTCTTTATCGTGTTTTATTTCGTGAAACATAATACTCCCTTTATTTTTTCTCAAGATTAAATTCAAGATTTACGTCGCTGAATTTTTCATTACCCTTTTCAAATGTTCGTTCAGTAAAACTAACTTTATTGCCTTTATCAACCAGGATAATAGTTGAACATCTTGTACCGTAATGAGGAGTTTCTATAAAAGCTGATGAAAGTGCTTTTTCTCTTTCTGCTCCGATCCCTGTATCGGGCAATTGATCATCATCAGCAGTTGTTTTATCTGCAAGAATTCCAAATAGTTTTTCTTTTGAAACATCCCCTGAAGAAATTAATTCAGAGACATATTTTTTACTCTCCGTTACCTTTGGCCAGGGTGTGTTCAATAATGCATTGCTCACCCCGTAAAGTCCCGGTTCAAGTTTTACAACAAGATTAGTTTCATTAGAATAATAATAAAGCTCATTAATAGATCCATAAACCAGGTTATAGCCATTATATTCTGTATGCCTTTCCTGAAGCATTTCGGAATATTTTTCCGGATTATCATTTCCAAGCAAAAAGTCAGTTGTCAGGTTTCCTCTTGTTGGCGCATTTTGTTTTATTTCCCGGCTAAAATCCCTGTAATTGGTAATTGCGGAGAACCGGCCGGATCTGGTTATCCCCAGCCACGTACCTCCTGCTTCAAGATCTTTGCCCGCAAGAAGTTCCGGGGATTCATCCCGGAAAGAGGCTTGCAAAGCCGGACGATCGTAAAACTCATCACGATTGGCCGCAATTATTAATGTATAATCCTGGTGAATTTTATTGGCTATTAAGAGTAAACACATAAATTTCTGTTTATTTTAAAATAATAATTTAAGTAATATTTTGCATAATCTGTAAAAATCATAACATATTCAGTTTATCAACTGAATTTTCATCAATTATATCACCTCTCTGAACCTTTTATCATCAATATTATCCGGCTCTTACAATTAAAAGTTTCAAACTTAAAATTAAGCCCTATTTTGTAACCAAATGATCCCCTTATTCGTCTAATGTGGTAGATACCACCAATTCAAAGGCCGGAATTATGATTAAAAATTACATTCGTATTGCATTCCGTAATCTCTTCAAACATCGTGGATTTTCTCTTATAAATATAATCGGGCTTACAGTCGGACTCACGTGCTGTTTCCTGATTCTGCTTTTCGTAAGGGATGAATTAAGCTATGATAAGTATAATATAAATGCAGACAGGATCTATCGCGTAAATCTTCATGGAAGAATTAGCGATTCAGATTTTAATATGGCTGTTTCCTGCGCGCCAATAGGGCCTACATTAAAAAATGAGATCCCTGAAGTTCAAAATTTCACAAGATTATTCAAAGCCGGTATCCCGGTTATAAGATACAAAGATAAGGTTTTTAGCGAAGACAGGTTTTTCTGGGCAGACTCTACTTTCTTTGATGTCTTTACATTGCCTTTCATAAAAGGCAACCCTCAAACAGCGCTTGTTAAACCGAACTCCGTTATAATTACTGAATCAATGGCAAAAAAATATTTCGGCAATGACAATCCGGTAGGCAAACTTCTGAACATGGATAACAGAATAGATTATATGGTAACAGGAGTTATTGAGGATATTCCGAGAAATTCCCATTTCCATTTTGATTTTCTCGGATCACTTACGTCATATCAAAATATAATGCAGGACCAGAGATGGCTGAGTAATAATGTATTTACCTACCTGCTACTGGATAAGGGAAAAACCTATGATATGATTAAAGATAAGATGGAAAATGTAATTCTGAAATATGTGGCACCGCAGGTAAAACTGGCACTCGGAATTTCTTTAGAGCAACTAAAAAAGAGCGGAGCAAGATATCATTATTCTTTGCAGCCGCTCACAGATATTCATCTTTACTCGCATCTTGATAATGAAATTGAACCAAACAGTGATATACAGTATGTATATATCTTCGCCTTAATTGCACTTGGCATATTACTTATTGCCTGCATTAATTTTATGAATCTCGCAACTGCCCGATCTGCAATGAGGGCAAAGGAAGTCGGGATAAGAAAGACGCTGGGCTCAAAAAAATCACAACTGGTCTGGCAGTTTATTTTTGAATCCGTTCTGATGAGCACAATTGCAGTAATATTTGCCGCCTTCCTGGCAGAATTATTACTTCCTTTCTTCAATGAAATTACCGGGAAAAATATAACCTTCGGAATAAATGCAAGCCTGACAATCCTGCCGATCTTTGTTTTGTTTTCTGTCATAGTAGGCTTTCTTGCAGGAAGTTATCCCGCATTTTTCCTATCTGCCTTCGATCCGGTTACCGTTTTGAAAGGTAATACTTTAAAAGGCGGAAAAAATTCGTGGCTGCGCAGTACACTCGTAATTTCACAATTTACGGTTTCTATTATTTTAATAATCGGGACATTTGTTGTGAAAGAACAGCTTGATTACATACAGAATAAAAATCTTGGTTTTAATAAAGACCAGATAGTTTTAGTAAAAAAAACTGATGATATCGGCAGGCAAATTGAAACATTTAAAAAAGAACTTCTAAGTAATCCATCGATTACATCTGTAACCAACTGTAACACTTACCCGGGCGGACCTAGCGTTGGAAACAGCGCATATCTGGCAGGCGGCCAGAGCGGGGACAAATCGCAGCTTCTCATGCAAATGGCGGCCGATTATGGCTTCGTTGATACCTACCAGATCCCGATGAAAGAGGGAAGGTACTTTTCTAAAGAGCATCCTTCCGATACTTTAAATACCGTTGTTGTAAATGAAGCTACTATTAAAATATTCGGCATTAAAAATCCTATAGGTAAAAAAATAATTGCGGTGGGAAACAGTCCTGAAACTTCCAGAGCATTCACCATAATAGGAGTAACAAAGGATTTCAACTATGAATCGCTTCATTCAAAGATCCGCCCTCTTGTCATTCACCTGTTTGTTCCCGGACGCGGCTTTGGAAGATACACAGCTGTACGGGTTGCTTCCGGTGATATTAAAAATACGTTGACTTATATACGGGATAAATGGCACAAACTTGCGGGCGCGCAGGCTTTTGAATATAATTTCTTCGATCAGGAATTCGCGAAGCTTTATGAATCGGAACAAAGAACGGGAAAACTATTCACCAGCTTTTCAATCCTTGCAATTATTATTGCAACTATGGGTCTCTTCGGGCTGGTAGCGTTTATCACGGAACGAAGGACAAAGGAAATCGGCATTAGAAAAGTTATGGGTGCGTCCATAAGTGAGATTGTGTTTCTCCTTTCAAAGGAATTTTCAAAATGGGTGCTGCTGGCCAATATAATTGCCTGGCCCGTTGCCTATTATTTAATGAATAACTGGCTGAAAGATTTCGCATACCGGGCAAATATTTCCCTCTGGCTGTTTCCGATGGCCGGAATACTTGTATTGCTTGTATCTCTTTTAACAGTGAGTTCACTTACATTCAGGGCGGCCAGGGCAAACCCGGCTAATTCACTGAAATATGAATAATATCAAATAATGGGAGATATATAAAAGTCCGCATTTTGGCGGACTTTTTTTTAATCAAATTTTAAGAAATGATTTAGCCTGGTTTAAGTGTTGAAAATTAGGTTTGTATCAAAAAAGGAGGAAACTATGTTCGATACAAGCCATCTGCACCCGATGATAATTCACTTTCCGATAGCATTATTGATAATTGGATTTCTTGCGGATATTATTGGAGTGGTATTTAAAAAAGAGTTTTTCACAAAGGCAGGATTTTATCTGCTGATTTTAGGAACCATAGGAGTAATTGCAGCCTATCTATCAGGTAATATTGCCGGGGAAGGCGTTGAAGAAGCCGGTTCATTGAAACAGGCACTTGAAAATCACGAGCATGCGGCTGAACTTTCATTGTGGTTAATGGTTGCCACAGCAGTTGTAAGATTGGCTATTGTAACCGCTAAAAAATATACGGGCGTTTTCAAGTATGCGGCATTAGTCTTATTTTTGGCTGGTGTTCTTTCAATTGTTCGCACTGGTTATTACGGCGGAGAGCTGGTTTACAAGCATGCCGCGGGCGTTCAGTTTAATCTTGGTTTTGATTTTAATAGTTCTGATAGTCAAAATTCAGAAAACGTACAAAAGGATAAGCCTGAAAAAGATAATGATTAAGGGGAAAATTAATGCGCGCACTAATTGTAGAAGACGAAACAGGAATCGCTAATTTCCTGAGAGATGGTTTAAAAGAAGAATCTTTTGCTGTTGATGTTTCAACTGATGGGAAAAGCGGCCTTGAGATGGCCTTTACGAATGAATATGATATAATTCTTCTTGACTGGATGATCCCCGGATTGAGTGGTATCGAAGTTTGCAGACAAATTAGAAAACAGAACACTTCGGTACCTATTATTTTTTTAACCGCCAAAGACACCACGCAGGATACGGTATTCGGCCTTGAAGCCGGCGCAAACGACTACATAAAAAAACCGTTCGCCTTCGAAGAACTTTTAGCGCGCATAAGGGTTCAGCTAAGGATAAATGACGATGGGAATTCTGTGTTAAAGCTAGGCGACATACTGCTTACCCCCGAGACACACGGGGTTACTGTAAATGAAAAGGAAGTAAATTTAACACAGAAAGAATTTGCACTTCTCGAATTTCTTATCCGGAATAAAAATAAAGTCTGCACCAGGACAAGAATTATTGAACACGTCTGGGATATTCATTTTGACGCTGATACTTCAGTAATTGATGTCTATATAAACTTCCTCCGTAAGAAACTGGAATTGAACAATCAAAGGAATTACATTCAAACCGTTCGCGGAGTAGGCTACATAGCAAAGGACGGCGAATGAACCTCAGTCTACGCAACAGGATATCATCCTATTTTATAGGCGTTACAGCAATTTTAACCGGAATACTTTTCCTTACAATTTATGCTGTTGTTTCTGATACCGTTTACAGGCATCTCGACCAGGATTTAGATCTTGAGTCGCTGGAGGTAATCAACAGCCTGGTTGTTATGGATAATCAGTTTATTTTTGCTAATCCGTTTGAATGGAATGAACGAGAACACGGACAAATTGAGGTTAATCCCATTTTCGTACAGGTCACTGATACGTCGGATAATATTCTAAAAAAAACAGGCAACCTTCTTGAAGGCAGGTTGGACTTTAATCCATCGTTGAAACAAAAAGAATATTTCAACACTCAATTAACCGGGGCACCGACAAGACAATTACAGATGCCGATTAAAAACCCGGTCGGGAAAACCCTGGGATACTTATTAATTGCAATGCCGCTGGAAGAATCCGCGCTCGTTCTTGAAAACCTCAAAATAGTATTATTGGTTGCATTTCCCCTTGTTCTGATCTTCCTTTTTTCTATATCAAGATACATTGCCGGAAAATCCATCAGGCCTATTAACCAGGTGATAAATACCGCTGAGAAAATCACAAGAGAAAATCTCGAACAAAGAATTGACCTGCCGCAGCACAAAGATGAAATATATACTTTAACCTCTACAATAAATGAATTATTAAACAGGCTGCAGGACGCAGTATTAAGAGAAAAACAATTTACAGCTGACGCGTCTCACGAACTGCGTACTCCCCTTTCGGTAATTAAAGGAACTCTGGAAGTTTTGATAAGAAAACCAAGAGAACAGGATGAGTATATTTCAAAAATAAAATACTGCATAAACGAAGTAGACAGAATATCTAATCTCGTGGAACAGCTTCTTATCCTTGCAAGATATGAAAGCGGGAAAGCCTTGCCCGTATTCACAAAAGTAAATCTTACAAAATCAATTGAAGTTGTTTTATTAAGATTACAGAATTTAATTCAACAGAATCACATGGAAATTAATTTCGACAGTAGAAAATTTTCTTATATTAAAGCAGATGAATCTATGCTGGAAATAATACTGGAAAACATTATCTCCAATTCAATAAAGTATTCGGGCAATTCAAAAAAAATTGATATTTCAATTGAAGACAATGATTCTGTTTTATGCTGTATTATTGAGGATTACGGCACAGGACTATCAAAAGAGCAAATTAAAAGAATATTTGACCGGTTTTACCGTGCCGATGATTCCAGAACCTCCCAAATACAGGGTAACGGCCTCGGTCTTGCAATAGTAAAGAGGCTGGCTGATCTGCAAAATTTCAATATTAATATTGAAAGCAGAGCCGATTCAGGAACAAAATTCTCACTTACCTTTTAAACAAAAAACTATATCCGGGCTCTTCTAATAAACCTCCAAACTTTTAATCAAATTTTAAGACTTCTTAAAGATGATTTTAGGGTTCAATAGCTAACTTTGAATATACAAATTTATAATTAAAAAGGAGTCTCAAATGAAACTAAAACTTTTTTCTTCACTCATTTTATCATTGCTGATATTTTCAGGCATTACATCCGCAAAAAATAATGCAGCAAAGCTAAAAACTATCAATAATATTAAAGATGCAATAATAGGTGAAACCACTGCGAGCGCAAAATACGCAGCCTATGCCATGAAAGCACGCGAGGAAGGTTATGAAAAAATTGCTCTTTTATTCGAAGCAGCATCGAAATCTGAAAAAATACACGCAGGAAATCACAGTGCGGTTCTTCAGCAGCTCGGAGAGAAAATGGACGATTTTTCTCCAAAATACGATGTAAAAACAACAAGTGAAAATTTACAGGATGCGATTAACGGTGAGACATACGAAGTTATGACAATGTATCCGGACTTTATCCGGACGGCAAATGATGCCGGAGTAAATATCGCGATGCTGTCCTTTAATTATGCATATCAGACCGAGAAAAAACACAAAGAATTTTATAAAAATGCCCTTAATATGCTTAAAAAAAACAAACAGAACGATTTACCATCAAAATACCTGGTTTGCACGACCTGTGGGAATACGTATGACAACAACGCGCCAGCACGATGCGGCATATCAATGACCCCAAAAGAAAGGTTCATTACGATACAATAGTAGTCCGATGTAAGCACAGGTCAGGTCCGCTCAACTGAGCGGACTTTTATTTGCAAAAAGATGAAATTCTAAATTGAATCTAATTTCCGATTCACATATATTTGACAAACTAAAAAGGTAGCTAATTGATCGGCAGAAAAAAACAATTTTTAGATATTGAATTCGAGAACGAGATTATTTATTAATAGCCCCGCATGACGGGGCTATTTTTTTGCCTAAACTTAACCCCAACCTCTATATGCAAAAAATAGAAAAAAATAAGCCCGTAAGGGCTAAACTTGTGCTGGAAGACGGAACCGAATTTATCGGTACAGGATTCGGCTATCACGGAAATACCAACGGCGAAGTGGTCTTCAACACCGGCATGGTTGGTTACCCGGAAACGATGACCGATCCGTCTTACCGCGGACAGATACTCGTCTGCACCTTCCCGCTTATCGGTAATTACGGTGTGCCGGGTGAAGAAAGAGAAGACGGACTATTTAAAAATTTTGAATCCGAACAAATTCATTGCCGCGCATTAGTTGTTACAAACTATTCAGAAGAATATTCTCACTGGAGCGCGGAAAAATCTTTATCCGACTGGATGCGCGAACAAAAAATTCCGGGTATTACCGGAATCGATACGAGAATGCTTACCAGGAAACTGCGCGATAAAGGAACGATGGCCGGTAAAATAATTTTTAATGAAAGAAAGAAAATCAATTTCCAGGATATAAATAAAATTGATCTCGTTAAGGAAGTAAGCGTAAAAGCGCCGGTTGAATACAAAAGAAATCATAAAAAGATTATCCTGATTGACTGCGGCACAAAAAACAATATTATCAGGGCTTTCCTGGAAAGAAATATCTCGGTTATAAGAGTACCTTATGATTATGACTTCAATGATATTGAAGCAAACGGAATACTTGTATCAAACGGACCGGGCGATCCGAAGATGTGCAAAAAAACAATTGCCAACGTTAAAAAGGCGATGAGCAAAAATATGCCGATGCTCGGTGTATGCCTCGGCAGCCAGATAATGGCGCTGGCGGCGGGCGCCAATACCTACAAATTAAAATACGGACACAGGGGACACAACCAGCCATGCAACGAAACCGGAACAAAACGGACCTACATCACTTCACAAAATCACGGTTTTGCGGTTGACGCCGAAACTCTGCCGCAGGACTGGAGAGAGTGGTTTGTGAATGACAATGACGGAACGAACGAGGGGATAATTCATATTTCTAAACCATTTTTCGCGTCACAGTTTCACCCGGAAGCTTCGCCGGGACCTGATGACAGCGAATTTATTTTCGATTTGTTTATAAGAGCATTGAAATGATAAAACGCGGAAAACCAAAAAAAGTTTTAATCCTTGGATCGGGTGCTTTACAGATCGGGCAGGCCGGCGAGTTTGATTATTCCGGCAGCCAGGCAATCAAAGCATTAAAAGAAGACGGAATTACTTCCGTCCTTATTAACCCGAACATCGCAACAATACAAACCTCGGAAAATTTTGCGGATAAAGTTTATTTCCTTCCTCTGAAAGCAGATGTTGTGGAAAGAATAATCAAAAAGGAGGAGCCGGACAGTATACTGCTTCAATTCGGAGGACAAACTGCTTTAAATGTGGGTGTTGAACTTTATGAAAAAGGAATCCTGAAAAAACACAACATTAAAGTTTTGGGAACGCCGGTTGAGGCAATCCAGGCTACGGAAGACAGGCTGATTTTCGGCGATAAAGTAAAGGAATGTGACCTGAAGGTTGCGGTCAGCAAAACCGCCAGAAATTTAAAGGAGGCCGTTACAGCGGCCGACAAAATCGGTTACCCGGTTATGGTCAGGATCGCATACGCGCTTGGCGGACTCGGCTCCGGTATTGTGAATAATAAAGCAGAACTTACCGAAAAAGCGAGAAGAGCGTTTTCATTTACAAGCCAGATTTTAATCGAAGAATCTCTCTACGGATGGAAAGAAGTTGAATATGAAATAGTTCGCGACAGGTACGATAACTGTATAACAATCTGTTCGATGGAAAATGTGGACCCGATGGGAATTCACACAGGAGACAGTATTGTAATCGCGCCGGTGCAGACGCTTTCGGCAAAAGAAAACTTTATGCTTCGTTCCAACGGAATAAAATTAATCCGGCATCTCGGCGTGATCGGTGAATGCAATATCCAGTACGCATTAAATCCTAAAAACGGTGATTACAGAATAATTGAAGTAAACGCCAGGTTGAGCAGAAGCTCCGCACTTGCGTCCAAAGCTACGGGTTATCCGCTTGCGTTTATCGCTACCAAGCTTGCTCTCGGTTACGCATTAAATGAAGTAGAAAACATTATTACCCAGCAGACTTCAGCCTGTTTTGAACCCGCACTCGATTACGTTGCGCTGAAATTTCCGCGCTGGGATCTGCAGAAATTCCAGCAGGTCAGCACGCAGCTTGGATCAGAGATGAAATCAGTCGGCGAGGTAATGTCGCTCGGTAAAACGTTTGAAGAGGTCCTGCAGAAAGCCATACGCATGCTTGATATGGGTTACAAGGGATTTGCGGGCAACGGGATCAAATTCAAAAATCTTGATGAAGAAATTTCAAATCCAACTGACAAAAGGATGTATGCTATAGCCCAGGCTTTTCGGAAAGGATATAGCGTCAAAAAGATTCACAAGCTTTCAAAGATAACACCCTGGTTTCTTTACAAGATGAAAAATATCATTGATACTGAAAAGAAACTAAAAGGACTGAAACTTAACAAGCTGAGTCAAGTGCTGATGCGCGAAGCAAAAGAAAATGGTTTCTCCGATTTACAAATTGCACAGCTTACTGATTCCAATGAATTTGAAGTTAGAAAGGTCAGGAAATCATTAAATGTTATCCCGGTTGTAAAACAGATTGATACGCTCGCGGCCGAATACCCTGCCCAAACAAACTATCTTTACCTTACATATCACGGACGTGAGGATGATATTCAAACCGGCGGCGATAACCAGATAGTGGTGCTGGGAAGCGGGGCTTACAGAATCGGCTCTTCTGTTGAATTCGATTGGTGTTGCGTTAACGCGGTAATGACTCTTAATAATATGAATCATAAAACTATTATGATCAATTGTAACCCGGAAACCGTAAGTACCGATTATGACATTTGTGATAAATTATATTTTGAACAGATTACTTTTGAACGAGTACTAGATATTTACGAAAAAGAATACCCGGAAGGCGTAATTATTTCTATGGGCGGACAAACCCCGAACAACCTTGCAACAAGACTACATAATGAAGGAATTAAAATTCTGGGTACCTCTCCTGATAAAATTGACAGTGCGGAAAACAGGCATAAATTTTCTTCAATACTCGATTCTTTAAAGGTTGATCAGCCGGAATGGAAAGAACTGACCAGTTTCGCAAAAGCAAAGGCATTTGCCCATAAAGTTGGCTACCCTGTCTTAATACGACCGAGTTATGTGCTGAGCGGTGCAGCTATGAGCATAGTATTAACAGATGAAGAATTAAAAACATTTCTGCAGAAAGCCGCCGCAATCAGCAAAGAATACCCGGTGGTAATAAGCAAATTTATTACAGAAGCCAGGGAGATTGAAGTTGACGCAGTAGCGGACAAAGGAAATTTATTCTGCTATGCAATTTCGGAACATGTTGAAAATGCAGGTGTGCACTCAGGAGATGCTACAATAGTTCTGCCCCCGCAAAGGACCTATCTTGAAACAATGCGCCGTGTAAAAATCGTGACTAAGGAAATAGCCAAAGCGCTTGAAATAACCGGGCCCTTCAATATTCAATTCATAGCTAAAGATAACAAAGTAAAAGTAATCGAGTGTAACCTTAGAGCATCAAGAAGTTTTCCTTTTGTCTCAAAGGTTTTGAAGATAAACTTCGTAGAAATTGCTACAAAATTAATGCTCGGCGAGAAAGTACCGAAGATTGATAAATCATCATTTGATGTTGACTACGTTGGAGTTAAAGCCCCGCAGTTTTCATTTACAAGATTGAAAGGTTCCGATCCTGTACTGGGAGTTGAAATGGCATCAACCGGCGAGGTAGCATGCCTTGGTGATGATTTTAATGAGGCTTTTCTTAAGAGTTTTATATCGACAGGTTATAAGATTCCACAGAAAGGTGTTATGCTTTCGACCGGTACCCCAAAAGACAAAGCCGAGTTTCTTGAAGATGCCAAAACACTCTACGCAACGGGTTATAAATTTTATGCTACAAAAGGCACAGCTGAATTCCTGAAAAAATATGAAATGAAAGCAACTGTTTTACACTGGCCTTTAGTAAATAAAGAACCAAATATTTTAACATATCTCGAAAATGGGAAAATCGATCTTGTAATAAATATTCCTAAAAGTGTAGATAAATTTGAACTTGATAATGATTATCTTGTGAGAAGAAAAGCAATTGATATGAATATTAACCTGATTACAAACGTTCAAGTTGCCAAAAGATTTGTAAAAGCAATGGAACGATATAAAGAGGAAGATCTCACTACCAAAAGCTGGGATGAATATATTTGACGATGAGTTTATTTTTTATAATTTTCTTCGCGCTTTACACATTAATTAATTCATACATTTTTGTCAGGGGATGGCAAGCATTAAGCTATCTTCCCTTTCTGAAACCTTTCTTCGCACTGGTTTTTCTGATCTTTTCTTTTTCATATATTTTTGTGAAAATATTTGCAGAAAAACTTCCCGCTTATATTCACGATCCATTATTATGGCTTGGTTCATTCTGGTTTGCATTTCTACTTTATTACGTACTGTTTTTATTTTTAATTGACCTTACACGACTGGGAGATCATTTTTTCCATTTTCTTTCAGCATCATTAAGAGATCCTTCCCCGTTAACTAAATTATATACAGGAATTATTATATGTTCAACAGTATTTTTAATCGTTGCAGCAGGGTTTATTAACCGAACAAACTTCAAGATAAAAACACTAGAATTAAATATACCGAAGAAAGAAAGCATGCTTAATGAATTAAACCTTGTAATGTTTTCTGATCTCCACCTGTCACCGATAAACAATGAAAAGTTTTTGGGAGATATAATTGATAGGGTAAATTCTCTCAACCCAGATATTGTTCTGCTGCCCGGCGACATTGTAGATGATAAAGCTGCTATCTTAAGTAGAAACAGGATTGGCGGTTCATTCAGAAAATTAAGGCCCAAATATGGTGTGATAGCATGCACGGGCAACCATGAATTTATAAATAATGCTGATTCAGCCGTAAAATTTATGGAAGAATTTGGGATAAAAGTTTTAAGAGATAAGGCGATAAATGTTGAGAATGCATTTTATGTAATAGGGAGAGAAGACAGAAATGGAAATAATTTTTCCGGAAAGAGAAGAAAGTCCCTCAGCGATCTACTTACTACATGTTCTGAAAATTTGCCGAAAATTTTGCTCGATCATACACCCGTACAATTAAATGATGCGGTAAAAAATAAAATTGATCTTCAACTTTCGGGTCATACACACAACGGACAGATGTTTCCCTTAAATTTTATCACTAAAATGATCTACGAGATAAGCTGGGGTTATCTTAAAAATGAATTGACACAATTTTATGTCTCATCTGGTGTTGGAACATGGGGCCCGCCAATTAAACTTGCAAGCGATGCAGAGATTGTCAATATCAGGATAAAATTTATCTAGAATTATTTCTCTCATTCATTTTACAATGGATTAAGAAACTTAAAACACGAAAGTAATACCAAACTTAAACTGATCGTATCCAATTCCCGGCTCAGTATTGAAAGGCCAGTTCATTTTATCCTGTCTTAATTCATAAATCCCGTATGACAAAGCGTTTTTCAGAACAAAGTTTACAACAGGTGCAACATTTGGTGACGAATCAAAAATCTCATCAACAAACCTGTTTACGAATGATTGCCCTAAATCTTCGATAATGGCACTGCCGACCCATTTTGCAAATAAATGACGGGGAAAAATTATTGATCTTTCGTACCCGGCTTCAAGAGTAATCATTCTACCGGCTTCAAATCTAATCCCACCTTCTGCAGTTGTACCAAATCTTATTGATTCATTTATTTCATCAAGCCTGTTGGGCGGTATTGCGGCAAATGTAAGTATGTCCGGCCGCTGAACTTCCGTTCTCGCCCAGACCATCCCGGAACTGTTATAAAATATAATAGCAGATTTTCCCAAATCATATCCGTACCCTGAAGATTTAACCAGACCTGCCCGCCATAATTTTGTATTTATTTCAAGTCCTTTTGAACTGCCGCCAAGCTCGCTTGAGAAATAACTTAATACCAAATATCTGTACTTATAACTGAAAATACCTTCAGTATCCCATTTATTCTTTTCCCTTGTATAGCCAATTTTAAATTCAAGCATATTCGGATCTGCAAATTTATCTGCTGAGTTTTTCAGAGTAATATTAGAAATACCGAAATTAAGACTCAAAGTGGGACTACCATGTATGCTTACGTTAAACATATCTGAACTTTCATCCCAGTCGTACCATTTATGGTGCCCTGTATCTGTAGAGTCATTATCCTGGGCAAAAATAAAAGAAGTAAGCAACAGACTAGTAAAGAAAAACAATAGTAAATTTTTAATTTTCATTTTTTCCCTGCAAAATATTTTTAGAAAAATTAAACAAATCATGTGCCGTTAATTTTATTCTGTTTATGTGATTAATTCCCTGCAAAACGTTCAATATTTTATACATGAAAGTATAATATGTAGTACAAATCAGCTCAACTATTAATTCTAAAGACGAAATTCAGGGAAGAAAGGTTACAATAGATGATAGGCGTATTAGAAAAATTCAACAAAAATATTATAAAATTTTTTTATATTTGGCATTTAATTTTTCATAAAATGATAGAAAGAAATGCCGGACAAAAATAATGCAATTTTCCCGATTCCATCATCAGATAAGCTCTCGAGCAAAAATCCATTTTACAAAGAGAAAATTAATAAGCATGAAGAAGCCTGCAGGAACAAGGAAGATTTTTATACTGATCCTGAAACCGGTTTTACAGTATTCACTGTGTATTATCACTTAAAGAGAGGAAGCTGCTGCGGAAGCAATTGCAGACATTGCCCTTTTGGAGGGTGAAAAAAGGGTGGGCTAAATCCCTCCCTTTAACACTATAAGATATATTTACTCAGATCTCTGTCTTTTACGATCACATCTAATTTTTCTTTAACTACTTTAGCATTAATCTTTACTTTATTTGCCGGTACTTTATCCGGTACATCAAATAAAATATCATCAAGAAGTGTAGTAAGTATTGTGTGTAACCTCCTGGCACCTATATTCTCAACCTGTGAATTAACCTCTGTGGCAATCCGGGCAATTTCTTTAATTCCATCTTTAGTAAAATCAAGTTTTACGCCTTCAGTCTCAAGCAATGCACAATACTGTTTCAGCAATGCGTTCTGCGGTGTCATTAAAATCTGAATAAAATCAGATTCAGTAAGCGTTTTTAATTCAACTCTGATTGGAAATCTTCCCTGTAATTCCGGAATAAGATCAGAAGGTTTTGAAACGTGAAACGCACCTGAAGCAATGAACAAAATATGATCGGTTCTTACAACTCCATATTTTGTATTAACATTTGTACCTTCCACAATCGGGAGCAAATCTCTCTGTACACCTTCGCGCGAAACATCCGGTCCCTGTCCTTTACCGCCTCCGGCAACTTTATCGATTTCATCAATTACAACTATACCACTGTTTTCTACTCTTTCGATGGCTTCATGCTGAACGGCATCCATATCAATTAACTTCTGTGCTTCTTCCTGGGCTATTATTTGTCTCGCTTCTGCAACAGTAGTTTTTCTTTTCTTCTTTTTCTTGGGCATCAGGTTTCCCATAATTTCCTGGAAATTAATTCCCATATCATCGAAACCGAGTGGCCCGAGAACCTGCATTCCAACTGCGGCCTGCGAAGAAGCATCAAACTCAATCATTTTCTCGTCAAGTTCGCCGTTCTTTAATTTTACACGCATCCACTCACGAGTCTTTTGATTCTGGTAAACTTCTGAGTTTACTTCCTCTTCAGAATTTTCTCCCTGTGGACTGGCTGGTTTTTTCACAGGCGGAATGAGAATATCAAGAATTTTTTCTTCGGCCAGCGCCAGGGCTTTTGCTTGAACAAGTTCAGTTTTTTCAGTTTTAACGAGATTCACAGCGTAATCGGTCAGATCACGAATCATTGATTCCACATCTCGCCCGACATAACCAACTTCGGTAAATTTTGATGCCTCAACTTTTACAAACGGAGCGTTAGCCAGTTTTGCAAGACGCCTTGCGATTTCCGTTTTACCAACACCTGTTGGCCCGATCAAAATTATATTATTCGGCATTATTTCGTCTTTCAAAACATCCTGTATCTGCTGACGTCTCCACCTGTTCCTTAATGCAATTGCAACGGCTCTTTTTGCATCTGTCTGTCCTATAATGTAATTATCAAGTTCATTTACAATTTGAGTCGGAGTTAATTCTTTCCTGTTATTAGGCATAATTTTCCTGTTTATTTTTTTATTTCTTCAACATTAATTTTATCATTTGTGTAAATACAAATTTCTGAAGCAGTTTTCAAAGATTGTTCAACTATATCTTTAGCTGTAAGTTTGCTGTACTTTTTCAGCATCTTTGCTGCAGCCAGTGCGTACATTCCACCTGAACCAATCGCAACAATCTGATCATCGGGTTCGATTACATCACCATTGCCTGATATTACAAGGGCCTTATCTTCAGTAATTACAGCAAGCATCGCTTCAAGTTTCCGAAGATATTTGTCGGTTCTCCAATCCTTTGCAAGTTCAACTGCTGCACGGTTAACATTTCCCCTGTACTGCTCAAGTTTATCCTCAAACCTCTCCATCAATGTAAATGCATCAGCAGAGGCTCCGGCAAATCCGCATAAAACTTTTCCGTTAGCTATTTTTCTAATCTTGATTGCATTGTGCTTCATAACAGTATTACCAAGAGTAACCTGTCCATCTCCACCAAGAGCGGAAGTGCCGTTATGCACAACTCCGATTATTGTTGTAGCTTCAATTTTCATATCCATATTTAACTCCAATAAATAAATTTTGCATCATCATTAAATTTTTTTATTCAAATAAAAGGAATTAACCTGGGAACGGCCCTTTGATATTCAGCATATTGTTCCCCGAATTTATCGGCTAATTTCTTTTCTTCATAAAAAGATCCAATGTAAAAATAAAATACTATCCCGATTATTAATGTAACATCAAAAAGATTCATCGCGGGCCTTGCAGCTATAAAAATTATTGAAAAGAAATAGAGAGGATGTCTGACAAATTTATATGGTCCTTCCGCAATTAATGTCATATGCTCATCAAGTTCTTCCCTATTATAATTATTATTGATCCATCTGAAGATCTGATTTATGCCTAAAAATTCCTTAACACAAAAATATTTCAATGACCAGAATATCCCGGCAAGCGCAAGTAACTGAGGAATCAAAATAATAAAATCAAACGGGCTTTTTAGGTCATATATCTTTACATCCGGTCTGGGAGAGTATTCATAAATCAGATAGAATGACAATAAAGATAGTATAACATATGCCAGCCTGTAAAAAGCCATAAAATCGCCGGCTTTTTCCTTAACAAAGGTTTTAATTTTTTTGTTTGCAAGTAAGGAGTGCAGAATTCCGAAAAGCGTAAACAACATAAGAATTACAGAAACATCCATCAGCTTTTCTATCATAGTTCTTTACGTAATCTGGCAACCGGAAGTCTTAATTGTTCCCTGTATTTTGCTACCGTTCTGCGGGCAATATGAATTCCTTTCTCATTTAACATCTCGGCTAACTTATCGTCACTGTAAGGCGATTTTTTATTTTCACTATCAATTATTTCTTTTAGCAAATCTTTTATATGCTTATTGGAAATTTCTTCACCGGAATCGGTACTTAGACCTTCACTAAAAAAGTATTTTAATTCGTGGATTCCCTGTGGGTTCTGAACATATTTCCCGTTTACAACCCTGCTAATTGTAGAAATATCCATCTGTATTTCATCTGCAATATCTTTGTAGATCATCGGTTTAAGATATTTTGAACCTTTGTCGAAAAATTCATGCTGCTTTTCCACAATTGCCTGCATAATTTTCATTAAAGTTTCTCTTCTTTGCTGGATGCATGCTATAAACCATTTTGCAGATTCAAACTTTTCACGAAGAAACTTATACGTTTCCTTATCTCTCTTGTTTTTTTTGCTTCGTTTATTTGAATCGAGCATTTCCAGGTATTGCTTGCTCAGAGTTACAGAAGGTACACTTCTGTCATTTAAGGTAATTATAAAATTATCTTCATCCTTCTCAATCATAAAATCAGGTGTAATCTGGTTAAGCTGTACGGACTCAATATTACCTTCACCTGGTTTTGGGTTCAGGCTCTGAATAAATTCAATTGTTCCTTTCAGGCTAACATCTGTTAAATCCATTTTTTGCTTAATTGCATCGTAACGTTTTTTAGTAAAATCATCAAAATAATTAAGTAATAACTGCTCACCCAGGTATTTATAATATGGATCAAAATCAGATTTTCTTGCCTGTATCAGCAAACATTCACGTAAATTCCTAGCGGCTATCCCTACAGGATCAAAAACCTGAATTTTTTGAAGTAAGTTTTCAGCTTCCTTCATGGGAATAATGATTTCATTAAACATTTCCAATTCATTAAGAATATCGTCCAAATCCCGTTTTAAATAACCATCTGCGTCAAGGTTACCGATTATTTCTTCACCAAGAGTAAAATAGTTTTCATCAAGATTTAACATTCTTAATTGGTCAGTCAGATGTTCACTTAGACTTTCTAGGGATTCTGCAAGAGGCTGGTAAACTTCATCGTCTTTACTTCGGTTAGACCTGTCAGATTCGTCCACACTATCATTCATAAAATCTTCAATTTCAAATTCCTCATTATCAGAATCTTCAACTTCATCTTCCGTAGACTCATTATCCTTATCTTTTTCCTGCTCCTGTGTAAGGTCATACTCTTCTTCCAGTATTGGATTTAGCTCCAGTTCTGTTTTAATTCTTTGTTCGAGTGCGAGAGTATTTAACTGCAAGAGCTTCTGGTATTGAATCTGCTGCGGTGATAATCTTTGCTGCTGTGATAATTTTTGATTAAGTGATAACATTAGACGATCCGATACTTTCTCTTAATTTTGAAAACCATTTTTGTCCGTACTTTCTTTTCAGAGGTTCTTCACAAAAATTTATTAATTTAATTTTTTCTTCTCCGCCTTTTTTTACAGCGGGAGTGCATTCAGAAAATTTTTCATATCTCAAAACTTCCCCACCGAACCTTGAAATCCTTATCGGAAACAAATGGCAGGAAATTGGTTTCCTGAATTCTACTTCCCTGTTATTAAACGCTTTTTCAATTCCGCATTTTGCTATATCTCCATCAAAATAAACGAAAACACAGGCTCTCCTGTTCACGCTTTTTGTCATGAATTCGCCGTCCTTTTCATCAACAAAGCCGTTTTTTTCAATTTCAGCTATATGTTCATCCGGCAAATATTTCTTTACAATTGGCAAAATCTTTGAGATTTCATCAATTTCTTCCTTTTCCAAAGGAGCCCCAAAATCACTTTCGAGAGTACAACAGGCTCCTTTGCATACAGAAAGGTCACAGGCAAATTGAGATTCTTCAATTTCTTTGCTTACAAGCACTTCTTCTATAGAAATTAGATTGTTTAAAAACATTGGAATAATTTTTGCTGAAAGATAACAATTTGTATGTAAATACAAAAATTTAAAGACCTGAGCTCCATTATAACATAATCCTGACTAAGAAAACTCTCCGCATCCTTCCTTATGAATTACCCGTTTTATACTAATACAAGATCATTAAAAATTTTATATTCCGGTGTTGCAATCTAAGTCACAAAATATTATTATAAGGGAAAGACCTCAAGCTTATTTTGCTACCGTAAAATTTATTTTTTATAAGATTAGCGCAAATTTCTCCGGAACTTTCGCAGGAAATTTTCGGTTTTTCAAATTGTATCGGGTACAAAATTTTCTTACAGCAAAACTATAGGGAACAAATAGTTCCAGGCAGTCTTTGACGAATCAGGTGAACAAAAAGTTTATATTTTAACGTAACATTGTATTAAAGAATTGTTGAGCTTTAAAAGGGGAGCCTAAATAAAAGCATCTCTTTACACCCATTTTTTCAATTGTCAAATTCAACAGGATAAAAATTTCGGAATTTAATAATGCAATTAAAGAATAAAGTAGTAGTAATAACCGGTGCATCAAGTGGAATTGGCGAAGAGCTCGCAAAACAACTTGCTAATGAAGGCTGCAAACTTGCGTTGCTTGCCAGAAGAGATGAAAAACTGAAACAACTTTATTCAGAACTGAGCTCATGCCCACAAGAAATAAAAGTTTTTAATTGTGATGTAAGCAATCATCCAAGTGTAAAAGAAACAACACGTGAAATAATTAACTACTTTGGCAAAGTTGATATTGCTATTCTTAATGCCGGTGTAAGTTTTAAAGTAAATCCGAATGAATTTGATTCTACAATTGCAGAAGAAACTTTTGATACAAATGTTTTGGGGTTAGCATATTTTTTTGAAGAATTATTACCTGATTTCAAAAAAAGAAAAGAAGGAATTATTGTTGGTGTTTCCAGCCTTGCTGACGGAAGAGGCTTCCCTAATGCAGGAATCTATTCTGCCAGTAAAGCAGCAGCAACTATATTTCTTGAAAGCCAAAGAATAAGTCTTAAGAAATTCGGGATAAAAGTAATTACAGTAAAACCCGGATTTATTAAAACACCAATGACAGGAAAAAATAAGTTTCCTATGCCTTTTCTGATGGACGTTGAAAAAGCATCAAAGATTATTATCAGGGGAATTAAAAAAGGAAAAAACATAATTCAATTCCCCTGGCAAACAGTACTCGGGGCCAAAATTTTTAGAATTATGCCGGATGCCCTCTTTAACTTCGTAGCCTTAAAAAACACAAAATAAAATATCTTTTAAAAAGAGATAAATAAATTCTTTCTTTAACAAAAACGGGGAGTTAAAGTGAAGAAATTATTCTTTATTTCCTTTGCACTTTATTGTGCTGCTATTTTTGGACAGTCCAGTCAAACTGATAATTCGATAATAATAAGCGAAGTTATGTTCGCGGCCAAATCCGGGAATAACGAGTTTATTGAGGTCTATAATACCAGCACAACAAACTCAGTTGATCTGAATAATTTTCAGATAAAATATTACAAGTCCTCAGCGGATAATTTTTCAACCGCTGGATTAGGGACAATACTTAAGCCAAAATCCTTTGCAGTTATATTTGAAGGAGACTATGACATTCAAAATGGAATCTATAAAGATTTAGTTCCTTCAGATGCTCTGATACTCAAAAACTCTGATAATGCTTTTGGCTCTTCAGGAATGTCAAATTCTTCTGATCGTACTATTCAATTGTTTAATTCCTCCGGAATCAAATTGGAAGAATACACTTATTCCGCAAATAATTCTAAAGGGATATCAGACGAAAAAATAATGCTAAATTCTGATACAACTGCTTCAAACTGGAAAAACTCTCTTAGGGATTTGGGAACTCCGGGATTCAGAAATTCAGTAAGCCCCATAAATTTCGATCCGGGAATATCAGACTTCACTTCAGAAAAAAAGTATGGAATTACAGGGAATGAGATCACTTTATTTATAACAGTCAAAAATTTCGGCGTAAAAGATTCTGAGCCGTTTCAGTTGGATCTATTCCGCGATAGGAATGTGGATTCGACCGGGCAGACCAGTGAATTACTGCAAACATTTATGGGACCCTCACTCCCACCCGGAGATTCAATTGATTATCAAATCTCAACTTCAGATTTTCTCGAAGGAGGTAATTTATTTATTGCGGAATTACAAACTACAGAAGATGAAAACCTTCTCAATAATATTTCTTTATTGGAAATTACTGGAGTTAAGATCAATGAATTACGAAATGATCTTGTTATAAACGAAATAATGTATGCGCCTAATTCTCCTGCGCCTGAGTGGATAGAAATTTTCAACAGAAGTGAAAAGGCAATAGATATTTCAGGTTATAATATCGCGGATAAATCTGATACAATAAAAATTATTAATAACTCCCAGATACTAAGCTCAAATGAATACTTTGTTTTTTCTTCTGATAGCACAATTACAGAATTTTTCAATTTACCATCCGCTTATTCCGCCGGTAAACTACCGATCCTAAATAATTCGGGTGATAAAATAATTTTGCTTGACTCATTATACCGTGTAATTGATTCACTTGAATATTCACCGGGTTGGGGAGGCAATAGTGGCGAGTCCCTTGAAAGAATTGACCCTGAAAAAGGTTCAAATGAGCCAGAGAATTGGAATTCATCCCACGATTTTCTCAAAGCAACTCCTGGTAAAATAAATTCTGTCACTCAAAAAGGTTATGACATTTCCGCTGATAAAATTTTGTTTTCGCCTTCTAACCCGGTCATTGGTGATAATGTTTCTATTTCGGTATTGCTTAAAAATAATGGGAAAAATCCAATAAGCTTTTCAGTTGGCCTGTTTGAAGACACTAATGCAGATTCTCTTAGTAACAAAAAACTGGATGAAATAAACAGCCAGAGTTTAGCAAAAGGTGATTCAGTAATTTTGAAATTCAACTATAGAGTTAATGCAATAAAAGAAACACATAGTTTTATTGTTGAAATAAGCTCAACTTCTGATGAAGACTCAACAAACAACAGAACTTATAAAACCCTTACACCTGGTTATTCACAAAACAGCCTTGTTATAAATGAAATAATGTATGATCCGGGTAAAAATGGACCCGAGTGGCTTGAATTATTTAACAATTCAGATGTGAATATAAATCTTAAAAATTGGGTGATTGTAAATCTGATCCCATCAACTCATGAATATTTACTTTCTGCAACAGATAATTTTTTAGCTCCAAATAACTACCTGGTGATAGCTGCTGACTCATCATTTTTTGAAAAACACAAAGAATTAGAATCAAATTCTATCATTCTGAATTTTGGGTCTCTTAATAATAATTTTGATGGTATAGCTATAAGAGATCTCAATAATAACTTAATAGACAGCGTGGTCTACTCATCGGACTGGGGGGGCAGCAACGGAATATCACTCGAAAGAATTTCGACACTAAATAATTCTAATAACAGATCTAATTGGGCAACTTCTAAAAATATTACCGGTTCAACTCCGGGTAGAATCAACTCGGTTAGCCAAAAGGATTTTGATGTTTCTGTAGGGAAAATAATATTTTCTCCTGATCCTCCCCTATCCGGTGATAACGTAAATATTTCAGCACTGATTAAAAACCCCGGCAGAAACATTGCTGATTTTTCTCTTTCGCTTTACGAAGACACAAATCGGGACTCTGTAGCAGATAAATTACTCGATAATATTTTTCATAATAATTTATCACCGGAAGATTCAGTACTCCTGCAATTCAATTATGTACTAAATGCTATTTCGGAGAAACATAATTTTATTGTTAAAGCAATTTGGAATTCTGACCAGGATACAAGCAATAACATCGCATATAATGGTATCTCACCGGGTTACAGAAAAAACAGTGTTGTAATAAATGAAATTATGTACGATCCTTCAAAAGATGAGCCTGAATGGTTTGAAATTTATAATAATTCAGGAAAAAATATTAATTTGAACAAATGGGCAATCATCAATCTGCTGCCTTCACGATCGGGTAATTCATTAACGCTAAAAAATTATCAAATTTCTCCGGGTGCTTTTGTAGTTGTTGCCCCAGATTCATCATTCATTTTATCTCACCCGGAAATAAAGGACAAAGTAATAAATTCAAATTTCGGCTCTTTAAATAACTCAACAGACGGACTAACTTTACTTGATAGCAAAGGGAACAAAATAGACAGTGTTATTTATTCATCAACCTGGGGTGGGGGAAACGGTTTCTCTCTTGAAAGAATTAGTTATTCTTCGGAATCAACCGATAGCACTAACTGGAGAGCTTCCGTTGATTCAGGTAAAAGTACTCCCGGATTTACAAACTCTGCAACTGACCTGAAATCTTATAAAAGGAATTCCCTTGTCATAAATGAAATAATGTTTGACCCGGCTGCTAACAACAGCGAATTTATAGAATTTTTTAATACAACAGATTCGACATTGAATATTGGCGGATGGTCATTTGTAAACGAAAACGATAAAAGATTTTTCCTTTCAAGAATTTTACGGAATGTTAAAGCCGGTAAATATTTTGTTATTGCTGCAGATTCTAATTTCAGAAAAAACATTTATAATACTGACCCCGAGAGCATAAACATTGTAAAAATTTCTTCATTTGGTCTTGCTAATAAGAACGGCCTGATTTTGCTAAAAGATGAATTGGGAAACACAATAGATTCAGTAAACTATTATGAGCAATGGCATAATCCGAATTTTACAATTACACAAAATATTTCGCTTGAGAAAATAAATCCATTCCTGGAAGGAAATGATAAAAACAACTGGAGCAGTTCAGCCAGCATACAGGGAGCAACTCCGGGCAAAAGAAACAGTATTTACACTACACAATCAAAAAATATTAGTTCAAAAATTTCAATTTCTCCCAACCCGTTTTCACCGGATAATGATGGGTATGAAGATTTTACTATTATAAAATACAAACTGCCGCAAAAAACTGCCCAGGTAAAAATTAAAATATTCGATAGTAAAGGCAGACTGGTCAGAACTCTGAGAAATAATTCCGCAACCGGCACTGATGGTTCAGTAATTTTTGACGGCTTGGATGACAATAACAATACTTTAAGAATGGGAATTTATATCGTTTTAATTGAGGCATTGAATTCAAATTCCGGAGTATCCGAAAAAATGAAAACAGTTGTTGTGGTTGCTAAAAAGTTTTAATGTCATAAAAGGAAATAGTTTAATTTCATAGTTTTTAGCACAATTAAGGGACTTTATGACAACTCTAAAAATACGCTCCCGTGGAGACTCTGTAGAGCTATTATAAAAACTATTAAATAAGAATAGTTATAACCTCATAGTGGACGGAATATTTGGAAAAGGTACAGAAATAGCTGTAAAAGATTTTCAAAAAATTCCAACTGGTTTCTGATGGAATAGTCTGAGCAAAGACATGAACTGTTTTGCTCATCATTATTACGGCCCAGGATATAAAAAGAACAAATACGATGAAAAACTCCGAAAGACATTTTCTAAATACTCCTCCAAATAAAGGGACCTTTCTAATAATATTTGTTATATACTCCCCTTTTTTTTAATTTATCCCCGGTGCCAAATTCCATCTAACAGCAAATAAATATGCTATCATGAATATTTTAGAAGTTTCGAACCTCTCAAAAAAATTTGGAAATGTTGAAGCCTTAAAAAGGGTAAGCTTTTCTATAAAAGAAGGGGAGCTTTACGGGCTTTTGGGACCAAACGGAGCAGGAAAAACCACGACGATAAATGTTATCAGCACAATCTCTCAACCCGATACAGGCTACGTGAAAATTAACGGGACCGACCTGAAAAATAATTCTATGGAATGCAAGAAATCTATAGGTGTTGTGCCACAGGAAATTTCGCTTTACAACGAACTTTCGGCATACGATAACCTCATGTTCTGGGGCAGTCTTTATAGCCTTAATTACGAAGACCTGCAAAATAAAATTGATGAGACCCTGTCGCTGATGGGCTTATCCGACAGGAAAAAAGATAAAATAAAGACATATTCCGGAGGAATGAAAAGAAGAATAAATATTGCGTCGGCACTGCTTCATTCTCCCAAAATATTATTTATGGACGAGCCGACCGTGGGAATTGATCCGCAAAGCAGGAATTTAATTTTTGATGTACTGGAAGAGCTTCATCAAAACGGAATGACAATAATCTATACAACTCACTATATGGAAGAAGCCGAAAGATTGTGTGACCGGATTGGAATTATAGACCACGGTAATATAATTGCTGAGGGAACACTTGATGAATTGCGTGAAACAACAAAAGCAGAAGAGTCAATTAAGATTCACTCTGAAAATTCTGAAGAGTTTAATGTGGAGAAAATAAAGCAAATAAAAAACTGTCTGGATATATCCAATGGCGTAATCACATTTTCAAGTAAAAACAGCGGTAGAGACCTTCCTTTAATTCTCACTGAATTGAATAATGCAAAAGTAGGAATACAACAGATAGAAATTCAAAAGGTAAATCTTGAAACAATATTCTTGAATCTGACCGGTAGAAAACTGAGGGATTAAAAATTATGTTAAAATTAGCAATCAAAGACCTGCGCCTGATCATCCACGACAAAAGGGCCGTAATTTTAACTTTATTTTTGCCAATTGCTTTAATATCACTTTTTGCTTTCGCGTTCGGCGGCGTAGGTGGTGGATCAAATGATGCAAATCCAATCTCAATTTTTATTTCAGACCGAGATAATACAGAAATGACAAAAAATGTAATTTCTGAACTTGATACCATGAAATCTCTGGATATAAAGCAAATTACCTTTGAAAAAGGAAAAGCAGAAGTAAAAAAAGGAAGCCGCGTAGCATTGCTTGTTTTTTATAAGGGTTTTAAAGACTCAGTAGATAATGGAAGCAGCCCGTCAATGGAGTTATTTTATGACCAATCCAGACAAATAGAAGCGGGGCTTCTGCAACAGGTACTTTTTTCAAAACTAATGGGAATTGTTGGTCAAAAGACAATTAAGAAAAGCATCAAAAAAATGATTGAAAAAAACAACCCGGATTTATCTCCGGGGAACCTGGCTATCATACAGCAAAAAGTTGATGAACAGATGAATAATTTTGGTAAGAGTGATGAAAACCCTGCAAATAATTCTTTAGGTATCAAAACCACACCCGTGTTTGCAAAAGCTGAACAAAACCTCGGGCTGATTCAAGCAGTTGCCGGTACGGCAATAATGATGCTGTTATTTACCGTTACCGGCATGGGAAGCGGGATGCTCATGGAAAAAGAAGAAGGCACACTTAAAAAATTGTTGTACTCCCCCATTCATCCTACTTCTATTTTATTCGGAAAAATGCTTGCCACAATTGCAGTTTCAATTATCCAGTTGTCTGTAATGTTTATTTTTGCCTGGGTGGCTTTCGGATTGAATATTTTCATTGATTTTCCATCTCTCGCTCTGATGATTCTGACCACAGCCTTTGCTTGTGCTTCATTTGGAATCTTCATCGCTTCCATTGCAAAAACCAGGAAGCAGGTGGAAAGTTATTCTACTCTGATTATACTTGTAATGTCCGCAATTGGAGGAAGCATGGTACCGCTTTTTCTAATGCCGGCAATTATGCAGCACATTGCGGTGGTTTCCGTAAATTACTGGGGTATTCAGGGATTTTATGATATTTTCTGGCGCCATCTCCCGATTACTGACGTGGCACTAAGGGCACTGGTTCTGGTTGGAATCGGTTCAGTAATGATGGTTATTTCAATCAACAATTTTAAGAAAAACATCCTGTCAATAGCCTAAATCGGGAAGAAGAACTCCGATTGCCTCAACTTTTTTTCACCTTATGATTAAAATTAATACAACCTTTAGATTTGGTTCCCTGTCTAATAATGTAGAGAATTTAAACAAAGATATTTTATTGGAACTTTAACACCCCCAAGATTGTATATAATATAGTAGTTCTAATGAATGTTTTATAACTCTTATTATTAGTGAATATAAAAATGGTCCTTGATTTTATGTGTTAGCTAAAGATTCTTTTAAAGATGTATGGTTACGATGAACAAACAAGTTAAAGAGGATCATTTTTGAGACCGCCTCAATTCTGGGGCGGTTTTTTTATTTTAAAGAAGATTCACTTATCCCAAATTGATTGATTCTGTAATTATTTACTTTTAATTTCAAAAAGCCTTCTATGGATTAAAGCTTCTAATTTTTTCATCATAAAATTTACAGGTGCTATGAAACGTTCAGTAAAAGTAATAATTGTCTTATTCTTATTGTCCCTTATACTGTCTGCAAATATGCAAGCTCAGAATTTACAACTTGAATATTTCCTCTCAATGAGCAAACCATATACTCATTATTTTGAAGTAACAACAAAAATTAAGGGATTACAAAAAAATTATATAGATTTTCTTATGCCCGTGTGGGCACCGGGTTCATATCTTGTAAGAGATTTTCCTAAAAACGTGGAGTTTTTTCATGCATACAATGCAAACGGGAATGAACTCAAATTCGAAAAAATAAACAAATATACCTGGCGTGTTTATAGTAAAAATTCTGATGAAGTAAATATTAAATATGATGTCTACGCTTTTAAGGCTTCCGTAAGAACAAGTTTTCTCGATTCCGGCCACGGATACCTGAATGGAACCAGCATTTTTATGTACATAAACAAAATGAAAGATTTACCTTCCACATTAACCATCACTCCGTATAAAGATTGGAAAAAAGTAAGCACTGGACTTGAGCCTGTGGCTGAAAAAAAGTTAACATATTATTCCCCCAATTATGATATTCTTGTAGATTCTCCAATTGAAATAGGAAATCAGGACGTTTTTGAATTTAATGCCGCAGGTGTAAAACACTATGTGGCAATGTACGGCGATGCAAATTACAATGTAGATACATTAAAAAAATATATGACAAAAATTGTCGAAGAAGAGACAAAAGTAGTTGGTGAGAATCCAAATAAACACTATACATTTATTATTCATAACCTGGAGCATGGAAGCGGTGGACTGGAACATCTTAACTCAACAACTCTAGAAGTAAACAGATGGATTTATTCTCCCAATATGCTGATGCGTTTTCTAGGAACTGTATCGCACGAATATTTCCATTTATGGAATGTAAAAAGAATTCGTCCTGTAGCGCTTGGACCTTTTGATTACCAAAAAGAGAATTATACAAGATTGCTATGGGAAATGGAAGGTGTAACTTCCTATTACGGTTCACTAATATTGAGAAGATCTGGAATAATTAGTCCTGAAAGTTATCTCGGCCGTGTAAGCGGAGGTATTTCTTATGTTGAAGGTCAGCCCGGAAGAAAAGTGCAATCACCTGCTGAGTCAAGCTTTGATACGTGGATAAAGCAATATCAGCCAAATGAAAACAGCAACAACACTACACTTACTTATTATGCTTCAGGTGCAGTATTAGGTGCACTTCTCGATCTTGAAATTATCAACAATACGAACGGCAGGAAAAATTATGATGACGTATTAAAATATTTATATAATGAGTATTATAAAAAACTTGGAAGAGGTTTTACCGACGAAGAGTATAAAGCAACAGTTGAAAAAATAGCTGGCGAAAATCTTGATAAGTTTTTTAAAGATTATGTTTATTCCACAAAAGATATAGTTTATAATAAATATTTCGATTACGCGGGCTTAAAGTTAGTCGATAATGGTAAAGACGAAAGTCACTTTGGGGCAAGAACCTTTGATAAAAATGGGAAATTAATCGTTAGAAGTGTTGAAGTTGGTACATCAGCTTACGATGGAGGCATAAATGCAAATGATGAAATTATTGCCCTTAACGGATACAGAGTTGATTTTGATAATCTGAAAAAAATCATCAACCAATATAAACCGGGCGATGTATTAAAGGTTACTGTATCAAGGGATGGAATTCTTAAGTCACTGGACGTAAAATTAAAGACGCACCACAATTATAAATATAAACTGGTGAAAGTGGAGAAACCGACTGAAAGACAACAAATGATCTACAATAAATGGCTTAGCATCAAATAAAATACCCGAATATATTATTGAAAAAATAACCCCTGTTTTTCAGGGGTTTATTTTTTTTAACATCGAACGCCATTACAAATTTTACTAATTTTAATATTTGAATAACAAAAATTATAGATTGTAATATGATAAACAAAATAAAAAGGCTGGAAAAAGAAGCACGCAAACTTGAACCGAATTCAATAAAAAGAAAATCTGTAAGAAATAAAGTAATTGATTATACAGAACATTTTCTTGATGAAATTTATGAAAAGAAAGCATTTGTCGCATCAGAAGATAAAGGGATAGATATTTACAACTCCCCCATTTCTGAAGAGCCTATAAAAATTGATAAAGCGTTAAAGATAATTGAAAAGAATGTTGACACACCGAATTTAAATCCAGCTTCCGGTGGACATCTTGGTTACATTCCCGGCGGGGGAATTTACACTTCATCACTTGCTGATTATATGGCAGCCGTAACAAACAGGTTTGCAGGGTTATTCTTTGCCTCTCCCGGCGCGGTAAGGATGGAAAACATGCTAATCCGCTGGATGTGCGACCTTGTAAAGTATCCAAAATCTGCCGGTGGAAATTTAGCATCAGGTGGAAGTGTTGCAAATTTAATTGCGATAATTACCGCACGAGACGCAAAAATTTTAAGATCAAGAAATTACCACAAGGCTGTTATTTATCTTTCTGAACATGTCCATCATTGTATAGATAAAGCTTTGAGAATTGCCGGTCTGCATGATGCTGTGAAAAGATATATCCCGCTCGATGATAAATTCAGAATGATTCCCGGTGAAATTGAAAAACAAATTAAAAAAGATAAAAAGAAAGGGCTGATTCCCTGGCTGGTAATCGGATCAGCCGGAACTACGGATATTGGTGCAATTGATCCCCTGGAAGAAATCGGGAAGATCGCAAAGAAGAATAATCTATGGTATCACATTGATGGTGCATATGGAGGATTCTTTGTTTTATCAGAAACAGGAAAGAAGAAATTAAAAGGAATAAATCTTTCTGACTCATTCGTAATTGATCCGCATAAAGGATTGTTCCTCCCCTACGGCCTCGGGGTAGTAATTGTAAAAGATGTAAAACACCTTGCCGCGGCTCATTATTACCAGGCAAACTATATGCAGGACGCGCTATCGGCAACAGACGAACTTTCCCCCGCCGATCTTTCCCCGGAACTAACAAAACATTTCAGGGGACTAGGCTTTGGCTGCCTTTAAAAATTCACGGAGTAAAACCGTTCCGTGCTGCCCTGGAAGAAAAATTGCAGCTGGCAAAATATTTTTATAAGACAATAAAAAACACAAAAGGATTTGAAACGGGCCCGGAGCCGGAATTATCTGTAGTTACTTTCAGATACGTTCCCGAAAAAGGGAATCAGAATAAATTTAACGAATTGCTGCTGAAAGAAATTCACAAAGACGGCCGGGTATTTATTACTTCAACAATAATCGACGGGAAATTTACATTCCGTCTTGCATTGCTGGCTTTCAGGACCCATCTTTCAACCATTGACCTGGCAATAAAAATATTAAAAGAGAAAGTAAATCTTCTTGAAAATAATTATAAGGAATTTAGTTAGTGTATCTGAATGTATTATATGTTGCGATAATTGTACTGGTAATTAATATACCGTTCGGTTACTGGAGAAAAAGCGTAAATAAATTTTCATTACAATGGATACTTGCTGTTCACTTACCCGTACCTTTTGTAATTGCGCTCAGGTTTCTATCAGGCCTCGGTTTTCAATTCATCACTTATCCTGCCCTTGTAGGCGCATTTTTTCTGGGCCAGCTTATAGGATCTAAAATTTATTCCCACAGAAAAGCGATGTTAAAAATTCCCTTAACATCCTGTCTTATATGGGATTTATACCTTACTATAAAAGACCTCTTTTAAATAATCTTCCAGGATTCTTTACTTAATTATTGAAAGACAATAATATTTTACGTTGATTTCATAAAGGGATGAATGTATTTTATTGCTCCTTCTAATAAGGGAATAGCCTTTTTATATGAGAGTAACTTTTTTGTATTTAATAATAATTTTGCTGATTCCCAGCATTAATATTTTTCCGCAGGAGCCTGATTCCATTGCTTCTACCTATTATCGGCAGGGACTTGAAGCACTTGCAAAAAATGATACAGCTAAAGCCGAAATATCTTTTGAGAATTCCATACGCATTGAAGAAACAGCACAGACACAATTCGAACTTGCAAAAATCCTGATCAATAAAAAGTCTATCAGGGGAAGAGCTGAAGCTAGGAAATTACTTACAAGCGCAATTTATAAAGACCCCGAAAATATTGAATTCCGTTTACTGAAAGCCGCTTTAATGGAATATTTTAGCCCGGGCCTGGCTTTTAAGGAATACGAGAATATTCTTGAAATAGACAGTACAAATGATATTGCTTTATTTCAACTTGGAAGAATTAAAGAAGACGACTTCAATGAATTTCATCATTCTGTTTTTCAGGAAGATCCGTTCAGTCCGATGTTAAGCCTTGACAAATTTGCCCTGGAAGATTTTGAGGAGGCGGAACAATACTTTTTAAAAGTTTTGTATCACGATTCTACAAACTCACAAGCTATTCTTCATTTAAGCACACTCTATGAAGACGTTGGTAAACCCGGTAAAGCTATACCATATCTACAGCGGCTTGTGGAATTAAATCCTGACGATCAGCAAGCACACTTATATCTTGGACTTATGTACTATAGAACTTCTAACTTGAAAGGTGCTTATGGACAATACAAAGAAGCTCTGATATTAATGAAACCTGCCGAACAACGAGACTTTACATATTACTCCGTTAAAGAATTAATAAAGCCGCTGCTTGGAGATGAGATAAAAGGTTTTTCTGAAATTGATATTAAAAATTTAATTGACCTTTACTGGAGAGTAAAAGATCCACTTTATCTTACAGATTATAACGAAAGACTACTGGAACATTATTCAAGAGTTGCCTATGCAAACCTCCGCTTTGGAGTAAACAGGGCAGATCTTTCGGGCTGGAAGAGTGATCGCGGAGAAGTTTACCTGAGATACGGCGAGCCGCTAAACCGGATAAGATTCCGTCCACAAATTAACGCCGGCGGCAGAACATCTGTAAAACTCAAAACCGATGTCTGGTATTACAATGATATGGTCTTCGGATTTACCGACACATTTTTTAACGGCAAGTACCAGTTTAGCCAGCCCTCTCCCGGAAATGTTTATCAATCGCAGTACGAAAACGATTCTTACACATATTTTAATTACGTAAAGAAAATCAGAAACGAAACATACGATCCGAAATTTGAGGGGCCAAAATTTGAAGTGCCGTATTCCCTGGCTCAATTTAAGAATGTAAATGATAATTACAGAACTGATTTGTATCTCAGCTATGGTTTAAAAGCTACGGACAGTTTAATCTCAGGTAATAATTTTGTTTATAATCACAAAGTAGGCCTGTTTGTGCTTGATCCACTATTCAATAAGATTTCCGAAGTAATCGATACCTTCAGTGTTTTCCCGAAATACCGGGAATTAAAAATTAACGATACCACAGATTACATTATTAATACAGTTGAAACAATTGCAAATCAGGATTCATTAAACCTCGGTTTTGAAGTGACCCGTTTTGAAGACAAAGGAGTATCCTCACATCACTTTCCCTTTGATATAAAGAAATTCAAAAAAACAAATCTGGATATTAGTGATATTGTACTCGCATCAGATATTCAGGAAGATGGTGAGAAAGATTATCCTTTAAAAAGAGGTGAAATTAATATTCTTCCAAATCCTGCTGCTATTTTTACTGAAAGCGGGAAAATGTTTATCTACTACGAGCTATACAATTTAAAATTACAAACGGGTGCCGGAGAATTTCAACAAACTCTTACACTCAAAAAAACTGAAGAAAAATCGGGCATCAGCAAAACATTTAACTCAGTATTAAATATATTCGGAATGGGAAGTGATGACAAAGAAATTGTTCTGACCACAACTTACAAGGTTGCAGAGAGTAACCCCAGAATATATTTTCAACTTGATATGAGTAAATATGAACCAAGTGAATACTCACTTTCCCTTGATATAAAAGACCACAATACCAACCAGGAAACAAAAGCCCATATAATATTTGACTGGCAATAATTACTCGCTTTTACCGTTAACTCAATGGAACATACCGTTAGATAATTAATCTTTCCAAGAAATTACTAATTTACAGAGTTTTTCCCAATTTGAGATATGTTGGGCAGATGAGATACACAGGCATTTATTAATTTGCACCCTAAAGTTGTCTAATTTAATGTACTACTGTCCACTATATTGAACGATCAGTCAGCGGTGCATTTATATTATGTTCCAAAAACAAAGGTTTTGCCGGGGTATAATTTTTGATGCTATTATGCCGGCAATTTATTATATATCAGGGGATTATATGAAGTTTATCAAAATTCATTCCTGCATTACTTTTCTGTCTGTCTATATCTTACTCTCACGCCCAGCAAATATATTCGCCAAACGATTCCGGTTTTTCAGCAAATTATGATACAACAAAAGCCAGAGCGCTTGAAGAACAATGGGACGAAAAAGTCCACGATTTTCTGGAGTATCACACATTCGGAGATTCCGCCCCGGGCCTGACTAATCTCGGTGAATATTTAGTAAGGGATGGGACAATTAAAACACCTTTTAAACTAATCAATGCAGCACGAAAAATAGCAACAAATGGTAAATCAAGTAAAGAAGAGGAATTAAAACAAATAAGCTTAAAATTCTATAAAGTGATTTCTGAAAGAGCCTATAAATATCCTGACAATTTAATTAAAGATGACTTTAACAAGGCCGAAAGACTTTTACTTAACTCAATAAAAAATTATCCATTGTATTCAAAAGCATATATTAACCTGGCTACTATATATGAAGAAAATCAAACGCCTACTAAAGGGATTCCGTATTTAAAGCAGTTACTGAAACTAAAACCGAATGAAAAAGATGCTTACCTTCTGCTGGGTCTTCTGCTTTACAGGACCGAAAGCTTTGACAGTTCCTATTCTGAATTTGAAAAAGCTGTTTCCCTTATGTCACAGTCTGAAAGAAACGATTTCATCTTTAATTCTTCGCGCCAATTTTTAGAACCGTATCTGAATGATAATTTAGATAATATAAGCCCCGATTCTCTGAAAATAATAATTGTAAAATACTGGGAGTCCCGTGACCCGCTGTACCTGACCGAATTCAACGAAAGATTACTCGAACATTATGCCCGGGTAACCTATGCTGACCTTAGATTTGGAGTGCCTCATCTGGAATAAAAGGCTGGGAAAGCCGCAGGGGATTCGCTCTTATTAGGTATGGCTTCCCGGATGCAATCATCAGACTGCGCGGAGAAATGGACACCGACGTCTGGGAGTACCCTGATAAGACTTTTTATTTTACAGATGAGTATATGAACGGAGCCTTTCAATTTGGTATTCCGGGAATGACAAATAACTGGAATAAACAGAACATCCTGACCAGCCAGTTAAAAAGACAACTTCCCACTGTTTATAAACCCGAATTTACCGGACCTGTAATCAGCATTCAACACGACATAGTGGAGTTTAAAAGTATATATAAAAACAATACCGATATTTATATTAACTATGCCTTAAGCTTTTCCGGCGGCTGGATAAAGAACGGTAAATTTGATTTCGACCACGAAGCAGGCATTTATTTTTTCGATAAATATTTTAATCCCGTTTTTACGCGGAGATTTTATCAACAACCGGTCGATTATATTAACAGGATTGCGGCCGGTACCGGGATATACAATGTGAATTCATTATACGTGCACAGCAAACCGGATTCAGGGAAAATTTCCTTCGAAATTATCCGGAGTATTGACAAAGCTGTAGAATCAGATCAAAGGGGTTTTGTTGTGAGAAATTTTGACGGCCAAAACCTGGAAATGAGCAGCATAGTGCTGGCCTCGGATATTCAGACGAACAATGTGAAAAATTATCCCCTCACCAGGCAAAACATTACCATTTTGCCAAACCCGGTCAGGGCATTTAATAAAGACCAGGAGCTGTTTCTTTATTATGAAGTTTACAACCTGAGCCTGGCAGGAAGAGGACTAACTGATTTCAGCCAAAATATTATCCTGCAGAAAAAGGAAGACAAAGGTTTGCTAGGTAAGATCTTTTCCCCCGTTCTAAAAACCGTTGGCATTAACAGCGAAGAAAAACAAGTCTCCTTAACAAGTAATTATCAGACTGACGACAGAAACAGCCAGGTATACCTGAAACTGGATATGAGCGGTTATGAACCGGGTGACTATATCCTTACTATAAAAATAAAGGACAATATTAACGGTAAGAAAACTGAACAAAGCACAGAACTTTCATGGAAATAGCATATAAATTTACCGTTAACTCAATGAACCATACTTGCCCGCCTCTGGAGGGCCGTTAGATAAATAATCACGGTTAAAAGTTGCTTATTTATAGGAACTTTTCGACCTTGAACGTCAGGATATTTCCCGGGGATTGATATGAAAAAAATTCAAATAATTTGCCTTCTGCTGGTTCTTATTTCACCAGCCGCGTTGCTAAACGCGCAATCGATAGATTCAATGGCCGTCCATTATTATATTCTTGGTAAAAACGCAGTTTTAAAAAATGATTTAGAAACCGCAAAAGACCTTTTCAAAAAATCCGTTAAAGAAGAAGACAACGCTCCCGCCGAGTTTGAACTCGCAAATATTTACAAAGCCGATACCTCCCATGCTATGTGGAATATATCGAGAGAGCATATTAAGAATGCAGTTGCACTCGAACCCGATAATGTAACTTACCGAATTTTCTATGGCAAACTCTCCGAAGCATTATATAAAATGAGCCGGCTGGAATTTCAAGCAGAAGATGATGCGATAAAACAATATGAGACAGCTTTGCAGCTTGACAGTTCAAACATTTATGCTTCAAAAAGGCTGGGAGAGCTAAAATCAAAAGAATTCCTTGAATATAATAATTCAGTTGAAAAATTTTCTGATGGTACTGATTTACTTGGTAGTACTAATAATGTGCAAAAAACACTTAATAACAGAATACTGGGAAAGACAAGGTCACAGCAACAATATGAACTGCAAAACATAGCTGATGCCAATTTAAATGAATACGTAGAGAAAGATTTTAAATATGCTGAGAAAGCGCTAATCAATACTATTAAATATGATTCACTTAATCCGGAACCATACCTTAAATTAGGCTCGATTTATGAAGATAATAATCAGCCAGCCAAAGGAATAAAGCACCTTCAGCATCTCACTAGACTATTCCCAGGAAATAAAGATGCACATCTTGAACTGGGATTATTATATTCCAGGACAAACCGGATGGACAGCTCATACTACGAATATCAAAAAGCAATTGCCCTCATGAGCAGCCCGGAAAAAGAGGATTTTGTCTATAATTCGGTAAGAGTATTAATTAAACCTTTCCTTGGTTCAAAAATGGAGAATCTAAATGAAAATACCCTCAAACAGATTATTTCAATTTTCTGGAAGGCCCGGGACCCGCTGAATATCACGCCTTATAATGAAAGATTACTGGAGCATTATACGAGAGTAGCATATTCTAACTTAAGATTCAGCGTGCCTGATCTTGGTATTAAAGGCTGGAAAACGGACCGCGGAATTACAGTTATCAGATATGGAATTCCGCCTAAAAGAATCAGGTTCAGACCGGGTATGAGAGGAACAGACGTTGCAGGAAAAAGAGATGTAGTTAAAACCGACGTATGGATTTACAATGATAAAACATTTTCCTTTACAGATGAATTCAGAAACGGGAATTTTATCTATTCAAAACCTTCAGACACACAATACTTCGGTGATTCACAGGAATTTGCAAGTGACCTGCTTGCTACACAGCCCGAAGAATATATACCGGTATTTGAAGGCCCGAAATTTAACATACCATATAAGCCGGTTCAGTTCAATAATTATACTAATAATGGACTTACAGACCTCTTCATCTGTTATGCAATAAAGCCCGAAAGTAATCCTGATAAAAACATTAATCTAAATTTTAGACATACTTTCGGGATATTTTTCTTTGATCGTTTTTTCAATGTGCTTTCTGAAAGAAAAGACAGTGTAAATGATCTGAGCTGGAAAAACATAATCGAGATACCCGACTCAGGCACTTATTTTGTGAATACTGAAGAACTAATTTCAAAGCCTGACTCCGGGAATATATCGTTTGAAATACTCAGAAACAGCGATAAGGGAATTGCATCCTATCACGGACACTATAGGATAAGAAATTTCAACACCGGTGATCTTATTTTAAGCAGCATTCTTCTTGCCTCGGATATTCAAATCGGTTTAAATGCAAGAGGCAGGATAAAAAGAAAAGATTATTCGATCCTGCCAAATCCGATGGGAATTTTTAGTGATGATAGTGACCTATATATTTATTACGAAGTTTATAATTTAAGAAAAGATAAAGAGGGACTAACAAATTTTCAACAGAATATTATTTTACAGAGGAAAAATGAGGACGGAGTACTCGGCAAAATATTTTCACCTGTTCTTAAATTTATAGGGATTAATAACAATAAGCAGGTGTCATTAACCAGCAACTACCAGACTAATGATAAAGACAGCCAGGTTTACCTGCAGCTTGATATGGGTGACTATGATGCCGGGAATTACGTTTTAACAGTAAGAATAACCGATAATGTGTCAGGAAGAAAAACAGAACAAAGTACAGATTTAACCTGGGAATAATATGCGAACTTTTATTTTAATGCTCATTCTATTTCAGGCTTCGTTCATTTTACCAGTTTCAGCACAGACTAAGGACACTCTTTCGACTTATTATTACAGGCTAGGAATTGCCGCTTTTTCAAATGACAATTTAGAAGAGGCTAAGGAGCTATTTAAACAATCTGTCAATGAAGAGGACAATGCGCCCGCCGAATACGAGCTCGCAAAAATTTACAAAGCCGATACTTCACATGCTATGTGGAATATCTCCAGAGAACATATTAAAAATGCAATTAAGCTTGATCCCGCTAATGTTTCTTATCGACTTTATTATGCCTCGCTTGCTTTGGAATTATCTAAAATGCACCGGGCTACAGAATTAAAATCTGAGGATGATGCTTTGGAACAATATAAGAAGGTACTTGATCTGGATAGCACAAATTCATCTGCCCTTGCCGGAATCGGAAGAGTAAAGGCAAATGAATTTCTTGAATTTAATCACTCGCAGGAAAAATTTCCGGATCCGGTCGGGTTTCACGATGCTATAAAAAATGTCCAAAGGATTTTGAGATATCAAAATTTAGGTGAAACAAAAGCCGGACAGGAATATGAGCTACAAAATATTGCAAGCGCGAAATTAGACAATTACGCACTGGATGATTTTAAATCAGCCGAGAACGCCTTGTTAAAATCAATCCGGTACGATTCTCTGAACCCCAAACCATACCTTACACTTGCTGAAATATATGAGGATCATGAACAATCGGAGAAAGGAATTGAACCTCTGGTCCGACTCACCAGGCTGCTGCCGGATAATAAGGACGCTCACCTGCAACTCGGGCTGCTCTATTACCGGTCCGGTGACCCGGATATGGCGTACAAGGAATTCAGCAAAGCAATTATGTTAATGAATAATTCAGACCGGAAAGACTTTACGATAAATTCTACAAAAGTTTTAATAGGCCCTTTTCTGAAAAATGATTTCTCAGGCATTGATGAATCTTACTATTATCAGATTATTCAGGATTTCTGGAAAGCCCGCGACCCATTGTACCTCACAAAATATAATGAAAGACTGCTTGAACATTACTGCAGGGTTGCTTATGCAAACCTGAGATTCAGCCTGCCCGGATACAATATTGCCGGGTGGAAAACCGACCGGGGAATTACAGTGATTAGATACGGGATACCTCCTGCAAGAATACGAATCCGGCCGGATATACATAAGCCCAAAACTGATGTATGGATCTACAAAGACAAAACCTTCTCATTTACCGATTCATTTATGAATGGAGTTTTCAATTACGCGAAAGCAGCTAACACACAGTACTTCGGCGATTCACAGGACTATGCCAGTGACCTGCTGGCCGATCAAAAAGAATCTTATGACCCCGTTTTCAACGGACCCAGGTTTTATTTGCCTTATAAATCACTGCAGTTTAAAGATTTAAAAAGAAATAATTTAACGGATATATATGCCGGCTACGCAATGCCGGTTGGAAAAGAAAAACAGAGCGTTGATAATTTTAGCGTATCACTAAAAGTCGGAATATATTTTCTTGACAAAGACTTCAACCTGCTTTCGGATAATGAAAAAATACTCGACTCACTGCCGCTGCAAAATAAAATTGAAATCCCCGATTCGGGAAAATTTGTCGTAGGTTCAATTGAAATGAAATCCCCTCCTGATTCAGGAAATTTTTCATTCGAAATTATAAGGAACAGTGATAAAGGCGTAGCCACTTATCACAATAGCCTTAAATTAAGAAACTTCAATGCCGACTCTCTCCAATTAAGCGATATAGTGCTTGCATCAAAAATAGACCGGGGGCTGGAGATTCCCGAAAGAATCAAAAGGAGAGATTATTCCATTTTACCAAACCCTTCCGGGATATTCTCCGCAAAGCAGAATTTATATATTTATTACGAGATTTATAATCTTGAACAAAACGCTGCCGGCTTAACTGATTTTAGTCAGGATCTGATACTCCAGAAGAGGGATGAAAACGGGACAATTAAAAAGATATTTTCGCCTATACTTAAATTTGTGGGAATCAACAACGAAGAAAAGGAAACAGAGTTAAGCAGCAATTTTCAGACAAGAGAAAAGAACAGCCAGATTGATTTGCAGCTGGATATGAGCGGGTATGAACCGGGCGATTATATTTTAACAATCAAAATTAAAAGATAATATTAAGGGTAAAGAAACAAAACAAAGCACGGAATTAACCTGGAAATAACCTGCCGGGCATATGATCAGAAGATTTAAAATATTAAAAAAAGAATACAGGCTTAATTTTAAATTAAGCCTTATTGCAAGTTTAATAATTTGTATTCTCCTGTTTTTATTCTTTCCGTACATTTCGCCTCCTACCGCTCCCCCGCCGGAATATCAATCACTTCTTTTTACTATTAATGACCTTGCACCCAATTCTACACAAAAAAATATTGCAAATCCAAGACCGCCCGAACCTAAGATTTTCGTACCGGATGTAACCGATGAGCCCGAGATCCTGCCCGATGAGGATATTGTTTCACTGACAAACACGGAAAATTCGGGCAGCGGAAAAGGCAGTACGCCGTTACCGGAAGCGGCGATGCACTGGATGCTCCCCAACTTCCGTTCGTTCCGAGACAAATTCTTGAAGTGCTTCCAAAAAATGCTGATGAGGACTTTAAGGGTTACATTGAAATGAAGTTGAAAATAGGGACGGACGGAAAAGTAATTGAACACAAAGTTATTGAAAACACAACCGGGTCGCAGCGATGTTTGCAGAGTGTAATTGCCGCAGCATACAAATCCAAATGGGAACCGATTAAAATTAAGGATAACAAAATTGTTTACTGGGTGGAAAAGACCTACCGGTTCAATTAATACCAAGATTTATTCATTTCAAGAAATTCACCTCTTTTATTTCCCCTTCTCTTCACAAGAGAAGGGGGTTAGGGGGATGAGTTCAAAGCCAAAATTAGAATCCAATATCCTTTATTTCATCTAATCCATATCTATAAATTGATATTTGAGAAGGATAAATTTTTATTTTCTTTATACATCTTCATCTTTTATCTTGGTATTTATCTATTTTTAATTTTTTACTCTGCACAACCAAATGCCAGAACATAAAAAATTCCAGACGGAAAACATCCTGTTAATTGCGGGCGCGCATTTTGTCCATGATGTTTATTCCGCATTCCTTGCACCCATTCTTCCTTTGCTTATTGAGAAATTCAGTTTATCTTATTCGCTTGCGGGGTTGCTTACAGTAATTCAGAACCTTCCGTCACTGATGAATCCGCTTGTCGGAATAATTGCAGATAAAGTCAGCCTCCGTTACCTATTAATCCTGGCTCCCCTGCTTACGGCAATCACAATGAGTTTACTCGGTGCGGCACCGAGCTACGCGGTTATCGCAATACTTCTTTTTATAATGGGAATAAGCGCATCAATGTTTCATGTACCCGCACCCGTTATGGTAAAACATATTGCGGGCAACCGTGTTGGAAAAGGCATGAGTTTCTTTATGCTTGGCGGAGAGATTGCGCGGGGAGTCGGCCCGCTCGTAATTCTTGGGGGTATTTCAATCTGGGGACTGGAAGGAACTTACAGGCTTTTTCCGTTCGGGCTTGCTGCAAGCATATTTCTTTATTTCAAATTCAAAAAAATTAAGATTTCACAGGACCTCCAAAAAACAAAAATTGATTCCGGGCTGATGGAAACCTTCCGTGAACATTCCGGAGTTTTCCTGAATATGTCCGCAATTTTATTTTTCACGCTAATATTAAAGAGCGCACTAACGGCCTTTCTTCCGACATATCTTTCTATAAAAGGTGAAAGCCTCTGGATGGCCGGAATTTCTCTCTCCGTTCTGCAATTCGCAGGTGGAGCAGGAACATTTTTATCAGGAACTATATCCGACAGGATCGGGAGGAAAACTACACTGCTGATAATGGCAATTTCAATCCCGGTATTAATGACGGGATTTTTACTGCTGCCGGGTTTCTGGGATTTTCCAATTCTTATTTTAATCGGGCTGGTGTTATTTGCCACTAACCCGGTTTTACTCGCCGAATTACTCGATATAAAATCCGAACGACTATCTTTCCTGAATGGAATCTATATGACGATAAATTTCGCGATTACTTCAATCACCACCCTGCTGATCGGAATGTCCAGTGATCTTATAGGAATGCACGACACATATATAGTAGTCACTATTCTGTCTGTTTTTTCAATTCCGTTCATTCTAAGACTCTCAAACTAAAAAACATAGCAAAATTCCCGGCAAATACTTATCCCCTCAACTACTTATAAATATATAAAATGATTATTTTAATCGTAACAGATTTCAAAATATTCAAATGATAGAATTAAAAACCTACATAAAAGCTTCGGAAAAAATAAGGTACTTCAGGGTGTTAACCTTGAGATACACCCCGGTGAAACAATTGTAATTATAGGCAGAAGCGGCTGCGGCAAAAGTGTATTGTTAAAGACATATTGTCGGACTGTTGACACCTGATGAGGGTTATGTAAAAATAAAGGATAACATTGTAAGCGATCTGAAGCAGGACGAACTTATACGAACTGAGGAAGAAATTCGGATTTCTTTTCCAGGGTGCGGCTCTTTTCGATTCTATGACAGTTGAAGAAAATATATCCCTTCCCCTTGTAGAATCAAATAAGACATATTCGAAAAGTGAAATGAGAAGATATTGTTGTTGAAAAACTTGAACTGGTAGGATTGAATGATGTGTCTGGACATTAAACCCGCGGAACTTTCGGGTGGAATGAAAAAAAGGGTCGGCCTTGCAAGGGCTCTTGTAACTAACCCGGAATATATTTTATATGACGAACCTACCACCGGCCTCGACCCCATAATGGCTGATTCAATTGATAAGCTTATTAAAGAACTAAGCGAAAAAATAAAGGTCACCTCCATAGTAGTTACCCACGATATGTACAGTGTAAAAAATGTTGCCGACAAAGTGGCAATGATGCACGAAGGAAAAATTCATTTTAACGGAACACCTGACGAGTTACTTAAGTCTAAGGACCGTATAATTATTGATTTTATCAAGAGAACGGGCGTCTGACGGACAGGGATGATAAAATCCTTGTTTTTTGCTTGTTTTCTAACAATATATCGTGTTTCGCGCTGATCATACCTGCAAATTGGAAGTAAAAATTCCTTATATTTGAATTTGCAAAATTTCAAGAAAAACGGGTAAAATTTGTCTAAAGAGAAAATTCTTGTAACATCCGCACTGCCTTACGTCAATGGCCCGATACACTTAGGACACTTAAGCGGCGCCTACCTGCCTGCTGATATTTTCGTCAGGTACAAAAGACTAAAAGGAAGTGATATACTATATATCTGCGGCTCGGATGAACACGGTGTTCCGATAACCATAACCGCCGATAAAGAAGGTGTTAAACCTAAAGTAATTATTGACAGGTTTCATAAAATCAATAAAGATGCATTTGAAAAATTCGGGATGAGTTTCGATAATTATTCACGAACAAGCCTTCCTTTGCATCACGAAACAGCTAAAGAATTTTTCCTTGAATTTTACAACCGCGGCATTCTTAATGAAAAAAAATCGATGCAGTTTTATGATGAAAAAGCAAAAATGTTTTTGCCCGACCGCTACGTGGAAGGAACCTGCCCGAACTGCGGAAACGAGGAAGCAAGAAGCGATGAATGTGAAAACTGCGGCGCTCTTTACGATCCCTCAGAATTAAAAAATCCGAAAAGCAAAATTACAGGCGAAACACCGGTACTTAAAGAAACTTCCCACTGGTTTTTCCCGCTCGGCAAATACCAGCCAAAACTTGAAAAATACATCGACGAGATGAATCAAAAATACGGCTGGAAGGAAAATGTTCTTCAGTACTGCCGTGGCTGGTTTAAAGATGGACTAAAAGACCGTGCAGTTACAAGAGATCTCGACTGGGGAGTTAAAGTTCCGGTTGACAAAGCCGAAGGTAAAGTACTCTATGTCTGGTTTGATGCCGTTCTCGGTTATATTTCCGCAACAAAGGAATTATCTGAAAAAAGAGGGGATGAAAATCTCTGGAAAAAATACTGGCAGGATCCTGAAACTAAATACGTAGCATTCATTGGGAAAGATAACGTTGTATTTCACTGCATAGTCTTCCCGGCAATGCTCATGGCCTGGAACGAAGGCAATAAAGGACAAATATGTGCTTCCGCAAAATGTACCGGCAAACGAATTTTTAAATTTTGAAGGAAAGAAATTTTCAAAAAGCAGGAACTGGGGAATTGATGTTATAGATTTTCTGAATCTCTTCCCTGCCGATCCGCTGCGTTATACACTGGCGGCAAATCTGCCGGAAACGCGCGACACAGATTTTTACTGGAAGGAATTCCAGTTGAGAAACAACAGTGAACTTGCCGATATACTTGGTAACTTTATAAACCGGACTTTTACTTTTGTTCATAAACATTTTGATGGCAAAGTTCCCGCAAAAGGGAAAACTGGAGATATCGATAATGAAATGCTGAAACTAATTTCCGGTTCCCCATCAAAAATTTCTTCCTACTTTGAAAGATATAAAGTTAAAGACGGTGTTTTCGAATCAATGAATCTCGCGCGGGCGTGCAATAAATATTTCAATGACTCCGAACCCTGGAAAACGATTAAATCAGATAAAGAAAAATGCGGAACAACTCTTTACGTTTGTATGCAGGCAATTTACACTCTTGCGGAAATATTCAGCCCAGTAATTCCGTTCTCTTCCGAAAAAATATTCAAAATGCTAAATGCAAAACCGGTCGGCTGGGATGAATGCGGAAATGAAAATTTGAAAGAAGGTCACAAACTGAATAAGTCAGAAATAATTTTTCCAAAGATTGAGGACGAAATGATAGAAGAACAGACATCAAAACTTAATAATGAAGAACCGGTAAAAGAAGCAAAGAAAGATGAGACAATAACCATTGATGATTTTTTTAAAGTTCAACTGAAAGTGGCCGAAATTATCAGTGCCGAAAAAATTGAAAAAAGCGAAAAACTTATGAAACTCAGGGTTAAGCTTGAAAACGAAGAAAGACAGGTAATAGCAGGAATTGCCAAACACTACAGTCCGGAAGATCTTATAAATAAAAGAGTTGTAATTGTTGCAAATCTGAAGCCCGCTAAACTAATGGGCCTGGAATCACAGGGCATGGTTCTGGCAGTGGACGATGAAGACGGGAAAGTGAATTTACTTTCAGTCGATAATTCTGTTAAAATTGGAACACGCGTTAAATAAAAACATATAACTATATTTCAGGAAACCCCGGGTAATCAAAATTTATTTGCCTTGATTTATTGGGGGGTCTATCTAAAATTAGCGTTCATAATTCTATTATTCAGTATTCTGTATAAGGAGTATATCAGCATGCTATCAAGAACCTCAGGTAGTTTTTTTACTTACGTTTATTATTGCGGCATTTTCATTTGCTCAGGACAAAAAAGATGAGACAGTAATTGCTAAATATGATAACCACAAAATTACGGTAGGGGAATTTGAACAAGCTTATTCAAAAAATAGTATGGGATCAGGAGATGTGACAAAAGACAGTCTTTCCAGTCTTAAAGATTTTTTGAATCTCTACTTAACTTACAAAATGAAACTTAGCAGATGGCTATTCGAAAGGATATGATAAAGATCCTGAAGTATTGAAAGAAGTAAACGAATACAGGGACCAGTTAGCAAACACACTTTACAAAGAAAAGACTATAATTGAGCCAAACCTTAAAAGATTGTATGAACGGGGTAAATGGGAATACCGAGTTAGCCATATTATGTTCACTCCCGTAAAGGGCAAAGAAGAAGAAACATTAACACTGGCTAATGCTGTTCTTGACAGTATTAAAAACGGGGCTGATTTTGCGGAAATGGCAAATAAATATTCCCAGGATAAATACTCAAAAGATAAAGGCGGGGATGTGTATTATATTACCGCGGGACAACTTCCATTAAATCTTGAAAATGCCATTTATAGTACTAAAGAAGGACGGATTTACCCAAAGGTGGTCAAGTCAGAATTCGGATATCATATCATTAAAGTAACTGAAATAAGAGAAAGGCGTCCCCAAATTCGCGTAAGTCATATTTTAATTCGGCCGCAAACCGAAGAAAAGGAAAGTAATAAGAAAGATGTTGAAGAGGAGACGGAAAAGGCAAAACAAACTGCTGACTCCGTTTACCAGATGCTGAAGACTGGTGCAGACTTTGCAAAAATGGCCGAGAAATATTCAATGGACCGCGGCTCAGCAGTTAATGGGGGTGACATCGGATTTTTTGCGAGGAACCAGACTGTAAGACCGTTTGATGAAGCTGCGTTTAATCTAAAAAAAGAGGGCGATATTTCAGGCGTTATTCAGTCCCCTTTCGGGTTCCATATTATTAAATTAACAGGCATAGCTGCCTACCCTACATTTGAAGAAGATAGAGATCAATTATTAAAAGTATTTAAAGCAAGACAATACACAGAAGTTTATAACAATGTACTTGATTCCCTCAGGAAGAAGTATAACTACAGCGGAAATGAAAAAATTATTGATAAAATTACGTCGATAATCGATACTTCTAAAGGCGGGATAAATCTCGCGATATTACCTGATTCAATAAAAGCTCAGACTCTTTTTACAGCAGATAAAAAGAAATATTCTGTTAAAGATTATATTGATCTGATTAATTCGCTTCCAAAGGAGGAAGCTGAATCAATTATGAAGCTGCCTTTCCGCGAAGGTGTTTCAAGAATAGCCGGAGAGCAACTACTTCAAAAGAGCCTGCCTGCTTTTCAGAAGAATGACCCCAGCATTAACAAAATGCTGGAAGATTATAAAAATGGAGCCATAATATTTAAATTGCAGCAGGAAAAAATTTGGAGTAAACTTAAAATAGACTCTGCCTCAGTTTACAATTATTTTAACGCTCACGCTAAAAAATATATGTGGCCGGACAGAGTTAAATTTACCGAATTATTTACGCTCAAAGATTCACTCATCCTGCATTATAAAAAAATGATTAGTGAAGGCGCTAATTTTGACACTTTGTGTGCAAAATATACCGAACGAAAGGGCTATAAAGAAAGAGTCGGCCATTGGACATTAAGAGATAAAAATCATAATGATCTTTATCAGAAAGCCTGGAGCATGAAAAATAACGGAGAATATTCTGACATTTATAAAAATTTCGGTGGTTATTCAATAGTACGGCTGGATCAGAAGGACCCGGCCCATATTAAAACATTTGAAGAAGCAAAAGCTGAAGTTACTGCTGATTACCAGGAATACCGGATGAAGGAACTTAACGAAGAGTATCAAAAAAAGCTAACAAAGAAATATCAACCTAAAATTTATATGGATCAGTTTGAAAAGATCTATAAAAATAACAAATAAGTATTTTATATTACTTTTTATATTGATTTCAATCGGAGGTTGTTCAAAAGAATCGCCGAAAAAAAATTATATTGCGAGAGTTAATAACAGCTATTTGACCGCTGATGAATTTAATAGCCTGGTAGATTCAAGTAATCAAAATTTTTATAAAAATGAAATTATAAGAAACTGGGTTAATAAGGAACTGCTTTATCAAAAAGCGTTTAAAGACGGAATAACAGACAATAAAAACTTTGAAAGAATACTTACGGATACAAAAAAGGAATTAGCGGTTACACTTTTTCTTGACAAGCTTTACGCTAAGGAAAAAGTTACACCGGTAGAATCAGAAATTGAAGAATATTATAAACAGAATAAGAATGATTACAAGCTATTTTATGACGCATATGTAGTTAACATAATTGATTTTAGTAATGAAGATAATGCTGTAAAATTCAGGACATCTCTTCTGGGTAGTAACTGGAATAAAACGGTTAATGTTTATAAAGGAGATACATCAATATTAGATATTAAAAGCAGCAGACTTTATTATGCATATGAATTAGAACCAACTTCCCTGACCAGAATTGTAAAAGAATTAAACCAGGATGAAATAAGTATAGTATTTAGTGATTATAAAGACGTCTACACAGTTGTCCAACTTGTTCAAAAAATTGAGAAAGGAACTGTACCACCACTCGGGTTTATTAAAGGGCTAGTAAAAAAAAGATTGGAAGCTCAAAAAAAAGAAGAATTTTTAAAAAACTATATCAAAGAACTTTACTCTAAAAATAACATAGAGGTTAAAAATCAGGAATAATATGAAATTTAAATTTTTTGTTTTCTTAATGTTTTTTCTCGCTTGTAATATCTACTCACAGCAAGTACTGGATAAAATAGTAGCCGTTGTAGATAATGAAATAATTCTGAAAAGTGAACTGGATTTTCAAACACAACTCTACGCAGCACAGAGGAAATTAGACCCTAACAAACCCGGACTAGAGAAAGAAATTCTCAACACAATGATTGAGGAAAAACTTGTTTATGCACAGGCGGAACTGGATTCCATTTCAGTTTCTGATGAGGAGCTAAACCAGAGAATTGACTACCAGATAAATCTTTTTATTCAACAATACGGTTCCAAAGAAAAAGTTGAGCAAATTTACGGAATGAGCATTGAAAAGATTAAACGCGAACTTCGTGATGATGTTAGAAAAAATGTGATGATCCAAAAACTCAAAGAGAAAAAGTTTGCTGATGTTCATGCCAGCAGACGAGAAGTAGAGGATTTTTATGATAAATACAAAGACAGTCTTGGTGTCATCCCAGAAAAAGTTAAAATTGCACACATTTTAAGGATACCTGTAGCATCAGAGAAGACTAAAGAAAAATATAAAGCATTTGCACAATCGATATTAGATTCCATTAAGGCAGGCGCTGATTTTTCTGAAATGGCAAAAAAATATTCAGAAGATCCCGGCAGCGCTAAAGAAGGTGGCGATCTTGGGTATGTAAAAAGAGGTGTGTTTTACCCGGAATTTGAAGCCGCGGCATTTGCTCTTAAGCCCGGTGAAATTTCTGATGTAGTTGAAACACCTGTTGGTTTCCATATTATACAATTACTGGATAAGAGAGGAGAATCAATTCACACAAGACACATTCTAATTAAGATAAAAAAGAGCGATGAAGCAGATCTTAAAGCCATTGAATTCCTCACTTCCGTCAGAGACAGTATAATTAGTGGTAAAGGGACGTTTTCTGAATTCGCAAAAAAATACAGCGAGGATAAAGACACTGCCCCATTTGGAGGGGAACTTGGAACATTTTACCTAAACCAACTTGATAAATCTGTTCTGGATATAATTACAAAAATGAAGGCCGGGGAAATAAGTTTCCCTAAAAGAATTGATTACGGTAACGGGAGCTATGGTTATCATATAGTTGAGCTTGAAAAAAGGACAGCACAACATCCTGCCAGCCTTGAAACTGATTACAATGAATTACAGAGGCTTGCTGATCAGTATAAAAAACAGGAGAAATATGAGGAATGGATTAAAGAGCTTAAGCAGAAGATTTATTGGGAAGTAAGACTTTAATTAAAGCAAACAGGAAAAATTAATTTGAAACCTGAAGAAATTTTAAAAGATGATGTGCAATTAGTCGGACAGCTGAACTCTTCTGTAAAAAATATAAAATCCGAAATTGGTAAAGTAATTATCGGACAAAATGAGATTATCGATCAGCTGCTTATTTCCCTTTTGGCCAGAGGGCACTGCCTTCTTGTTGGTGTGCCCGGTCTCGCAAAAACACTTCTCATAAAAACACTTGCAGAGGTACTGGACCTTAAATTCAGCAGGATACAATTTACACCCGATTTAATGCCCAGCGATATAACCGGAACCGAATTAGTTGAAGAAGATCCAGTTTCTAAAAAAAGAAATTTCAGGTTTATTCCCGGACCTATTTTTGCAAATGTAATTTTAGCAGATGAAATAAACCGGACACCTCCTAAAACACAGGCTGCTTTGCTTGAATCTATGCAGGAACATAAAGTGACAACTGCCGGTGTGACAACAACTTTGGAAGAGCCTTTCTTTGTACTTGCAACACAAAACCCGATAGAGCAGGAAGGGACCTATCCCCTTCCGGAGGCTCAGCTCGATCGCTTTATGTTCAATTTGTGGCTTGATTACCCTTCTTTTGAAGAAGAAATGAAAATAGTTGAAGCTACTACAAGTGAGTATAAACCGGAACTAAATAAAATTATTAGCGCGAAGGAAATTATTAGTTACCAGGATTTAGTAAGAAAAGTACCCGTAGCAGAAAATGTAATTAAATTTGCAGTTCAGGTATCCAATAAAACCAGGCCTAATGAAAGTAACTCACCAGATTACATAAAAAAATGGATCAGCTGGGGTGCAGGCCCGCGGGCATCCCAATATTTAATTTTGGCTGCCAAAACCCGTGCAATAGTTCAGGGAAGATTTTCTCCAAACATAGACGATGTAAAATCTGCAATGGTACCTGTATTAAGACACAGAATTATCACAAACTTTAATGCGGAAGCGGAAGGCATTTCATCCGTGGATGTAATTAATAAATTAATGGAAGAATGATAGTGCAGATATAACCACATTATCGATCCGTTCTGTAAGTTTCTCAATCATTACCTGCCCAAAATGCAATAAATTTACTTCCCAAACTTTGTTTAACATGCTACTAACCGGATTTATCATTGTAATGCAGAATAAATTATCATAAATTTATAATGTATTAATATAGCTTAAGTTAACATTGAATAATGTTCGAATCTACAGGGGATTAAATGATTCGGCTCAGGACTTCTCTTCTTTTATTTATTATTATTGCTGCCCTGTCCTTTATCGGTTGCGAAGAATATATTCTTTCCCCTGATATACCCGAAGAAGAACTGGTTGGTACCTGGAACCTTACAAAAATAACAGCTTCATATCCTTCCGGCAAAAAAGAACTATCACCTACTGAAGAAAACCTGACTATGACCATTACTCTAAACAATGATAAAACATATCAACGAAATCAAAATAACAGAGGTGATATTACTAATGATAGCGGAAACTGGAATATTGCGAATTCGGTTCTAACACTCACATCATCTGAGGGCATTTTCAACTTCCCTTGCCAGTTAAATAAAAATATTTTGCAGACAACAACCACAATAACAGATCCTGAAAGCGGGAATATGTTACCGGTAACACTTGAATTCACAAAGGAATAATAGTGCTTGGAAATAATAAACACATAATAAATTTTGGTCTATTAAGTAAACGTAAACAGGTCGATAACAGTGTATAATAATCAATTTCCCTTAAACCGGATGGTTCTGTTTTATTATCCTGTTTATGACTATTACTGCTGATTCAAAAAGCCAGAACATCCGCTTCAATGGCCAGATTTCATCATGGGGTACAGGTGTAAAGATTAATGAAAACTGGAATGGGAGCTATGGTTTGCGATATATTCCGCAATTTAATTATAACTACTATCTGAACGAAGATGAAGTACTAAATACAGAAATATTGTTCAACTCTTATTACATAACTGATTTTACAACGAGTGAATTTAAGGTTAAACTTTACAGGGCAATTTTCCGATACACAACTGCACAAAGTGAATTACAAATTGGTCTACAAAAAATAAACTTTGGACCTGCCCGGCTATTACGTCCTCTTATGTGGTTTGATAGAATTGATCCAAGGGATCCTCTTAAACTTACAGATGGGGTTTATGCTCTGCGTTTTAAATATAGTTTCCTCGATAATTCTCTTTTATGGTTATGGTGTCTCTATGGAAATACAGAGAACAAAGGTTATGAACTTTTACCTACCGAAAAAAGAGCACCCGAAGTCGGGGGACGTTTTCAGTTACCTGCCTTCGATGGAGAAATCGGTGCAACATTTCATACAAGAAGAGTTGATGCTTCATTGTATTATTATTGGGAAAACCGTTATGCATTGGATGGGCGCTGGGATATCGGAATTGGCACTTTGGTTCGAATCAGCCTGGCAGCAAAACATTTCAAGCTTAACGGCTTATAAATGGAACCGGATGACAACACTCGGAACAGATTACACAATCCCGGTGGGAAATGGAATTTATATCATGGCGGAACATTTACTCACGACTTTTTCCGACTCATTCTGGAGTACAGGTCAGAGCAGGCAGATATCAGCAACAATGATTTCATATCCTATAGGTGTGTTCGATAATATTTCTTTACAGGAATATTACGACTGGGATAATAAAAATCTCTATCAATATTTTCAGTTTCAGAGGACATACGATAGTTTTATTATTAAATTTTGCCCTATTTCATTACCCGGAAAATGGCGGAAGTTTATTCTTTAACGGGGAAAACTCTTTGCTATCCGGGTATGGCCTACAACTGATGCTGGTGTTTAATTATTAATCCTGGTGCTAAAGGAATATTTTATGAAAGATTCTAGGATCATAGAAATAAAAAAACTTTTCAAAGATTATCCAACAGGCAAAAATTATTTCAGAGCCCTTAATGATATTTCCCTTTCAATCAATGAAGGCGAATTCTGCGGGTTTGTTGGACCGAGTGGCTCGGGGAAAACTACCCTGTTGAATATAATTGGAGCTTTAGATAATGCAACCGGGGGTAATGCTTTCGTCATGGAAAAAAGTATCAATGAATTAAGTCATAAAGAAGCTGCAAAACTCAGGAATGAATCTATCGGTTTTATTTTCCAGACTTATAACCTTTTGCCTGTATATACCGTTTTTGAAAATGTGGAATTCCCGCTGCTGCTTTTAAAGAAAGATAAAAACGAAAGGCAAGAAGCTGTTATGAAAGCTTTGGAATGGGTTGGTTTGTCAGATAAAGCATATTCAAGACCAAACCAGTTATCAGGCGGTGAAAGCCAGAGAGTTGCCGTAGCAAGGGCAATGGTAAAATTGCCTAAAATTGTAATTGCTGATGAACCTACAGCCAATCTCGATTCAGCAAATTCACATAACATTCTTAAAACTATGCGGAAATTAAACCAGGAACTGAAAACGACATTTATATTTGCTACTCATGATGAAAAGGTCATTGGATACCTGCGCAGAAAAGTAATGCTTAAAGATGGAAAAGTTGTTGATGATGTCAATCTGAACTAAGAGCCGGAAGTTATTATGTTTTTATTAAAATTAGCCATTAGAAATATTACTCATGCCGGATTAAGAACATGGTTAAATGTGTTGGTTCTATCCTTTGTATTTGTAGCTATTATTTTGACAGAAGGCATTTATGATGGAATGTCACATCAGATAAGAGATGCGGAAATCGATTCCCATGTAGGGGGCGGACAATTCTGGCAAAAAAACTATGACCCTTTTTCACTGGAAATATCACATTCGGAAATTCCGGCTGAATTACAAAAAGAAATAAGGGAAAGAAATGCTTCGGCTGTTTTAATTGTTTCGGCATCAATATTTCCAAGAAATCTTATACAGTCTGTTCGTCTCAAAGGTATTGACCCAGATCAAAAGACTGTAAACCTTCCGTCTTCAGTTCTGAAAGGAAATAGTGACAATACCTCAATACCCGGGTTTATAGGTTCAAGAATGGCCAAAAGCACTGGCTTGCAGGAAGGTGATTATTTCAGCGCGAGGTGGCGGAATGTTAAAGGGACTTATGATGCAGGAGACATAAAAATTGTAAAAGTTATTGATATTTTAGCACCATTAATTGACAGGAATCAGATATGGGTTCCGCTGGACAGGCTGCAAAATATGATTCAGGCTCCCGATCAGGCAACTATAATTATTGTTAATAAAGATAAAAACAGTATTCATACAAATAGCCGGTACTGGATATTTAAGGATCAAAATTTTCTTTTAAAGGACCTTAATGAAAACGTCGAAAGAAGGAAAATATACTCCAGTTTATTGTACATCATGCTTATCGGAATAGCGCTTCTTGCAGTATTCGATACACAGGTTCTTTCAATCTTCAAACGACATAAAGAAATTGGAACTCTTATGGCTCTTGGAATGACAAAATGGAGTATAATAATTTTATTTGCTCTTGAAGGTTGCATTACAGGTATATTAGCTTTTATCGTCGGCTCTGTTTACGGTCTTCCCCTTTTCTATTTCCTGAAAGAAAAAGGCATAGTTCTGCCGCAGATGATACAACAATCTCAATTTGCAATCGGACTAACTTTATATCCAAAATATGGACTCGACATTTATCTTTTGACTGGACTCATACTTTTTATCTCAGTAATTGTTGTCACTTTCCTTCCCACGCGTAGAATAGCAAAACTGAAACCAACTGATGCTTTAAAGGGGAAAATAATCATGATATGGTTTTTAATCAAAGGTATGCTAAGAGATCATCACAGAAGTCTGTTCCCGGTTATTGTCGTTTCCTTCGGTGTCCTGTTAACTACTGTTGTTTATTCTTTTATTAACGGGGAATTGAATGACATGGTTAATTCTAATGCCCGGTTTGAAACAGGACACCTAAAAGTAATGACACGTGCTTACAATAAATCCGCAAGCCGGATGCCTAATGACCTGGCTCTTGCAGGTATAGAAAAAATTATTCAGTCCCTTAATAGTAAATATCCCGAATATGAATGGACGCCCAGAATAAGATTTGTCGGACTACTGGACCAACCTGATGAAAATGGTGAAACGAAATCACAAAATTCTGTTTTCGGACTGGCAGTGAATCTACTTAGCAAAAACTCTAATGAGAAAGAAAGACTTAACCTGGATAAATCAGTAGTAAGAGGACACATTCCTGAAAATCCGGGAGAAATTATTATTGGAGAAGAACTTGCAAAAAAAATGGGAGTTAGTATTGGCAAGCCTGTTACTCTACTTTCAACGAATTCGGGCGGCTCTATTGCAGTACAAAATTTTATCGTTTGCGGTACAGTAAATTTTGGAATGACAGCCATGGATCGCGGAGCAATGATTGCCGATATCTCAGATTTACAATATGCTCTGGAAATGCACGATGACGCGACAGAAATTTTGGGATTTAATAAAAACAAATTCTACCTTCCAGATGAAGCTACAGAAATAAAAAATAATTTTAACAAGCAGTTTATAAAATCGGATGATCAATTTTCACCCATGATGTTAACACTCGGCGATCAAAACGGGCTGAGAGAATACCTGCAATATTTACATATCATTGGACTGCTTATAGTATGTATTTTTCTGATTGCAATGTCCATAGTTTTGATAAATTCCGGGCTAATGTCAGGAATCAGGCGATATGGCGAAGTTGGAATGCGTTTGGCACTTGGTGAAGCAAAAGATAGAATTTATAAATCCATGTTGTACGAATCACTTGTAATCGGCTTTATTGGTTCAGTGATAGGAACTGCCCTGGGCCTGGCAATAGCCCTTTACCTCCAGGAATTTGGGATTGATATAAGTCAAACACTGAGAAATTCCTCTATAATGATGCCTAATCTCTTACGGGCAAACATAAACTTCACAAGTTTCTATATAGGTTTCATCCCGGGTTTATTGGCAACTTTAATCGGTACAACTTTTTCAGGTATTCAAATTTTCAAAAGACAAACCGCTTCTCTATTTAAGGAACTGGAGGTATGAAAAAAATACTGGCCGTCTCAGTTTTTATTATTGCATTCATAATCAATGGATTTGCCCAGGTTCCCTCAGGCTTAGAAGTACTGAAGCAAATTGATAAAAACCTGGTTCTGGACAAAGCCATCAGTTTTACAACCATGATAATACATGGAAGAAGCGGCACGCGTTCAATTAAATCTAAAACCTGGGTGGATGGTAAAAATAAAGCTTTTGTTGAATATACTGACCCGGCGCGGGAGCGCGGGAAAAAGATGCTAAAATTAAAAGAACAGGTCTGGCTTTATTTCCCTGAGCCGACTGACAGAATAATTACTATCTCCGGACATTTACTAAGACAATCGGTAATGGGTTCTGATCTCTCATATGAAGACATTACAGAAAACAGAAAATTGAGAGACATTTATAATGCAAAGGTAACAGGTTCTGAAAATATAAATGGCAGAGATTGTTATATAGTTGAACTTAGAGGGAAACACGAAAATATTACATATTACAGCAGGAAACTTTGGGTTGATAAAGAAAGATGGCTCCCATTAAAAGAGGAAAGATATGCAAAAAGCGGTAAACCACTAAAAAGGAGTGAGTTGCTTGAGGTAGCCCCGATTGAAAACCGTTGGTATCCCAAAAGAATTCTATATAATGATCTGATGCAGAACGGGGATGGTACTGAGTATATCATCGATTCTCTAAAATTACACATTGATATAGACAAATCCCGGTTTACAAAAGCCGCACTAAAAAAATAAAAAAAAACGGCAGAGACGAGGATAAATTTATCAACATCACTGCCGGTTTCATTATTAAATTCTGAATAAAAATCTTGCTGCTTAATTTGCTCTTAAATTAGCAGTTGAATTTATCCCGTTATTTCTTAAAAAAGATGGAATAACCCATGGTGAAAGCGAAGCTATTATACCCGCTTCTGCTGCTTGCACCGCTCGGGCTTAAATTCGCTAATATGTAAGATAAACCAAAACTAATGGCACCGCTGTTGCCGACAATCATTTTAACCCCGGCTTGTGCTCCGAAGCTAATACCGCTTAAATCTGTACCTGCCTGTTTTAGAGCAGTATATCCTACCATAGCCTGAGCATATGGAAACAAATTACTTTTCATATCGAACGTATAACCCGGAACAAGGAATATTGCATAACCTTTGGTTGATTCTGTTGCGCCGGCAGGACTAATAACAGTTATGCCAGGGCTCAATGCAACTGAAAAGCCATCAAAAATGAAATAATTTGCATACGGTTGAAACAGAAATAGCGACGTTGATTCACTTGCTGTAGTACCATTTGCAACTGCGGTAGTGCTAGAATAAGATATAGATCCGCCTAATTCAATTATATTTTTTTTAGCATATTGAGCGTGAACATTGCAGGCCGAAATGAAAAGGACCAGAAAAATGATAGTTACTATTGCCAAAACTTTTTTCATAACTCCCCCGACTTTTATAAAAAATGATTTTGTGATCCAGTACCTTATACCAAACTTATCTAATAATAGTATGATTTCCAATAGCCTTGTGAAATAATAATTTTTCTGATTATTATAACAAGCTGTCTGAATATGATTGTTTATGATTTAATTTTAGCTTCATAATCAGAATATAAATTGATAGCACGAGAGTAATTGTATTTGCAACAATAACTGGCAAAGCCCCGATTATAAATCCGTAAACATCCCACAAAGCTACGCCCACAGACATGAGCAAAAACATCCCCAAGGATATATCATTAACTTTTTTTGTTTTAAAAACCTTAAACGCCTGTGGAATAAATGAAGCTGTTGTACAAACAGCGGCTAAAAAACCTATAAAATTGCCCAAATATCTTCACCTTAAATTATTAAAATAGCTCCCACAAAATAATCAATAATAACCATGGAAATATGAATATTTAGCCTGAAAAGAGACAAACCAGCTTTGAAAGAGAGGTGAAATTCCGTAATTTTGCATCGCACCCTTAGCTCAGTTGGTAGAGCATCTGACTCTTAATCAGCAGGTCACCGGTTCGAGCCCGGTAGGGTGCACTAAAGATGCGGAAATCAAATGATCCCGCATCTTTTTTTTATTCAGAAATGTGAACTGACCTAAATTGACACAGGGCTTCGACTCCAACTATGCCATTTACTATACCAACCACTCCTAACTTACTGATTTATAATGCTGAGCAACTGCTTTTGGTAAACCGTATTCCTATGTAGATAGCCTTGTCTACAATAAAAGTTATAATGAATTATCTCCGGAAGAGAATAAAATAATTGAGTTCTACTTCAAGATGTATCGTAGGCGAATGAATCTGTGACCTTAATTAAATACACTAAACGCACTACCTTGAATCTCTTAATACCGTTATTACTTATTTTCCAGTTAATATTCACATTGTTTTATTTTTTCAGTGGCTCTACAACTTTATATATACTTCTTAATGCTGTCTCATTTTCTTTTGCTATTTCAAACCAATTCTCAATTCCCTCTTTAGCGGCTATTAAGTAATTCGATACTATAATTTTTAATCGCGTAAGTTCTTTAAGTTCCTTTTCGATATCACCAACATTAGTTAGTTCCAAGACTGATAGGTAGATCCCTTCGACATCATTTTTAATATTCTTAGGGACATCAGAATTTAATATTATTGCGCCGGTTGTTAGTATGAATGAATAATTCCCTTTAAAAAATGCTTCTTTAAATATTTCTTTTAAATACTTGCTATTTGTAATCAGCGCATACAGTGTGTTATTAAAATTTTTTATTTCTAAGGTAACTATATCTGCCCCACTAGTGCTTAGTGGGTAAATTTTTTCATTTTTCCCCTTAGTTAATTTATTCAGCTCTTCATTTATAGAATCATATAAGACATGAAAATCAGATATTACCTGATTTTGAGTCTTTACAGATTCTATGAATCCTTGCTTTATTTTAAGTAATTCCTTCTCTAAATCCATATATATAATGAATTATGATTGTCGTTGAATTTAATGAATTAATTTAATTATATGAAACAGTTTAGCATTTAATAAGCCTCCTAACTTTTTATTCTCCAAACTGTTCTGCTATACGCCAACCACTTAACCTGACAAAATACTCCCTCACCTCGATGTGTGGTAGATCATAAAAATTCTGGTCCTTCAAACTTGACCCGTAAATTGTTTAATTTATGCGGGTTCAAAATTCCCGTTCCCCAGTTAACCAGGTTATACTTTCACTATTGGGGCTTTATTTTTTCAGAACCTCTTCGTCGGAATCGTCATCATTATCTTTAGCAAGCCAGTTTTCTGCTTCTTTAAAAAAATCAAAATATTTTAATTTGCACCATTTAGCTGAGTTAAAGACTTTATTATTATTTAATAAATGCCTGTCGCTTTCACTCGAAATTATAATAGCTACACGATCCGAGTTTTTGAATCCAAAATTTTCCAACGCAGCACCATCTGTATGTAATCTATATGTACCAAACTCAAATGCGGTATCTGTATGGTCGAATAAATATTTATTACAATTATTTAGGTCAGCAAGTTTTCTGGCTTCAATAGAATATTGATTGGCTTTTGCGAAATTTAGCCCGCCCATATTTTTAATAATTACCAGCTTTTTATCAGCTATAAAATTGACTTCATATTTCATATTGATTCTTGTATAATAGATTAAAGGCTTCTACTATATGCACTCCTTTTTTTGCAAAATATACATTAAGTAGATACAGTCCTATGCAATTACAAACCCATCAAGATATTCATACGTTTTTCAATTAAATCCCACTTTCCCTATAATTATTTACACATTATCATTCCAGTCTATAGGATATGGGACAACATCAACAGCCCTGCCACAGTAACGTAAAATTCGAATCATTTGTGATTCTCCTATGAATAGGATAAATTTATCCAGATTACTTATATCGTTAACTTTGGATAAAACCTAAGGATGACATTAGAGTATTAGACAGTTCTGAATTTTCAAGTTACCAGGTTTCTTTAGTATGAAAAAATTATTAGTAACTTTAGCAATTTTTGCAATTGCTCTTGTTTATTTTTTTTATCCCGAAACAATAATCACATATCCTCCAGGAGTAACTGCACCTTTTCCTCCAAAGCAGACAAACCTAGTGATAAAGAAGAATTGGACTAAGGGAGAATTTACAGTTGAAGCGCTTGCCGAATATGATATCAAGGCAAGAGTATTGAGTCGTAATAATTTTTCCCTCGGGAAAGAAAGTGAATTATCACCATTTGATCTGGCTCTTGGTTGGGGCTCAATGTCCGATCAGAGCGTGATTGATAATATAGATATATCCCAAAGAGACAGATGGTATTTTTGGCAATCTGATAAGCTACCAATTCCGAGGGATGAAATTATATCAAATAGTGCAAATGTTCATATTATCCCTAAAGATGAGAATGTTGAAGATGGATTCGATAAAGTATATAAAGGAAGTTTGATTGAAATGAAAGGCTATCTTGTTAAGGTAACTACTGCGAAAGGCTGGAAATGGATAAGTTCCTTAAGAAGAGACGATACAGGAGGTGGGTCGTGCGAGTTGTTTTGGGTAGAAGATTTAAAAGTATTTGATAAATAGTTTTTATTTCTATCTGCTCCTCTGTGCAAGCGCTTTATTTCAATTGTGCTATCCCTGAACAATCCTTATAACTTAGCCCTCTTCATTCCCATATTATCTTTTGGATAAGGGATGCACAAATCGAAATTCCTTTGCAGTGAATTATCAGAATACTCTTTTACCTGGTTACGTAATAATATTGGGGGCATTCCGTGATGTATGTATATGTCTCCCTTAGTCATAAATTCATTGGCCCGAACTGTTATGATTGAAGTACAGATCTTATTCTAAATCTTTGTCCATAGAGCTGCAGCAAAGAACGATCCTGAATTTTTTAAATATAGCTGGTGCATTACTTTCTTCTTGTTGATTGGTGGCCATTCATAAAATCCGGTCTTGGGTATAAGTGCGCGGTTATGATCAAAAAGGTTGAACCAGAAATCTTTTTATTCACCTCTCCGCCAGCCTGCCAAACTCAAACATTACAAACAATTTATTTTATTCTTTTTACTAAAAGTTTACCAAAAGTTAACCAACATAATTTGGAAAGTCTTCCTATCTATATATATTTTTTTTGTCACCGAGAGCTTACCCCATAGGGATCATTATGTGAGGTGTCCGAAGGGCGAAGGCGGGATTGGCCCAGTTAACGAAACTCATGCTGAAGCTGGTAAATTATTTGCCGGAAGTTATGTTTTATTTTCAGGACTTATATTTTTAGTTGTTATAAGCTTGATATTTACTCCTGTTTTACATAGAATTCTACATAAACTCCATTTTGAAAAGACCATAGTTGAAAACTTAATGTTTTGAACATTTTCTTTTAAAATTGGCTCTTATTCGATAAAAATATTTCCCATAAAACCTTATAAGGAAAAATTATGGCCAGATTTTTTAAAAAACGTGAAGCAAATAAAGGCCTGGCTCCCGGTTCGCTTGTTTTTATTGGGAATACAAAAGTAGAAAATATTCTTATTCGAGTTATCGATTACGATAAATCTAATTTAACCGAAGCACAGCTGGAAGATATTTCTAAAGGTAAAGAATTTAAAGAGACTAAAACAGTATCCTGGATAAATATAGATGGTCTTAATGACATCGAACTGATGCAAAAATTGGGAGAAATTTTTGGTCTTCATCCACTTTTACTTGAAGACATATTAAACACCGGACAACGGCCAAAGTTTGAAGAGTTTGATAATTGTCTTTTCCTGGTCTTAAAAATGCTACGTTATGACGCAGAGAAACAACTAATAATCTCAGAGCAGTTAAGCATGGTATTAGGTGAATCTTATCTTATTACTTTTCAGGAACAGCCCGGTGATGTATTTGAACCGGTAAGAGAGAGAATAAGAAAACAAAAAGGAAGGATTCGAGGAACAGGTATAGACTATCTTGCTTATGCTTTATTGGATACAGTTGTTGATAATTACATTTCAATTATTGAAAGACTTGGAGATCAAATTGAAGATATTGAAGATGAAATATTTGCAAATCCAAAACCGGACGTTATGGAAAAAATAAGTACGTTCAGGGGGGAAATGAATTACTTACGTAAATCTATAAGGCCGCTCAGGGAAGCTTTAATACAATTATTGAAATCAGACAATGAACTTATTGAAGATAAAACAATACCTTTCTTAAAAGATTTATTGGATCTTGCAACACAAGCTACTGAAGCAATAGATACTTACAGGGAAATGCTTTCAGATCAATTAAATATTTACAATTCATCGATTAGTAATAAGATGAATGAAATCATGAAGGTATTAACTATTTTTGCTGCTATTTTTATTCCCCTTACATTTATTGCCGGAATTTATGGAACCAATTTCGATAATCTGCCTGAACTCCATTTTAAATACAGTTATTTTATATTCTGGGGAGTAATGGTTAGCGTTGCCATGGCATTATTAGCATTTTTTAAGCGCAAAGAGTGGCTATGAATTTTAACTTCTATTCTAGAATAATCCGTAAAATTTTTTGTTTTTTATTTTTTTCGCAGATATTTATCTCATCTGGTTTTGCACAGATATTAAATGTGGATAGAATATCTTCCGGAGGGGACAGTACCAAGAATAAAGATCTATACTCTGTTTTTACAATGGGATTAAACATTAACCAGGAAGATGAAACAGTAATTAATCTAAAAATTAGTGCGGACCTGACATACCTTATCAGGAAAGACTTATTGATATTATTATCAGAATACGATTTAAATAGTACACAAAATGTAAAATTAGTAAATGCCGGTTTTACACATTTAAGATATCGTTTTAACAGGGAATCAAATTTACAACCTGAATTATTTATCCAATTTCAATGGAATGGTATCAGGGGAATGAAGTCTCGTTTTCTGGCCGGAGAAAATCTTCGTTTTCTCTTAAATAAAGATTCACTCAATATTTCTTACTTTGCCCTGGGACTGATGTATGAATTGGAGACCTGGGACTATCGGGGTGTGCCGGCAAATGAAAGCCCGTTTAATCCGCAAGATGTTCACACAAATTATATTAAGCTGAATTTCTATTATAATATAGACTGGAAGATTCGGGAAAATGTTGACTTTTCTTTCATAGTCTATATTCAATCAAAACCGAATGCAGATATAATCTATCCGCGTATTTCTCCTTCTGCACAACTAAACTTTGGCATTTCAGAAAAGCTATCATTTTCTTTTATTATGAATGCTCAATATGATAGGAAACCTGTTGTGCCCATAAGGAATTTTTATTACAATTTATCTAGTGCAATAACATTCAAACTATAATGCAGGTGCTTTCATTAATTTAGATGAAAGCTCTTTTCATTATGAATAGCTAATCCTTCATTGAAGGAAACTCTCCATCTGGAGGAGGTAGTGGTTAATCTTCAGGAGGTGGACCATCATTATTCATTCCGACTGAAGTATTCTACCTGAAAAATTCATCAATTAGTAGCTTAAGACTAAGCTGCTGGTCCGGTCTACATTTACACACCCTTAAAAAGTTCGCTAAGATCAAGCGATTTTATGTCTTTTCTATTGCTTACGAGTGAAACATACTCTACAGCCATTGCTTCTTTACCTGCACCAAGCACAGTGCCGGCTAATCCGAACGCTTCTGGATAGTCTTCAGGAGTCATATCTGTGGTAATTGTATTCCATATCACTTCTTCAAGTATATTGAAAGCCATTTGAATTTCCTGCAGATCAAATTTATCCTCATAGCGCTCCTTAGCTATTTGTTGCGCATACTCTACCATCGGGATCAGGTTTTTGGTTTTGATAGCCCCCGATGACAGGCTAAGAAGATTCGTTAGTCGTTCAAGATTCTGCTTTGTACTACTTGATTTATAATGTTTTAATGGTGTGCGGGAAAGGGCTTCGGTTGCTTCGTCAATTATTTCTTTGCTTTTATTATTCAACAACTTAGACAGTTGAATATTACAATCGGATTTTAAATTACGTGAAATCATTTCTTCCTCTATTATTTTAATTTCCCACCTCAATCGAGAACTATTAACTGGTATTGAAATAGTATAACGAAAGTTAATTTTAATTTGTACTAATCGCTTCTTTTTTTTGAGTAATTGATCTTTTGTTTCCACGTAATCCGGGTTTGGCTCGATGCAACCAACCGGGCGCCACCGTAAAGTAGGCCATGCTGTTTCGGATAACTTGTTCAAGGTGTTCGTTCTAATTAAAATATCTGCCTAAGGTGCGTACGATGAAAGTTACGCACCTACAGCTAAATTATTGGCAGTTTTGTTCTAATTTAGTCCCCTGTTATGGACGGCTGCTTAGCGGCAATTTCGTTATATTGTTAGATAGAATCCGTTGGAGTTAGATTATAAAAATTTAATATTTTTTCTTTTCCTTCCTCTTTTAATGATAACCTCTTGTCAAATGGAAAACAATAAGCCCGAAAACAAAAAACAGATAGCCAAAAATATTTTACTACTCTCTGAAGAATATAGTTGGGAGAATTATAGAAGTGACAATGCTTTTGGTGAAGTTTTGTACATCCCAGTTTACTCAAGTATTTACCACCAAAATGATAGAACATTTGATCTTACCGCAACATTAAATATTCACAATACCGATATAAATTCCAGCATAACTGTAGCAAGAATAAACTATTACAACACAAATGGTGAATTAGTGAGGAGTTTTATCGAAGATGAATTTTTATTAAATCCACTTCAATCAAAACAATTTATTATTAAGCAGACAGATATTAGCGGAGGTACTGCTGCAAAATTTATGATACAATGGATTTCAGCAAAAAAAGTCGCAAAACCAATTGTAGAAGCGGTGATGATATCCACATCATCTCAACAAGGAATATCTTTTAAAACTGAAAGCAGAGTTATTAGTAGCATCGGTTATTAACAGCAATATAACCAGCGGCCAGCGTGCGCGGATAAACATTGGGAACTTATCCCATAGGGATTCCTAGGAACGAGTCCCGGGCTTGTGGGGACGAAGCTGCTGCATAGCGGGGCAGGGAGTATAATAAAAAATAATAGAGAAACGCGCTCAATAATAGAGCATATTTTACAGAAAGTAATTATTAAAACTTATTTCTGCTTACTGCTGCCAGATTAAGTAATAATAGAAAAATAAAAAATCAATTATTTGTTTTTGGCTGCGAGACTACCAACAAACCCAGCAGGCCAAGATCACAAAACAGTAATGGTGCAAGTACCGGTGCAAAAGCAAGAATTCTTTCAAGGCTCAAAGCACCAGTCCCAGCAAGATCGGCAGAAAGATGAAAACCAAAACCAAGCACACCTACAACTACGGCTGATATCATCGTCCAAAAATAAACTAGCTCATCCCCTTTGCTCCAGGTTTTTGAAACACAAAGCGAAATAACTACCGAACTGGCGAAGAGCCCGTAAACAATTGCAATTAATTTGTAAAAGGTATATCCATATTGAGCATGATCAATTATTGAGGTTAAAGTACTTGCTGCAAATCCTAATCCCACCAGCCATAAAAAGTGTTTGTCCCTTGATATAGGCGCTTTAAATATTCCAATACCTTTTATTTCTAATGAACCGGGTTTGTCTTGAACTTCTTCGGTTATTGCATACAATCCTAATAATGAAATGCCTGCAAATGCAAGGGGAGCCAGAATCGGCGAACCAAAAACGACCCATGCCCAGGTTAAATAACCACCCGGATTTAAAACTGCGTTTGCGTGAAATGCTGTTCCAATTATTCCGACAAGCACTCCTATCATCATAATGGTGATATGTAATATGGAACTCCATTTTTTTGGGTTTTGCTGGAATGCAATGTAGATGCAGCTAAGACCCCCGAACGGAAAAAATAATACCGGTATCCACTCATAAACGGGAATAAATTGATTTATTGAATGGGCCAGAGCTACATCTATGCCCGTAAACATTAAATTTATACCAACAAAAATCATCAACAATCTGTTTTTGTCAGTCGGCAATTTAAGATTTGCAATATGAAAAATTTCTACATTATTCACGGGCGTACTCCTTTTTTATGAGAGGCACGGAGTGCTTTGGCTTCTTCTTTTAGTTTGTTTAATTCCTTTAGCAATGGATAAATTCCATGCCATTGAACATAGTCAGCCCCCTGCATATATGCACCGAACTTGGCAGTTCTTCCGTAATAATGCCAGAGATCAAATGCCGTAAAGCTAATTTGATTTGCAAATGGTTCTTTACCCAAAATACCATCTTTTACCAAGCCAGACATTATTTCATTTGCTTCTTTTACTTTTAAATTTACATAAGAAGTAACGCTGTCTGCACGGGCATAAATATTATCAATAAAAGGTCCAGAATGACAATTGGCACAAATAGACTTCATTGCCACTCTGCCTTCAATAAAATTTGGCCGGTTAGTAGTAACAGCAGCAAATAAAAATTTTGATAATCTTAGACCGACATCATGAGTAGTACCCTGATTGCCAAACCCGCTCATATGACAGGTTGCACAGGTTGGCGCCGGCATATCATTTACAGTAAGCCTTCCCGGTTTTTGATTCCAGTTCCATTTATCACCTTCAGTGTGATACATAACTCCGTGCGCTGACTCTTCATAAATTTCTGTTTGCGGATGATCGGGACCTAAATGGCACTGTCCGCATATTTCAGGTTTTCTAACCTGGGCTAATGAAAACTCGTGACGTAAATGGCATTTATTACAATTTCCTATACTGCCATCTTTATTTGGCTTGCCGATTGAGTGACAGGTCTGACATGCAGCAGGAGTTACGTTCGGGCCTTCGATTTCAAAAAGAGAATTTCTTGTAGCCGTAATTATTCCATTTGGTCCACGGTTTGCCTCAGGAATGCTTTCTATTATTTTCTTTTGTTCTGCTGAAAAATCATCCAGACCTGAAAGTGCAACCCAAGCTGGCGCACCATGTCTGCTGTGATCAAATTGTTTTGTTTCAGCCGGATGGCATCTAGCACAATTTTTAGGAGTTGGTGTTGTGGTAATAAAAAAACCCTCGTGATCTTTGCCTAACGGATTATTCTTTTTAACAACGTGGCAATCTTCACACTTAACCCCGGCTTTTGCCATTACACTGCGGGCAAATTGGTTTACAATATCGGGAGTTACTCTTTTATGGCAGGATGCGCATTTGTCCGAACCACCATATGCTACAGTTGTTGTATCCGGGGATGAAGGATTTTCACCACCGGAAGGTAATTTTGTAAACAGGTAAATGATGAGAATAGCAAAGATAGTTACTGAAATGCCAATGACCAGGGTTTTAGGAAATTGCTTTTCCATTTTGTTTATCCAGTTATTTTTAATAATCAAATTTATAAAAGAATTTAATAATAATCAGAGCCTTTGCCATTACTGTTTTCTAAAAACATTATTATAGATAAATGGAATCCACAGTCCGGGCAGTACATTATTCTTTACATTCGACTGAACAAAAAAAATATTGCTTTTAAAGTTCTTATAGCCTAAAATATTAGTTGCTTGCCTACAAGTTGACAGGTTAAAAGAAAATCTCTATTTGAGCTCCGACTCTCTACAGAGCGAAGCCGCCGCATAGCGGGGCGAGGAGTACATCTGACAGTAAAAGGTGTATTTGTCTTAAATTCCATATCAATAGCCCTGGAAGCAAAACACTAAAACAAGCGATAAACGGGGGGTGGGAAATTTTCTTTTACCGTTAACAAACCCAATCCTGCCCTACCACTAAATAAATAGCTATTGCGTCTTATTTTTTTATGCTTTTATAAAATTTAATACTGCAAAACTAAAATATTAATCTGATGGGATGTTTATGAAACTATAAAGTTATTTTAGTAGGGTTTTAAAACATACGTTTCAATTTTAATATTATAATTAGATATTGGAAGGAGATGAAAAAAAGAAATGTTATATCAAGATAATTTAATTGAAATTGAGGATGATACAATTACATTAAAACATTATTTCCCTCTATAAAGAACTGGAAATAAGAAGAATCAAACGTATTTTTTTGTCATCTCTCTGCACACCAATTGGAATACGGCCACCGACTTTTGCTTCAAGCGCTTCTTTCCATTCCCTTATATTCCAATCCGAAGCCTGCTCACCCGCTACCGCGTAAATGATATCACCGGGTCTAAATCCCGCTTCATCTGCATTTGATCCTTCCTTCACACCACTTACTACCATCTGTTTTTTATTAAAATCCTGGGGTTCAAAGCTGAGTCCCGTAGTTATATATTCAGACGGACGGTCAAATCGTTTATTGGGCTGAAACCATATCCGGTTGCCGGTAACATCTAAATACACGGTAAAACGGCTCATCAATCCCAGTCCTGCCAATACATCCCATGGGGGATAGGCATCCCGCCCCTCTTTTTCTCTTGCCATGGTGACCACCAGGGAATCAAGAGTAATATCCCCTATTTTCAACCCGGGAAGCCTGGCTACAAGACTTTCCAGTGCCCCTCCCAGGCCGGTTTCGTTGCCTGAAGCTATATTAGGCCGCAGCTTCTCCGGGAGCTGCAGACTATCGGTATACCCGGTAGTAAAGCGGAGTGTGCCTCCCATTCCGAAATCCAATAAAAAAGTAGCCTTCGACTCCGTATCCCCGGTTTGAATGCCCAATTTTACAGTCGGACGATTTTCCAGCCAGGTGATTGGCAATTCCACTGCACCGTCCGGTGCTTTAAATGTACCCGGGGAATGAAGGATAAACCGTTCCCCCGTAAAATCAAATTGCACGATATAATCCGAAAAAACGTTTATACCCAGCAGGCCGTCCACATGGCGCCCTAATGACGCAGCCATGATAGAATCGAGAGGTATCACCGGGGTAAGCTGATAGTTGTATGACAGGCTGTTGATCTCCAGGGATGTATTCCTGGCAAACAAAACTTCAACCCGGTTGCTGCCGCCACCGCCCGTAGTTACACTTCTACCGTAACCGGTTTCCTCGCCGCCGACCAGGGGGATGTTTCTTTCGTTTGCATACTGGCGATCCAGGATGATATTACGCACCGGGTCATACAACAAGTCGGCCCTCTTCCCATCGACCTGAGCAGCAATGATGATGTGATGGACAAATTCAAAAGGGATGACAACCGGCTGACTTGATTGGGAAAATCCTGTGCCGGGAAAATAAACTAACGAACTAATCATCAGGAAAAATATTACTCGAAGCTTCATAATTATAAAAGTATCAATTACTTAAGACAATGGAATGGATTAATTATCCTTGTAAATGATATAATTCATTTACTATGGATTTATTTATAAATCAATTTCTGATAGTATTAATTATAAGGTAGTAATACGTCCTCATTTGCGCAACGTATATTTACTGATTATCACAATAAAATTGTTTTGAATTTTGGGTGAGTGTATAAAAGATTAAAACATTTCGCATATCGGTTTTATAACTTAGACTTGATATTATCACTGCTTGTTTATTATATACGATATTTATTCACTATTGGATTGGTGTATTGATAATTTTAGTAATATTTACAATTACGTTTACTTCATTAAGGGTAAGAATCAATAATGAAAAAACAAATCTATAATGAATGGATTGATAAAGAGAATTTGTAAATTGAAAACAAAATTAAAGAAGTGGTATAACAAGTGGCTCAAGGCGACAGCGATTTCGCACTCGGTATTTTAGAAATTTTAGTGTTGGTCGTTCCGATTCAAATTTCTTATTCAAGGTTGTTGTGCTATGAAAGTTTTTTGTAATAATAAAAATTATTAACAATTTCGGCATTGTAGTTCTGGACTGCGCCTTCGCAACCACATCGTTAGGCTTTCAAAATATTAAATGGAGTAGTGATATGAATTTCAAAAATCTAATGATTATTAAAGCATTAGTTTCTTTTGCTTTTGGTATTCTTTTACTTGCCATTCCTGATATTTTATTTTCAATATTTGGCGCCGCTTTGGGTGATGGCGGAATGTATACGGCAAGGGAATATAGTGCCGCCTTATTTGGTAATATGTTTCTCTGTTGGATTGCAAAAAATGCATTAGAATCTGATGCAAGAAAAGCAATTATAATTGCATTATTTGTGTATGACCTGATTGGGTTCATTGTTACAACAATAACTGTTGTTATAGGCGTTCTAAATCCACTCGGCTGGTTGATTGTTTTTGTATATCTATTTTTCACAATTGGTTTTGGTTACTTTCTTTTTAAACAGCCTTCAGTAAAAGTTGCGTAGATGTATTAAAAATTTAGGCCGCAAAAATAAATTGGGCTCAAATAATTTTTGAATTCTAGGAGGGATAGAACGAACTAATTGAAAAAGCCTAACTCGTGCCTCAAGCTGACATCGTATTCACATTTGGCAATTTATAAATTATAATGTTGGTTGTTCTCCCGCCAGGGCGGGGTAAACTGTTTCGGATAACTTGTTCAACGTAGTAGTTCTAATTAATAACTTGCAAACTGCGCTTTCGAAAGATTCCCCCGTTCTTCGGGACAGGATTAAAGACAGTTTGCTTAGCAATTGGCAGTTTATTCTAATCCTCTGGTCAGTTCGGGATGGACCACCCTGGAGTGCAACTACGTTAGGCTTCTTAAGAAATTGAACGGAATAAGGAGGATTATCAATGAACGTATTCTATATTTTTCTGATGTCAACCACATTCCTTTGCTCAATGGTTGGAGGTTTTTTATTAGCTTTTGCTATCGTAGTTATGCCGGGAATCAGAAATTTAAGCGATAAAGAGTTTATTAAAACATTTCAAGTTATTGATAAGGTTATTCAAGATCGTCAACCTATATTTATGATAATATGGATAGGTTCAATTATAACTCTAATAATTACTTTTATATTGAGTTTCCAAGAAATTGAAGGATTTAAGTTTACATTAATGATCCTATCATTACTTATCAATCTTTTAGGTGTTCATATACCGACAATGATAATTAATATACCGTTAAATAATAGATTACAATCTTTTGACATATATACAGAAAATGAAAAATCTTGCAATACTGCACGTGAAAATTTTGAATTACAATGGAATCGTTGGAACGTAATTAGAACAATATTTTCATGTCTTACATCAATATTACTGATAATATTGTTATATAGTGTTTACATCTAATAATTGGAAGCCTAACCTCTTTAATTAGTAAAAAGTCCGCACTGTTAGCGGGACAGACAACCTGCCACCGTAGCAAAGCGAAGTAAACCAAGGAAGATATGAGCCTGCGGAGAAGCAGCAAAGGAGGGTAACAAATTGAAATTTTACCGTTAACTAACCCAACCATACCACTAGATAAATAGCTATTGCGTCTTATTTTATAATGCCTTACATTCTTTTGCTGATCGAATCCGCAAGGGGGCCTGCTGATAATAAACTTGATTAGACTGAAATTATGCTGGAATATATACCTATGTACCGGAAGGCAGGCGGCTTAGCGGCAACTTCGTTATATAGCTCAACAAAATATGGGGCACCAGATGAAACTAAAGCATTTCTTGAAAATGGTTTTCCTTATTGTATTCTTTTTCATTATATCATCAATTTCTTTTGGTCAGATTAAACTTGGGCTGAATGGTGGCGTTGATATTGCTTCTTATACATTATCGGAGAAAGCACCTGATGTAACACTTATGAACAAAACCGGTCTTTCAATCGGGGGATTTATCGACTATCCGATAATTGGGAAATTATCAATCCGCCTAAACGCAAAATATAATCAGCGGGGCGGGACTAATAAATTCCCCTTATTTGATGACAACCTGCATAATATATATTTCGATTATATAGATCTCTCTCCTTATTTGTTATTTAAGTTTATTGATTCTGAAATTTTAGCTAAAACAATTGGTGGTATTTCATATGGGCATTTGGTAAATGCAAAAATAAAGAGCGGAAATGAGGAATTCGGCATTAAGGAAGACTTCAATTTATCAAACTTAACTGCCGACTTTGGATTTGAGGTTGAGATACCAGTAACAGAAAAAGTTTCATTGATTGCTAATGGAATATATTCACTTGGTTTGAAAGATATATCAAAAGCAGATGGGGAAATAAAAACAAAAGACATTCAAATATGCGCTGGATTCTCATACAGCATTTAATAATTTTTAAAACGCTATATAACATGCGGCCAGCCTGCAGCTGGTAAACTCAACGCGACTGCCGAAACGGCTTGGGCTAAGTGCAGTTTTAAGTTTACGTTTTTCGCTAGGCATTTTTGTTCAAGATAGTACTAATTAACATTCCCGCCAAAGGCGGACAAGTTTGCAAACTGCGCTTACGATAGATCCCTCCGTTCGTCGGGATAGGATTAAGCACAGTTTGCATAACATTTGGCGTTTCGGTTCTAACCTGCCCGTCAGTACAGGGCGGCGCGTTAGCCGCAACATCGTTCCAACCAGAAAAACACGTCAATTCTTATCAAATTCTGATAATTTGAATTATTATTGGAATTAATTTGCAAAAAAATAGACTTCTATTTATATTAGCAACCGTTCGGTTGCACAAATTATTAAAGACAGGTATAATGAGACGAGATGTATTTCAGGCTATTGCAGATCCTACCAGGCGGGCGATAATCGCCTTAATTGCATTACAGGCAATGACACCCAACTCCATTGCCGACAACTTTAAAACAACACGACAGGCGGTGTCAAAGCATTTACGCATTCTGACAGAATGCGAGCTTGTTAAGCAGGAAAGTCAGGGCAGAGAAATATACTACTCCCTTAAAATTGAAAAAATGAAAGAAATAGATAAATGGCTGGAACAATACCGGAAGATATGGGAAAACAGGTTTAATCAATTAGATAATGTTTTATCAACTATAAATAGGAAAAAAAATTGAATAACAATTTGCAGTTTGATTTTACGGTTGACAAATCAGCTAAGACAGTATATATAACCAGGGAGTTTAATGCGGAACTTCCACTTGTTTGGGACGCGTTTACCAAACAGGAAATTCTTGACCAATGGTGGGCACCCAAACCTTATATGTCAAAAACCAAATCGATGGACTTTAAGGTTGGTGGACGAAGATTTTATGCCATGGTAAGCCCTGATGGACAAGAAAACTGGCAAATTCAAGACTATACTTCTATAAGCCCGAAAACAAACTTTAAATATTTCAGCGTGTTTGCTGACAAAGACGAAAATCCACATTTGCCTGGTTCAAATTGGGATTTGAGTTTCAGTGAACAAGATGGAATAACCAGGGTAAGCATAACGATAAACAATGATTCTCTTGAACGTATGGAAAAGATGATTGAAATGGGCTTCAAAGAAGGTATAACGATGACATTAAACGAATTAGAAAATCTATTATTAAAATTAAAAAAATAATAACCTTTGAAGATTAGCTAAAAGAAGTTGAAGAATTACCGGAATTAATAAAATATAATGGAGCCTGCTTATGCAAAAATTACGTGTTGAAAGTTTCTCTGTTTCAATTGATGGGTACGGTGCTGGGCCAAATCAAAGTCTTGAGAATCCCCTCGGTGAAAGAGGCCAGGATCTTCACCAGTGGTTTTATCCCACAAAGATATTTCAACAAAATGTTCTTGGAAAGAATGAAGGTACCTCCGGGGTTGATAATGAATTTGCCGAAAGAGGCTTTAAAAACATAGGCGCATGGATTTTAGGGCGCAATATGTTCAGCCCGTACCGCGGCAACCCAGATCTTAACTGGAAAGGATGGTGGGGAGAAAATCCACCGTATCACGTTCCTGTTTTTATCTTAACCAATCATAAGCGCGAATCAATTGAGATGGAAGGAGGCACCACTTTTCACTTTGTAACGGAAGGGATTAATGCGGCTCTTGAAAATGCCTTTGATGCTGCAAAAGGCAAAGACGTTAGACTTGGTGGCGGTGTTAATACAATTCGTAAATATATTAAGGCTCAATTGGTGGATGAATTACATTTGGTTGTATCTCCTGTAATTTTAGGAAGTGGTGAAAATCTTTATTTGAATTTGGATCTCAAATCATTGGGATATAAATGTATTAAAAATATTTCAAGCGATAAGGCAATGCATTTGATTATACAAAAAACAATTAACACCTAACCCGCCAATCAGGCGGACACCGTATTCGCATTTTGCATTTTAGAAATATTAGAGTTGGTCGTTCTCCCGATCTCCATCGGGACAGGCTGTTTCGGCTAACTTGTTAAAGGTAGCCGTTCTAATTACTAAACTTGTAAAATGCGCTTAAGAAAGATCCCTCCGTTCTGCGAGACAGGATTAAGCACAGTTTGCTAAATCTTAGGCAGTTGTGGTTCTATTCGGAAGCCTTGTTCTGGGTGGCGCATTTGCAATCGCGCCGTTATGTACATAAGTAAATTTAAAGTGGTGCTTATGAATCGAATAAAAATTCAATATCTGCAGTTTTTTATTAAAGAGAAATTTCTTTTGCAACTGAATTTATTTATCTTCTTACCGAAGAATCAAAAACATATAATATATTAACAATCAATCTTACCTGCACTTAAATAATAAATAGCAGATCTCAGAAATAATTTAGAAGACACAATTGATAAAAAATAATATTTTACCAAAAAGCAAATTCTGGAAATATATACCATTTAGAAGATATCTAATATTTGTCTTGGCGATATTCTTCTTATTTTCAGGGATTGGATTTATTATCGATCTGATTTCAGGAGGTTCATATTCAGAACTGCTGCTTTTTATAAATGTATTTTATTCGGGGATTGTTGCAGTATTCTACGTATATAGTTTTACAAGAAATCTTAAATTTCTTCCTTTTACTATCCTATTTCAGTTTTTGGTTGGAAATTACCTTTGGAATACGACTAACCAATTACTGCTTACCGAATTTCCCCAAAGAGCATCTTTTGATGCCTTTGGAATTTTAGTGACACTTGTTCTGGGATATATACTGCTTATTATATTTATAAATAAGGAGGGAATAAAAAATTTACGGCTTCAGGCTGAAATGAACCTTGCGCAGGAGCTTCACTCTAACCTTGTTCCCAAAATTGAAATTGTTAATAACCGTTTTGAAATATTTGGTGTTTCTAATCCTACAGATGAAGTAGGCGGCGATTTAATTGACTTTTTCGAAAATGAGACTGCGCATACCTGTTATATTGCAGATGTATCAGGTCATGGAGTTGCGGCAGGTTCGATGATGGGGATGTTTAAAAGCACAATTCGAGTTTTATTAAACAAAGATGAACCGCTTTGTTCAATTTTAACTGAAACCAGCAAGACAATTTATAATTTAAAAAAGAAAAACATGTTTCTTACGTGTGCATTTTTAAAATTTAATCCAAATTATTCTGTGGAATATTCAACAGCAGGTCATCTTCCGGTTTTAAAACTAGCAAATGATTCAAACAATTTTGATGAATTGATAATAAAGCAGCTTCCAATAGCGGCGACAAAAGATTTTAATTATACAACAAACAGTACAGTATGCAACAAGAATGATTTATTCATATTACTGACTGATGGAATTACAGAGACATCAAATAAAAAAGATGGAAACTTTGGAATGGAAAAAGTAAAACAGATTATTCTTAATAACAGACGTGATGAATTGTCCCAAATTTATGAAAAAATAAATAATGAGTTAGCTTCATACGGTAAACAAAAGGATGATCAGTCAATTTTATTAATCAGATGTTTATAATTATCATAAGTATTATTTTTTAGCTAAAGTTATAAATTGAGTTTTGTCTTGAACGAAGTGAATATCTAAAAAATTGCATATACTAATCTTGAGATTCTTCCTGCAAAACAGGACAGGCACTTCGTTCAGAATGTCTATTAATAAAATCAAGATATAATAGGTGATATTGGAGCATATAAAAATACGATTGAACAAGTTGAACCTTTTGGTGAAATAAAAGAAGAATAAAAAGCACATAACCGCATAAGAAAGTAAAAAGTCAATGGGACAATAATAATACTGTTAAAATAAAAATCACGCCAATCACGACCTAATCAGCATAACCGGCAGCAAACAAATATCAATGAGTACAAAAAGCTGTGAAGTGAAACCACGCCAAAGGCGGGTAAACAGTGATAACTTAGAAGCCTGAAGGGCAAAGGAGTAAAGCTGATTCGAAAAATTGACCCCGGATATTACCGGGGTCATTAAATAATTGCTTAAATATGATACTTTAATTTAAGAACAACATTTCTTCTCTCTTCAAAACTTGCCCCGCTGAAAAAAGCTCCTTTTATCAAATGATCGTGGTCAAGTATATTTGTTACATAAATTGATGGCTCTAGTGTTTGTCCACTGCCAACATTAAATGTATAACCCGCGGAAACATTGAATATCCATGAAGGCGTTGTATGTGCGCCTTGGTTAAAATCGAATAATCCGGTTTTAAAAACATAAGTGTCATTTCCATTTGCCAGGCCCGAGCCATAAACTCCTGTTAAATTCAGAAACCAGTTTTCCGGCTGATAATTGAATCCAATTACGGCAGAAAGTCTCTGATCGTGGTCAAGATCGAATGGATCAGTTCCTGTATCAGAAGGAAGGAAGCCTCCTGAAACAGGCCCGGTTCCATAAGCGTGAATAATTGAGGAGTTGAGATAAGCTGAAAATGGACCGTTCAAATCGTTGTATGTAATAGCCAGTTCTATACCTGTTATTTTAACTTTGTTGATATTTACATTTACCTTAATTGTACTTGATCCAAGTGTTTCATCATCCAAACCCGGACTCGATTCCTTATAAAATCCAGTGAGCTTTGAATTGAATCCATTTTTCCAATTTCTGATAAAATCTATTTCATACAAGTTATCTTTTTCGGCAAATGTTGGTAGTGAGTTATTACCTAGATTTGCTGCTACAGCACCAAGATTTTCAATATTTGTAGGCATAAAAATTCTATCGTAGCTTAAGGCAATAGTATTAAACTCATCGATTAAAAAACTCGCTTTAAATCTTGGGCTTAACTGACTTTGATTAGATGTAGCGGGTGCATTGTTTATATCATATCTGAGGCCAAGATTAAATTTGATCCACTCGGTCGGATGAATTTCGCTTTGAGCAAAGAAGCCCAAATTATAACCTTTAAAATCAGACATTACTATGGGGCCATCGCCTGAAGTATTAAAGAATCTAAAGTTTTCATTTCCGCTTGTATGGCTATAATCAAAACCAACCGCATATTCAAATCTATGAGAAAGCCTGTTCTCGTATTTTGTCCTAAGGCCAAGGGTGGTAAAGGTTCTTTTTTGATCGATCTGATAAGGCGTAGTTGTATCAGTGCCATAAAAAGTTGAGTTATCATCATTCACATTGGGTATATACCTTAATCCTCCTTCTCTTGCTAATGCCCCGACAAAAAGTGAAGCTTCGTGATCTGTTTCTGAGGAAATAATATGATAATATGAAAAAGTTTGAAAAGCGTTATAAGTATTTTGGTCGTCGGGAGTATATCCTTCGGACGAATCAAAAGGTACCTGAGTTTGAGTTTTGCTAAAATTAAAGTTAGTGGTTATATAGTCATTTTCATTTAACAGGTAATCTATTTTTGCAAAAAGGAAATAATCGGAACCATTATCGTGAAATAGATTTTCAACAGGCTGGTCAATTCTTCTGTCTGTAGCCTGTCTAGAAGCAGAAAAAAAGTATCCGAGATTACCGGAGTGATTACTCAATGAAAGGTTTTGACCATTTGAGTTTAAAGACCTAAACTGTCCAACATTTTCTCCTGCTGATCCGTTACTAGAAGTTAAATAACTGCCGATAAATGATGAAAGGTTTAAGTGAAATCTTCCTGCGGGAACGTGGGTTTGTATATCTATTAAACTTGAAATCTGACCGCCATATTCAGCCGGGAAACCTCCGGTATAAAAAGTTGCACGGGATATAATTTTTGGATCTACAATTTCATTTAAGCCGCCAAATACTCCCAGAGGAATGGGCACTCCGTCAAGCATAAATGAATACTCCCCGTGTTGTCCTCTTATATGAACTTCCCCAGTCGGAGCCCTGACAGCACCAGCAAGGTTTTCCTGAATTAACGTAGTCATTTGTGCGGTAGGAGCAGCGTGATAAGTCTCTCCTTCAAAAACCTGTCTTCCTGTGACATTTTCTATCGAAGTTGAAATCCTGGTATTTTTGCTGCCTTGAATTACAACTGTACCGAGTTCAACGGAACTTTCCGATATCTCAATTTTGTAATTGTTATGTTGTGGGTCAACTTTTACGGTTTCTGAGTAATCCTGGTAACCAATATAATGAGTAACCAATTTATAAGTCCCAACTGCCACATCAGACCAAAATGCTTTACCTGCGGGGTTTGTCGCTGCTCCATAAACAATTGCATTATCCTTCTCGAGCATTACATTTACAAGATCAAGAGGCTGCGAAGTCTTCTTGTCGAGTACAGACACAGTAAAGTGGATTGTTTCACCTTTAAGTTTATCGGGATCTTTTCCTTTTGAGTATAAGCTCGTAAAACCTGTAAATAGTAAAATTAAAGTTATTAGAAAAACATTTATATCTAAAAAAATTCGGGTTATCTTTTTCATTTCATTTCCATTTAAAATGTTATTAATAAATTTCATTTTGAATAGTTTGTAAGGGATCAATAATGATCAGCATAGAAAGTTGGAAGATATGTTCCACAACATAGAATTTCAGCAAGGTACAAACTAAATACATAACTGCATTAGCGACGACAAAAATTTACTTCTGTTATCTTCGGTTTTCTTGGGAATAAGTATTATTGATTCAGGAAATGAAAAGTGGAGGAGCGCGGGGAGAAGTTTTTGTATATTCTACACTTAAGAAATTATTTATTCTAATAAAGAATAAATTTGATTCCAGAACAGAGAGTGATTGAATAATATCAGAGGAAGAATAATGGATGTTGTCAATTGTCTGAGAAAACTGGTGCAGGCTACAAACGCTGAAGAAATCGATTGTAAGATCATTTATAACATCAGCATTAACTTCACTTTGAAATGAATCTTTAGGATTCAGGTCATAGATATGATAATGGATAGTCCCTACTAGCAGAAATAAAACATAGAAGTAAAGGAAAGCTATTCCAATTTTTCTCTTATATTTTTCTGATATCTTAGGCATTATGAATAGTGGCAATATATAATTATTTACTAATATGATCAATAATTTATTGATAACCGGTTAATTCCCGGCTTTTAATAAAGTTAATAGGGACGGTCCCTCTTCCTTTGCTCTTCCCTTATCCTTTCACAATAGCCAATTCCTGCGAAGTTGGTGACCTGGGGTTTCTACTATGTGGCCATTTTGTATTCATATTCTAATATTCTTTTGAGATTGCTTTGGCCCTGGCACAATAATAGAATTTGCAATTGATGGCCTCGAGCTATTGAGCCTGCAAAGGAAAGCCACGCCAAAGGCGGGTAAACGGCATGAACTTACAAGCCTGAAGGGCGAAGCCACCGCATAGCGGGGCGAGAAATACCTCTGACGATAAAAGGTGTATTTGCCTTAATTACCATATCAATAGCCCTGGAAGCAAAACCCCAAAACAGTTGAAAAACGAGTGGTGGTGAATTTTCTTTTACCGTAAACTAACCCAACCATACCACAGGATAAATAGCTATTGCACTTAATTATTTTATGCCTTACATTCTTTTGCTGATCTAATCCGCAAGGGGGCCCGCAGATAATAAACTTGATTAGACTGAAATTAAAGTGGAACTATACCTGCCTGACGGCAAGCAGATACGTTGTTAGTTAATCATTGCTGCTTTGGGCGGCGGGTTATTGGCAACTTCGTTATATACTATTTGTTTTTGATATGAATATGAAAAGTATAATGAAAATATTTATTTTGTTTGTGTTTCTTAACGCTCAATATTTTTCTCAAGTAAGTTGGAACTTAGATTATGATAGTGCAAATTTCGCTTTCCTCAAAGTAGATTACAATACTTACGAATTTGAAGGTGGATATTTTACGAAATTTCCATATCAAGAAGGTTATGACAGACAATATATTCCATTTAATATAATCTATAATTCACCAATTGATTATGGGAATATAGCTTTTTTGTACGCAGCGTCTAGTGACACTATTTTTGCAGCAGATATTTGGTGGGCAGGTACTGGACAAATTACGTACCCTGATTCAATTGAGGATGCATCCCGATTTAGTTTTGACTCGACAAATGTTACCTTTCCTTTCAGCATTTCCTATATGAACTATGTAGATGAAATGCCAGATTCAGTTTTTCGATCAAAAGCAGATTCCGCTTGGCAAGCTATTAGGAAAATCTCTATTCTAAAACAGTTTGTTGAAACAGAAAGTGTATTTCGAGTCGGTCTTTATCTTTACGCACCAACTGTTGGGGCGTTCAACCCAGATGTAGCAAAATGGATAATATTTCTATATAGAGGTCAAACAATTGTTGGTGTAGAAAATAGTAAAGAAATTCCAAATTCAATTGAGTTATTACAAAATTATCCAAATCCATTTAATCCCATTACCAAAATTGAATTTATAATCCCAGAAACTCAGAATGTAAAATTGGAATTGTTTGATATACTTGGGAGCAAAAAAGAAGTTTTACTTGATAAAAGATTAAGCGGAGGAAAACATTCAATATTATTTGATGCAAGTAATTATTCAAGCGGTACATATTTTTACAGATTAATAACAAAGTCGTTCATAAAAACAAAAAAATTATTGTTACTTAAGTAATAGCGTATATCCAGCAAATCAACCCGACCACGATAAGATGCGTTCAAAACCGATTTGCTGTAAGGTTTTCGGTTCTTGTAAATATTCTTGTTCAATGTGATTGTTTTTAATAAACAAAGTACCGCCAAGTTTGTTTGACAATTTATACTTGGCTAAGGGTTTTGGGCATTGCATTTTAACTTGGGTTGTTTGCTTCTGGGCGGCGGCTTAGCGGCAACGTCGTTATACACTTGTTTTAAATAGAATACTTAAAATTATAAAAGTATAAAAAATGGAATAAGACCTAATGATAAAACTTTTTGTCTTTATCGTTTTTCTTCTACTGATTGGATGTGAGAATTCTACAGATCCAATTAATGATCCTACTTCTCAAATTATTGGAACAATAGTATCATCTAACAATCAAGGATATCTTGATAGTGTGTTAGTTGGTTTTGCTGATTCATATTTTATTGACAGTTTAATTCTATTTTCAGATTCACTTTCTTACGATGAATTGATTGGGAAATATTCACGCTTTACTACACCAATTACATACACAATAAACGGACGTTTTCAGTTTGGATTTGCGTTCGCAGCTAAACCTCCTGTAAACTATGAACAGATGTTTACATACAAACAAGGTTTGAAACTTTGGAAATTTAATTCAGTGTCTGACACTGTTTATCATTTAATTTCAAATACTGATTCGATTAAAATTAAAATGTAATTCCAATTATTTATGTAACAATAAATCGAGTATAACAAGCGGCTCAACGCGACCGCCTAATCGGTTAGTGGTTTTTAGGATTTTTGGTTTAAACTTTTTGTTCAACTTCCCTCTTAGTGGATATCGTTTTAATTAAAATATTTGCCTTCGGTCCGTACGAAGAAAGTTACGCACCATCTGCTAAATTATTGGCGTTGTCTTTCTAATCGGCATTCTTGTTCCCTGCTTCGTCCTTCCGTCTTCACTTCATTTCGCCGGACAGGTCGGACTACGCCGGGCAGGCTGGGGCGCCGCTTATCGGCAACGCCGTTATGTCCTGCCAAGTATAATGATTTTCCTTTAATGTAATTGAAAAGCACATCCCCATTGCTTCAAACATTCATTCATCATAAAACTCTTGCCAAAATTTAATTTTCTAGCTATGTTCATTTATTGGGGAGGAGAAAATTAATTCAATTCAGAAATTCCCCTAAAACTTTTTTCAACTAACTATAATGGTTGCAATATGAAAAAACAATTTACTACCCGGCTGGTTTATTCCGCGGTTATTTTCCTGTTTGTTTTTACCGGCGGACTTTTAGCCCAGGGAACAGGATTATACGTTCCGCTAAATATTCAAAAATCAATTGATGCCGGTGTAAGATCGGCAAACGGAATGCCCGGCCAAAATTACTGGCAAAATCATTCCGACTATAAAATAAAAGCGGAACTTCTGCCCGACAGCAGCGCGCTTGTCGGTTCGGAAACAATTATGTACCACAATGAAAGTCCCGATACCTTAGACCGGCTTGTTATAAGATTATACCAGGACTTTCTGAAAAAAGGCGGAGTAAGAGAATTCAACATAGGCACAGTCGAACTAACTGACGGAACCGACATAAAATTACTGGTAGTAGGCGGTGATACTTTAGAGGTGGGCAGCAGAAGGGACAGCGCATATATTTCCGGTACAAATATGTTTGTTAAGTTAAGAACTCCCCTTCCCCCAAAAAGTAAAATTGATCTTAAAATAGACTGGCAAATTCACATTCCGAAAATTGTTACTATCAGGATGGGAAATTTCCGCGACAACGATATGTTTATCGCATACTGGTACCCCCAAATGAGCGTTTATGATGATATCGACGGATGGGATACTATTGATTACACAGGATTTGTTGAGTTCTACAATGACTTTTCCAATTACGATTTTGAAATAACAATGCCCGGAAATATGGTTGCATGGGCAACAGGCGAACTGCAGAATTCTTCAGAAGTTTTTCAGAAATCTGTAATTGATAAAATCGCGCAGGCAAAACAGTCTGATGAAAAAGTAAATATTATCAGCGCGCAGGATTTTAAGGACGGCAAAGTAACAGTGAACAATCCTAAAAACACCTGGAAGTTCAAAGCTGATAACGTAACCGATGTTTCCTTTTGTGTAAGCGACAGCTACGTATGGGACGCCGCAAGCGTGCAGGTTGATAATTCAGGAAGAAGAGTTTTAACAAACGCTGTTTACGAAGACAGCACAGTTAACTGGGATAATGCTGCTATTTATGCCAGAATGACAATTGATTATCTATCGCACGAATTGCCGGGATATCCTTATCCATATCCTCACACAACATCTTTCTGCAACAAAGGCGGCGGCGGCGGAATGGAAACACCGATGATGGCAAATGATGGAGCACCGAAAGAAGCGGCAAGGACACTTGGATTGGTTTTCCACGAAATTACACACACGCTATTCCCGTTCTTCATGGGTACTAACGAGAGAAAGTACGCGTGGATGGATGAAGGCTGGGCATCATTCTACCTGACAGAAACAGTTGAAAATTATCCCGGAGGCAAAGGATACAAAGCTAACGAAGTTAGAGGTTACGAAACGGACGCCGGGAACGAAACAGAAATGCCGATGATAACACCATCATTTTCTTACAAAGGAAATTACGACAGGCTTGCATTTTATAACAAACCTGCTTCAGCATACTATGAATTGATGGAATTATTGGGAAGAGATGCTTTTAAAAAGGCAATGCTCGAGTATATGAAAAGATGGAACGGAAAACATCCTATCTCATACGATTTTTTTAATACTATAAACGATGCTGCCGGCGAGGATTTATCCTGGTTCTGGAAACCGTGGTGGTTTGAATACGGATATCCCGATCTTGCATTAAAAAACGTAAAGCAAAACGGGAATGATATAAGCGTGGATGTTGAAAAGCTGGGAAATATACCGACAAGAATTGAGTTAAATTTTATTTTTGATGACGGCACAAACCAGGTGGTTAAAAAATCCATCCGCGAATGGAAAGATAAAAACTCATTAAATGTTAAATTAAAATCTGATAAGAAATTAAAAGAAGTCCGGCTCGGCTCCCCCGAGATTCCTGATACAAAACGGGATAATAATTCCGTAACACTCTGATCCTTAAAAAGCCCCGGTTAACAGCCGGGGTTTTGCTTTTGGAGCAGAAATGTGGATAACTTTACCGTTAACTAACTCAACCATACCACTGGATAAATAGCTATTGCGTCTTATTTTATAATGCCTTACATTCTTTTGCTGATCAAATACACAAGGGGACCTGCTGATAATAATAACTTGATTGGACTGAGATTAGAGAGAAATATGGACCTGCCTACCGGCGGGCAACCCACGCCGGAGGCGGGCAGGCGCGTTAGCCGCAACTTCGTTATATAGCAAATAATGATTAAGTATTCCTAAGATATTTTAATAATAGTTAATAATTGTATTTACTTAAAGATTCCATTATCATTTAGCATTTGGGCTTATTATGCATAGTTTTACAGAATATTTAGATAGATGCGCAGCCTTTACCCTTGAAAATCTAAGTAAAGTAAATATGAAAACAATCCAAGCACTAGAAACAAGCGGATCCACATCACTTGTAATAACTCTTCAAATGATACAGCTTCAAAAAGCAATCTTTGCAGTCGGTATGTTTTCCATTTTTGAAGCTTATCTACAAGAAGGACTTAATTGTACGAATGGATTTGATAAAGCTAAGAAAATCTTAGATGATGAAAACGAACTGGAGATTAATGAACGCTTTGAAAATCTTATTTTAGCAATTAATGTGCTTAAACACGGTCGCGGTCGTAGTTATGATACCCTTGTTGCAAACGCAAAATCCCTACCCTTTAAAATAAAACTTCCCAACGAATCATTTTTTCTTGAAGGTGACGTATCAGAGGTATCGACATTAGTCCAAGTGGATGATTCATTCGTACAGCTATGCGGAGACACAATTCGCGAAGTATATTTAGTTCTTAATCGAGTACACAACGAATTGTTATAGGTCTATGATATTAAAGATTGAAATTACATAATTAAATGCTACATAACCCTCGCCTCAACGCGACCGCCTTTTCGGTTTGGGGTTTTTAAGGCTTTGGTAATTATGTTTTTCCCGCAAAGCGGGCCAAACTGTTTCGGCTTACTTGTTCAAGGTTGTTGTTACCAATTATAAGAACTGCATTGCAACTGACACACATAATACAATCAGCTTGACCCACCACGTAGAAAACTTTTCAGTTATTGCTGTGGATTGACTGCTGACAAAAAAGGGCGGCCTGTTTTTCATCAGGTTCTAAATTAAATCAGAAATTATCCAGTGGTCTGTAATTAGCAGGAAGTAGAAAGTAAGCAGCCGGTAGATTGTCATTCCATTTGAAATAAACCAGCAGCCAATTATAAAACCTAAAACATTACCAATAGGCAAAATGGTTAAATTACTGTAGAAAATATGAGGGTAAAGCCCGTACTTTACTTTTTATATTCCACAGGACGGGAAAGGTTTAACTGTGACCTGATTTCACTCAATTAAAATAAACCGCCATTCTGAAATGCCTTTCCATGCCGTTGTGAAGCAGAGAAAGCAAAGCTGGCTACATCTCACACATCAAAAAATTACCTGCTACAATTTAAAGCACAAATAAAATGTTGCAGGATCAGGTTCTAGGTTTTTCTCGACCAAAAGATGTAGTCTCTTTTTCAATCTTATGGACGATTGAATAATCACTTATATATTTATATAATTATGGAGCAATAAGAGACCAATAAAGAGGCACTATAAATAGGATAGGTAACTGGTTTGCATGCTTGATTGGTCTGATATTGCCAATATTCTTAAGCACGGCTGTAAATAAGAATTGTATTTGCAGCCGTAGTTATTAAAAATGTTAAATGTAATTATAATATATGCCTCAATTTCGTCTATCTCCCTCTTATTTATGATTTTTTTAATGTTAACTGCTCCACAAGGCTGGGAGGATGAAATGGGATTTCACAGCGGCAATAGATGAGTGATCCAATTATTTTAATTCTATTTTTACGTATTTAGTTTAATATGTCTGTGCAGCCAGTCTCCCCCATACCTGACTGTACGAAATAATAGGAGCCGGGCATATCTGTATGCCCGGCTTTTTTTTATAATTTATTCCTTTGGTCAAAGAATAATTGCCCGTAAAAGAATTATTCCCAATATCTGTTTATATTTGATACAATATATTTCAAACTTTATTGCGGCTCATCCATGTACGACTTCATCTTCAAACCTTTCGATGAAATGACCGGAGAAGATTATAAAACGGTCGGCTTCAAATCCGGACTGGAAATTCATCAACAGCTTTTAACTGAAAAAAAACTTTTCTGCAGGTGTCCAGCAGGAGAATATAGTAAGGATTATGATGCGGAAATTTTAAGACATATGCGTCCAACACTTTCTGAGATGGGTGTGTACGATGGTACCGCGTTGATGGAATTCAAGACTAAGAAGAATATTGTTTATAGAATTAATAGAAATACCGTTTGCACTTATGAAATGGACGACACTCCCCCTTTCTTAATTAATGAGCAGGCCCTTGATATAGCAATCGGGATAGGTCTGCTTTATAATTGTAAAATTATAGATGAACTTCATATTGCACGTAAGCAATATCTGGATGGAAGCATTCCAACCGGGTTCCAGAGAACAGCAATTTATGCTTTAAATGGCTGGATTCCTTATAAAGACAGGAAAGTGAAAATTGTTCAAATGTCGATCGAAGAAGATTCCTGCCGTGAAATTTCAGATATTGGACACGAAAGAATTTATAATACTGACAGACTCGGAATGCCGCTGATTGAAACAGTAACAGAACCAGCGATGCGCACTCCGGACGAAGTAGCTGAAGTTGCTGTTTTATGCAGCAAGCTTGTAAGAAGTTCACACAAAGTAAGGCGTGGAATGGGGGCCGCCAGGGAAGATGTAAATGTTAGTGTTGAAGGCGGAACAAGAATAGAAATAAAGGGTGTGTCAAAAATATCATTAATCCCTCTGCTAACTTATAATGAAGCAATGAGGCAGTGGAATCTTCTGCGATTAAGAGAAGAACTTAAAAAAAGAAATATCACACCTGAAACTTTTGTTTCTGAATCTTATGATATTTCAAATGTTCTTAAAAAACCGCACTATGAACCATTAAAAGTTGCAGTCAATGAAAAACAAAAATTAATGTGTGTAGTTCTTAAGGGATTTCAAGGAATACTGCACTGGAAGACTCAGACAGACACTTATTTTTCGAAGGAAATTTCGGACAGGGTCAGGGTTATCGCGTGCCTTACAACTATCCCGAATTTGATTCACTCCGACAGCAAGGGCGACACAATTACTTCATCGGACTGGCTGAGAGTTAAGAAGTTTGTAAATGCCGGTGAAAAAGATACGCTTGTAATAGTTTGGGGAAGCGAAAGTGATACAGACACGGCGGTAAAAGAAATAATTATCCGGGCGAAGGAAGCTACAGTGGGAATTCCATCTGAAACGCGGCAGGCGTTGAGTGATGGAACTAACGGATTTGAGAGAATTCTACCGGGGGCCGACAGGATGTATCCCGATACTGATCTCCCTCCTAAAAAAATTACTGAGGAAAAACTAAATGAAATAAAATCCTGGCTGCCTGAGAAGTTATGGATAAGACAGGAATGGTACAAAGAACTGGGAATTCCTGAAGATACAATTAGCGAACTTTCAATTTCCAGGTTTGCCGAAGTCTTTAAAAATGTAGTCAATAAATTAAAGATTAACCCAACTACTGCTGCTGTAGTACTTATTCAATATCCCAAAAGGTTAAAAAAACTAGGTTTTGATATTGAACAACTAAACGAAAATATTTTTGAAGATATTTTCGTAAATCATACAAAAGGATTGATCCCGCGCGATGCAGTTTTATCCATTTTGTATAATGTTCTTCAACATAAACTTGCTGTCAAGGATGTAATTCCCCCGCCAATAAAAAAAGAAAGTGCACAAAAAGAGATTAAACAAAATTTGAAAAACTTTGATACTGAAAAACTTTATAAAACAGAGAACAAAGAAAAAGTTTTAATGGGCTTTGTAATGAAAAAACTTCGAGGCCGGATTCCCGCCACTTCTGTCGGTGAAATTATTGGACTGAAGAAGGGAGAAAAGAAAAATGGCAAATAATGATTTTAAAGGCTACCGCGGTGCCGCACTGGAAACATTAAAAAAATACGAAGCCTTTGTATGGAGTGACGTTGAATTAATTACAGAAGACGGGTCTTTTGCCGGATTGATACTTCCCCGCTCTGAAACTGCAGATGAATTTCATATAGTCTTGAAAATTCCAGTCGGTTATAATATTGGCATATCAGCTGAAAGGATAAAAGAGATAAAAGTAAACGGAAGAAAAGAAGCCAACTATAAAATTCCAGAAAAAGAATTTCCGTATGATCCTAAAATGCCGCGTGTAAAATTATTTGGTACCGGCGGCACAATTGCAAGCAGGCTTGATTACAGAACCGGAGCAGTAATTCCCGCATTTTCCCCCGGAGAATTATATGGTTCGGTCCCGGAGCTGGCAGATTATTGCAATTTGGAAACTGAAAAATTATTTGGCGAATTCAGTGAAAATATAGGTCCGATGCATTGGAAAAAAGTTGCAGAAGCAATCGGTGAAGAAATTCAAAAAGGAGTTCGTGGGATTGTTATTGGACATGGTACAGATATTATGCACCACACATCAGCAGCTTTGTCATTTATGGTACAGAACTCGCCTGTACCGATTGTAATGGTTGGTTCCCAAAGATCGAGTGACCGCCCTTCGTCCGATGCGGCACTTAACCTCATTCATTCAGTAAAAACCGCAGCCGAAAGTGACATTGCCGAGGTTATGGTTTGTATGTTTGGTCCTACATCTGATATGTACGGGCTTCTGCATAGAGGAACCCGTGTTAGAAAAATGCATTCAAGTTATCGTTCCACTTTTCGTACAATTGGTGATATTCCAATAGCTACTGTGAGTAGAGAAAAAATTACTCCAATAAGGCAGGATTACCAGAAAAGACGGGATGATAAAAATGTAGCGATTAATGCAGTGTTCGAAGAAAAGGTCAGTATTGTTTATTACTACCCAAATATGCAACCAGATATTATCGACTCACTTGTGCAAAATGGTTATAAAGGAATAGTAATTGCCGGTACAGGACTGGGGCACGTAAACAAACCAATGTATCCCGCGTTAGACAGAGCAAGAGAAGCCGGAGTCGCTGTTTATATGACGGTTCAGACTCTTTGGGGCTACGTACAAATGTATGTTTATGAAACAGGAAGAGAGATGATGAAACTCGGTGTTATACCGGCGGCAAATATGCTCCCCGAAGTTGCTTATGTAAAACTTGGCTGGGCACTTGGTCAGACAGACGATCTTGAAAAAGTAAAAGAAATTATGCTAACCCCAATCGCCGGAGAAATTACTGAAAGAGAACCCAGTAATGGCTACCTGATATATCAGGGTGGTCTGCCGGAAGTAGAAGAATTTATAAAAAAGAATCGGAAATAATTTTGCACCCGTTATCGCTTCACTAATCGCCGGGATCACCGGTTTTTTATTTAACTGCATTACATTCAAAATAAAATTGCTTGTCAAAAAAACGGTAGCAGTTTTTTAACCTTAGTAATACTTTTATACCAGCAAATAATTATTTTAATAAAATTATATTAAGTTTTATGGAAATGCTGCCAAGTAAAAGAATAATGTATAATGCACTGCTTCAGAGGGATAGTTCCTTTGAAGGCATATTTTTCGTCGGTGTAAAAACAACAGGAATTTTTTGCCGACCTACCTGCCATGCCAAGAAACCAAAGATTGAAAATATTGAATTTTTCGATTCATCAAAAGATGCAATGCTTAAAGGGTATCGTGCCTGTAAAATTTGCCGCCCCCTTGAAGTTAAAGGGAAATTTCCTGATTGGTTAAAACCTTTGATGGACGAAATAGAAAAAAATCCTGCTATCAGAATTAAAGATTACGATCTTGTGAAACGAGGCTTAAACCCGGCACGAACAAGAAGATGGTTTAAAACAAATATGGGAATGACATTCCTGGCATATTTAAGAACTCTTCGAATCAGTAACGCGTTTGGGAAAATTAAGTATGGAGAAAAAGTTACGGAAGCAGCTTATTCATCAGATTATGAATCGCTGAGCGGATTTAACGCATTCTTTAAAAAGACTACCGGATTTAATCCGCAATTAAGTAAAGATAATAAGCTGATTGTTATTACCAGAATATTAACCCCTCTTGGCCCAATGCTTGCAGGGGCCACTGAAAACGGTATTTGCCTCTTTGAGTTTGTTGACAGAAAAATGATAGAGACTCAACTAAAAAGGATAAAAAAATATTACAACAGCGAACTTGTACCCGGGGAAAGCAAATATTTTTCAAAACTCGACAAGCAGATGAGTGAATATTTTGAAGGAAAAAGAAAAGTGTTTGATATCCCGCTCGAAAAAGACGGGACAGAATTCCAGGAAAAAGTATGGGACGAGCTTTTAAAAATTCCTTACGGAAAAACCAGGTCATATGAAGAACAGGCAATTGCTGTCGGTAATAAGAAGGCGGTTAGAGCTGTTGCAAAAGCAAACGGCGATAACAGGATCGCGATTATAATACCGTGTCACAGGATAATCGGGAAAGACGGAAGCCTGACGGGTTACGGGGGAGGAATCTGGCGAAAACAATATCTACTTGACCTTGAACGAAAAAATAAAACCGCCTGATTTCGCAGGCGGTTTTATGGAATTGATATTTTATTTCAAATTAGAAAGCAATCCAGCTTGAAACATATACAGAGTTATTATCTGAAGCATTTCTTCCCGCTCCGTCATAATTATCACTTGCACCATTAAATTTATTATATGCTACGTACTGCACTGAAAATTTTGTGTTGTACCAAGGCAGATAATCAAATTCAGCAATAATTCCTTTGCTATCCGGTTTCCCAACTGCACTACCTTCAATAGCACCCGGTGCGTAAAGAAGAACGTCACCATCTCCTGATGTTGCAAAATACCCAAGCGAAAATCCTATTTGCTGATGGAGATAATAATTTCCTACAGCTTTGAATGTATTAAGATTTAAAGAATTACCTGAAGAACCACCAGCATCAAAAGTGCCGTCTAATTTTCTTTTTTCATGTATATATGTTGTATGGAGAGTAAAATCATTACTGCCGAATGGCCTTTCATAATTAAGATCCACTCCAAGATCATTATAGGTATCTGTTAATCCGCTTACTCCTGCAGTATACATCTGGGTTGACATACCGAATGTTCCCAACTCAACATACTGATCCGAAAATTGTTTTTGCAAGGCAACTCTCCAGTAAGGTGCAAGTGATTTTATTATACCGGTGGCTGTATTATCTGGCGGCTGAGGGCCTCCCTGCTGGGCGGACCTGTAAACGCTAAATTCACCATAAATAAGATTATTCCATAATCCATAGGCGCCTATTCCTGCAACATTTTGTCCCAGTCCGTCTTCAATTAAGGTTGTGGTCATTGGTGAAACTGTCACCGATGATGACGAATAAGGAAAACCCCAGGCCGGTGTACTGTTCCAGACATCCTGAACAGACGGGTTGTTATTTAAACTTACTCCGTAAATCAGATTTTTTGATGCAAGTTCAGTTTGATTAGCGTACCTGAGATCCATATTATCCAGTCCGAAAGAGCCGCTCTGGTCATCATAAGTTATCTGAACAAACGCTCCGAGTCTGGGAGCGATCTGTCCGCCTAAAAACAAACTAAGCTGCTGCGGCAGTGAAACTATATCATTTTGTGTACCAGGCTCTTTATTGGTTTTGTAGGTATATGATGCCTGAATCATTGCCGATAGTGGTGAAATAGAAAGCAAATTTAAACTAACTACATCATTGGTATCACGAACCTGCACTGTTCCTATACCAACCATTGTGTAGCCGTTTAATTTAAACAATCTTCCGAACGGAGTCAGTTCGGGAAAGATTGTATGGCAGGAACTGCACGGTAAATTTGTTTGTCTTGCAAAACTAGGAATAGCCCAGCTTGTGTTTGGATAAATAAAAACGATCATTAGTGTAATTCCCACTACAAAAAATGATTTTAACTTATTTAACAACATAATGTATCTCCTTTTTTATAAGTTTTATTTTTTGTCTAATTCACGGATGTAATTGACTAATTCCCAGCGCTGTTTTTCTGAAAGATTTGATCTCCAGGAAATCATAGCAGTTGGCGGAAAGCCTGTAGTTATTTTATAATATATTGCACCATCAGATTGTTTCTGAACTTCTTTAGATGTAAGGTTTGCTGGTTTTGGATTTAATGCAGCGGCACCGGGTCCATTCCCATGGCCATTTTCTCCATGACAGGTAAAGCAATTTGTTTGAAATAAATCTTTGCCTTTTTCTGTTGCTTCTTTATTTCCTTTTAATGGATTGGTAAGTTTATCGGCCATTGGAGGAGCAACCCATTTTTTCCCTCCCTGATTTAATAACAATTGTGCATCGTTTCTTTTCAGCATCGTATTTGAATTGCCTGTATCGAGTGTAAATCCAAATACTAGTGCCAGTGTAAGCACCATATAAATCGATTTAATGATTGTTTGAGCTTTCATTTTAAACTCCGGTTAAATTTTTTAAATATATTTCTAAGGTGAATTATTTATTCATTGAGATTTAATTAAAAATTTACCCGTAGTATTAAATTATAAGTATGTCGGACCGGAGTGCTTTATCGGTTGGATATTTTGTATCTATTATTAACTGTTTATTAAAAATATTTCTTGTCGAATTCTCTAAATTAAACCGGACAGAATAATAATCGGATTCAGTACATGTCAGTTCCCTGTTGCTGCTTGAAATTTCGTCTATATTATCCAGCGTAAACTTATGCGAGTAGTGGTTCTCCGTTTTTAAAGAGTGGGCCGGCAAATTCACATTGTTTGAAATGAAGTAATCATAATTATATTCGTTCTGAAGAGTTTCGTTATTGCTTGTAAGTATCTTTTCACCCTGATTATTTAAACCTTCAACCGTGGCCGTAAACCCCATAAACATGTAAAGGACTACCAGGCTAAAAGCCGATAAGAACAACTCTTTGGTAAGAGAACCATATTTATATTTTGATGTCTTCATAATTACAGCGGTCAAAAGTCAACAAATATGCCAGCTATAAATGTTATATATACTAACAATATTAAAAGTTTCAACATTTATTCTCCGAGAATGGATAATTATCGAGCAGTATATTCTCAGTTTTAAGAATATAATTATTCATTCAGGGCAAAATTGGTTAAAATTGTTAAATAGGCTGGAGTTACAGCCATACGGATGTAAAGATATTAGTAGATCAGATTATACCTAATCTATCGGAATAAATTATTTTTTTTGATCCCGGGCAGCTAAAGCTACATTAATCTCAATACTTAGTGGATTCGATATCTGAAAAAGCCTCTTAAATAATTCCCGTAATCCACAGGCTTTTAAATTCCGGATCACCACAGGTGTATAACTATTGGTAAGATGAACAGCAGCATAAAAAATATTGTTTCCGACAGAGATTTTTTCTTCTTATATCTCCATAATTAATTTTTAATAAAAACATTCTCTCCCCCTCTAACAATATAAAGGAAGATAGAAATCAACATAGGAGAGAATTTAGTTATTCAAAATGCAGCGCGTCAATTGGATTTAACGAGGCTGCTTTCCTCGCGGGGTAAAATCCAAAAAATATTCCGACCAGCCCCGAAAAACCAAACGAAACCAGCATTGTAAAAACGGAAAGTGACGTGGACCAGCCATAAACATCATTAACAATTTTCGTAGCCCCGATGCCAATTAATATTCCGATGATTCCGCCGCCGAGACTCAGCAAGGTTGCCTCCACGAGAAACTGGGTAAGTATGTCGCTGCCCCGCGCACCGATTGCCATTCTGATTCCAATTTCCCTGGTTCTTTCGGTAACCGATACGAGCATAATATTCATTATACCGATTCCGCCAACTATAAGTGATATACCCGCGATAGAAGCCAGCAGTGTTGTTAAAACATCCGTGGTTGATTGAGCGGCTTCAGCGATATCGGTCTGGTTGCGAATTGTAAAATCGTCGTCTTCACCCGGCTGTATTTTATGTGACTGTCTCATTAAAGAAGCCAGTTCCTCTTCAGTCTGCGGAATTGTTTTCGCGGAAAGAGCGCTGCACAATATCTGCCCTATAAATCTGAACCCGCTCAGTCTGTACTGAACAGTTGTATACGGGGCAAGAACTATATCGTCCTGGTCCTGTCCGTTTGCGTTTTGTCCTTTTTCGGTAAGAACGCCTATTATTTTAAATGGCACATTCCTGATTCTCATTTGCTGCCCGACAGGATCCTGGTCGGGAAAAAGATTTTTCGCTATCGTCTGCCCGATCACACAAATTTTATTTCTGCGTGCGCACGTCCGTATCGGTGAAAAAATCACCCGATGCAAGGTCCCACGCCCTGATTTGCAGGTAATCGGGAGAGACACCGTAAACAGCCGAGCTCCAGTTCCCCACACCACCTATAAGCTGGGCACCTGTACGAATAACCGGGGAAACCCCGGTAACGGTTACGGCATTCTTTTTTACAAAGTCCACATCATCAAGAGTTAAACGTGTAAAAGAACCCGCCCCCATACTTACGCCTCCTGTTCTCGCGGCGCCGGGATAAATAATAACAAGGTTGGTGCCGAGACTATTGATCTGTGATTCAATCTGCGATTTGGCCCCCTGCCCGATCGCTACCATCACTATCACCGCACCCACACCTATAATAATTCCAAGCATGGTTAACAGGCTTCTCATTTTATTTTTCGCAATTGAAATAATCGCGGCTTTGAACAAGTTTTTTAATCTCATATAATCTCTATTTCTTCCACTTTAAAGTTTGCCAGGTCCTCGACGGCATTTTTTCTCTTTTCAACCTGGTAGTCTTTTAGAATTAAACCGTCGCGAACTTCAATAATTCTTTTTGCGTAATAAGCTATATCGTGCTCATGCGTGATAAGCAGAACGGTGATCCCCTGGTCGTTCAATTCCTGGAAAATTGATAATACCTCTATTGAAGTTTTTGTATCAAGATTACCGGTAGGTTCATCCGCAAGTATTACTGCGGGGTTGTTAATTAATGATCTCGCTATTGCAACCCGCTGCTGCTGCCCGCCGGAAAGCTGGTTTGGATGATGATGCACTCTGTCGCCAAGACCTACCTTTGTAAGAGCTGAAATTGCGAGTTTAGCGGGATCCGGATAATGAACGCTCCTGTTATATAAGAGGGGCATTTCAACATTTTCCAGCGCTGATGTTCTAGAAAGCAAATTATACCCCTGGAACACAAAACCTATTTTTTGATTCCTGATATCGGCTAGTTCTTTCTTGGATAATTTATTTACCTGAACTTTATCAAGTATATAATCCCCACCAGAAGGTACATCCAGGCAGCCGAGTATATTCATTAGTGTCGATTTACCAGAACCGGAGGCTCCCATTATTGCTACAAATTCACCTTTATGAATTTCCAGGTTAATTCCCTTTAAAGCTCTTACGGTTATATCACCCGTGTGATAATCCTTAATTAAATTCTTTGTCTGAATTATGGTTTCCAATATTTCAATTCCCGTAATTTTAAAATCCACGCCTGAATTGACGTGGCTCATTATTATTATTTTGAAAAGGTGAAGAGCTTGTACCAGTCTCTGCATCTGTTATAAGTATACCATTTATAACCTGCTGACCCGCTTTAATTTTATCTGTAATAACTTCAGTGTACTGACCGTCTGAAATCCCCAACTTAACAGGTGTAAAATTAAGCTGCCCCTTATCATCAAGGTACCAGAGCTGGGCAAATTTTCTTGCACCTCCATTGGCTCCTCCACCGGAGAACATTCTCTGCATAAAACCTCCACCCCGCTGACCGCTGCCTCCCTGCGCCGTTCTTTCTTTTATTTTCGCCTTTACGGAATCCGGCAGGCTGTTCATTCTTTCTTCCTGCTTTTTCTGTATAACACTCATCATTTCGTTATTTGGTTTTAAACGAAGGGCAGAGTTCAAAACTTTTAGTACATCGTGCGCGCTTTCAATAAGAAAATCAATCGTTGCCGTCATTCCCGGCAATAGGAATCCATCTTTGTTTGAAACATTTATTACCACGGTATAATTAACAACGTTCTGAACCGTTGTTGGTGAAAGCCTTATCTGGTCGACCACACCCGTAAATTTTTTATTCGGATACGCCTGAACTGTAAAACGCACCTGCTGCCCGTCCTTAATCTGTCCGATATCACTTTCATCAACATTTGCCAGTATCTGCATCTTTGAAAGATCATTGGCAATAAGGAATAAAACCGGCGCGGAGAAGCTCGCAGCAACTGTCTGTCCCGCATCAACATTCCTGGCAATTACTGTTCCGTCAATCGGGGCTTTGATGTACGCGTAACCAAGATTCGTTTTAGCTCTTTCCAGGCTCAGCTCGGCCGATTGTAAATTTGCAACGGCAATTGAATAGTTATACTTAGACAGGTCGTAATCACTCTGCGCAACAAGATTTTTTTCATACATTACCTTCATCCTGTTAAAGTCATTCGTTGATTGTTCGAGTTGAGCTTTTGCCTTTGCCAGCGAAGTTTCTGAATCTTTATAGTTCGCATACAATATTGTTGTATCAATAAGAGCAATTAGTTGTCCCTTTCTTACCTTTGAATTAAAATCGACGTACATTTTTGAGACTGTCCCCGATACCTGGCTTCCAACCTGAACGGTCGTAACAGCACTAAGTGTACCGGTGCTCGAAACGATTGATTCGAGATCACCTTTCTCAATATTTGTAAACCTGTATTTCTCGGTAGTGTTTGTATCGGAGGAAGAAAGGTACCAGTATCCTGCGGTAAACAATACTATCAAAGATATTGCCACTAGGAACAGTTTTGATTTGAATAATTTTTTCATTGTTTTATTTAAAACCCGTTAATTCTATTACTAATAATTAATTGTTTCTTTGACGCATATTTTGCTTTCTTTTTTCCATTTGCTTGCGCCACTGCTTTTTTAGCACATCAAATTTTTTCTTCTGGGCCAGAGTAAGAACCTTTTCAACTTTTTTATTTGTCTTGTCTGTATTATCCCTGAACGCTTTTCGCATTGCATCCCTATCACCCATATTCTCTTCGCGGGCATTCATCATTTCTTCGCGTGATTTTGCATAAATGTCTTTAACTTTTTCAACCTGTTTATCGGTTAATGAAAGTTCCTTTTTCAATTGTTCCACACGATCGGGCCTTTGCGCCATGCCCTGTGCCTGTATTTTTGCTCCGGCTAATAACAATAAAGATATGATTACAACGCTGTTTATAATTATTTTGATTTTCATTGCTGTTCCTGTGAATAAATTATGTTATTGAAACTGCAAATTTGACAGCAAAACATGCTTGTTTGGTTTAACATTTCATAAAGAAATTTAAGTAAAAGGGACGCATTAACCGGAATTAATGATGGGTGGTATGCCAAAAACGAATGTTCGTGTTAATGCTATTTATTACAATAGCTTAGCTTTGTACAAAGTTAGAACTGGTAAATTATTATAAGAGTAAATTAAACACCAGGCCGACTATGATTATTCCGGCCGCAACAACCCCCACGAAAACCAAGATGAGCTGAATTTTTAACACCTTTTTTAGAATTATTGTTTCAGGAAGCGAAAGCCCGATTACACTCATCATAAAGGCAAGCACAGTTCCGAGTGAAGCTCCTTTTTCCAGCAAAGCCTGCACGATAGGAATTATCCCGGCGGCATTCGAGTACATAGGAACACCCAGAAGCACTGCGGCAGGGACGGACCACCAGGCCGACTTTGCCCATAAGCCCGGCCATAAAATTTTCAGGCACATACCCGTGTATGGCAGCTCCAACTGCAATTCCAAGCACTATGTATATCCAGACCTTGCCAACAATTTCTTTAACGGCAGTAAATCCTTCATCAATTCTTTGGGAGAAAGAAATTCTTTCCTCGATTATTTCTACATTTCCCGCCTTGATTTTATAAACCCAGTCTTCAACATATCTTTCGAGTTTCAACTTCCCGATAACGTACCCTGCAAGAATTGCTATTGCAAGACCGGTTACCATATAAATTACCGCCGTCTTCCATCCAAATAAACCGAAGAGCAATACAACCGCAATTTCATTTATCATTGGAGCAGCAATCAGGAAAGAAAAAGTAACCCCAAGAGGTACACCGGATTCAACAAAGCCCAAGAAACAATGGTATTGCAGAACACGAACAAAAAGGAGTAACGATTCCCAGAACATCCAGCCAGACCGTTCCCGGCTAATTCGATTTTCCCACCCAGCAATCTTCTTGTTTTTTCAGGTGAAAAATATGTCCTGATTATTCCTACCACAAAAACTATTAAGTAAAAGCAGAAGCAGAACTTTTGGGACTTCAAAAACAAAAAAACTAACCGCTGAGGTAAGATGTGAATCATTTGAAAGTATAAGCAAATCGAAGACAAAAAGATCGGTGAGCGTTTCAAGAGAAAAATATAACAATACCCAGGCCGGCAACAAAAACAAAACCAGGGAAATTTTTGTTTTATTATCTAATTTGATTATATGTTCCAAAAACATTCCCCACGAATTAAAATTAAAGACAAAGGTCAGGTGGTTTTACTGTTCCTTCCTCAACATTCTTAAAATATTTTTTCTGAAGCCATAGAGACACGTTAACCAGACTTATTAAAACCGGTACTTCTACAAGCGGACCGATTACAGCGGCGAAAGCTTCCCCGGAGTTTATACCGAATACAGCAATAGCCACGGCTATCGCTAATTCAAAATTATTACTGGCTGCCGTAAATGATAGTGTTGTAGTTTTTGAATAATCTGCTCCTATTTTTCTTCCCATATAAAAAGAAACAAAAAACATTATCACAAAATAAAAGACCAGTGGAATAGCAATTCTGATTACATCTATCGGTATTTTTACAATGTATTCGCCTTTTAATGAAAACATCACAAAAATTGTAAACAGGAGCGCTATTAAAGTAATTGGGCTGATCCTGGGAATAAATTTCGTTTCATACCATTCTTTGCTTTTCACTTTTAGCATTATAAAACGGGTCAACATTCCGCCAAAGAAAGGTATCCCGAGATAAATCAGTACGCTCTCGGCAATCTGCCCTATTGTAATATTAACTTCGAATGATTTAAGTCCAAGCCAGCCCGGTAAAACAGTCAAAAATACGTAAGCATATAATGAAAAGAATAGAACCTGAAAAATTGAATTAAAGGCAACCAATCCTGCTGCGTATTCAGTATCACCTTTTGCAAGTTGATTCCAGACAATTACCATTGCAATACATCTTGCGAGTCCTATCATTATTAATCCGGCCATATAGTCGGGATGATCTGGAAGCAGAACTATTGCGAGCAAAAACATTAAAATAGGACCGACGATCCAGTTTTGCACTAATGATAAAATTAAAATTTTAACGTTCTTAAAGACATCGGGCAGTTCCTCATATTTCACTTTTGCAAGTGGAGGATACATCATCAGAATCAATCCGATAGCAATTGGAATATTTGTAGTGCCGCTCTGAAATGAATTCCAGAAATCAACAACAGGGGGGAAAAGATAACCAGAAAACACACCCGCAAACATTGCGAGGAAAATCCACAACGTTAAATAGCGGTCGAGAAATGATAATTTTTTTATGAGTGAATTATGCCCCATGATTTATTATATCCGGATTAATAATAAATTCCTCTATTTGTGCTTTAATCTGGTCCCTGATTAATCTTGTTTGCTGAAGCTTCTCTTCGGGTGTTCCTTCGATTGAGGACGGGTCTTTAAAACCCCAGTGAAGTTTTTTAGCAATCCCCGGAAAAACTGGGCATCGTTCTGCTGCACTTTCATCACATACAGTTATAACAAAATGATAAGCTCTTCCTTCCTTAAAAAAATCAAAGACGCTTTTTGTATCATTCCTTGATATATCTATCCCTATTTCATTCATTGCTTTAACAACAATCAGATTCAAAATACCCGGTTCAAGTCCAGCACTTTCAGCGATAAATTTGTCCTTCCCAAAGTGATTTAAAAATGCTTCTGCCATCTGGCTTCTTGCACTATTGTGGATGCAAACAAACAGCACCTTAATTTTATTCATACATACACATTAATTGTTATTTATTAAACCGGTAAGCCAATGAACAAGAGTTTCCCTTGTTGGAATTTTCCCCTGGCTTAACACTTTCCCGTTCACCATAAGTCCCGGCGTTCTTAAAATTCCGTTTTCAACGAACAATTGAAAATCAGTAACCTTTTCAACCGACGCATCAAAATTATTTTCTGTGACAACCTGGTTGCAAAGGTCCTCTAACTTTTTACAGTTACTGCAGCCGGTACCGAAAACTTTTATCTGTAACATTGTCCCCATCCTGTATTTTTTCAATTTTATATTTCGAATAATATCGAAATGTTAATTAAATATATTATTTTGAACAGACCGTAATTCTATCCACCGATAATACTTTTTTCTTATCCAGAATTATGGATTGCTCGTCAGAAATCCAAAAATCAAGAGATGAAAGAATGGAATTGATCCTTTGGTCTGATGATCTGCTATTAATAGCATAATTGACCCATTTTCCCTCTTTTTCCTCAAAAATAAAGCCCGCTTCCCTTAAAATACTAAGGTGTTTTGAAACAGTTGAAGTAGCAAGTTGCAGAACTTCCGTAATTTCACAGACGCATAACGGCCTGGTTTGCAGCATTTTAAGTATTCTGAGCCTGTTTGGATCTGAAAGGGCTTTAAATATTTTTGTTTTATCTTTTAACATATATCGTTTCGTTAATTAACGAAATATAAATAAAAATTGTCCGCCACCCAAATTAATTAATTGTTAATTCTACTTTTTTATAGATAGTCCGGAAGGTGTCTGCGGAGTTGATATTAGTCTGGTAAACAATTCCCAGCGTAACTGGGGATCTTCATCTATTCCACCGTGAGAGATTATATAATTTTTTACGATGTCCTGCCCAAGATTATAATTTATTACATAGCTTCTGTACTTTTTGATGAATTTTACTCTTTGCTCTGCTCTTTCTTTCGTCATTAGAGAATATTTCATCAGCCAGCTAACTGCCTGCTCTTTTGTGAATTTTCCGTCCAAATAATTTCTTGCAGCTTCATTTCCGGCGTAATCTAGTTTTGAAACTAATTTTAAAACCTTGTAATATTCGTCTGCTTTAGAAGGATCCAGGCCGGCAAGAGGGAATAAAATATTTTTTTCGAAATTAATTCTTTTTTCTCCCGGTAGCACAACCTGTATGCCGTAATTCGCTGTACCCTCGGCAATTAATGATTGTGGACTAAAAAGCGGATAGACTGAAAACTCCACCCAGCCTCTTTTTCTATATAAATTTTGTTCAAGCAAAGTATTATAAACATGGTGACCGGGATATCCTTCGTGCGCAGCAAGATCAACTGCGCGGTCAATATAAATTGGTAAATCCGTGTTTACCTGAATAACGCTGTAACTATTTCCCTTGTACCAGTTATATCCACTCCATGGTTTATCTCTAACGTACTCAACGTGAAAACTTTCATTTGAAGGAAGTTTGATGTGCTGAAGTGTGATTTTTCTGCATTCATTAATCGCAGCGCTGAACACTGTATCAAGTTTATTTTTTGGAATTACAAATTTACTTCGGAATTCATTAAATCTGTTTATGATATTCCCTTTACCGGGTAATTCTTTATCGAGTTCTGTAATAATATTATTAAAATATTTTACATCGTGAGTTGGGCCAACTGCGTCGTACAGTGCTTTGCTTTCTTCATCAAAGGGAAACGTGCCTCCCCGGAGCATAAATACTTTAGCTTTAACGGCAAGAAGTTGTTTTGATAAAAATTGAAATCTTAAGGTTTCAATTTCATCAGCCTTAAATTTTCCCAGACTTTCCATTTGATTAAGTAAGCTGTCAACATCAGCGTTAAGATTCTCAAGTTCTGCAGTACTATCTTTTATAGATTCCTTCGGCTTCCACTTATCGGGGCCATAATATGCATCAACATAATCCGGATCATATTGGCCAACTTTTAAAACAGCCTTAACATAATTTTCGGCAATATTATTCATTTTATTTTCAAGTCCGCTTTTTTTATTTGCATTATTTTCGTTAGAACACGATATAAGGATAAACAAAAATATAACAGGTATAAAATAAATTATTTTTTTCATATTAGTTTTTTATCAACCACTTAATTTTTAGTTGAATTCTGCAAAGTTGTTTTGTCACCTTCACCGATTTGTTGTCGCCACATAGCGTAGTATAATCCTTTCATTTCCAGTAATTCGCTGTGCTTTCCCGATTCAATTATTTTGCCTTTTTCAAGTACATAAATTCTATCGGCGTGCAAAACTGTTGAAAGACGATGGGCAATTAATATAGTAATTAGTTCGGAATTGGTCGAAATATCCCTGATTGTGCCGGTAATTTCTTCTTCAGTTAAAGAATCTAATGCTGATGTAGCTTCATCAAAGATCAGTAAATTTGGTTTCCTTAACAAAGCCCTTGCAATTGAGAGTCTCTGTTTTTCTCCTCCCGAAACTTTAACACCACCTTCCCCTATCATTGTATCCAGCCCCTTATCAGCTCTTGCCAGAAGATTATCACAAGCAGCTTTTCTTAACACTTCCAGACATTCTTTATCAGACGCGTTCGGGCGAACAAAAAGAAGATTTTCCTTTATTGTACCGGAAAATAGTTGTGTATCCTGTGTTACAAAGCTTATTTTTTCACGCAGATCATCAAAATTAATTTCTTCACCGGGATATTTGTTATAATATATCTTTCCAGCTTTCGGCGTGTATAACCCGACCAATAATTTTACAAGAGTGGTTTTCCCCGAACCAGAAGGACCAACAAATGCAATTGTCTCACCTTTTTTTGTATCAAAAGAAATTTCATCAAGTGCCCTGCTGTTTGCTGTCTGGTGCTTAAATACAACCCTTTGAAATTCGAGTGAATTTATTTCACTTATTGCTGCTGGTTTCCCCGGCTTTGTTTCGATTGGAAGATCTAAAATTTCCTGGAAATTACTCAGTGATACTTCTGCTTCTCTGTATGTATTTATAATATCGCCCAGACTCTGTAAGGGACCAAAAATAAAAAATGAATAAATAAACAATGAGAAAAATTCGCCCACTGTAATAGCCTGAATATAAATCAGGTACAACATCAAAAACAAAATACTCGTCCTGATAAAATTAACTATCGTCCCCTGAATAAAACTCAGGCTCCTGATATATTTTACTTTTCTTAATTCCAACTGAAGAATTTTATCGGTTGTGGTATTTAGCCTTTCAATCTCCTGATTGCCTAGCCCAAGACTTTTGACAAGCTCAATGTTTCTCAATGATTCCGTTGTTGAACCAGCCAGCGCTGTAGTTTCTGCAACTATAACTTTTTGTATCTTTTTTATTTTCTTGCTAAGTACTGAACTTACAATTCCAAGCAATGGAACTGAAGCAAAAAATACGGGCGCTATCAGCCAATAGACATTTATAGAATACACTGTTACAAAAATAATTCCCACTAAAGAAGTAAAGAGAATATTTATTGCCGCGCTTATAAGTTTTTCTACATCGGTTCTTACTTTTTGAAGAACTCCAAGTGTCTGTCCGCTTCTCTGGTCTTCAAATAATGAATATGGAAGTTCGAGAGAATGTTTTATCCCATCATTATAAATCTTTGCTCCAAGCCTTTGTGTAATTACGTTTACAAAATAGTCCTGAAAATTCTTTGCCAGCCTGGAAATGAACGCAACTCCAACCGCAGCAGCTAAAAGTAAACTTACTCCTTTAAAAAATTCAGCGGTGGTATACTGGCTGAATTTTGTGGCATATTTATCTATAACTATCCTGAAGATCCAGGGATCAAGGAGTGAGAAAACCTGGTTAATGGCTGCTAAAAAAAGTGCCAGTATAACAAGTTTCCAGTAATTTTTCAGATATGAATATAATAGTTTCATAGATTATTTTTGTAAATCATTATATAATAATGAATTACAACGATTTATAGTAATAAAAGCAACAAATAGGTAACGAAAAATCGTTTGTTTTATAGAATATAAGGCATTTTTTATCAAACACACAAAAATAATCGATTACAGGGCATTTAATGAATAAATGGGGGGGGTATATAGTACACATTCGATAACAAATTTGAATATTAATTTGATCAAGTATGTAGATAAATAGCTTATTAACTATTTATTCATTAAAAGTAACCAACATTTAACTATAGGATAACCATCTTGTTGCAGCTTCTTCTGTTTAGGCAAAAAAATAAATTTCACACCCACCCATTTATTAACAGGGATAGGCGAAAAAGCTTCCCTGTCTCTTGGTTTCTCCTTCTTAATTATCTTACCAACTGAACCTTAGTGTATATATGGATTCTTTTCTTGTGCATTAATTTGGATGGAAATGGACATAATCAGAAATAATAAAATTAAACATTTCATAAACATCTCCTTTATCCTTTACTGTTAACTAAGAAAGTTCATTTATTAATTTGTAAAGCTATTTATGTGATCTTGCATATTCTTTTGAGCCTCTTTTCTGAGATTTTCGTTTTCTTGCATAATCAACTAAAATCTGTCTCATGGATCTTGCAGCAATCCCAAAAAAATGAGATCTGTTTTCCCAAGTCAGTTTTTCATTACCAATTAATTTTATGTAAGCTTCGTGCACCAATTCAGTTGTTTGTAAAGTATGTTTTCTATGTTCATCACGAAGATATTTAGACGAGATTGTACTCAATTCTTCATAAACCAAAGGTAAAATCTTTTCTAAAGCAAATTTATCACCCTTGGAAACATCATTTAATAGCTGTGTAAAATGTTTAGTTTGGCTAATCAATATTTATGTTCTTCATATTACTATTCTCTTTTGTCAAAAAGTCGATCATTTAGAAAGGCTGGAATCATTTAACGTCAATATATAAAATAATGCAATATTTTATTAGGGTTAATAATTATTTTTTAACAAAATTAGGCCTAAGATCAGAAGGATTTGAGGTTAGAATCTCGGATTATAAAAAAAGGCGATTCATTTGAATCGCCTTTGCTAAATTGTTAGAGTTGCATAAAATTACTTCAACAATATCATTTTCTTTGTTTCAACAAAATTACCTGCTTGTAATTTATATAGGTAGGTTCCACTAGTAAGATTCAATCCATCAAAATTAATTTCATACACTCCAGGAGCTTTCTCTTCATTTATCAGAGTTGCAACTTCCTGTCCAAGTACTGAATAAACTTTTAAAGTAGTAAATGCAGTTTTAGAAATTGCATAACGAATTTTTGTAGATGGATTAAAAGGATTCGGATAGTTTGAGTAAAGTGCAAAAGTAGAAGGATTGGATCCAATTAATTTTTCGTCAACACCGGAAACCGTTACATTAGCTGTAGTTGTACCCCATAACCTTGAAGGACTTTTGTATCCTGCATTAACAGTATAAGTTCCTGCTGAAGGAGCTGTAAGTATAAATGGATTACTGCTGGTAGAATTGTTGACAGCAACAACACTTCCACTTGCATCTACTAATTCACCCGCAACTTTACTAGTCGTTCCAGATAAAGTTACTCGAACTTGTAGATTATCCAAAACTTCCGCAGTAACGATACCTGATTGTGAAGTATGACACCCGCTTCCATCACAACCAGGAGCAGTACCATTAAAACCTGGTTCAGATTGGGTGTTTGAGAAGAATGCAATTGATATTATCATCATAGCTGAAAGCACTAAAACGGTACGCATAATTTATCCCTCATTTATTATCAGTTGTTACATAACAATTTTTATGACTCAATTCAAGTGCAAAAATCAGCTTATATTGTGGTATTAAAGTGAATTGGCAGACAAATTAGTCGGGATAGTTTTCCAGAGGTAATTTGCTTTGATAAAAATTACAGGCATTTTAATAGAAACTCCATAATTGAAAATTGATCATAATGGACTCGAACGTATTCTAAGACCATCTTGTTCATATATCAAAAAGTTTTGGTTCTCAAAATTTTAAAGAAATATATTCCTTTTGAGAATTATTTTATTATTCAACTTTATTCAGTTCTTGCTTTTCTTTTGCTCTTATTTTAGCATATACAATTGATATTATTACCAACGCTACGCTAACAAGTAAGAAAGAAAATATTTTATAAGTTGTGTTTGAACTGGTTATTCCGAAAATAAAAATGTAAACGAGCTTGATGTATTTCACGTAGTTTAAATTTTATTTCCTCAACGTCCAGACCTTTTTGCTCAGCCTGGAAATGAACGCAACTCCAACCGCAGCAGCTAAAAGTAAACTTACTCCTTTAAAAAATTCAGCGGTGGTATACTGGCTGAATTTTGTTGCATATTTATCTATAACTATCCTGAAGATCCAGGGATCAAGGAGTGAGAAAACCTGGTTAATGGCTGCTAAAAAAAGTGCCAGTATAACAAGTTTCCAGTAATTTTTCAGATATGAATATAATAGTTTCATTTAGGCCTGATTAAAATACAACCACAGGTAATAAAAAGAAACTTGATATTTAACAAGGTCAGCCTGACTTTCGGCTATTGGATAGAGAGCAAAAAGATGTGTAGGGAAACAAAGCATAGCCCGATTTAAACAGGCTATGCAAATTTCACTTATTTTTTAGGCATAATAGCGTCTTTAGCAGCTTTTGCTACTCTGAACTTCAATACTTTTTTTGCAGGAATAAGCATTGTTTCACCGGTGGCGGGGTTACGGCCCATTCTTTCTTTCCTGTTAACAACCACAAGCTTACCTAAACCAGGAAGTGTGAACGAATTTTTAGCTTCTTTGTGAGCAAGAGTTACCAATTCATTTAAGAATTGCTCTGTGAATTTTTTTGTTGTCTTGGTTTTTTTTGAGAGGTGATCAACAATTTGACTCTTGGTCATTGCTTTTGCCATATGATTATTCCTTTTAGTTTTTGTGAATTAGTTACGAAGTGAAAATATAGATTATTTTAATCAAATGAAACAAGCATTATAAATATTTCTTTTAAGGTAAATTTCTTTGACACAGGTTATGCCCCCTGTCCATGGGTGTAATATCACGTGGAAAAATTGTTTCGTTAAAGCAATTGCTACAAACTCAATGGATACTGAGGTCTTTTCTTCTTTTGTAGCTTAAGCATTATTTAATTATTTTCAGGTGTTATTATTATTAAACAAAAGTCACCTGATGAAAATTTTCTTATGTGTCCTGTTCCTTTTCACTCAATTTTTATCAGCACAGGAAATTGATTCAACCAAAGCTGATCCACAAATCTATCCGGATTCTTTAAAGACAACAAATACAACCACATTAATAGATACTTCCAAACAAGCCGCAAAAATTGATACATTAAAACCTATTTACCAATCTGCCCTTTCCTCAGAAGGTTATTTCATTAATAGACGAGATATTGTAAGAATGGATTACCGCAACGCCGGTGATCTTTTCGCAAAATTTCCTTTTGATTTTACAAGAGACTTCGGATTTATCGGGCGACCAAATGAAACTGTTCTTTATGGGGCCGGCTTTGGAGGAATTAGTTTTCTTGAAAATGGGGTATTGTTTAACAACAGACTTTCAAACTCTCTCGATTTAAACCTCATACAAACAGAATCAATCGATTCTATTGAAATTGTTCCATCTACACGAGGATTTTTATACAGCCCTTATAACAACCCTGTTTCCGTAAATATCATTAACCGTGATTTCCTCTCACGCCCGGCATATTCCAGGATAAAATATTACCAGGGGCCATTCGGTGAAGCGATGGTTGATGGATCCTTTAATGCGTGGCTATATAAAAAACTCGATGTTTCATTTGATATTACTAACAGGAAAACTGATGACAGGTATACGAACAGCATTTATAGTCTATGGCAAAGCAGATTAAAAATTAAGTACCTTTTGTCTGACAAGATAAATGTAATCGGATCTTTCTATTATGTTACGTCCAAAACCGGCTTAAACGGCGGTGTTGATCTTTCACAGATAACCGGAGATCCGGCAGCGGTAATTTATGATGAACTTCTTGCACCCGTTGTTTACTTTGACAGAATGGAACAAACAAGGCAGCAAAATTTTAGCCTTAAGTTTCTCGGAAGATTAATGGAGAATTCAGAAACAGATTTAACATTTTATTACAAATCTTTATTTGACGGAATTACTGAAGGAAGTGATTCTACCTATATTGCAAACACCGGCAGAAGTGATGTATTTGGATTGCATTTAAGACACGATATTATGTTTGATGTATTGAACCTAACAATTCTTGGTAATTATGAAAAATCAAAACTTAATTATGATTGGCTAAGCTACAATTCTCACCGTGTAAATTCTTTCGATTTTTCCGCATATTCTGCCGCGGCAATACTGACATTTAATACAAATACTAAAATTTTTATGCCCTCACTGTTTTATAAAATTTCTCATAATTCATATTACCCCTCAAATAATACTTCAAGGGGTTTGGGGGTGGATGTAAAAATTAATTTACTCTCTGATTTTTCACTTTACGCAGGTTATTCGTTCTATAACAATCCAGGTTACGGCAAGGATGCCCAAAATTTTGAGACTTCCGTTGAATATAATAATGGTATTATTATAGCCGGCGCAAAATACTTTTCAAGAAAAGATTATTACGATCACTCTATGTCCTGGTTAAAATCGTCAACTACTGGTCCCGTACACTTTGACCCCGTGTTTTATTCAAATATGAACGGCTTTGGCGGACAGATTAATTTCCAATTTTGGAAATTAATAGTTGAAAATAATGGAGCCTATTATTTTAATTCTGATAATTCAAGGCAGGAAATATCACTAGTTCCCAAATACACATATCGTGGCGGATTATTCTACAGAGATTCCCTTTTCAGCGGCAATCTTGATTTAAAAGCAGGTTTTGTTTTCTACTACAACGGCAAAAGAAAAGCAATCAAAAACACTCAATACACCCAAATTGTTGATGCTAACAACAGGCTCGATTTTACGCTTACCGGTGAAATTCAGAAAGTAGCAATGATTTATTTCACATGGCAAAATTTACTTAACAACAAATATTTTGTAGTTCCTTATTATCCAATGCCGGCTAGAAGCATACGTTTTGGTATAACCTGGGAATTTTTTAACTGATGCACAGTGAAAAATCACATTTTATTTTTACTTCAATTACCGGGATAATTATAGAAATTTTTTTGCTGATTTTTATTTTCTATAACGGCGTTAAAGGAAATATCCCGCTTTACATGTTTATTTATTCCGAATCTTTTCTAGTTATGCTCACAGCATTTTATTTTATTAAAAATCACCCCAGAAAGGTTAAACCTTTACCGGGCGAAACCGGAGAAAAGTTAGAAAACAAAGATTCTGCGTTTTTAAAATTTATTGCAAGATTACTAAAATTTAAGCCTGAAGATTCCCGAAGATTATTTATACCATTACTTATAATTTTTTTCGGTATAATATTCAGGTTAACCCTTTTTTCAACTATAAATACCACCTCCCCGGATGTAAACAGGTATGTTTGGGAAGCCAAAATATTATATAATGGATATAATCCTTATTTATTACCACCAAACGATAAAGCATTAAATAAATTTCACGATGGGCTTTACGATAAAGTTACCTATAAAAATATGTCAGCCATTTACCCACCTTTTTCTCAGGGTATTTTTGTAGTTGCTTATATGATAGCAGGGGAAAGCTTGGCAGGCATAAAATTTATTTACCTGTTATTTGATTTGATGATTATGTGGATTTTACTCAAACTGTTATACATGAAAGGATACAATCTTAACAATATAATTCTTTATGCCTGGATGCCTCTTATTCTCATGGAATATTATGTTAATGTTCACCTTGATCTGGTCGGAATATTTTTTATGATTCTTTTCATTTATGCAATGGAAAAGAATAAGCTATATCCAGCAGCCATTTCTTTTGCATTATCCTTCGTAACAAAAATGTACCCGGTAATATTGCTCCCCCTTATCATTAAAAAATTCGGATTCAAAAATTCGATTAAATTTTCTGCAGTTTTTATTGTTATCTCATTATTATTTTATATTCCGTTTATTTACAAAGATTTTTATGTGTTCAGTTCACTATTTACGTATTTGAAAGAGTGGCAGTTCAATGCTTCTGTATACTATACCCTTTTACATTATTTACGAAACCCTGAGACAGCCCGGTTGATTTGTGCAGGTGGATTTATCATTTCAGTTGGTGTTATTTCTTTTTTATACAAAGATTTTACAAAAGCCTGTTACGCAATTTTTATTATATTGATAATCTTTTCCACAACTTTGTTTCCCTGGTATCTTGGTTGGATAGCAGCTTTAAATCCATTTTATAATTTTTATTCAGTGACCAGTTTATTATTCACAGTTAATTTTTCAAATTTCACAACGGTAAGTGATGTATGGGTAGAGTATAATTTTGTACTTTTTACAGAGTATATTTTGTTTTTTGGTTTGCTGATTTACGATTTGTGGTTGTTATATAAGAACAAAAAAAAGAATAACCAGATTTAATTAATTGCTTCTACTTTTCCTCCTAAATGCCTTCCCAAAAATTCTTCCATCTTTCTATAAAATTCAAAACGATTTTCTTCATTCTGGAACCCATGTCCCTCATTATCTTTTACAATATATGGTACATCAATTCCCCTCTTTTTTAGAGCTTCAACCATCTGATCTGATTCTGATTTTGCAACACGCGGATCATTTGCACCCTGAGCAATTAGCAGTGGAGCTTTAATTTTATCAACGTGGAAAACCGGAGAAGATTTTTTCAAGATTTCTTTGTCCTTTTCGAGATCACCAACCATTTCATAAAACATATCAAGGAAGGGTTTCCAGTAGGGCGGTATTGAATTCATAAACGTGAATAAATTTGAAACACCAACGTAGTCAACTCCACATTTGTAAAGATCCGGAGTAAATGCAAGCCCGGCAAGCACAGCATAACCACCGTATGATCCACCATAAATTCCAATTCTGTTTTTATCTGCAATTCCCTCTTCAATTAACCAGTTAACTCCATCGGTAATATCATCCTGCATTTCCAGGCCCCATTTTTTAAAGCTGCATTCCCAAAATTTTCTACCGTATCCTACCGAACCACGAAAGTTTATTTTCAGAACAGCATATCCTCTGTTTGCAAGAAATTGTGTTTCAGGATCAAAGCCCCAGGAATCTCTGGCCCAGGGACCACCATGCGGAGTAACTACTGCGGGAAGATTTTTTGGCTCAGGTCCAAGAGGTAATGTCAGGTAACCATTAATTGTGAGTCCATCACGGGAAGTAAATTTTATCGGCTTCATATCAGCGAGAAATTCTTCGTTCAACCAGGGACTAACATCACATAACTTGAAGAATTCCTTATTGATTAAATTATAAAAATAATAAGCGCCTCTCGATTTATCGCTGTATGTTCTAACCATAATTTTGTCTTCATCTTTATTCAGGTCCGCAATTACAACTTCATAACCGGGTAGCTTGCTTTCAAGAATTTCCTGAAGCTTTTTCCGATCTTCATCAAAGAAATGTGATTTCTTTTTTTCAGTTGTAAAAGAAACACCCGTAATCATTTTTCTTTTTTTGGAACTGTGAAGATTACTAACATCAACATCAGGATGTTCAAAAATTACTTCCAGCTCTTTATTATTTTCAACATCAAACTTAACAATTGCTGTTTTATCTCTGTTGATATTAGACTTCGCATAAATGAATTTATTATCATATGTGAACATTAGCGGAATAAGAGCTTCTTTAAAATTACAGGTATGGATTAACTTAAATTCTTCATCCTCTTTTTTCCTGTAAAGAAGGCCGGTATTAACTCCATCAGTTGTAACAGCTATTCTAAGTTTTCCCTCATGATCTGTAAGCCAACCGGTAATATTGCCAGGATTTTTCGCTATTATTTCTAAATTACCGGTAATAACATTCAGCCTATAAACATCAAATACAGTACTGTCCCTATTATTTATAGCAATAATCAACTCATCATCATTTTCCTCCAGCTCGTCAATTATTTCTACTGTAACTTTCTCAAATGGAGTGAGATCTTTATTGTTCTTACCATCTAAATCTACACCAAATAACCTGTAATTCTCATCACCGCTGTCATCTTTCAGATAAACTATTCTTTTGCTATTTGCCCAAAAATATTCAGAAATATCCCTGTTAGTTTCACTTGTAACACGCATTAATTTATCACTGCCAATTTTTTGAACAAAAATATTCAGTCTGCTTTTCCAGGGCATCAAAAATGCAAAGTACTCTCCATCCGGAGAAAGTGAATAGTTGGTTTTCTCCGGGTTTCTGAAAAAATCTTTCATTGAAATCAAAAGGCGTTCTCCCAGTCAACACTTAATTTTATATCGTGTTAAGATAAGAATTCATCATGAAATGTGAAATAAATCCCGGGAAGAAATATGTGGAATGCCATAAATAAAAAAGGCAGGAAATATTAGACTCCTGCCTTTTAATTCTAAAAAAATAAAATATTACAGACTTAACATCTCTTTAAATTTTATAGCCTGTCTTCTGGAGACTTCAACCTTATTACCACCTTTTAGTTTAACAAGCAGTCCTCCATTTAACCAAGGTTCAATATTCTCGATCCATTTTAAATTTATTATATGTTTCCGGCTTGCGCGAAAAAATGTTTTATTATCAAGCCTTTCATCAAGATAATTTAATGTTCTGAGAATTAATGGTTTATTGTCTTCAAAATAAAGCCTTACATAATTTCCTTCTGATTCCATTAAACGTATAGTAGAAAGTTTTACAAACCAGCATTTTTCACCATCTTTCACAAAGATCTGATCATCTTCCAGTAAAACAGGCTGTCCACTGGCAGCGGCTGAATCTTTTTTATTTCTTTCAATAACTTTTTTAATTGTTTCCTCAAGCCTTTTGGGTTCAATAGGTTTAAGGAGATAATCAAGAGCATTATACTCAAAAGCTTTTAGAGCATATTCATCATAAGCTGTTGTAAAGATTACTATTGGAACTGAATCCAGTTCTTCAAGTAATTCAAAACCGTTTTTCCCCGGCATTTGTATATCCAGGAAAATTAGTCCGGGATTAAGTTCATTAATTTTAGATACAGCGTCATCTACATTAACAGCTTCCCCGATTATTTCTATATCTTTATGTGCTGATAAAAGTCTGCGTAATTCTACCCTCGCGAGTCTTTCATCATCAATTATAAGAGCTTTCATAAATTTGCACCTCCAATTGGAATTTCTAATTCAGTAAGTACTTCATTTTCTGAATTATTTTTTATTGAGAACACTGCTTTCTCACCATAAAGCAGGCTCAAACGATGTTTTGTATTGCTTATACCGAAACCTTTTGCATTTTGTATAGAATCCTGATCTATATGTCCACTATTTTTTATTTCTATCCTTAATTTTGAATCTACAATCGATGCACTTACAAATATCTCTCCACCTTCCCTTCGTTTTGAGATTCCGTGTTTAATTCCATTTTCAACAAGAGTCTGTATCATCATTGGTGGAATCTCAATTTTTTTGGATAGTGGATCCATTTTAATATTAAATTTCAGCCTCTCTTCAAACCTAATTGTCTCCAATTCAAGATAATCTTCAACCGTCTGCATTTCATCTTCCAGTGAAACCGTTTCCATTCTTTCAATTCTCAAAGAATAACGAAGAATATTGGAAAGATTTGTAACTGCAGTCTGTGCACTTGCAGGATCTTCTTCTATCAAAGCACGGATACTGTTGAGCGCATTAAACATAAAATGAGGATTCAGTTGCGACTTTAATGTCTTTAATTCAAAATCTTTTACGGCCGCTTCCCATATCAAGGATTCAATTTCGGCTTTTTTGTAATTTTCAAAATAATGAACCGAGAAATAAATCAATCCCCAAACCAGAACGACAATACTTAAATTGAATGCACTAAATATAAATCTGCCTAATCTGATTCTGGAAAAACTAAATTGACCTCCCAGTATATTAACCGTGTAAAGGAGCAGTAACAAAACTACACCGATAAAAATACTGGCGACAATTACCCGCGGGATTATTTGCTTTAAGGGAAGTGAAAGCCAGTCATTTTTCTTAATTACACTTCTATAAATGTGGGTCAGGCAAATACCCGAAAAGCTTAAATATAAATTCACCAGTACGTGCGGAAATGTCAGGTCACTGAAAGAAGCATATATTGCGATATTAATAAGTGAAAGAACGAGCCAGCCTGAAATTTGGCTAAGCCAATAAACTTTTTTCCTGTTCATCTGGTTATTATTTCCATTTCCTGTTAAATGAACCTGCCTTTTTAGGAGCATCCCCCCACCATATAAAGCTGAATTGCCCTTTGTCATTAAATATAATCGTATCTTCGCTTAAAAAAAATTTCCTGCTTATTTTTATCATTTCCGCCAGAGCCATCACTTCAAAAATGGAAACAAATAGTGTGCTAAATTAGCTAATATGGGGCATTCAGGTGATTTTTTAGTATTGATGGTTTTATAAAATGATAAGCGGACGAAAAGACAAATTACACTGCACACAATTATGTTTAAAAGTTTTGGTATTTATTTCATCGAATTCTACTTTTTTATTAAATTGAAATACAAGGCTTCTTATAGGAATAATATATTTTAATAAAAGAACGGAAATGAAGACAGAGAATAATAATTCTGTAAAAAGAAAAGATACTGAGCAGCCATTTGCTGTTTCAAAAAGAGGAATGCGGTTTCATCATATAGGTATTCCAACAAATGAAATAAAAGAGAATGAAAAATATCTGCCTGAATATAAATTCTATGTCTCCGGTTTTGAGACAAGCGAGTATGGAATTGAATGGATGCGTTTTGAAAAAGACAGTCCAATAGCAGAGATAATAAAAAAGGTACCGCATATTGCATTTGAAGTCGATAATCTTGGAGCTGCGATAAAAGGAAAAGAATTAATCGAAGAGATAAGTTCACCATCAAAAGGAATAAAAGTCGCAATGATTTTAGAAAATGGTGCTCCTGTTGAATTTTTGGAATTTGACAAAAAACATGACGTAATTACTTGATCGCAGTACTCAAAAGACCGCTCTGAAGGTAAAACTGATTTAAAATAGGTTTTCCATTCCTTTATACCGAGATATATAATCTTAATTATATATGAATATAAAAAATAAGGCGCTTGTAAAAATAGCAAACGTCCAGGCAGCTCCGGTTTTTCTGAATCTGTAAAAGACTGTTAATAAACTCTGCAGACTTATTAAACAGGCAGGTAAAAATGGTGCAAAACTGGTTGTAATTCCCGAGGCATTTATCCCCGGATATCCGGACTGGGTATGGGTGGTACCAAATAGCAATGCTAAAATCTTAATAAGCTTTATTCCGAACTTATTCAGAATTCAATTTCTATTACAGATAAAATGACCGGGAAATTATGTAAAGCAGTTCGTGAAGCTAAAATAAATGTGGTATTTGGACTGCACAAGAAAAATACTGAGACCAGCAATTACACTCTATATAATTCATTATTATTTATAGATGAAAAAGGCAAAATTCTAGGGAAACACAGAAAATTAATTCCTACCGGTGGAGAAAGAATGATATGAGCACAAGGTGATGGCAATACACTAAATGTATTTGAAACTTCGATTGGTAAAGTAGGAGGACTTATTTGTTGGGAAATTTTATGCCTCTTGCCCGCCAAGCTATGTATAATTTGGGTACTCAAATCCTAGTTGCACCTACGTGGGATAAAAGTGAAAACTGGTTACTTAGCCTTCGTCATATTGCTCGGGAGGGAGGAGTATTTGTAGTCGGAAGTTGCATGGCAATCAACAAGATGAATGATATCCCTGTTCATTATGAATTCAGAAATTATTATCAGGAAGGAAGAGAATGGATCAATACCGGTAATAGTTGCATAATAAATCCCAAAGGTGAATTCACTGCCGGACCTGTAATTATGAAAGAAGAGATTCTTTACTCAGATATAGATTTGAATGAAATTTCCAGCTCCAAAAGAATGTTTGATGCTGCCGGCCATTATTCAAGACCAGACGTGTTTGAATTGAAAATTCACAAAAAGACTTAATTGTTTAAGAAGCTCAACTATAATGCCTCAACAAAAGAGTTAAATTTAGGGTTTAAAAGAATGCAAATATATCGGTATATTTAGTATTCAGACTATTGCAGAAATGCAGTCCATATATGCAACAATTAAGGAAGAAACCTGAAGATGACAAAAGCTCATTCATTTCACATACCAGTAATGGGAATCGGATTTACAATTGATACTCCATTAAAAGTCTCACAGTACGGAGTGGACTCCGTAATTTCGCTAGTTGATGACATGCTTCTCGAAAGATTAAGAAAAATGTACTGCGGAAAACATGAAATTCCATATGAAGAAATAACAGAAAAAAGTGAAGACTTCAGAGCAAAGAGAATTACATCCTACCTGAATTTAATTCGTTTGCTCGCGGAAAAAAAGTTTGAAGATTTAAAGAAAAGCGTTACTGGAAAAGGAAATGAGCTGAAAGAATACCTGAATATGCTGCCGGAATATTCATCAATTAAACAGGAATTCAAAAAATTAACTATAAATTTTAATTTAAACGAGATCAAGGACTGGATTAATGAAAGCCTGTCTATGGGTAGTATTGATGTAAACATAATGACAAAACTTGATAAGGAGAATTACAGAAAAGGTGAGAAACTGGCGGTTGAATTTAATGATGCCCACGCAGCACTGAGAGGTTATGCAAAAAGTAATTTAAATTCTTCTATTGTTTTTTCAGCTGGAATGAATCCGAGGCTATATAGTTACCTGACCCAATTTGAGGATTTTTATCCCGACGAAAATGGAAACATCAAAAAGAAAATAACTTTAAAAGTAAGTGATTACAGGTCTGCTTTTATACAGGGAAAATTTTTAGCAAATAAAGGACTCTGGGTTTCCGAGTATAGGATTGAATCAGGCTTAAATTGCGGCGGACATGCATTCGCAACGGATGGATATTTACTTGGGCCTATCCTGGAAGAGTTTAAAAGCAAGAGAAATGAGTTGGCCCAGACACTTCTTGAAATATATGTTAAAGCACTTTCTCTTAAAGGCCGGGTAATTCCCAAATCAGAATTACCTATAAAATTAACTGCACAAGGTGGTGTTGGTACAGCGGAAGAACACCAGTTTTTGATGGATCATTATAAAATCGATTCTATCGGATGGGGAACTCCGTTTCTTCTAGTCCCTGAAGTTACTACAGTGGACAATTCAACTTTACAACAATTGTCTGATGCGAAAGAGAAGGATTTATATCTTAGTAATATTTCCCCATTGGGTGTCCCATTTAATAGTTTGAAGGGCAATACAAAGGACATTGAAAAAATTGCTTTAATCTCTAAAGGAAGACCCGGTAGTTCCTGCCCAAAGGAATATATTAGAGTAAACAATAAGGAATTCACAGAAAAGAACATTTGTACAGCCTCAAGACAATACCAGTATTTAAAGCTAAAAGAACTTGATGATAAAAATCTGACTCCCGAAGAACATGACACAGAATTTGAAAATATTACTGCAAAAGCCTGCATATGTGTTGGCTTAGGTACTTCCGCACTGCTAAAGAATAATTTATGTACAAAAAGGGAAGGTACTGGTGTTTCAGTTTGTCCCGGGCCAAACCTGGCATACTTTTCAAAGATAATGAGCTTAAAAGAAATTACAGATCACATTTACGGGCGACTGAATATTATAACGAGAACGGACCGCCCTAATTTATTTATAAAGGAATTAAAAATTTACATAGAATACCTTAAAAATAAGATTGAGGATACAAAGGATTCAATGTCAGAAAAACAGGAAAAATACTTCTTAACTTTTGTGAATAATCTGAAAGAAGGGATTAATTATTATCATAACCTGTTTAATGATATGAAAGACAGGTTCGATGAGACAAAATCAGAAATTCTGAGTGAACTGGAAGCAAGCAAAAATTCTTTACACCACTTAATGCTTGAAATTGAAAAGTTAGCAATGACTACAACAATAGAGAATTAATCACATCTTTTTATCTGTTTTTAATAAAAAGTCCTTCGTTTAGAAGGACTTTTATGTTAACACCCACTTATTTATAAATTTATTAAATCGTTATAAATTATAAATGCCATAAGAAGCATAAGAATTACAAAACCAACATTTTGAATAGCAATTTTTATTTTAATAGGAATCTCGCGTTTGAATGCACCTTCCAATAAAATAATTACAAGATGACCACCATCCAGCACAGGGAAAGGTAAAATATTAATTATAGCAAGCGTTAAACTTAAATAGGCAAGGAAATTCAGGAATGTTGCAATTCCAGTTTCAGCCGATTGTGCCGCAAACTCCGCAATCTTAACAGGGCCGCCAAAAGCTTTTCCGAAAGCAATTTTCCCACCGATAACTTTATTCACCATTGTAAAAGTGAGATCAGTTAAATAAACAACCTGGTCCCATCCACGTGCAAAGGATTCAAAAAATCCAAAGGTCCTATATTCAACCGGGCCGGTAAAAGTCTGGCCAATTTGTATTCCTATTAGTCCTTCACCGCTTGGAGTAACACTTAAATTTAGTGTGTCTTTTCCTCTTAATACATTTAACGGAACAGTTTTATTTTTATTTTCTCCTACTACTTTAATAGTCTCTTCAGCAGAATAAAGAGGAATATTGTTTAGGCTTAAAAGAATGTCTCCCTTTTTTACACCGGCTTTCAATGCAGGAGAATCTTTTAATACATCACCAACCTGGGCTCTTATACCGGTCGGAATAAGAAATGATCTTTTGCTTCCGTCCGGAATACGAGAACGAGGAATATTTAGTGTTTTTGTTTCCTTATCTCTCTGTAATTTTACAGTTAAATCTTCGCCAAGAGTATTGATGAAAATTTCGGAACCAACTTCTTCCCAATTTTTTACAGTTACTCCGTTTACTGCTAAAATTCTGTCATCAGTTTTAAATCCGGCAGAATCAGCTTTGGAGCCGGGCTCAACATAGCCGATGGTTGTGGTCTTTACTACCTGTTTGCCCTGAAAAAAATTAGCCCCCCAGAAAACCAGTACTGCAAGAAGCAGATTCATTGCAACTCCGGCAGTAATCACAATCACTTTCTGGTAAACAGGTCTTGCCCTGAATTCGTATGGTTCCGGTGGCTTGTCAGCAAACTCGGTATCAAAACTTTCATCTACCATTCCGGCAATTTTAACGTAGCCACCGAGCGGAAGCAGGCTAAGCCTGTAATCGGTGTGATCCCCACCGTCAAAATCCTTGGGCAGATCACCAAAAGTAAAACCATTAATTTTATTCCATCCGAAGAGTCTTTTACCGAAGCCAATAGCAAAAACTTCTGCCCTCATGCCACAGGCTTTTGCAGCAATAAAGTGTCCGAACTCATGAATAAAAACGAGTATACCTATAGTTATCGCAAAATAAATTACATAATCCATTAAAAGATTTTCTCCTATTAGAACAATTGAGTTACAAAATTTCTTGTTTCTTTATCACACTCATAAATAACATCAAGGTCCGGTGATTTATGATTTCCCATTTTACTGAGCGCTTTATGAATCAGTTCCGGTATCTGTGAAAATTTGATTTTTTTATTTAAAAATTTATCAACAGCAATTTCATTTGCTGCATTCATAATACAGGGGGATGTTCCTCCTGCTTCCATTACATCAAATGCAATTTTAAGGCATTCATATTTCTCAAAATCAGGATCAAAAAAAGTAAGTGCATTTATCTTTGGAAGATCAGTTCTTTGAAAATCATTTCCTAATCTTTCAGGATACCCTAACGCATACTGAATTGGAAGTTTCATATCAGGAAGCCCCATCTGCGCTTTTATTGACCCATCAACAAATTGCACCATTGAATGAACGATCGATTGTGGATGAATAACAACATCAATTTTATCCTGAGGAAGACCGAACAGCCAATGGGCTTCGATTACTTCCAGTCCTTTATTCATCATTGAAGCGGAATCAATTGTAATCTTATTCCCCATATTCCAGTTGGGATGATTCAGTGCTTCGTCTACTGTTACATTTACAAGCTCTGATTTTTCTGTATCCAGAAAAGGTCCGCCTGAAGCCGTAAGAATAAGCTTTTCTACTTCATTTTTTTCTTCACCAATCAGGCACTGAAAAATTGCGCTGTGTTCAGAATCAACAGGGATTAACTCAGCATTGTGCTGCTTACATAATTTTGTTACCAGCTCACCCGCAACAACAAGAGTTTCCTTATTAGCCAAGGCAATTCTTTTGCCGCGTTTAATAGCCTCTATAGTTGGAGCAAGCCCTGCAAAACCAACCATCGCACCAACGAGTATATCATATTCACATTCTGCTGCGGCTTCACATAATCCTTCATCACCGGAGAGGACTTTACATTTATCACCCACTTTTTTTCTTAATTCGGCAGCGGCTTTCTTTTCTTTAACAACTACAAGCCGGGGGTTAAATTCATTTATCTGAGATTCCAGAAGATCAATACGGGTATTTACTGTAAGGGCTTCTACTTTGAATTTATCGGGAAATTGTCTTACAACATTTAGTGTATTTATCCCTATAGATCCGGTTGATCCTAATATTAAAATATTTTTCATATCTCTTAAATAATGCGATTTTAAAAGTACGAAGGAATACCCTTTTAATCAATGAACAACAACCTCCGGAAATGTCGTTTATGGCCTATAAATCACCATTTATTTAATATTTTCTGTCTTGGAAATTCTGTTAAATTTATATTGGGTTTTATCGGGAGGATTTAACAACTTTCGCATATTTGATGTGTCTATTTAAGTGAAAGCTTTCAAGATATCTTGCAAAACAGCAAAGACCATATAATTGAGTTTACGATTGTTTTTAACCGCCTGAAAAAGCGGCTTTACAATTATTTGTTAAAAATGACTTCTCATAGTCTAACTGCGGAGGATATTACACAAAATGTCTTCCTTAAATTGTTTGAAAATTATAATTCTATTAATGACAAAAATAAGATAGACATCTGGGTTTTTAAGACTGCAAAGTTTGAAGCATTCAATTATTACAGAGGCAAGAAAACAAAGGTAGATCAGTTTAAAGTAGCCGACACCGATGAGTTGGAAATCGGATCAGATTTTGATGTTTTGGAAATTATTGAGATGAAAGATCTAAAAGAAAAAATAGAATCAGAACTTGAGAATATTCCGATTGAACAAAAAGAAGTTTTTGTACTTAAAGAGTTTGGTGGATTAAGATATGAAGAAATTTCAGATATAATTGGCATTGATGAAAAACTTGTAAAAAGCAGAATACATTTAGCAAGGAAGAAACTTATGCTAAAATTATCAAAGGTTTTTAAATGAAAAGAGGATACAATGGAATCAGAAGAATTAATTAAAATGATTGACAAGTATTTTGACGGTGAGCTGGATAAAAGCAGTGAATCGGAATTGTTTCTTTCACTTTCAAACGATGAAAATGCAAGAAATTATTTTAAGGGACAGCACCTGCTAAAATCAGTAACTAACGAAATGCAGACTGACTTCCCTCAGGAGCTAGAAAGGAATATTCTTGCGAAAACAATTTTTTTAGAAAAGAAGAAATTTGCAGGATTCAAGATGAAACCGCTCTTTGTTTATGCTTCAGTTCTAACATTCTTTTTCATCAGTTTGTTTTTCTACGCTGAATCAAACACTTATAAAAATGATCTTGCTAAAATCAATAGCAAGCTTGAAAACCAAGACAGAACTATTGAATCATTAATAGAATGCACTGCCTTCAGCAGAAGTCAAGGGATTGCATGAAAATGAGATTGTGATAAGATCAACAAAATTATGAGGATAATATGAAGAATTTATTAATACTTTTTGTATTCAGCTTCCTGATAATCAGCTGCAATCAAAGAAGTAATCAAGTTGAAGTAATTAAATTAAATGATAATAATTACTTACCCGGGAATCAGGTTGATAATACAAAAGAAGTCTTTTCAACTAATTACAGTGAGAAACTGTATAAACAAATTGATCAGGAAGTTAAGGATAAAGGCCTGACAATTAATGGAAACGAAAATTATAGTCTGAGTTTATTCGTAAATGAATCCGGGTCACTTGATAAAATTATTGTGTTGAATGCACCAAATGAAAAAAATGCTGATATAATGACAGATGTTTTATCAAAACAAAATTTTGCAATTGGGAAGAAAGACGATAAGCCTGTAAAGTATAATTTTGACTGGAATTATTCTCCCGGTTACAGTGTAAAAGTTGATAATATGCCAACACCTATAGGGGGAATTAATGCAATACAAAAAAATATTGTGTACCCGGAAATTGCGCGAAGAGCAGGGATACAGGGAAAAGTTTATGTAACAGCTTATATAAATGAAGCTGGTGTTGTTACAAAAACGGAAGTCATAAAAGGAATAGGTGGAGGATGTGATGAAGCCGCCGTTAATGCAATTAAAAAGGTAAAATTTAATCCGGGAATGGAAAAAGGAGTTCCTGTTAAAGTACAGGTATCAATCCCGGTCGTGTTCAGACTGGCTAATAAATAATAAAAATACGATAATTAAAAAAATAATTGTAACCTATGTAAATTTCCCTGTTGGATTCAAATTTGAATTACATTTCTGCCCGTTTTTTCCTTAAAAACGGGCAATCTTTTATCTTCTTAAAGCCAATCTAAGCCACAAATCGATGTTTTTCGTTCATTTCTCTAAAAAAGGCTTGCAAGCCCTTCTAATATTACTAATTTTAGTCAATGCTTAAAACTAGTTTCATCATATTGCTTTTGCTAGGAAATACTCTTTTTGCTCAGCAAAAAAATGATCTCAGTAATCAGTTTGCACTGGGACAGGCATTTCTGCAAGGTGGCCAGTACGAAAAAGCAAAAACTATATTTGAGGAATTGTACAAAAAACAACCCGAGAACTACCAGGTTTTTACTGCGCTGAATAATTCCTACATCCAGTTGAAAGATTATGCATCTTCCATTTCATTAATTGAAAAAAGAATTAAATATTCACCACAGGATATTAATCTTTACGGTTTGCTCGGCTCTACTTATTATGTAATGGGCAATGAAAATAAAGCATTTAAAATCTGGGATAACGCAACAAGAAAAGTTAAGAATAAAGAAGTTAGTTACCGGGTAATGGCAAACTACGCTATAGAAAGAAGAGCATTTGATAAAGCTATAGAATTTTTGAAAAAAGGTAAGGCTGCATCTTCAAATCCTACATACTTTTCTTATGATCTTGGAAATCTTTATGCACTTACAATGCAATTTAAGAAAGCCGCCGAAGAATATTGCTCAATTATTATTACCGCGCCCGAACAGGCAAACTCAGTAAAGAGCAGAATAATGAGTTACATAAATAAACCGGGAGCTCTTGAACAGACAATAAGCGTAGTTGAAAGCCAGGATAATGATAACATTAATGTTGAAAGCCTGCTTGCTTCACTTTATAAAGAAGCTCGAAATTACCATAAAGCTTTTGAGTTATATAAAGAGATAGAATCTATGCAAAATAACCAGGGTGGAGAATTAATCAGCTTTGCACGTTATCTTTTTACTGAAAAACGATTTTCAAAATCTGCAGAGGTTTACAATTACATTATTTCACACTATGCTGGCTCTCCTTTTATAGCAAATGCAAAATTAGGATACGCAAAAACTCTTCAGGCTTCACTGGAAAATGATAGTTTAATTCTAAAACAAAACTGGAAACCTTATTTTATTCCCCCTGATTATCCCCAGGAAAAAATTGATGAAATAGTTTCAGCATATTCAGATATAATAAAGCTGTATCCCAAAACAGAGGTTGGAAATGAGGCTTATCTGAATATTGGAAATTTATATTTTGAAAGAATGAACAATCCTGCAGAAGCAGAAAAATATTACCATAGATTAATCTCCCTGTCGCCAAATTCCCCTATTGTTGCAGATGCATATTTACAGCTTGGCAATATTTCAATAAAGAAAGGCAACCTTGATGAAGCAGTCATAACATTTAATAAAGTTTTAAGTTTTAAGCGTACAGGCTCTGATAAAAAAAATATCGCCAGATATCATCTTGCAAAGATAGATTTTTATAAGGGTGAGTTTGATAATGCAAAAAATATATTGGGGGAAATTATTGATGATTTGGAAGACAATACAGCCAACGATGCACTGGAATTATCTCTGCTATTGAACACGGCAAAAAATGATTCCGTTGATCTAAGGAAATTTGCTGACGCAGATCTCTTAAAAGCGCAGAAAAAATTCAGCAAGGCTGAAAGCATTTACGAAGAAATTTCCCAAAATCCACGTGCATTTATTTTGAATAATATAGCCGGAATTCGAAGCGCAGAAATGGATATAGCAACAGATAGTCTAAATAAAGCGATTTCGAAATTATCCAAAATAACCGGCGAAAGGGAGAAAAACATTTATTCGGATAAAGCCTTATATTTAGAAGCAAGAATATATCAATTTGGGTTGAAAAATGCCCCCGAAGCAATAAAAACATACCAGGTTCTACTTGCTGATTTTCCTAATTCGATATACCTGGATGAAGCAAGAAAAAATATCAATACTCTCAAGAACAAAACCAGTTAGGAATTATTATGGCTAAGAAACAGGGACAAAAAATAGTAAAATGTTCATTTTGCGGGCGCGATGGAAACGAAGTTGGCAGCATGATTGCCGGCCCCGATGTTTACATCTGCGACATTTGTATTGGCAGCAGCGTCGATATTCTAAAAAATAATCTTGCTGCTTATACAAATACAAAATCAAAATTTTCGCAGGAACATACGCCATACAACATTAAGAAAACTCTTGATGAATATGTAATTGGCCAGGAAAGGGCTAAAAAAACTCTTGCTGTTGCGGTTTATAACCATTATAAGAGAATTAATACCCATTCATCTTTTTTTGAACTTGATGATATAGAAATAGAGAAGAGCAACATTTTATTAATAGGCCCGACTGGGGTTGGAAAAACCCTGCTTGCTCAAACACTAGCAAAAATTCTTGATGTTCCATTTGCTATTGCAGATGCAACAACATTAACGGAAGCAGGTTATGTAGGTGATGATGTTGAAACAGTGCTTGTTCATTTATTGCAGGCAGCTGATTATAATGTAGAACGAGCACAAAAAGGAATTGTTTACATAGACGAGATTGATAAAATAGCACGCAAGGGAGAAAGCACCTCTATAACAAGGGATGTTTCAGGTGAAGGTGTTCAACAAGCTCTATTGAAAATACTGGAAGGCACTGTTGCAGGTGTACCACCAAAAGGAGGAAGAAAACATCCGGAGCAAAGTTTAATTAAATATTAATACAAAGAACATTTTATTTGTAGTTGGCGGAGCTTTTGATGGGATAGATAAAATTATCGCTTCAAGAATTAATAAGAACAGTATGGGGTTTGATTCAGATTTAAAATCAAAGAAAAACGAAGACGATCTTTTGCAGTTCATACAGCCCGAAGATTTATTAAGATATGGTTTAATTCCTGAATTAATCGGAAGAATTCCGGTAGCCGCACCGTTACAATCTTTGAATGAAGAAGCATTAAAAAATATTCTTATAGAACCAAAGAATGCAATCTTAAAACAGTATAAGAAACTCTTTATGATGGAAGGAGTAGACCTTGAATTTGATCCATTCGCAATAGACGCGATAGTTAGGAGAGCAATGGAAAGAAAAACAGGGGCGAGAGCACTTAGATCAATCGTTGAGGACATAATGCTAGACATAATGTACGATCTCCCTGACAAAGAAAATGTGGATAAATGCATTATAACAAAAGATGTGGTAAATTCCGGTGATGAACCGATTTACCTTGAAGCTGACAGAAAATCAGCATAATTTCTGTTCAATTAATCGGAACAGGTTTTTAAAATGAGGCGATCCGAAAAAGATCGCCTTACTTTTTTTAGTTTGGATTTTGCAGCATGCTTAAGAAAATTCTTTTATTCTTTTTTATACTTACCGGCTTCATAATTTCCCAATCCAAAATATTAATTTACATGGATCTGAAACAAACAGACCATTTAAAAGCCTATGGCATTACATTCCATGCCTTGCTTGACGGAGGAAAGGCTGACTGGCTTCTCAATTACAGGGGCGGTTCTTTTATGCTCGATTATTCCGAAAAAACAGCCAATCAGTGCAGACTGGAGGGTGTAGCATTTGATCTTCTTTCTGCAACAAACGCAACAGAAATTTATTCGCTTGTACAGAGTGATGACAAAAATATGGATGTGGTACGATTAGAAAAGGCTCCTAAAATAGCCGTCTATGTACCTCCGGGATTTCAGCCCTGGGATGATGCTGTAACCATGGTGCTGGAATATGCAAAAGTTCCCTATACAAGAATTTGGAACGATGAAATTCTGCGGGGTAATCTGTCAAAATATGACTGGCTCCATCTGCACCATGAAGATTTCACAGGCCAGTACGGAAAATTCTACGCAAGTTTCAGTAACGCACAATGGTACATCGATCAGCAAATGCAATATGAACAGGATGCACAGAAAAACGGATTCAAAAAAGTATCGAATATGATGAAGACTGTGGCCGAAGATATTAAAAACTTTGTCGGTAAAGGCGGATTTCTTTTTGCGATGTGTTCGGCAACCGATTCTTACGACATTGCCCTGGCAGCTCACAATGATGATATTTGTGATAAAATGTACGATGGTGATCCACCTGATCCCGATGCACAGGAGAAACTGGATTTTTCAAACACACTGGCTTTCACAAATTTCAAACTACGAAATGAATCCTTACGTATATGAATACAGTAATATCGATGTTCAGCCTGCTGAAATTGGTGATCCGGCAAACGATTATTTTACCCTTTTTGATTTTTCAGCAAAGTACGATCCTGTACCGACTATGCTTACACAGGATCATGTAAATGTAGTTCATGGTTTTATGGGCCAGACTACAATGTTCCACCAGGAGCAAATAAAGAAAAACGTAACTATTCTGGCAAAACGCCAGGGTACTGACCAGGTGAAATATATACACGGAAATTTTGGACGTGGTACATTCACATTTTATGGAGGACATGACCCGGAAGATTATCAGCATGCAGTTGGTGATCCTCCGACCGATCTTTCTTTATAAAAATTCTCCCGGCTATAGATTAATACTTAATAACATCCTCTTTCCTGCTGCTAAAAAGAAAAAACAAAAAACCTGATTTTTCTTGATTTATATACTGCAATTATTTTGTAGCAGATTTTATATTATAATCATTATTTTAGAACAAATAATATTTTAGATTTTTCTAATTGATAAAGAGATTTGTATGAAAGCTGTAACAATAAAAAATTTAAATAGAAATATAAATGTCGGAAAAATTGTTTGTGTCGGACGAAATTATGCAGAGCACGCACAAGAACTCGGGAATGAGATTCCTGAAAAACCGGTTGTTTTTCTTAAACCTGCTTCGGCATTAATATACTCAGGTGATGCTATTATTTATCCTTCTTTTTCAGAAGAAATGCATCATGAAGCTGAGCTTGTTCTTTTAATTGGCAAAACCATAAAGGACGCTGATAAAACAGAATCAGCAAGTGCAATTATAGGCTATGGAGTTGGACTTGATATGACACTCCGTGATATACAAAGCAATCTCAAAAAGAAAGGACACCCCTGGACGATTGCTAAAGGCTTTGATACCTCTGCTGTTATCTCTGATTTTATCTCAGTAGATGATTTTAAGCTTACATTAGAAGAAGAAATTATTCTTTCTGTAAATACTAATGTGCGTCAAAAAGCAAAACTCAAGAAGATGATATTTAGTCCTGTTGAAATAGTTTCATATATATCATCTTTAATGACTCTGGAAGAAGGTGATTTAGTTTATACAGGGACACCTGCGGGCGTTGGGCGAGTTGTAAAGGGAGACAACTTACACGCGGAAATTACTGGGCTGGCAACACTTGATTGCAGCGTAAAATAATAATTTAATTATTTAACTTGCTTAAGGCTTTTTTGATAAGTTCCTCGAGGGCTGCATTTGGCTCAGCAGTAAGAAGATCACGAACACATTTTTCAGCTAATTTTGAATTATAACCAAGGGTTGCCAACGCAGCAACTGCCTCATTCTTAATACTGAATGGAACTTCTGTTTCACCATCCTCAGTAATTTTTTCTACCTTCGTTTTCAATTCAAGCACCAGCCTATCAGCTGTCTTTCTTCCAATTCCGGGAATTGTAACAATTCTGGAAACATCTCCGGTATTTATTGCGTTTCTAAGATCCCCTATCTGTATCCCCGAGAGTATACTTAGTGCCAACTTAGGTCCGATACCATTTACCGAGATTAAAAGTTCAAACATTTCCTTTTCTGATTCCGTGAAAAATCCAAATAAAGAAATGGAGTCTTCCTTAACACTTGTATAAATAAAAAGTGAGGCTGTTTGTTTATCAGTAATTTTTTCAAATGTATTTATTGAAATATTAATTACATATCCAACCCCGTTAACATCAAGTAACAACCTGGTTGGTTTCGAAGAAATTATCTTGCCTGATAAATAACCTATCATATTAAATCCTGTTTGTTTTCTTAACCAATTACCCTGTCAGGATTGGCTTCAATAAATGCTTTCCAGTCTTTAGTTTTACTTGTAACTCTTTTTATCCTGAATGCATGACATAAAGCAATAGCAAGTGCGTCGCTCTCGTCAAATTTCATTTTTTCATTTTTTAAATTCAAGCAGACTTTTAATCATAAAGCTTACCTGCTCTTTTGATGCGGCACCGTTTCCAACTACAGATTTTTTAACTTCTCTCGGAGAATATTCACTTGTGGGCACTTTGTTGTGAATAGCAGCAAGTATTGACACACCTCTTGCATAGCCTATCTTCATTGCCGACTGTACATTTTTTCCATAAAATGCAGTCTCAATTGCAAATTCATCGGGTTTATAAGTTTTAATTAGCTTATTCAGTTCACCGTATATAATTTCCAATTTTTCCGGGAGAGTTTTACTTACAGGTAATTTTATAAGGCCGTTTACAACTTTTGTAAAGGAATTTTTGTTGGTTTTAATAATTCCGAATCCGGTAAAATTTGTACCGGGATCAACTCCGAAAATAATCATTTAATCTTGAGTGATGTTTGAAAAATGGCCCGGCAAATAGCCAGGCCAATAAAATTATTTCAAAGAATCTTCATCAAAGTCAGCGTTTGCAAAAACATTCTGTACGTCATCCAGGTCTTCAAGATTTTCGATAAGTTTAATTACGGTTTCGGCATTTTCTCCACTAACCGGCACTGTATTTTTTGCAATCCACTGAAGCGAAGCATTCTCAACAGAAAGACCTTTATCAATGAGAACTTTTCTTACAGGTTCAAAATTTTCAATTGATGTCTGAACTTCAAAAAATTCTTCTTCGGTCTGTAAATCTTCAGCGCCTTCGTCAAAAACAATTTCCAGCATTTCTTCTTCACTTTTACCTTGTCGTGGCAAAGCAATAATTCCTTTCCGTTCAAACATCCATGCTACAGAACCCGATTCACCAAGGCTTCCTCCGCTTTTTGAAAACAGGTGACGAACTTCCGCAACCGTTCTGTTCTTATTGTCAGTAGCAACTTCCACAAGTACAGCTACACCTGCGGGACCGTAACCTTCATAAGTCAATTCCGAGAAACTTTGCCCTTCCAGTTCTCCCGTCGCTTTTTTAATTGCGCGGTCAATATTATCAGCCGGCATATTAGCAGCCTTGGCATTATCTACAGCGAGTCTAAGCCTGGGATTACCAACCGCATCTCCACCGCCCTGCCTAGCTGCAATAGTAATTTCTTTTATCAGCTTTGTAAATATTTTGCCTCTTTTGGCATCAATGGCTGCTTTTTTTCTTTTAGTCGTAGCCCATTTTGAATGACCTGACATAAACAGAACTCCTGAATTAATTTTCTTTTACTTTTAAATCCTTAAATCTAAATTGAGGAAACGTTCGCCCGTCCCTCGTGCTTTTATCAATTGAATAAACAATATCAAGATAATGATTATTGTCCTTAATCAGTTCGAAATAATCTCCCATATTAAAACCGATAGCATCAAATATTTTATCAGAACCTTGCTGTTTCAAACTTACAAGCAAATGATTATTTCCAACAATTCTCGGGTTGCCCGCCAGCTGAACATCTTCTGAAAGAAATACCGGCCTCATATTACCGGGTCCAAATGGTGAAAACTGATCAATTATTCTAAGGAACTTGGGAGTTATATCTGAAAATTTCAAATGTGAATCAATTGAAATTTCAGGACGAAGATCCTCAGAAGTCATTGATTCTTTTACAATTTTATTAAATCTTTTCCTAAAATCGCCTATTTTATCTATTTCTACTGCAAGTCCTGCGGCTGCTTTATGTCCACCAAAATGTACAAGAAGATCTTCGCATTTTTCCAGGGCTTCATAAATATTAAAGTTTGCAATACTTCTGGCTGAACCTTTAGCAACTCCGTCAACAGTTGTTAGCATAATTGTTGGCCGGTAATATTTTTCAACTAACCGGGAAGCAACAATACCAATAACTCCGGGGTGCCAGTTATCCTGATGCAAAATGATCGGAATATCAACATCTAAATTTAACGAATTCTCAATAATATTCAGCGCTTCAATAAGTGTGTCTTCATCAATCTTTCGTCTTTCTAAATTTTCTGATTCCAGAATTTTGGCTAAATCATTTGCTTCTGATTTACTCTTCGTAATAAATAATTCTACAGCCCTCTCTGCATCACCAAGTCTACCGGCAGCATTTATTCTCGGAGCTACCGTAAATACAACCTGTCCTGAATTTAGATTACCTGGTTTTAATCCGCTAATTTCAATTAATGCGGCAATGCCGGGTCTTGGGTTAGTATTAATAAGGTTTAATCCCTCCTTTACCAGGACACGGTTTTCATCTGTTAGAGACACTATATCAGCTGCACCGGCAAGAGCTACAAGATCAAGATAAGCAAGCGGAAGTTCTCTCTTTCCAATTCTTTCGGAAACTCCCTGCGCAAGTTTAAAGGCAACACCAGCACCCGACAAAAATTTAAATGGATAATCACAGCCGGGCTTTAATGGATCAAGAACTGCGTATGCCTTGGGTAATTCATCCTTTGGTTGATGATGATCGCAGATTATTAAATCTATACCAAGCTCATTTGCATACTCTGTTTCTTCAACCGCAGTTATTCCGCAATCAACAGAAATTAAAAGCGAAATATTTTTGGATTTTGCATAATCAATCCCGGATTTAGAAAGGCCATAACCTTCTGTAAGTCTTTTGGGAATGTAAAACTCAACGTTTGCACCAAGCTCTTTTAAGAATAAATAAAGCAGTGCTGTTGAGCAGGTACCATCAACATCATAATCTCCATAAACACATATTGGTTGATTTTCAGTCAGAGCCTGAATAACTCTTGTTGTTGCTTCTTCCATTCCGTTCATCAAAAACGGATCATGGATAGAATCAATTTCAGGCCTAAAGAAAAATTTTGACTGTGCGAAGTTTTTAATGTCTCTGAGAATTAATAGTTTTGCAAGCACTTCAGGAATGTTTAATGAATCGGCTAAAGAAGTAACAGAAAATTCATCTGTAATTTCTTTAATCTTCCAACGTTTCTCCAGCATATAATTATCCACTAAAGATAATATAAGAACAATATAAACAGCCCGATCCTGTAAGCCGAATTTTGTAATCCCGACAAGTCGGGACGGCAATTATTTGTCTTGTTTCCGGATTGCTACGGAACTCCAGCGATCTACCCGACGGTCTCAACTTTTAACAGTGTCCAGGGCGAACAACCCTGGCCGTGCAAAGCACGAAAGACCATCTTATTTGATCTTGCTTCGGGTGGGGTTTGCCTTGCATCCGATATTACTGCCGGAACGGTAGGCTCTTACCCTGCCTTTTCACCCTTATCCCTACAAGCCAGCCTGACGGCAGACAGGTCGGGACGGTATATTTTCTGTGGCACTTTCCTTATTCTATCATTTAAGATAGAACACCGGGTATTACCCGGCACCCTGTTCTGTGAAGTTCGGACTTTCCTCCCCCTGAAAATTCAGAGAGCAATTGCCCGGATCGGGCTGTTTATTTATTCTTTAAAAAATAAAATTGTGCAATAATCTACAGCGCACAATTTTTGTCAATTACTTTTCAAATATATTACGTACTTATTTTCACTAATTTCTTCAGCTTTTTATCCAGCGAACGTAATCATCATTTCGTAGCTATAACAAAGCAACTTTAGTACGTAAAATGCGGGAATGTACATCTGCATTACAGTTGCAAATATAATAAATAAAGGCTCTCAAAACAGCATAAAAGGATTTGGAAAAGTCCAAATCCTGCTGTTTAACCGTATTTTTCCGGTAATTATTCGTGGACCTAAGTATCTAGCTTAGGAAACTCAGGCTTATTGAAAGGAGCATTAAATAAGATCTATTCTGCCTCAACTGTTTCAGAGACCTCCTGCGAAACGAGGATTCTGCCACAGTATTCACAAAAGAAAAGTTTATTGTTTCTCCTGATTTCCAACTGTCTCTGTGGAGGAACTATATTATGGCATCCTGAGCAAGCTGATCTTCTTATTGTAGATACAGCCATTCCCTTTTTAGCTTTTCTTATTCGCATATAAGCTGAATGATCTGCTTTTTTTACCTGAGTTTCAATTTCTTTCCTTTTTTCTCTCAGTTTTGTCTCTTCTTTTTCATTGGCTTTAATTATCACTTTCAGATCGGCTTCTTTAACTTTCATTTCTTCATTCAATTCATCGAGCATTGGTTTAACTTCTTCAATCTCGTCAGTCAATTTTTTGCTCAAATCAGCCAGGGCATCATTTTCAGCTTCAAGCTTACTAACCAATTCTTCAGTGTGATCAATTTCTTTAGTCAAAGCATCATATTCTTTATTATTTCTCACCTGGTAAAGCTGTGCTTTAAATTTTTTCTGATTTTCCTGAAGCTTTTCAATCTCATTTTCATTTTCTTTTCTTTTCTTCAGTGATTCTTTCTGCTCTTTTTCCTTATTAACAATATCAACCTTTATACTATCGCTTTTTTCCTTTAAAGCTTCTACCGCATTAGGAAGATCGCCTCTCAATTCTTCCAATTCATCAAGCTGATCATCTATATTTTGTAACTCATACAGAGTCTTCAACCTTTCTACCAATTTATGTTCTCCTTATTTATTGATAAAATATTACCGGGTTAGTTGTCCCGCTGTATTTAAAAACTTTGATTTGATTTTTAGTCCCAACTAAGTCCTTCAGTCTTTTCTGAACCTCATTCATTATTGGAATTTCCGTCTCATAGTGTCCTGCATCAACTAGCAAAATTTCATCTTTGGCGTCATGAAATGTATGATATTTGATATCAGCTGTAATAAACGCATCTGCTCCCACACTAATAGCCGTATTGATTAATTCTGAACAGGAGCCACCACAAACCGCTACCTTATTTATTTTAGTTGATTTCCCGTTTGTATACCTGAAATTTTTGATCTTCAGTGAAGATGATATCAATTTTAGAAATTCATTCTTCCCGAGCGGATTTTTTAATTCACCAATTGCTCCCGCACCAGTTTTATTGTTTTCGTTTTGAAGAGGATAAATGTCAAAAGCCGGTTCTTCATAAGGATGAACTTTTAACATAGCCGTAATCACCTTATTCAAATTCCAGGAATCAATAAGCACTTCCAGTTTTATTTCCTCAACTTTTTCTTCATTTCCTTTTTTCCCAACGGCTGGCTTTGTTTTTTCAGAGCCAATAAAAGTGCCTTCACCTTTTGTTCTGAAACTACAATGCGAATATTCACCGATTACTCCACCACCATTAGCAAATATTGCACTCGATACTTTTTCTAAAATATTCGCAGGTACAAAAACCGATAATTTATATTGGTTTGAAGAAAATGTTTTGAGGAATTTTATGTTTTTTAGTTTGAGGAGTTTTGCTAATTCAAAACTTACACCGTCTTGCGTGAAGTCTAAATTTGTGTGTGCGGAAAAAAGTGTAATATCGTTTTTTATCAATTTTTCAATCATTATCGAATTCTTATCAAAATTCAGGTCTAACTTCTTCAAAGGCCGGAACAACAGGGGGTGATGGCTGAAAATTAAATTACACTTTTTCCTGATTGCGTCATCAACCACATCCATTGTCACTTCAAGGCAAAGCATTATATTTTTTATTTTTTTGTCCCGGTTCCCTACCTGAAGACCTACGTTGTCTTTTTGCCAGGCTATTTCCTTTGGAGCCCAGCCTTCTATATATTCTATTATTTCGTTACAAGTCATATCAAAAAAAAATGCACTTCTGTGTTTGAAGTGCATTTCTAAGTTCAGCTCCCAAATTTTACCGCTTCGGAGCGGCTAATTAAATCAGGAAATTTTAATTTTTTAATTTTTTTATTCATAATTCCAAGACATATAATATAATCGATAATTATCTAATTTGCAAGAAATCGACTATTTGTTAATAATTAAACGTTTTTTGGGCTAATTAGGTTCCAACCAGTTGCCATCTTCCTTAATAATTTCTATAAGTGAGTTTACGGCATTTCCCATTGGAATATTCCTTCTAACGATATCTTTGCCCTTATAAAGCGTAATTTTGCCCACTCCTGAACCGACATACCCATAATCAGCATCTGCCATCTCTCCAGGCCCATTTACAATACAGCCCATAATCGCAATTTTTACGCCTTTCAGATGTTCTGTTCTTTTCCTTATCATCTCAGTTGTATCCTGAAGATCGAAAAGTGTTCTGCCACAAGAGGGGCAGGCAATATATTCGGTTTTTGAAATCCTTACCCTGGCAGCCTGTAAAATTCCAAAAAGAATTCTGTTAACTACATTTTCCTTTGCCTCATGCTTATTTACAAATGTCCTTACATACTCTTTCTTTGCATTTTCACTTCCGAATTTGCCTTTCTCCGTAATTTCTCCAATAGATGCCCAGACCCCATCACCAAATCCATCAATAAGTAAAGAACCAAAATCTGTGGAAGTATAAAGCCTGAGTTCATCAAGATTTAAATTTTTGTAATCTCTTTTAATAATAACAGGATTTTCCAATCCGTGTTCTAAAAGATCGAAAAAGAATCTTCTTTGTTCGGCAACTCCATGATCATTATCAGTCTCTATAACCAGCACTACCGTTCTATCGTGTTTTATTTTTTCGAGTGCTTCTATGGAAAAATTACTAATGCTCCCTCTTACAAAATTCAGTTGCTGTGCTTTTGGAACGGAACTAAAATAATCTGAAACTGTCATTAGCGGATATGACTGTTTTTTGTTTGCAATATTTTTCCAGGTAGAAAAATTTATTATTGCCTTTAACCCATTGGGAATATCAAAAGGAAGTTCCGATTCACCAAGAGAAATAATGTCAGCCGCCAGATCATTCATATTCCACTTATCTGTTGCTGAATCATAAAAATAACCGATGTCATTCAGGTCATTTTGTTTTCCAATTTCCCTGTGACTGAAATCTGCAACAACACGAGGGAAATTGCTTCCACCAATTCCTGAAAGTTCAAATGAATTTTTCTTTTCATAATTAAAAGGATCTTTCGGAATTATTGAGACAGGTTTAATTTCTTTATGGCCGGACCTCTTCTTGTACCTGTTAACTAGTGAGATTGCCACCGGAGCTTCAAATTCCGGGTCCTCCGTTAAAGATACCCTGATAGTATCACCGAGGCCGTCTTCAAGCAATGTACCAATTCCCAAAGCAGATTTAACCCTTCCATCTTCTCCTCCACCGGCTTCTGTAACTCCAAGATGAAGAGGATAATTCATTCCTTCAGCTTCCATTTTTTGAATTAATAACCTGTAAGCCTGAACCATTACCTGCGTGTTACTCGCTTTCATCGAAAGGACAATTTCGTGATAATTGAGATTTTCACAAATTCTTACAAACTCCAGTGCTGATTCAACCATTCCAAGTGGAGTATCACCATAACGACTCATTATTCTATCAGAAAGAGATCCGTGATTCGTACCAATCCTCATTGCTGTTCCGTACTCTTTACAAATATTTACAAGAGGAGTAAATTTTTGCCTGATCCTTTCGAGTTCTGCTTCATACGTCAAATCAGAATATTCAATGTTTTCAAATTTTTTCTTGTCTGCATAATTACCTGGATTTACTCTGACTTTTTCAACTATTCTTGCAGCAATTTCGGCAGCGTTTGGGGTAAAATGGATATCTGCAATAAGCGGAACTGAAAATCCACCGGCTCTTAATTCCTTTTTAATCTCTTCAAGATTCTGCGCCTCCAGTTTACTCGGTGCAGTAATTCTTACATAATCACACCCTGACTCAACCATTCTGATAGTTTGTTCAACCGTAGCCTTTGTATCCATTGTATCAGTTGTGGTCATAGACTGAATCCGTATCGGGTTATCCCCGCCGCACGGAATACCGCCTATATTTACAACTCTTGTTTTATAGCGTGAATATTCCGTCAGGCTATTGCAATATTTATTTGCTTCGCTAATTAGCTGGTGCATCTTAAAATCTTTTTAGTAAATTTCAGGGCTGAATAATAATATTAGGCTAAATAATAGTTAAATCTTCAATAAATCTATACAAATATACTAAATACAACATTGCTATTGAAAACATAAAATGGGTAAAAATAACCCCTGATTTGATTAAATTTCAATATCCGCTAATTTTGATATAATTTGCTTACTAATTATGAGAATTCCTGAAAACAAAATAGAAGAAATACGTTCTGCAGCCAGCATAGTGGATGTTATTTCGGAATTTGTTCAACTCAGAAAAAGAGGAAAAAATTACATAGGCCTGTGCCCTTTTCATTCAGAAAAAACACCCTCTTTTACAGTAAGCGAAGAAAAACAAATTTATCACTGTTTCGGCTGCCACGCGGGAGGGAATGTTTTTAAATTTTTAATGGAATTTGAAAAAATTTCATTTGTGGAATCGGTACAGGAATTGGCTGAAAAATCCGGTATCACTCTTGAGTACAGTGATGAAGGTGGTGAAGAAAGACAAACCGAGCAGGAACTATTATTTGATATTAACCATTCCGTTGGAAGATATTTTTCCGATAACCTTTTAAACAGCGATGAAGGCGAAATTGCCAGAAACTATTTCGATAAAAGAAAAATAAAGTTACAAACTCAGCGATCATTCGGTCTAGGATTTTCTTTACCAGGTAAAAATAACCTTGTAAACTTTTTAACTGAAAACAAAATTGATATTGATAAAGCCCTTGCCCTTGGACTAATTGGAAGTAGTGAGAGCGGTAGATTATACGATAAATTTTCCGGCAGAATAATTTTCCCTATTTTTTCTCCTAACGGAAGAGTTGTAGCTTTCGCCGGCAGAGTCCTTGATCCTGAACAAAAAACAGCAAAATATTTAAACTCACCTGAATCACTAATTTATACAAAGGGCAGAACGCTTTACGGCCTCTCACTTGCAAAAGATGAAATAAGAAAACTGGATAAAGCGATTATTGTTGAAGGTTATATGGATCTTATATCGCTTTTTCAAAACGGAATAAAAAATGTTGTTGCCGTTTCTGGTACTGCATTAACCGATGAACAAGTTCAGTTACTATCACGCTATACAAAAAATGTTGTTTTGCTTTTTGATTCAGATACGGCAGGAATAAAAGCATCAATGCGAAGCATTGAAATACTTCTGAGAAAGAATATGGATGTCAAGATCGCATCGGTGCCCGAAGGCGAGGACCCTGATTCTTACGTGAATAAATTCGGTAAAGAAAGTTTTGATAGAATCATTCAAAAAGCACAGAATTTTTTGGAGTACCAGACTGCATATTATGAAAAGCAAGGAATGTTTGAAGATCCTGCAAAAACTGCGGAAGCCATCCGGGAGCTTGTAAAACCGGTAGCGCTTATTTCAGATGAATTAAAACGGGCATTATTATTAAAAAATATTTCGAAGAAATTTAATCTCCGGGAAATTCTTCTTGAAGAAGAACTTAGAAAAGTCTTAAAAGAACTAAACAAAAATCAGGAGAGAAAGCGCGACCGAAAGGCTCAAACCCAGCGCAATAAAGAAGACGTTATTGTACTTTCTGAAGGAAAAGTCGTAGAAATTTCGGAAAGTAACCTGCGCAATGAAAGAGCAATAATTGAACTTTTATTTAACGGTGGTGAAGAAATAATTAAATATATATTTCAACATTTGACGATTGATGACTTCGAAGTGGAAATGCACAAAAGCCTTGCTAAAATAGTTTATGATTCATTGCATTCCGATAAAGGCCTCTATGCAGGTGCACTGTTAGATAAGATTAGAAATGAAAATGAATCAAACTACTTAATTGAATTAATTTCGGATAAATTTTCCGTTAGCAGAAGATGGGAAGAATTTTCTGACTCAACAGAAGACGGCAAACTTTCTATGAAATATGTCTCGGATGTTATAAGGAAAAAAAGAATTGAAATTTTGAATAAACTGATTGCTGAAAATTTCAAAAAGCTTCAGGATGCAAATGATGAAGAAGAAAAACTGCAACTAATGAGAAATGAAAAGGAATTAAACAACGAAAGGAAATCACTTTTAAATTCCACCCAATAAAAAAACCCGGCAAATATTTTACCGGGTTTTTAAGTTCTATTTTAGTATCTAATTAAACAAACATCGCAACATCACCCGCACCTTCACGGATAATCTCAGGTTCATCTTCACTCAAATCAATAACCGAAGAAGCTTCACCTATAAGGGCTCCGTTTGCGAGCATTAAATCAACTTTATTAGAAAAAATACTTTTAATTTCCAGAGGGTCGAATAGAGTATCTCCTTTTCTGTTAGTTGTTGATGTGCTGACAATCGGGTTACCAAGTTCTTTAACTATGTCCAGTGAAACAGGGTTGTCCGGAATTCTGATCCCAACCGTTTTCCTTTTGCTCCACAATTGTTTTGGTACCAGTTTTTCCGCAGGCAAAATAAAAGTATAGGGTCCCGGTAAAAGATGTTTCATTCTCTTATAAGCATAATCTGAAATTTTAGCATATTTGGAAATTTCTTTAAAATCTGAACAAATAAAACTGAACAATTTATCGCTCGAATCATTTTTAATTTCAAAAAGTTTCTCAATTGCCTTTTTATTATAAATATCGCACGCAATGCCATAATACGTGTCAGTCGGATAAATAATTACTCCTCCATCTCTCAAAATATTCACAGCTTTGTTAATATACCTCATCTGGGGGTTATCAGGGTGAAGTTCATAATATTCCATAACTTACTCCTTCTTTGATTAATTCTATGAAAGGCAGAATTTTAGTTATTTTCCCCGTCTTCAGACTACCATTTATCTACACCACGTAAGATAATAATGCCTTTGTTATAGTCAATCCAATTCTTAATTACACTCTAAAAGCTTCAGATTTTAACTAAAAACAAGGAAATTTTATAGAAATTAATTTCATTTTTTGATCATGAATTTAGTATATTAGGGATTCAAATTTGATAATAAAGGTAAGTTCTCAAGGAGATTTCAATGTCCAGAAAATGTCAATTAACCGGCATAGGACCAATGTCCGGAAATAATGTATCGCACGCCCATAACAGAAGCAAAAGAAGATTTTTACCCAACCTTCAGAAGAAAAGAATCTGGGTTCAGGAATTAAACAGGTTTGTTACATTGAAGCTTTCTGCCAAAGCAATAAAAAGCATCGCAAAAAACGGTACTTCGGACGTTGCAAAACTCATAAAGGAAAAGAAGATAAAAGTTCATTAAATTCTTCAGGATATTTAAAATAAAAAAAGGAAAGCTTTTCGGCTTTCCTTTTTTATTTTCTGACCAAGGAAATTTTACTCTCTAACAACCCACACTTTAATTTTTGCATTTACAGTTGGATGCAGTTTAATGCTTACACCGTAAATACCAAGTGCTTTAATAGGTTCATCGATTTCAATTTTTCTTTTGTCCAATTCATGTCCCTTTTCTTTAAGGGCATCTGAGATCATTTGTGTAGTTACTGAACCGAAAATTTTATCTTCTTCACCAACCTGTACAGGAATGGTGACAGATACTTTTTCCAATTCAGCCGCTAAAGTTTCGGCAGCAGATAGTTCCTGCTCTCTTTTCTTTGAAAGAGTTTTCTTTTCTTCTTCGAGAGCACGAATATTTCCCTTAAGTGCTGTATAAGCAATTTTTCTAGGAATTAAATAATTTCTTGCATATCCGTCTTTAACATCAACCACATCACCAACCTGTCCCAGACCTTCTGCATTTTGTCTTAAAATGACTTTCATTTTAGCTCCTGTAAAAGGCTATTTTAAAGTATCAGAAACATAAGGCAGAAGAGCCATATGTCTGGCACGTTTAATAGCAAGTGATAATTGTCTTTGATATTTAGCGCTTGTACCTGTAATTCTTTTAGGAATTATTTTTCCCTGTTCAGTAGTATAGCGCTGTAATAATTTAACGTCTTTGTAGTCGATATACTTAACATTGTTTTGAGTAAATCGACATACTTTTTTAGTTTTTACTTCATTTCTCATTTTTTAAACCTATTTATCTTTTAATAAATCAGATTCTTCATTTGATAAAAATTTATCGAATGAATCTTCTGTATAATCTGTACTATCATCATCAGAATTGTCTGTATCATTATGTAGCTTCGCCATTATGTCCGTTTTCAGAATCATTCATTTTCCCTCTTTTATTCAGGAATTGAATTCTTCTGGCTTTAATTTCAACGATGCTTCTGTTATGACCATCATCTGATTTCCAGCTTCGGCTTTGTAATTCGCCATCAACAAGTACAGCATATCCTTTTTTTAATCTATCACGGCAACTTTCTGCCAATTTATTCCAAGCTACAATGCCCACGTAACATACATCTTCCTGCCACTGGTTTGAACTATCTTTATATTTTCTATTTGATGCAATAGAAAAATTTACAACAGGAGTATTATTTGTAGTCTGCCTAAAAACCGGATCTTTTGTAAGATTACCAGCAACTATAACATAGTTTATCTCAGGCATTTTCAAATCGGCCATGGTTATTCCTCCATACTTAAATCATAGTTAAAAATTATTACTCTTTCTCTGTAGATTCTTCGCTTTTTTCCTTAGCCTCAGCAGAACCTTCAGTTTCTTTACCAGAATTTTCTGACTGACTAAGCTCTGCTTCTTTGTTCTTTTCCAGGAATTCTACAGCATCACTATCGAGTTTAATTGTTAAATATCTGAGGAATTGTTCGTCCAGAACGTAGAATCTTTCAAGCTTAGTAATTAGGCTTGGGGGGGCGTTGAATCTAAATATTACATAGTATCCAACCTTGCTTTTATTAACCACATAGGCCAATCTTTTTCTACCCCAGTCTTCAAGGTCTCTGATCTCACCACCATTATTTACTATAGTATCTTTAATGCGTGATATCATGCCCTGAATCTGTTCATCATCGAGAGCAGCGTTTATAATTACTGCACTTTCGTAGACGTTATTTTTCATCTTACTCTTTCACCTCCCTTCGGTCATTTTGGGCCCTCATTCTTTGATGAGAGCAGGGATTAATATATTATGTTATTTAAAGATCGATTTTAAATTTATTTAATTAACGGTGCAATAACAAGGGAAACAACAGCCATCAGCTTAATAAGAATATTTAGTGACGGACCTGAAGTATCCTTGAACGGATCACCAACAGTATCGCCAACAACAGCTGCTTTATGAGGATCTGATCCCTTCATATATTTTTCACCATTGATTTCTACACCTTCTTCAAATGTCTTTTTGGCATTATCCCATGCACCACCTGCATTTGATTGGAAAATTGCCATAAGCACACCGGTTACTGTTACTCCTGCAAGTAACCCACCCAGCATTTCAGGACCACCGGCATAACCGATTAATACAGGTGCAATTACTGCCAAAAGTCCAGGAATTACCATTTCTCTAATGGCTGCTTTTGTTGATATCTCAACACATTTACCATACTCGGCAACTCCATCAGCTTTATCAAAGGTTGCCTTATCTTCAGAAGACCACTCAGATTGTTCTTTACTGCCATTTCTTTTCATTACTTCAAGCGCAGCGGTGAGTGCCGGTATTGTCTTAAACTGTCTTCTAACTTCTTCAATCATTGACATTGCAGCTCTTCCAACAGCTTTCATTGCAAGGGCTGAAAATAAAAACGGTAACATACCACCAAGGAAAAGTCCGGCCATTACATCTGCTTTTGAAATATCAATTGTCCTGATATTTGCAGCAGTCATAAAAGCACCAAATAATGCAAGTGCGGTTAATGCTGCTGAGCCAATTGCAAATCCTTTTCCAATAGCTGCTGTTGTATTTCCCACAGCATCAAGTTTATCAGTCCTTTGTCTTACTTCTTTTGGAAGATCGGACATCTCAGCAATTCCACCTGCATTGTCAGAAATAGGTCCATATGCATCTACAGCTAACTGTATACCTGTATTTGAAAGCATTCCAACAGCTGCAATAGCAATTCCATAAAGTCCGCCAAAATGAAAAGCACCAATAATTGAACCTGCAAGCACTATGATTGGTAAAGCTGTTGAAAACATCCCGTTTCCAATTCCGGCAATAATATTTGTTGCACTACCGGTAAACGATTGCCTTACAATGCTAAGCACTGGTTTTTTTCCTGTCCCAGTGTAATACTCAGTAATAATTCCAATTAAAACTCCCGCAACAAGACCTATTACAGTTGAGAGAAAAATTCCGGTTGAAGTAATAGTTTTTGTCACACCATACAGTGGATCGTCAAATGTCCAGGTATCAGGAAGCATCCACTTAATTATAAAGTACAAAGCAACAATCATAATTAGTGATGAACCAAATTCACCACGGTTAAGAGCCTTTTGGGGATCGCCACCTTCTTTAACCCTAACTAAAAAAGTACCAACAATTGACATTACAATTCCGACACCGGCAATTACAAGAGGAAGCAGAACAGCACCGAGTCCGTGAAATTGATCCTGAAACTCAGGGTAGCCAAAAAATGCAGCACCCAGAACCATTGTACCAACAATTGAACCGACATAAGATTCAAATAAATCCGCGCCCATACCGGCAACGTCACCAACATTATCACCAACGTTATCCGCAATGGTAGCAGGATTCAAAGGATGATCTTCCGGAATTCCAGCTTCAACTTTTCCAACAAGGTCAGCACCAACATCAGCAGCCTTTGTATAAATACCGCCACCTACTCTTGCAAACAGTGCGATTGATGAAGCACCGAATGAAAATCCGGTTATTATTGTAATTACTCTATTGAGATCCTGAACTCTACCAACTCCGAAATGCATCACTATAAATCATAAATAAAGCGCCAAGCCCGAGAACACCCAGACCAACAACGCCCATTCCCATAACTGAACCGCCGGCAAAAGCAATTTCAAGTGCCCTGCCTAAACTTGTTCTTGCTGCATTTGTAGTTCTAACATTAGCTTTTGTCGCTACTTTCATCCCGATAAATCCTGCAAGAGCGGAACAAAATGCTCCAACAATAAAAGAAACACCAACAAGAGGTGAAGAGTTTTGAGTGTCTGCAGAAACTGCCAGTAGAATTGCAACACAAATCACAAAAATAATAAGCACTTTATATTCAGCTTTAAGAAATGCCATTGCGCCTTCTGAAATATGGCTTGAAATTTTAACCATTTTTTCTGTACCCGGATCTTGTTTTGAAACCCAGGAAGATTTCCAGAAAGTATACAAAAGCGCCAGAACTCCGAACAATGGAATAATGTTAATGTAAAGACTCATAAGTTCTCCGGATTACTTTTAGAATCGTTCAATAAATTGTTACCATTTTTAATTTTTGCCAATTTACTGTTGGCATCTAATAAATTTTTCGTACCACCAACGATAAATTCCTTCAATAAAAAGACACCATCATTAAAGGTATTTTTCAATTGTGACATTTCCTCATTATTAAAATCTGTAAGAACATATTCAGCCATTTTACCTTTTTCAAAATTGTTTCCGATTCCAAATCTTAATCTTGGAAAATCTTCAGATGCAAGATGATAAATAACTGAATTTAATCCGTTATGACCGCCGTCACCTCCGGAAACCCTGACACGCAAATCAGGAAAATCCAGGTTGAGATCATCATAAATAAATAAAAAATCTTCAATTTCTATTTTATAATTTTGAATGGCCTGTAAAGCTGCAATCCCACTATTATTTACATATGTAGAAGGTTTAATTAAGGAGAAACTCTGGTTATCAAGTTTCCCCTCTGTAAAATAATAGTCTGATTTTGAAGGTTTAAAAGAATGAGACAGGGAATTTGCGAAATAATCTAAAAACATAAACCCAATATTGTGCCTGTTATAAAGATAACGATTACCGGGGTTTCCAATTCCAAATATTACTCGCACATCAATGCTATTCTTTTCCTTCCTCTTCTTCGTCAGCTTTTCCTTTGCCAATTACTTCCGGTTCTGCCTGTTCTTCGCCTTCTTCACCCTCGGCAACTTCCTCAGCAACTGGTTCAGCTTCAACCTTAGGATGTGTGACAGAAACGAGAACTGTATCTTCAGGATTTAGTATAGTAATATTTTCAATATTTAACTCACTAACGTGAATTGAATCACCAATACTCAGATTTGTGACATCAACGTCTATATGCTGTGGAATATCTTTAGGCAAGCACTCTACTTCCAGTTTATGCAGAAACTGCTGAAGTACTCCGCCTTCTTTAATACCAACAGGGCTCCCAAGAAACTGAACCGGAACTTCCAGCTGAAAAGTTTCACCGGAAGTTAAACCTAACAAGTCAAAATGAATTACTTTATCCGTAACCGGGTCAAACTGTACATCTTTAATAATGCAGTCATATTCCTGTCCTTTCCCTCGATATCAAGCGAAACCAAATGTGTCTCAGCAGTAAATACCAGCGGGATTAAGTGAATTTTCTTCAACACTTATAGACAATGGCTCATCATGTTTTGAATAATATATCCCGGGAACTTCTCCTTTATTGCGTAAAGTATTGGTTTCGGATTTTAATTTTGTTTCTCTAATGTTTGCCTTTAAAACTACTTTTTCCATTTTTTCTCCAAGAACTAAAAAATTTATCCTTTATCTATATCAAAAAGTGAACTTATTGATTCATTATTATATGTTCTGCGAATTGCTTCAGCAAAAATTTCTGACGCACTTACTTTTTCTATTTTATCTGATTTTTCATCAAGCTTCATTGATATTGTATCGGATACATAAAGCTTGCTCAATTCTGAATTTTGTATTCTTTCCAGATGCAGGGCCTGAAAATAGCGGATGAGTAATAGCGCCATAAATATTTTTTGCACCATTTTTCTTCAGTGCATCTATTGCTCCAACAAATGTACCTGCTGTATCAATCAAGTCATCAACCAAAAGAATATCTTTGCCATCTACATTACCAATAATATGAACAACCTCAGCAAGATTCTGTTTTGGTCTTCTTTTATCAATAACAACAAGATCGGCATGAAGCCTTTTGGCATATGACCTTGCCATTTTAATTCCGCCAACATCGGGAGAAACAACAACAAGATTATTGCTTTATGCTATCAAGAACCCTGTAAACATTGTTGAACCATAAAGATGGTCAAACGGGATATCAAAGAATCCCTGGATCTGAGCAGCGTGAAGATCCATTGTCATCACCCTGTCAGCTCCGGCAACAGTTATTAAATTAGCAACGAGTTTAGCTGTAATAGAAACCCTTGGCTGATCTTTTCGATCCTGCCTTGAATAACCAAAATATGGAATTACGGCTGTTATCCTGGTTGCTGATGCTCTTTTTGCTGCATCCAACATTAAAAGTAATTCTAAAAGATTTTCAGCCGGTGGGTTTGTGGATTGAATAATAAAAACTTCTGAACCACGAATATTTTCTCCGTACTTAACCCAGATCTCTCCGTCACTAAACCTTTTAAGCTCAACACTACCAAGCGGCTTATCAAGTTTGTTAGCAATTTTTTCAGCTAAGCCCTGGTTTGAACTACCCGAAAAGATTTTATAATCACTTGCTAACATAAACCGCAGTTTTATTGTTATTTTTATAAAAATATAGACAAGAAATATAAATAATTACGTCTGGTAAGTCAACATGAGTGGGCAGTAAAAACGTTGAAAAACAGCCTGTATCATCCACTTTTATTTCTTTTTCCGCATCAGAAAAACGAGTACCAAAAGTAATACCGCTCCCATAAGGTAATATATCCAGTAAGGGGTCTCTTTTAACCTAAAAGGCTTAAATGTAACCGCTATCTTTTTCCCGCTTCCAATATCGGCAATTGAATATTTCCAGATCAAAGTGCGTCCATCATTAGAGGTTGCATTACTTGAAATAACATTGCCCGCAAAGGTATATTTGTAGGTCACAATAAAATTGTTTCCATCAAATCCAAAGCCCGTTGCTATTGGTGGAATAAATTGAGAAAACACCTTTTGTCCTGCTGCTCCATCAGTCAATGAAAAATTTAAATTAGCAAATGCTTTGGAATTATTAAGTGAGTCAATATTGGAGAAAGTTAATTCTATAATTGCATGCATCGTGCTATCTGTAGTATCAGTATAAACCTGCACATCCTTAATCTTATTGTATTTTGAACTGAATTCATTTTTTATTGAATCAGCATTAAAAAGTCCAATTTTATCCAGTGCTTTAAGATTGTCTGAATCCAGCATTTTCATCCAGTAGGTAATCCTCATTTTACCGGATCCGTCTGCATAAAGATTAACATCCTGAATATAATTCAGGCAACCAGAAAATATTAAAAACAAAGGGATTATGAGGAGTTTCTTCACCTTGGACTTACCTAATTATCTAATATAATTGAACTTTAATTAAAATCTAATGGTTTAATTTATAGAAAAAATTCTAATAATTCAGTATGTTTGGAAGCTGTTTTTAATAAGGAGAAAATGTAATGCCGACTTATGATTATAAATGCTTGGAGTGTAATCACACATTTGAGATATTTCAGTCTATGACTGCTGAGCCGATAAAAAATTGTCCTGAATGTAACGGTAAGGTTAAAAGATTAATTGGAGCAGGAGCGGGCCCGATATTTAAAGGCAGTGGTTTTTACCAGACAGACTATAAGAATAATTCTTCATCTACTTCAAATTCTAATAAAGAATCAACTCCCGCTAAGGACACAAAACCTGCAAATTCAAATAAACCAGGAACATCTACACCTAAAAAAGACTAATAGAAATTGCTCTCAAAATATTTATAATTTAGAATCCAACAACAAAATGGATAACAACTTACCAACCTGCAATTACATTTTTAGCCATTAAAATGGCAACCAAATATCAATTATTCTTATTTTAGCCCTAAAATTTGATTAAGCAACCTCATATAATTATATTATCGGAATAATGAGAATAAAAAGGCAAATTATTATATAAACTTCCCGATTAAAAAGCTCTACTTAAAAACCTGTAACACCTTATAAAATAAGCTATTAAATGGATAAAAATAAAAATGTTATCGTAATAAAATACGGCGGTAACGCAATGCTTGATGATGAATTAACATCGGAGTTGTTGAAAAATGTTGTTGAACTTTTCAACTATGGCTTGAAAATCATTATTGTTCATGGTGGGGGACCGTTTATTAAAAAAAATTTAGAGCTCGCTGGAATAAAATCTGAATTTGTCGAGGGACATAGGATAACAGATGGCAATTCTATGAGATTTGTAGAAATGGCTTTGAAGGGAGAAGTCAACGGAAATTTGGTTAGACTAATAAACAACCTTGGAGCAAGGGCTGTCGGCTTATCGGGTAAAGATGGCAAGTTAGCAACTGCTGAAAAAAGATTCCATTATAATGAGCATAAAGAAACCATTGATCTCGGACAAGTTGGAGATGTTAAAAATATTTCACCGGAGATTATTATTCAATTACTAAATAATAATTTTCTGCCTGTTATAACTTCAATTGCTACAGGCGATGACGGACTTGATTATAATATTAATGCAGATATTTTCGCTGGTCATCTTGCAGGAGAAATTAAAGCAGATAAATTTATTATGCTCACAGATGTGGACGGCCTGATGGAAGATGTTGAAAATCCTGAAACATTAATTACAGAATTACCCATTGAAAAAATCGACGGATTAAAAAATAAAATAATTAAGGGTGGAATGATCCCTAAAACCGATGCCTGCAAAATGGCTCTTGAGAAAGGTGCTAAGACAGCAGTTATAATTAACGGAACAAAGCCCGGTCTTTTGCTAAAAGCAGCTAAAGATAACAACCAGCTTTGTGGAACAAATTTTATAAAATAAAAAAGAGAATCGAGATAATGAATTACCAGGAATTAGATCATAAATATTACGTACCAACTTATAAGAGGTTTCCCATTACTTTGGTAAGGGGAGAAAATGCAAGAGTCTGGGATGATACAGGCAAAGAATATGTGGATGCCCTAGCCGGCATTGCAGTTAACTGTCTTGGACATAATAACCCGGCACTAGTAAATGCAATTTCAGAACAGGCAAAGAGAATGGTGCATATTTCTAATTATTTTTTAAGTGAATCTCAGGCATTGCTGAGCAAAAAGCTGGTTGAAATCACAAAAATGGACAAAGTTTTTTTCGGTAATAGCGGTGCTGAAGCAGTTGAGGGCGCGATTAAATTTGCCAGGAAATATGCACATAGTAAAGGCAAAGGCGGAGAAATTATTTCTTTTACAGGATGCTTCCACGGCCGCACATTGGCAACTGTTGTAACGGGTAAAGATTCGCAAAAAAAAGGATTTGAACCTTTGCCGCAGGGCTATAAAAAGGCCGAATTCAATAATATAGAAAGCGTGAGAAATCTTATCGATAATAATACTGCAGCCATAATTATTGAACCGGTACAGGGCGAGGGAGGAATTAATATTGCAAATAAGATTTTCCTAAAAGAACTGAGAGAATTATGCAATAAGGAAGAAATAGTTCTAATATTTGACGAGGTTCAATGTGGTGTTGGCCGAACCGGATATTGGTACGCTAAAGATTATTTTGAAATTGAACCGGATATTTTAACATCAGCAAAAGCACTTGGCGGAGGTGTACCAATCGGCGCTGTGCTATGCAAGGAGAAAATTTCATCCGCTATAAATCCCGGCGATCACGGAACTACTTTTGGAGGAAATCCACTTGCCTGCTCAGCTGCACTTACAACAATAAATGAGATAGAAAAAAATAATCTGGTTGAAGAAACTCAAAAAAAAGGAATTTGGTTTAAAAAGAAATTCAAAGAAAAAAATAATGGGGATCTGGGGATAAAAGAAATTCGGGGACTCGGGCTGATGCTGGGAATTGAACTTGAATTTATGGCAAAACCCGTTGTGGAAAAAATGCTTGAACTGGGTGTAATTGCAAATGCAACTGCGGATAAAGTCATTAGAATAGTACCTCCATTAACAATTCCCTATGAAGACCTTGAAAAGGTCATTGAGATAATGTTTGATTCAATAAGCAAAGTAAGAGAAAATGTTTAATATCGGAATAATAGGAGCCACGGGATATACCGGATCAGAATTAGTAAGAATCTTATTTAATCATCCTGATGTTAGTATAAAAATCATTACATCTGAATCCCATAAAGGAAAGAAATTTTCAGAAATTCATCCTCAATTTAAAGGTATTGTTGATCATAATTTAAAATCCGCAAAGGAAATTAATCCAGCCAAACTTGATATTATTTTTCTTGCATTACCACATGGTATTTCGATGCGATTCATAAGGGACCTTATAAAAGAGGATATTAAAATTATTGACTTATCAGGTGATTTTAGACTAAGCAATAAAGCGGTTTACGAAGAATGGTATAAAACAGAACATACTTTCCCGGAAGGATTTGAACAGGCAGTTTTTGGAATCTCTGAACTTTATGAAGATAAAATAAAAGACGCTAAATTAGTGGCAAACCCGGGATGTTTTCCCACAGGTGCAATTCTGGCCCTGGCTCCGCTTGTAAGTAAAAACTTAATCGACAAAAAGAAAATTATTATAGATTCCAAAACCGGTGTAACCGGGGCAGGGATAAATCCAAAATCAGTTACACACTTTCCAAATGTAAATGAAAATTTTATGCCCTACGGAATAAAAACTCACAGACATACTATTGAAATACAGGAACAATTATCAAAAATTGGAAATGATGGTGTAACTATTCAGTTTACTCCCCACCTGCTGCCAGTTGACAGAGGGATATTAACTTCCTCCTACACTACTCCACTAAAAGGAATTAGAGAAGAGGAATTAAAAACTATTTTCAAGGATTTTTATACTGATTCAGCATTTATAAGAATAATTGAAGACGTACCTGAATTAAAAAATGTACGCGCTACAAATTTTGTGGATATTTATCCTGCTTACGATATACGGACAAATAATATATTAGTTTTCTCTGCAATTGATAATCTAGTAAAAGGTGCTGCCGGGCAGGCTGTACAAAATATGAATATAATGTTAAACCTAAAGCAGGAATCAGGACTTTACCAGGTTCCTATACGTCCGTAATTTTTAAGACAAATGTTTGTTTCAATAAAGAAAAGAAGAACATGAAATATACTCAAACGGGACATAAGTTAGTTAGAAACATTACCAATGTTAAAGGGATTAAATGTTGGGGAGCTCATACCGGGATCAAATCTTTACGAAGAGATCTTGCAATTATTTATTCGGAAAAACCTTGCAGTGCCTCAGCAACATTCACACAAAACGATGTAGCAGCCGCTCCAATTAAACTTTCGAAAAAACATATTAAAAATAATATAGCCCAGACAATTGTGATTAATGCAGGTAATGCAAACGCCGGTACAGGAAAAGAGGGCTATAAAGGCGCTCAGGCCATGGCAGAAACTCTTGCAAAAGAATTGAAAATAGATAAAGAACTTGTACTGGTTGCATCAACAGGAGTAATTGGGCAACCCTTTCCTACTGATGAAATAGTGGATGGAATTAAAGTTAATGCAAAAAAAATAACAAATTCCAGAAAAGCCGGTACTCTTGTTGCAAATGCTATTTTGACTACCGATACTTTTGCAAAAGAAGGTCACACTCAATTCTCTATTGGGAATAAGGAAATAAATATTGCAGGAGTAGCAAAAGGCTCTGGAATGATTCATCCCAATATGGCTACTATGCTTGCATTTGTATTAACAGATGTAGCAATTGATAAAAAGTTATTAGATAAAACCGTTAAAAATCTTGTTAAAAAAACTTTTAATATGATAACTGTTGATGGGGATACTTCAACAAATGACATGGTTGCCGTACTTGCAAACGGTATGGCCGGAAATAAAACAATAACATCTCAAAACGATCCTGGATTTATTCACTTCAAGGATCATCTTGAAGAAATATTAGTTCACCTTGCCCAGTTAATAGTATCCGATGGCGAAGGTGCTTCTAAATTTATTGAGTACAAAGTAACAAAAGCAAAAAATGAAACTATTGCCCGAAAGTTGGTCCGGTCAATTTCAGATTCTCTCCTGGTTAAAACTGCAATGTTTGGAAGAGACCCAAATTGGGGTAGAATTGTGGCCGCCGCAGGTAATGCCGGGGTAAATTTTGATATCAGCAAAGTTGATCTTTACATTGGTGATTCAAAAATCCTCGAGCAGGTATTGGAGCAAGGTAATCCGCTGGAGTTCAACAAAAACCACCTTAAAAAACTTTTGAGGGAATCTCATATTAGAATATTGATGGAAGTAAATACCGGTAAAGCAGAAGCAACAGGTTGGGGCACTGATATATCAACAGATTATGTATTATTTAATTCAGTGTATACAACTTAGAATAATAAACACCCGATTTTTTAAAGCCCGTAAATAAATTTTTAATTTACGGGCTAATATTTTTGCTTAAAAATCCACACCTATAGAGATATAGTGTGTAGGTGTTGAAAATCCATTCAGGTTATATGCCCATGCAAGGTCATATCTCAGCAGAAAATAAAGGAAATACATACGCGCACCAATTCCTGTTCCCATCAATAAATCTTTTGTGACAAGTGAATTTTCAGAATCATGTGTAAATAATTTCAAGCTGCTGTTTTTATTCCAGGCAGCACCTGCATCAAAGAAAAGTACCCCCTGAATATTACTAAAGAAAAGCGGTAAAGCACCTGTAATGAAATATCGAATGAGCGGAAACCTAATTTCGAAATTTAAAAGCGCGTATTTAGTGCCGATACTTTGAGCATAATCATATCCTCTTAAAGGTACCGCCGTACTTAAAAATGCAAAATCAGAAATTGATTCTATTGGAACTTCCTGTGTTGCAAATTTTCTGTTTATCCAGTTATTAACTCCACCAAGGAAAAATCTTTGTGGATTTCCACCAACCGAATAACCTGCTGATAGCCTTAATGCAAATGAATATTCAGAACTAAATTTAAAATATGTCCTGTAGTCACCCAGGAAAGAGGCAAAGCTTAAAGTTTTGTCATTTATCCCCGGATTACCAAGAACATCAAATCTATATCTTGTTCCATCAAGAGGAGAAATATATCCCCATAATATATTATCGTGAATAAAACTAAGGCTTGGAACAACAAAAGCAGCTTTCCGAACAGGCTCAGAAGCGTCATCAAGATTTTCCTGTGAAATATTCAGATAACTTAAACCAGCCTCTACCCTGTAGTACCTGTTTAATGGATAACTAAAATTTAAAGCTGCTCCATAATTTCTGAATCGGAAAAGGTTTGAACCTAATCCACGGGAAAGATAAACAAATCTAGCCGTATGAAATGCCTGTACACTGAGATTAAGTCTGCTGCCCAGGTAAGCATAAGTTAAACCATAATCACTGTTTTTTAAATCAATTTGCAAACTGGTAACTCCGATAAGCCTGTGATTTCCCAACACATCGCTAAACGATAATACCGTTGTACCCATAAGGCCATATAATGTATTATAGCCCGCGTTTGCGTAAATAAGATCAGGAGTAAAATTTATTTTATACCTGTTAACCTTATAATTTCCATCTTCATCAAGGTTATCGGTTAAATTAAATTTATTTTTTGACTCCAGGTTTGTTGAATCTGAACTGGTATATGGATTTGCTCCAAACACATAATTCGAGTAGTCCGCAACAGTTGTATCACTCTTTGTCTTTGTAGTGTCAACATACTGTCCGGTAAATATCTGACTTGAAATATCATTTTTTGTTTCAAGAGTATCTGTCTTTTGTGGTTCTTCAACTGTAGCAATTTGCTCTTCTGATTTTTCATTAATCTCTTTGTTTAGCAGTCGTTTTCTATATACAGTTAATGGTACGTAAGATGAATCAACCTTTAGCTCAAATGGGTTGTTTAACATAAACATATTGTAGGAAGCCTTATATAGAGAGGTAAATACTAACTTTTTCCCGTCTTTAGATAATGAAAGCTGGTTTAGTCCATCTAAAGAATTCGTTATAGGAATCTCAGGTAAATTTTCAATACCGGTGGCAGAATCTTTGGGAGTTATAACAATATTTTTTTTATAGATATTGGTTATTCCACTTTTATCGGAAGTAAAGAGAATTTCCTTTCCGTTCGGATCACAAACCGGGTTCGTTTCATTAACATCCGGTGAATCTGTTATCCTTTCAATTTTTTGTGTATTAATATCAATAGCATAAATATCAGTTTCAGAATAATCAAAATTGTAAACCTTGAAACTATCGGGTAAGGCTTCAACAGATAAATGATTTCTCCTGTCAGAAGAGAAAAGTACTTTTTTACTATTGGGTGTCCAGGATGGATCATTATCTGTAAAGATATCATCTGTAAGATTTATTGTCTTTTTTGTCTGCAAATCATACAGGTATACATCAGATTGAACGGCGTTATGCCCAATAAAAGCAATATATTTCCCATCCGGTGACCAGCTTAAACTTTTTATTCCGTCCAGCTTAATTGGTAGAGTCTCTCTGTTTTCGCTTTCAACATCAATAATATACACCACATCATAGCCATTACTTTTAGCAGTAAGCGCTATTTTACTCCCATCGGGTGACCAGGAAAGTCCCGGTGCAACAACATTTAATTGTTCAAAATCTGCAGAGGTATTTCCCTGAACCAGTTTCTTAATAATTTTTCCATCAAGTGCATTCATTATGTAAACATCAAAATAAAAATCCCTGTTTGAAATAAATGCAATTTTGTCGCCCTGAGGAGAAATAGCCGGACTAGTGTTATAAAACCCATCATCCTTCTTAGGATCAGTTAATCTTTTTGCAAATTCATCCGGGTCTTTTCTGATTGCGATATCTGGCCAGAACATTTTTTTAATGTACTTTTTCCAGCGTTCGTTCAGTTCTTCAAGTGTGAGGCCTATTGAGCTTTTCAGTCCAGCTTCAACGCTACCGGTTCCTTTAATTTTATTTATAAGCTCACCAATTTTTTCTTTTCCATACTTCTGGGATATATAATAAAAAACAGATTGTCCACCTCTGTATGCAAAATAGCCGTTAAGTTGATCGATATCAGGAAGATATTCACTAATTGCTGCATCACGCATAAACATATCTTCATTAATATCCCAACCAAGTGCCTGGTACTCTGCCATTCCTTCGTTAAACCACAGCGGTAAATTAGTTGTGATATGATTTGATATTACGTTCTGAAGGGAACCACCAAAAAACATATCATTTATAACTGCGTGAGTTAATTCGTGGTGAATAAGGTGCCTGAGATCTTTATAGGACCCCATAAACTGAATTACAACTCTGTTCTTAAATGGTTCAGTAAATCCTTCAATACCTTCAGATAAATACTCATCGGTAGTATTTGTCTCCTGAAAATCATTTGTTGAGTTATAAATAATTATTGAAATTCTATTATTGATCTTATATTTAAAACTTTTCTCTATTGAGCTTAATGCATTTTCGGCTGCCTTCGAAGTAAACTCGGCAAGGTTTGAACCATGTTGTGAAAAATAGATATCAAAATGATCTGTCTGAATATAAAACCAGTTAAAGTCTTTATATTGAACTTTATTTTTCCCGAACTGTCCGAAAAGCAACGGCTGTATCAGCATACATAAAACAAAACTCTTAAATAAGTACCGTTTCATAGAATTCCCTTATTTATTCAATAATTATAAAATCAAGCTCCAATTTTTCTGAATCTACTCTGACCAATTTAACCTGCACCTTATCACCCAATCTAAATTGCCTTTTAGTAGACCTGCCAATTAAAGCATATTTTCTTTCATCGTAAACATAAAAATCATCCTCCAAATCCTTCAGTCTTATAAGTCCCTCTGCCAGAATATCAGTAATTTTTACAAATAAACCAAAATGAGTAATCCCTGAAATAATTGCGTGAAACTCCTCTCCAAGGTGATTTTGCAAATATTCAACCTGTTTTAATTTAACAGACATTCTCTCAGCTTCAACAGAATTTCTTTCTGTAAATGAAATATGATCAGAAATTTCATCTAGTGTTTTCAGGGAATATTTTGTGACCTCATGCTTTGTAACATATTGAAGTATAAGGCGATGCACCATTAAATCAGCATATCTTCTTATTGGTGAGGTAAAATGAGAATAATACTTAAATCCGAGCCCATAATGACCAATATTATTTACAGAATAAACAGCCTTGGCCATAGACCTGATGGCAAGCTCATTAATTACACTCTCTTCTTCCGTACCTTTAGCCTTATCAATCAATTTCTGAAACTCATTAGATTTTGCAGAACTTTCTGGATTAAATGCATAGCCCAACGATTTAATAAATTTTGAAAACTCTATTATTTTTTCGTTGTCGGGTAAATCATGAACCCTGTAAACAAATGGTTTTACGGGGCCTCTTTTAGGGAAGCCCACGTGCTTTGCAACAACCTGGTTAGCAAGAAGCATAAATTCCTCAACGAGCATATTGCTTTCTTTTTGCTCTTTCTTAATAATTCTTACGGGTGTACCATTTTTATCCAGCTCAAATTTTACTTCAGGAGAATGAAATTCGATACTGCCTTCTCTCATTCTCTTTTTTCTTAGAGTTTGGGCAAGTTTATTTAATAATAAAACTTCTTCATTAAAGTCCCCTTCACCAGTTTCAATTATTTTTTGTGCATCATCGTAAGTAAATCTTCTTTTACTATTAATCACAGTCTTTGCAATTTCATAGTCAACTAATTTACCTCTTGGAGTAAGTTCTGCAATTACGGAATAAGTAAGTCTGTCTTCTGATGGAACAAGAGAACAAACATTGTTCGATAATCTTTCCGGCAGCATCGGAATTACTTTCCCGACAAAATAAACACTATTCCCCCTTATCCTCGCCTGCTTATCTATTTCAGAATTGGGCATTACATAATTTGAAACATCTGCAATGTGAATACCAACGGAAAAATTTCCGTTTTCAATTTGTTCAATGGAAAGGGCATCATCAAAATCCTTCGCATCATCCGGATCAATTGTAAATACAACTTTATCTCTAAAATCTATTCTATCTTTAATATCTGTTTTAGAAACTTTTACAGGAATAGAATCCGCTTCATCTAAAACTTCTTGAGGGAATTTATAAGGCAAGTTAAAATCTCTGGCGATTGAAATTATTTCTGTATCCTGTGTCCCTGCTTCTCCAATTCTTTCGATAATTTCACCTTCCGGATTAAGCATTGAGGAATCCCAGTACAATTTTCCGACAATAACTTTGTCACCTACTTTTGCTCCGTTAAGTTTAGATTTATCAATATATATGTCTCTGTGTATTTTAAGATCATCAGGCTTAACAAAGTAAAATGATTTTGATTTTCTAAGAATTCCGACAAATTCTTCTCTTTTTCTTTTAATTACATCTATAACCTGTCCTTCCTGATTTTTTTTCTTTTGCTGGGCAAACAAAGCAACTTCGACTGTGTCCCCATTAAATGCGGTACCAAGGTATCTTGCCGCTATGAATACATCGTTTTGTAATTTATCCTTTAGAACTACAAAACCATATCCTCCTTGTGTAACATCTAGAACACCGGTCACTGTGCCGGACTTAACGGTTGCATTATATTTATAACGCTTTCCTGATTTTGTCAGGAATCCTTCTTTAAAAAGCAAATTCAAGGTAGCTTTAAGTGCGCTGTATTCGTGTTCGGTATCAACGCCCAATCTTTTTGAAATTTCTTTGCTTTTAAATTGTCTTCCTGGATTCTTTTTAAAGAATGCAATAAGTTTCTTTTTCATCAAAATTCAAATTTATATTTAAGACCAAGTTCATTAATCATTTCACTCGTATTATTTGTTTCCGTAACTGCTTCTTTTCTTTCAAGTCTCAGTAATAATTTCTCAAAAAATGGATATTCAATTTTTAAATTAGCTCTGCTGAGGTCAGAAAATACATCAGTTGTTCCACCAACGCTGTATCGGAAATTGTTAACCTTTCCCGATAGATTAAACTTAGTATATGAGCCAACACGACGCAGTTCTACACTTCTTACATAATCCCCTGCATAAGAGTTTAAAAATCCACCCAGTAATGAACCTGCTAAAGAAGAAGCCGTACCGGCTACTGTACTTGTCTGTGCTCCACTGCTAATGCCTCCCTGCCGTCCCAGAAACTGCCCGGTTACTATAAACATTACAGCATCCGAGGCATCCTTCGTTTTATCAATTACACCATTCTGAATATTATCGGCCCCGTAATAAACTGCTATATTATTTTCATTTTGAATGAAATTTTTCCCAAGATCTTTTAGCGGACCTTTTAAATTTAGCTTAACAGCTACTTCAACCTCATTTGTTCCAGTGGAATCTGTGGGCGGAGTATAATAATTTTTGTATGTTCCGACTATATCCAAATATGGATTATTGAGCTCACTTTCAAACCTGAGAGAACCTTCCGCCTGAAATGTCTTTGTAAGAAATTCCAGTGTGGACCCATCTTCCAGCTTTAGTTCGCCTATTGCAAGTGGACGTCCACCTAAATTCTGGTACTTAAAATTACCCTTTAGAATTGTAGTTAATATCTGATTAAACTCCTGATCAAGAATAAAAGTTAATTTTGCTTCGTTTTCTATACTAGCATTAATCACATATTCAAATTTACTCTTCTTTGATGGAGTAATCTTACTGCTCAGGCTCCGTTGCTGTGATAAAGCTATAAGATTTTCAAAATCTATTTCCTTTTTCTTTATTCTTGCTGTATCTTGAACATATCGATAAATAAAATTTGATGAATAATTTTTATATCCCCTTTGTGATTGAGGTACAGTAATATCCGCATATTTAATTGTCACCGGCGCTTTAAGATATGCACCCTCAGAATTAAAAGTAAATTCAAGTTTACCATTTGTAGCAATTACCAGGTCACCATAAAGCGTTGGGCTTACTCCCTTCGAAGCTTCACTTAAAACTTTTAACTCACCATCCAGATAAATTTGTGATGAAGTAACTTCATAATTATCAAATATTGCCTGCCCGGTACCGGATAATGTGCCACCGTTAACTGTACCTTCTACATTTTGTACAAAAAGACTATCCAGGCCAATAGAATTGTCATGCATATTAATATTAAAACTGGTGTTATACTCAAGATTATTCAACTCAGAAATAAATGCCCCATTACGAACCTTTAAATATCCCTGGGGATCAGGATCTGTTAAGTTGCCTTTAATATTTATGTTGGCAAACATTGACCCACGCACTTTCTTAATAACCGGGAGTATATCACCAAAAATTCCCAAATTAAAATTATCGGCAAGTATGTTCAGGTCGATGTCCTTTCCCTTTATAAGCCTCTCCCCGGATCCTGTTAATGCAAGATCAATTGGAATATTACCATAAATCCTTAAAGGCGGTAGATTTTTATTTACCAGTGTATCAATTAACAAGAGATTTAAATTGAGATTCTTATTCCCATAATTCCAAGTACTGGTCATATAGCCAAGTTTTTTATCCCTGAATTCAATACTATCAGCATCAAGTTGCATATTTATTACCGGGGAAGAATAATTTCCCTTAATTACTGCCGATAAGTTAATGTCCCCCCCGGGGCTATTAACTCTACCGACCGATAAGAAATTTGAGGCCAGATCTTTTGCTTTTAAATGAGTTAGTTTTACCAATAAATTCTGATCACCATACCTGTTAAGGTTTCCCTTAACATCAATTTCGCTATTATCTTTTGTCATTATAAAATTATTAAACCTGATCTCATCCCTCGAAATTGTACCTAATATTCTTCCCTTGTTTGAGAGATTAAAATTATTGTAAGCAACTCCCAGCGAATCAAGATTTACAGAAATTCTATTCCCAGACAAATCAAGATTACCCTTCAGTCTTGCTGTTAAATAATCTTCCAGCCTTGTAGAAAAATTAATATCAGCTATATTATTGGCAAGAGAAAGATTAAAAATAAAATCATGAATGTCTGAACCAGTAAATACCCGCTTTGTATTAAGATTAACTGCAGCAAAAATATCGTTTAATTTATCTGCATTAAAGCTATTTGAGAAATCAATACCAAGATTTAGTCCAGACAAAAAAAAGATATCTGTTTGTCCTAAGAATTTTATATAACCCAGATCTGTGTTCACTTTAACATTCACACTGTCTGCATTATTATAAATCCTGCCATTAATTTCACCATTGATATAAAGTTTATCATTTTTCAGAAATATTGAAACCAGGTTAAATTCTTTTAATTTAATTTTGAATTTAAAGTCGTTATCCTGATTTACATTACTAAATCTTTCAAATTTATTTAATTGATTTGCATTTGTATTAGCAGGTGTATGTAATGTTTCAACGCTATCTGAAGAAAATATACTATTAATTTTTTCTCTTGAAACTTTCGTCAATAATTCAGTTTCATCCGATACAAGTGCTATTGTCTTTGGTAAGGAAAATTTTCCATCCAGCGTAAGATCAGCTACATCAGAAGTTATTTTAATAGATTTCTGATTATCCTTTTTACTGATAATATTGAAAGTAGCTTCACTGTTATCAATTTCTACTCCATTCATAACAGAATTCTTAACAACAAGGCTTAAATAAAGTGTAATCTTGTCAGGATCGAAATTCTGTCCAGTTCCGTTCAGGTAAAAATTATAATTCCCGGTATTTGTTGAATCCTTAAATATTTTACTATAGTCAAGATTTTTTACATTCCCTTCTATATCATAACCCGGATTGTCTTCTTGAGTAAAATCAAAAATACCGGCAAGTTTTGCGCTTGAAGTATCAGAACTTACACCCAGTTTGTAAAGGATGTTCTTCTTATCAGCATTTACAGTAATATTTAGAGAGTCTAGATTTATTCCATTTATGGTTGAACCATTTCCATTAAATGTAAGATTTGCTTTCATGCCCTGGGGATTAGTGCCATATCCTTTTAATTTGCCGCTTGAATTAATACTTGATGTTAATCCGACAAAGGGTCTTAAATCAAAATTGGAAGTAGAAAAATTCAGATTATAATCGATTAATTTCTTTTGAAAATTGGCATGTCCGCCAACCATGATACTTCCTGTTTGAGTCTTCAATAAAATATTTGCATCAAAGTCTAAGGGTTTACCATCAAATCGTAGAGTATCAATTGTCAGCAATCCAAGAGATTGAAATACCGGAATATTTAACGCTGGAAATAATTTTTTAACGTCCGGCTCATTAATGTATGAATTGAAAAAGCTTAGTTTTAATTCAAGGTTACCGGGGTCATTCAAATTATATATTCTGCCTCTGGTTTCTAATTTTGTTTTGAGAAATGATATCTCAATATTGCTGGCAGATAGATTATGTACCCTTCCAGATATCCTAGTCTTTAGTTTTACACGCTCCACGGAGTTATTAAATACAGAGACAAAATCCGATAATTCTTTCAGTGAAACCAGGCCGTCAATATCTGCGTCTAGCTCTCCATTTTTCAATTCAGAGCTACCAAATAAGTCATAATTATTTAAAGTTCCATTTATCCTGATATCCGATTCAGGAGTTTTTATCAGTAAATTATCAGCTGAAATTATACTTGTATTTAAAGCTAAATTTCCTGTTAAATTTTTGAGATCAAAATGCTTCAAGTTTGGTGCAAAACTTAGTTCCTTCATTTCTACAAAGAAATCTTTTTTACCTAAATCAATTACGGCAGCAAGTTTCAAGTTTATATTTTTTATCCGAAAGTCATTAAAATTTAGCGAATCATAAACTTCTGTACTATTTACATATTTATAATTCTGCAGACTAAAATTTACATTATGCAACTCAAAATCAGGAGCTACAATTTTGAAAGGGAATTCTAAAGATGAAGAGTCCTCTATTGATGGTTTGCCTAAAGAAGATAAATTCAATATTCCATCAGAGTCTTCAACAAGGTTAATACTAGCATCACTAATACCGGCATATCTCACGTAAATTCTCTTAAAAAGTAGTTCCAGGGGACTTGTTTTTATATCTATTTTAGAAGCCTTGAAAAGTGTATCACTTTTTAGCGTTATAGTTGTATTGTGAAGAATTAGTGTAGTAAATATAGTTCCATCAAGACTTTCAATATTAAGTTTACCATTAATGGAGCTATTAACTTTTTCCGTTACATAGTCTTTCAGATAATTGCGAAAGGTAGAGGTTTGGCTAATCGCGAAGAATATCATAAAAAGCACAAGAAGGCATATCCCTGCATATAAGAACACGTTTACAATTTTTTGTAAAAGAGTCCTCTGCCTTTTATTATTTTTTGCCTTTCCAAACAAATAGATTAAATCAAGTTTTAATTGAAATTACTTTAAACCCTGCCTGTAAGAGATTGTTTCAATATTACAGGATACTATTTATATCTGCTGATTATCGTCTCGATAATTTTAGAAGTTGATTGATCGTTCACAAACTCAATTGTTTTTACCTCTCCACCATTATTAAGGACAGTATCTTTCCCAACTATTTTATCCATGTCCCAATCGCCTCCTTTAACCAGGATATCAGGAATAATTTCGTCAATCAAATTTGCCGGAGTCTCTTCATCAAAAAGGACAATATAATTAACAGGCTTTAATGCCGATAAGATTATTGCTCTGTTTCTTTCATTTACAATTGGCCTTTTTCCCCCTTTGATCTTCCTGATGGATTTGTCACTATTCAAACCAACTACAAGGATATCACCGAGAGCCTTTGCTTTAGTAAGATAATCCACGTGCCCGGAATGCAGTATATCGAAACAGCCGTTTGTAAAAACAACTTTCTTATTTTCTTTTATCAGCTTTTGCCTGATAATTTTTATTTGATCTCTTGATTTAACTTCATTCAATTTGTTAAAGCTCTTTTATTACTATATCAAATAATTTCTTTTGTTCAATTGGAATGATACCTACTTCTTCACAAACAATTCCACCTGCATAATTTGCAAGATATGATGCCTCCCATATGTTTGCACCTGACGCCAGTGCCATCGTTAATGTAGAAATCACAGTATCTCCTGCGCCGGAAACGTCTGCGACCTTCCTGGCTTTCGTAGGCATTTGTCTCGGTAGTTTTCCTTTTTCAAAAACTGCTATACCATCCTCGCCCAGTGTGAGCAACAGATATTTAGCATTTAATTTCCCAAGAATTTTTTCACCCGCTGTTTTGATATCATCAGCGGTTTTAATTTTCATACCAAGTACATCTTCTGCTTCTTTTCTGTTCGGTTTAAAGACTGTAACATTCTTATAAGCAAAGAAATTATTGAATTTAGGATCTACAGTAATTAAAACATTGTTTTTATTTGCCAGTGAAATTATCTTCTCGATCAATGAAACAGTTAATACACCTTTATTATAATCCTGCAGAATAATTCCATCCAGGTTATTAATATTTTTCTCAAGATAATTATAAATTTTATTCTGGATTTTATTACTAATGTTTGTCTTACTTTCTTTGTCAATTCTAACAACGTGCTGACTATCTGCAATAACCCTGGTTTTAGCAGTAGTAGGTCTTTCTTCATCCACAATTATTCCATCGTCGGTAATATTGGATTCGGTAATTAAAGAAGTAAATGTGGTGCCATAATTATCGTAGCCTATAATTCCAACCGGAATCGGAATACCGCCCAGCTTACTAATATTTAAGGCTACATTTGCTGCTCCACCAAATCTGAAAAACTCATTTCCAACTTCCACTACTGGAACAGGTGCTTCCGGAGAAATCCTTTTTACGTCTCCCCAAAAATAGCAGTCCAGCATCATGTCGCCAACAACCGCAATATTCAGATTATTGAATTTTTTCTTTAATGAAATCAGTCTATTATTTGTTAATTTGACCATATTTTGTCCAAGATTAGAAAATTTACTGAATAAGATAATGATAAATTAAATGCTGAAAAAGTGAGAATAAGCAACATATCAGGCGGGAAGCTACAATAATATTTCAAACTCAAGAAACATTCTAATCACTTATTAGTTTCTCTTACTGCTGGAGGATTTTGATCTTACGCTTTCTTTTATATTTCCCCAGTGAGCAAGCGGATTATTAATTCTGATTTTATATAGCCCGTTATCTGTACCAAGCCACATAGAATTTCCGTCAAAATACATTGACAAGATTTTCATTGAATACAGATTTAAAGAATTTGTTTCCGGTGATGTAACTTTTTCAGTGTACCTGTCAATCAGTGCAATTCCTCTTCCATATTCTGTTTTGTCGTCCACATTAAAGGTATAAAGGCCAGCCCAGATCTTATTTCCCGTACGAGCGAGGCAATAAATACCATTTCCGTACAGACCATTATTTGCCGAAATTCTATCCCAGTCCAGTTTTCGGTTAAATTTATAAACCCCTCCAATATTAAAATCAGGTTGGGCTATTGTGATAAATTCATCTGTGGCAAACCAAATATCTTTACCTTCAAAAAGAATATCAGGAATTGAAACAGCTTCTCCTTCGCCGTTAAAACCTTTTCCTTTATTATTTAAAAATCGCCAGGCTGATTTATTATCGAAAGCTTTTGATTTATCATAAACATGAACACCGGATTCCGTACCAAACCAGACAAGGCTGTCTCCATCCAGATGAATTGATTTAAAATTATTTGTTTTGCTATCATCTTTTTCAGTTAAATTAATATCTGAATATCTATTTCTTTTTACATCCAGTCGTGTTAGATTCTTAAATCTGCCAATCCATAAAACATTTTGTTCGGGGTCAAAACAAAGTGTACGAATCCAGTTACCAAGTTCACCCCCCTGGGCAAATTTTCTTTTTCTCCAATGATTTCTTTTAATATCATAAATATATAGCCCTTCAACAGTACCCGCCCATAAATAATTTTTATTTACAGCAATGGAATAGAAGAAATCATTTTCAGCATTCTGATTTTTAGTTGAGAAATTAAACCACTTCTGCTCCTTGATGGAATATCGGTATATTCCCTGTCCGTATGTTGCAAACCATATATAATCGCCCTGCGGCTGTATACAGGTAACCATTGCTCCTTCAAGAAAAGATTCGGTTTGTGTAAACGAATCCGAAGGAAAAACAATTAGTAAAATTATTAGGAATGCAAATATGTTTTTTTTCATTATCAGAATTAAAAATTATCTGGAAAGAATTTTCCTTGAGCTAATAACTTTCTTCGTCCGACGGAAATTTATCTGTTTTAATATCATCAATATAGGATTTAACTGCTTTCGATAATTCATCAGCAAGATTAGCATATCTTCTAACAAACCTGGGATGAAAATCTACATTTAGGCCAAGCATATCAGGCGTAACTAGAATTTGTCCGTCACAATAGGCTCCTGCTCCAATTCCAATGGTCGGAATTTTTACAGATTCTGTTACTCGTTTTGCAAGGGCAGCAGGAATTTTCTCAATTACAATTGAGAATGCACCCGCTTCCTCAATAGCTTTGGCATCGTTTAATATTTCCTCTGCTTCATTTTTATTTCTTCCGCGTTCCCTGTAACTGCCAAATTGATGTATGCTTTGAGGAGTTAGTCCAATATGCCCCATAACCGGAATTCCGGCATCAGTAATTTTTTTAATTGTCTCAGCTACACGGAGTCCACCTTCTAATTTTACTGCGCCTGCTGAGGTTTCTTTCATTATCCGACCTGCATTTCTGAATCCCTCATCTACGCTTAGCTGATAAGACATAAATGGCATATCAGTCACAATCATAGCTCTTTCTACGCCTTTTGTAACAGCTTTTGTATGATAAATCATTTCATCCATAGTCACTGGAAGAGTCGTTTCATTTCCCTGAAAAACATTTCCTAATGAATCACCAACCAAAACAATATCAATTCCTGACTCATCCAGGATTTTTGCAGTTATAAAGTCGTAAGCTGTAAGTGCGGTTATTTTGATCTTCTTTTTTTTCAGTAAGCTTAAAGTTTTAGTAGTAACTCTTTTAATCTGTTTTTCTGTACTCATTTTTTATTCCGCAAAATATATTAAAATAAAATATTCTCTCTTTCGGATTTACCAATTTCTTCAAATGTTGTATTGAAATATTCTTCAAACCCGTTCAATAAAGAACCCTCCAGCCTATTATAATCAATTTCTTCATTTAAAATAGAGCGCAGGTTTGTTGTAGTGTTTTTTATCTCATTTTTCAGTGGAATAATGTCTGCAACATCAATATCGAGATAATCAATTATATTCAAATGGTAATCACCACAAAGTATCGATCCGTGCTGAAGAAGGGTTTTTCCCAATTTTCTTTGGGCACTTCCCACAAGTTTTTTGTTTTGAAATTTTAATTCACTTTTAGCAGAAACAGCAAAACAAATCGCACTTCGTTCCTCTTTATAAAATCCCTTAAAATCCGGCTGAATATTTTCCAGGCAAATTTCTTCTAATTTATTGTTATAATTCAGCAAACCTTTTTGTAATGCCCGGTTAATTTCATGATAAGCGCCTCTTGCAGAAAAATTCATTTCAATAGGTAATATAACAGAATAAGTAAGTTCTTCGGAATGAAGTATTGCTCTCCCGCCTGTCGGTCGTTTTACTATATCAATGTTATCATTGTTAGCTTTTGTAATATTAACAGAATTATATTCCTGGTTAGCTCCAATTGAGATGCAATAAGGTTTCCATCTATAAAGTCGAAAAATCGCCTCATCTGTTTTAATTTCATTTGCAAGTTTAATATCATATTCCATATTAAACTTACCCGTATTAAAACCCGTATTAATGAAACGCCATTTCACTTTCCTACAATTCCTCTTTTGCTTTGTGCCAAAAATTTAATAATGGAATCGACATGCTTGTTTTGAATTTCGGCAATGATTTTTTCCTTTGCCTGGCTTACATTTAGTGAGTGATCATAAATATAACCATATGCTTTTTTCAGCAACATAATATCGTCATTTGAAAATCCTCTGCGGCGCAACCCTAGCAGATTTAAACCTGAAAATTTTAAAGGTTCGCCTGCCGAAAGAATAAATGGAGGAACATCCTGTGTAACTCTGAAACCTCCCCCAATCATGCAATGCTTTCCAACTTTACAAAATTGATGAACCGGAGTTAGGCCTCCTATAATTACAAACTCTTCAAGTATAACGTGACCGGCTAATTGTACTCCGTTTGCCAAAATACAATTATCACCAACAACTGTATCATGAGCAACATGAGAGTAAGCCATCAATAAACAGTTACTGCCGATTCTGGAAAAACCCGTCTCTTTTGTTCCACGATGTAGAGTTACATACTCGTGTATAACAGTATTATCTCCGACGTAGAAATAGGTCTTTTCATTTCCAAATTTTAGATCCTGTGGTATGTGCGCTATGGAAGCGGCTTGATGGATGGTTACATAATTTCCAATACGTGCGCCATTATAAATTACTGCATGAGGTCCTATTGAAGTCCCATCACCAATTTCTACATCATCTTCAATAATTGCATAAGGGCCAACAGAAATATTCTTGCCTAATTTTGCTTTACCGCTTACAATGGCGGTCGGATGAATATTCGCCATTTTAATTTTATTCTTCCTTATTAGTTTCTTTATCTACTATCGCTGCCATAAAGTCAGCTTCAGCTACAAGAGTTTCATTAACAAAAGCTTTGCCGCTCATCATTACAACTTTGCTCTTTTTGTTTGTTAATTCAATCTCAAGAAATAATTGATCGCCCGGAACAACTGGTTTTCTAAACTTGGCATTATTGATTTGCATAAAGTAGACAAGTTTTTCTTCAGGATTTGGAAAAGCATTAAGAAGAAGAACTCCTCCTGTTTGTGCCATTGATTCAATAATTAAAACTCCGGGCATTATCGGTTGTCCCGGGAAATGCCCCGGGAAAAAAGGTTCGTTTGATGTTACAGATTTTACCCCAATTACCTTTTTATCAAGTTCAAGATGTACAATTTTATCAACTAGCAGGAATGGATACCTGTGGGGCAGTATCCTTTGAATTGCATTAATATCAAAGACAATACCTTCTTTTTTTACAAACTGGAATTTCTTAACTAGTTTTTTCTGATGATAAAGTTTCCTGATCTGTTTTGCGAATTCTACGTTAGCTCTATGACCGGGGCGAGCTGCCAAAACCTGAGCTTTTATGGGAGCCCCAATCAAAGCCAGATCGCCAAGAAGGTCGAGTAGTTTGTGGCGAACCGGTTCATTCTTAAATCTTAATTCCTTATTATTTAAAATTCCATTAGCCCCAATAGTAACTTTTTCTTTCACACCTAATTTCTTTCTTAAAGCACCAAGTTCATCATCATTTAAATTGTGATCAACTATCACAACTGCGTTATCAATATCACCACCTTTAATTAAACCTACATTAGCAAGATTTTCAACTTCACTCAAAAAGCAAAAAGTTCTTGCCGGAGCAAATTCCTCTACAAATTCTTTTTCAAGGTCAAACAAACCGGTATGCTGACTTCCGAGTGCCGGGTTTTGATAATCAACCATTACTGTCATCCTGTAACTGTCTAAAGGAAGAGCAACTATATCTATTTGCTGTTCTTCATTGTGATACATTACAGTTTCATCTATTATCAAATAATCTTTAGGAGCCTCCTGTTGAACAAATTTTGCTTTTCTTAAAGCATTAACATATGGCAAAGCACTACCATCACCTACAGGTGGCTCAATACCATCAAGCTCAATAATTAAGTTATCAATTTGAAATCCGACTACAGCAGCCAGAACGTGTTCAACAGTGTGAACTTTTGCGTCTCCAACCGCCAAAGTTGTACCGCGTGAAACATCAACAACAAAGTCAGCATTTGCTGGAATTTCCGGCCTGTCAGGCAAATCCACACGAACAAATTTTATTCCATAATTCTCCGGCGCCGGTTTGAATGTCATATTACAAGAAGTACCCGTATGTAGTCCAATCCCAGATATCGAAACTTCACTGCCTATAGTTCTTTGCGATTCTATCATTTATTAACCTAAATTTATTATCAAAATAAAAGAATAAAAGGGAAATTGATTTTCAAAATAGTAAGATGAGCCCTGAAATACAATAAACTTAATTATAGGTAAGTAAGAGAAAACTGATATGGTAAACTACGAATCCTTCTTTTCCAGCTTTTTTAGAAGAGATTTAACCTGATTTTCCAGTTCCTTAATTCTCTCCGCGTAATCGGGTAGATTTCTTAAATGGGCTTCAAGCCTCAAAGCAGTACTTAATTCTTTAGCAGGAGATCCAAAATATTTTCCTGATTTCTTGACTGATTTAGAAATTCCCGATTGAGCCATCAAAATTGAATTATCTGCAATTTCTATGTGCCCGACAAGACCGACTTGTCCAGCTAAGATACAATTTTTTCCAATTTTTGTGCTTCCTGAAATTCCTGACTGAGATGAGATTACGGTATTTTCACCTACAAAAACATTGTGAGCAATTTGAACAAGGTTATCAATTTTTACACCCCGCTTAATAATTGTTGAGCCCATTGCTGCTCTGTCAATTGAAACATTAGATCCTATTTCAACATCATCTTCAATTTCTACATTTCCTATTTGCGGAATTTTATGAAATACTCCCTTTTCATCAGGATTAAATCCAAAACCATCTGAGCCAATAACAGTTCCGGGATGAATTATAACATGTTCGCCAAGCTTACACTTTTCTCTTATACTTACATTCTGAAAAATTAATGCGCCTTCACCTATTTCAATTCCTTCCAGTAAAACAGTATTATGAAATATCTTAGAATTACTGCCTATTTTACATCCGGCAGAAATGACAACATTTTTACCAAGTGCAACATTTTCGCCCAACTGCGCATCTGGATGAACAAATGCGGTAGAATCAATTCCTTCAAGCGGAAAATCCGGGGAAAAATATGTTCTCAGCAATTCAAAAAATACTTTTTCAGGATGATCCACTTCAATATATGTCAAATCGCTTCTGGATTTTTCAAAGCCCTTTTTTACAATTATGGCAGAAGCTTCTGTTGAAGGGAAAAATTTTTCATAGGCCGGCAGATAAAGAAAAGTCAGGTCACCTTTTTTGGCTTCATCAATTCTTGCAAGATTACTTACTGAGACTTCCCCGTTGCCGGTTAATTTACCATTAACAAGCTTTGCTATTTCCTGGATTCCGATTTTCATTATAATTTTTTAATTTAATTTTAATTTTTCCATTACGAGCGGAGTAATATCGTACTGCTCTTTTGCAAAAAGCAATGTAACGTCGCTACTCCTATCAAAAACAAAATCCAGGTCCTCTTCATTAGCAATTTCTTTAATAACGCTATAAACTTTATTCTGTATCGGTCTCATTAATTCATCCTGCTTTTGATAAAGCTCCCCTCTTGTACCAAACTTTTTGTTCCTGTACTCATCTATTTGTTTCTGAAGATCTTCTATTTCCTTCTCCATAATGCCTTTGGTTTGAGCAGTCATTATGAGTTTTCTTCTATCAAGCTCATTTTTTTTTGCATTTAATTCACCTTCCATTTTAGAAAGCTCACTATGCCATTCCCTTATGTAAGTATCAAGCTTTTGTTGTGCGTCTTTAGCATCAGGAAGTTTATCCAGAACAGTCTTTGAATCAACAAAACCAATTTTAAGTTGCGCAAAGGATATGGCAGAGGGGAAAAGAAAAGTTAGTGAAAGGAATAAAAATATTTTTTTCATCTGTACTCCCGCGATTAAAAAAGACCAGTCTCAAATTATTAAATCTTAGAGAAAACAGCGCGCCAGTTTAAAATAATAAATTATTGATACCCTGCTTTTTACAAATTTTACCAAAAATTCATAACAAAAAACTAACAATTAACAGCAGGGAATCAATAATTATTTTATCATTGCTTAAAAATAAGAAAACTCATCAAAGCAATTTTACTTTGTTGTACCGCGTTTCAGGCTATCCAACACTTTATACGTAATATCAAAAGCTGAGTCAGCATAAAGAACAACCGCATCACCAGATTTATCAAGAACGTATGTCATCCCTTCTTCTTTAGCAACTTTTTCAATTGCCTGGTAAACCTGGGCTTTTACCGGGCCAAATATCTCTTCGTTCTTTTTATAAATTTCTCCATTTGGCTGACCAAATTTTGCTTTCTTATAATTATCAATAGCCTGTTGTTGCTGTAAGAGCTGCTGCTGAGATGCGAGCTGTTTGTCTTCGGGCATGGTTTTGGCTTTTTTCTGATAATCCTGGTATGCTTTCTGCAATTCAGTAGTGAGGGTGTCTATGTGAGCTCCCCATTTGTTTGTCAAGGCATCAAGATCGCCCTGTGCTTTGATTGCAGCAGGATACTGAGCTAATATTACTTGTGAATCAACATAACCGATTTTTAAATTTGATGTTTGCGCAAACATTAAATTGCAGCTAAGAATTACTGCAGTAAAAATTAAAAGATACTTTTTCACTACTCTTTCCTTTATTTAATTATTTAATTATATGGTTACTTAAAATCCCTTACCAAATTGGAAATGGAATGTCCATTTCGGTTGTGACCCATCAACAATGGGCCTGTCAAAGCCATAACCAAGATCAAATCCGATTAATCCAACAGGATTAATCATCATCCTGGCACCAAACCCTGCAGATCTTCTCAGATCAAACGGATCTGTTTTTTCAATATTCGGATATACATTTCCTGCCTCGGCAAAAGCCAACAAATAAAACGGGACAGGTTCAAGCGTTACGGCAACTCGAAGTTCTGCCGTATATCTTGTCATTACTCTACCGCCCAGTACATTACCATTAGCATCTTTCTGACCGATAGATCTGTCTTCATATCCACGTAACGGTGTAGTAGCAATTACTAAACCATTACCACCCATAAAGAAATATTCAAATGGGTTTACTTGTGTACCGGCTTTAAGTTCCTTCAAATATCCAAATTCAGCAACCGAATACAATGTAAACCTGTTTGATCCGAATAATCTTCTATACCATTCTGATTTAAAATTTATCTTATAATAGTCTACATTACCAGGCAAAATAGGTCCGCCCGAAATTTGCGCGTTCAGTGAAACGTTTGATCCCTGAGATGGAAATACAGGATTATCTATGTTTTTTCTTGTAATAGTTGCGCCTAAAGTAAACTCGTTAGTTAAACCTTCCGCATAATAGTTTCCACCGTAAATAACATTATTTCTCTGAAATCTAAACAATCCTGAAACATTAAAGAAATCATCAGGCCATTTTAAACGGCGGCCTATTGTTATAGTTCCACCTGTTTGACGTAAATCATATACAAATTGTTGTCTGGTATCAAAAACCTGGAAACCAACAAGAGTTGGAGTATTCATAAGCCATGGTTCGGTAAATCCAACAGAGAATGTTCGGTAAACACTTCCAACTCCAAACTGCCAGTTAAAACTCAACACCTGCCCGCCGCCAAGCTGAAATGGATTAGATAATGCAAAATTAGTAAGTGTTACTCCTACAGCCCCACTGAATCCAAAAGCTCCACTGTATCCAACAGAAGCATTTAAAAAGTCACTTGATTTTTCCTCTACTCTGAAAGATACATCTACAGTGCTGTCATTTGGTAAGGCTGTTGAAATTCCTTGCGGGCCATAAAGTTTTTCCACATTAAAATATTTTAGATTAGCCACCTGCTGAATACTTCTTAGCAACAGACCACGATTAAAATAATCACCGGGAATTGTATAGAGCTCTCTTCTAATAACTTTATCCATAGTTTTGTCATTACCAACTATATTAACTCTTCCAATTTTGAACTGGTTCTTTTCAGAAACCTTAAGGTCGAGATCAATCGAATCACCGGGAACTCTTTCTTCATTAGTTATAAGGTTAAAAGTAAGATATCCGTTATCAAGATAAAGTGAGGAAACATCAGATTGCTGCTCGTTCCCATGAAGGTTTTGTTCCAATTTTTCGTAATTATAAATGTCACCTTTAACAAAATCTAAACGTTGATTTAATTCATCATCAGTAAATACAGTATTACCTTCCCATTTAATATTTCTAATATGGTATTGAGGACCTTCATAAACTTTTATCTGAACAACAACATCATTCTTATTGTTTGAATAGAGTAAAGTATCTGATAAAACCTCGGCATCTCTGTAACCGTTCTTCTGATAGAACTTTACAATGTTTTTCTCATCCTTCTTCAGTTTATCAGGATCAAATTGCGAGCCCTGCCAGAATTTCCACCACTTAGCAATGTGTATCTCGTCCATTTCACCTTCTAAATCACCATCGTCGAATTTCTTATTTCCAACAAATTGGACACCTCTTACAGTGGTAGGATCATTTTCTTTAAAATCAAACTTTAATAAAATCCTGTCCTTTATCTTTGGGATAAGATCCGTAAAGGTATAATCACTTCGCGTATAACTTAATTTATATTCATCAGAAAGATCTTTTTCATTGTGCCAGGTAACAATTATTTCATCATCTGTTGTATCGGCACTGAAATATGTAAAGTATTCAGGTTTTACAACTGAATTCAAATAACCTTCATCATTATACATTTTAATATAGGTTTCTTTTAACCTGGCTACTTCCTGAGGTTTTAATATCTGTCCTCTGATAAAAGTTGAATTTTCTTCTAACTTATCGTCACTTATTTCATCATTACCAGAGAAAACGAGCTTTTCAAATCTTGGATATTCTTTTACATTTATTAAAAGAAAGACACCATCATTTACTTGTTTATCAATCTCTATCTCAATATTTGAAAAAATATTGAGCGCCCATAATTGTCTGATAGCATTAAGAGTCTGGTCGCCGGGTATTTGAATTTCATCACCGACCTTAAGACCACTATTAGCAATAATAGTATTTGCATCCGCAGATTTATTACCCTGCACGGAAACACCTAATATCTTATAGCTTGTTTTAGAATTCTGTGAAAAAGTTAAGTCGGATACACATAACACCAGCGTAATAAGAAGTAAATATTTAAACAGTTTCTTTGGGGAGGTTTGCAGCATTCTTTAAGCCTTTGTCATTCTTTTTAAGTTGATCACTAACTTTTCCAAATCTTCTTTCTCTTTTTTGAAAACTTTTCACAGCCTCATAAAGTTCTTTTCTTCCGAAATCGGGCCAAAAAACATCAGAAATATAAAATTCAGAGTAGGCTATTTGCCAAAGCAAAAAATTACTAACTCTGAATTCGCCACTTGTCCTAATTAGAAGATCAGGATCAGGAATATTTTTAGTTGTTAAGTGGTCAGCAACACACTTTTCATTTATATCTTTTGGAGATAATTCCCCTTCTGATACTTGTCGGGTTATTTTTTTTATTGCTTCGAGAAGCTCCCATCTTCCACTATAGCTGAGAGCAAGGTTCAAAGTCATTCTTGTGTTATTCTTTGTTTTATCAATCGCATCAAAAAGTTCATCCTGAACTTCCTGAGGGAGAGACTGAACATCACCAATTGTAGTCAGCTTAATGTTATTATCATTTAATTCACCGACTCTTTCTCTTAAACTTCTAAGCAACAATCTCATCAGGGTTGAAACTTCTTCTTTTGGTCTCTTCCAATTCTCCGTAGAAAATGTATAAAGAGTTAAATATTTAACGCCAAGTTCAGCGCAAGTTTCAGTGATTTCTTTTACTGTATCAACACCACGTTTGTGCCCGGCAACCCGGGGAAGACCTCTTTTTTTTGCCCATCTACCGTTACCATCCATAATAATAGCAATATGGGAAGGAATTTCACCGGATTTTTTTAATTCTTGTTGTAGTTTCTCATCGGATTGCGACTGAATTCTACTCAACTTTGTTCCTAAAAATTGATAAAGCGTGTAAAATTAACCCTAACCGGCTTTAATGTCAAGGTAATCGATGTCTCTTGGACCATAGAAAATTTTATTAAAAGCCGGATCAAATCTATGGATAGTTAGAGAAGAATTAAAGGCAAAATTGAAAGGGAAAGCATAAAAATAAGGCGAATCAAATCAATTAATTCGCCTTTTTACCAGAATATCTGTTTTTAGGAAAAAAGAGTGGGCTCTTTCGATTTTCTTTTTGTGCTTGAAGGCAGGGTTTTTTCTACTATAGGAAATAACCTGATATTTATTCTCGCATCATGCTCCATAAAATCGGTTAATTCCTTAGCAATCTTGAAAAATTCACTGGGAACACCGACAAACAATAATACCCGTTTATTTGAAAATTTGGTCTGCCTTGTTGCAAGATAGGTTAGCTTTTCAAGTATTTTTGAATCTTTCAAATCATCTTCCGTCAGAGTAATACCAATTGCATAATTTTTTTTATACCTGGCAATAATATCTATTTCAAAATCTCCTACTTTTGCCGGTTCCGGCAAATAAGTCCCAAATTTTCTGCTTACCGTTAAGTACCCCTGTTTCCAGAATTTTTCCACCAGCAAATCAACGCTTCTTCTTTTATCATATTCCATCACATTAACCTCCATCAACTCAACTTACTTTTGACATTAACGGAATTATCGGTGAGAATTTAATTGCTTTTACAACTTTTAGATTAGCAATTCTGCCAAGTTCATATTTCCTAATGACAGCTGAATTTGGCATTCTTCCGTAAATAACCTTTCTTCCGTTTCTTTCTTTACTTATGTAATATGGATGCAAAACGATTTCATCCATATAATAGAGAAACTTTACCTGATTCCTGTTACTAATTGCGTATGAAAATAATTGTGATTTCATAATTACTCCGCTTTTAATTTAGCCATCTGACAACACCGACAACTTTACCAACAATCGCAAATTCTTTGTTGTCAGAAATATCGATAGGTTGATATTTTTCGTTGGCTGGAATCAGACGTATTTTTTTGTTTTTATTTTCAAATGTTTTTACCGTCACTTCGTCTTCAAGCATTGCAACAACTATTTCACCGTTCAATGCTTCTTTCCTAGGAGTTACAATAACCAGATCATTCTCAAATATTCCGGCATTAATCATACTATCTCCTTTTACACGTAATGCAAAACTGTTTTCTGTCTTTTTCATGAGTGTCGGATCAATAACAACACTTCCTTCAATATTTTCAATTGCAAGTATCGGGGAACCGGCTGCAACACGACCAACTATCGGTATTTTATTAAACTCGTTGTTCTGTTCAACCATACTATTATACCCTGTTTCAGGCTCATCGTTCCTCAAAAAGGAAATTCCTCTGCTGGCATTGCTTTCAACATTCAGGTATTCCTTTTTTACAAGTGCGTCAAGATGCCGCTTAACCCCGAATGTGGAAGAAATTTGAAATTTCTTTCCAATTTCTCTTAAAGTTGGTGGATATCCGTTAGCATCCCTGAATTGTTCGATGAATGTTAATATTTCCTGTTGTCTCTCAGTAAGTTGTTTTTTCATTTTAGTGCTCAATTGTTCACTAGCAATATAGTGAACGTATGAGCACTTGTCAAGATATTTATATATATTTTTTTGATTGAAATTTGGCTGAATTTAGGGCTTTATTCTAAATCGGAGAGTTTTAAAAATAAAAAGGCGGAGCTTTTATCAACTCCACCTTTAAACGTACTATTAAATTATTTAGTTAAGCTTCGATAGGTTTTCTTTCAACCCACGTAAGCCAGTTATGTTTGTCTTCTATCTTTCCGTGATGGATTGAGGTTAATTCATCAAATAATGACTGAGCGATGTAATCCGGATTATCGGTATTGAACTTCATTTCGAAATCTTTATAGGTAAATGAACCAACCGGAGAAATTACTGCAGCAGTTCCGGTTCCGAATGCACCTATTACATTTCCTTTTTTGTATTCTTCAACAACTTCATCTATACTAAGTAATCTTTCTTTAATATTAAGTCCCCTGTCTTTCAATATCTGAATAACAGAAGCTCTTGTAACTCCGGGAAGAATACTACCGGTCAATTTCGGTGTTACAATCTCATTCTTAAATTGAACAAAAATATTCATTGTACCAACTTCTTCAATATACTTCTGTTCAATTCCATCCAACCAAAGAACCTGGGTAAATCCTTTTTCTTTGGCCTTCTGACCCGCTAACAAACTGGCTGCATAGTTTGCAGGAGTTTTGCAATCACCCATACCTTTTCTAACTGCTCTAACATAGTCATCAGTAACAAGAATTTTCACAGGTTTAAATCCTTCCGGATAGTAAGCACCAACGGGTGAAAGTAATAGTACTAGTTTATAATGGCCGGAGGGTTTTACTCCAAGGAAATTATCGCTTCCATAAACAAATGGCCTGATATAAAGTGATTCCCCTTCTTTTGTCGGTATCCAATCCTTATCTATAACAACAAGCTCTTTTAGAGCTTCCAGCATAAATTCTGTGTCAACAACAGGTATACAAATTCTTTTTGCTGAATTGTTTAGTCTTTCAAAATGCTTTTCGGGTCTGAAAATTACTACATCGCCGTTAATGGTTTTAAATGCTTTCAGCCCTTCAAAAATTGCCTGCGCATAATGAATAAACATTGCTGCAGGGTGAATATTATGATTTTCAAGTGATTTAATTACCGGGTTCGTCCATCCCTTTCCGGGAACATAATCCATCTCAAAGACGTGATCAGTATAAATTACTCCAAATCCAAGATTTTCAGGAATCTTAACTTTTTCGGGCCTTTCCTTAATTTGATATTTTATTTTTTCCATAATTGCGCCCTCAGTTAAATAAAAATGTTAAAAAACAACACTATATATTTACGAAATTTTGGTCACAATTTAAAATAAAATTGCCCGGTGGAGGGCTACCGGGCATGGGAAAAGATTCATTAAGGGGGGGTAGAACTTAATGAATCTATAGTATATGAACTTAATATTTCTTAATATGACAATCAACGATTTTTTAATACATATAGTTCCTTTGATGTATAAAAAACTCCAAATTCCTTCTAAAATAACAACTTATAATAAAATCAAAAAATCAGCATCCACAGAACATAATCCAAAATAAGTATTAGAGCTGATGATAAGACAAATGACCGGATAGTAGATAACCCCACTCCTTCAGCACCTCCGCCAGTTTTAAAGCCGATATGACATCCGAGCAATGCCGTAACCCCTCCAAAAAATACCGCTTTTACCAACCCGGCAATCAAGTCAGAAAAAAGAAAAAATCTTTTTACTGACTGAAAAAAAACCGCAAAAGAAACTCCCAGAAAATAATTTGAAACTAGGTATGCCCCCAAAACCGCAATAAAATTTGCAAATATTACGAGTACTGGCAGCATTATTACTGAAGCCAAAAATCTAGGCATTGCAAGATACCTTACCGGACTTATTGCCATTGTTTCGAGCGCATCAATTTGTTCGGTTACATTCATTGTACCAAGTTCTGCAGCAATAGAAGCACCAACTCTTCCGGCAATTACTATTCCCGTTAATACCGGTCCCAGTTCAGTAATTATTGCGCGGCTTGTAGCAGCACCTAGAAAAGATAAAGGCGCAATTCCTTTTAGCTGATATGCTGCCTGCCAAGCTGCTACCGCACCAGTAAAAATTGCAATAATCATCACCAGGGGAAGAGAATTTACCCCAATGTGTTCCATCTGGTAGACAATTAATTTTCTGCTGCGGTGAACTGTAGGAAGATTTTTAATGATTCCATAAAATAAATTGAAAACCTGTCCGACTTCTTCTAAAAATCTTAACGTTCGGCAGCCTAATTTTTGTAAAAACCCGGTTATCAATATCCTTCTCTTCTTTTACTGAAATCAAATTTACAAAAATATAATCATTTTGAGTGTAGAATCATTATTTGTTTGTAATAAAAATTAGTAACCTTTTTTATTTGAATTTTGTTCAAAAAACAATAATCTTCCAATTGTTTACTTATCACTAATTACCTATTTTATAAGTTCTCCATTTTAACTAATTGATAATAACATTACATAAACGGTTTGTAAGCCTACATTAAGGGAGTCCTATTGAAATTGTAGCAGGCATAAAGCCTTTTATGTATTAAGTATTATTTTGTTAAAGCCTAATTATTCTAAACTATTAATAAATCAGGATTAATAATGACCTCGAATAAAAAATTACTTGCATGGGTAGATGAAATGGCTGCCATATGTAAACCCGACAAAGTACATTGGTGCGATGGTTCGCAGGAAGAGTATGACAAATTAGCGGGTATTCTTGTTGAGAAAGGCACTTTTATAAAATTAAACGAAAAACTAAGACCAAATTGTTATGTTGCTGAATCCGATCCTTCTGATGTAGCCAGAGTTGAGGACAGAACTTTTATCTGTACAAAGGACGAAAAAGATGCCGGACCAACTAACAACTGGGAAGATCCGGTTAAGATGAAATTAACGTTAACATCTTTATTTGATGGCTCTATGAAAGGAAGAACAATGTATGTTATTCCATACAGCATGGGACCTCTCGGATCAGATATTTCTCACATTGGTGTGCAACTAACTGATTCAGAATATGTTGTTTGCAGCATGAGAATTATGACAAGGATAGGTAAAAAGGTTCTGGATATTCTTGGTGATGGTGATTTTGTTCATTGTCTCCATTCAGTAGGTTACCCTCTGGATGAAAACAAAAAAGATATTAAATGGCCGTGCAGTGATACAAAATATATTGTTCACTTCCCTGAGGAGAAAACAATCTGGTCATACGGAAGCGGGTACGGAGGTAATGCATTACTTGGTAAAAAATGTTTTGCTTTAAGAATAGCCTCATTTATGGCGCGCGAAGAAGGGTGGCTCGCTGAGCATATGCTAATTCTTGGTATCACTCCGCCAAACGGTGAAAAGAAATATATAGCAGCAGCTTTCCCAAGTGCCTGCGGTAAAACCAATCTTGCGATGCTCACATCAACATTACCTGGCTGGAAAGTTGAAACTGTTGGTGATGATATTGCGTGGATGAAATTTGGTGAAGACGGAAAATTATATGCTATAAATCCTGAAGCAGGATTTTTCGGAGTTGCACCAGGAACATCGATGCAAACAAATCACAATGCAATGTTAACAATGAAAGAAAATTCAATTTTTACAAATGTTGGCGTTACACCCGATGGCGATGTATGGTGGGAAGGAATGACAAAAGAAAAACCGGAAAAACTAACAAACTGGCTGGGCAATGAATGGACACCCGATTCTGATGAAAATGCTGCTCATCCAAATTCCAGATACACAGTTCCTGCAAGTCAGTGCCCGGTTATAGATTCTGATTGGGAAAATCCAAAGGGGGTTCCGATTTCTGCTATATTATTTGGTGGAAGAAGAGCCGAAACAATTCCACTTGTTTACCAGGCATTAAACTGGCAACATGGAACTTTTATGGGAGCAATAGTTTCTTCGGAAAAAACTGCCGCTGCTACAGGAAAAGTAGGTGAGCTAAGACATGATCCTTTTGCAATGCTTCCATTCTGTGGATACAATATGGGAGATTATTTTGCTCATTGGTTGAATATCGGAACAATGACTAGTCAGGATAAACTTCCAAAAATATTTTATGTGAACTGGTTCAGAAAAGACGATGAAGGTAATTTTATATGGCCGGGATTCGGAGAAAACATTCGCGTGTTGAAATGGATTATTGAAAGAGTCTCAGATAAAACCGGGGCACAAAAAACCCCGATTGGTTATATTCCATCAAAGGATGATATTGACATTTCAGGACTTGATCTAAACCAAGCATATTTGGATTCAATTCTTTCCGTTGATAGAGATAAATGGCTGAAAGAAATCGAAAATATTGAAAACTATTTTCAGACATTTAAAGGCAGTCTACCCTCCGGAATAAAGGATGAATTAGCAAGACTAAAATCCAGGCTAACTTCAAAATAAATATAAATTTATGGGCAGATCTTAAATCTGCCTATGAATTATAATCAGGCTTCCTTTTCATTTTGAGACATTTCCCGTCATTTCTGTTCTTTTTTATTAAATTTTACCTGGAATAAGATTGCTTTGTCGTAAGTCATTTAATTACAATTGGTTAAAGCAAAAACAGCTAAATAATTAAATTAATATTTCTTTAATTTTGGTAAAATTATCCTCATTTTTTTGCCTCTAATTTATAGCACTAAAATTGATATTATTAAGCAAGCGACAAATAATAACAGGAATATCCAGTTGGTTCAAGAAGAAAAGTTGTTGATAAAAATATTCAATAATGCCCCTGTTGGAATAATTACCTTTTTGAAAGATGGGACTGTTGATTACTTTAATGAAAGCCTGGTTAAGTTTTGCAAATTATATAAACTAAATATCCCTGAGCTGAAGGGAGGTAATTTGTTTAATGAAGAAATCTTTGCAGGAGCAGATCTTGCTGAAGATTTAAAACTACTTAAAGACGGCATACCTTTCGAAAAAGAAATTAAGTCACTCAAAACTATAAAACAGGGGAATATTTCACTCATAGTAAAGGCCACTCCTTTTTTTGAAGATAAAAAATTCAGCGGCGGTATTCTTATTCTTGAAGATATAGAAATTCTTGCTGTGGCAAAAAGAAACCGTGAAGAACGCGATGAACTTGTCGAAAAAATTTTATCAGGCATTTCTAATTACATCTTCGTTACAGACCTTGAAGGAAAGATAAAATTTTCTTTTGGAAATGATTTAACTAAACTGGGGAAATCTGCCTCTCTTCCTCAGGATTATACTATTTACAATTTTCTGCCCGTTCAATCCCAAAACAAATTACAGAATTCAATTGAAGTAGTTAAATCAGATTTAACTACCACCACCGTTAATTTAGAAACCGAAATAGATGGTAAGCCAATTTTCTTCAATTGTAAAATTGAGCCCGATTTAGACAAAAGAAGAAAATTACGCTTTTTAATTATACAATTCAACGATATAACAGAAAGTGTAATAGGAAAAAAAAGTCTTGTTAAAGAACGCGATGAATTATTAAAATTACAGTCAATAAGTGAATCCCTAAGCGATGCACTCATTGTAATTGATAATAGCGGTAAAATACTTTTCTGGAACAAACCTGCCGAATCACTTTTTGGTTATAAAAAAAGTGAGGTTTATGGAAAGTTTATTGGAAGAATTCTTGGACTCTTTGACTCGGAACTTTTTGAAAATATTAAGAGTCAGCTAGATGTTTCAGGTATCTGGAAAAAGGAAATTACAGTATTCGGAAAAGATAAAGAGAAGGAAATTGTTGAAACAAAATTTACCTTTTCGGGTCCCGAAAAAAATGAAATAATTGTACTTTGCTCAGATATTACGGAAAGAGTTTTAACAGAACAAGAATTGAGAGCTACTGAGGAAAAGTTCAGATTTTTAACAACACAATCAGAAGAATTAAATTGCACAGTAGAGCCAGATGGAAAAATTATTTATATCAATCCTGCATTTGTTAAAAAGTTAAAATATTCTGAAAATGAATTACTCAAAAAAAATTTAAAAGATCTTGTAGAAAGGAATAAAGCTGATGCATTAAATAACGACCTGAGATCATTTGAGAAACTTATAGGTCACAAATTTGAATTTTATTTTACCTCTAAATACAACAATTCACTTCTTCTTTCTTCAAGATTTGCACCTGTTCTAAACGAAGCCGGGAAAATAAAATATTTCAATTGTTTCTTTACTGATATAACCGTAAGCAAAGAAGAAGAAGCCAACCTTCTGCTATTTAAAGCGCTTTTTGAATCATCGAATGACGGGATTGCCGTAGAATGTAACAAAGAATTTGTAACTGTAAATGATACATTTGCGCATATTTTTGGATATTCTTCCAGTGATGATTTACTAAATAAAAGAGTTATTAATCTTGTAGCTGATTCTGATTCAACAAAAGTAACAGAATTTATCCAGCAGGTAGAAACAGGGAAACGGAAGTCAGGACGATTCGAATTTCTGGGGAAAAAATTAGATAATTCGCAGTTCTATGCAGAAGTTACTGTGGCTTCCTTTACCTTCCAAAAAAAAATTCACCTTATTATGATTGCACGTAACGTTACGGAGAGAAAACGTAACCAGCAGGCAATAAGAGAATCTGAGGAAAAATACAGGAACATTACTGAAAATATAGATGATTTTCTTTTTACTTTCGAAAGAGTAGATAATAAATTGCGACCGGTTTTTTATACCTCTTCTGTAGAAAAAACAACCGGGTATACACAAACAGACCTGCTGAGCGATTATAAATTATTCATGAAAATCATTCACCCGGATGATCTGAATGCAGTAAAAGAAAAACTCAAAAATATTTTAAAAAGTAAAATTCAGCTTTCAGTGGAATTTGAATTCAGGCTCATAAGTAAACAAGGGAATGTTGTCTGGGTAAGAACTAAAATTAATGTTATCAGAAACAAAGACGGTAAAATTCATAAATTATACGGGCTGGTAAGTGACATTTCTTTAAGAAAAAGAGCTGAGGAGGAATTAAATAAATCAACGCAAAATCTTGTTAAACTTAACGAGACAAAAGACAGATTTATTTCGATTATTTCTCACGATTTAAGAACACCGTTTAGTTCAATATTAGGATTTACTGATCTGCTGTTAAATGATGAGGGTTTAAGTGAAGGAGAGAAAAAACAATACGTAGAATTTATTCGTGAATCTTCAAATTCCATGCTTTCGCTTGTAAATTCTCTGCTTGACTGGACAAGGCTTCAAACTGGTAGAATTCGTTTTGAACCCGAAAGAATTGAAGCTCAGAAAATAATTAGTAAGGCGATAAATGCTTTATCCGGTGCCGCTTTTCAAAAAGGAATCACTTTATCTTCAAACATTCCAGATGATCTTCTTGTTTTCGTGGATGACAGCCTGGTATTGCAGGTATTTAATAATCTTATTTCCAACGCAATAAAATTTACAAACCGTGACGGAAATATTACTGTCTCGGTAACCGGGAACGGAACTTCCAGGTTTCTCGAATTCTCAGTCAAAGATGACGGAACCGGAATTAAGAAAGAAGACCTTGGCAAACTTTTTAATGTTGATACAAAACATACATCAGAAGGTACTGCCGGCGAAAAAGGAAGCGGACTTGGTCTTTCTCTTGTAAATGAAATTATTGAAAAACACGGTGGATCAATAAAAGTAGAAAGCGAATACGGCAAAGGAAGTAATTTTATATTTACGCTTCCAATCGCATCTGCAAATATTTTACTGGTTGATGATAGCAAAACTGATAAACTTCTGTATTCAAAAATAATAAGACACGTAGCACCTGATTATAATGTTGATGTAGCATCAAACGGCAAAGAGGCTATGGAATATATTTTAAAATCTCCTCCTGCGCTGGTAATTACAGACCATTTAATGCCTGAGATGAACGGTTTTGAACTGGTAATGGAATTAAAGAAAGCTGAAATAAAAGGAAAACCACCCGTTATTGTATTGGCAAGTGAGCTGGACAGAAGTATTATTTTTGATTATAACGAACTTGGGGTAGAATATGTATTCCATAAACCGGTAACTTTAAGTGACTTCAAAAAAGCCGTGGAAAAATCTTTGAAAAAAGGAATGTCAATGGAGTGAGATTAATTTTTTCTTAGAACAATTCCAGAAACAGCGGGAACAACAATCTCGTTCTTTACCTGTCCTAATTTTTTCACTCCTGATTTTTTATCATTAACAATTATCTGCCAATTTTCTTCAGGAAGAGTCAGTTTTAATTCGCCCTGAGAATCAGCATTAATAGCAATGAAAAATTTTTCTCCCTTGTGTATAACATTAAAAGCAATTGCAAAGGGGTTCCGGAGAATTTCGATAAAACGAATATTTTGATATTCTGCACGCCTGAACGCAGAATATTTTTTCCTGAGTGCAATCAGACCTTTATAATAATTCACCAGTTCTTTATTTAATTCTGCATGATTATAATTTAGATAATTTGTTTCGTTGTCTTTATTGTAACTATTGTGGTCAAGTTTCCCTTTATCCGGGTCATCAGCTTTGGGATTTGAGGAAATTATTTTACTCCTTGCATATTCCTGCCCTTCGTGAATCATAATAATTCCCTGGCAGCAAAAAAGGAAAAGGGCCCCGAGTTTATTTAATTTCATTTGTTGTGCCGATAATTTGGCGTTTTCATTAATATCTTTAATCACCTGGTCTTTTTTAACATCACCGGTTGCGAGACGGATAAAATCGCCGAAGGTATAGCCATCGTGTGATTCCAGGTAATTAACAGAATGCTCCTTTTTCTGGAAAAGTCCGTGCCTGTCGCAAATAAGAGTTCCATTGATATAACTTTTGAGCCTGGCAGTGTCATTATCCCCGAACCAATTCTGGAATATCCAGCCTTTCCCGTTAAAGGGATTTTCTCCTTTTACGCCGTTCCTGACCTGGTCATTCCAGCTGGCCCACCCGCGAATTGAAAACCCGGCGGGATCGTAACCACCGCCCCAGGGTTCACAGATAAGGATTACATCGGGATTTATTTTTTGCGCCTCCTCGGTAATTTCTTCAATTGTCTGCCAGTCAATTAAATGCCCGAGATCAAACCTGAAACCATCGATATGATATTCCCGCATCCAGTAAAGTACGCTGTCAATTATCATCCTGCGGACCATAGGCCTTTCGGTTTTTAAGTCGTTGCCGGTGTAGCTTTGTGAAATGAATTTTCCCTTTTCATCAAGCCTGAAATAATATTCCTTATCAATCTCTTTCAGCCCCCCGTATTCATATTCTGAATAATGGTTGTAAACAACGTCCATTATTACCGCGATTTCATTTCTATGAAATTCCTTCACCATATCCTTAAAATCATTTACCTGTCTTCCGGATTTGCCGGTCCATTCATTTTGCCGGAATTCTTTTCCACCGTCGCTGTAATAAGAATCGGGCGCAAAAAATCCCGCGGTCATATATCCCCAATGGTTTCTTTCGTACGGATTCCACGTATTTTTTATCCCTATAAACTCTTTTTTAAAAGGAATTTCCACGTTGCCGAATTCCTGGACAGGCAGCAGTTCAACCGCATTTACGCCAAGATTTTTTATATAATTAATACCACCATTATTTTTTTTGTCTACAAGAGCCCTGTACGTACCCAGATTTTTAGCACCGGAGGATTTGTGTGCTGTCATATCACGGACATGCATCTCGTAAATTACCAGGTCGCGCCAATCCATCTGTATCCATTCATCTCCCTGCCAGTCGTAATCATTTTCTTTTACAACTATTGATTTCCTTGGATTCAAATAATTGTTAAGCGTTACTACTGCTTTTGCATACGGATCCAGGCACACAATTTCTTCATCCGGCCTTTGGTGTTTCTGTTTAACTGAAAAGCCGTAAAATATCCCGAACAATTCCCCCTCTATAACTGCCTCCCAGACTCCATCCGCATCACAAATCATTTTATATTTTTTGCCGGTAGAATTTTCGGCCTTTGTGTAGGTTATAAGGGTAACTCTTTCTGCCTGAGGGGCAAAAAGGCGAAAGTATGTCTTTCCATTCTCAACAAACGAACCAAGTCTTTTATCAGAATAGAATTTATCGAGATCTTTTCTATGCATTAGTTTTTTGGATAAGATTGATGAATAACCCGGGCTTTAAAATTCAGAATGTTAATCTATAAAACTTCTAATCAGCATTCAAAATTTTTCCATCAACTACGGGGGTAACGCAAATCAGGGGATGTTCCGGGACTTCAAAATGGGAAAAAATATCTTCAAATAACTGGAAATGCATTCCTCTTTTCTCAAGCTTTGCAAACTTATTGTATTTCATAAATTCATTTTTTGAATTCATTGGAGCGTCAAACTTATATGAGGAATTAAAATCTTCAACCACCCTGCTTTTTAAAAATTTTATTTTGTTATCGTCTCCGCCTTCGCGCTCATAGGCCATAGCGCGAAATCCTACAACGAAACCATTATTAATAATTAAGTATATATTCAGAATAACTTCATTCATTGGACATCTTTTTTATTCAGCACAAAATATGTTAACGCAACCGCCAGCAGAACAGCAAATTTACACATCACGCTGACAATACTGTGGACTAACAGCATTTGGTCCGAAAGCACAAGCACAAAAGCGGTAACCACCGGAATTGAAATTAATATATACGCAGTGAGTAATACTTTTGATAAGTGAATAACTCTTTTATCGGATGATTTCCGGATGCCGTGAATTAAAAGCGCCATAGTAATCAGGACCGGCGTGTAATAGAAAAATCCGTAAAGATCACCCTGCGGATATTTATAGATTGCATAGAAAACCGTGCAGGCGTTAACATTAAACTGTTCAATTATTGTCGAATAATATATAACAAAAGCTATCGCAGGAAGGAAAATAAACACAAAATATTTTGACCGGTATTTATAAAAAGAAAGGACAAAATATAATCCTAACGGCGGAAGAAATGAAATATCTGCGAAAGCCAGAAACGCATTGAAGGAAGAATCTAACCCGAGATTGCACATAATAAATTCAAATGCCTGGTAAAACATTAAAAGAAATATTATAGATATTACCAGAAAGTTGATTTTATTTTTTTCGGCAAAAATAAAAACATTAATCAGTAAAATCAGTTCAATGCAGGCAATAAATAGTGAGGCGATACCGTCCCAGTTATTCAATTTATTTCACAACCTTTTACAATATTTGTTAGAACATTTTGTTCTTAATTAGAATCTTGCTCTCCTTTAAGGGAGAATAAGATAATTTCAACTCTCCGGCTTGATCTTTTTTCAGTTTTTAGTTTCATCAGGTGTTAGACTATCCAATTGCAAATTCCTCAAAAATTACGATAAGAACAAGATCTCCGATTTTTAGCCAAAATCGCACTTCTTATTTTGTGATTTTACCGTTAACTCAATGAACCATACCTTTAAATAAATGGTGGTTGACAGTTGCGTGATTATAACATATTTTTGTTAACACAATTAATCTCACTTTATAAGTGATATTCTTAATTCCTAAAACAAGATAAATAAAGAATTAAATAAAATGAACTACCCCCCCCCCGTTACATAATAAGCAGATTAGGCACAACTCCTTTATTAAAGTCCGTTTTGCAATTCATTCTTAAAAATTCCAATCTTTATCAATCGAAAACCTTATGAAATTGAAGACAATATTTAACTTTTTAATTTTTGCAGCCTTTTTACTTACAAGCAGCTCATTTTTCTCCTGTTCAAGCCCGACTGGTCCGGGCGGGGATACTCCGGGCAGAAGAGATTATGTTTGGACCGTTGATACTCTGAATTCACCTATGAATGTTCTAAACAGTATATGGGGCTCCTCCCCTACAAATGTTTGGACTATAGGCCCTGGGGGGGATGCAAATAACAGATTGTTCCACTATGATGGATTAAAATGGACAAAAGCTAAAGGATCTATCAGTTGTACCGGGAAATCATTAATCGGTTTTAATAGTGATGATATTTGGATGGGAGGAGAAAATGGTCAAATATGGCATTATGATGGAACTTTGTGGAAAGCAGACTATGAATATAAACCAATAAATACAACGAATGTTTACATTGGAGATATATGGGGAACTAACCACTCTGATATTTATGCAGTAGGTGTAATAACCAATGGTTCTGATGAAACTCAAAGAGGTTTTATTTTACATTATGACGGCATAAAATGGCAGGAATTATACAGGGCAGATTTTTATTCACAGTTTCAAAGGATTAGGAAAGAAAATGATGAAATATATGTGCAGGCAATAAAGGCCGGCTATACGGTTAGTGATACATCTGAGTTCTACGAATTAGTTGGGGACAATCTTACAAAAATATATTCCGAATCCAATGAAAAAATTTACACAGCAAATCTTAATATGATTGGAGACAAGGTATATTTTACAATAGGCCGTGATGTTTACAGGTATGAGGCAACAATTCTTGGGCTTAAAAAGTTTGTAAAAAAACTTTCTTTCGATGACCCGAATTTTGGCTATCAGGTATATGGCAGAGGTGAAAAAGATTTGTTTGTCAGAATGGTTAATGGTTTAGCACATTACAACGGTACTGACCTTGTTTATATGCAAACGTTTAATAACAATTTCACAAGCATAAACAATACCCCCGTTATATTTGATAATGAAGTTTTCTTTTGCGGTAAAGACTTTATTAACAATATTAACTTTGTTTTAAGAGGAAAATTAAAATGAAAAAGAGGATTTGCTATTAAAATAAAACAGGGATAGTGTTTGCGGCACTATCCCTTGTGATCAAGAATAACTCCTTAAGGTTAGCATCCTTTTACAATAAGAGTTCTTATTGTCCGGGGCTATTCTTATTAATTAACTTAATTATTTTTAATCAAAAAGGGAAGGTATCTATGAAATCGAAATTTTTTCTATTTACAATATTTGTTTTTATTAGTTTTACAAGCCTAGATGCCCAGACTGTAACTGATACTGTGCATATACCAACAACTGATATTCAAATAATGCAAAATGTAAGTAAATCTAACGATACTACATATAGCACAAATTCAACATATGCAATCGGGAGATTATTCCCCACATACCCCGACTCATCTAAATTAACTTCCCGATCCTACTTTATAGTTAATCTATCATTTATTCCGTTAAATGCAACGATTACTCAGGTAAAAGTAAATTATGGAAATGGAAGCAATTCTTATACCTTTAAAATTACAAAATTGACTTCAATATCTGAAACTAATACACCGGGAAACTGGGCTTCAATCGCTAGTGGTACTAATATGGACGCAGGAATTGCCTATGTAAATGGAAATAGTTCATTTATATCAGCTAACTTAAAAACACATATGCAAAGTTTACTTTCGACTAAGTCAATAATACTTGGAGCTTTGAGTGAAAGTGAAACAAAAAACGATTCCTATGCATATTTATCACTAAGTTTTGATATAACTTATACCAGACCCGCAACCCAACTAAATTTTTATGCGCAGAATGATCTGGATGGCGCCGGCGGGGGAAATATAGGTGTGGGAGTAGCTACGGGCGCAACAAACCATTCCAGTCCGTATAATTTTCCGGCTTATGAACAACAGCAAATTAACCTGCTTGCTTACGACAACCAGTATGTAAATGGCTCAACCTGGGTTTTTAATGATAACGAAGCGCCTTTAACTAAAAGCAAATGGGATAAATATATAGGAGGCGTCACCTCTTTACTTTCTAACAATTCATCAACAAACATTACAGCAGTAACCTCGCTTAATAATGGGACATTCATTGCATACTTAAAAAAATATGTAAAGCCAACATTCCAGAATAATTTTGTAAGCGTTGGAAATGGAGGAGTTATTAAAATAAATGATACACAATATAATTCGCCGGCGGCACAGGATACTGTTGTTGAAGGAAACGCAATAACTGCTACTGCTCTTTATCATAACATTAATAATATCAGTTATTATTTTACTAATTGGAGTACTGGCAGCACTAACTCTACAGAGACCTTTTATCCGGATGGCAGTACAGCTATTACTGCAAATTTTGAGGGCTTGCCGGCCAAAGATATGGGTGTTTGGTTCGAGGCATCGAATCCCCTCGCCCCTATTACCATACACTGGGACGAATACCCAAACCAGTATGTCACACAATATCAAATATGGCGTAAAGTAAAGTACCAGAAGCAACCAACAAGCGATCCTCAATTAATAGCTACAGTTAACAGGGGCACAACAAGCTTTGTGGACGGAGAGTATAGAGGAGCCAGTGCAGGATTTACCGACTGGCTGCTATGGTATGATGTCCGCCCTTATTACTCTGTAGAAGGAACATACGCACCGGATAGTTATAATGCGGTGTTTTCAAATGGACCGCTGGCAAAAGGGCTGGGCGAAATGACTGTTTCTGAAAATAAAATAGAAAACTATCCAAACCCCTTTAACCCGGAAACAATCATCCGTTATCAAATTGTTAAAAGCGGTCCCGTCGCCATAAAAGTATATGACATAACAGGACGCGAAATTATGACTCTTGTAAATGAGGAAAAAAACCAGGGACGCTATGAGGTTAAATTTGATGCAAGTAAACTATCAAGCGGAATTTATTTTTACAGGATAACCGCTAATGGTTTTAATGATGTTAAGAAAATGATATTGATGAAATAATGATAAATCTTGTAAAAGTAAATAAGCGAAATTTTCTGTTAAGTTTTTAAACAGACCCGGACCGAAACACTGATATCTTGCTGTCCGGGTCTGATAATACTAAGTATATTTGTAATGCAATAACTTTGCCTCCCCTTCAGCAAAATAACCGCCGGGGCACCGGGCAATTTTATTTTTTCGGCCCCGTCATATTTTCAGTTTTTAATTTCATCAGGTTGTTATCAATTCCAATTGCAAATTCCTCAAAAATTACTACAAGAACAAGACGTTCCATTTTGGGCTAAAATCGCACTTCTTATTTTGTGATTTTACCGTTAACTCAATGAACCATACCTTTAAATAAATGGTGGTTGACAGTTGCGTGATTATAACATATTTTTGTTAACACAATTAATCTCACTTTATAAGTGATATTCTTAATTCCTAAAACAAGATAAATAAAGAATTAAATAAAATGAACTACCCCCCCCCGTTACATAATAAGCAGATTAGGCACAACTCCTTTATTAAAGTCCGTTTTGCAATTCATTCTTAAAAATTCCAATCTTTATCAATCGAAAACCTTATGAAATTGAAGACAATATTTAACTTTTTAATTTTTGCAGCCTTTTTACTTACAAGCAGCTCATTTTTCTCCTGTTCAAGCCCGACTGGTCCGGGCGGGGATACTCCGGGCAGAAGAGATTATACCTGGACTGTTGATACACTGAATTCACCTATGAATGACCTACAGAGCATATGGGGTTCTTCACCTTCTGATGTTTGGACTGTTGGACCTGGAGGAAGTTATGATAGCAGGTTATTCCACTATGATGGGTCAAAATGGGATAGGTGGACAGTTATTTGTAAGGGCAGGACTTTGTTTGGGTTCAGTAAAAATAACGTTTGGATGGCTGGTGATGAAGGGGAAATATGGCATTTTGATGGCGCAGCATGGAAACAAAGTTTTGTCTATTCTCCAACAAATGCTTACTCTGTATATATTTCTAACATTTGGGGTACCGCTCCAAATAATGTTTATGCTGTAGGGGGAATATTCTATGATTCGCAAAACACCCAGCGAGGATTCATTTTACATTATGACGGCAAAAAGTGGCAGGAATTATTCAAAGCGGGATTTTATTCACAGTTTCAGCGAATTAGAAAGGAAAATGAGAACATCTACATACAAGCAATAAAATTAGGATATAGCGTTAGTGATACAACAGAGTTTTATCAATTTACTGGGAATAAACTTACGAGAATATTCTCGGAAGCCAATGATAAAATTTATACTGCAAATCTCAATTTGATTGGCGATAAGGTATATTTTGTAATTGGACATGATGTGTACAGGTACGAGGCAGGATTCCTTGGAATTAAAAAATTTGTGAAAATATTTTCCTTTAATAATCCGAATTTTGGATACCAGGTTTACGGCAGAAACGAAAAAGATGTATTTGTAAGAATGTTTAATGGCATAGCTCATTTCGACGGCACTGACCTAGTATATATGCATACCTTTGATAACAATTTTACAAGCATTAACAATATCCCAGCAATATTTGAAAATGAGGTTTTCTTTTGTGTGGCCGATTATGTTAACAAAGTTAATTTTGTTTTAAGTGGGAAATTAAAATAAGTCGGAGGATTTGCTACTAAAATAAAACAGGAATAGTGTTTGCGGCACTATCTCTTGAGATAAAGGCCCGGACATAAATAATAATAGTATTCTGTCCGGGCTTTTTAAGTTATGCAGTTTATTTTTTTGGCCCAATCATATTTTCAGGACGAACAACTTCATCGAATTTTTCAGCAGTTAAAAGATTAAGTGCAATTGCGGCTTCCTTCAATGTTGTGTGCTCCTTGTGAGCTTTCTTCGCAACCTTAGCTGCGTTATCATAACCTATGTGCGGATTCAGAGCTGTAACCAGCATCAATGAATTATTAAGATTTTTTTTAATGTTGGTTTCGTTTGCCTCAATACCAACAACACAATTATCCGTAAAACTTTCACAGGCATCAGAAATTAACCTGATTGACTGCAAAACGTTAAAAATTATCACAGGTTTAAAAACATTCAGTTCAAAATTTCCGCTTGCGCCGGCAAAATTTACGGTCAGCGTCATTTCCGAAATACCTGCGACGCAAACCATGGTCATTGCTTCAGATTGTGTCGGGTTTACTTTACCGGGCATAATAGAGCTTCCCGGTTCATTTTCAGGAAGTGCAATTTCACCTATTCCGCAGCGCGGACCCGAACCAAGCCAGCGGACATCGTTTGCAATTTTCATCAAGTGAGGCAGCAAGAGTTTTTAAAACTCCGCTGAATTCAACCATCGCATCGTGAGCAGCAAGTGCTTCAAATTTATTTCTTGCTGATTTAAATGATTTACCTGTAATTTTTGAAATCTGATGCCGCAGCTTTAACCGCAAATTCCGGATGAGTATTCAAACCTGTTCCGACAGCTGTTCCGCCTAATGCCAGTTCATACATTCTCGGCATTGCAGCATTAATTCTTTCCAGTCCGTTAGTAAGCTGCTGAACATATCCGGAAAATTCCTGCCCGAGTGTAAGCGGGGTTGCATCCATTAAATGTGTTCTGCCGATCTTAATTATATCCTTAAATTCCTTTGCTTTCACATCCAGGGCATCACGTAGTTTAGTAACCATCGGGATCAGTCTTCTGTGAATTTCTTCAACTGCGGCAATGTGCATGGCGGTCGGGAAAGTATCGTTAGATGACTGCGCCTTGTTTACATCATCATTCGGGTGAACCGGTTTTTTACTTCCCTTTTCACCGCCTGCAAGTTCAATTGCACGGTTTGAAATTACTTCGTTCGTATTCATATTAGTCTGTGTACCGCTGCCGGTCTGCCACACAACCAGCGGGAAATGTTCGTCAAGTTTTCCTTCAATTACTTCATCTGCAGCCTTCACTATAAGGTCAGCTTTTTCAGCCGGTAAAATTCCCAGTTCTTTATTTGTAAGTGCCGCGGCTTTTTTCAGAATGCCCAGCGCCCTGATTAATTCTCTTGGAAATCTGTCTCCGCCAATTTTAAAATTCATTAATGATCTTGCTGTTTGCGCACCGTAATATTTATCAGTAGGGACTTTTATTTCGCCCATACTGTCTGTTTCAATTCTGTAATCCATAACTACTTTCTCCCTGATTTTCGAACATAAATTATAAAGTATATAAACTTTTATATATACAATTTACAATAATTTCAAGAGAGTTTTGAAATATTTGAATCGATGATTTGTGATTTTATAGTTACGGAGGTCTCAAATATTATATAAATGAAATATTTTTTTTATTTGCATGTACCTCGAAATTTATTGATAAAAATATTACATTAATTGTTGCTGGAACTTTAAAGTAGAAAAAATAGTTTTATAGCTACAATCCCCGGAGAAAACAAATGTTAGTAAAAGGTGCCTTTGAAAAAGCGAAACATTATATCGATTCGCATTCTTCAGAAACTAAAATAAAAGATGTAGATACCGTTACCGGTCCATGTATAACTATATCGAGAGAGACGGGTGCAGGGGCTGAAAAAATAAGTCAGCTTATCGTGGATAATTTTTCAAAATCTAATGGAGGTAATAACCATCCCTGGACAATTTTTGATCAGAACCTGATTGAGAAAGTTTTACAGGATCATCACCTCCCGTTCCGGCTGAGCGAAATAATGGAAGAAAGAAAATACTCTGCCGTTCAATCCATAATGAACGAACTTATAAGCGGACAGCCCGGCACCTGGACGTTATTCCATAAAACTACCGAAACTATCCTTCAACTTGCGCACATAGGGCATAGCATAATTGTTGAACGCGGTGGAAATATTGTGACTGCAAAAATGGATAACTGCCTTCGGGTCAGACTTGTTGGATCACCGGCTGACAAAACAAAACATGTCCAGGATTTTTATAACTTCGATAGGAAACAGGCCTTAGATTTCATCAAAAAAGAAGATGAAAACAGGAAAGAATATATTTCTAGCATTATTTCCATAAAAATATTGAAGATCCGCTCTTATATCATCTTGTCATTAACACAAGTGAAATGAGCTATGAAGAAGTCGGCCGAATTGATCTGCAGCATAGTTAAGAAAAAATACCCGGAATATTTCCGGTCGGGTCAGGCCAATAAATTAAAATAATTTTTCTCTTGCATACCCCCCCCGGTAATTTCTAATTTCTGATATCAATTATAAAAATAAACGGGGAAAATGCGTTTAATAAAACACGGATTTGTATCCTGTACTTGTTTTTTCTCTTTTTTTTCAAGCCTGCTATTCTTATTCATCCATCAACGAAGAAAATATCCTGACAGATGATAGTCTGATTTCCAGAGATTTAAAGATTCAAACTACAAAACGGACAAACTATCTCGTCAGAATCATACCAGCATATAATTATTTCCCAACCATCAGATTTTTACTTCGGCATTCCGGTTGAGTCCAGGGGGACTTTTAAAAAAGGCGCAATAATTTTACATAGCACAGAAGTAATTTCAGACTCAACCTATACACAGGATAATATAAAATTGACAAGACTGAATTTAACCAACAACCGGGCTTATATTTTTGAGTCAGCTAAACTATTAAGAATAAAACCAGGTTATGGAACCGGGTTATATTGTAAAGGAACTATTTCAGGAGCCGGAAACTTGTTTGAAGGCATGATTAATAAAAATGATATCGCGGATAGCTCCATAAAAGAATTATCAATTATACAGACAATAGTTATTCCAGCAGCAATAACTATATTACTCTTTTTCAATATTGTTCATTTCTTTTCATTTAAGACTTAAGCTTATTATTCCACTCTTAATACCGGATAAACGTTCAAATGTTCATCCATATAAGGAGATCGTGAGTAAAAGAAGTTCAGCCGTTCCCTCGGGTTTTTCCTGAAATTTTCATCTTCTGCTAATTTTTTTTCAAATTCCTTTTTTAATTCCGGGTCCCTCTCCATCATTTGCCGGGCGATTTTTTCCATTACATAACTTTCAAAATATTCTTTTCGTTCAAAGATGGAATTAAAAAATCCCCATTGCAAAAACGAATCCGATGCTTTGGGCTCAAGAAGATTTACAATTAGTCTAATTGTCCTCTGGTTTGTTTTGATGACATATGTTCCTTCGGGAACAGTTACAGTTTTATAAACCAGATTATAATCTGCTTTAACTCTTTGTCTGCCTTCATATGAATAATTTGCAAATTTTACATTATTGAATTTGTATTCAGTGACATTAAAAGTTTTGGGTGCTTTTAATTGTTCAACCTTTATTCCATGTAATTTTATTCTGTCTATCAAATTTTCCCATTGCCCCCATTCTTTGGGAATTAAATATTCCTTCGGAGCCCGGACGGAATCCGTCACCTTCATTTCATCGAAATAAGGAATATCCGTTTCATATTTCTCTCCCGTGTACCTTGTCCATGTTACACCCGATACCCAGCTTGAGTCCTGCTCAGCTTTTATACCCATAAAATGGAATGGTTTACTTTTATCCGTCACTCTCAAAGAAAGTGGCAGATATTTTCTGTCAACAGAATATTTTTCAATCGCGTTTTTATCTGCAGCTTTATTTAAATCAATTATTTCTTTCCCATTCTCATTTGTAAAAATTATAACCGCATTAAGCAATGATTTTGTAGAAAAGACTCTGTCTTTATATGGCTTCATCATATGAGTTTCAATTAAAAGCCCGGGGCGATTTTGTGCTGCAGCATAAGTGTGTGAAAATCTTGGACTGAAAGATGCACCGACAATTCCGTTTTCAATTTTCCTGTCTTTAAATTCCAGGTAAGGAGCTATCAGAAAGCCATTTTCATTTACTCTTTTATTCAGATAAGGCATTAATTTATCTGTAATCCATTTGCGTGTGCCTGAATAAACATTTTGATAATGCTCCATTGAATATGTAATTGTATACTGATAATCTGCTCCGTCTGTTGTGTGAGTATCAACAAAAAAATCCGGCAGCCAGTTTGAAAATAATTTTAACATAGCTTTCATTTCAGGCGCATCCGCTTTTGTCCAGTCACGATTAAGATTTAAATTCTGTGCAGTAGTTCTCCATCCCATATTTTTCGGCCCATTTTGATTTATCCTGTTAAAAGGACTAAACCTTTCATGTGCATCAACAGAAAAAATAGGTACGACCAATAAAATTGTATTATCAATTAGATTCTCTTTTTCTTTTGTAATCAGAATTTCCCTAAGCAGAAGCATCGAAGCGTCCTTTCCCTCAATTTCTCCTGAATGAATCCCGTTTTCTATTAGTATTACAGGATTCCCTGTTTTTTTTGCTGCAACCGGATTAAAAGCTTTATCTTTTGAAACTACCAGACAATATAAATTTCTGCCCTGCGGTGAAACACCAAATGAAAACAATTTTGCATACGGTGATACATTCGCCAATCTTTTGAAATATTCCATGGTTTCATTATAGCCCTCTGTTTCCATATAACCTGTTTTTTCAAAATGAGTTATCCATTTTTCAGGAACTTTAGCCTGGCTATAAATGGTAGAAGACATAATTGTTGCAAAAATCAACATTACACAAAAAAATGAAGCTTTCATTCGTTTTTACCTATAAAGTAATTTATTTTATTCGTATACAATTTATAAACGAAGCCCTGGGCATAAATTAAAGCATTTGGGTTTCAACAACCATATAATTTTGATAAATTCACACTACAAAAATAAAACAGGGTAAGATATGGAAATTTCTCTTCTTGATAAAAGTAATTATTTAAAAGGGCTACTTGTAATTGCAAAAAAAGATAACAAATTAACCGAACCGGAAAAAAAAATAATAAGAAATATTGCTATAAAACTGGGTTTTGCAACTGATTTTTACGAAGACACGTTAAAAAGCCTGATAGCTAATAAATATATTTTAGACGACCCGATAACATTTTCAAAAAAGAAAATTGCAGAATCATTTATATGTGATGGACTCAGGCTTGCTTATTCTGACGGCCCTGCACCTGAATCGGAAATGAACTGGCTCAAAAAAATTGCTGGTGCTAATGATATTGAAGACAACTGGTTCAAGGAAAAGACAGAACACTATAAATCTTCCAAGCATCTATTTCTTAATTCAGATTTTGCTCTCTATTCTATAATCTAAACTATTAAGCCGTGTTTTTATACACGGCTTTTTTATTTTCTTGCCATCACAAATCACTTGAATATTTCAACAGATATATAAAAGTTAAATTTATCTTTTACGCGCACACTTAAAATAATGATTAAAACTATATGGAGTTCTTATGAAGAAATTATTACTTCCGTTGATCCTTGTGCTCTTTTCTATCTACGCTTTTGCCGGAGATGGAACAAGATTATTAAGATTCCCGGCAATTCACGGTAATCAAATTGTATTCACTTATGCAGGCGATCTCTATTCCGTTTCAGCAAATGGAGGCATCGCCAGAAAATTAACGAATGATGTTGGCTTTGAAATGTTTGCAAGATTTTCTCCAGATGGTAAAAACATTGCTTTTACAGGACAATACGATGGAAATACAGAAGTTTATTTAATGCCCGCCGAAGGTGGCGTTCCGAAAAGAGTAACTTACACTTCTACACTCGGGCGCGATGATATCTCTGACAGAATGGGGCCGAATAACATTGTATTCGGATGGAAAAATAACGACGAAATTGTCTTCCGTTCACGGGAAAGAGAATGGAATTCATTCAACGGCCAACTATACCTAGTAAGAAAAGAAGGCGGAATGATTCATCAACTTCCTTTTTCACGAGGAGGTTTTTGTTCATATTCACTCGATGGCAGTAAGCTGGCATACAACCAGGTCTTTAGAGAATTCAGAACATGGAAAAGATACCGGGGCGGAATGGCTGATGATATCTGGGTTTATGATTTTACTACAAAGAAAACTGAAAATATTACAAACAATCCTGCACAGGATATAATACCGATGTGGCACGGAAATAAAATCTATTTTGTTTCTGATCGTACCGGCACTATGAATCTTTTCGTTTATAACACTGCAACAAAAGCTACAAAGCAATTAACAACTTACGACAATTATGATATAAAATTTCCTTCAATTGGTGACAACGCGATAGTCTATGAAAACGGTGGATACATTTACAAATTTGATCTCGCCACAGAAAAAGCGGAAAAAGTCCCGATCAGCATCAACGAGGATTTTGACAGCGGCAGAGGCGGACTGATTTCTGTAAGTAAAAACATCGATTCATATGAAATTTCTCCCGATGGGAACCGGGCACTGTTCAATGCCCGGGGAGATATTTTTACAGTTCCTGCTAAGAACGGCCCTACAAGAAATTTAACTAACACACCCGGTGTACACGATCGTAATCCCAAATGGTCGCCTGACGGTAAATGGATCGCCTATATTTCGGACAAATCAGGAGAGGATGAAATTTATATTGTCGCTCAAGATGGTTCCAGTGAAGCAAAACAATTAACATCAAATGGTGAAACGTATAAATATACTCTTTACTGGTCACCGGACAGCAAAAAGATTATGTGGGCAGATAAAAAACTCCGCCTGCGTTATGTAGATGTTGACACAAAAAAAATAACTGAAGTTGCACATGCAAAAGCGTGGGAATATTCCGATTATGTCTGGTCACCCGACAGTAAGTGGATTGCATATGCAGAAAATGAAGTTGATGTGCAGACCACAGTTTATCTTTATTCATTAGACCAGGAAAAATCATTTAAAGTAACTACAGGGTGGTTTTCTTCATACAGCCCGGCCTTCAGCAGCGACGGGAAATATATTTATTTTGTTTCCGACAGAACATTCCAATCCTTCGTACGGTCAAACCGAATTCAATACAATTTACCGGGATATGTCTAAAATTTATTTCGTAACTCTTTCAAAAGACACCCCCTCACCTTTTGAACCGAAGAGCGATGAAGTAAAAATTAAGGAAGAAAAAAAGGAAAACGCCAAAGAAAAGGAGGAGGCTTCAGATAAAGTTGTCTTAAAAGTTGATCCTGATGGAATCAGCGAAAGAGTGATTGAAATACCGGTTAAAGCAGCAAATTACTGGAACCTGGTTTCAGTGGGCGATAAACTTTATTACTTAGAAAGAAACAGTTCGGACAGGGCAACTACATTAAAGGTATACGACCTGAAAAACAAAAAGGAAACCGCCCTGGGCGAAATCAACGGTTTTGAAATTTCGACAGACCACAAAAAAATACTGGTTAGCCACCACGGTGATTACGCAATTCTCGATCTACCGCTTCAAAAAGTAGATATGAAAGAAAAACTCGATCTTTCTGATATGAAAGTTAAACTGGATCGCCACGCAGAATGGACAGAAATATTTAATGAGTGCTGGCGACAGATGCGTGATTTTTATTTCGCTCCGGATATGCACGGTGTAAACTGGGAATCAATTAAAGAAAAATATGCACCACTGGTTCCGTACGTTAACTGCAGGCAGGATCTTACTTATATAATTGGTGAAATGATCGGAGAAATTAACTCCGGCCATCTTTATGTAGGCGGAGGAGATTACAAGAAACCCGAAAGAATAAATCTTGGACTGCTCGGCGCGAGACTCGAGAAAGATAAATCAGGCTATTTTAAAATCACGAAAATACTTAAAGGTGAAAACTGGGATAAAGAAGTCCGTTCACCTTTAACCGAAGTTGGTGTAAATGCGAAAGTCGGTGATTACATTCTTGCAGTTGACGGACAATCAACAAAAGATATGAATGACATTTATACTTCACTGGTTGACAAAGCAGACAAACAGGTTAAACTAACACTTAACTCAAAGCCCTCAATGGAAGGAAGTCACGTGTCAGTTGTAGTTCCGATTGCTGACGAGCACAAACTCGATTACTACAATATGGTTGAAAACAACATCGAAAAAGTAAACAAAGCAACAAACGGAGAAGTCGGTTACATTCACATTCCGGATATGGGTGTTGAAGGATTGAATGAATTTGTGAAACATTTTTATCCGCAGCTTTTAAAGAAAGCATTAATTATAGATGTTCGCGGAAACGGCGGCGGAAATGTTTCGCCGATGATAATCGAAAGACTCCGCAGAGAAGCAGTTATGATTGACATCGCCAGGAAATACTGCACCGAGCTATGATCCGGGCGGAATGCAGGTAGGGCCGAAGGTCTGCCTGGCAGATCAGTTCTCAGCATCTGACGGTGATATTTTCACCTACAGGTTCAAACACGATAAAATCGGACCTGTAATAGGAATGAGAACCTGGGGCGGTGTTGTGGGTATCCGCGGATCGCTTCCATTAATGGACGGCGGTTATTTAACGAAACCTGAATTCTCGCGTTACGATCTCGAAGGGAAAAAATGGATTATGGAAGGGCACGGCGTTGATCCGGATATAGAAGTTTACAACGATCCCGCTAGAGAATACGAGGGTATTGATGATCAGCTTAACAAAGCGATTGAAGTAATCAAGCAGGAATTGAAGAAACATACACCGGAAATTCCTCCGCCGCCTCCTTATCCTGACTTCAGCAAGAAGAAAGGAAAGTAATTTTTACGTAGAGACACGCGATCGCGTGTCTCTACAAATTTAAATAAAAAGCTCATATGTGCGGACGCTTCGAAAATAAATCATCACCCGAATACATTGCCGAGCTCCTGATACAGGAGGATCTCGAAGCGGAAATTATTGCTACAAAAGGGAAAGGGCCGGAATATAATATATCCCCGACAAACAAAATAATCGGCGTGAGTAAAAACGAAAAGAAACACTCAGTCCGTTACTTTAACTGGGGAATAAAATTCTCAGCCGACTCCCCCCTTATTTTCAACTCGAGAATTGAGACAATTAAACAAAAAAAATTCTGGTGGAGCCTATTCGACAACAACAGGACGATTATTCCAATGACGGGATTTTACGAATGGAAAAAGGAAAGCGGCAGGAAAATTCCGTATAAAATATTTCTACCAAATAAAGTAACCTTTTTCGTCCCGGCAATTTATTTCAACAAGAAGGAAGCTGCCGAACCATTTACTTCTCTCATTACAACAACCCCGAATAAATTCATAAAGAAAATTCATCACCGTATGCCGGTAATTTTTGATGAATTACATGATGCTGTAAAATTCCTGAGAGAAGACTCTAAAGAAATTGTGGAAATGTGCCGGCCGTTTGACGATAACAAGAAAATGGAGCTGGAGAGAGCTTCGTTTTGATTTTTCGTAGGGACGTTCGCTAAACGTCTCTACATTGATAATTTATCCTTTCCCGCATTTGCCCTTTCTTTCCCATATCTCTAACTTTAAAGACACTAATTTTAAAACGTTTATAAAAATGTTTTAATTAGTTAAAAAACAGCTATTTAACTCTTTTCCTGAAGGAAAATTAAAATGAGCAAAACAATGAAAGCGCTGGTTAAAAAATCAGCCGAACCGGGAATCTGGCTTGATGAAGTTCCGGTTCCTGAATATGGTATAAATGACGTACTCATAAAAATTCATCAAACTTCCATTTGCGGAACTGACATTCACATTTATAACTGGGACGAATGGGCACAAAAAACAATTCCCGTCCCGATGGTAACCGGGCATGAATATGTAGGGAAAATTGAAAAAATCGGAAGCAACGTACACGATCTTAAGGTTGGTGACCTTGTAAGCGGCGAGGGACACATTGTCTGCGGCCATTGCAGGAACTGCCGCGCCGGAAGATATCACCTCTGCCCGAATACAAAAGGAGTAGGCGTAAATCGCCCGGGATGTTTCGCGGAATATCTTGCAATTCCAGTTTCCAATGTATGGCACTGCGATCCGAAAATACCAGAAGAAGTTTTTTCAATTTTTGATCCGTTCGGCAATGCAACCCATACCGCCCTCACTTTTGAAGTTCTTGGAGAGGATGTTCTGATCACAGGCGCCGGCCCCATTGGAATTATGGCCGCCATGATTGTTAAACACGCAGGTGCAAGAAATGTAGTTATTACTGATATAAATCCGGATAGGCTGAAACTTGCAAAACAAATAGGGGTTCAGCGATCGGTAGACACAACAAAAGAAAAACTAACCGATGTAATGAAAGAACTCGGGATGAAAGAAGGTTTTGATGTAGGACTCGAAATGTCAGGAAGCCCCAGAGCATTGAATGATATGATAGAAGTAATGTTCCATGGCGGCAATATCGCTCTGCTCGGAATTCTTCCGTCAAGCGCGGCAATTAACTGGGAAAAAATAGTTTTCAACGGAATAACTCTCCGCGGTATTTATGGAAGAAAAATGTTTGAAACCTGGTATAAGATGACCGCAATGGTTCAATCCGGACTGGATATTTCAAAAATTATCACGCATCGTTTCTCTTATAAAGATTATAAGGATGCCTTTGAATTAATGAAATCCGGTAAAACCGGTAAAGTTATTCTTAACTGGGACGAAATTTAATATTAACCTTGCGGCTTTTCGCCTCTGCGGTGAATTTTAACTGCTAAGACGCTATGACGCAAAGAAAATTTAGTGAGGTTTTAAAATGACAGAACAAATAAGAAAACACTATGACGATATTCTCCAGGGAATTGAAGCGGAAGGATTATTTAAGAAAGAAAGAGTGATTGTAAGTCCGCAAAATGCAAACATAGAAGTAAAAGGCGGACAGAAAGTTTTAAATATGTGCGCAAATAATTATCTCGGGCTTGCAAACAACCCGGAAATAATTAAAGCAGCAAAAGAAAGCTATGATAAATGGGGATACGGACTTTCTTCAGTTCGTTTTATCTGCGGCACACAGGATATTCATAAACAACTCGAAAATAAAATTACTGAATTCCTGGAAACAGAAGATACAATTCTTTACACCTCCTGTTTCGATGCAAATGGTGGACTATTTGAGACTATTCTCACAGAAGAAGATGCGATAATAAGCGATGAATTAAATCACGCGAGTATTATAGACGGCGTGCGTCTTTGCAAGGCAAAAAGATACCGTTATAAAAACAATAATATGGAAGATCTCGAAATACAGTTGAAAGACGCGAAAGCAAACGCAAAAAATATCCTGATTGCTACGGACGGCGTTTTCTCTATGGACGGTTTTATCGCAAACCTTAAAGGCATCTGTGATTTAGCCGATAAATACGGTGCAATGGTAATGGTCGATGATTCGCACGCTGTCGGGTTTATGGGAAAACACGGGAAAGGAACTCACGAGTACAACGATGTACTCGGAAGAATTGATATTATTACCGGAACACTCGGCAAGGCCCTCGGCGGTGCGAGCGGTGGTTATACCAGCGGGAGAAAAGAGATTATCGGGATGCTGAGACAGAGATCACGTCCTTATTTATTTTCAAATACTGTTGCTCCGTCAATAGTTGCAGCTTCATTAAAAGTTCTTGAAATGCTGAGCTCAACAACCCATTTGCGGGACAAGCTTGAAGAGAACACAAAATATTTCCGTGAAGGTATCAAGAAAGCAGGACTAGAAATTAAAGACGGCGTCCACCCGATAGTACCTATTATGCTAGGCGACGCGGTACTTGCTCAAAAAATGGCGGCGCGTTTACTAGAGAAAGGAATTTACGTAATCGGTTTCTTCTTCCCTGTTGTCCCTAAAGGAACAGCAAGAATAAGAGTGCAGATTTCAGCGGCACATTCAAAAGAAGATCTTGATTTTGCGATCCAAAAATTCAAAGAAGTGTACGAAGAGTTCAGGAAGTAATTTCTACTATTCACGTCCACGCGTCTTTTCGGTTTTAACAATCCGCCGGGACGCCGGATCGTGATAATAATTTTACGCCAGCTTTAGTGGCAGGACTTTTCTGCACTCCCGGCAATAAAACTTTCCCTTAATATCCACTTCTTCAATTCCCGGAGAGGAATGCATGACACAGTCCCAGTCATTGCAATGTTTTAATCCGAAATTATGCCCTAGTTCGTGAAGCGCTTCTTTAATGATCCGCTCAATCAGCAGGTTTTCGTTTGAAAGCCCGGAATAAAATTCCTCGTGGAGCCTGCAGGCGGAAATAATTGAATGCTTACCTCCAAGTTGTGCTTCTCCGAAAATATATGTCAGCGCGGGCACATAAAGGTCAAGACTGGTTAATATTAATAATTTACCATTAAGGTAGTAAGATTTTTCCACGGCATTCGCGATAATTTGAGTGGAGTAATATTGCAGCCTGCTTCCGGAATATGCATTATCAATCGGGATCTGCAGGTTATCAATTAAAATTTTTCCGGAATATTTTAACGACAATTCATTTACTACGTGATCCAGCAAAGATTTATTTTTTAACTCAAGTGGAACTACATATATGTTCATACTTCAACGGCAGTGCGTAGTCCGTATTTATTTATTTTATTATAAAGCGTAACTCTGTCAATGTGCAATTGAACTGCGCTTCTCGAAATATTCCAGTTGTTTTCATTTAGGATCTGCAATATGTATTTCTTTTCGACTGCCGCAAGGCTTTTATCATCTGAATCGGAAGTAATTTGGTTCGAAGAAACATGAAAAGGAAGATTTTCAACGGTTATTTTATCACATTTGCCGACTACCACCGCCCTTTCAATTGCGTTTTCAAGTTCACGCACATTTCCCGGCCATTCATAATTCACAATAAAATCCATCGCATCGGGAGCAATATTATTTATCGGTTTATTCATCGCGGTTGCAAATTTTTTCAGGAAAAAATGCGCCAGAATCGGAATATCATCACGCCTGTCCCTGAGAGGAGGAATGTTAATTGTAAAAACATTCAACCTGTAATAAAGATCTTCTCTGAATTTTCCTTCTTTCACGAGTTCTTCGAGCGACTGGTTTGAAGCCGTTATAAGCCTGAAATCACTTTTAATAAGCTGATTGCCTCCCACTCTGCTGAATTGCCTGGTTTCGATCACGCGCAAAAGTTCAATCTGCATTTTTGTAGAAAGTGTGGCAATTTCATCCAGGAACAAAGTCCCGCCGTCCGCCATTTCAAATTTGCCTTTTCTTTTAAACTGGGCCCCTGTGAAGGCTCCTTTTTCGTGTCCGAATAATTCACTTTCCAGTATTGATTCAGCAAGCGCTCCGCAGTTAACCGGAATAATAGGAAAATATTTTCTCCTGCTATTAATATGTATTGCTTTAGCAACAAGTTCTTTGCCGGTTCCGCTTTCGCCCCTAATCATTACAGTTGTATCTGCGGGTGCAACTGTGTTGATAAGATCATAAAGTTTTTTCATCTGGAAACTCTCACCGATCAGGTTATCGGGTTTTATTATTTCCTCAATATTCTCTTTGAGTATTTGATTTTCCTGCTTTAACTGTTTCTGTTCAAGAGCCTTTTTAACAATATGAGTCAGTTCATCCGGATCGACCGGCTTTGTAACATAATCGTAGGCTCCCTTCTTCAGTGCAGCGATCGCAGTCGGCACAGATGCGAACGCCGTAATTAATATAAACAAAGCATCTTTGTCGATGGCTTTTATACTCGTTAAAAGATCAATTCCGCTCATGCCCGGCATTTTCATATCCACCAGCAACAGGTCATATTTTCCTATTCCGTATTTTTTTAAGGCCGTTTCCCCGTCTTCCGCCGTATCAACATTATATCCTTCCTCCTCGAACCAGTGAAGGAGAGATTCCCGTACGATTTTTTCATCATCAACAATTAAAATATTATACTGTACTTTCATATTACCCCCCGATAATTACACGTTCATAGGAAAAACAACCTTAAAAGTTGTTCCTTCAGGTGAAGTTTTTTCGACTGTCACTTCCCCGTTATGATTTTTTATAATTCCGTAAACGACCGCCAGTCCTAAACCTGTACCTTTAGTTGCCTCTTTTGTGGAATAAAAAGGTTCAAAAATATGCGGCAGATCTTTTGTATCTATTCCCGTACCTTCGTCGGAAATTTTAAGTACAACAGATTCTTTTCCATTTGCCAGTTCTATTCTTATTCTTCCCCCGTTTGGCATAGCTTCAATAGCATTTATTAATAATGCAATTAATGCCTCCTGAATTTTTTCCGAACTCCCTTTTACAATAAATGACTGACCGGAATAGCTTTTCTCCAATTCTATTCCGTTCATTTCAAGATGATGACCTATAAGGGTAACACACCGGTCTACAATTTCAATTAATTCAGCATCAACAAATTCATCTTTACTTTCGTGCGAAAAGATTAATAAATCCTTCACTATCTTTCCGCATCTCGATGATTCGCCCGCTATAAGATCGAGATATTCAATTAACTTTTTGTTTTCTTCCTTATTTGGCTGAGCGGACAATTTTTTTGAAATTAATTTACTGTAAGTCAGAATGCCTTCGAGCGGATTATTTAGTTCGTGCGCCACGGTCGCGGATAATTTCCCTAGCGACGCAAGTTTTTCGATTTGAATTACCTGGTTATAAATATTTTTTAACTCTTCCGATTTTTGCTGAACTTTATGATTTAATGTTTCGCTCCAGTCTTTAATTTCTTTATAAGCCGAATCCAGTTTTTCCGACATATCATTGAACCTGCGTGCAACATTTCCAATTTCATCTTTTGAATCGATATCTATTTTGTAATCGAGATTTCCTTTCCCTACTTCCGTGATTCCCTGTGTAAGCTTATATAACGGTTTGCTGACAATTACTTTTACAAACAGGCCGCAAAATGCGGATATAACCAGTGTAATTAAAATAGAGTTAGTAATTGTAGTTTTAGTGTTTTTATTTATTGCTTCGTCAAGCTCTTTCATCGAAACCATAACATCAAGCACACCGAGAATCTCCACGCTCGGCTCGTGTGCATGACAATCAGAAGTGTAACAATCTTTTTCGTTTTTTATTGGATTAATTAATCCAATCGCCCTAGTGCTGTCTTTTTTATTCGTAAAATATCTTATTCTGTTTTCTTCATTAAGTTCCTCAATCTTACCCGAACCAATATGGCAGGCACTGCAGGCTTCATCGTCCATAGAAACTTTTTCCGAAATTTCAGTTGAATCCGTTGAATAGGCTATTGTTCCCATTTTATTAAATACTCTGATTCCAATAATTCCCGGTTCTGTTCCGATTGTATTAATTATCTGGTGAACATCATCACGCCTGTTAAGCAGCATACTATAACGCGTTGATTTTTTAATTATATCACTGGAATTATAGGCACTCAGAAGCCGGAAATGAGTCAGATCATTTTTGAGATTGGTTATAGAAATGTAGGTATGTATTGCGAGTACAAGCGATAATATAACAGAAATCGAAATAATAAGCTTAACACTAAGCTTATTAAAAAATCTCGCTTTCATTTGAACTCCCCCCTAACCCTTACATTAAACATAGACAAAAGTGTTTACATTTTCAATAAAATCAGAAACAGCTTAAATGGAACTGTTTATATTTCCAGGTTTTCAACAAAAATACCCGTGCTGCATTTCACGGGTTTTAATATTAAGCCTTAAATTTTAGAAATTAAAACAAGTCTGAAATAATTTGTCCAAACTCTGCCTTACCTAAAACTTCATATAGATAATTACATTTCCTGCCTCCATCCATCATCGTAAAACCGGCCTCGGGAACGGTTTTCATGTAATTATGTAACCGTGCCATTAATCGATGATTATTTCCCCTGAATTTATCATAAGAGTATTCAACAGTATTAAGTTCGGCTTCCGGAACAGAAATAACGCCAAACCAGGTATCATCCGGAAAATCATCCGCTTCAATATCAAGTTTTTGCAGCACGGTAAAATTCATGGGTGCTAAAATTTCTTTCTCGCCCCACCTTCCCTTAAGGCTTATTACGGGCTCGTCTTTTTTTACATAGCCATACCCGGTTAGCAATTTCACCTCTACTATGTCTTCCAAAAGTGCTGGTAATAATTCACTGATCCCAATTGTGTAAACTCCGCCAAACATGTGCTTCAAAACCAGTTGATTTTTCAAATACTTAAGTTCTTCATTATAACTTATTTTGAAAATATTCCGGATGACTTTATCAATCAGGCTGTTGTTGGCAAACCGCAGCATCACTTGTTCAGAATCTGCCTGCTCTTTCCAGGTATTTCGCATCACAAAATCGAAGGAGCATTTTTCGCAGTCATAATTCTGATCACATAGTTTGTAAGCAACAACACCTGCATCCATCCAGATACACTTATTTTCGCGGAAAAAAGCCGATGCATCTTTTACATTTTCCATTTTATTTCTCAAATATTAATTCTTTTTTTGCAAGGTTCGTTTTTTCCTGTACTGTTTCATCAATTAGTATTCGTTTATCAAAAACCGCAAAATGTTCCGTAACAAATCTAAATGCTAGCATACCGAGTACTAATAACAGGAGTGTTACACTAATCTCATTAAATGTTGGAAGATAATTCATACCCGAAGTTCTGACCAGTGAAGTAATACTGACATTTAACCTGTTAAGCACAAAACCAGATAACGTAAATATCGAAGCAAAATATAACCACTTTCTTTCCTTCAGATAGCCGGGAACTGACAGAATTGCTATCGGAATTATCGAACCAATAATTATTTCCAGCCAGAATAAATATGTTTCCTCCGCATGTAGAAAAAGCAGAGACAATTTTCCGGACATAATTAAGTCTGAAAACTTAAAAACCAATTCTATAGAAAGAACCGCAAAGATTACTTTACCAAGTCCGGACAAAACCCAAACCTGCAGCCCCTGTTTCAGGGCCCTGGTACAAAGATAGGCTTCAAAAATTATCATCGATAGTCCGGCAGCAATACAGGAGATAAAAAAATGGACCGGTAAAAAAGAAGAGTACCAAAGCGGGTATACTTTTGCAGGAGCAATAAGGTACAAAGAACCAAAAGAGGATTGGTGAAGCGTTGAAAATAAAACACCGCAAATCACAACCGGTATGGAGATTTTTTTAAGCAATTTGATCGGTGCTTTCAAATTGAATTTTTCCAGTATAACCGGAGCAAATTCAAGTGTAAGAATTGTTGAATAACAAATAACACACCAGGTAATTTCAAACATCACCGAGTGAAGATTCCACATTACCAGCGGATGCCAGAAATTTTCCGGTTTACCAAGATCAATTACTAATAACAAAATTACAATTATGTACCCGATGTAAGCCGTCAATATTGCCGGCCTTACAATGGAGTGATATTTCTCTGCGTTAAAAATGTGTGCAGTAGCAGCAATTGTAAATCCGGCAGCGGCAAGCCCTACACCAATAAAATCGAATCCTATCCATAAACCCCAGGGAACTGCGTCGGACAAATTTGTTGTTTTTCCAAGCCCAAGCACAAATCTTGATATCAGAGAATAAAACCCCACCAGTATTATTATTGCGGAAATGATTTTCCAGAATGACGGTTTTAATAAATTATTTTTCTTCATTTTTTTCTCTCCGCAGATTTATTCTGTTCTCGCGTGCTACTTCATTTTTGCGTTTTGTCAACCAGTACATACTGGTAAGGAAAACTCCTCCAACCGCTACTACACTCGGGATTTTTTCCATTGCTTTTAATGTAAAATCCGGTACAGGCTGTTTAGGAACATTTGTATTGTAACCAAGCTGATCAAATGGTACCGGTGAAATTACGAGTACATTTCCACCACCAGCTTCATTCAAACCATAAATTTCCTGGTAATATTTATCCGGATTCTCTTTGAGCCTTCTCTTTGCTTCTACAATTAATTTACTCAGTTCTCCAGCCTGTGTCGCACCTGTAGGGCATGCCTCTGCACATGCATGAATTTTACCTTCTTTTAATCTTTCATAACAAAGGTTGCATTTTCTAACGCTGGGTGAAGTGCTGCTCCATTCATAGCGCGGTATGCTGTAAGGGCAGGCCTGCATACAGTACCTGCATCCGATACATTTGCTTGCATCGTAAAGAACCGGACCAAGTTCAGTTTTTTCAAACGCCCCAACCGGGCAAACCGAAACACAGGTTGGCTCCCCGCAGTGCATACACATCTTGCGCGCAAAGTTATTGCCGTATTGCTCTACTACCGTGTAAGTATTATTGGATAAATGATCTTTTAGAAAATCATTGCTGGTTGCGGGCAGGCCATTTTCTTTTTTACACGCCTCATAACATTTTCCGCATCCGACACATAAAGTAACATCAAATAATAATCCCATTTGCTGTGTCATTTTTGTTACTCCACACTATATTGAAAGAAATTCTTTTTCGTACTTATCAATTGACTCGTTGTCAAGATGAGAAACTACCCCCGAAACTAAATGGCCACCGTCGTACATTGTAACACCGGCAAGTTTCGGGCTCTCCAGTCTTTCGTCCAGGTATGATTTGAATCTTCTCATTTCAACTTTCATCCAATCAATGACCTCTTCATTCATTTTTAATTTTTCAGCTTGTGGATGAAAATTTTCCGGTTTAATTATTACTCCCCAATCTTCACCAAAAGGATCAGTTATATTTTTTCCGGGTAAATCATGATTCTGTGAAACAACTTTTCCGCTTACGGGCGAACGGAAAATAATTTTTTTCCTGCCAAGTTTTGCTTCAATTACCGGATCACCTTCATTGACAAGAATCCCGTTTTGTGCGGTGTTTGTTATTATAAAATCACCAAGTGATTTAGTTACAAACTCATCGACACCAACTTTAATGAAACCGTTTTTGTCGGGCTCTGCCCAAGTGTGTCCTTTTGATATAAAAAGATCGGCAGGAACTCTTACGCTTAAATTATTGAATGCTACACTGTCTATTACTTCATAATTTTTTATGAATGCAGGGTGCAATTTTTTCTCTGCTCTTAAAACGAAGAAGTCAATAATTAAAAGCAATAAGAAAGCAAGTAGAACTGATAATGCAACCATTTTTGGACCTCAATTTTTTGTTTAACAACCGGAACCAATGAGTCAATAGATGTGCCGCGTTAAAACAGTCGGGTTCCAGGCACCTATAAATTCTTTAATAGCAATTGGTTGGGGGTATGCAACTGTACTAAAATTCGTACAGCGCAAATTTAGCCTTTGATGAAAATATTTACACAAAATTTGACAAATAGTTAAAAAGTTCAGTTACAGGAGAAAAATTCAACAATAGTGCTGTTGAATTTTTATATAGCTGTTTGTTGAATTTAGTTACAGGTTTTTGGTGTTTGTGATTAGCAAATACTCAGAATGAAATAATCTGTTGAGTAATTATTCAACAGCCGGGCTTTTTGGGAAAAAAGCCTTTGTTCGCATTTATAGGTGTAAGATTATGTGTAGGGCTGAAACATAATTTCTCTTAAGTTGGAAGTCCTAGTGTTGAAATTTTCAATTCAGGAAAACCATTATTTTGCAAAACATTGAATTCAGCTATTAGACTGAATATCCGAGAATCTACGAAAATGGCTTACTTTTTGTACCTTATTAGACGTGCTCTTTAATATTAAGTAATGCGGGGTCCTTTACTTAATAGGTATAAAATGAGTTTTGACTTATCAACTTTTCAACCTAATTAATTTTGATAAGCCGAATTTCAAATAATTCAATCAACTGGGCACGGGGGAAAAAATGGAAAAGCACGACAGAAGGACCTTTCTGAAAACGGCTGCTGTTGCAACTGCAACGTTGACTGGCCTGCCATCAAAAAAATTAAACGCAAAACCCAAGAATATTTTATCCGAAGACCGGATGGGTGTACTTGTAGATACAACCGTCTGCATTGGATGCCGTAATTGTGAATGGGCGTGTAAAAATGCACACGACATTCCTGCCGGTAAAATATCAGATTATGAAGATAAATCTGTAATGAAAAAAATGCGGCGTCCGGATATTGATGCTCTTACTGTGGTTAATCAATATGATAATGATAAAAACCCCGCATTGCCGATTGATGTAAAAGTCCAGTGCATGCATTGCGATCATCCTGCATGTGTATCGGCCTGCATAGTCGGTGCATTCACAAAACAAGAAAACGGATCAGTTATATGGGATACGGACAAATGTATCGGCTGCCGCTACTGCATGGTTGCCTGTCCGTTCCAGGTTCCTGCATTTGAATATGATAAAGCACTTAATCCGCATATAAAGAAGTGTGACTTTTGTTTTGAAAGGACAAAGGTAGGAAAACTTCCGGCCTGTGTGGAAATCTGTCCCGTTGAGGCAATCACTTACGGACCAAGAAACGAACTTGTAAATGTTGCCAGAGAAAGAATAAAAAATTATCCTGAAAGATATAAGGACCACATTTACGGTGAGCATGAAGTAGGCGGAACTTCATGGATGTATCTCTCCGGAGTAAACTACGCTGAAATTGGATTTCCTAAATTATCCAATAACACCGCACCCGGTGTTTCAGAATCAATCCAGCACGGAATATTCGCTTACTTTGTTCCGCCCATTTCTCTTTATGCATTGCTGGGAGGAATTATGTGGATAACAAAACGTAAACAATCAAAAGAATCTGAATAGGGGGAAAAATTATGGATGGCTTTCTAAAACCAGCACCGATAAAGAAAAAATTTTTCACTCCCGGAGTAATTGTCCTGCTTGTAATTGTTGCAAACGGACTATTCTTTCTGGCCGGCAGATTCTTTTTCGGACTTGGTAAAGTAACAAATTTAAACAATCAATATCCCTGGGGCTTATGGATCGGAGTTGATGTTGCTGCGGGAGTTGCTCTTGCCGCGGGCGGTTTTACTAGCGCCGCACTCGGCCACGTTATGCATCGCGAGCACTTTCACGCAATTTTAAGACCAGCCTTATTAACGGCAATGCTGGGCTACACTTTTGTGGCAATTGGCGTATTTGTTGATATAGGAAGATGGTATTACATCTGGCACCCGCTTATAATGTGGAACGGCAATTCTGCGTTATTTGAAGTTGGTATCTGCGTAATGATGTATGTTACAGTACTTTATATTGAGTTTCTTCCGATTATCACGGAAAGATTTATCGGGAAAGTAAATTTGAAAGGACTTTTTTCAAAACTAAACAAGCCAATTGATAAATTTTTACGCTTCCTTGATAAATGGCTCGGAGTTACGATGTTTGTATTTGTAATTCTTGGAGTTGTTTTATCCACTCTTCATCAATCATCACTCGGTACCTTAATGGTTATAGCCGGATCGAAAATGCATCCGCTATGGCAGACACCGGTGCTTCCACTACTGTTTCTACTTTCCGCAATCGCAGTAGGATTCCCAATGATAATTTTCGAATCGATTCTGGCGGCAAAATCATTCGGGTTTAAACCCGAGATGGATGTACTTTCCGCACTCGGTAAAACAGTGGCACCTCTTCTGGGTATTTACCTAGCATTTAAAATTGGTGATATGGTTATCAGGGGAACATTTGTTTATTTGCTAGAACCAACAGTGCCCAGCATAATGTTTTTTATAGAAGTAGTTGTGGGTGTTGTAATTCCATTACGGATGTTTTTGTCAGATGCGGTTTTAAAATCACCAAAACTCTTATTTACAGCATCGTCACTGGTTGTGTTCGGGGTATTGCTTAACAGGATAAATAATTTTGTCACCGCGTATAATCCCCCTTATAAATTCGGCACGTACTTTCCGTCATTCGGAGAAATTTCGGTTACAGTTGGATTTGCCGCGCTGCTCGTGCTTATATACAGAATTATAGTTATGAACTTCCCTGTAATCAGTATTCCGAACAAAGATTATGTTCCTAACACTAAATATACAGTTAGGGGATAAATATTATGAAAAAAATTATATACATACTTGTTTGGCTTGCTGATTTCCTTTTCAGCTTTTGGCCAGAACAAACTTCCGAAGAATTATTCGGTTAAGGGATTAACCTGTAAAACATGCCACACCTGTGACGTGCCGACTAAACAAAATCCCTGTCTTGTTCCCTGCCCTCGCGGCGAAATGATAACAATTCACCAAACCGCGGATGACGCACCTGATGTTATCACAATAAATATTCTTGAAGACAAATATGTTCCGGTGGTCTTTTCTCATAAAGTCCATTCCCAAATGTCACAAATGGCTGGTGGATGTGCAAGCTGTCATCATTTTAATAATGTAGGTCCGATACAAAAATGTGAAAGCTGCCATGACACAAACAGAAAACGGGAGGACATCAGTAAACCTGATTTAAAAGGGGCTTTCCACAGGCAGTGTATGGATTGTCACAAGGCATGGAGCCATAGCACTGACTGCACATCATGCCACGAGCTGAAAAGCGAACTTGCAAAAACAAAACAAAAAAATCCGAGGCTTGCAATTAGCGTAAAAGATCATCCAGAAGTGCCTGAACCAATTAAAATTGTCTATGAAACAGATTACAAACAAGGACAAGCTGGTTACATTTTTCCATGATGACCATACTAATAAGTTCAATATAGCTTGTACAAGTTGTCATAAAGAAGAAAGCTGTAACAGATGCCACGACCAGGAAAAACTTTCGGTTGTTGAGGCAACCTCTCTTGGACAATTTATTAAAACAAAAAAATCTAAAGAAGAACACCATAAACCGTGTTTCAGCTGCCATCAAAATGATTACATGCACAAAATGTCATTTGAGTAAACCGATGGAAAAATTTGACCACGCAAGCTCAACGGGCTGGGCGTTAAATAAATTCCATCAGAAACTTGAATGCGCGAAGTGTCACGGTAATAAAACAAAATTCACAAAGTTAAATAACGACTGCCTGAGCTGTCACAAAAATTTTGAAGATGGCACATTTAATCATAAAGTCACCGGATTGGAATTAGATGACATTCACAAAGAAGCCGGATGTACCGATTGTCATCAAACAAAGAATTTCAGTAAACCTGCTTGCACAAATTGTCACGAAGATAAAAGTTTCCCGAAGGATAAACCCGGAAAGCTTGTTAAAATGTAGGCAATAAGGGAAATGATATTATGTTCAACAAGATCGGCTTCAAATTAATTGTAGCTGTTGGATTAACGGCAATCATTACAATTGGTGTTTTTGCATACTTTAATATTCAACGGCAAAGCAATGCTTTGCTGGCAGAGGTGGAAAGACATGCCAACCAGTTAAGTGAAACCGTGAAGTCCAGTACGCGCTACGATATGCTTTTAAACCAGCGCGACAGAATTGACAAGACTATTATCTCCATAGGAAGCCAGACTGAAATTCGCAATGTAAGAATTCTGAATAAACAGGGTGAAATCATTTATTCTTCGCACAAAGAAGATGTGGGAAAAATGGTTGATAAAAGGGCGGAAAGCTGCTACGCGTGTCACGAAGCCAACCGTCCCCTTGAGAGATTACCGATTAATAAGAGAACCCGGATTTACAGGATAGACCCTGATTCTTCAAGAATACTCGGAATCATCAGCCCAATTTATAACGCAAGGTCATGCTGGGAAGCCGAATGCCACGCCCACTCAAAAGACAAAACCATACTAGGTGTGCTCGATGTAACAACAACGCTTGCTGATGTTGATCACGAAATTAAGCGCGGTGAAATTGAGATCGTAATTTTTGCTTTGGCAGCAATTATTGCACTCAGTTTTATAATAGGCTTTCTTGTAAGAAGATGGATTGACAAACCTGTTAATGAATTACTGAAAGCAACGGACCAGGTTGGTGTCGGTAATTTAAATTACACAATAAAGGATAAAGGAAACGATGAACTGGGAAAACTCGCCGGTTCATTCAATGTAATGACACAAAAATTGTCCGAAGCAAGAATGCAGTTGTTCCAGTCCGATAAACTCGCTTCCCTCGGCAGGCTTGCCGCAGGAGTTGCACACGAAATTAATAACCCGCTTACCGGTGTACTTACATACAGCAGCTTTCTTGCTAAAAAGGACACAGGATAATCCTGAATTGCAGGAAGATTTAAAAGTTATAGTAAGAGAAACAAAACGAAGCAGGGAAATTGTAAAAAGTCTGCTCGATTTTGCAAGGCAGTCCGTTCCTAAGAAAAATAATGTGAATATAAATGAAATAATTGAACAGGCTGTTTCTGTAGTAGAAAATCAGTTAACAATTAATCACGTGAAGCTCGAAAGAAAACTTGACCAGAATCTTCCGCAGGTAATAGCTGATGCGAACCAGATTCAGCAGGTATTTATAAACCTTTTGGTAAACGCAAACGATGCTATCGGAAAAGGCGGTGGAATAATTACAGTTTCAGCATCCTCGCTGAGTCTTTCCCCTTATGGCGTTGCACAGATCAAAAGAGCGGCCTGCCCGAAAAGACATGATCTTGTAGATAATGAATTCAAAATTGATGGATTGCCGGCAATAAAATTAAAAGCAAAATTTAACGGAAACGAAGAAATTATTCACCTCGACCCGGTATACGGCAGAAGAGCTCACCAGTACCTCAAAGAAGTTGATGAGAACAAAAAGCTTAATATCCTTTGTCCGCAATGCAATACATCTATGAATGAAGAAAATTCAAAATGCCCGAAGTGTGGCTCTCCGCTCTTCTCAATCCCGGTTCCGAATGAAAGCAACTTTGAAGCATGTACGAGAGTGGGTTGCGACTACCAGCACTGGGAATCAGTTGATGAAGCGGGGAAAAAAGATTATGTCGAAATAAAAATTTCAGACTCGGGTTGCGGAATTCCTCCAGAGGACGTTGCAAGAATTTTTGAACCGTTCTACAGCACAAAGGGACAGAAAGGCACGGGCCTAGGTCTGGCTGTTATCTGGGGAATAATCGATAATCATAACGGCACTATAAAAGTAGAAAGTGAAATGGATCATGGAACTACTTTTGTTATCAGGCTTCCACTTAAACAGAAATAATATTAAATGTCACATATTGGAAACATACTGGTTATAGACGATGAGCAGGTAATCCTGGATGCCATTGAAAAGATTTGCGGTTCTGAGAATTATAACGTGGAAGGATCACTGGATGCGAAAGACGCTCTAGAGAAACTCGAAAAGAAAAAATTTGATCTTATGCTATGTGACATAATGATGCCTGAAATAGACGGGTTCAAATTTCTGGATGAAATAAATCACCGGAAAATAGAAACGCCTGTAATAATGACCACCGGTTATTCCACAGTGGAAAATGCGGTTAACTCGCTTTACAAAGGAGCCATCGATTTTATTCCAAAACCTTTTACGGCGGATGAATTACTTAATTCTGTTTCCCGGGGAATGAAATATTTTGAGATTCAAAAAAGAATAAATGAAAGCAGCAAATTAAACCGTGATACAGCCTTAATTTATGTCCCCTGTCCTGCAAAATATTACAGGCTGGGTTATGCAGCCTGGGTCTCGGTAGAAAATAAGGGAACTGCCCTGATTGGAATTACCGATTTGTTTTTAAAAACTATCGATGCTGTTTCCGATATACAGTTCTTCAAGATTGAAGAAGAAATTATCCAGGGAATTTCATGTTTGCAGATTACATCAGCAGACGGGCTTATACATTCGGTGCTTGCACCGGTAAGCGGCAGAATTATTGAAATCAACGAGGAACTATCAAAAAACAAAACAATAATAGAAAAAGATCCCTACTTCCAGGGATGGTTGTACAGAATCATTCCGCATGACCTGAACTACGAACTGAAACATCTAATTCCGTGCAGTTCGGACAGAATATAGAAATAAAAACGGCCTCATCAGGCTGAGCTTAAATTATCGTAAGGAGAAGAATCATGGCACTCTTCATATTAGCATTAGTCTTATTCATAATATTTGATATTCTTATCAGATATATCGGGCGAAGAATGAAAGAAAAGAAAGCCCAGATAGACAGAGCAAAAGCTCTAGAAGTCAGCCTTCAGCTTGATTTTAGCAAAGAAGCAAAAACTCTAAAACGCGCTGAAGTCCAGAATCCGAAAGCAAGAATACTCTGTGTTGATGATGAAGGGGTTATTCTGGATAGTTTCAGAAAAATTCTTGTCCTTGACGGGTATTGTGTAGATACTGTAGAAAACGGAAAAGAAGCACTTGGTTTGATACAGTCGCATCATTATGACTTTGTATTTACAGACTTAAAGATGCCGGAAATGGATGGACTTGAAGTAACCAAATCCGTAAAACATTTGAGACCGGACATTGATGTTGTTATAATTACCGGTTATGCAACTGTTGAAACTGCTGTAGAATGTATGAAATACGGCGCAATGGACTACGTACAAAAACCATTCACAGAAGATGAATTGCTTGAGTTTGTTAAAAAATTAGTTATCAAACGCGAAGATAAAGTTAAAAAACAGTTAAAACCCAGCGTTCATATTACACACCTGGCTTCCACTGAAAGTATGAAGGCCGGTGAGTTTTCAATTCCGGGCGGCGTATTTATTTCAAGCGGACATTGCTGGGCAAGCATGCAACAGGATGGAACTGTTAATGTTGGAATAGATGATTTTGCAAGAAAGCTAATTGGGAAAATTGACGACTTTGAGTTCCCAAATCTTGGAATGAAAATTAAAAAAGGTCAGCCTTTGTTCACCGTTAAGCAAGGAACAAAAACAATACGTTTTAACTCACCGATTTCTGGTCAGGTTAAAAAAATAAATACTATTCTTAAAAATGAAATCGAAGCTTTAAGTGTAACGCCTTATGATTCAAACTGGGTATGCGTAATAGATGCTGATAACATTGACAATGAGCTTAAAGAATTAAAAATAGGTAATGCAGCCGTTTCATTTTACCAGGATGATATTGAACAATTCCGAACTGCTCTGAAAGGTGCCAAAAAAGTTGATAATCCCAAAGTTATAGTTACCGGAGAAGAAATTTCTATCGGTGAGCTCGAAAACCTGGAACAGTCTGACTGGGATAGACTAGTTCAAGAATTTTTTGTAAGAAGAAACTAAGTAAGATTTATATTGTGATTGAAAATGTTGCCAGGGAAAGATAACTTATCAATAAAATGGATTGATAAGAATGAATTCAAAAATCGAGATTGCAAAAGGTGACATCACAAAACTTAATGTAGACGCTATAGTCAACGCTGCCAACACTTCCCTTCTTGGCGGCGGTGGCGTAGACGGAGCTATTCACCGGGCAGCCGGCCCGCAATTACTGGAAGAGTGCCAATCTTTGAACGGATGCCCAACCGGTGAAGCAAAAATAACAAAAGGATATGACCTTCCCGCTAAGTTTGTAATTCATACAGTTGGACCTGTCTGGAACGGAGGTAACCATAACGAAGATGGGTTACTCGCCAATTGTTATAAAAACTCATTATATCGCGCAATTGAGCACAATATAAAATCCATCGCTTTCCCCGCAATAAGCACTGGTGTTTATCATTTCCCAGCTGAAAGAGCTGCAGAAATTGCAATTAAGGAAACAATGAATTTCCTGAAAAAAGAAGACTCAATTGAGAAAGTGATTTTTGTTAGTTTTGATGAAAATACATTCAAAATTTATCAAAGCCTCCTTCCCTGATTTTACCGTTAGCTCAATAATACATACCACTGGCTCAATGAAACATGCCGTATGATAAATGGTCCTTGCTGAAGCCCGGATATTTGGTTGTCTTCATTATGGCATCATTTATTTTGAAAACTTTCCAGAGGATATTATGAAAATCCGTTTCCTCCTGTTCATCCTCATTTCCATAGCAATGCTGATGTTTAATGCCTGCAAAAACAATGTTACTGGTACCAACCCAAGTAGTTCTCCTAAACACTACACTCTCGTATCACAGCCAGATTCTACAGCAGGTAAAGACGCTTTAATCAGCTCTTATTCAAGTGGAAGCAATTATAGCAAAGACAAAAGCATGCATGCCTATTGTTGGACTCTCGGCGGGGTTCTTGTAATTGATCGTGCATTGATTCAATTTGATTTATCAAAAATACCGGCAGAATCCAGAATAGATAGTGCTTATCTATCTTTTTATTTCAGTACAGAAAAAGATTTTACCTATGCAAATACACATGTTGGTGATAATTCTATGCTGCTTCAAAGAATAGCGCAAAATTGGAATGACAAAACCGTTACCTGGATTACTCAGCCACAGGTAGACACAAGACATACTGTTTGGATAGATAGTTTTTCAAATCCTCAGCAGGACTATAAAAATATTGATGTTACACTAATAATCCGTGATATTATAAGCAGTAATAATAATTAGGTTTTATGCTAAGATTTGCTGATGAGACACCTTACAAAATGACTTTAATTGCTTCCAGTGATAATCCGGATAGCGCAAAACATCCTAAACTGGTAGTTTATTATTCAAAATAATGATCTGAGACTATTATCATTATCTCAGGAACAAAATGGCTACTCCGCCAACTGCAAGAAACGCACCGACAACAGAACGCCAGGTTAGTTTTTCCTTGTAAATAACTCTCACCAGTGGAAGCATAATTACCGGCACCGTAGCCATTATTGTGGACGCAATTCCTATTTTAGTGTTTGAGATAGCAATTAAGCTGCTGGTAACCCCAAGGAATGGACCGAAGATTGTTCCAGTAATGGTGAATGAAAGGGCCTTAATATCTTTCTTATACACCTTGAATGGATTTTTATATTTTTTTGCAAGCATAGCAAGTGGAAGAAAAATAACAACCGAAGAAGCCAGCCTGATAAAAGTTGCAACAAAACCATTAATATTGCCTTCTTCAAAAGCAAACTTTGCCAGCACCATTCCAGCCGCCTGTCCGAATGCTCCCATAAACCCGTAAAATATTCCTGCTTTGCTTAATTTATATTTCGACAATACGTCGGTGTTTTTCTGCAGTATCACCATTCCAATTCCGCACATCGTAATTGTAATACCCAGTATCCCCCAGAGATTAATTATTTCGTGAAGAAAAAAATATGCAAGAATTGTAGAAATGGCCGGAACGAGAGACATCATCAGCATTCCAACCCTCGCTCCAATCATTCGAAACGCCTGGAATAAAAAGGAATCGCCTATTACAAAACCGATAAAACCGCTTGCGACAAGAAAATTAAACTGATAAGAAGAGACAGAATAATTCAAATTTAATACAAGAATAGTTGCTAATAAGAAGAATACACCAAGAATCATCCTGTTTATATTCAACTGAAGGGAGCCTATTCTTTCAGACGCCGCCGTAAAAGCCATCGAACTTCCTGACCAGCAGAAAGCCGTACCGAGAGCACTTAATTCACCAATAAAGGGCATTGAGTTTAATGTTTATGAATAATAAAGGAATTAAAATAATATAATTAGCTCACAAAAAAAGCTCCCTTTTAGGAGCTTTTAAATAGTTAATAATTCTCATCGGTCTGGTTTTGCCCCGGAAATTAGATACAAATATCCACCAAGAGCTGAAGCAACTGCTATCTGCAAATAGATAGGTGTTGAGAATATTTCCCCTTGCAATATTCCTGATGAAACCAAAATAGCTTTTATCAAATAATAATAAACTTTACTTATAACTATGCTGAGAAACATTACTGAAAATTTATTAGAGAGTTTATTATAGATTTGATAAAACAGCCAGATATTTAGAACCAGTTCAGATGTAATCAATATTGATTTAATTGCAACCGGATGACTGGCAATAAGAAATGAAAATATTGGAAGCGTTAAAGCAATTAAATAAGCATTTTTATTTGATGTGTGGATCACAGAAAGAAGAATAATAATCCTCATAGGATCAATCATATAAACAGGGAAACTAAGTAAGTGAGAAAAAGTGGGTACAAGGTAAATACTTACAACAGCAGCTAAATTAAAAAAATAAGAATTGATTCTAAGCTTTTGATCCGTTAGTACTAAAGTATCAGTCATTTCATTTCCCCCCGTTTATTTGACAAGTAAATTTAAGATTTAATTAATTATTTATCTGCAATATTTTAAAGGAATTTGATCATTTTTTTTTGTTAATTTAATAGTTAGTTACAGGGGTATTAACGTCATCAGGGGGAAAAATGAATCGCCGCGATTTTTTTAAGAAAAGTCTGCAGGCAAGTTTACTTGCAGGCACAACACTTACCTTTGGAAATTATAAAGAACTATTAGCTTACAGCAAATATCTTCCACCCAGTCCTTTTGATCTGGCTGCAATAAAAGGCGGCGAACCCGATGTTATGTTCGATAAAGCAATTGCCTCGATGGGGGGAATGAAGGCTTTTGTAAAAAAAGGACAAACAGTTGTTGTAAAGCCCAATATCGGCTGGGCTGTTTCTCCGGAGCGCGGTGGGAACACTAATCCCCTGCTTATTAATAGAATTGTAAAGCACTGTTTTGAAGCAGGAGCAAAAGATGTATATGTTTTTGATCATACGTGTGATGACTGGAAAAGATGTTATTCAAACAGCGGGATTGAAAAAGCTGCAAAAGACGCCGGCGCTAAAGTAGTTTCCGGTGCCAGCGAAGGATATTATCAGAATGTTTCTGTTAATAGCGGCAAAGTTATGCAAGACGCAAAAGTCCACGAGTTGATACTCGGAAGTGACGTTTTCATAAACGTCCCGGTTTTAAAAAGTCATGGCTCTGCCGAAATAACTGTTGGGATGAAAAATTTAATGGGTATTGTCTGGGACAGGCGTTTCTGGCACAGGAATGACCTTCATCAATGTATAGCCGATTTTGCTTCTTTCCGCAAACCTGACTTAACAATAGTTGACGCCTACTATGTCATGAAGAAAAACGGTCCGCGCGGCGTTTCACTCGACGATGTTGTTACCATGAAATCACAAATAATCGGCAGAGATATTGTTGCGGTTGATTCGGCAGCGGCAAAACTTTTCGGTGTTGACCCAAAAGACATTGATTACATTAAATACGCCGAAGAGATGAAACTCGGTACAACCGATCTGAGCAAACTTTCGATCAACAGGATAATAATGTGATTACATGAATCCTGTTTATTACAAGAAAATCAGAATTGCTATTTCCCTGCTCTTCTTTATTATTGCGCTGGTAGTTTTTCTTGATATTACAAATACTATTCAGGTTTCAATTTCTCCCTGGCTTGTATATTTCCAGTTTATTCCATCATTATTAAAATTTTTGACTGTTCCCGGATTAGCTGCGGCAGGATTTATTATTATCCTCCTCTTTACTTTTCTGTTCGGAAGAATTTATTGTTCAAGTGTTTGTCCACTCGGAACGCTTCAGGATATTTTTTCTTTTATTTCAAAAAGGATGAACAAGAAGAAATATTTTAAGAAATTAAAAAATTATAAAATCCTTCGTTATTCAATATTATCCGCAACAGTTATTACATTCCTGGCAGGTAATTTAATTCTCTTAGATCTCCTCGATCCATTCAGTAACACCGGGAAAATACTGTCAAATATATTCCGCCCGCTTATTTTAATATTAAATAATATAATCGCATTTACATTTGAAAAGCTAAATGTTTATATATTCTATCCTGTTGAAATAAAAGCGGTTAGCATAGCAATGATTGCCGTATCCTCGTTAATATTAATTATTGTTGGAATAATGTCATTTGCAAAAGGCCGGTTGTTCTGCAATACTATCTGCCCTGTTGGTACTTTACTTGGAGTAATTTCCAAATTCTCTTTTATAAAAATTGCTATCGATAAAAATACCTGCAACAGTTGCAATCTCTGTGAGAAAGTTTGTAAATCAGGTTGTATAGACAAAAAATCAAAGATTATAGATTTTGAAAGATGCGTGGGCTGTTATAATTGTTTCAGTGTGTGTCCGAGCGAAGGTATAACTTTCACAAATTATTTTTCAAATGATAATGTAAAGGAAATCAAAGAAACCGATCTGAAGAAAAGAGAATTTATATCAAAAACATTTTTATACATTTTAAGTTTAACGGGCTTATCATTAGCACAGGTTAAAATTATTCCAAAGAAAAAAAGCACAGTACCGGTATTAAAGAAAAACACCGTATCGCCCCCCGGCTCATTAAGTCTTTCAAATTTTACCGCGCGATGTACGGCATGTCATTTATGTGTAAGCAGCTGCCCTGCCCAGGTTTTACAGCCGGCTTTATGGGAATATGGATTTACCGGAATACTTCAGCCGTATATGGATTACAGCACAAGCTATTGTACTTTTGAATGTGTTGTTTGCGGAGACGTTTGTCCTACAGGTGCAATATTACCAACCGGAACTGAAAACAAGAAATTACTTCAGATTGGCAAAACAACATTTGTTAAAGAAAACTGCATTGTAGAAACGGAAAAAACAGAATGCGGAGCATGCGCTGAGCATTGCCCAACAAAAGCTGTAAAGATGGTGCCTTACAAAAATCTTCACCTCCCCGAAATTAAAAACGAATACTGCATCGGCTGCGGCGCCTGTGAACATGCCTGCCCCACAGTTCCTTATAAGGCCATTTATGTTGAAGGAAATCCGGTTCATTTAATAGCTAAAAAGCCGCCTGCAGAGAAAATTAAGGAAGAAATAGATCTGAAAAGTGACTTTCCATTTTAAGAATTATTTGTATCTTGCCAATTAAATCCAGAGAAAATCTTCTTTCCCGAGACCGGGCTAAATCAATTACAATTAAAACTAATTTACGGACTTCTTGAGTAATCCTTTAAAATCATTTTTTAAATCTGAAAAACATAAACAGGAGTGAGCGATGAGTAACAACACAAAGCATATAATATTGGGGGCGGGAGGAGCAATAGGTAATACACTCTCTAATGAATTAAAATTAAAAGGGGAAAAAATAAAACTCGTTTCAAGATCGGGGAAAAGTGTTGATGGATTTGAGGCTACAAAGGCCGATCTTACAAAAAAAAATGAAACTTTAAGCGTTATTGAAGATTCATCAATAGTTTATCTTGTTGTGGGACTTCCTTATGATTATTCTATCTGGGAAAAGCAATGGTTTAAAATTATGCAAAACGTTGTGGAAGCCTGCGAAGAAAAAAAAGCACGCCTGATATTTTTTGATAATATTTATTCATACGGAAAAGTTGATGGGCCGATGACAGAAGAAACACCGTATAAACCCTGCAGCAAAAAAGGAGAACTACGCGCCAAACTAAATCATTACCTTGAAGATGAAATGAAAAAGGGAAATATCAAAGCAATTATTGCGCGAGCAGCTGATTTTTACGGCCCATATTCTGAAAAAACAAGCGTCCCATTTATTCTGGGAATTCAAAATTTAGCAAAAGGCAAAAAAGCACAATGGCTTGTGGATACAAAGCCAAAACATTCTTACACTTATACAATGGACTGTGCTAAAGCACTTTATCTTTTAGCAACTACTGAATCTGCCTGGAACCAAGTATGGCATTTACCAACCGCAAAACCCGTATTAACCGGAGATGAATTCATTAAAATTGCGGCGGATAATTTAAATGTTAAACCGTCAGTTTTTGCCCTGAAAGGATGGATGATAAAATTAACCGGGCTATTCAGCAAACAAATTGGTGAACTACACGAGATGTTATACCAGAATAAATATGATTACATCTTTGAATCATCAAAATTTGAAAAAGAGTTTAACTTTAAACCGACTCCCTACGAAGAAGGAATAAAAGAGACAATCAGGTTTGCAAAAAATACGGTGTGATTTAGAAATAGTAAAGGAGTAATGAATAATTACTCCTTTATCAATTACAGGTTAAAGTCATTTTAAATTCTATTGTATTCAAAAATGGCACCGGAGACAAAGGGCAGCAACAGCCATATAACTCACTGTAATATAATGAGATAGCCCAACATCACCTTTCAGTTCAGATGCTTTTCCTTACTTACCATATTTTTGTTACCCCTTTGTTGCTCGTTTATTATATTGTAGTTATAATTCAAAGCGGTGACACAATGAAAGTGCTGCTAAGAAACAAGAAAATTCTCTTCCTAGCTTAAATCTTTAATAATATAGAGTTTAGTGTATCAAAAGACTAATATTGTAGAATTTGTTAGCTACTATAAAATCGATTAAAACTATTTCCTTAAAATGCTGCTTAGTCTTTTAATAAAAGGCCCGATATCTGATATACTTAGAATTGCAAAAACGTGGTTATTAAAGTAAGGATTAAGATATTCTTTTAACGAATAATTTTCAATTTTTCTAAATTGAAAACTTTTAATTATATCCTTTCCAACATTTATCCAATAGATACCTTCCTCACATTTAACCGGTTCTGGCAATATCCCATTTTTAAGGTGATTATAAATAATCCAGGGATAATCTATACCCCCTGCTATAGCTTGGAGCATACAACGATTAATCCTTGCGTTAATTTCCATAAATTTATATTCATTAGTTCGATGGTCCTTCTTAAATTCTACATTAGCATACCCTTGATAGTCTAATGCATCAAGAATTTTTCTTGCTAAAGGAATTAATTCATATATATTTCTGGTTACCTGCACTCTTGGTGAACCAGTTCCAGGAGGATCATTCCTAACTTTCTGCGCGGTTGCTTCCGAATAAAATTTACCATTATCACGGTAACCCCAATAACTATAATTATCCTTATCATTACCCGGAATAAATTCTTGTATCATTACAACAAGATTTTGTGATACTGCGTTTAAAAGTTCTTTTTCAAGCGAGACATTATCAGATACTTTGGCCATCTTTTTCCCAAACAGCTTAAAATAAATATGACCTTGGCTTGGTTTAATTAGACATGGAAATCCGATTTGACTTGCAAATTCAATTGCTACTTTATCATCATTAGTTACAAGATTACGCGGGGCTGGTATGCCCGATTTATCAGCAATATCATAAGTAAAACTTTTATTAACTAATTTTGTTATAATATCAAAATTATTGCAAGCAACTATGAAATGCTGTGAAAGTTTTTCTTTAAATTTTGAAACTGAAATTAAATATTCATCCTCAGTAGGGAAAATAATAGATCCTTTGTATTCGTCTGAAAGATTCATTAGATAATTAATAAATTCCGTTTCTTCTTTTTCAGGATGGGGAGCAAGAAATGTTTTTTTAAGATATTTTGAAGCAGTTGCAAAGTCTTTAGTATCATAATAAACCAATATTGTTTCAATATTTCGTATCACAAATGCTCGAATAGTTGTTAAGCCTATTATCCCCCCACCAAGAATGATAGCAGTATTTGAGCTTTGATTCATATTATCTGGCAATAATTTATTATTTTAGTAGATCAAACGTAATATAACTATAATTGGTGGGTTCCCCTAAAAGAGCGGACGCAAACAAGGGTTCACTTATTATAAAAACATAGTTCTTTAGCTTCCCCCTATAAAGTAATTGTTTAGTCCAATAGTTGCAACTTTCCTAATATGTCAATGTACCCACGAGTGACTACAATTGAAGTCTATAAGATAAAACAAATTCTTGTTTGCAATTATGTCATCTTATATTTTATCTGATTTTATAGTGTTTAAGAAATTCTAACACATCCGGATTTTTTGTAAGGGGATAATTAAGCCCCTGCATAAATAGATCTGGTCCATTGTTTCCCTCAATTACAACAAATGAATCATTTGTCAATATAATATCCCATCCAACTATTTTTATTATTGGCTTTATTATAGTAGCACTATTCTTGATGCTATCTAAAAGTTTACCCCAATGGGGTATGGTAACCCCTTTAATTAAAACCCCAGTATCAGGATGAGCTGAATGAAATCTAATTTTGCCTTTTCCAATTATTTCTACTGCCTCCATAAGCTCTCCTGTATCCATATTTATTAGCGCAAATATCCCCCCAATAGCCGTATTATCTGCAGGAATCGATTTTAACCGTCCAAATCTCATCAGACTATATGGAACAAATGCAGAAGAAATTAATGGATCACAAAGTGTAGTTATTCTTATTGTATTCGTTGAATCAGGAAAGAATTGCTTAGAAAAAATACCTTGTTCGATGAACTCACAAACTAAATAATTATCGAGTGTCATAAAAAAATTCTGAAGTTCTTCGCGAGTAATCACTTTTTTATTTAATTTAAAATCATTTAGTCCGCTGTTTTCAATTAAGTATATTCCTTGTCCGCGAGCGCCAGATATAGGCTTTAAAATAATTTTTTTTCGAGAAAAAAATTCAAAAAGTGAAGGAATAGAATTTATTTTTGGGGCATTATTTATTGGCTCAATGTTGGTCCGGTTTATTATGCAATAACATACCGGTGTTCTAAAGTAACTATCAAAGAAATTAGAAAAAACAAATTTGTTTGTTAACAATCTACTATAAGGGTGATTTAAATAAGTTAATTTTATGTTCTCAAGATCTGAGATATAATCTGAATATTTATATTTTTGGTAATTATATTGAATAGGATGGGCGCTGTAAAATCCCCTGGCCAATAAACGTAGCTTTTTAAGACTTAAACTTTTATCCCCATAAATTTTCTCCTTTTTTAGAAAGATAAATAAAACAGCAAACTTAATATACAGCTTAGTAAAAAATAATGTGGCTTTTTCCAACATCGTTATTTTATCTTGATCTTTTTATTTTAGTAAAATAATCCTCACTTAAATTTACTTTAATTATATAAAAAATGCAGTAAAGAATATCTCGGGATATATTATTTTAAGAAAAGACTACGCATCTAGTCGTATCTATAGCTAAAAATCTCTCACTCAATTCAATAATTCTGAGTAAGCTTTTCAGATAGGCGGCAAAAGTGTCATTATCGGTAGTGTGATTGTTGCTATACAAATTAAAAATTAATTTATTGAGGCTAAAAAGGCAAGGGAAACAGAAAAAAAGACAATTCTTTAAGATACTCATCATTAAATTTAAGTTTAGTTTGGTTTATTATACTTCTTTAACCGCTGGCTAAGCTAATGGGGAAGGCGAGTCTATTTTACATTACCATAGTAATGCAACTTCAGTTAATGACAATTTTTATAAAACCCCAACAATTATCATATGTTAAAAGACTATCCCATTCCATTTACCCCTAGTATCATAATTCGTTATTCTATACTCTCGGAAGGCAAAGCAACGAAAAAGCTATTTAATCTATTAGGACAGTGGAAATTCATTTATTATCACAACAGAATGAAAAAGTTTTCATCTGGTAAATTTCAATGCAGCTAACCTTACTCGGGGAATTGTTTTTACAGGATTGTCGCATTATCAATGGATGGGAAAAATAGGTTTGTTGATACAAAAAAATTAATGCTGATAAAGTAGCTTATAACTTTAATTGAAGCCCATCGCAATTTCTCTGATGGGTCTTGTTATTAACCAAAATAAATTTAATCTGTTATATTAGAAAAAAATTACAAATTAAAATACATTTTGTATTCAAACGGGTGAGGCATAGTTCCTATCGACATAATCTCTTCCTGTTTCAACTTAACCCAATGCTCAAGAAGTCCGTCAGTAAAAATATTACCACGCTTCAGGAAGTCACTGTCGAGTGCCAATGCATCCAAAGCCTCTGTAAGATTTCTTGGTAGAAATTGAATTGTTTCGTTATTCTTATCATCCAGGAAATTTTTATCATAAGGGCCAAAGCCTTCTTTTACAGGATCAATCTTATTAACTACTCCATCTATTCCCGCGAGCAGCATGGCAACCTGTGCCAGATACGGGTTTGCGGTAGCATCCGGGGGACGATACTCAAACCTGGTTTCGTCAGGATTAGAAACATATTTCGGAATCCTTATTGCCGATGCACGGTTTCCCTGCCCGTAAGTTAAGGCAACCGGTGCTTCAAATCCGGGTACAAGTCTTTTATAAGAATTCGTACTCGGATTAGTGAAAGCAGAAAGTGCGGGTCCGTGTTTCAGCATTCCCCCGATAAAAAATCTGCCAAGTTCATTAATGTTTCCGTATTCGCCTTTTTTATAAAACGCATTTTTCCCTTTTTTAGTAAGATACAAATGCAGATGAAGGCCGTTTCCTGCCTGGTGATACATCGGTTTGGGCATAAATGTAATGAACAGATCTCTTTGACGCGCAAAATTAAACAACACATATTTTGCTGATATTATATTATCAGCGGTTGTTAACAGGTCAGAAAAATATGTTTCAATCTCCTGCTGTCCTCTTTCACCAACTTCGTGATGATGATACTTCACATTGATTCCGAATTTCTTCATTATCTTACATGCTTCATCACGGAAATCATCATAAACATCAAACGGGTTGGCAGCGTGATAAGCTTTTTTATAAAATTCTTCCTCGTGTTCAACTTTATAATATGATTTTGAAGTTCTTGTGTCGTATTCAACGTTTGAAAAAATGTAAAATTCAAATTCCGGCCCCCACCAGCTTTTATCGGCTCCCGTAGTTTTTTTCAGAAGAGCCTCGGCTTTTTTTGCCAGTAACCTTGCATCTTGTGCATAAGGCGTATGTTTACCATCAGTTAAAACTATATGAGAATAGAAACTGAGAGTCGGCGCATCACGGAAAGGATCAATAACAGCGGTGTTCAAATCAGGAATCAATATCATATCACTGTTCTCTACTTTCAGGAAACCATAACTGGAGCCATCGAATCCTACGCCGTATTTCATTAATTTTGGAAGAATTCCCGGATAAACCGGCAGTGATATGTGATGCAGTCGCCCGGTAAGGTCGATACATTTAAGATCAATAACTTCAATTTTATTTTTTTTAATTATGTTTTCACAATTCTGTAGTGCATTAGCAGGCATTTTATTACCCCTGAGTATTTTTTATTTCGGAAAAAAATCCCGGCCGGAAAATCCAACCGGGAATATTAAACAATTAAGAATTATAATTCAGCGCACTGAGTCCGGGAAAGATTGCCCCTTCAAATAAATCTTCTTCAATTCTCAGCAACTGGTTATATTTAGCAATTCTGTCCGTTCTTGAAAGCGAACCGGTTTTAATTTGGCCGGCATTGGTTGCAACAGCAATATCGGCAATAGTTGTATCTTCAGTCTCACCGGATCTGTGACTGATAACATTAGTGTAACCGGCTCTCTTTGCCATTTCAATAGCATCCAGTGTTTCGGTCAACGTACCAATCTGGTTAACTTTAATAAGAATAGAGTTGGCCACACCTTTTTCAATTCCACGTGCAAGTCTTTCAGTATTTGTTACGAAAATATCATCGCCGACAAGCTGAATTTTATCTCCAAGTTTATCTGTTAATAATTGCCATCCGTCCCAGTCATCTTCAGCTAAAGCATCTTCAAGTGAAACTATCGGATACTGTTTTGCCCAGTTTGCCCAATAGTCAACCATTTTTTCTACACTTATAATTTCTTTGGGTTTAGATTTGAAAAGATGATAAGCATTTTTGTCTTTTAAAAAGAATTCGCTTGCTGCAGGATCGAGCGCTATTCCAATGTCAGTACCGGTTTTTAATCCGACTTTTTCAATTGCCTCGAGAATTACTTCAATAGCTTCTTCATTGGATTTCAAATCCGGAGCAAAACCACCTTCATCACCGACTGCAGTATTATACCCCTTTTTAGAAAGAACAGATTTCAAAGAATGGAATGTTTCAGCTCCCATTCTTAGCGCTTCCGCAAAACTTGGAGCGCCGAAAGGCATTATCATAAATTCCTGAAAGTCTACATTATTATCAGCGTGCTTTCCACCGTTCAAAATATTCATCATAGGTACCGGTAAAGTTTTTGCATTTACTCCGCCAATATACCTGTAAAGCGGTAGTTCAAGAGTTTCAGCAGCGGCTTTTGCGCAGGCGAGTGAAACACCAAGTATTGCGTTTGCACCGAGAACTGATTTGTTCGGGGTACCATCAAGCGAAATAAGATAATTATCTAATTCAACTTGTTCGGCTGCATCCATTTCAATTATGTCATCAGCTATTTTTTCATTTACGTTATCAACAGCTTTTAGAACACCTTTGCCGCCGTAACGATTTTTATCGCCGTCTCTCAACTCTACAGCTTCGTGCTCACCTGTAGAAGCACCGCTTGGCACGGCTGCTCTTCCAATAACTCCGCTCTCAAGTAAAACTTCTACTTCTAATGTCGGGTTTCCTCTTGAATCAAGTATCTCCCTTGCTATTACATCAACTATTTCTGTCATTTGAAACTCCTGAAACTTTTTGTTAAAATTTTCTTGCTAATTTATTATTCATATTAATAGTCCTGAATTCACATCATAAAAAGAAATTTTGTAACATTAAATATACGAACTTCGCCCCATTTTATTGTCTAAAACTTACTATGAAGGGAAAATTATTGTCGAAAAAGAGATAAAAACGGACTAAATTGGAAGAAAATGATACTTGATTCAAATAGCGAACGGCCTGAGATAAAATACCCCTGTGAATGGTCTTACAAGATAATCGGGCATAATCTGGATAAACTAATAGCAGCGGTTGAAGAGTCATCTCTTAATCTTGAATATGAAATTACTCCGTCAAATGTAAGCAAAAATGAAAAATACTTCAGCCTGAATTTGAAAGTAATAGTTTCATCTGAAGCAGCAAGAGATTTAGTCTATGAAAAACTGGAGAAGAATCCGGATATAATTATGGTCCTATAAATCTGAATTAATTTTACTGATAACTTCACGAATCAATGCTGCGGTTATTCCCCAGATTATATCTGGTTTTGTCTGGTAAACATATACTTTATGGCTTTTCCCGGATCGTGGTTTTGAATATTTGGCAGGAAGACCAATCTGTTCAACCGGGAATAAATCTATTTTCTCTCCTTTGTCGTTCACGTAATGTGAATGCATTTCAAGTCTTATTTTATATTCATCCGGCGGATTCTCTGCAAAGAATGAAACAGGCACAGTAAATACTTTTTCTACTTCATTCTTATCAAAGTTTAGGTCACCTATATTTTTTATATCAAACAAAGCAACAAATGAATCAACCGTTACGCCCATAGGTCCCAGAAAAGTATGCATAGTACCAAGTATTTTAATCTGTTTGCGATCCAGACCAAGCTCCTCTTCTGTTTCCCTAATCGCAGTTTCCAGAAAATCTTTATCCGTCTTTTCATCAAATTCACCACCGGGGAAACAGATTTCTCCGCCCTGCCTGATTGATGCTGATCGTTTTTCAAAAAGGAAGTGATATTTGTTATCTATAAATACCAGTGGTATTAAAACCGCAGAATTAAAATATTCGTCCTTCCCGATTATGCCGGGAGTTTTTGGGAGCTTTTTAACAAATTCATTTAGCTGATTATTCTTCATTGCATCTATTTAATCATTAATGTTGGCTTTGTATTATACTAAAATACAAATATGGTATTACATAAATAATAATTTCTGAATTGATATTTAATTTCATTATTTTTGACCTTCCTAATAATTGATTTATAATGCCAAAAGAAAATTTACGAGCTTACATTGCCTGGGCAGCTATATGCCTGATTTGGGGAACTACTTATCTTGCAATAAGAATTGGAGTTGAGACATTTCCACCGGTTTTATTTGCAGGAGTACGGTGGCTAGTAGCCGGGCCGATACTCATTCTAATTTTAAGACTCCGGGGATACAAGTTACCTGAGAAAAAAGAAATAAAACATCTGGCAGTTATTGGAATTTTACTCCTCGGATGCGGAAACGGCTTGGTTGTTTTCGCTGAACAATGGGTACCGAGTGGTTTAACCGCACTGCTGATCTCTACTGAACCATTTTGGATTGTCGGGCTGGAGTCTTTGCTGCCCGCAGGACCCAAATTAAATTTTAAAATTGTGCTTGGTGTTTTGCTAGGACTTTCGGGTGTCACCTTAATTTTCGGAATAGACTTTTCCGCTCTGTTTAACCCCCAGTACCTCATCGGTATTTTAGGATTATTGTTCGGTGTGTTCTGCTGGTCATCAGGTACGCTTTATTCAAAGTATAAAAAGGTTTCTGTTCATCCATTAATGAGTGCAGCCTTCCAGATGACTATAGCCGGCCTTGTATTAACCATGCTTGGTGTATCAATTGGTGAAGTTTCCGTTGTACATTTTACACAAAACGGTGTGCTCGCATTTTTCTACTTGCTAATATTCGGATCATTTATAGCGTACGGATCTTATATTTACGCAGTCGCAAATCTTCCGGTATCTTTTGTTTCAACTTATGCTTATATAAACCCGATAATAGCTCTGTTTTTGGGCTGGCTGGTACTGGATGAAAAACTAGATTTTACAATTCTGATTGCTGCTGTTATTATACTTGTCGGGGTTTATACTGTTAAGAAAGGTAGTGATTCAAGGGTGAAAATGCGCGGGACATAATTACCCGCTGTGAATTTAATTCACCAATTATAGAAATGAATAAATCGTGATTGACTTAACCAATCCAAATCTCACTACAGGTAGACTCAAAAACTTCTTTCCCTTTTTCTTTCTGTTTTAATGTAGGGCTGGCAATTTTATATTTAAAGGGTGAGCTAACTGCAATCGGTTTTCCAAATTTAGCGATGTCCATTTCTTCTATACGCATAACATCGTCAAAAAACCGGGGCCAGTTTTTTTGATTACCTGGACTTTTTGTTTTTTGTTGATTCATTTTAACCCTCCGCGTTTCTGAATAACACACCTTAACCTAAGTATAATTCATCAGGAGTAAATAAGTCGGCATAATTAAAAGGAACGCATTAATACACTACTATATTAATAACAATAAGTATGAAACATGCAATACAATTATTTATAAAGACCTCTTCTTCAGAAAAATAATTCTGCCTGAAAATAAAACGAGTTTTGATAATACCTGTATTCTGTAAATTCCTTTCCGTAAGTAATTAAACTACCAAAAGTTAGGTCCGAATTACCGGACAAAGAATAAGAACATGAAATATTCACAAACCCGCTTCCATCATTTATATCGATATTATTAGAAATTGTTCCGGTTATAAGGGGGGTAAAAATATAGTTACTGCTTATAAACAAATAATTTCTGTTGAGATTAATTATTTCTCCTTTAGCTAAGCCAGCTAAGTCATAAGAATATTTATCTGTTATGCCTTCACCATTATATTGATATTCAATTAACGCATATAATTTTGATGAGAACTGGTTATCTATTCCAAAAACAAGTTTCGTATAATTCTTACTTAAGTCATTATTATCCATAGAGATAATCCCCTCACCGCGAATACCGGCAACCCACAGGTTTCCTGCGAAATCAAAACCCGCTAAATATCTTCTGTCAAAGTAGCCTCCAATCAATGCCAGATCAAAAGTCTCGTAATTTGTTCTGAATCTGAATGCTGCATTATTCTTTTTGAATTTATTCTGCGGATTATAGACTATATTGAGATCAGTAAAATTTCCCATAAAATAGGTTAGAGAAACAGCATCGGCACCATCTTTTTCAATTTTACTAAAATCTGCCGGGTTTATAGGATTAAAAAGATCGGTAGGATTCCATATCCTCCCTGTTCCCCAGCTGATGCGCTGTCTTCCGATTATTATATTTCCCCAGTCAAATCCCTGCCGGAAGTAAAGTCTGTCAATATAATGGCTTAGACTATATTTATTCCCTGAAGAAATATTCCATTTCAAATTAAATAGCTGACGGTTTTGCGCTGCCTGGTTTAACTCACTGCTATTAACATTTTTAGCAAAGATTGCGTCCAGCTCGTATTCAATATTTATCCTCGCGCCCGACCATAAAAATATCTGTGGTTTTAATCTTAGCCTTGTAAGATTTAATAATTGATTTTCGGTTTGCAATAGTGAGCTTGTTTTGTCAGTGCTGTAAGTGTAAACCGGCATATCAACAACATAGCCTGAAAATGAGATATTATACTGAGCAAATGTGTTTGAAAAAGAGGTAATGAATATGATGAACAAAAATATCTTGATAGCTGAAGATAAAATTGCAATGTCATTTCGAAGGACTCCGATTTGTCGGGGGACTGAGAAATTTTTTACAATAAATAAGATTTCTCTCCCGCTAAAGCGGGATCGGAATGGCAAGTTTTGTTTTCTAAGAAATCCTCTCGAATAATCTTTTCCCATAATCAAATCAGGATTTTTCTATAATCCCGTCTTTTAGCATTAATAATCTTTTAGCACGGTCCATCACCTGTTTATCGTGTGATGAAAATATAAATGTAATGTTTTTATCCCTGTTCATCTGCTCCATAAGGTCGAGGAGGTGGCCTGCTGTAACCGAATCGAGATTTGCTGTTGGCTCATCGGCAAGTACAACCGCGGGATTATTTACAATGGCTCTTGCCACCGCAACCCTCTGCTGCTGTCCGCCGCTCATTTCATTTGGCCTTTTGTGCGCGAGTTCCTTTATTCCGAGTTCATCCATTAACGCAAGCGCCTTGTTTTCTCTTTCCTTTTCAGCTATTCCCAGCAGCATCATACTGAATTCAATATTCTCCATTGCCGATAAAACAGGAATTAAATTATATGCCTGGAAAATGAATCCAAGTTTGTGAAGCCTGAGAGACGAAAGCTGGTTCTTATCTTTTTGCGTCAGATCTTCCTTTTCGAAAAAAACCCTCCCGTTTGTCGGCTTATCAAGCGCGCCCAGTAAATTGAGGAGTGTTGTTTTCCCTGAACCTGACGGCCCGGCAATTACAAGAAACTCTCCCGTTTCAATTTGAAGGTCAATTCCTTTAATAGCATGAACAGGAACTCCGTTATCCTGGTATGTTTTTTCGAGATTTACAGTTCTTAATATTTCCATTTTTCTTTCTTTAAATTAGTTTTTGTCAGCCATAATTACTTCCGAAGGAAATGTATTTTGAGTTATATAAAACGATTTTATGTTATTAAATCCACTTTCCATAATATGTTTCTCCAGTGCAATTGGACGACAGTTTGTCATGAGCACGGGGAAACTTTTAGAAATTTTGTACCATAGTTTATTGTTCCAGTTATTGCCACATGCCATTGATGAAATTACAACCTTGCCTCCCGGCCTGAGTACGCGGTAAAATTCATCAAGTATTTTCGTAAAGTCTTCTTCGGGCAGTAGATCAAGCATATAATTATTAATAACCAGGTCGAAATAATTATCCTCAAACTGCAGACTATAAGCATTCCCTTCCTCTAGTTTGTAATTACTAAAATTACTTCCTGATAATCTCTTTTCTGCATGCTTCAACATAGATGGAGAAATATCAATTCCCTCCGTAAATCCATCGCTGTTTAATAAAACAATCTTTTTAAATAAAACCCCGGTTCCAACTGCTACATCAAGAATTCTTTCCCTTCCATCTATTTCGGCAAATTCCAGGACTTTTGTTGCAGCCTTTGATTCAGTAAACAGGCTCCATGCATCATAAATCCACGCAACTTTTGAATAATCTTTTTTAACTCTTTCCGGTAAAAATTTTCTTTTAAGAATTTCCATATTCAATTCTTTTTTACACATAATAAATCGCGTAAATTGGCTCTAATTTAATTGCTTTATAGGCGGGGTAAAGCGCTCCGAGTATTGCAACGAAAGGCATAAATAAAGAGGACATAATTATATTTCCGGTTGAAAGGACCGGGTAAATCACTGTGCCTATTCCAAATGCCTCCAGTCCTGACGAAAAAAAGCTGAGATCAATTCCTGTATGCGCCAGTGGAATTTCCAGCAACAGCCCGACTATTATCCCGGCAATTGTTCCGACAATACCAATAATAAAAGCTTCTGTTACTATCATCAAATAAATTCTTGAGTTTTTCATCCCGATTGACATCAGTACGCCGAATTCTCTAATCCTTTCAAAGACAGACATCAACATCGAATTTATAATTCCAAAAATTAATGCAAGACCTATAATTACATTCAGTATCCACATCGTCTCTTTATAAAGTTCAATTTGATAGATCAGCATTGGTAATAAATCTTTATAACTTAATACTTCAAAATTTTCACCAAGTTTTGCTTCAAGGTCTTTTTGAATTTCATCAACATTGTCATAATTTTTTGTTAAAATTGCATACTCATAATATTTATCACCAATGTTCAGCATGTTCTGCTCAGTTATGGCAGGTATGTAAATTGCAGTTTTATCAAATTCTGAGCTTGCTGTTTTGAAAATTCCCACGATTCTAAAAACTTCCGACCCTATATTCCCTTTGATTGTATTTGCCATTGCTACAACTTTATCACCGATTTCAACTTCAAGTTTTTCCGCGAGTTTTTTCCCTATAATAATATCCCGCTTATTTTTTGTTAAATAACTTCCTTCAATCATTGAACTTTTTATTATCGAAACTTTTGCTTCCTGGTTGGGGTCAATTCCATAAATTTTTACGCCGGATGAATTATTAGCACTGCTTAAAATACCTGTTACGAAAACTCTTTTGCTGTATGATTTTATGGATGGATCGGCCTTTAAAACTTCATCTACTTTTTTACTATCCGGTATGAAGTTCTTTACAGTTCTGTTACTGTTGAATCCTTTTTTGTGAATCTGGATGTGGGAAATATTTAAATTGATCTGGTTAGATAACATCTGTCCAATCATTCCGTTTGATAGCCCGTCACTGATGACAATGGCAACAAGTCCAACAATAACAGAAGTTAACACAATCAGTGACCTTCTCCTGTTTCTCCAGATATTCCGCCATGCTAATTTTACCAACATTGCCTTTTCCTAATAATAAATTTCATTTTAAGTCTGCCTTATTCCTTTCAATGGCTCCAGTTTATAAACCTTGTATGCCGGGTACAGGCAGGAGAGTATTGAAATCCCGATTATTGATAGAGACACATTCGTGAAAATTGAAACCTGCAGAGAAGACCTTAATTCCGGAAGGAAGTGATAAAGTTCATATAATTTTTTTATCTCTCCGCCAAATACTATCGGGTGAAGTATTAAATAATAATTAATAAAATACCCGAATATATTTCCGAATACCAAACCGATAATTGCAAGAAACATTGTTTCCAGATAAACAACATATGTAAGTTTTCTTTGTGGCATTCCTATTGATAATATCACTCCGAATTCCCTGAACCTTTCAGTGACCGACATTAAAACCGTATTTAATATTCCGAAAGCAACTATCACGATTAAAATGCCCAGGAATAATATTCCGCTTACATTATCCAGTTGTATTGCCTGTTGAAGCTCTGGATTCACCTTATTCCATGGAAGTACTACCAGATTTTTGTTAGTAATGTTAGTAGAAAGTTTATTCTTAATTTCTTTTAGATTATTAATATTACCCGATTTAATAGCAATCACATTTACATTATTACCCATTGCAAGCAATGACTGTGCTGTTTTAAGCCCCATAAAAACAACTGTAGAATTGAACTCCTGGAACCCGAGTCTTACTGTCCCGACAATTTTATATTTTTGATTTCCAAGTGAGCCATCATATCCCTGAGCAAGAATAACAATTTCATCACCAATTTTAGCATTCAGATTTTTCAATAATTGAGTTCCGACAACAATTTCATTGGAAGAATCGCCGCTAAAAAATTTACCTTCGGCAATATTTTCTACGAATGTTGTTACTTTTTTTTCTTTTTGCGGTTCTATCCCGAAAATTGCCACACCGCGCGAATTTTCCTTAAAGCTGATCAAACCATCAGCATATATTCTTGTTGAATATCCATCTATTCCCTTTGTATTATTTAACGCTGCCGATAGGTTTGTTATCTTCATTAAAGCAAAGAGATAATTTAGGTGTATCGTATATATCCTTTTGCCTGAACCTGCAGGTAACCTGAAAATAATTCAACCGCTGATTTAATATTGAGCGCATATGTGCCCAACTGAATTCCCCTCATTCCAATTGCCATAAATACGGCAAAAGTAACAGCAGCCAGGGTAAGAATTGATCTTCTCTTGTTTCGCCAGATATTTCGCCAGGCTAGTTTTATAAGAAGTTTCACTTTTAATTTCCCCGTTCAAGTTCACGGAACGAAAAAATTCTATCAGGAATATTTATTCCATACTCTATGTCGTTGATAAGTATCGTTGTAGAATGGCCTTCTTTTTTATTGTTGTGCATTACCCATTTTGACGGAATTTTTCGCCCGTGAAAATTTTTTACATCTGAATAAACCAGGTAACGAATCATATTTCCTTTTTCATCAAAATATTGCACGACTGAAGGAAGAAAATTTTTCTTTATCACCCAATAATAAATTTTCCCCCAGACAACCGGTGCTTCCGGTTTTGGAATTAATCGGATTTTCCACGTATCCTCACCGCTTACAGTTTCTTCTGCAATTATTTTTTGATCATAATCCTTGCTTAAATTTGATTCACGTACCAGGTCGTCATTTGAAAAATCCGATCCGTTCCAGGATTGCAGCATCATTGAAGGAGGAATTTTAATGGTTGTTTCCGTATTCTTTAAGTATTCCCACATTTCATTTTTTATCTTTAAAGTTTTATTGCCTCTTTCCTTTACGGGTGCTTTCGTTACAATCAGCGCTTTTTCATTTCCTATCCACCAGCTATTCATTTTTAGATCCCTAGTATAATCGGGAGTTTCGATTATCATCTCAATTTCAGCACGTGATGTTTTCCCTTTAATAGTGTCTTCCGCTTTTTTTACTATTTCTTCGGCAGTTTGTGCAAGCAAAATATTTCCCGTAAAGAGAATAGCAATTAACAAAATCAACTTTTTCATCTTTATTCCGTTTTTAGATTGACTAAACGTTCAGTCAAAAATATGATGTTTTTACCTTTTTGTCAAGTATATTCTATAGTAAGTAAATAACTTGAATAAATAAAAAATTAGAGATATTTTATGATTGAACAATTATTCAATTAAAAAATGCCCCGGACAAAAGAACAAAATGAAGAAATAAGGAACAAGACCCGCAGACTGATTTTGGACAGCTCATTAAAATTATTTGCGAATAAGGGTTTCCACGGTACATCCATAAGTGATATTGCTAAAGATGCCGGAATTTCAAAGGGACTTGCCTATAATTATTTTGAGAGCAAACAAAAAATAGTCGAGGCAATTTTTCAGGAAGCCCTGGGTACGGGGAATCTTTTGCAGGATAAACTAAAAACCATAAGTGATTCGTATGACAAATTGAAATTTTTAATTGAGACTATGTTTGACTACATAAAATACCAAGAGGAATACTGGCGCCTTTATTTTGCGATTGCACTTCAGCCGGAATTGTTTACAACCTCTCAGTCAATAAATAAAGAGTTTGAACAAATTTTTCTGAAAATAACCGAAAAAACATTCAAAGAGCTTGGAGTAAATGACCCCGAAATGGAAGCGCATTTATTTATGGCGGGCTTTGACGGACTGGGATTGCAATATTTTTTCTTCAGGGAAAATTTCCCTTTTGAAAAGATGAAAAAATTTTATTTGAAAAAATATAGTGCAGCCGGAATAAAGAAATTAAAAACCTGACAGGATATTATTTCATCACAACCATTTTCTTTGTTAATACAAAATTACCCACCTGAAGCCTGTAAAAATAAACACCGCTTGAAAGAAACGACGCATCAAATTTAACTATGTATGTACCTGCAGATTTTTCTTCATTAACAATAGTTTTAATTTTTCTTCCCAATAAATCAAAAACATCAATCTTAACATTTCCAGTTACCGGAATTGAATAATTTATAACAGTAGCAGGATTAAACGGATTAGGATAGTTTTGAGAAAGGATATATTTTTCCGGCATAACCGATTTGTTATCTTCACCTACAAATGTAACTCCACCATCAGTAGTTTTTAATATTGTTCCATATTGGCCCACAATCCAGCCTGTGGATGATGAAACAAAATAAATAGAAAACAGGGCTCTTCTAGTTCCGCTTTTTTGGGGAATCCAGTCAACTCCACCATTAGTTGTTTTTAATATTGTACCTGGATGCCCTACGACCCACCCAGTTGTTAAAGACGTAAAATAAACTGACATCAGATAATCGGTTGTACCACTTGTTTGCTCTATCCAATTTTTTCCCCCATCAGTAGTATTTATAATTGTTCCATTATACCCAACTGCCCAGCCTGTTGTGGGCGAAGTAAAAAATACCGATTCCAGGTTTTCAGAAGTTCCGCTATCTTGTGGTAACCAATTAATTCCGTCAACGGTAATTAGAATTGTTCCTCCAACTCCAACCGCCCAGCCCCTGCTTGCAGATGCAAAATAAACAGAAGACAAAAGACTACCATTATTGTTTTTTTGAGTATCCCAATTAATTCCTCCGTTAGTTGTATGAAGTATTATTCCAGAATATCCGACAGCCCACCCTGTGTCAGGTGATACAAAATAAATTGACAGGAGATCCCATGTAACGTTGCTTTGCTGCGAAATCCAGGAGTTTCCGCCGTCGCTCGTATGTATGATTGTACCCGAAGGACCGGCAGCCCAACCTGTGGTTGACGATATGAAAAATATTGAAAATAACGGCTTGTCAGAAGGGAGCCCCGTTTGTTTATTCCAGGTAGCTCCGCCATTCGTAGTATGATAAAAAGTTCCTTTTTTATAACCGCCTGGAATACCCGAGACCCACCCCGTATCCGGCGAAGTAAAGAAAATTGAAGCCAAATCTTCGGTCGGTCCTGTTATCTGGGAATTCCAGTTTGTACCGGAATCATTAGTCTTTAAAAATGTACCAAATGCTCCCAAAATCCAGCCGATATTTTGTGAGGTAAAGAAAACTGAAATCAGGTTATTTGTATTACTACTTGACTGAGTCAGCCAGGTAACTCCGCCATTTGTGGTTTTTAAAATTGTGCCATATAATCCCACAACATAACCAGTCGTATCTGAAGTAAAATAAACTGAATTCAGGTCTTCGGTAGTGTTAGTTGATATGCTATTCCAGTGTGAGCCTCCGTCTATAGAATGCAGGCATGTGCCATGCCACCCGACAATCCACACGTCAGATGAAGATGTGAAATAAATTGCATTTAAATCATTTGTAGTACCGCTGGTTTGTGGATTCCAATTAGAACCGCCATCAGTAGTTCTAAGTATTATACCACCAGAACCTACAGCTGTGCCATTATTAGCATCAGTAAATTTGATATCAAAAAAATAGTTTGATGTGCCAACAGATTGGGCAATCCAGTTTGCCCCACCATTAGTAGTCCTGAGCATAGTTCCGTTCCAGCCAACGGCCCATCCGGTTGTTGTTGAAACAAAAAATACTGAAGTCAAGTTTTCTGAAGTACCACTGGTTTGAGAAGTCCAGTTTATCCCGCCATCTGTAGTATTAAGAATAATACCATTTTTTCCCACAGCCCATCCTACTGTCGATGAAGCGAAATAAACTGAAGTCAAATCTTCTGAAGTTCCGCATTCTTGAATATTCCAGTTTATACCGCCATCCGTAGTATTTATAATAGTACCTAGTTCTCCGGCTATCCACCCCACATCAGGTGATGTAAAATAAATTGCATTAAGATTAATGCTTCCGACCGGCAAAGGATTTTGCCATTGCCATTGTGCATTAGTAACACAATTAATGTTAAAAAGTAATATTAGTAGAAGTGTTCTTTTCATAACAATGTCCCCAAATACAGAAGAACTGATTTTTGAATTATTTCAGTCCCCGGATTTACAACCTACCATTGACTAATATTAAATTTAAACATTTTAATATGGTATTAAAAGTGTTTGGCAATAAATAATTAAAATAATTTTGGTTTAATGAAAAGTATGGGAGTGATTACTTGGTAGATTATTTCATTACTACCATTTTTTTAGTAGAAACAAAATTACCAACCTGAAGCCTGTAAAAATAAACACCGCTGGGCAGCGGATTGGCTCTTTTTTTTGCATCAAATTCCACAGTATAAGTTCCAGCCGGTTTATTTTCATTAACCAGTGTAGTAACGAGATTACCAAGCAGGTTGTAAACTTTCATAGATACAAATCCGCCTTCAGGAATTTTATACGTAATCATCGTGGAAGGATTGAACGGGTTTGGGTAATTTTGCTCAAGCACGTATGTATCCGGAATTGTCTGCTGATTATTGGAACCGGTTGTAGTAAATTTCCATGTATTTGAAAATGCAGAGCCACCGTTGCTGGCCATTGCACCTATTCTCCAGAAATATTTTGTCCCGTCACTTAATGAAATTAATTGCTGCGTAGTATCCGAGATTGTCGAGTCATCATAAACTAAGTTGGAAAAAAGTGAATCTTTGGAAACCTGTAAGTGGTACTTTGAAGCGTTTGCAATTTTATTCCACTTAAGAGTAATGTTAACCGGTTGATTTGTTGAGCCATTTACAGGCGCAATTAAAGCCGGAGCTTCAACCTGTGTCGTATTACTATAGTGAATTGCCGCCATAGCATCAATAATTCCCCATCCATAGTCGTTGTCTGGATTATTATGTCTGGAAGCAGTATTTCTCAAAGCGTCCCTGACCTGCATCGGGGTCCATGATGGATGTGCCTGCAGGACAAGTGCTGCAACTCCGGCTACCAGCGGACAGGAAAATGATGTTCCGCCACCTATAAAATATCCAGTGGTTGCACCCGGCGTAGCAGCCGGAATATAATTACCCGAACCTCCGGCCACTACATCCGGTTTTATCCTTCCGTCTGCTGTCGGTCCATAACTGCTGAAAGAAGCTATGACTCCGCTAAAATCAACTGCCCCCACGGCAATTACGCTGTCACCATCTGCCGGGGCAACTAAAGTGTTCTGTTCGGTGTGATTCCCCCGCTCGTTTCCCGCGGAATTAACTACGACAATACCTTTCCGCACGGCCATTTCCGCACCAATTGTAATTATAGTGGTCTGACCGTTCATATCGGCGGCAGTATAACCAGTACCCGAAGTAAAACCATCTCTGTAACCAAGCGATGTTGAGGTGACATCAACACCTATGCTGTCCGCCCATTCCATCGCGGCCACCCAGTTATCTTCTTCTATAGAAGATTCACTTCGGTGTTTTCTGTTTTCGCCAGGATATATTTTGCGTCAAAGGCCGGCCCGATCATCTCACCTTCCTTAAATCCGCCGATCAGTGCCAGGGTCCAGGTACCGTGTGAACCATCGCCTGAATCCGGAAGTGGTTGGTTTGCAATATTATAATCGTGATTTACAAAATCATATTTAGCAATTATCTGGTTGTTGTTAATCATTCTCGTAAACACTTCGTGATGAAAGATTACTTACCCCCGCATCCATAAGACAAATTGTAACACCCGCGCCGGTATAACCACTGTCGTGCGCCGCGGGAACATTTATCTGCTCAAGCTCTGCAAGAGAATTGCCGTAATTGTATGTATGAGATTTGCACTTTTCTGATATCATATTCCGGTGGCGACTGCTTCTTCCATTTCGGGTGGTTCCGGGCCTTTATAAACGGCAACCACATCAATTTTTCTTACAAAATTAAGCGCGGAAATTTTCGGCAGTTCACTCTTCTTTACAATTGTGGAAATTCCGTTAAACCATTTTGTAATTTGTTTAACGTGAACATTAATTGCTTCGAGCTGATTTATATAGTTTTTGCTTACGGGAAGGTCTGTAAAATCTATTAAGTTTGATTCGGGAAGAACTTTTGCTCTTCTCTTTAATGATTTTTCGCTTACTATGTTTGAGGGGTTTTCAAAATACTTTTTTAGAGATAATCCTTTATCCTTAAAAAATATCCATACCAATACCGTTCCATCATCAGAAGTTCTGCTGAGTTCGTTTTTTAAACTGGCAGAATATTTCTGCGTGTAATTTTGCGCAAACAGAGTTGCTGAAAATAAAAATATAAATAGTAAACGAACAATTCTCATAGGCATAATTGGCTATTACATATGTGTTTAAGATAATACTTTTAAAGAAAACTTCAAGTTATTTCTCTGTTCACTTTATACTTTTTAAAAGGAAAAAAGTTGCCATTTTTTATAAAAGTAATGCTTAAAAATTCTACAAAATTTTAAGATTTTACACGAAATGTCTGTATTTCTCAAAATCCATATTCTGCAGCATGTTTAATTCCTGTTAAATCCTGCAAAACGGACCTGTTCACCCAAAGTTGAACCAGTTCTGTTCCTTCCGGTCCACCATAATTTTTGACCCAGGCAGCCGCTTTAAAGTTAAAATGTCTTTACTACCGGGTTTCGGCATCTTATCTTTACAGCCAGATACAAAGAAGCTGCAATAAAGAAAAGCAAAGAAAAGATGCACTTCTTCAAGTGTTCCTCTTGGATTAATATAAAACATTTTATTGATTATCCAGTTTATGTAATCGTATTTAAAATAGTTACATATTTTTGAAGCCTGAAGTAAAATATCTGATAGAAGGTTTTTAGAATAGTTAAAGCTATATCCAGTACTGAATAACGGAATCACTAATTCTACGAATTAAATCGTGGTTGTGTTTTTCAATCTCTGGTTTTCTGGGTATAGGCTCATAGGCAGGCAGTTGATCGTGCAGAAACTCAGGAATTTCTTTACCGATTTTTTCTTCCCATCTTTTTCTCCAGTTTTCCGGGAGATTCTCCGGAAATTCCAAATTCATAATTAACAAATAAAGTATAGTCCAGATTCTCGGTGTGGCAGTAATTGAATATCCCCCGCCGAGTGTAAACATAATTTTTCCATTGCTGTAATCATCAGCGTATTTTAGAATTTTCCTAAATATTTTTTCGTAGTCCATCGTTGTTAAAAGCAAGTCTGCCAGTGGATCAGAAAAATGGGCATCTGCTCCGGCCATTACAATCATAGCATCGGGCTTAAACCATTTTAATGCCGGCTCAATTATCCCTTCCATTACATCAAGATAAGAATCACCTTCGGTAAACGGATCGAGAGGTACATTCAATTTTAAAGACCGTCCCATTCCCTGGCCCAGTTCATGAATCCAGCCTGTTCCGGGAAACAGAAATTCTCCCGATTCGTGAAGTGAAATGGTCATCACTTTATCATCTGTGTAAAATATTTCCTGCACACCGTCTGAGTGATGAACATCAATATCCAGGTATACAACGTGTAATCCCTTATCTGTCATTTCTTTAATAGCCAAAGCAAGATCGTTGTAAATACAAAATCCGGAAGCCAGGTTGCTGTGCGCGTGATGAAATCCGCCTCCCATTTGAAGAACTTTTTCTGCTTTGTTTTCGAGTAATAATTTTGCTCCAAGTAATGTTCCACCGACCTGATATCTCGCACCTTCAGCCATTCCTATAGTTACCGGGTTATCAATTGTACCAAGTCCGTATTTTTCTATTTCGTCCAGATCTTCCCCGTTACTAATTGCTTCTATAGTTTTTACATAATTTTCATCGTGGATTTTATAAAGCAATTCTGGAGTTACGGGATCAGGGGTTTCTAATTCAACAGAATAGTTCAATTCATTCAGAAGGTCCAAAACCATTTCAACGCGAACAGGATTGAAAGGATGACTTCCACCAAGATCGTATAGATTATATTTGGGATTATAAATTATTTTACACATGCTATATGTATAGGCCAGATTACCTCAAAGCCCGCATTGCAAATCAATTCTGCAAGCATTTTCATTTCTATAGTTCCAAGCCGCAAAACAAGCCTGACCTTACCATCTTTATCCGGATATGTGAGTATTGAATGAATATTAACTTTCTGCTCAGAAAGTAACATTGTAAGCCTGGCTAGTTCACCTGTCTTATTGGGAAGCCTGACATCCAGCCTTCCGGACGGCTGATGAACTCCTGTCAACATAAGGAGTGCATCAAGCAAATCAGTATTTGTTACAATCCCAACGAGCTTCATTTCTTCCACAACTGGCAAACAACCAATTTTTAATTCCCGCATAACCTGGGTTGCTCTTTCAATCGGGTCATTAGGACTTGTAGTACTAACAGGATGGCTCATTATTTTTTCAACTTCAGTCTCAGGATCAAAAGGATGTTCAGATAATTTGCTCGTCGCCAATCTGAGATCCCTGTCTGTTACAACTCCGATAAGTTTTTCTTCTTTCAAAATCGGTAGGTGCCTGATTTTTTTATCCTGCATTAATTTATAAGCTTCATTTAATTTTATATCGAAGTTTACTGTAACAGGATTTTTTTTCATTACTTCGCTGATTAGCATAACTATTCTCCCCGGTTTTATAATTAATAAACTGGACGCTCGACCCCACCGGATTTGATTCTAATAAAAACATCTGAAGTTAATATTGGTTTGTTATCAAGAATAACTTTTGCGTTAAGTTCCCAGAGCCAGGGTAATTCTTCTATCATTTGAGAAAGTTTTCCAAGAGTCTGACTCAATCCGCTATTCTTATCACAATGAATCTGTTTAAGAGTTTCTTCCAAATCTCTGTCAGTAATTGGAGTAATGTGAAGAATTGTATCATGGTTTAATATTTTCACTTCAAGAAGAGGGCCAAATAAAGGATCGGGTTTAATTTTCAGGTTTACAATATCCAGAGGTGAATGTTCATCATCCGTTGTTTCAATACCAAAATGCTTAAGCAATTCTTCCGAAGAGTCTCTATCCAAATCTATAAACTGATCCTGCTGTTTGTTCTTTGATAATATTTTTTGAATTACTTTTCTTGCTTCCCCTGCATCAACATCTTCATACCATACAATATTGCCAAGAGGTTGTTTCTTAAAATCTACGTAGTGAACTATTCTACCCAAAGCATTAACAGCTAATTCAGGAAAACGAAATGATGGAAATTTACGGTTAGTATTATTGTTTTCATCTACAAGCGAAATTGTTCCTGCTGCCCCCATAAGACAAAACAATACGGGTTTTTCTTTTCCACTTTGGTTTTCCGCTTTGCTGATTCCGTTTCTTATGGCCTGGGCAAAAGTTTCCGTATCACAATTTCCAACGCACGCAAAACCAATTAATAAAGAATCAACCTTTTCAGATAAATGTGCCTGCATTGCTGCTTCTTCATATTTATCCGGAGAAGTAAATGCACCGAGATCTATGACTCCGGGTCCATCTATTTTAAGATCATTCATCTCACAGGCATCGGCAAAAAGAGTTGCCATCCCAGATGAATTTGCAATTATGCTTACCTGATTCCCTTCCGGCAGAGGCTGGTGTGCAAGTACCACAGCTACATCAAAAATATCTTCGAGTGTAGGGGCTAAAATAATCCCTGTTTGATGAAATAATGCTTCAACTTCCCTTTCACCAGCGGCATGTACTCCACTTTTTGCTTCAACGGTTTTTCTGCCGGCAGAACTGCGTGCACCTTTTACACAAAGGATTGGTTTTTTATACGACATTCTTCTTGCAATCCTGACAAACCTTCTTGGGTTTCCAAAAGTTTCAAGGTAAAGAATGGCAATTTTTGTATCCGGATCTTCTTCCCAGTAGAGCAATAAATCATTACCTGAAACATCAGCCCTGTTACCTGCTGAAACAAAGGAAGTAAATCCCAAACCTTTTTCTCTAGCGTAATCCAGGATCACGAGTCCGAGAGCCGCTGAATGTGAAAAAAATCCAGTTTGACCCTGCGGCATAATTTCAGGAGCCAGGCTAGCATTTAATTTCACTTCAGGGTTCGTGTTCATAACTCCAAGACAACTCGGACCCAACAACCTAACACCACGAGATCTTACAAGTTCAAAAAGTTTTCTTTGTCTTTCTTTTCCTTCATCGCCAGCATCAGAAAATCCTGCGGAGACAACAATCAGGCCTTTCGCTCCAGCATCAATAGCTTCTTCTGCAACCTCAAAAACTTTTTCGGCTTTTACTGAAATTACTGCAAGGTCAATTTGTTCAGGTAATTCTTTTGATGATGAGTATGCCTTAATACCGTTTACAAAATCTGTTTGCGGATTAACCGGGTATACAGCTCCCTTAAAATCGGCACCCAATAAATTTTTAAAAATAATATTACCAATAGATGAAGCATCTCTTGAAGCACCGATAACCGCGATAGCTTTTGGACGTAACAATGGAATGAGGGAATTTGCAACCGCTATTCTCTCACGCAACTGCGCTCTTTCCCAAACCTGCGCGCCACCGTTAACCGGCAATTCAAAATGCACGGTGTCCGAACTCCAGACACGATGTTTTTCAAAACCTGAACTCTTAAATACATTCATCATTGGTTGATTTTCAGGAAGGACTTCTGCTTCCAGGTCTATAAACCCGTTTGCGGCAGCTAATCCTGCCAGTCTCTCAAGCAGAACCGTGCTGATTCCTTTACCCTGATATTTATCCTCTATAAGGAATGCAACTTCCGCGGTGTGCCCGTTTCCAATTGCAACGTAGTTACCGAGCCCTATGACCCTTGAGTCCTTTTTTTCGCCGGTAATTGCAAGCAGGCAGCCTCTCTCTTTAAAATCGCTGCTGCAAAGATCTTTTATATGACTCTGTGATACTTCGGAAATGGATGCCATAAAACGCATTCGAAGGCTTTCGCGCGAAAGGCGTTTCATGAATGAATCGACTATAGGTATGTCTTTTTCTACGGCTGGTTTTAAAAATATCCCCTGACCATCTTTTAGCAAGACGTGCTCATGATATTCCAGTCCTTCCGGTATTATTCGGAACATAATACAATGATTCCACCAAATAATGAGAACAGTAAAGGAATATATATAAAAAATGGAGGTTCAAAACAAATGTAAGAACCTCCATCAAACAAAAGTCGGCTTATGCCAGATTTTTTATTTCTTCAACCACCTGCGGATTTGCAAGAGTGGTTATGTCTCCGACGTCCTGTTTATTGGCAACCGCGGATAAAATTCTTCGCATAATTTTACCCGAACGGGTTTTAGGCATATCCGATACAACCCACACTCTGCCAGGTTTGGCAATCGGGCCTATTTCCCTGGCCAGTGTATCAGAAACTTTCTTTTCAATTTCTGCACTGGCTTTAATTCCCGGTTTCAAGGAAACAAATATATGAGGAATTTTTCCTTTGATTGGATCGGCAACAGGGACAACGGCGGCCTCACCAACTTCCTGGCACATAAGTGCGGCAGATTCCAGTTCTTTTGTACCAAGACGGTGACCTGCAACATTTATTACGTCATCTATTCTACCGAGAATCCTGTAGAATCCGTCAGCTGCCTGCACAGCGCCGTCTCCGGCAAAATATGGCCAGTCCTGCCATTTTTTGCTCTTGGGATCCTTATTGTAACGTTCGTAATACTGTCTTACAAATCTGTCATCATCACCCCAGATAGTAAGCATTCTGCCGGGCCATGGATTTTGAATACAGATATTGCCGGCTTTACCACTGCCTGCCGGAAGAGGTTTTCCATCTTCATCGAAAATTACAGGGTAAATACCCGGTACTGCCGGTCCTGCGCTTCCCGGTTTCATTTTATGAATTCCCGGCAATGTGGAGCAAAGGAACCCGCCTGTTTCAGTCTGCCACCAGGTATCGACAATAACCGCTTCCTTCTTTCCAACAACATTATAATACCATCTCCATACTTCCGGTTCAATCGGCTCGCCGACCGTGGTCATATGTTTGAAATGATAATTATATTTTGCGGGTTCGTCGGGACCATTTCTACGCAGTGCACGAATTGCAGTTGGAGAAGTGTGGAAAATATTCACATCGAGTTCTTCGGCAACACGCCACGGACGGCCTGCATCCGGATGTGTGGGAACTCCTTCAAATATTACTGAAGATGCTGCCAGGGCAAGCGGTCCGTATATAATATATGAGTGACCTGTAATCCAGCCGATATCTGCCATACACCAGTATACATCTTCCGGATGAATATCCTGAACATATTTTGATGTACCGGTTACGTATGACATATACCCACCAATTGAATGCTGTGCACCTTTAGGTTTACCGGTTGAACCGGATGTATACATAATAAAGAGTGTATCTTCTGAATTTAGTTGTACCGGTTCAACTTTTTTATGATAGTATTTTTTAATAACATCATTTACCAAAAAGTCACGCCCTTCAACAAGCGGTGTTTTAGCAGAATATTTCCCGGGATACCTTTCGAAAATAAGAATCTTCTCTATTTTCATGCCCTCTTTCAAAGCTTCGTCATAAGCAACGTCAGCTTTTTCTTTATGATCAATTAAAGTACCTGCCCTGTAATATGAATCCGCAGTTATCAGCACTTTACTTTTTGCATCAGCAACTCTTTCGCCGCATGCTTTTCCTGAAAATCCGGAAAACACCTGTGAGTGAATAGCACCAATGCGCGCGCAGGCAAGCATTGCAATTGCGATTTCCGGTATCATCGGCATATGAAGAGTAACAGTATCGCCGGCTTTGACCCCACAGAAATCCTGCAGTAAAGCAGCAAACTCATTTACCTTAATATAAAGCTCCTGGTAAGTCATGTGTTGAATAGCTTCGTTTTCAGGCTCGGGCACAAAATGTATCGCAGTTTTATTTTTGTACTTAGCTAAATTCCTGTCAATACAATTATATGAAGCATTTATTTTACCGCCGGTAAACCATTTAAAAGAACGGCGGATTGCTTGAGTCCAGAACCTTATCATAAGGTTTATACCAATCAAGCATATCGGCATATTCTTTATAGCAGTCCGGAAATTTATCCATACTGAATCTGTCAAAAATTTTCTCGTCTTTTACATTTGCCTGCTGAGTAAATTTTTCATTCAGATTGAAATAATCTTCCTCTTTCCAGTGCACCGCAATCTGGGACTCCGATACCTCATCGTTAGTTTTTTTATCAGCCATAGTTTAACTCCTAAACAATTAGATTATGAAAAAATAAATCAGCCAATGGGAAGTACAACTTTTCCATAAGTCTCATTTAAAATCTCTGCAGCTGCAAGATAAATTGCCGACAAACCACAGATAATTCCTTCCCAGCCGGTGAATGTTTTTAAAGCTGCATTTCCGGTAGCATCGCCAAGTGCAAGCAGCCAGAACAGAATAAACAATGTAAAGAATACTACCTGTAATGCTTTGTTTTTCTTTAATGTAGCAATCCACATAACAAAAGTAAATAGACCCCACATAAAGAGATATGCGATCATTCCGCCTTCATCTGCTTTAGTTACACCGCCCCAGCTTGGCATTACTATAAGGTAGACAAGTGTTAACCAGAACAGACCGTATGAAGTGAATGCAACAGTTCCGAATGTATTTCCCTTTTTCCATTCCATCCAGCCTGCAAAAACCTGGGCCATTCCTCCGTAAAAAACACCCATTGCAAGAACCATGCTGCTTAAGGCAAAGAATCCTGCGTTGTGCAAATTGAGGAGAACAGTCGTCATACCAAATCCGAGTAACCCTAATGGAGCCGGATTAGCAGTTGAATCGAAAATTTTTGTGCTTTCTGACATAGTACCTCCGCTTAGTTTAGTTTGATTATTGTTTTGCGTATTAATTTCACAAAACAGTTTTTTACAGAGTAAAACGTTGGGAAATCAGCAAACAGTTTTTACAGACCGGATCCCCTACAATAAATATTATCATACGTTTCATTTTACAGGATTAAATAACCTCAATCGTTAGCGATGGAAAGGCTATTTCAAGTTCATTTCTCAAATTCTTTAACACGCTGTTCAACATTGCGTTGGAAATTAACGTACAGCACCCTTCAGGGGAATGCATGGGGTATTTGACAACAACAAGCTTATTTTTCGATTCTATATATCTCAATTTTTCGATTATGTTACTGTCCCCCAGAGAAAGTCCCGACTCCGGAACTTTAATCCTGTTAAATATTTCGTCTATTTTTTCCTGCATCTTTTCCATTTAACTTTCTGGCATTTCCTCCTGGGTGGCAAATGAATTTTCAAAAGGTGCTTTCTGAAGCAGATATTTCTTAAGTGTCTGCAAACCAATCAGTGGTATATCGCTTCCCGGCAGGAGTGTTATTTGCCTGAAGGTGAATCTCTCGCCGATATGACTGAATGAGAATTTCGGGTAATATTTGTTGATAATCAGGTCACTTATTCCAAGGTTAAATTCATTCAGTTTTTTTACAATTAATTCTGATTCGGAAAATGACAGTTTGTCCTGGTTCATAACCAGGTTAATTTTTGTCCTTGCCTTGTCACTAAAAACCTCCTTCACTTCCCGGTATGATTCAACCTGCTGATTAAGCTTGTTTAGAATTTTATCCCTCTCAATTTCTTTATCGCCAAATTTGACCCTGGTAATTATTTCCCTCTTTTTAATGATTTCATTTCTTAGATCAAGCAGTTTTTCCAGCCATAAAAGAGAAATCTCTGGCAAACCGAAAAACTTCAGTGTCAATGCCGTTGGCGGCATATCGAAAATAATGTAATCCTTCTCTTTATACTTATTTAATATTTCCCTGTAAGCCAGTAATAAGGCATATTCCTCTATCCCCGGGGAATATTTAATAACCCCGAAATACTGCTCAAGGTTAAGAGCCGACAAGTATGAATAAGTGCGCCTGATCTGCGATTCAACTTCACTTAAATATTTTTTTATCCAATAGTTAATATCTATCTCTTTAACTTCCAGGGTTTCAGATAACTGAAACGGCTTTTCAGAAAATTCTCTTTCGAAAATATCCGACAGATTGTGTGCGGGATCCATAGAAACAAGCAAAACATCGTTACCGGTTTCGGCAAGATGTATAGCGGTTAATGCTGATGAAGTCGATTTACCGACCCCGCCTTTGCCAAGGTAGAAGCGACAGCTTGTTTTTGAATCCTGTTTCATATTACATCAAATGTTGATAAAAGATCCGACATAGGGCTTTCTGCCGTATCCACTTTGTTGAGCATCAGAATAAAATGTTTTTCCATCTCTGGAAGAAGATCAAGTGTTAAATTCATTGGAGGAGAAGGAAGACCGATAAATGAACCAAGCACAATAAGTCCGAACATATTTTCCATTTCACCCAGTTCGTATTCAATTTTTTCCACCATCGTGCTTTTGGCCATGGAATCGTAATAATTCCACCCTTTTTGCAGTTTATCTTTTATTTTGTCTGTAAATTTTTTCATCGGAAAGCCCCATCTCAGTTTGGATCAAACTATAATAAATTTATTGTTTTTCGCTTATCCTGAATAACCTTTTTTCAAACTTAATTCGCTTCTCGGAAGGGAAGTAATAGTATACCGCATATAGAGCAATAATGACTACCATACCGTAATAAAAACCTGGAAGATTCAGCAATATAGTAATGACAATAAAATATGGCGCAATCATTGCGATGACTAAAAGTTTTTTTTCAAATTTTAAGAATTCATCTACGCTTATAGATTTCCGGTCCCTTATTTTATTAACAAACAAAGCCCTGTAAAAAATTGGTAACGCAATACCGAATAATGCAACCAGCACAAGTATAATAACCGACACTATCCTGTTTAATTCCAACTCTCTTTGCTTAATAATTTCCAGAAGCTGCCCCAGGTAAACGAAGACTAAAAGAATGACAATCGGAAATAAAAATTTAAAGTATGTTTTTCTTAATTCTTCTTTAATCATACATACCTGTTTTTAATTTAATTCCTGATAACATTTAAATAATTGATATTCAGAAGCAACAATGTCCGGCTGTTAATCCAGACATTGTTACGAATTAAAATAATTTAAAAGAACTCTAATCTTACACGCTTTCGGTTACTGGTTCATTTTTATCAAATTCTGATGTCTTTGTCTTGAAAAGCTGTATGAAACCTTCTGCTGCAACCCAGAGCATTGATAAAATAATTATTACGTTCACTATCTGAAGTAATATATTGTTTTTTGAACCAAAACTTACCTGGTTAAGAATAGCTGCCCATAACGTCATTACAAACATAAATACAGCAGGTACTGCGCTTAACAGCCATGCTTTTTTGTTCTTTTGTTTAAGATAAATAGCAATGATAATTAAGGTTAATGAAGCTAATATCTGGTTAACTGCCCCGAAAAGAGGCCATAGAGATAAAGCACCTTTTCCGGTTGCTCCTGATGAAAAGATGAGTGCCAGTGCGAATAAAACTACCACAGCAGTTGAGAAAAACCTGTTCTTAAAAGTTTTAGGGAACATTTCGGTTAACACATATCTCTGTATACGTGTTGCGGTATCCAACGTCGTTCCTGCAAATGAAGCCACAAAAACACCCATCAGTACGACAGCTATGGCCTTTGGTATTCCAATTGCTGCGATCATATTTGCAGCCCCGTCTACAAACGCACCCACTTTTGAACCAAGACCGGCAGCACCAGCCCAGGAAGCATAATGATGAGTCCATGCCTGTACTCCAAACAATGTTTGACCATCAGCTGTAGTATAACCCATTCCTATTCCGGCGACAGTTGCTATAATTACAAGTGTAGCCAGAGCACCTTCCATTAGCATTCCACCATATCCGACAAAGATTGAATCACTTTCTTTCCTGACCTGTTTCGAAGAAGTTCCTGATGAAACCAGTGAGTGAAATCCAGAAATAGCTCCACAAGCAATTGTAATAAACAGGAATGGCCAGAGTGGCGGTGCAGCTTCCGGTGCCGCCTGGTAAACAGGAGCAACCATATGAAGATTACCGCTGAATGAAGCAAACATTACTCCTACAACCATGAGAACCATTGCAACCACCAATTCGTGTCCGTTGATGTAGTCGCGCGGTTGTAACAAAGTACCAACAGGAAGTACCGAAGCTATGAACGCGTAAATCAATAAAATAATTGACCAGATTCCTATCGGTGAAATACCTAATACTGCGGGTAAAGTAACAGGTATGTAAGTTCCCAGAACAATAGTCAAATACATAACTGTAACTGCAATGATAGTATATACAGTTAAGTTCCCGCCTTTTTTATAGATTGCGTATCCAAGATAAAGAGCAATTGGAATTTCCAACCACACCGGTAATACTGCACCGGGGTACATTGCAAAAATTACGGCCATAACAAGACCAAATATTGCTACAATAATCCACAACTCAAGAAAGACTATAAAGAAGAAAAAATATTTTGTGCGGGCGTTTATATATTTCGCGGTATATTCAGAAATAGATTTCCCTTTGTTCCTCATTGAAATTATCAGGGAGCCAAAATCATGCACTGCACCCATAATAATTGATCCTAAAAAAACCCAGACTAATGCCGGAACCCAGCCCCAGATAACCGCAATTGCAGGACCAACAATTGGTCCCGTTCCGGCTATGGATGCAAAGTGATGCCCGAAGATGACTTCTTTTTTGGTAGGGACGAAATCAACACCGTCCTCCATTTCAACTGACGGGACCTGATTGTCATCATTTATTGCAAATATTTTATTCCCTATATATTTCCCGTAAAGCTTATACATCACAAGGTAGCCGACAAAAGCTAAAACCATTATTAGTAACGATTCCATTTTCGTTCCTTGTTTTTATTAAACATACTACACAGCATTAAAACCACCCTCGTAGAAGGTGGCTTTAACATTTAAAATTAAAATTTATATAAAGCGCTGAAAGAAACCTGGGTTCCTTTAGCGGTGTCTTCATTCAATCCATAAGTCAATTTATTTTGCAGGTATTCCACTCCCAGACCAAGCGGACCGGTTTGATATTTAATCATTATATCAAACAGATTATTTTTTATCCTGGCGGAGTTTCCTATAGCTGCCATTGCTTCAGTTTTATCTACGCTCTCCATTCCGTAGAACCCGTAAATACCCCATCCACTCGGAAAATTGTAACCTAATTGTGCCCAGCCGCCTGTGGAAGACAGATCTTTATTAACACTTTGAATCTGGGTTATATGGCCAAACTGCTGGCCGATGTTTTTTCCATGGTATACATTTCCCTGTAGTAAAAATCCATTGGAACTTATGCTCGCACCAAGTTCGGCAGCTGATCCTGAAAGAGTGGTTGTTGAATCCACGTTAGTTCCCGCAAGATTTTTGCTGTCCAGATGCCCGACAACATATGCTTTAAAAACTGTGCCTTCCGAAATTTTGCTGTTTAGGTTTAGCCTTACCTCAAATTGAGGAGTTCCTGAGTTACCCGCTGTTCCAAAATTTACATTATTACCCGGCCCGCTCCAGGATCCTTCAAATACAGCTGCATCCAAGCCTACGTGGGTAGAACTGTTTGAAGCAAATTTATAGTACATATATATACCGGGAAATCTCCAACCAACGTCTCCGGCCGACCCGTATCCTAAAGGAAAAGCTATGTGCGACAATGAAACCGGTACATTACCGAATAAAGGTGTCCACGCCTGGCCAAGCCTGATAGTCAGGTTATCATGAACAAGATCCAGATAGGCTAAACGAAGCCTGGGTGTAGGCTGCTCGGCACTGAATGCTCCGGAACCGTTAAATCCTCCAAATGCATCAAACTCCAGTACACCGCCCAATTTCCAGCTATCCGAAACTTCGGGACCATTGAATACCATAGTAAGCCTGCTGTTTCTTATATCTCCGCCATAAAACCAGCGATGCTGTGTATATTCCGGAGGCGCTGCAAATTCAGCGTTTTGCCCGTTGCCAAATACGAATCCCTGATTCTGACCAAAAAATGTCGTGCTTACAAAACCCTTAATTTTCAGGGTTTCTTTTCCACCCGTGGTAACGTTCTGTGCAAACAAAATGCCTGTAAAAAAAAGGAGGGTGGATAGTACTACAATTTTTTTCATTTTTATCTCCCTGATTAAAGAATGAATTTAAATATTTAATGTAGTTTATGAGTGGTGAAATTACATTCGTCCAAAAGGTAGTGGACGTTTATATTTGTGATTTTGCCTCTCAATATTTTTCAACTTAGCAAACAAAATATGTTTGTAGCAAAAGGAAAGGTTTTAAGATGCAGTATATAGAATTAAAAGGCAGAATAATTAATTAAGATGCATTATATACCTAAGTGCTCTTTGAGTTCCTTTAAATAATGCCTGCTGACTGGTATTAAATGTTTACAGCTTGTTTGAATTTTTGCCGCTGAATTTTCTTCGAACACGACTTCGTCTATTTTATCCAGATTTACTAAATATTGCTTGTGACATCTGAATAATTTCGTTTTTTCTTCCAGTACCTTCAAAGTAAGTTCTGTAAAATGTTTTTTATCACAATCGATGAAAAAAACACCTGTTTCATCGGAGTGGACATATTGTATCGTGTCAACATCGACCATTTTTACCTTATTGGCCCCAGCGCTTGGAATTCTCTTCAACGGATCAATATTCAGTTTCTGCGGGGTTTTTCCAAGAATTAACTTGTTGAGTTTCAAAATAGTTTTTGAAATTCTTTCCTTATCAACCGGTTTTAATAAATAATCAACAGCATCATTCTCAAAGGCCTCAATTGCAAATTCATCATATGCAGTAACAAAAACGACACGCGGCAGCTTTGTATTTTCAATCATTGATAACATTTCAAATCCGCTTATCTCAGGCAACTGGATATCGAGAAAAATTACATCCGGATGTAATTGGTTAATGGCTTTAATACCGTCCAGCGCGTTCCCACATTTTTGTATTACCTGAACTTTACCTGTTTCTTCAAGTAAAAATTCAAGTTCTCTGCGCGCATTGATTTCGTCCTCAATAATTACTGCTTTTAACTTCAATTCATCCCTCCCGCGGGTAATAAAATTGTTGCAACCGTCCTAGTATCAGATTCACAATGTATGTTTACCCCGTAATCATTCCCGACAAGATTCTTGATTCTTTTATCCACTATTTTTATACCCAGACCGCTCTTATCGTTTTTTTCAACGTATAATCCGCCATTATCCTCAATATCAATCTGGAGATTCCCGTTATTCTTAAAAATTTTGATTCTGACCTCACCGTTATTTAGAAGCTTTGAAACTCCGTGCTTTATAGCATTCTCAACTATCGGCTGAAATGTAAACGTCGGAATTTTCACATCAAGCAGTGTTTTATCTATATCAAACAATATTTTAAGATGATCCTGAAATCTTACTTTTTCAATTTCCAGGTATGAATTGACATGATCCAGTTCTTCCTTTATTGTAGAAAGATTCTCGTTTCTCTTAAGATTTTTCCTGAAATAATTAGAAAGATGCATCAATAAATCTCTCGCTTTATCGGCGTTCCATCGACTTACTGCAATTATTGTATTTATAGAATTAAACAGGAAGTGAGGATTTATCTTTGCCTGGATTAAATTTAATTCCGCTTTCGTCAGCATATTTTTCTGGTATTCGTACCTTGCGGCAATAAGCTGGTTTGCAACCAGCTCGGCAATTCCTTCACCGAGAGTTTCATTAATCTTCAGAAAGAATTTATTTTTTAGTTCATATAGTTTTATCGTACCGATAACTTCCTCGTTTACTCTCATAGGTACAACAAGTACTGTAGATAGTTTACAATCACCCGATAACGGACAGTTATATGATTGATTTGTCCCGTCAATAAAAACAATTTTATTATCCTGTATTGCCTCCTTGGTATATTCAGAAGCTATCGGGTTTCCCGGCTTATGGTGGTCATCTCCCACTCCGACAAAGGCAATAATCTTTTCACGGTCAGTAATAGCTACAGCCGCAACGCTTGTTTCTTCAATAATTATGTTCGCAATTTTTTCAGCCGAGTTTTTATTCAGTCCCTTGTTTAACACACCGAGAATTTTTTTTGTGATCCTAAGTGCCTGCTTCGAATAGGCTGACCCGATCTTATCATAATTATAGCGTTGATCCCTGAACAGGCTCATAATTAATGTCGCCCCGAATGAGTTTGTAATTATCATCGGTAAGGCTATAAGTTCCACAAGTTCAATGGCCTTGTCAATCGGTCTGGATATAGCGATAATAATTATCATCTGTAAAATTTCAGCAACAAGTGTTGTCAGGAAAACCACGTCGGGGTCAAAAATTCTTTCGTTCTTTTCCTGCTTCAAGAAATACAGATGAACCAGTCCCGCGAGTAATCCTTCAACAGTTGTTGATAGGCCGCAGGAAACCGCTGTAAATCCTCCGATAAAATACCTGTGTATTCCGGCCGTCAGACCGACTGAAAATCCCAGCGTTGGGCCGCCTATCAGTCCGGCTATTACAGCACCGATAACCCTGTTGTTTGCAATTGCCCCTTCCACAGGAACTCCGAAGTAAGTACCAATAATGGATACAGCGCTGAAAATCACATAAAGAGTAAAAAAGTAATTACGACTAAATTTCCTGGTAAGCAGTAATTTAAATGCAGGGGTTTTACTAAACAGGTAGGCAATAACTAGAAATACCGCAATCTCTTTGAATAAATTAATAAGTATGTTCATTTCTTACCGGCTATTGAATTATAATAAAATCAAAAAACCTTCATCTTGAACAAAACAACCGTTGCTGTTTCAGCTTGAACAAAAAAAATAAACGAGTTATAAGAATAAGGAAAGTGAATTCATACGATTGTGATTGCCCCTGTTTTCAAAATTTAATTTTCTTTTGCAGATGAAGAAACCTGCTTTATTTATTTTAAATACTAATCATTAATGATTTTAATGATAATTGTTGTAATTTTCAAATAGAAAATATGCGAGGCCACCATGAGTAAGGAAGATAATTATTCCTCAGCCCTGGAAGGTTTTGATAAATACCGTAAAACAGCAGGATTTCTTTTAGGTCCCGTGATATTTTTTACAATTCTTTTAATTTCCACACCAGATAGTTTCATTCAAAACGCAAAAACAATGCTCCCTTCCGGCGCTTCAGGCCAGCAGGTGCTGCAACTTTCTTACGGAACAAAAGTTACGCTTGCTCTCCTTTTATTAATGGTAATTTGGTGGATTACAGAAGCCGTACCCATACCTGTAACAGCAATTTTACCGGGTATCGTTTTGCCGTTGTTTCATGTTACAGGTTTTTTCCATGACAAGGTTTTTATGTTTACAGGAAAGAATATCCTTGTCAATTATGCCAACCCTATAATATTTTTATTTCTAAGCGGCTTTCTTCTGGCAGCTGCTATGCAGAAATGGAATCTCGACCGCAGGCTTACACTCTATATACTTACGCGCGGAAACATCGCAAATAATTCAAAACTTGTCCTGCTCGGTATGATGTCCATTTCCGCATTCCTTTCAATGTGGATTTCGAACACGGCAACAACGGCAATGCTTCTTCCGCTGGGCGCCGGAATAATTGTACAGGGTGGCGGCAAGGTAGGAGAATCTAACTTTGGCAAATCTCTCATGCTCGGTATTGCCTGGGGCGCATCTATCGGCGGAGTAGGAACAATTATCGGCACACCACCAAACGGAATCTGCGTTTCGATTCTGAGCTCTTCCGGAATTGCGGATATAAATTTTGTCGACTGGATGAAAATCGGGATTCCTTTCGTGATATTATTTATTCCGATAACCTGGTTTGTGCTTTTAAAAGTTTTTCCTCCGGAAGTAAAAAACATAAAGGGCGGCAAACAGCTTGTGGTGGAAGAAAGAAAAAAACTCGGCCTCTGGACAAAAGCCGAAAAGCTTACAGTAGTCGCTTTTTTAACGGTGGTGATTTTGTGGGTCTCCCATCCTTTCTGGAATTATATTTTTTCAAAATCCTTTTTTGAAAACCTGGCATGGTTCGATGAAAATATAATTGCCCTTTTCGGCGCATTCCTTTTATTCCTGCTGCCGGTCAACTGGAAAGAACAAAAGTTTGTTCTTGACTGGTCGGACGCAAAATTTGTCGACTGGGGAACACTTCTGCTTTTCGGCGGGGGAATCGCTTTATCTGACGGTATGTTCAAAACAGGCCTGGCTAATTTAATCGCAACATCTGTTGTTGCATTTCTCGGCTCACCATCAACCATAGTTCTTATGTTTACACTTATTCTAATGCTTGACCTGCTGACAGAAGTTACATCGAATACGGCCGTCATTTCCATGATGATACCAATAATAATCACAATTGCGGCAACTACCGGCGATGACCCGGTTACGCTCTGTGTTGCGGCAACTATTGCGGCGTCAATGGCATTTATGCTTCCCGTTGCAACACCGCCGAACGCACTGGTCTACGGCACCGGGTATATAAAGATAAAAGACATGATTAAAGCCGGGTTTATACTTGATATGTTAGGCTGGTTTTTTACAACCGCCGTCATATATTTTATAGCTCACAAATTACTGGGGATCTTAAATTTCTAATTAGAACTGGAAAGAAAAACTCACTCCAAGTGGAGACGAAGCAGGCCGGAGCAGGTGAACCGTTTTTATTAAATTTATTCCTGTAAAATTTTCCAACGGTTGAACCTATAGCATAGGACATAAACGCAGCGGCAACGGCATCCGAAAACCAGTGCATCCTGCCCCCGTGCACAGAAGTAACTCCGTAAATCATATAAGCCACAAGGCTGTAACCGGCTACTTTCAGCCAGCTTTTATCGGGATAAAAATTTGTTAATGATGAAACCACCGCCATTGTTGTTGAAGTATGCCCTGAAGGCCAGCCCCAGAATACTCCGCCCCTTAAAAAACCAAAACGAAATGTTTTACTCAGTCCTTTCATATCTTTTTCATTTGCAGGGTCGGGATGCGGACGCCCTGTAATCGCCTTTAAAAGTGAATTGTATGCCAGGGCTATCATACTGGACTGCAAAACCGCGAAAGACGCGCCAAGTGCCTCATCGTCGGATTTTAATTTACCATATGCATACAAAGAACCGCCAACAACAAACGGAAGATAAAAACCAATTCGCGTTATTGGTGAAGCTATTTCTCCCAACTCCTTGTGTTCATAGAACAATCTATTGACTTCATAATCTGTATTGGTTGTCACAATTAAAACCGTTGATGCAACTCCTGCGAGATGAAGATAGAGATTATCTCCTTTGAAGCTGTCGGCTATGTTATTGCCAATATTACTAAACAGAGTAAGATCGGACGGTGAAGAAGCAGAAGCGGGTACGGCAGAATTGAGAAATTTATTTAAATACAAAGAATTGCGGGCCTGGTTTTGTTTGATAATCCCGTGCAAATTATTTGAAAGACTCTTTACCCCCGAATAATTTCCGAATAAACCTTTGTTGTCTTTGAATTGTGCGTTGAGAAACAAAAAAGGAAATAATACTAAAGCGAGAACTGTTTTTAATCCGAATTTCATAAAAATGATTTTCAGTTGATATTAATCTTTAAGATAGTCCTTTCAGATCCACGACTGCAAAACTTCTTTTCTTGGATGCGGAATAACTACTTTCTGTACCAGCAGACCTTTCTTTGCTATAGCCGCTGCTCCGGTTTCAACAGCCGTCTCAACAGAAGAGACATCCCCCGTAAACATAACATAACCTTTCCCGCCGATTGCCATTGCGAGGTAAACGGTTATTAATTCCACTGAAGCAGATTTAACTGCTGCATCCGCAGCTTCTATTATAGACGCAACCGAAAAAGATTCAATCACTCCGAGTGCCTGGAGATCCACTACGGGATTCACTCCACTGATTGCAGGAAATATTGATGGGTGGACATTCGGGATTATGAAATGGTCGACCAGCTCATCTGCGCTTATTTCTATTCCTGATTCTATACTGGCATTAACAGCATCAACATCACCACCAATAAGTATCATATATTTGCCGGGACAAATTGTTCGGTTAACAATTATTTCAATATCAGCTAGTTTCAGCATTGCATCCGAAACTTCAATTCCTTTTGCAATACTTGATAATTCAACAAGGCCAATAGCTGCTTTCATTAAAAAACCTTTTATTAAAAATTATTAGAGATTAAAATTCCCTTTTCAGAAATTTCTTTCACAATACCATCAATACTGGAATGGACAGGAACGCCCGTATCATTTTCATCAGTTGAGGCTATCATTTCCCCTTCACTTACTTTTGAGCCAATCTTTACAACGGGGTTAGCGGCTTTGCCAAAATTATATTTTACAGGGATTAAAACTTCAGAAATGTTTTCATCTATATTCTTAAACTCTGCTTTCCTGTCGTAAATTTTAATCCCAAGGCGTTGGTACAGAGATGTTATTGGAATTTCTCTCCCTTCTCTTACAGGGTGAACATCCCTGAAAACTTCTTCTGCCTCCTCTCTGGAAAATCCTTTTTGTTCTTCGCGAAGTTTTAGTTTTGTATCCACGCAAATATTTTTAGGATCAAGTTTTTCCGGGCAGGCAAAAAGAGTACAAACATTACATTCACAGCAGCTTGAAGCCCATTGATTTAATCTGTCTTTTGCTTCTCCAGTCATCTGCAGCGAACGCATTACAAGATGCGGCTGTATCGGGTAACCTAAAATGTAGCGCGGACAAAGTTGCGTGCAAAAAGAACACTGATCACACGTGCTGTGACCTGCTTTGTTATAGATTTTTTGAGGAGAAGACTTTCTAACTACTAGAGTGTGATCAGAAGGAAGAATTATCAGTCCACCAAGCGTTTTTGTAACCGGGAGAGAAAAATCTGTTTCAACTCCTCCCATCATTACCCCGCCTGTAAGCGCAACCGGATCGCTTGTTGTAAATCCCCCCGCTAAATCAATACAATCCTTAAAACTGGTTCCGACAGGAACAGATGTAGTTATTGGATTCTTAACCGCTCCGGTAATTGTAAGAAACTTTTTTGTTACGGGAATATTCTCAAGGGCGTTTGCAATGTTAACTAATGTTTCAACATTATTAACAAGGCAGCCTACCATTAATGGAATTCCATTCGGAGGAATTCTTCTTCCTGTTATTTCATAAACCAGAATATATTCATCTCCAGCGGGATAAACATTTTTTGTAATAAAAATATCTACCCCAGCTTTGTCTGCAAACGGTTTAATGACCCCGGCGGCATCCCGGTTTTTTTCTTTTATTGCGAGTGTTATTTTTTTTGCATCAGTAAGTTCACGGATAATCTCAAGTCCATGAAGCATTTTTTCGGTCTCTTCTAACATCACTTCACGGTCTTTGTAAAGAAGTGGCTCGCATTCCACACCGTTGGCAATTATGTGTTCAACATTTACACCGAGTTTCCTGTGAGATGGAAATCCCCCGCCGCCTGCACCAACAACCCCGGCTAACCGTATTTTTTCCAATATCTCCGATTTTGTCATGTAAATACCCGGGTAATAAAAATCTCTTTTACTGCATATAAATTAATGAAAATTACTGAAGTTAATTATAAAATGTTAAAATTTTTATCCTGGTGGGCAACTATAGGTTCTGATTACTTTTTCACTTAAGAAAAACCGAAGTACCCACGACGTGATTCGAACACGTGACCTACGGTTTAGGAAACCGTTGCTCTATCCAGCTGAGCTACGTGGGCGGGTAGATTTTATAACCCACAAAAATAGTTAACTTTTCCTCTACTTTAAAGATAGCCCGGTAGCAAAAAGCCTTTTTATAGCAAATTTTCAAAAAATCTAAAAATTATTCCCCTTATTGGTATAATAGCTCAGGAATGATTACGTTTAAAAACATTCTGAGATTTTAACTTATTTTATAAGACTTATTTAGAAGGTAAAGACAATGTACTCAGCTATATATCTAATATTTCTTGCAATAGCTGCAATAATATTTTTCAATGGACTAAAAGCAAAAAACAAATCAAAAATTGCACTGGGAATTATTATTGCACTTCTAACGGCAGGGTTTTTCTGGTTTATGGGATTCTGGGGAGAAGTTCTCTGGTTCAAAGCCCTCGGATTCACAGACAGATTCTGGCTCGAGATGCTTTATAGTGTGATCTGTGCCCTTGCGGGAATCATAGTTTCATTTGGCGGTACCTATTTGTTGACAATGTTTCTTCCAAAAGATTTTAAATTAATAAAATGGTCTGCCGTTTTAATCGCGACATTTTTAGGTACGGTGTGGGGATATACAAACTGGTCGATAATTCTAAAATTTCTGAACAGCGTTCCCACTACAGCAACTGATCCTTTATTCGGAAATACTATTGGTTTTTATTTGTTCGCATTGCCATTCCTGGACATCATTTATATTTTATTATTCACAATTACTTTTCTTTCACTGGGGGCTTCATTTATTTCATCATTTGTCAGGATGAATCAGCAGGGAATTTTCTTTTACCTTCCCCCTTCGGTTTCGGCAGCAACTAAAAATCTGCACAATTCAATTTACCTGAATTCTTCAATGTTTTTATTAGTGCTGGCATTCGGAAAATTATTAAGTAAGTATCACCTAATGTATTCAGACAGCGGAGTTGTTTTCGGACCGGGATGGACTGATTCAACTATATTAATACCCGTTTATAATATCATCATCCTGCTAATGGTTCTTATGAGTATCGTAATTATAGTCCCGGCGTTAAGAAACAGGTACAGAAATATATTCAAGAAGCTTAAAATAAATTCCAACAATGAGCCGCTTTTCATTTTATCAGGTACTGCCGGACTAATGATATTATTATGGTTCATCGGGCTATCAGCTATTCCCGGTCTTTTCGAGACTTTCATGGTTAAGCCGAATGAAATCACTTATGAGCGTCCGTACATTAAGAACAATATAAAATTCACACGGCTTGGCTTTGGACTGGATAAAGTTCAGGAAAAAGAATTCCCAGAGAACGGGACTTTTACAATGAACACCGTTAAAAACAATCCGGCAATTTTTAATAACATAAGACTGTGGGACTGGCGCGCGCTTGGTGCAACTTACAGGCAGTTCCAAGGATTCAGGCTTTATTACCAGTTCTCCGGTGTTGACGTAGACAGGTACAACATTAACGGACAAATACGCCAGGTAATGGTTTCGGCAAGAGAAATGGATATTAACAATCTACCACAGCAGAGCCAGACTTTTGTCAACAGACGCTTCCAATACACGCACGGCTACGGACTTACAATGTCTACGGTAAACGAATTTACACAGCAGGGGCTTCCTCACTTGCTCATAAAGGACATACCCACTAAAAGCGAAGATTCTTCGCTTGCTGTAAGTCAGCCCCGGATTTATTACGGTGAACTTACAAATGCGCCGGTAGTTGTTAACTCAAAAGAAAAAGAATTTGATTACCCCAACGGAAACCAGAATATCTACAACCGGTACAACGGCAAAGGCGGCGTGATGATCAGCAGCCTGTGGCGGAAATTTTTATTCGGATGGAAACGGGACGGAACGCAGCTGTTGTTTTCAGATTACCCGACGGACAGCAGCAGAATTATGTTTCACCGCCAGATTGAAGAACGCGTAAAACTTCTAGCGCCGTTCCTTAAATTTGATAACGATCCTTATATAGTGCTGGACAACGGCAAACTTTACTGGATGATTGACGCATACACAACCTCCAGTTATTTCCCGTACAGCGAGCCGTTCAATTCTGATGAAAAAATTGGTTACGGCGAAAACAAAAAAGGCCAAAGTTTAAACAGCAGCGTAAATGAAATATTTAACGGCGCAAATTATATAAGAAACTCTGTTAAAGTTGTCGTTAACGCGTACGACGGCACGGTGGATTTTTATGTGGTAGATAAAACGGATCCGCTGATAAAAGTCTGGAGTAAGATTTATCCGAACCTGTTTAAGCCGGAATCCGCAATGACAAAAGGACTGCTCGCGCATATACGGTACCCTCTGGATATGCTTCTCACTCAGGGAATAATGTACGAAAAATATCATATGACGGACCCCACAGTTTTTTACAATCAGGAAGACATCTGGGTAAGGGCGACTGAAAAATATTACAGCAATATTCAGCCGGTTGAGCCTTATTACATTATCTGGCAGCTGCCCGGCTCAAACAAGTCGCAGTTTTCGCTGATTCTTCCTTTCACTCCTAAAAACAGGCAGGTACTTATAGGTTGGATTGCGGGAATGTGCGACCCTGAAAATTACGGCAAGCTTATCACGTACAAGTTCCCCAAGGGAAGGATGATCACCGGACCACAGCAGGTTGAGACAAAAATCGACCAGGATAGTTTCCTCTCAGGTCAGCTTACCTTGTGGGACCAGAGAGGTTCAAACGTTATCCGGGGAAATGTGCTCGCAATACCGGTTGCTAACACGCTGTTTTATGTTGAGCCGATTTACCTGCAGGCCGAAACCGCCGCATACCCCGAGCTCAGGCTTGTAGTGGTGATGCACGGTGATGATATGAGCTACGCCGAAACATTTGAACAGGCGCTGAATAAATTCTTTAACGCGGCGGCAAACAGCGAGCCCGTTAAGCAGAATGTTTCTTCAAGTCAGAAAATTATGACGCACAACGGTGAACTCATAAAGCGGGCGAACGAAGCGTTTAACAATTACCTGAAATATTCGGGACAAAGGAAATTTTCTGAGGCCGCGAAGCAGCTGGAGAACCTGCAAAACCTCCTACAGAAACTTTCAAACGATGCCGGAAAGAAATAAATCTGAAATCTTAAAGTACTAATTAAAAACACCCCGCCGACCGGGGTGTTTTTTTATGACAAAAACCAGCAAGAAATATGAAACCCGTTCGGGCTTTTATTATTTTTAAATTCAATAAAATTTACCGTGTAAATCAGGGAGACAAATGAAAGCAAGGGAAAGCGGAATGCCAGATGAGGAAATGTGGAGCCAGTTTTTCGACGTAGAAAAAATACTCGATGAATTGGAGATAGACGAAAAGATAGAAAAACTTGTCGATTTGGGCTCTGGTTACGGAACATTTACAATACCGGCAGCAAAGAGAATTAAAGGAAAAGTTTACGCCTACGATATTGAAAATGAAATGATCGAGAAACTTGAATCGAAATCACTAAAAGAGAAGCTGCAGAATGTGTCTTTATTTAACAAAGATTTTATAAAAGAAGGTACCGGACTGGTAAATGAAGAAATTGATTTCGTATTTCTTTTTAATATTCTTCATGCCAAAGAATCTGAAAGCATTCTGAAGGAGGCGCACAGGATTCTAAAGAAAAACGGAAGGCTAGGGGTAATTCACTGGAATTATGATCCTTCCACACCGCGCGGACCCGCAATGGAAATCAGGCCAAGGCCGGAAGATTTGAAAAGTTTACTAATTGATACCGGATTTTCAATTTTAAAATACAACATTAATCTGCCGCCTTTTCACTACGGAATACTGGCGCAAAATAAAACGGGGAATTTTAAGAATTTCTGAATTATAGTCAGCACAACTGACCGGTAACTCAATGAACCATACCGTATACTAAATAATTGTTGAATATTTACCATTCATAACATAAATTTAGGAATTCAAAAACCTAATAATGGGGATACAATTGAGAAAACTTATTTTTTTGTTGACTATATTTCTTTTTTTCTCTCTAAGAGCATTTTGCCAATGGCAATGGCAAAATCCATTACCACAGGGTAATGACCTTAATGATATTATTTACTTGTCTGAGAGTAATATTATAGTCGTAGGCGCAAGTGGCACTATTTTAAAAAGTACTAACCTTGGAAGCACCTGGGAAAGCATCGATAGCAAGACAACAAGCAATTTGAATAAAATATTTTTCGTAAATAGTCAAAAAGGCTGGATAATTGGTAACGGCGGAACTATCCTTTATTCATCCGATGAAGGAAATTCCTGGGATAAGCAGACTTCGACCTTAAGCGAAGCTTATAATGATGTTTACTTTACAGATAGTTTTAATGGTTGGATCGCTTCTTCAAATGGGATTAATGGAGCATTGCTGCACACTACTAATGGAGGAATGGATTGGACCATTCAGTATAATAATCTTCCCCATAACTTAACTTCTATTGTATTTATTGATACAAATCAGGGGTTTGCAGTTGGTGATTACGGATTATATTTGCGTACAACCAACGGAGGAGATACGTGGTCAGTTTCTTCAATTAATTATTCCCCGAGAAGTGTGTCAATAAATTTTAGTGATAATTTAAATGGATGGATTGGCACATTGTCTAGTGCCCTATTTTTTACAACTGACGGTGGTAACTCCTGGGACTATGTTGACCTTAATCAATTTAAGAATGGTGAAGCGATTTCGTCAATCCGCGATGCCAAATTCTTTGATAAATTTAATGGAATTGTAATAGGAAAAGGGGAGGATACAGGTAATCTCTATGCAAATGGAAAAATCTTTTATACTTCAGATTCCGGAGCCACCTGGAATGATGTAAGTAAAAGTGCTTTGCCTGTTAATTCAGTAGCAAATGGCGGTTCTGGCAAATGGTGGATTTCGGGAGATAATGGATTAATTGCCAAAACAACTGATAACGGCAATAGCTGGATTAATTTTAATAAAGGCAATACAGCTTTTTTACTCTCACTATCGTTTATTGATGAGAATAATGGGTGGGTAAGTGGTATCAGTGGTGAAATATTGAGAACTACAAATGGTGGCCAGAACTGGAATTTAGTGAATATTCCTTCACCTTCTAGGGTTATGGATATTTGTTTTATTAATTCCTCTATTGGCTGGATCTCCTTATATTCCGGACAAATTTATAAGACTACAAATGGCGGAAGTTCGTGGACAGAACAGAATAATCCTGCCCATGATTCCAACGAACCTCTGGATATGATCTATTTTATTGATAAAGATTTTGGATGGGCATGTAGTGGAGCAAACTACGGCTCACATATTTACCGAACTACTGATGGCGGGCAAAGTTGGAACTGGGCCTCTGCATTATATGGCATTTTGGACTTGTACTTTTCTTCGAAAGATGTTGGATTCGCAGTTGCATATCATTCAATATATAAAACAACTGATGGGGGTGCTACGTGGAATGAAAATAATCCAGGGACCAACAATTCTATCTTTTCATTAAGTTTTATTGATGAGAACAACGGTTGGGCAGCCGGGCAACAATATATTTATAGAACTACTAATGCCGGGACTACCTGGAAAGATACGGTATTATCTAATATTAATGGACAAATAGAATCAATTTTTTTTAAAGACAATCTTCATGGCTGGTTCATATGTAATAGTACAGATAAAAATGGTAGCAATAGAGTTTACTATACAAATGATGGTGGATTAAACTGGAATGTGCAGGCTGATAATATTGAAAAATGGCTGAAGAAAATTTTCTTCATAAACCAATCAAAAGGCTGGATAGTTGGAGAAGGGGGAACAATTTTAGGTACAGACAATGGCGGAATAACAAGCGTAGGCAAGATAAAAGATAAGTCCTTACCAATTAAATTTGAATTATATCAGAATTATCCAAATCCATTCAATCCTTCAACAATTATTAGTTATGATATAAAGAAGCCCGGGATTGTAAGCATAAAAATATTTGATGTACTAGGCAGAGAAATATCTACTTTAGTAAATAAATATCAGGAAGTTGGCAATTATAAAGTGAAATTTAATGCTCTAAATCTTTCAAATGGTATATATTTCTACAGACTTATATGTGGGGAAAATGTTCAGGCAAAAAAAATGATATTGCTAAAATAATTTTCAAATACATAACAAAGTCCTTTTTTATTAGGAAAAAGCTAAGCGTAAATAGAAAATTAAAAACCCCGCTTTTTGCGGGGTTTAAGTGGTAACCAACCACTAACATTTGGAGAGATATTACATATTAAACCAATATGTAAACTTTACCAGGAATATATTATCCGGGTGCAGATCCAGCATATTTTTGAAAGACTTGCCGAACTGAAAATCCGGGTTCTCTGTCATATCGCTTCTTGTCTGCGTCCAGACAAAGTAAAAAGTAGAACCGGGTTTATATTCCCATCTTAAAACGGCGTTGCCGCGTAGCGATGTAAAATTAAAATCGTTGTTGCCTATATCAATCGGCTGTGCCGGACCGTTCCCATCGGGATCAGCCGTATAATTGTTTTTATCAAATGTTGAACCATCCTGCCCGTAAACATTGAAATCATATGTGCGGCCTTTTGCCAGTTCTTTATAATTTTTATATGAGCCCGTTGAAATAAGAGGCTGCACAAACATCTGTAAGCTTAATGAAGGTGTAAACGTCCAGTTAACTCTTATGCCTGCAGAAAATGTTTTCTGATCCAGCTCGCCGAACACATATCTTTTTCCGTAAGTGTTTACAGCGTACGGATCATCAAATGTTCCAACATATTGCGACCGGTCATAATTTCTTGAGTATCTTGGTTCAATGCTTACGTATAGACTCGGCAAAGGCCTGAAAGAAATATCCGGTTCAAATCCCCAGCTATAAGAATTATCCGATTGATTGTACAGGTTATAATTCAAACTCAGAATTATGTCTTTTCTTGAATCGCTGTTTGCCCCAAGATTTATTTCGTAACCTACAGGATTTATAATTGCCGGGCCGCCTCTGGTGGCCCTGTCATTAACCGTATGCGGATTAAAAGCACTGCTCCAGTAAAATTCCATATAATTTAAAAATGTTACATAACCATTTGTAAATAATCCCTGCCAGGTAATATCGTTATCATAATTATACGATCTGAATCCTGCAATATTTACAGACGCGCTCCTGTACCAGCTCGTCGGGTTTCTCCACCTGTATCCGGTAACCAAGTGCATATTAATCTGATTTGTTCTCCACATAAAACCGAGATCATTCACGTCAAAGCCCGGGCTGATAAAACCGAAGGCTGCATTGAGGTAGGAGTCGCCGCTTTGTTTATTGAGAGAAAATCTTCCGGCGTAACCGGTAAGTGATGTAGCCGAACTGTCCACGCTTAATGACGGCAGGTCGGGTCTCTGGAAATAATGTCTTGGATTCTGCTGAACATCGAGCATTCTCTGCTTTGTTCCCGTAAGATGAGCTTATTCCGCCCCATCCTGTTACAACCCATTTCTTATCTTCATCAAGAGTAGTCCATCCGTCAATTCCACCTGAAAATGCGCTTTTATTAATCTGGTTGCTCAGCCTGTTGTCTTTAAAAAACCTGTTTGTGTACGTTGAAATAAACCCGAGTCCCTGGCGTCCTGAATTAAATTCGTTCTGCCCGCGAACCACGCCGTAATAAGTCAGCGGTTCTACTTCAACGTCGGAAGTTTTTCCGTTGTAATTTATTTTCGCGAACTCTCTCTGTGTAACAGATTGAATTGCGCCGATGTTAAAATTGTTGCCTATCTTGCCGGTCAGTTTCGCCGCGCCGAGAATATGCGTACCCGAAGGTATATCGCTGTAATCGGCATCCGGCAGGCTTCCTTCCGGATTTCTTCCTATTCTCCTGCTGTAAAAGAATTCCGGTCCGCCCCAGTTAAATCCCCAGTTATTATTTGAACCGCCGTATCCGAAGTTGAAAATATTTGAACCTTCGACGAAGAAAGGTCTCTTTTCAGAAAAATAAGTTTCACCGTCACTCAGGTTAATTACAGCCGGATCAATTTCCACCTGTCCGAAATCCGGATTGATTGCCGCATTTAAGTGTAAGGTTGCTTCCCAGATTATATTTTAAATCTGCACCAAGTCCGGTTGAATATTGCGATCCGTTATTAAATGGATCACCTGCATCGTGTGCTGTGTAAGCTGCCTTTGAAGTTATATAAGGAAGTATCTCAAGTTTATTGGATGGTTTAATATCCTTTATCCCTGTCAGGTCAAAAAAGTGTGAGACAAAACCGCTTTCTTTTTTAGGAATATAAACAAGATAATCCTGTTCGTGACTTCGGGCGATATCTCTTTTAAAATCAACACCCCAGGTTTGTATATCTGTTGACTTAAATTTTATTTGAGAAAATGGTATTCTGAATTCCGCCGTCCACCCTTTATCATCAATTTTAGCTTTTCCTTCCCAAACACCATCCCAGGAATTATCATCCCATGAATCATTATATAGTACACCATCTTTCAGGGTACCGGCAGCAGTTACTCCAAAATAATAACCCGTTCTTTTATCATTATAAGGATCAAAGAACACGGTGAACTGATCGGAATTGGAATCATTATCTCGCCGGGCAAGATTAGCTTGTATTGAATCAGGATTTGTATCGTACATTCTTGCAGCTATATAAATATTCTGGTCATCATAAGCTATATGCACCACCGTTCTTTGGCTGGGAGTTTCTCCCTCATTCGGATCCCTTTGAGTAAAATCACTAATACTATCTGAGTTTTGCCATGTCTTTTCGGATAATACTCCGTTCAGATCGATCTTTTCTGTAATGCGTACAGCAACAATTCTCACTCTTTTTTTATTAATTGAATCTTTGGAAGGTAATGCGTACAACTGCCCCAAAATCAAAATAGTTAGTATTAATACATTTTTCATAAATAATTCCTGAATTAACTGATAATAAATTATTCCGGGCTATTTTTCGCTCTTTTATTATCAACTCTTAAAGCAAAAATAAGCCCATTCTTTTACTCAAATAGCATCTTTTGGTTCAATGGTTAATTTTGATGATAACTGAAAATTATTGCTGCTCAAAAGCAGTGATTCATTCAAATTTTGGCTTTTAGTATTTAGACTTGCAGATACCGGAAAAGTTGTGCACTAACCGGGCGAAATTGATAGGCGGTAAATATTCTTGATAAATGAATAATGAAATAATTGTGGGGAAAATATTGATATCAAATATTTGTTTTTATGATGTCAAAAACTGAATCAATATAATATGTAGGCTTTATATCCTTATTACCATTTGGATAATTTTTGATTCCGGTAGCAACCAGGGCTGTATCAATTCCAAATTTATTCCCCATTGCGATGTCTGTTTCGAGCCTGTCACCAACCAGTAAAACCTTTGCTTTATCGACAGCCAGCCTGCGCGTAATTTCATCAAACATAAATTCAGATGGTTTACCAAAATGATTTTCAAGCTTTTTATGAGTTCTTTTTTCAAGCGCTGAAATAGTCGCTCCGGCATCCAGGACTTCACCGTCTTCAACAGGACAGGTATCATCTATATTGGCGGCAAAAAATCTTGCGCCTTTTTCAAGGGCTTTTGCAGCAATTTCAAGTTTCTGATAGTTTAATGTCCTGTCTAATGTTACCAGAAGGACATCAATCTCGGAAGGGTTTTCGGAATATTTTAATCCGGCTTCTTTTATTTCGTTTATAAAAACTACTTCACCAATAGCGTAAAAATATGCGCCGGGGAAATTTTCAACCAGAAATTTTTTAAGAATTACAGTAGAATTTAAAATGTCTTCCTGACAAATATCCAATCCCCCCTGTTTCAGGAAATTGTAATATTCTGTAATTGTGCCTGTGGTTTTATTGGAAATAAAGATGAGCTTCTTGCCTTTTTTTTTGAGGAAGTTAATAGTCTCATCAGCATTTTTTATAACATTACTACCCCGGTAAATAGTACCATCAAGATCAAAAATAAATGCTTCATATTTATTAATCATAAATTGAGTTCTCTTTTCATTAGTGTGAGTGTTTCCCCTATAGTATGAGGTTTATAACTCAATTCTGTTTCCGCCTTTAAAGTTAACAGACCGGATTTAAGGGGTCTTTTAGCAGGCTGATTAAGTTCCTCTGTTAGAATAGGTTTAATTAAATTATTATCCAGATTAAAAAAATCGGCAATTTATTCAGTAAATTCAAATCTATTAAGAAATTCTCTTCCCCCTATGTTAAAAATTCCCTGCTTTCTGAACTCAATTACCCTGTTTATTGCCTGAACTAAATCATCTATAAATGTTGGATTATTCACCTGGTCCGTAACAATATTTATCTGTTTACCTGACCTGACACTGTTAACAACCCACCTCACAAAATCTGGCCTGCTGTCCGCAATTCCATAAAGTACATTTGTTCTTAGCACAGTGTAAATACATCCGCTTATCTTCAGGGCATTTTCACTTGCCAGCTTCGTTCTGCCATAATACCCAATCGGGTTTGGCTTATCCGTCTCCGAATAAGGACCGCTTTTGCCGTCAAATATATAATCGGAAGAAATATGAATTAACTGCGCATCAATTATTCTTGCCCCTTCTGCTAAATATTCCACCCCTTTTACATTAGTCTTCCAGGCCAATTCTTTTTCACTTTCACTAAGGTCCACATTAGTAAATGCTGCAGCATTCACAATAAAATCCGGGCAAAAATCCGAAATAATTTTCTTTATTTGTTCCCTGTTCGAAAGATCACAACTTATATAATCTACATCCTTAAAAACGGGTTTCTCTTCTATAGAAGTTCCCAGCAATTGAACATTTTCAATTACTTTGTAAAAATTGATCGTTCTCTGACCAAGCATTCCGTTCGCACCGGAAACCATTATTCTCTTTTTAATCAAGTCCTGCGGTAACATCGTTTCTGAAACCTTCTGAATTTTCTAAATTATCATATGCAACAGCAAACCCGGCCGCATTGTTAGCAAGGCGAAGCGCATTTCCAATATCATTTTCACAAATATATGAATAAAAGAATACCGCCCCAAAAACATCACCACAGCCCACGTTATTTTTAACCACCATCTTTTTTGAAGCGACAAAACTACTGACTACTTCATCTTCCTTTCTGTAATATACCCTGGCTCCAATTTTTCCATTTGTTATTACTAATATTTTTACACCGAGATTGAAAAGTTTTTCAATAATTTCTTTTTCACTTTTTAATTCAAAAAGAAATGAAAATTCCATTTCATTAACCTGGAGTATATCAATATTCTCCGCCCACTTTTCAAATCCCGGAATTACCCGAAAATTTCGTGTGCCGTTTTTTTCCAATCCGCGCGCAAGTGTATGAACATCAAAGAAAATATCCCTTTTAAATTTCGAACGAATTAATTTTATTTGATCAAGAGTAATATCAAACCCGGTAATCATATTAATCAGGATACCATCATAAATATTAAAATCAGTAATTTTACCTAAAGACAAATTCTTATTTACCAGCGAATAACATTCCCCTCTTTCACCTTCATCCGATATATTCAGATATACTTTCGGTATTTCATCAACATAGCTGAATAATGATTTATCAATATCATTATAAACCGGCGAAAATAATCTCATATCTTTTTCAAAAATTGAAGAACAGAGAGAAATCCGGTCATTTTTATCGATAATGCTTTTTAGTCCCAGGACCGAATAAACGATTCCACCGGGCTTAATGCTCGTTGTTTCCCTGTAATTAATGTGGTCCTCAAGGGTTTGGCCTATTACAAGAATATTCATAAAAACTTCAAATATTTATCTAAAAATAAACACAATATGGGCTATTTGTTCATATAAAATTCATCCGGAATCATATTATAATTTCTAAGTATTACTAAATATAGCCCCAGAAATTAATAATGCGGAAAATTTTATGTATTTTTGTGAATGTAAGTGTGGAATATTGATCGCGCACTTTTTGCCTAATAAACCACAGAGCTTAAATTTATGAAAATTGGAATAACTTGTTATCCCACCTATGGTGGCAGCGGAGTTCTTGCTACGGAACTTGGAAAAGCATTAGCAGAGAAAGGTCACGAAGTACATTTTATTAGTTACGCACTCCCTTTCAGACTAAATCACTATGTAGAAAATATAGTTTTTCACGAAGTTGAAATGAGCAGCTACCCGTTGTTTGAATTTCCCCTTTACAGTCTTGCGCTTGCCAGCAAAATGGTTGAAGTTGCAGAATATGAAAAACTTGATCTACTTCACGTACATTACGCAATTCCGCATGCAAGCAGCGCATATCTTGCAAAACAAATGTTAAAGGATAAAAGAGATTTAAAAATCATCACAACTTTACACGGAACAGATATTACTCTTGTTGGACTGGAGCCCTCTTTTCTTCCACTCGTAAAATTCAGTACTGAACAAAGCGATGGCGTTACAGCAGTTTCGAGATTCTTAAAAGAAAAAACCATAACAAATTATAACATTGAAAAGGAAATTGAAGTAATACCAAATTTTATCGACACGAGTGTTTACAAACCTCAGGGGGATAAATGCTTCAGGAAAAATCTTGCAGGGAAAGATGAAAAAATAATTGTTCATACTTCAAACTTCAGGGCAGTAAAGCGTGTATCGGATACAATAAGAATACTTGAATTTGTAAGGAAGGAAGTTCCTGCTAAATTATTATTAATCGGTGACGGACCTGACAGATCGGAATGCGAACGATTATGCAGGGAGCTTAAGCTTTGCGATCACGTTAAATTTTTAGGAAAGCAGGAAGGGCTGGTAGAAATCTTAAATTCCGCAGATCTGTTCCTTATTCCATCTCAATCAGAAAGTTTTGGACTTGCGGCTCTTGAAGCAATGGCTTGCGGAATTCCGGTTGTCAGTTCAAGCGTTGGCGGCTTGCCTGAATTAATTCGCCATAATGAAACCGGATTTATTGCCGAAATCGGAGATATTTCCAGAATGGCTAAATATGCTATCAATCTTCTGACAAACGATAAAAAGCACAAACTCTTTTCAGACAACTCACGGAAAAGAGCGGTAGAAAATTTTGATACATCATCGGTTCTGCCTTTATACGAAGATTATTACAATAAAATTCTTAACTCATAACACATAAAATATTTTGTGAAAGAAAAAGAATTTATTACAAAATGGACAACTTCACTTTCTGATGAAGGTATAAAGAAATTTCCTGACGATTTTACTACAGGAGGCGATGCTGATAAAATTGAACTCCCCGGAAATTCACTTGTAATTGGAGAGGAATTTTTCGGGACTTTTGAAGTGCTAACTATCGATGGTACAGCTGTGTTGCAGGCTGACAGCCAGAGCAAGGCAAAATTCATTGTCTATGCAAGCAGACATAAAATTAAAGAATTAAATGTTCCTAAAAACCCGAACGAAGTTAAATCATCAGTCAGTGAATACGAAAATTATCTGGACACAATTATAAAAGAAATAGAAGCAGATTATAAAAAAACATTCCCTGGCGAAAAAAGAGGAAATGCTTTAGTTAATGAAATTTTCAGAGTGTTAAACTTAAACAGATATTGAAAAATAAGAAAAACCACAAGCTGCGGGAAAACAAGCAGGTCAGCAATAAAATATACGATTACCTTGATTCGCTCTACGGACAATCCTCCGCTGAAAAATATCTTGAATTTATTAGCGAAAAACCTTCGCGTTATATTCGAGTAAATAAATTAAAAACTACCAGAGAAAAACTTTCCCAGACTCTTCTAAAAGACTACAACATTAAAACTGAAGAAATTAAGAATATTGAATATGCTTTAAAGATTACTGAAGACCCAAATCTCCTGGGAATAGCAATTGAGCATATTATCGGTGAATATTACATACAGGGACTATCTTCGATGATTCCGCCTCTTATACTTAATCCTTCTCCGGATGATATAGTGCTCGATCTTTGTGCTGCGCCCGGTTCTAAAACTACAGAGCTTGCGGAAATGATGGAAAACCGGGGCACGCTTATTTCCAACGAGGTACAACTTAACAGATTAAAAATGCTTGTCTATAATCTTGACCGTATGAACATTGTAAATACCGGTGTGACTCACACAAAAGGCGAATGGCTAAGCAAACATTACAATCATCATTTTGATAAAGTACTAGTCGATGCACCATGCAGTGGCCTAGGCATCATACAAAAGAAAGGAGAAGTAAATGACTGGTGGTCACTTGAGCGGGCGGAAAGACTTGGTGATTTGCAATTAAGACTTCTTATCGGGGCAATTAAAATGGCAAAGGTGGGCGGAGAAATTGTGTATTCAACCTGCACATTAACCCCCGAAGAAAATGAACTGGTTTTGAACAAAGTACTTGAAAAATATCCCGTTGAGGTAATGGAAATTGCTTTGCCTGTAGAATCACACCAAGCATTTACAAGTTACAATGGGAAACAATTAAATAAGCAACTGGAAAAAGCCAGACGTATTTTACCCTGGGAAGCAGATACAGATGGATTCTTTATAATAAAATTGAAAAAAACAGGTGAAACTGAAGCACCTGAACAAACACTCCCAAACCAAAGGGAATTAAAATTGCTTAGTCCCGAAAAGAAAGAAATTCGTTCGCTTCTACAAAATATTTATGATGATTTCGGAATCCCGGAAGAAATTCTATCAGATTATCAATTTCTTCTTAAATCGAATGATGTTTTTCTCGTAAGCAAAGAATGGGAAGATCCATATCCAGGATATTTCCAGAGAATAGGGACAAAATTTGGCGTTATTGATAAAAACGGCAGGCTTGTATTTCACACCCAGGCTGCACAGATTTTCCAGGATTATATTTCAAAAAACATCTACCAAATTGAAAACCAGTATGAACTAAGAAAATACCTTGAGGGTGGAACAATAAAAAAAGAAATTGATATAGAAAGTCAATGTGTGATTAAATACAAAGGTTTTTTACTTGGTACAGCAGTAGTTACAAAGACTGGAATCAAAAGCCGATTTCCAAGAGCAAAAAGGACACAGGAAATTTTTACGGATTTTTAATTATGAACATTCAAATAATCGGCACAAAAAAATGCCGGGACACTCAAAAAGCGGAAAGATTTTTTAAGGAAAGAAATGTACCTTTTCACTTCCGCGATCTTAACGAAAAAGGAATTGCAAAAGGCGAGCTGGATAATATTTCACGATCGGTTCCGATTGAAGAATTAATTAATAAAGACGGAAAACAATTTCAGAAACGCGGGCTGCAGTATATGGTTTATGATCTTGAAGAAGAACTATTATCTGATCCTCTGCTATTGAAAACCCCGATAGTTAGAAATGAAGGGAAAGCTACAGTTGGTCACCAGCCAAGAATCTGGAAGGAATGGATAAAATAAAAAAGGCGGGATAACCCGCCTATAACCTACCTAAACAATCTACCTATACATCGTAATATAAATGAAATTCATACGGATGCGGCTGAAGTGCCATCGGTTTTATTTCTTTTTCAGTTTTATATTTAATCCAGGTATCAATCACGTCTTCTGTAAAGACATCACCCTTCAATAAATATTCGTGATCGTTTGCCAGAGCTTTCAATGCTTCATTTAAGCTGCCCGGTGTTGAAGGAACGTCCTTTAACTCTTCAGGAGACATATCATAAATATCTTTATCAAGCGGTTCACCCGGATCGATCCTGTTTATTATTCCATCCAGCCCGGCCATCAGTATAGCTGAAAATGCGAGATATGGATTACACGAAGGATCCGGACAACGGAACTCGACTCGTTTTGCTTTAGGACTTGATGAATACATAGGAATCCTGACAGATGCACTTCTGTTTCTCTGTGAGTAAGCAAGATTTACAGGTGCTTCAAAGCCGGGAACCAATCTTTTATAGGAATTAGTAGTTGGATTTGTAAAAGCCAGAAGTGATGCTGCGTGTTTTAAAAGTCCACCTATAAAATACAATCCCGTTTCACTAAGTCCCGCATAACCTGAACCAGCAAAAAGAGGTTTGCCTTTTTTCCAAAGGCTTGTATGAACGTGCATTCCGCTTCCGTTATCACCGAACACAGGCTTAGGCATGTAAGTGGCTGTCTTATTGTTTTTCTTTGCCGTGTTTTTAACTATGTATTTAAACATCAATAACTGATCAGCTGATACAAGCATTGGCTGGAAACGAAGATCAATTTCGCATTGCCCGCCACTTGCTACTTCGTGATGTTGCGCTTCTACATCAATTCCGGCGTTAAGTAAATTCGTTACCATTTCGTTTCTCAGGTCCATTAAAGAGTCAGTTGGCGGCACAGGAAAATAACCTTCTTTATATCTTGGTTTATACCCGAGGTTTGGAGCCTCTTCACGACCGCTGTTCCATCTTCCTTCACTCGAATCAACTACATAAAAACTTCCATTTGGTTTTGAATCAAATCTAACATCATCAAAAACAAAGAATTCAGCTTCCGGACCAAAAAAAGCTGTATCTGCTATCCCTGTTGAGTTAAGATAAGCATTAGCTTTCTGCACAATGTTCCTCGGGCAGCGTGAATATTTTTCTTTTGTTGCCGGCTCATAAACATCGCAGATTAAGCTTAAAGTCGGGGCTTCAATAAAGGGATCTAAAAACATAGTTTTTGGATCAGGAATTATAAGCATATCGCTTTCGTTAATGGCTTTCCATCCGCGAATTGATGATCCGTCAAAACCAAAACCGTCTTCAAAAGATCCACCATCAAATTGAGAAACCGGAACAGTGAAATGCTGCCACTGACCCGGAAAGTCCATAAATTTCATGTCAACGAACTGTATCCCCTTCGATTTTATAAATTTCAGAACATTGTCAATCGCAGAAACTGTCTTTGCCATATGCTACCTTCCTTTTTTATTATTAATTATTGAATATCTATTTCAGTTGTCTCTTTAATCGCAGATAAAATGTACGTCGTTTTGGTTGAAACAACGCCGGGCCAGGATTGTATTTCTCCCAGGAGGTTCTCAAGCGAGGCAGTTTTTTTTGCTATCACTTTTAAAAGATGTGAACCTTCACCCAAGACAGAATGACACTCGATTATCATCGTGTTCTTTTCAACTTTGTTAATCAGCGATTTATAATGTTTTGAAGAGTCCATTGTTACAAAAACATATGCAAGTATATCATATCCGAAAGCTTTACGGTCAAGTTTAGTAAAATATCCCTGTATGTATCCCTTCTCTTCAAGTTTATGAAGACGCTCGCTTACCGTGGGAAGCGATAAACCTACGGTTTCAGAAATTACATTTCTCTTGATCCTCGCATTATTCTGAAGAAGGTTAAGAATCTTAATATCTAAGTCATCAAGCATTGTTTACCTTAATTATTTAGGTAAAAATAAAAATACGGCTTCAAATATAAGGCGAGGGTTTGAATAATGCAAGAATTCTAAAAATATTATTAATTTATTCCGAAAGGAGTGTAAAATTGGCCTGATTCTTTGATTTTTGCAAATAAATCAAGATTTTTTCGCGGTCTTTCCTGGAGCTTATGATAAAGATGATACTGAACAGCAATATTATTCAGAGATTCAATTTTTACATTGTTTAATTCGAGCCTATACTGGACATCACTGTCTTCGCCAATTGAAGGAAGTTCATATCTCTCGTCAAAACCGTTTATTGCAATCATATCTTTTTTATGAATTGAAAAATTACAACCGAGGAGTCCCCGTTTCTTTTTGTTTAAATAGTTTCTCAGAAATTTATTCTGAACATAAAACCCTCTTTCAACATAATCCGACTTACCAAATAATCCATCGCCTATCATAAGATGCAGTGAGTTTTCAAGGTAGCCGTTCTTAATGTCTTCTTCATTCAGATTTTTAGTAAATTTTTCTGAAAGATTTACCCGTCTGCCAGTCAGGCATTTGTTTTCATTTTTGTTGTCATAATGTTCTCTGATAAATTCCCTGTGCGGCACACAATCACCATCTATAAAAATCAAATAATCAGATTTTGCTTCTGTTATTGCCCGATTTAGAATTTTATTTTTTCTGAATCCTTTATCCTCATGCCAGAGATGTATAAACGGAAAAGATACTTTTAATGATAGCTTCTCAATTTCTTTTACTATTTCTTCTTTTGATCCATCATCCGCAATAATTATTTCAATATCGCGGAATGTTTGCCGTTCGAAACCTGCAAATACAAACTTCAGGTAATCGATCCTGTTGTAAAATGAAATAATAACAGAAGCTTTCGGCATTACGTTATTCCTCTTCTTCCTTTTTTGCTTTTTCTTTCTCTTTATTACGATCGTAGGTTTTTTTATCGCTGATTACTTTCGGCGGCTTTTTAGGAACAGGGGTTCTTTTTTTCTTCTTTTTAATTTTTATTTTTATTTTTTTCTTTTTTGAACTCATTACTTTAACAAATTTTCAAGTTCTTTTAATTCTGTTACCGGTATTTTACAATTAAAATTTTCACAAACATAAACAGTTGTTTTACCATTTAATGATTTTTGATCCCCTGTAAATTTAGCAATATTTACAATATCCTGGCGTTCTTCTTCTTTAAAAAGGATTACCTTATTTGGAATAAACTTCTCCCTGATGAAGCTTAATATTTTTTCGGATTCAGAGTTGTCTTGTTTCCCGACTATTACAATTTCCTTTGAAGGACCAAAAGCAAAATCCAGTGAAGCCAAAAACTGACTGAAGGCAATGGGTGAGTTTTTAACCACATTTGAAAAACCCTTTACAAGTTGATGTGCCTTTTTTTCATAAATAGTGTCCCCGGTAAATCTACCCAACCTTAAAAGGTTTAACAGAGCAACGGAATTTCCGGATGGAATTGCTCCATCGTAAACTTCTTTCTGTCGTGATATTAATTTCTCGCTATCATCAGCAGTAAAATAAAATCCACCGTTTGTATTATCCCAAAATGAATTTAATAGAGTTTCGCTCAATTTAATAGCGCTTTTTAGATATGCAACCTTAAATGAAGCTTCATAAAGATCCAGTAATGCTGCTATGAGAAAGGAATAATCATCTATATTTGCAGAGATACCTGCTTCTCCCTGCCTGTAGCGATGAAGCAGTTTTCCATTTTCGGCTCTTAACTTTTGAAAGATAAACTCCGCGGCCTTTTCTGCTATTCCCTGGTATCCTTCTTTGCCCAAAACCTGCGCTGCTTTTGCAAAGGCCGAAATCATCAGGCCGTTCCAGTCAGTTAAAATTTTATCATCTTTATATGGATGAACTCTCTTTTTTCTGGCTTCAAATAATTTATTTCTTGCCCGGTCTATTCTATTTTTTAAATCATCTGTCTTTAATTCATTTTCCTGCGCTAATTCTTCGTATGATTTTTTCAGATGTAAAATATTTGTACCCGGAGCACCGCCAATTGTCGGATCAATCCAGTTACCATCTTTTTCACAATTAAATAATTTTATTATTAAATCAGAATTTTCTCCCAAAATTTCCCGGAGTTCTTCCTCGTACCACAGATAAAACTTCCCCTCTTCCCCTTCACTATCGGCGTCTTCTGCAGAATAAAATCCTCCTTCGAGTGATGTCATATCACGCATTACATATTTCAAAATTTCCTCAGCAGTAATTTTAAAGATTTCGTCTTTTGTTGCCTGATAAGTTTCTAAGTAAGCTACGGCAAGAAGCGCCTGATCGTAAAGCATTTTTTCAAAATGTGGGACCAACCAGTGTGAATCAGTAGAATAGCGATGAAACCCGAAACCCATGTGGTCATAAATTCCGCCCTTTCTCATTTCGATTAAAGTCCTTTTCACCATTTCAAGGGCGGAATTATTGCCACTTCTTTTCCAATATCTAAGTAGAAAAAGGAAATTATGAGGCGTTGGAAATTTTGGGGCATTTCCGAAACCACCATTTCCCTCATCAAATCTTTTTTGAAAATCCTTAAATGCTTTTTCAAGAATTTCATCATTCAGAAAATCACCTGCCGGGAGATTTGAATTTTGACCGATGGCGAATGATATTTTTCCTGCTGATTTTAGTATTTCTTCTCTCCTGGAATTCCACGCTTCTTTTATTTGTGGAATTATTTCCATCATTCCCGGTCTTCCGAAACGCTGACCTTTAGGAAAATATGTTCCCGCAAAAAATGGTTCTTTATCCGGAGTCATAATTATTGTCAGTGGCCAACCACCGCTTCCGGTTAACATCTGGCAAACTGTCATATAAATTCCATCTATGTCCGGTCGCTCCTCCCTGTCAACTTTTATCGAAACAAAGGCGTTATTCATCAACTTTGCAACTTGTTCATCTTCAAATGATTCGTGCGCCATCACGTGGCACCAGTGACAGGTAGAATAACCAACAGATAAAAAAACCGGCTTGTCTTCACTTTTGGCTTTTTCAAAAGCCTCATCTGACCAGGGATACCACTCAACCGGGTTATCAGCATGTTGAAGCAAATATGGACTTTTCTCTTTAGATAATCTGTTGCGATTCATAAAATTTAACTTATTTTGTTTCAATATAATGATATCAAATTTTGCATATAAATAAGATCTATCATTCTTTTATAATTAAAAAACGATAATTCAGAGTAAATCATTGTTGAGAATTGTTGAGTTTTTAATAAAAAATGAAGGTTTAAACAATAATTCTCATTTGCGACTGTATCACATAGCCCCTATATTTCAAAGTATTTTTTTGATAATTATAGAGATTTAATATGACAAAACCTCAAATCTGGGTAGCCGCCTTTTTATTATTATTCTTGATTTTATTCGTTTTATCAAAAGTTACAGACCAGAGTGAATTGCACAATAAAGGTACGTTAAGTCCACAGCAAATGATGGGGCAAAGCCAGCAGTCAGGCGAAGCATTATCGCCGAAAGAAATGATTTCATCACTTGGTTGTGTTAATTGCCACGGAGCTGATCTTACAGGAACTAACAAAGGTCCCAGTCTGATGCTCGTCAAAGACAACTGGTCCAGACAAAATCTGATAAACTATCTTCGTAACCCTCAATCATATATGTCATCAGACAGATTCAAGGAATACAAGCAAAAGTATCCCGGTGTTATGATGCCTCCGTTTAATAACATCGACATAAAAGATTTAGGAAAAATAGCCGATTATTTATTATCAAAATAAAATTTAATCTACTATAAAATGAAAAACGCCGCGATTAAAAATCACGGCGTTTTTTTATTTCTACGAATTTAACTTAAGCTACAGTAATATCTTTTGAAAGATAAACATCTTGAATAAGGTTCAACAACTTAACACCATCTTCCATCGGGCGCTGAAAAGCTTTTCTTCCTGAAATTAATCCCATACCACCGGCACGTTTATTAACTACTGCTGTTTTTGCTGCATCTGCAAAATCATTTGAACCTGATGCGCCACCGCTGTTAATTAATCCGGCACGTCCCATATAATTATTTAATACCTGGTAACGGGTAAGATCGATAGGATTATCTGTTGTCAGGTCGCTGTAAACTTTTTTGTTAGTCTTACCAAATTTAATCGCATTAAATCCGCCGTTACATTCCGGTGCTTTTTGTTTAATAATATCAGCTTCAATAGTAACGCCAAGATGATTAGCCTGTCCGGTTAAATCTGCAGCAGTATGATAATCCGCTTCACTTGTTTTAAATCCGGGATTTCTCAGGTAGCACCATAAAATGGTAGCAAGCCCAAGATCGTGTGCATATTTAAACGCTTCACTAACTTCAATAATCTGCCTGGAGCTTTCTTCTGATCCGAAATAAATAGTAGCTCCGACTGCTGCAGCACCAAGATCCAGCGCCTGGTCAACCCCGGCAAACATAATCTGATCAAAAGTATTTGGATACGTTAACAATTCATTGTGATTTAATTTTACTATAAAAGGAATTTTGTGAGCATATTTTCTTGAAATGCTACCCAGCACACCGAGCGTAGAAGCTACTCCATTACAACCGCCTTCAATTGCAAGTTTAACAATATTTTCAGGATCAAAATAATCCGGGTTGGGTGCAAATGAAGCGCCTCCGCTATGTTCGATTCCCTGATCAACCGGGAGAATAGAAACGTAACCGGTTCCTGCAAGACGGCCTGACATATAAAGCCACTGCAAATTTTTCATGACATTAATGTTTCTGTCTGATTGTGCAACTACTCGGTCAACAAAATCAGGACCAGGTAAATGCAGTTTTTCTTTAGGAAACTTTGCTTTATAGTTTAAAAGCTCATCAGCTTCTTTTCCTAATAACTCCTGAAGTTTCTTAACCATTTTTTTCTCCCTTATTTAAATGTTCTTATACTGTAACTGTTTAAAATACGCCATAAATGAAAGGGATTCAAACAAAAATATATCCCCAATTAAGTAATAAAAATTGCCCTAAAGGCACAAAACAAGTCTTTCTTCATGAACTATGTTTTAGAATCTTTTTCAATTTTATCAAAAATGTTGATTGCGTGGTCACGGGAATTCTCTATAAACCATTTTCCGGTTTCCATTCCACCGCAAACAACACCAGCAAGATAAATCCCCTTCCTGTTTGTTTCAAATGTACTTTCATCAAATTGCGGGGTTTTTGCTTCATCATCTGATATTGTAACTCCCGCATTTTTTAAAAAACTAAAATCGGGCTGATAGCCGGTCATTGCAAAAACAAAATCATTTTCCACAGTCATAATGCCATCCGGAGTTTTTATATCAATTTCTTTCTCTTTTATTTCAGAAATCTTAGAATTAAAATATGCCTTTATTGTCCCTTCTTTTATCCTGTTTTCAAGATCTGGTTTCACCCAGTATTTAACACTGTCTTTTAATTTATCTTCCCGAATTACAATAGTCACATCAGAACCACGGCGGTATGTTTCAAGCGCAACATCCACAGCTGAATTACCGGCTCCCACTATTAATAATTTATGATATGCATAAGGATGGGCTTCTTTGAAATAATGATGAACTTTTGGAAGTTCTTCCCCAGGAACATTCATTAAATTTGGTTTATCATAAAATCCCGTAGCAATAATTATATCCCGTCCGGTATACCTTCCCTTGTCTGTTATCACAATAAAATTATCTTTTTCACCATCAATATTTTTTACTGTTTCGTAGGTATTTACATTCAAATTCCAGGATTCAGTAACGCGGCGAAAATATTCAAGCGATTCTCTCCTGGTTGGCTTGTCACCGTGAGAGACGAAAGGTACGTCACCAATTTCCAGTCTTTCCGAAGTAGAAAAGAATGTCATATTTGTCGGATAATTATAAATTGAATTAACGAGACATCCTTTTTCAATTATCAAATAACTTTTTTTTCTGTTAACAGCTTCAATTCCGCATCTCAGACCAATAGGTCCGGCGCCAATTATTATTACATCATACTCGTTATTCATTAGCCAATATTATTTTATTTGAGAAATCATGTCCTAATTTAAAGAAATTATTTTTTAATAATTTATTCAATTCAATTTTTAGCGGTGTCTCATTTGAAAAAATGCATTTTATTCTTATGTTTGTTCACAATTCAACGCTAGAACCATGAACAACCAAGAAAAGAAAAAATTAACTATCTGTAACTGGTGCAATCAGCCAACTAGTATAATATGGGTTCACGGACACGGCCAATGTGTAATTTATGGAACTAACATAGAAGAATGCTGCAGAGGAGAAATTTGTGAATATCCAAATATTACCAGCAATCCTGATTTAAAGGGAAATAATGAATAATAATTTTTCACCTATAAAGCATATTTGTTTTGATCTTGATGGTACGCTTGTAAAATCGCATACAACAATTTATAAAGCCACTCGTAAAGCTCTTGTTGATTTAAATATCCCTACGGAAAACCTTAAGGAAGATATTTTTTATGAAAGGATCGGGCACCATTTTGAGGATATATTCAAAGAGTTTAATATTCCTGTTACGGATTTCGACTCTTTCATGACAATTTATAAAAATCATTATTTTGATTTTATTGATGAGTCAGTTTTATATGATGGAATTGAAGAAACACTGAAGTATTTAAAATCAAAAAATATTCTTACCTCCCTGTTAACTACAAAAGGACAAAGCCAGGCAGATAAAATAATAGATCATTTTAATCTTAGAAAATATTTTGACCTTGTTACCGGAAGAAGAAACGGAATTGCGCACAAACCCTCGGCAGAACCGCTTCTGTTTATCTGCAGGGAATTAAACATTACTCCAAAAGACTCTTTAATGGTTGGTGATACGGAACTTGATATCGGATGCGGTAAAAATGCAGGATCTAAAACCTGTGGCGTTACCTACGGATACAGAACAAAAAAGGCCCTTGAAGATCAAGAGCCTGATTTGATAATTGATTTAATTAAAGAATTGAAAAATCTAAACTTTTAATTCTTCTCCTTCTGTCTTAGCAATTATCGCTGCCCCACAGCTGTCACTCCAAACATTAACAGTAGTTCTGCACATATCAAGTATTCTGTCAACTGCAAGTATTAAACCGACTCCTTCAAGTGGTAACCCCACAGCAGAAAGAATAACAGAAATCATTACCAATCCCGCCATCGGAATACCTGCAGCACCGATAGATGCAAGCAACGCGGTGAATACCACAACCATCTGGCTCAAAAAACTCAGATGAATTCCATATGCCTGTGCGATAAACATCGCCGCAACACATTCATAAAGTGCCGTTCCATCCATATTAACAGTTGCACCAAGCGGTAATACAAAACTAGTAATTTTATTTGAAACTCCTGAGTTATGTTCAACAGCTTCCATTGTCAGAGGTAGAGTTGCAGATGATGATGATGTGGAAAATGCTGTCAACAAGGCTGTTGTCATTGATTGGAAATGTTTATAGGGATTTACTTTTCCTACAAATCTCAAAAGTAATGGCAAAGTAATAAACGCATGAATAAATAATCCGAGAAGTACAGCGAGCATGTAAATACCAAGCCTCTGCGCAACATCAAGAATATCTTTTTGTTCCGCAACAACAACCGAAACGATTCCGAAAATTCCAAGTGGAGTAAATTTTATAACAAATGAAGTTATCTTCATCATTGCTTCGAAACCGCCATTAAAAAGATTCAATAGAGGATCTTTATATTCAGCCCCAATTTTCATCAGGAAAAATCCGACAAGAATAGAAAAGAAAATTATGGCCAGCATATCTGCCGAAACTAATGCCTGAAAGAAATTTGTGGGTACCATCCTGAGAATAATATTACCCAACCCTCCTGAAGCCGCACTTATTCCTTCTACACTTTTTGAAAATCCAAGATCCGCTCCAACTCCCGGCTGAAAAAGATTCACTAGGGTTAGTCCTGCCAGTATGGCAAACAGGCTTGTAGTAACGTAATAGAGAATTGTTTTGACCCCTAGTTTTCCAAGGCCCTGGGCGTCACCTATATTTGCAACGCCTGTTACGATTGACGTAAGAATAAGAGGGACGATTATCATCTTCAAACCCCGGAGAAACAGATCCCCCATCCATTTTACAAATCCTACATCTTCCGGGAAAAAGAATCCAAATAGAATTGCGAGCACAAGAGAAATTAATATCTGCCAGTGAAGTTTTATTTTGAACATATCAATTAGATTTTATTTAATAATGCTTAAAGAATTTCTTTTAGGATTTCATCACAGATAGCGTAACCTTTTTTCGTAAGGCTGATTTGCTGGTCATTTAACAGGACAAGGTTTTGGTCCATTAATGTCTTAAAATAATCATATTTCTCATTTATCCAATTCTCACCGAAGCTATTTCTAAACTCTTTAAATTCCAGTCCTGAACTTCTTAAAGCCAGCATCACATATTCATTGAATTTTTGTTCTTCACTAATTTTTTCCGAACCAGCAACGGCGAAGCTATTTTTTTCAATTTCAGAAATATACCTTTTCAGGCTCGAAAAATTCCACCATCGTTTACCGTTTACAAACGAGTGGGCACTTGTTCCGAAGCTTAAATAATCCCTGTACCGCCAGTACGCGTAATTATGCCGGCATTGATATCCCGCTTTTGTAAAATTTGAAACTTCATACTGAAAAAATCCATTCCCTTCCATAAAATCAATTGTCATTTCATAAAGATCTGCATCATAATCATCATCCTGCATTATTACTTTTTTATCAAGTACCATTTTATTTAAAATCGTTCCCCGTTCCAGTATAAGGCTATAAGCAGATAAATGTCTTATCGGCAAACTTAAAGCAGTTTCCAGATTTTCTTTCCACTTTGCTCTTGTCTGACCCGGGAGATTGAAAATCAGATCGATACTTATATTATCGAATCCAATTTCTTTAGCATAGTTTACTGTTTCAATCGCTGTTTTTTTATCATGAATTCTAGTTAAAAATTTTAATTCCTGTTCATCAAAAGACTGTATACCTATACTTACCCTGTTAACACCATTTTCCCGGAACGCTTTTAATTTATTTTTGTCAACAGTACCGGGATTAGTTTCCATTGTCACTTCGGCATCATTACTTACAAGGAAATTTGATTTTAAAGAATCTAAAATCTCTGCAAGATATTCCGGTTCCATTAATGAAGGTGTCCCTCCTCCGAAAAAAACGGAGGTATATTTTCTGTCTTCTGAGTAAAGACCGGAGTAATATTTGATTTCCTTTTTTATTGAATCTAAAAATGGACGGATGTTGTCGGAAGTTATAATGGAATAAAAATCACAATATATACATTTGTGATCGCAGAATGGTATATGGACATATAAAGCTGATTCTTTCAATACTTCTCACTCTATTAATCTTTAGGTTAAATTCCCATCAATTCTTTTGCACCCTTCAAGCTTGCTTCTGTAATCTTTTCGCCGCTCATAAGCTTCGCGACCTCTTCAATTCTTTCATCTTTATTTAATTTTCTGATCGAACTGGAAACTCTTTCATCCCTCAGGGATTTTTCAACAGCATAATGGTGATCTGCTAAACCCGGCAATCTGTGGAAGGTGAGTGATTGAAATAATCTGGTGAACTCCTGCCAGGTCTTTAAGTGAATGTCCAACTTTTTGCGCAATTCGTCCGCTTACTCCAGTATCAATTTCATCAAAGATTAGTAACGGAAGTTTATCGCTTTTTGCAAGAATTGATTTTAAAGCCAGCATTACTCTTGATATTTCGCCGCCTGAAGCCACTTTTGCAAGTGGTTTAGGATCCTCGCCAGGATTAGTAGAAATAAAAAACTGAACCTGGTCGTAACCCGAAGAATTATATTTGTAGGGTTTTCCATTTATCAGAATATATTCTTCACTTTTATCAGCAGCAAGCTGATTTATTTCGATTCTAAACACAGAATTTTCTATACCGAGATAACTTAATGCTTCCTGCACTTCCTTTTGAATTTTTTTAGAGATTTCTTTTCTTTTTTTAGAAAGAGCTTCCGCGGAAATACCACAGCTTTCTCTCAATTTTCTGATTTCCATTTCCAGTTTTTCAATACTGTCTGCATAATTTTCCGCAAGCTCAAATTCCTCACCTATTTTCTTCCGGTGCTCTAACAAAGTCCTGACTGATCCGCCGTACTTTTTCTTCAGCATATTTATTGCACCTAGCCTGTTTCGTAATTCATCCAGATGCTCCGGATCGATATCTATTTTGGAATTATAATTTCTCACAAACTCTGAAATATCATTTATTAATGTAACAGCGCTTTCGCATTCGCTGTCGATCTCAGAAAAAGATTTATCTATTTCAAGTAGTTCCTCAATTTCATTTTTGATTTTTCCCAGCAAATCATTTACAGAATTTTCAGATTCATAAAGAGATTCATAAATAGATGATGTAATCTGGGATAATTTTTCCGAGTTCTCCAGAATATTTAGTTCTTCATTAATTCTTTCCTCTTCTCCTTCTTCCGGTGAAACAGCATCAATTTCTTTTATCTGGAACGAATAAATATCTTTTTTTTCTTTTAAGATATTCTCTTTTTCTTTTATCTCATTTACTTTATTTGTTGCTTCTGAAAGAAGAACATAATTTTTTCTGTATTCGCTTAATAATTCTTCGGTTGATCCAAATTCATCCAGAAAATCTATATGTGTTTCGGTACGCAAAAGTGATTGATGTTCGTGCTGGCCATGAAGGTCAACAAGCAAATCACCGATATCTTTAATAACATTTAATGTAACGGGTGTGTCGTTCAGAAAGCAGCGGTTGTTTCCTTTCAAGGAAATTTCCCTGCGCATAATTAATTCCGGAAGTACATCTATTTCATTTTCTTCCAGAATTTTTTTTACTTTTTTATTCCCTGTAATTTCAAATATTCCCTCCACAATAGATTTTTGCGCACCCTTCCGCACCACTTCGGTGGAGGCACGTTCACCTAGCAGAAGACTCATTGCATCTATTAATATTGATTTGCCCGCGCCTGTTTCACCAGTAATAATATTGAGCCCGTGACCAAACTCAACATTTATTTGTCCAATAAGTGCGTAATCTTTAACTAAAAGGGATTTTAACATAAACTCTATGATTTAAGGTGCGAATAATTTAGTCTATTTTGGCAGCAATTTCAAAATTTTTACCAGTCTTACAGAAAGGCAACAAAAGCGTGTCTGATCGGCAAAATTTAATTACCTCCGGTATTATTCTTCATCATATATATGCCACAAATTGTTTTGGAATCAACTATCTCCCCCTTCCTTATTTTTTCCTTAATTTCCTCAAGCGTAAATTCAAAAACTTCCATTCCAAACTCACCCTCTTCCCGATTGTGATCTCCGGCTATCAAATTTCTCGCCTGAAATATATGTAGCTCTTCTGAACAGAATCCGGGAGTTGTATAAATCGATCCGAGTTTTTTCACATCATTGGATTTATACCCTGTTTCTTCCTCAAGCTCTCTAACGGCACAATGTTTTGAGTTTTCATTCTTTTCAAGTTTGCCCGCTGGTAGTTCGAGCAAAAATTTTTGAAATGGATAGCGGAATTGTTTTACCATAACAATTTTGCCGTCGTTTTTTACCGGTACAACAACCGCTCCGCCCGGATGCATTGCAACTTCTCTTATTCCCTCATTTCCGCTATCATAAACTATTTGATCCACTTTTAGATCAAAAACTTTCCCGCTGAAAATTATTTCACTCTTTTTAATTCTAAAATTCATAATAGTCTCTGCACTTTCTAATTAATGATTTCTTTTACTCTTCCAACCTCGCCGCTCTCAAGTCTCACTTTAATTCCGTGCGGATGAATCGCTGAATTTGTGAGTATATCTTTCACAATCCCTTCTGTAAGATTTCCTGTTCTCTGGTCTTTCTTCAGCACAATTTTTACTTTAAGTCCCGCTTTTATATCTGCCCTTTTATTTCCTCTTGCCATCTTTTTACCTTAATAAAAAATAATTCACATTTAAAATAAGAAAAGGCTGTCAACTTAATAGTAATGACAGCCTTTTCCTTAAAATTTCAAAATTTACTCAGTATGAGCAATCCAGGTACCTCCAATACCATAAATTTTTGAATCTGCCCAGGTTGATATTTTTATCGTAAAATTATCTCTTGAAACAGAAATTGCCGTCAGGTTATATCTTTGATTAAATTGTCCGTCGCTGTCAAGCATACTTACGTTCATAACAATTTTGGGTTTTTTATTAAAAGGAACCGGGAAAATTTACTTCCAGCAGGTAAGTGCGGTCGCCGGAATTTTTATCCAGTGTATAGCCCTGAGTTGGCTGCAGTCGCTGAGAAAGTACCGCTTTGCATTTCAATCTGTGCAAAAGCAAGTGATGCTGAAAATATGAATACCGTTACTAAAAGAATTACTTTCTTCATGGTCTACCCTCCTTGAAATTATTGAAAATTCTTCAGTTGTAAGCTAATTTCTAAACTGCTAAGAAACAAGATTAATAAAATGATTTTTGAATAACCTGCCTCACAAGCCAAATCAGGCTAAAGTACAACATTTAATCTCAAGTCAATGCGGCAATGAATATTATTTTATGTTTAATTTACTTTGTTGGAAATACTCGATATCCGGTCTTTTAATTCAGCCCAGCCTTTTTCTGCCCCTTCTCTTAAGTCTTTCCATATTTCATCGTTGGCATCTTTCATTTTATCCAGTTTTATTTTAAGAATATTTCTTTGTGATTCCAGGTTATTAAGTTGTTTTTGCAAATCAATTTTGGTATTGCTTGCATAGTTTTTAATTTTTTCCTGCATAACCTGAATATCTGAATCCCACTGTTTTAACTGTCTGGCAAACTTATCAATATATTCTTTCCTGTCTTCCATCGTTACCTCCTGATTTAATCATAATTTTATCTTTATTTAAGCGTTCATCAATGCCATAACTTATTATATTATAGGCATTTTAGTAAGGAATGTCAAATCATGATTATTAAATAAGAAGGTAAGCTTTCAGAACTTTATTAAACGAATTGTCCGGCACAATAGCCGGAAGACCAGGCCCACTGAAAATTGTAACCACCGAGCCACCCGGTTACATCAATTACTTCACCAATAAAATAAAGGCCCTTTATTTTATTTGTTTCAAATGTTTTTGAAGAAAGTTCATTTGTATCGATACCGCCTTTTGTCACTTCAGCTTTTTCAAATCCTTCGGTCCCCGACGGAATAACTTTCCATTCGCGAAATAATTTACCGGCTTTTTCAATATCCTTTTCAGAATATTGATTTACCGGTTTATCATAACCGGATATTTCAATAAATTTCTGCACAACTCTTTTGGGCAATATCGCACCGAGAAGCGTCATCAGCAGCGCTCCCGGACTTTCGTTTTTCCATTCCCTGATTTTTTCAGATAAATCAATTTCAGGAAGAAGATTAATTTTTATTTCATCCCCTTCATTCCAGTAATTTGATATTTGAAGAATTGCCGGCCCGCTCAGTCCTTTATGGGTAAAAAGAATATTCCCCTGGAAAGATTTTCCGTTGCAGTAAACCATTGAATCAACTGAGATACCGGAAAGACCGGAATAATTTTTAAGATCAGTTTTATTCCAGGTAAAAGGCACCAGTGCCGGTTCCGGTTTAACAACATTTATATCGAATTGCTCAGCAGTTTTATAACCAAATTCTGTTGCACCTATTTTAGGAATTGATAATCCGCCTGTTGCGATTACAAGGGATTCTGATGTAAATTCCCCCATTCCTGTTTGTATTTTAAAAAAATTATCCTTCTCAATATTTTCCACCTTGCAGCCGGTCTGAATCTCAACCTTTCCCTCTTCACATTCACTTAAAAGAAGATTAATAATTTCAGTTGATTTACTGTCGCAAAAAAGCTGGCCGAGAGTTTTTTCGTGGTAGGGAATTTTATGTTTCTCAACGAGTGAAATGAAATCCTGCTCATTAAAACGGCTTAAAGCCGACTTACAGAAATGCGGATTTTGTGAAATGAAATTTTCCGGATGCACCCAGAGATTCGTAAAATTGCACCTGCCGCCGCCGGATATTAATATTTTCTTGCCGACATTTTCATTGTGTTCAATTACAAGAACCTTTCTTCCTCTCTTACCCGCGGTTGCTGCGCACATAAGCCCAGCGGCACCCGCACCAATTATAATCACATCAAATTTATCCGTTGAATTCATTTACGATATGTTCTGATCGGGAGTTTGTGGTTTTTGTATTTCTTTATCAACCGGCTTATTAATTTTTGATTTTTTGTAGCTCATATAACTTTTAATAAACCAGCCAAGAAGAAACCCGATAAGAAGATTAATAATAATCAGCAGAGCAAGTGAAATTGAAACACGCCAGAATAATAAATTTACCTCCACCACCATTACATTTTGTGTGATAAAAACGGCTGCGATAATAATAAGTATTATAATTGATAATATTTTCATACTTATACGCCTTAATAATTTATAGCACCATTGCGTCCCCGCGGTAAAACTAACCGCTGAGCCGCAATGTTTAATAATCTAACTTCTGTAACCTGCCTGACCAGCAGACAGGCATAATGACAAATGAATCAGGACCTGTATCCCGGTTGATAATACGGTGTTAATTCACTACCCAGAAATTTCAGCAGCGCTGTAATTACTCCCAGATCATCCAGATAACCAATCAAACGGACTTATATCCGGAATCGCATCAATCGGGGAAATGAAATATATCAGGCCTGCAACCACAATCGCCTTCCTGTGCCAGGAAACAAGCGGGTCGCGCATATAATTTACGAGTGCAAGAATATCCCTTGCGAAAGAAATTTTCTTTCCGACCCTTTCAAGCTTCTGCCAGAGATTCTCTTCAACGTAATTTATTTTTTCTTCAACATCTTCAGCAGTTTGTTTTTCACCTCCGACATTTCCCCCGAAGTCAAGTTCGTCCACTCCGAGTTCTCCCAAATCACCGAGATCTCCAAATTCGACTTCTTCATTATTCATAACAACTAATCCTTTTTATATTTATTAAACCAATCATAAATTGAATTCCACCACAACTTAGCATTCTGCGGTTTTACAACAAAATGATACTCGTCAGGGAAATAGATAAATTTGCTCGGTACACCGAGTCTCTGCAATGAAGTAAATAGCTGGAATGCCTGTTCTTCAGGAACCCTGAAATCATTTGCACCTTCGAAAATAAGCATCGGAGTTTTTGCGTTCTGAATGTATCTCTGTGGATTCCATTTTTCATATAAGCGCCCTGTTTGTCCACGGTGTTCCTTTAAATTCCCATTCCGGGAACCAGAGTTCTTCTGTCGTTCCGTACATGCTGATAGTATTAAACACACCATCGTGTGAAACCAGTGCGTTAAACCTGTCAGTGTGACCTTCAATCCAGTCAATCATATAACCACCGTAGGATGCACCTGCAGCGAATGTATTTTTCTTATCGATAAATTTGAAATTTTTCAAAGCGTAATCGTAGGCATTCATAAGATCGGTATAAACTTTACCGCCCCAGTCGCCTGAGATCTCATCTGTGAATTTCTGTCCGTATCCCGTACTGCCTCTCGGATTTGGAGCTACAACAACGTAACCTTGTGAAGCAAACATTTCTGTATTCCAGCGATAGTGGAAATCATCTTCCCAGTGTCCCTGTGGTCCGCCGTGAATTAAAAATATCATCGGGTATTTTTTATTTGGATCGAAGAATGGAGGTTTTACAATTATTGATTGAACCTTTGCTCCTTCCGCACCGGGTGACCAGAAAGTTTCAACCGGATTCATTTCAAGTTGTGAAAGTAATTCTTTATTCATAAAAGTTAATTGATGAACGTTGCTTCCATCATTGTTCATTGCAAAAATCTCGTAAGGTAGAGTTGATCTCTGCTGCCTGAAATAAATAGCTTTTCCATCAGGTGAAAGAGTTAATCCGACATTTATATGCTCTTTCAGAAGCATTGATATTTTTCCTGTCATAATATCAATTTTATAAACTGAATTATAAATTTCATTTGCGCAATCAAAGTAGATGTATTTTGAGTCGGGTGACCAGACTAAATCTCCGACTGAATAATCAAACTCAGGAGTAAGATTTTTAATTTTTCCAGTCGCTCTGTCATAAAGCATCAGGTTAACCTGGTCGGCTTCAAAACCGGCTCTTTTCATTGAGCCGAAAGCAATATATTTACCGTCAGGTGAATAAACGGGTTCGTGATCATTTCCTTTGCTAACCGATATTTTCTTAATCGGGATTTTAGCGTTTTCTTTTATATCTTTTAATTCAATAGTATAAATTTCATTATTTGTGCTATTCTCAACTCTCTCCGCTTCATTCATCGTAAAAACGACTTCTTTTCCGTCAGGAGAAAAATTATAATCATTCGCGCTTCCCAGGTCCAGCGGTGGAACATCGTGATTGCTCATGTAATTCAGATCATAATATTTATTTGAAGCGAGATCGTACATAAAAAGATGACTGCGTTTTTCACCGAGCCACCTGTTCCAGTGCCTGTACATAAGGTGAGTAAATATTTTAGCGCTGGATTTTCTTTCTTTTGCTTTTTCATCCTTTTCTTTGTTGCAGGCCATATCCGGACAATCGGCATAAACATCAGACACAAAAAGTATTTTTGAACCATCGGCTGACCACTCAAAACCGGAAGCACCGGAATAAATATCTGTTAATTCCTTAGCGTCAGAACCATCCGTATTAGCCCACCAGACCTGTCCCTCATATTCGTACGCCAGTTTCTTTCCATCCGGTGAAAATTTAGGGTTACTTATACTTTTATCAGTGTTTTTGAACAAATGCAGATTTGAGCCATCTGTGTTTACCAGGTAAATTTCCGTTTTGCCTTTATTTGCCTCCATGCTGTAACTTGTTACTGTAAAAACAATTGTACTGCCATCGGGTGATAATTCAATCCCGCCAACTCTTTTCATTGCCCATAGATCGTCTACGTTTATAGGTCTTTTTTGCTGTGCTACTAATATTATTGGAATAAATAAAAGGAGTGTGATTAACTTTTTCATCCTTATAAGCCTCCGGCTTGTTTTTCTTCAGTTTGAATTTCTGTACTAGATAAAAATAGGGCAACCGGCCTTGAAAGGCAATGCAGCAAAATTGTAAAACACAACTATTGCAGATTTTCGCAACATTAGGTCTAATATACCTCTCAATTTAGCCGCCTCGAATTTCCTTCCGCAAATTCTGAGACCAAATTAAAGTTGATGCATCAAACTTAGCTAAATACTAAAAATGTTTTGTAAAGATTAAAATTTACAGCCTTATAAAAGGGGAAACAAACCGAACAAAATCAAAAATATCGAGAGGTACGAATGTTCTTCAACGGGAGATTTATAAAATTATTATCAGTTACACTGATATTACTTTTTTCCGGGCTGCCGGCTCAGCAAAAAGGTAAAATATCACTTTCTTTGAAAGATGCTTTACAACTATCAAAGGAAGAAAACTATGAATTAAAATTAGCACAGGCAGAAGTAGATAAAATGCAGGCTGATAAAAACAAATCGCTTGCTGTTTTTCTGCCACAGGTAACTCTTTCAGAGACCTATGTTAAAACAGATGATCCATTAAACGTATTTGGATTAAAGTTAAAGCAGAAAATCGTTTCGATGGCAGACTTCAATCCTATGCTGCTAAATAATCCAAATAATTTTGAAAATTATAATACAAAGCTTGAAGTACTCCAGCCACTGATTAACCTTGACGGCTTCTTTGGAAGAAACGCCGCTGCTGAGGGACTTTCCGCCTTGAATTACAAAAAACAAAGAACAGAAAATTATATCAACTTTATGGTTAAGGCTACTTATTACCAGCTTGTTCTGACAAAGAACAGCCTCGATGTAATTAACCAGGCATTAAACACCGCCAAAGCAAACAGGAAACTTATTAAAGATTATTATGATGAAGGAATGATTACCAAGGCAGACTACCTGCGTGGTGAAGTTTACGTGGCAAACCTGAAAAGCAAAAAAGTTGAAGTTGAAAATGCTCTGCAAAAAGTCAATGACAATTTGAGAGTGATGCTGGGTCTTGATAAAAGTGTAGAAATTCAACCGACGGATACTCTCAGCCTCCCGCAAATCTCCGGGACTAATTTTGACACCGATTCCATAATCGAAAGCCGATCAGATATTCAGGCCTATTCTCACAAGGTAAGCTCATTCAAAAATATGAAGCTGATGAACCAGCTTAAGTTTCTGCCGAGATTAAATGCATTCGGCATTTATGAATATAACGACACCAAAGCTTTCGGAAACGGTGCCAAAAACTGGATGATCGGGTTAAACCTGCAGTGGAAAATTTTCAACGGTTTCCAGAATGTAGCAGCCGTTCAGAAATCCGCAGCAGAACTTGACCATGCAGAGATAGAATACAACAGAGCACTGACAAAAGGGAAAAATGAAATTGACGAGGCATTCAGAGACCTCGAAACCGCCAGGACGAAAGTGACGCTTGCAAAAACCGCAGCAGAACAATCTGATGAATCATTAAAGATTACACGTGACAGGTATGAAAAAGGGCTGGAAAAAACCACCGATCTTGTAAACTCACAAACAGCAGCTTCGGGAGCCCACTTAAATTATCTGCAGGCTGTTTATTTCTACAATGTAAGCGTCTTTAAAATAGAACTCATGGTCGAAAAGAAATTTGAAATAAAATAATATAAAGGTAAAAAAATGAGAAAATTAAATCAATTTACAATTCTTCTTTCGTCGCTGCTGTTAACTGTGTTCTTTATTTCCTGTGGCAGTAACGAAAATACAAAGGATTTAAACAAACCCGTGAAAGTGTCAGTTGAAAAGGTTGCTATGGACACGGTTCCTTTCCAGTATGAATTCCCTGGAAATGTTGAGGGTTCAAAACAGGCTAAGCTCAGCACAAAACTTATGGGCGAAATCAGTTACTTTCCTTACGAAGCCGGTACAAAAGTTAAGAAAGGCCAGCTGCTTGCAAAGATTAAGAGTGCAGACATAGGCGCCAAGAGACAGCAGATTGTCTCAGGCATAGCTCAGGCACAGGCTGCCTACAATAATATGGAAATTAATTACCACAGGATTAAAGATCTTTATGATAAAGGAAGTGCAAGCAAGAAAGAACTTGAAGACATGACACTTGCCTATGAAATGGCAAAACAAAGATTGAAATCAGCAAAGGAAATGGAAAAAGAAATAGATGATGTTTTAAGCTACGCAGAAATAAGAGCTCCTTTTGACGGGTACATTGTCAATAAATTCTTTGAACAGGGCGATATCGCTGCACCGGGACATCCCTTAATGATAGTAGAAAGTTTCAGCAGCTTTAAGGTTGTGGCTCAGGTTCCAGCGGACCAAATAAATTTTTTCAGCAGAGGAAATTCTGTCCAGGTTTACATCGATGCAATTTCCAAAACACCCTTTACTGGAAAAGTTTCTGAAACTAACCCGGGTGGTAACCCCTACAGCAAACAGTTTGAGGTACAGGTAATTCTCGACAAGAACAATCCCGATTACTCAAAAATTAAATCCGGTATGTACGGAAAAGTAATTCTTAAGGACCAGTCAAAACCCGTGATAGCTGTAGATGAAAATCTTCTGGTGCAGAGGGGACAGCTTGTCGGAGTATATGCTGTATCAAAATCAAACGAAGCAACTTTAAGATGGGTAAGAACCGGGAAAGAAATGAACGGCAAGATCGAGATTTTGTCCGGAGTACAGGCCGGTGATGTATTAATAAAAGATAAAGACAAAATTAAAGATGGTCAAAAAGTAGAGGTACTATAATGAATTTAGGAATCTCAGGAAAATTAGCAAAAGCATTTTTGCAATCTAAACTTACTGTTCTGCTCATTATCGGTACCCTGGCTCTCGGAATTTTCAGTGTTTACATGACACCAAGTGAAGAAGAGCCGCAGATAAATGTGCCTATGGCAGACATATTTGTTCAGTACAATGGCGCCAGCCCAAAAGAAGTTGAGTCTCGTATTTCTATCCCGATGGAAAAGATGATGTCAAACATTCCGGGTGTTGAGTACGTGTATACCACTTCGATGCCGGGCATGGCCATGATAATTGTAAGATTTTATGTTAACGAAGATTTTGAAAGAAGCGTTGTAAAACTTTACAACGAGATAATGAAAAACATGGATAAAATGCCCAAGGGCGTTACCATGCCGCTGGTAAAAACAAGATCAATTGATGATGTCCCAATACTTAGTTTTTCATTATGGAGCAAAACATATAATGATTACCAGCTCAGGAGGATATCTTCCGAGTTGTCAAACGAAATTAAAAAGGTTAGTGATGTTTCGGATGTTAAGATAATCGGCGGAAGAAAAAGAAAACTCAACATTCATCTCGATAAGGATAAACTTGCCGGACACCACGTTGATCCACTTATTGTAATGATGAGGATTCAGCAGGCGAATAAGCAGTCAGGTTCGGGAAGCTTTGACCAGAACGATAAAGAGTACATTGTTGAAACAGGCAATTTCTTTAAGAGTAAAGAAGATCTTGAAAACCTGGTGCTTGGGGTTTACAATGGCAGTCCCGTTTACTTAAAAGACGTAGCCGACATTTCAGACGGGCCCGAAGAGCCTCAAACATATACAGAATTCGGTTACGGTTCTAAAGAACTGGAAACAGCCGGTTATAAAGACGGCGTTGAATTTCCATCGGTTACAATTTCTGTTTCCAAAATTAAAAACTCCGACGCAAAAAAAATTGCGAAGGAAGTAATTCAGAAAATTGATAACCTGAAGGGACAGGTAATTCCGCAGGGAGTTAACGTGGCGGTTACAAGGGATTATGGTAAAAGCGCTTCGGATAAGGTAAACGAACTGCTCTTACACTTACTCGTTTCCATACTCGCGGCCTCATTTATAGTTGCACTGTTCCTCGGGTGGCGCGGCGGCTGGGTGGTTTTCACTTCAGTGCCTATCACATTTGCACTTACGCTTTTTGTCTACTATATGCTCGGCTATACATTAAACAGGATCACGTTATTCGCCCTAGTTTTTGTAACCGGTATAGTGGTGGATGCTTCAATTATTATTGTTGAAAACATGCACCGGCATTTCAAGATGCAGAAGCAGACGAAATACCAGGCAGCGCTTACATCAATTGATGAAGTCGGTAACCCGACAATACTCTCAACCTTTACAATTATTGCTTCGGTACTCCCGATGGCTTTTGTAACTGGTTTGATGGGGCCTTATATGGCTCCAATGCCGATCGGCGCTTCGCTTGCAACATTTTTCTCACTGCTGGTCGCGCTGGTTATAACCCCGTATATCGCTTTCAGAGTCTTGAAATACGGTGAAGAAGAAGGAAAACCGGAAAAGAAATATGACCTGAAAGAAACATACATCTACAAACTTTACGAAAAAATAATGGTTCCGCTTCTCGATTTTCCCAAAAAGAGAAAAAGAATGATTATTTCGGTTGTGGTATTGTTATTCGCTTCACTTATGCTCATTTACTTCAAACTGGTGACCGTAAAAATGTTGCCGTTTGACAATAAAAATGAGATACAGGTTATTATAGATATGCCGGAAGGAACAACACTTGAAAGAACCGCAGCGGTTACAAAAGAAATCGCAGGATACCTTCGTTCTGTTCCTGAAATCGTTAATTACCAGACCTATGTCGGTACAGCAGCACCGATAAACTTTAACGGACTTGTCCGCCATTACGATTTAAGACGCGGTTCAAATGTTGCCGATATTCAGCTAAACCTGATGGATAAGGGAGACCGTTCCGATCAGAGTCATGATATAGCAAAAAGAATCAGGCCCGGCGTTCAGAAAATAGCAAAGATGTTCAACGCTAATGTAAAGATCGCAGAAGTCCCACCGGGACCACCCGTACTTTCTACTTTAGTTGCTGAGGTTTATGGACCCGATTACAAATCGCAGATTGAATACGCTAAAAAACTTAAACACATTTTCGAGACAACAAAAAATGTTGTGGATGTGGACTGGATGGTTGAAGGCGATCAGACTGAATACAAATTTGTAGTCGACAAAAAGAAAGCTGCTCTTACCGGAATTACGCCTGAGCAGATCGTCGGCGTAATGGGAATATCATTGTACGGAATGGATGTTTCCCTTCTCTACCAGCCAAACGAAGACGACCCGTTATTTATAAACGTGAAGATGAAAGAAAAACAGCGTTCAAGTATCAATGATTTAAAGGGCATAAAAGTAATGTCCAACAAGGGCAGCCTCGTGCCGATTTCTGAACTCGTTCACGTTAAGGAAAAAATTCAGGATAAAAGCATCTACCGCAAAAACCAGAAACGTGTTGTATACGTATTGGGCGATGTGGCGGGCGATCTTGAAAGTCCTATTTATTCTATAATGGATATCGATAAAAGAATCGATGAACTAAACAAGAAAGAAGGACTGAATGTTGAGCAGTATTTCACTCATCAGCCTACTAACGAAGAAAACATCTCGGTTAAATGGGACGGTGAATGGCAGATAACTTACGAAGTGTTCAGGGATTTGGGAATAGCTTTTGCAGTTGCATTGATTATCATTTATATGCTGATAATCGGTTGGTTCCAGTCGTTCAAGGTACCGATAATTATGATGATCGCTATTCCGCTTTCACTTATAGGAATATTGTTATTCCATTTATTCTTCGGCGCATTTTTCACTGCAACCTCTATGATAGGAGCAATTGCGCTTGCCGGAATAATGGTTCGTAACTCAGTACTCCTAATCGATTTTATTGAACTGAGAATGAAGGAAGGAATTCCGTTAAAGCAGGCAGTTTTGGAATCTGGTGCTGTGAGAACTACCCCTATTTTATTAACAGCCGGCGCAGTGGTCATCGGTGCATTCATTATCATATTTGACCCGATATTCCAGGGACTTGCCCTTTCATTAATCGGTGGTTCAATTGCATCAACTGCATTGTCACTGGTTATGGTTCCGTTGATCTACTATATGTCAGAACATAAAAAATATGAAAATGCAGTAACAGAATAATTTCAGTAATCCCGGTTTCAGAATGGGACCGGGTTTACACATAAAAAATTATAAACAGGAAAAATTAAAGATGAAATTAATAGCAATTATGTGTGTTGAAGAACTTTCAGATATGGCAAGGAAACTTCTCCAGGACGTAAAGGTACCCGCATTCAGTGAATCGGATATTAAAGGTTACAGGATGATGGAAGATGATGAAAGCGATAACTGGTTTGCAGGCAAGCATGCGCTTGACAGTTCACATATGTTTTTTACAATGTGCGATGAAAAAAAAGCAGAAGAAGTTATGGTAGAAATTGATAAATGCAAGAAAGATCAGAAGAATAATCACGTACACGCATTCCAGTTAAATATCGAAAAATTTATCGGTTAAATATTTACCAGTGCCCGGGATTTTCCCCGGGCACAAATTTTAATAAATCAAATATTTTTTTCTATGATACAATTATTAATCAGAAGGGTCGCTGGCTCTTTAATTTTATCAAGCCTTGTACTGGGCTATTTAGTTAATCCATATTTCTTTTTAATTACAGCCTTCGTTGGAGCAAACCTCTTACAGTCATCATTTACCAACTGGTGCCCTCTTCAAAAGATGCTTGAAAAGAAATACAAATAATTTCAGTTTCTGTTCTCTTCTTCCGGTTTTCACCTCTTTGCCAGGTATTATGTTGATCAGGTTTTCAGTAAATTTACATTTATCTTGTGCTACTCTTTAAAACCAGACAATAATGGCTGACAATACAAATAAAGAAATATTTCTGCCCGGCTCTGTATACCAGTTTTTAACTTTCGCTGATAAATGTGAAATAAAAGATAAATCTGTCCTGGTCATCGGTGCGGGAAGTGAAGAAATTTCAAAAATGTTCCTGGAGCGGGAAGCAGCATCTGTAATTCAAATAGTTAACAACGATGAGACGCTTTTATCTTCACGCCTCTACCTGAAGGATTATAAAGATATCTCGGTTCGAATGATGATGTTTGAGAACACGGATTTCCCGAACGAAAAATTTGATATAATATATGCGCAGGGATCAATCTCCAGCACCAGGAGAAATAAGAATGTAAAAGAAATAAAAAACATCCTGAAACCGGGCGGATTATTTTGTCCCGGTGAAATCGTGCAACTTGAAAGCGATGCACCGGTTTTTGTAAAAGAACTCTGGGATGCTTCAAATGTATCCCCTTTGTTATCGGGCGAAATAAGCAATTATTATAAAGACAGAGGATTTGAGATATTATACGAGGATGATCTTTCTTCTACCTTAAAAGATTTCTATTTAACCAGCAAAGAATTGCTCATAAAGAATATAGAAAAGCTAACCGAACAGGAAAAGGCCTACCATAAAAAATTTCTAAAAAAAATAAATCACGAATCAACCGCTTATCTGAAACTTGGTGCCGACAGGTACATTGGTTTCAAATTTCTGATATTGAAAAAGGTATAAATGTGAATGTTAAGAAAGGCGAAATAATTGAGCTTGAAATAGAAAAGTATGCGTTTGAAGGTAGGGGCATTGCAAAAGTTGATAAAGGCAGCATCGTACCCGAAGCAATCGACGAATCGAAAAACAAATATGTGATTTTTGTTGATGGCTCATATCCGGGAGATGTGGTAAAAGCCAGTCTAACCAAAATTAAAAAGTCCTATGCTGAAGCAAGCGTTGCAGAAATTATAAAACCATCTGAACTAAGAATAAACGCGCGCTGTAAATTTTTTGGAACGTGCGGCGGTTGCAAACAGCAGGATCTCGATTATTCCACTCAAACAAAATTTAAGCAGCAGCAGGTTGAGGAGATTTTTCAGAAGATGGGTGGATTCACTGATTTTGAGAAAGAAAACATACTCCCATCCGAAAAAACATTTTATTACCGCAATAAAATGGAATTTTCATTTGCGGAAAGGCGCTGGCTGACCGTGGAAGAGTTAAAATCCGACGAGAATATCGACAGGGATTTTGCCGTAGGCCTCCATATCCCGCGAGTGTTCGATAAAGTTCTCGACATTGATGAATGCTTCCTGCAGTCTGAATTGAGCAACAAAATTCTGAATTTTACCCGTTCCTTTTTTAAAGAAAGAAATACCTCAATATATTCCACAAAAACACACGACGGGTTTTTACGGAACCTTGTAATAAAGCAAGCTCATCACACTAACGACCTAATGGTTAACCTTGTAACTTCATCCGAAAATAAGGAATTGCTGAATTTATATACTGACAAACTACTCAGGGAAATTCCGCAAATCACAACAATTATAAATAATGTAAACCTTAAAAAAGCAGCTGTTGCAGTGGGAGATTTCGAAAAAATTTATTATGGGGCCGGGTTCATACACGATACAATCGGAAAAAATAAATTCAGGATTAGCGCAAATTCATTTTTCCAGACCAACTCACTGCAGGCGGAAAAACTATATCAGACCGCGCTTGATTTTGCCGAAATGAAAGGGGATGAAATTGTCTACGATCTTTATTCCGGAGCGGGAACCATTTCAACTTATGTCTCTGGTAACTGTAAAGAAGTCTATGCCTTTGAGTCTGTTGAATCTTCAGTAAAGGACGCAGAGGCAAACGCAAAATTAAACAGTGTGGGAAATGTCCACTTTTTCACCGCCGATCTTTATAAATCCTTTTTGCCGTTTGTTGAAGAAAGGGAATTACCAAAACCGGATATAGTGATTCTCGATCCGCCCAGAAGCGGAATGCATAAGAATACGGTTGAAGATGTTATAAGTCTTAATCCGGAAAAACTTGTTTACGTAAGCTGTAATCCGGCGACACAGGTAAGGGATATAAAATTATTTTCTGAGGCTGGTTATAAATTAGTTAAAATTAAACCTGTCGATATGTTCCCGCATACGTATCATATAGAAAATGTTGCTTTGTTGATTAAAGGATAACTATTTATTCTCGATTATCAGCACGAATTCGCCCTTCAGTTTTTTCTCTTCGGCTATTTCAAGAAGATCGGCGGTGGATCCGCGGTAAAATCGTTCTCCGTCCATAGTCAACTGGAACGCAACAACCGCACGCAAATGTTTTCCCATCATCTTCACTACATCAGCCAGCAATTGCCTTAGGCGGTAAGGCGTATCAAGAATTACAATAACTTCCTTTACGCTTTTTAACTTATATAGCTGCTGTCTTCTTTTATCCTTATTCGGAGAGAGCCAGCCGTAGTAGTAAAACTTCTCAATATCGAACCCGGAACCGATCAACGAAGGTAGTAATGAATTGGCGCCGGGTACCGGAATAACCTGAATTTTCGCCGAGATAAGAAGATCAACAAGTAAGTGACCGGGATCCGAAAATAGAGGGGTACCGCAATCCGAAATTAGCGCGGCTGTTTTGCCCTCCACCAGTTTCAGTAAAATATCATCCACCACTTCCTTTTCGTTGTGTTCATTCAACGATAAGAGTTCCTTTTCTATCTGATAAAAGGCCAGCATTCTGCGGGATTCTTTAAATTCTTCGCATATAATAAAATCCACGGATTTTAGAATATTCAGACCACGTATTGTAATATCCTCGTAATTTCCTATCGGCGTAGAAACCAGGTAAAGTTTTCCTTTCATATGCGCAACTTAAATAAAACATTTTGAAAATTCTTATCGAATATGCAACATTTAATTGGGCGGTTTGGACTAATCTTCTTAATTTTACCTAGAACAAAATTAAGATTAAGGGGACTATATGAGAAGATCTGTTCTGTTCTGGATTTTAGCAGTAATTATTACTCTTTTATCTGCTTACTACCAACGGGTTACCGGGCCCACCTATCCTTTATCCGGTAAAATCACAATCGACAACCAGGTTATAAAATATCACCTGGACAGAAGTCACAACAGCACAGACGATTGCGTAATTAGTGTTTATACAAAAGATAAAACTCTTTCCGGAATTCTGGAATGGAGACGGTTTAAAACCGATGACAAGTTTACAAAAGTAGAGATGACAAACAAAGACGGCGTTCTTTCGGCATCACTTCCAAAACAACCTCCTGCAGGAAAACTTCAGTACCGAATTTTAATCTCTAAAGAAAACACCGGCTTTTCAATTCCTGCAGAACAGAAATATGTAGTTATAAGGTACAAAGGTGTAGTTCCGTTGTTCATTCTTATCCCACACATTATTGCGATGTTTGGAACAATGCTATTGTCAACCAGAGCCGGCCTCGAAGTTTTTAATAATGAACCCAGATTAAAGTTATATACATCATGGACTATAGGATTTTTAATCCTTGGAGGAATGATACTGGGACCCCTGACTCAATACTACGCGTTTGGCGCCCTATGGACCGGATTTCCTTTCGGCATTGACCTGACAGACAATAAAACTTTAATAGCTCTGATTGGCTGGGTGGTTGCGGCATTTATGTTGAAGAGATCTAAAAAGCCGGGCTGGTGGGTCCTTGGAGCATCAATTTTGCTATTCCTTATTTATCTAATCCCGCATAGTGTTCTCGGTTCTGAACTGGATTACAATAAAATAGATCAGAATAAGACACAAGCTGAAATCATAAATCAAAACCAACCATTAAATATAAAGGAAAATTTATGAGTGAAGATCACGAACACGTACAGGTAAAAGGACTTCCCTCTAATGCCTATACCGAGTTAAAACCGGGCGAGGAATATCATCCGGTGATGCCGGCAAATAAGACTGTACCGGAGGTAAGTTATTACTCGGTACTATGGGGTGTCTTAATGGCTGTTCTTTTTTCCGCGGCAGCCGCCTATCTCGGATTAAAAATCGGACAGGTTTTTGAAGCAGCTATCCCGATAGCGATTATCGCAGTGGGTTTATCTGCAGCAACAAAACGTAAAGGCGCACTTGGCGAGAATGTGATTATCCAGTCAATCGGTTCAACTTCTGGTTCAATTGTAGCCGGCGCTATATTCACGCTCCCTGCTCTGTATATATTAAACCTTAATGCTGAATTTTATAAAATATTTCTCGCCTCGCTGCTCGGCGGAGTGCTGGGAATTTTATTTCTTATCCCTTTCAGAAAATACTTTGTAAAGGATATGCACGGTAAATATCCTTTCCCTGAAGCCACAGCCACAACAGAAGTCCTGGTAGCAGGAGAAAAAGGCGGAAAGCAGGCAATGGTTCTTGTTATGAGCGGGCTTATTGGAGGCTTGTATGATTTCATCGTGGCAACATTTGGATGGTGGAGCGAAGTTTTTTCAACCAGAGTTATCCCTTTAGGTCAAACTCTTGCAGACAAAACCAAACTGGTATTTAAGATAAATATAGGCGCTGCTGTAACCGGTCTTGGTTACATAATTGGTTTGAAATATTCCGCAATAATCTGTGCCGGTTCTTTTGTTTCTTGGTATGTCTTAATTCCATTAGTTGCATTTATAGGAGATAGATTAGGAGTACCGATAGGTGCAAATGTTACAAAGCTAATCCATGATATGTCGGCTGAGGAAATTTTCAGTAACTACGTTCGGCATATTGGTATAGGCGGAATTGCAATGGCTGGTGTTATCGGAGTTATAAAGTCTTCAAAGGTAATAGGCACGGCATTTTCGCTTGCAGTAAAAGAAATTGCCGGTGCCAAAAACATTGTTGAAGATAAGCTTAGAACACACCGGGACATTACTATGAAAGTGATCGCGCTTTCTATAATAGGCGTCAGCATTGTAATATTAGTTTTCTTTTATATGGGAGTAGTTAATACTTTTTTTTATGCGCTCGTTGGTTTGCTAATAGTTTTGATAATTTCTTTCCTGTTTACCACGGTAGCAGCAACGGCAATTGCAATAGTTGGTGTAAACCCGGTTTCAGGTATGACACTTATGACTTTAATTATATCATCAGTTATCCTGGTTTCAGTCGGGCTTTCAGGAACATCCGGAATGATTGCAGCATTGCTGATAGGAGGTGTTGTATGTACAGCGCTTTCAATGTCAGGCTCATTTATAACCGATCTTAAAATCGGTTACTGGCTCGGTTCATCGCCTTATAAACAGGAACGATGGAAATTTTTGGGCACACTTGTATCAGCAGCAACTGTTGGGTATGTAATATTAATATTAAATGACACTTATGGTTTTACCGGACAGGGTGCGCTTGTTGCACCGCAGGCAAATGCAATGGCAGCAATAATACAACCATTGATGGCAAACCAGCCGGCACCCTGGATGCTTTATATTGCCGGCGCATTAATGGCGCTGGTTTTAACAATGATGAGAGTTCCTGCATTGGCTTTCGCGCTTGGAATGTATATTCCTCTTGAATTAAATACTCCTTTATTAGTCGGTGGATTAATTGCTCACTTTGTTTCAACCAGAAGCAAAGATGAAAAACTTAATACGGCCAGAAAAGAACGCGGAACACTTATCGCTTCAGGTTTTATTGCCGGCGGTGCTTTAATGGGAGTTGTGAGCGCGTTCCTGAGATATTTAGGTTATAACTGGGTTGCTGTTGAGTGGGCTGAATCTCATTCTGCAGAATTACTTTCTCTTGTTATGTTTGCCGGAATTTGTATTTATATGTATATGGATTCTATGAAAGCGAAGGTGGAAGAAGAGTAAAATTTATTTAGTGGTCGCATTGCATTAAATGCGACCACTACAATCTTATTTAGTCGATAATTCTTCAGGCAGTTTCTTTTTTCCCATAGGAATCATTTTCGGTACGGAATTTCTGTACATTATATATTTTGCACCAAAGTTTTTAACCAGGTCCCGTTCCTCATAATAAGTTCCCACCATTATATATCCTGTCATTAATACCGAAAACATTAAGTGTCCCGCCGTCATATAAGGTGTGGCCCATATCGCTAAAATAACTCCAATCATCATCGGATGGCGGACAATCCTGTAAAGCAGAGGCATTTGAAATTCGGGATATTTCATCGGCTTATTGCGGAGGTTTGTATAAATTTGCTGCAGGCCGAATAATTCAAAATGATTGATAAGAAAAGTTGAAATAAGCAGTATGACCCAGCCGAGTGCGAAGATGCCGTATATTACCATTTGAAAAGTGTTGCTTTCTACATTCCAGATTTCAATATCGATAGGCCGCCACTGCCAAAACAATAAAATCAGAATAAGAGTGGAGACCAGCACATAAATACTTCTTTCGGCGGCAATAGGTATAAACTTAGTAATCCATTTTTTGAATATACCGCGCGACATTGTGCTGTGCTGAATACCGAATAAAGCCACAAGAAAAAAATTGATCAGCACCGCAGTTAAAACAGGCCCGCTGACTCCCGAGTCTATTCCCTTGGGAACAATCAGGTTACCCATAAAGCCAATCCAGTAGAGAAAAGCGGCGAAGAAAATAAGGTAGGACACGAGTCCAAAAGCAAAGACAAAAATTTTTTTCATCTTTTCCTCCTTTTATTTTGATTATACAATTCCCCTCTTCACTTATCCTATACAGTCGGATTGTTATTACTATTTTTTGCTTTACCTCATTAGCAATTCCAGGTAATTTCGAAAATTCTGAATTGCGCTGATTACTTTTTTCCAGTCATTTTTTGCTTTCGCCAGTATTATCGCCCCTTCTATGATTAATAAATATTGTTCAGCAAGCTCCTGCGCTGTTACTTTTTTATTTTTTTCAGCAACGGGATAGAAAATTTTCGAAAGTCTGTCTGTCAAGCCTGAAAAAATATTTGAAACCTTTGCGGCTACTTTCTCATTCGAAGCAGAAAGATCCGTTACAAAACTTCCTAGGAGACAACCGTTTCCCCAGAGCTGTTCTGAAACTTCTTCCGTGTGATCGATAAAACCAAAAACTCTTTTTACCGGATCCGGTTCTTTCATAAATGAGCCACTCATAACCAGGTTTGTCGCGTAAGCGTAATACCACTTCAACACTTCTATTCCCAGCTCTTCTTTTGATTTGAAATAATGGAAAAAGCTTCCTTTGCTCACATCAGCTCTTTTACAGATATTATCCACACTTGCAGCATAATAACCTTTCTCAAGAAAAAGATCATAGGCTGATTTCAGAAGATTTTCCTTCACATTTTTTTCTTTCATAAACAAATATACCAACTGGTCGGTATAATTTCAAATCAAAGTTTAAATCGATTATTTACAAAGAATTACAGGCTTATCTCTTTAAGCGAGGGATATTTTCAGCTGCTCTTGCAGATATCCGGGGCTTGTAAACCGGATTACATTTATCCCTGTTTCTTCAGCGGCTTTAATATTAGCGGGGCTGTCGTCGATAAAAAGGCAATCTGAGGCGTCAAGATTATTTTCGTTCAACAAAATTTCAAAAGCCCGTCTTTCTCTTTTAATTTCGCCGGATTGGAAAGAGAAGTATTTTTTATGAAATAAATTTAAAAAGGGGTGAATTCCATCTATGTACTTAACCCACTCTTCAGCGTGATCGGAAAGTAAAATTAATTTATACTTCCGGCTGAGTTCTTCGATCAGATTAATCATTCCATCCACTTCCTTGTGGAAATTTTTCCTGATGATTTCTTTAAAAAGGTTTTTATCCGCATTCCAGTTATTATTTTGAAATACATCCGAAAGATATTCGTCTTCGGATATTTTTCCCTTCATCAGTTCCCAGAATGAATCCGTCCAGAGGCCTTCGAGAAATTCTTCTTCCGGTAAATTAACCAGCGGCGCCAGCTCTTTTTCAATCCCTATCAGACCGGCAATTAAAACTTCCGATAAATCAAAAATTATTGTTTGTATCATAGTTGAATAAATAAGAAAGGGCGCTCAAAAGAACGCCCCCACATTAATCAAATAAATTGTTTTAATTTTATTTTAATAATTCCTGAACTTTTGGAATCACTTCTTCAATATTAACATCGAATCTTTCGCCGGTCTTACGAATTTTCACTTCCACTTTGTTCTCTTTTAACTTTTTATCACCAACAATTACCTGTACCGGCATTCCGAGTAAATCCGCGTCTTTAAATTTAAATCCCGCCTGCGCATCAACACGGTCATCAAACAAAACTTCGATTCCCTTTACACTCATTTCATTATAAATTTTTTCACTCGCCCGAACAACCCCTTCCTTTTTCAGATTCAATCCCATAAGGTGAACGTGGAATGGCGCAAGGGTTTTATCCCATGCAAGTCCGTATTCATCGTTATGTTGTTCAATGTAACAAGCCATGACTCTTTCCACACCGATTCCGTAACTTCCCATTATTATAGGTTGTTCTTTACCGTTTTCGTCCAGGAACTTTGCGCCCATGGCATCCGAGTATTTAGTGCCGAGTTTGAAAATATGCCCAAGCTCAATCGCACTGAATACATCGAGTTTGCTTCCACATTTACTACATTCCTCACCTGACTGAGCGCTTCTCAGATCAAAATATTCTATAGTCTTTACATCCCGTTTCAGATCAATTCCGCCAAGATGATAATCGTTTTTGTTGGCGCCGCTGTAAAGATTGTTCGCATCCTTTAAACGATTATCCGCAATTATTCTTCCGCTGAATCCAATCGGCCCTATAGAACCGGCATCTGCTCCTGTGGTTTCTTTTAATTCCTCCGGGTGAGCAGCACGCACATTTCCGCCGAGCGCCTTACTCAGTTTTGTCTCGTTTACTTCCTCGTTGCCGAGCATCAAGATCAAAACAGGCTTCCCGTCATTAATATAAACCCGTGATTTAGCACATTGTGTTTCTTTTATTTTTAAAAATTCACAAAGCTCATCAATGGAATGAACATTTGGAGTGGAGATCTCTTTGATTTCTTCGCTTTCGTCCACTCTGCCGATTCCGGAAACTTTTGATTCTGCAACTTCAACATTTGCCGCGTATCCGCATTTTTCGCAGTGGGCAACTGTATCTTCGCCTGCATCCGACTTAACCATAAACTCTTCCGAGCCCGTTCCGCCCATAGCGCCGCTTGAAGCGCCGACGACGAAATAATTCAGATCGCAGCGGTCAAAAATTTGCACTGTATGCTTTGTCGTGCAAACCGTATCCTACATCTAATCCTTCCCATGACGAATCAAGAGTGTAAGCGTCCTTCATTAAAAATTGTCTGCCGCGTATTACACCGCTTCTGGGTCTTGCTTCATTCCTGAATTTAGTCTGTATCTGGTACCAGATCTGCGGCATATCCTTGTAAGATTTTACAACGTTGCGCGCAAGGTAGGTTATAATTTCTTCGTGTGTCGGAGCCAGAACATAATCACGGTTCTTTACATGAAATAAAGTATCGCCGAAAGCTTCAACACGATTTGTCTCTTCCCAGATCTCTCGCGGATTCAATCCCGGCAGGTGAAATTCCTGTCCGCCGATCTCGTTCATCTCTTCGCGTATTATTTCAGAAATTTTCCTGATCACCCTGTAGCCGAGCGGTAAAAACGCGTAGATACCAGCACCGATCATCCTGATCATCCCGGACCTGAGCATTAAAACGTGGCTTTTTACTACCGCGTCATTGGGTATTTCTTTTAATGTGGGTATAAATGAATTGCTTATTCTCATAATAATATTTTATCTTAAAAATAGTCTATAAAAATACAGAAATAGGCGGGTTTATCAAAGCATGACCTCTAAAATGGCAGTTTTACTGAAAATACTTTGTCATGGTTTTTTGTCTCCCTAAACCCCCAAATTACAAAGCGAATTGTAATTTAACCTTTTCAGCCTTATTTTATAAGCACTAAGTTCACTTAATATAAAACGTGTAAGGATATTTAAATGACTAATCAGGAAAGGTCTAGTCCATTCCAGACTGGAAGTAATAAAGGGAATGGAAGATTTTGTCGGTAAAAATATTGATACTCTTTTGAAACCAATTAATGAAAGCTGGCAGCCGAGCGATCTTCTGCCTGACATGAAGGATGATAACTGGCGGGAACAAATCAATGAGTTCAGGCTAAGAGCGGAAGCATTACCGGATGATTTGCTGGTCGTACTAATCGGAGATATGGTTACCGAAGAAGCATTACCAACCTATCAAACTTTTTTAAACCGGCTGGATGGAGTAAAAGATGAGACCGGTGCCAGTGATTCACCGTGGGCACAATGGAGCCGCGGCTGGACTTCGGAGGAAAACAGGCACGGTGACCTACTGAACAAGTATTTATACCTAACGGGCAAAGTTGATATGCGTGCTGTTGAAACGACAATTCACAACCTGATAAGAAACGGATTTGATACGCAAACAGGAAGCGATCCTTACCTCGGATTTATTTATACGTCTTTCCAGGAAAGGGCAACAAAAATTTCTCATACAAACGTTGCAAAACTGGCAAAAAAAGCCGGGGACGAAAGGCTTCAAAAAATCTGCGGATTAATTGCGGGAGATGAAGCAAGACATGAAAAAGCCTACAGGCTTTTTATGCAGAAAGTTTTTGAGGTTGACCCGGTTGAAGCAATATTATCATTTGCGAAAATGATGAAAATAAAAATTACTATGCCCGCCCACTTAATGAACGACGGCAAGGACAGAAATCTTTTTACCAATTTTTCGAATATTGCACAAAAAATAGAAGTTTATACCGCGAAAGATTATGCCGAAATAATTTCAAACCTCGTTAAAGGCTGGGATGTTGAAAACCTAAAAGGATTGTCGGATATGGCAGCTAAAGCCCAGGACTATCTTTGCAATTTGTCGGAAAGATATTTAAAAGTGGCAGGCAGGCTTTCATTCGCCGGGCCCGCGACAAAATTCAGCTGGATATTTGACCGGGAAGTTTAACTTCTTACTTTATCAAGTTGCTTTACAACGTAAACTGAATCTCTGGGGCGTATAAGTTCTTCGCAGGGAATTGTAAAGAGATTTCCTTTTTCAACTTTGTCGACCGCCCTGTCTTCAAAAATGATATTAGGAATTTTTAATTCCACCACCCCCGTTGTCTCACCTATAAAGAGTATTTTATCACCCACGCTTAGGGTACCTGTTTCCATTTTTACTTCAGCAACACGGGGTTTCTTGAAGTAGTTTGTTACCCTGCCGACAAATTCTTTTCTTGTAGTTGCCTTGCTTCCGTAGATACCGACATATTCATTTTCACCCGGTGGCCCGAAATAAAATCCGGTAGAGAAGCCCCGGTTGTAAACTTCGCCAAGCTCCTTTAACAACTCTTTCTTTGTATCGTCCGATAATTTATTTTCATAATAAAGATCAATCGCTTTTCGGTAAACTTCTACAACTTTCGCCGCATATTCAGGGCTGCGCTTTCTTCCTTCAATTTTAAATGAATCAATTCCGGATTCTATTAGCTTGTCAATAAATTCTACCGAACAAAGGTCTTCTGGTGACAAAACATAATCTTCCCCAAGTATCATTGATTTATCTGTACTCTTGTCAATAATTTCATATTCTCTTCTGCAAGGTTGAATGCATTCACCGCGGTTTGCGCTTTTGCCGAACATTTCGTGACTCATAAAACACCTGCCGCTGACGGCTATGCACATTGCCCCGTGAATAAATGCCTCAATTTCAATATCCACTTTCTCTTTTATTTTCTTCACATCTTCAAGGTAACATTCGCGGGCAAGGACAACTCTTTTTGCGCCTAATTTTTTATACATCGCCGCGGAAGATGAATTTGAAACAGACGCCTGTGTTGAAACAGCGAAAGGCATATTCAGCTTATTACATAACTGTATGATCGATAAATCCCAGCAAATGATCATGTCGATTCCCGCGGCTTTGGCTTTGCCAATTAGTTCGTAAGCCTGATCAATTTCGTTTTCGTAAATTATGGTATTAATCGTAAGATAGGTTTTAACGTTTTTGGCTTTGCAGTATTCAACAATCTCCGGCAGGCTTTCGGCCTGGAAATTCTTTGCTTTCGCACGCATATTAAGCTGATCGGTACCGAAGTAAACGGCGTTGGCGCCGGCTTTTACCACCGCGCGAAGCATTGTCCGGTTGCCTGCAGGAGCCATTAATTCTGGGACTTTGGAGGTTGGTGGTCGGTGGTTGGATAAAGTTTTTTGATTTTTTGTCATTTCGATTTTTTTTTAATATTTGTATTCAGGTAATTAATGTAAGCACTTAACTTTGGCAATAGTACAATAATAATTCCATTTAATTCGTTGTATTCTTCATTATTAATTAATTTTCTTCGGTAGGCTTTATTAGTCCAGTTTTTTGTTTCAAAAAGTGAGCCTCTCGATATTTTTGCAAATCTAGAACGTTCCGCAAAACTACCTCTTCCATAACCTTCAGAAATATTGGCACTAACACTATCACTTGCCCTTATAAATTGTAATCCAACCGTATTCTTAGCAAGATTATTCCATTTCAAAACTATCTTCCAGATCAGATCCCTTAACTTTTCGGCTAACTGATATACTTCCAAATCTTCAAATTTTGATAATGACATATCATCCAACTTTTGTCATAAAAAATTCGCTACCTACAACCAACTTTCTTCCTCCTACATCCAAATTTAATTAATAATTCCACTATTGTCTCCCCAAACGCCGGCAAATCTCTTTTGTAAATATATAAGGTTTCATTATGTTAAATACTACCCTTTCAAACCGAAAAATTAAATTAAAAATTAGTTCCGAGAAAATATGGAAAAGACCGCAACCAAGAGATTTAAGTATTATGATTTTATAATGGCCGCATTTGTAACAATACTTTTGTGCTCAAATATTATAGGTGCGGAGAAAGTGGTTTCGGTATGGGGATTTTCATTCGGTGCCGGGATTTTATTTTTCCCGATAAGCTATTTCTTCAACGATATTCTCACGGAAGTCTATGGTTACGCGAGATCGAGGAAAGTTGTATGGGCCGGATTTGCCGCTCTCGGTTTTGCTTCATTTATGTCATGGGTAGTAGTCACACTTCCGCCGGCTAAAGGCTGGGTTCATCAGGATGCTTACGTTGTTGTCTTCGGACAAACAACACGAATAGTAATCGCTTGGCTTTTAGCTTTTTTTCAGGTGAATTTGTAAACTCTTATGTGCTGGCTAAGATGAAAATTTACACAACCGGGAAATTTTTATGGATGAGAACTATCGGCTCCACTATAGCCGGCGAGGCAGCAGATTCAATAATATTCTATCCAATTGCTTTTTATGGCTTCTGGCCAACTGATTTAGTTATTCAGGTGATGATTACAAATTATGTTCTAAAAGTTACCTGGGAAATTGTTGCAACCCCGCTCACATATAAAGTTGTCAATTTTCTTAAAAGAAAAGAAAATGAAGATTATTATGACAGGGGTACTAACTTCACACCATTCTCAATAGAAGTTTAGTGTTGTAAAAATATTCAACACTGCTATTGAATATTTCACAATCATTGGCTTTTATACCAAATTACTACATTTATTAATTCATCTCTTTTCATTAAGTTTGTGACTCTTCAGAATTATAACAATCAATTATTATGAAAAGGAAAACAAAATTTTTCACCAGAATTATTCTATTCCTTCTGGTGACTTCATCTATTTCAATAAGCTCAACTTACGCTGATTATAATACTGCTAAAGTTGAGCAGCATCTCGGTAAAAAAATTCCGTTGGATTTAGTTTTCGTAAATTCGAAAGGTGATACCGTACAATTAAAAAACCTTATCAACAAACCTACCGTTATTGACTTTTGCTATTACAGGTGCGTGGGAATTTGCACACCGTTGATGACAGAAATATCCGATGTAATCGGGAAAGTAAAATATGAGCCGGGAAAAGATTATGATATTATAAGTATCAGCATTGATCAGAATGAAACTCCTGAAATGGCTGCGCAAAAAAAACACGCAATGGTGGGATTGATAAATCGAAAGATCCCTGATTCGGCATGGGTTTTCTTGACAGGAGACAGCACAAATATTTATAAGCTGACAGACGTGGCCGGATTTCAATTTAAGAGAACACGCGGAGGATTTTTACATAAAGGTGTTTTGGTCTTTGTGGATAAAGACGGAAAAATTGTTCAATATCTAAGTCCGGGATATACAAAAAAAGGTGATTTCCAGATACTTCCATCCGGATTTGAAGTAGCAATTGAAGGTGCCCAATCCGGCAAGATTTCTTCTACAATTGCAAATGTTTTAAAAACCTGTTATACATTTATACCAAAAGGAAAAGATTTTTGGGTTCTAATGCTTGTGCTTGCGACAGGAATTATAGTAGTATTTATAGTTTTGTTTATTATAAAGAGGGTAAATCCGAAAAGAAGTTAACGACAGAATAATTAGTATCCCCGGAAGTTACAACAACTCCCGGGGATAAATTTAGCTATGATTTTTCTTCCCACACTTTTGCGATTTCAATAATATATTTAACAGCATCGTGCATGTCCTGAACAGCAACCCATTCAAGTTGTGAATGGAAACTATGTTCTCCGGCAAAAATGTTCGGAGTTGGTAATCCCATAAACGAAAGTCTTGATCCATCCGTACCACCGCGGATCGGATGCATAATTGGTTCAATTTTAAGTCTCTTCAATGCTTCGAGAGCATTTGCTTCAACCATAGGATGTTTATCAAGCATTTCTTTCATATTTCTATATTGCTCAATAACTTCGATTTCAACTTTTGAACCGGGATATTTTTCAACTGTTTTTTCAGCAAGTTCTTTTAGCATTTTTTCATATTCTTTCAGATCAGCTGTTACAAAACTCCTGATAATAAATTTTAACGTTGTGAGTTCTTCATTACCATTGAAGGCTGTGCAATGAACATAACCTTCTCTTTTATCAGTTGTTTCAGGTGAAAGTTTATCTTTAGGAAGGCTATCAATAAAGGTACTACCTATTTTAATTGAATTGATCATTTGTCCTTTGGCATAACCGGGATGAATATTTTTGCCTATAAATTTTATCACCATCATATCGGCGCTGAATGTTTCTGACTCAACTCTCCTTTTGCCGAACCATCAACCGTGTATCCATATTTTGCTCCTAATTTTTTCAAATCAATTTTTTCAGTTCCACGACCGACTTCTTCATCTGGTGTAAAGCAAATCTTAATAGTCCCGTGCTTTACTTCGGGATGACTCAACCAGTAATTAACGGCATCCATTATTTCGGCAACACCGGCTTTATTATCGGCACCCAGTAACGTTGTCCCGTCTGTCGTTATAATATCATAACCTATCATATCCTTTAATTCAGGATTGTCGCTTACTTTGATTACCCAGCCACCATTCTTTAAAGGAATATCCCCGCCCTGGTAATTTTTATTTATTACAGGATTTATATCTTTCCCCGAAACAGCCGGAGATGTATCTACATGGGCGAGGAAGGCTATTGGATCTACATTTTTATCAGTATTTGCAGGTAATGTTGCCATAACATAGCCCCATTCGTCCATATGTGCGTCTTTCAATCCCATTTGTTTCAATTCTTCAGCGAGCGCTTTTGAAAGATCTTTTTGTTTTTCCGTGCTCGGAAAGGAAGTTGATTCTTCATCTGATTGAGTATCAATCTTAACATATTTTAAGAACCTGTCAACACAGGTAAATTGATATTTGTCATCGAACATAGCTTTTCTCCCTATTTATTTTACTCTGATAATTATAACTAGCATATTTGATCACATTAGCCAAGCTGTGCTTTTCGTTCTAAGTCATTAAAACAGACCCCATACTCCCAATTGTCAAGAAATGAAATTAAACAATAACTCTGTTATCAATGCTAATGCCTAAATAATCTAAAAGGAATACTTTGTAATGTTTTTACTACAAAGTTCCCAGTAATTAGGAATCGTTTGAAACCAACTAAAAAGCTTTATCATTATTGTAGAATATTGAACAAGAATTTAGGATAAACCCATTAAAATAAATTTAATTGATTGTGTTAGTACAAATTTAAGCCTATTTAACTCTATTAACAAAATAGATTTACTATATTCCATCACTTCTAATGATTTTAAGAATTTAAAACAAAAAAGGGACGAAACTCGTCCCTTTTATATAAAGGTGCCTATTTAATAACTAAAAATTAGATTTTGTTTATTCTATTAGCCTATGTTTAAATGCATATCTCATTAAATCAGCATTATTTTTCATATTCATTTTTTCGAGAATCCTTGCGCGATAAGTATTTATTGTACTAATACTTAAAAATAATTGTGCTGCAATTTCTTTCCTAGTTTTGCCAAGCGCAATTAATTTTAAAACCTGTTCTTCCCGGTAAGAAAGATGGGCATGGGCAGGTATTTCTTTTTCCGGTTTATTATCATAAGTACATAATTCTGAATCCATTGGAGGCTTATTTGAAGCACTTATATGCAATTCATTATTACTGTTTTCTGTTTTAGATAAGCATTCAGCTGAATTTTTTTCAGTCAGCAATCCATCGGCATCTATCTTCAACATAAGCATTGGTATTTTAGGTTGAATGCCTGCGGGATCAGTTATTGACATAATTTCAGCGTTTCCTTTGAAATTCACTCCTATAAGAAACATGTTTTCATTCTTGCCTGTATCAGAGACTGAAGCAACCATTGAAAGACTGCTCTCGACTACTGAATTATTGTTGATTCCAAAGACTTTTAAGTTACTCATTATAGGACCTTTCAATTAATGTTTTATAATCACTGCTATTTGTAACAAGTACTATACCATATAGCAATCAAAATAAATAAATGCAAATGGAGGCTATTTAAAGATATTTATGGATTGAAAACGTTAGAATGAATGAAGTAATTGCTTATGCTACGAAAATAATTCGTGATTAAAGAATATAAACCTTACAGAAAAATTTAGAAACCACGAACTAATACTTTTTCAAGATCAGCCTTAATCATTAATTTAACCAGATTTTTAAACTTTGTTTGTGCTTTCCAGTTTAAAATCCTTTTTGCTTTCGCAGGATTTCCAATTAATAATTCTACTTCGGTTGGTCTGTAATAATTAGGATCGATAACAATTACAGTATCACCTTTTTTCAGTTTATTAGAAAAATTAAGCCTGTAGCCAAAAGAACTATCATAATTAATTAATTTCCTTGCCTTATCGAAATTTATACTTTTTACAACGCCTTTCTCTTTTTCACCTTTTCCTTTCCATTGTATCTCAATTCCGATTTCCTTAAAGGTTAATTCAGCAAATTCCCTTATTGTATGTGTTTCGCCTGTAGCAAGGACAAAATCTTCTGCTTTTTCGTGCTGAAGAATTTTCCACATACCTTCGCAATATTCAGGAGCATAACCCCAGTCCCTTTTTGCATCCATATTTCCAAGCGCAAGAGTTTTCTGCACTCCGGCAGCTAATCTGGATGCTGCCCGAGTAATTTTTCTTGTTACAAAAGTTTCGCCACGCCTGGGAGATTCGTGATTAAATAAAATTCCATTGCACGCAAAAAGATCATAGGCTTCCCGGTAGTTCACGATTATCCAGTAACCATAAAGTTTTGCAACTCCGTAAGGTGAGCGAGGATAAAAAGGAGTTTTTTCTGTCTGCGGAATTTCCTGAACTTTTCCAAAAAGTTCGCTTGTTGATGCCTGGTAAAATTTAACTTTTTTAAGTCCAACTTCACGTATCGCATCGAGAAATCTTAAAGTGCCAAGCGCATCTACCTGTCCTGTATAATCAGGTACCTCAAAAGAAACTTTTACATGACTTTGTGCAGCAAGGTTATAAATTTCGTCAGGTTCAATCTTTTCAAGGAGACGATTCAAATTACTCGTATCAACAAGATCACCGTAATGAAGAAACATTTTTTTATTAAGAATACTTTTGTCAGCATAAAGATGATCAATTCTACCTGTATTAAAAGAACTGCTTCTTCTTATAATACCGTGAACTTCATATCCTTTTTCAAGAAGAATTTCTGTTAAATAACTCCCGTCCTGCCCGGTTATTCCGGTTATTAAAGCCTTTTTCATTTTATCTCTGAAATTATTTTATATCTATATTATTTATAAACCAGTTATATGATTTTTCAATCCCCACATTTAGAGTGGTTTTATACTTCCAGCCCGAGATTATTAATTCTCGAAACATCCATTAATTTCCTCGGTGTACCATCAGGCCTGGAACTATCATAAATTATTTTGCCATTAAACCCGACAATTTCCGAAACCAATTTTGCTAGTTCACTAATTGTCAAGTCTTCACCTGTACCAATATTTATTTGTGAAATATTATTCTCATAAATATTTTTTGCTTCAACATTTTCAAGCAAAAACCTAATTGCCTCTGCAAATCTTCCACATACAAGAATTCACGCTTTGGTGTTCCTGTTCCCCAAAGCATTACTTCTTTTTTACTTTCTTTCTTTGCTTCGTGAAATTTTCTGATAAGTGCCGGAAGTACGTGTGAAGTTTCAAGATTAAAATTATCGTGCGGACCGTAAAGATTTGTAGGCATCGCTGAATAAAAATTACTGCCATACTGCCTGAAATAATTTTCACACATTTTTATCCCGGCAATTTTCGCAATTGCATAAGGCTCATTTGTGAATTCAAGATAATCGGATAACAGATATTCTTCCTTCAATGGTTGTGGCGCAAGTTTGGGATAAATACAGGAGCTACCGAGAAAAATCAGTTTTTCAACACCGTTTTTATGCGCTGCGTGAATTATATTTGACTCTATCATCAGGTTGTCATAAATAAATTCAGCGCGGTAAGTGTTGTTTGCAAGTATTCCCCCGACTTTTGCAGCTGCAATAATTACCACTTGCGGCTTTTCTTTTTCAAAGAAGTCTTCAACATCTGCCTGTCTGGTTAAATCAAGTTCTGATAAATCCCTATATACCAGATTCTGATAACCGCTTTTTCCCAATTCCCTTCTGATTGCTGAACCGACCATTCCGTTGTGACCGGCAAGATAAATTTTATGATTCTTAAAATTTTTCATTATAACATTTAGTAACTATTCTTTTTCTATAAATTCTTTAATTTTTTCCACAACAAAAGCAATTTGTTCACCGTTTAGCTCGGGGTAAATCGGCAATGCAATTGAAGTATCTGCGGCAAATTCAGCATTAGGGAAATCACCTTTCATATAACCAAGATCTGCAAAACATTCCTGTAAATGGAACGGTACCGGATAATAAATCTCATTACCAATTTCATTCTCACTCAGAAATTTTCTTAACTCATCCCGCTTTTCAACACGGATGATATACTGATTAAAAATATGATAATTTTTAGTACCGGAGCTTTTATAGACCGCCTTTGGTAACAGAATTTTGTTTTTGTCGTCAAATTTAGTTTTTCCTGTTTCTTCTGCAAGCCCTGCAGTAACAAATAGCTTATTATATGTCTCCGCATTGGTTCTTCTTTTTGCAGACCAATTGTCCAGATGTGGAAGTTTAACGTTTATAACCGCGGACTGAATTGCATCTATCCTGAAATTACCACCAATAAATTTATGATAGTATTTGGGATAACCTCCATGAACTCTCAAAATGTGAAGATGCTCCCCCAGCTTTTCATCATTTGTAGCGATTAAACCACCATCTCCGTAACCTCCAAGATTTTTACTTGGGAAAAATGAATAGCAACCTATATCACCAATTGTGCCGACAAATTTTTGATCCTTATATTGAACTCCAATTGCCTGAGCCGCATCTTCAATAACCTTTAACTTATGCTTGCGGGCAATTTCCATAATAGCATCCATATCACAGCTTTGTCCGTACAGATGAACCGGAATAATTGCTCTGGTTTTTGTGGTGATTTTCTTCTCAATTTGTTTCGGATCAATGTTAAATGTAACCGGATCGCTGTCAACCATAACAGGCGTGGCATTTAATCTCGAGACAACACCGGCCGTGGCAAAAAAGGAGTATGTAGGAACAATAACTTCATCACCAGGTCCAATGCCTATCCCCATTAAGGCCAAAAGTAAAGCATCTGTTCCTGAAGACACACCAATTGTTTTTTTGCAATTTAAATAATCGCAAAAAGCCTTTTCCATTTTTTCTACTTCCGGACCTAAAATAAAATACTGAGATTCTGCAACTTTCAATATTGCTTCATCCAGTTCTTTTTTTAATGATTGATATTGGGGTTTAAGATCTAATAAAGGGACTTTCATAAATTTTTCCATCTGTCATATTTATAATTAGTAAAGTTAATTATAAAACGGACAAAATGGAAAAGATAAAGTGTTTATCTGATTGGTTTTATAAATATTTTTGTCGGAATTGGGCAAAAGTTTCTGCATTCAGGTCTTTATCTGAAACTATCGGATTTTCAATCTTCCAGTCAATTCCAAGTTCCGGGATCATTATAAAGAATTGACCTTTCGCTATCTTTGTCGTAGTAATTTGTACATTTATAAGAGAATATTGCTTCTTCTGATAATACAGAGAATCCGTGTGCAAATCCCGCAGGTATCCAGACCTGTGTATGGTTTTCACCGGATAATTCAATAGAGAAATATTTCCCAAAAGTAGCTGAATCCGGACGGACGTCTACGGCAACATCCAGCACCCTACCTGAAATTACCTGACAAAGTTTCCCTTGTGCTTTTTCACCAATTTGCAAATGCAGGCCGCGTAATGTTCCTTTAACCGATTTAGAAATATTATCCTGAACAAAATTAGCATCAACTCCTATTTCAATGTATTTTTTATTGCTATATGATTCAAAAAAATATCCCCTGGTGTCACCAAACACATCAGGTTGAATAACCCGAATTCCATCAAGGTTAATTTTATCTGTTTTCATACGGCTTGTTATAATTCTTTTATTAAATTTTTAAGATAATCACGGTACATTGAATTTGGCATTTCTGAAATAAGTTTTTCAAATTCATTTTTTGAAATAAATTTTTTGACTCAGTGCAATTTCTTCCAGGCAGGCAACTTTTAAGCCCTGTCTTTCTTCAATCAATCCAAAGAAGTTTGATGCTTTTAATAAGGCTTCAGGCGTTCCGGTATCCAGCCAGGCGATTCCTCTCCCGATTTTTTCTACTTTTAATTTCCCATTTTTCAAATATTCTTTATTAACATCTGTTATTTCCAGTTCCCCTCTAGCCGAAGGCTTAAGGTTTTTGGAAATTTCAATTACCTTATTATCGTAGATATAAATTCCAGGGACAGCATATTGTGATTTTGGATTTTGGGGTTTTTCCTCAATTGAAATTGCCTTACCACTTTTATCAAACTCTACAATACCATATCTCTCCGGGTCCCGTACCTGATAGCCAAAAATTGTTGCCCCATCATTTTCTTTTACAGCTTTATAAAGAAAATTTAATGTACCATAGAAGATGTTATCTCCAAGTATTAACGTAACACAATCATCCCCAATAAATTTTTCCCCGAGAATAAATGCCTCGGCTATACCATTTGGGGCATCCTGTACTGCATACTCAAACTTTAATCCTAGTTGTGATCCGTCCCCAAATAATTTTTGATAAAGAGGAATAGTGTCCTTATCAGAAATAATTAATATTTCTTTGATTCCACCCAACATTAAAACCGAGACCGGGTAATAAATAAGAGGCTTGTCATAAATAAGAGTTAGCTGTTTGCTGTAAACTTTTGTTATAGGATAAAGGCGTGAGCCCGCTCCCCCGGCCAGCACAATTCCTTTCATTATAATCCCTTTAAATCATTTGATGTTGCAAATATAAAAATAATAATATTTATCAGAATAAACTTGTCCTCTGGTTGTAGAATAAAAATTTATAGAAAGGTATTATTATAAAAGAGTTCCGTGCATAATAACTATTGCAACTGTAAAGTAGATAATAAGGCCTGTAACGTCGACTATTGTTGCCACAAGCGGGGCAGATGAGGCAGCAGGATCCGCTCCAAATTTTTTAAGTATTATAGGCAGCATTGAGCCGGCAAGAGTTCCCCATAAGACTACGCCAAGAAGAGCAAAACTGACCGTAAACGCTACAAGTATCCAGTGGGCGCCATACATGCCGCTGGTAGCCTGCCAAAGCGATATCCTTAAAAATCCTATTATAGCAAGAATTAATCCCAGTACGATACCGGATATAAATTCACGACGCATTACAAAAAACCAGTCTTTTAAATTAATATCGCCAAGAGATAATGCACGAATAACAAGAGTTGATGCCTGTGAACCTGAATTTCCGCCGCTGGAAATTATCAATGGTAGAAACAATCCAAGAACTATCGCCTTGCTTAATTCACCTTCAAAAAATCCCATAGCCGTTGCAGTAAACATTTCACCCACAAACAATATTGCAAGCCATCCCGCTCTTTTTTTAATCATATTTGCAAATGAAATTGTAGAGTATGATTCATCCAGGGCTTCCACAGCACCAAGCTTATGAATATCTTCGGTAGCCTCTTCTTCCGCAACATCTAAAACATCATCTACTGTTACAAGCCCAATTAATACTTCCTGAGTATCTACCACGGGTAAAGCAATCCGGTCATATTTCTTAAATATTTCAACTGCCGTTTCCTGATCATCATTTACATGCAAAGCAATAAAATTTTCATCCAGCAGGTCAATTACGCGTTTGTCCAGCGGAGTCAAAAGAAATTCCCTGATTTTTATATCATCAATCAATTTTCCTTTATCATCCACCACAAAAATAATATTAAGTGTTTCGCTGTCTTTCCCATTTCCCCTGATATAATCCAGTGCTTCTTTTATAGTCCATTCCGGTTGAACGGCCAGGTAATCCGGAGTCATTAACCTTCCGATGCTGTTTTCCGGGTAGCCTAAAAGTGTCTGAGCTACTTTTCTTTCCTCGTGTGAGAGCAACATAATTAAATGTTTAGCTGCTGAACTGGGCAATTCTTCCAGCAATGCAGTTCTGTCATCAGGTGACATTTCATTTAATATTGCTGCAACTTCTTCCCTTCCCATTGCCTTTAAAAGATTCATTTGCTGTTCAAATTCAAGGTATTCAAAGGTGTCTGTTGCTGTTGAGTGAGGAAGAATTCTGAATATAATTGCCTGTTCATTCTCAGGAAGTTGGGCTATTAGTTCTGCAATATCGGCGGGTGTCCATTCACTTAAAATCTCTTTTAAGGTGCTAAGTTTCCTTTCTTCAATTAGTGATGTGATTTCTGGTTGAAGCAATTGGCTTAACATCTTATAGCTCCTTAATTTAAAGTGACCGGATTATTTTTATAAGTTTCTACATATTTTGTGTTTATTAATTTTATTTTGTGGTTTGCAAAGATACTTTTTAATATGTGAAAAAACAATGTAACGATCAACAAGTAAAACGATTACAAAATGCCCTTCCAACATTGTTTTAAGGATAATATCAATGCTGAATATTGTAGCTGATGAAAATATAATATTCGCCACTGAGGCTTTTTCTCCCCTGGGTAATGTTATCCTTTTGCCTGGCAGAGAATATTACCAACAACGAAGTGATTGATGCTGATATTCTTCTGGTAAGATCAGTAACCAATGTTGATAGAAATCTGCTTAATAATTCTAAAGTTAAATTTGTCGGAACCGCAACAATTGGACGTGATCATATAGATGAGGAATACCTCACATCTCAGGGAATATTTTTTACTGATGCAGCAGGATGCAACGCTGACGCAGTAGCTGAATATGTTTTTACTTCCCTTTTTGAAATTGCGCGCGAAAAGCGATTTAATCTAAGAGAAAAATCAATTGGTATAGTCGGTGTTGGAAATATCGGAAATCGTGTTTCAAAATTAGCCTCTTCTCTTGAGATGAAAGTTCTGAAAAATGATCCTCCCTTAAAAAGATTAACTAACAGAGAAGATTACCTTGAACTTAACGAATTAATGGAATGCGATATTATTACACTGCATGTTCCCCTAAATATGGATGGTCTTGATAAGACTTTCCATTTATTTGATCATAAGAAATTAGAAAATTTAGAAGAAGGTACAATACTAATTAATGCTTCGCGGGGAGCCGTAATTGATAATAAAGCGCTTTTGAATATAAAGGATAAAAAAAATATTTCTATCGTGCTGGATGTCTGGGAAAATGAACCTAATATTAATAGCGATCTGCTGCAAAGAACAAATATTGCTACTCCGCATATTGCCGGATATTCTTACGAGGGAAAAGTAAATGGAACTGTAATGTTATATCATGCACTTTGTAATTTTCTGAATAAAGAACCAGAGTGGAAACCCGTTCTTCCGGAAGTATCAGGGAAAATGCTTCAGTTAAATATTCAAGACGAAACAAATAGTTTACAAAGACTATTTTCTGAAATATATAAGATTAAAAATGATGATAAACAATTAAGAAATATTTTGGAATTGCAGGGAAATGAACAAGGAAAATATTTTGATAAGTTAAGAAAGGACTACCAGCTTAGAAGGGAATTTTCGAACTACTTTATAGAATTAAACAATAGTAACCATAAGATAGAACCTTTCCTGAAAACCCTAAAATTCAACATAATTGATTAGTTACCATAGCTTTTAAATTCCAGAGAAATTTTCAACTGAGATTTAACTGAATCCCCCTTAAATTTAGCTGGCTTAAACTTAGTATATTTTATAGCTGACTCTGCAGCTTCATCACAACCATAACCCAAACCTGTATCAATCTTTGTGCTAACCACATTTCCTTTTTCATCTATAAAAGTAATTACATCAACTATTCCCTGGATATTATTTTCACGTGCACTATCAGGGTAAACCAGTTTTTTATAAATTGAGGCCATCCCGCCCATTGGTTTAGCGGGAACATCCGGTTTTGTAAAATAAACAGGATCATTTTTAAAGTGTTCGTTACTAAAATTAGGAGGAACGGCAGCTTTTGTGCTGCTTCTTTTAAGTTTTTCAATTTTAGCTGCAAAAAGAGAGTCACCATTTTCCTCGTGTACTGTAATTGGCTCAACAATATTCATTTTTCCATCAGTGTAAACAATATCTTTTAAATATGTTCCTGTGGAATCAAAAAACGAGGTAGGTCCGTCCCGTCTGCCATCAGTAATAGTAAAAATTTCTTTAACCTTCCCATTTTTATAATGGGTTTTAACAGTTCCCTCAACCCTTCCATTCACATATGTCCTTACTTCCTGCAGGTTTCCATTTGAGTAATAAAAGTTTGCTTCGCCGTCACGAACACTATCCGAATAAGCAATTTTAGATTTTAATTTCCCGTTTTGATAATATGTCTTTTTAGTAATTTCCTGCGCATTAAGTATAGTAACAGCAGTGAACATTATAAAACAAATTAGAAATGAAATTTTCATAAAACTTTAGTCGGTAATAATTAATGGCATTATCAAAACCAGAATAAAAACAAGTACTGCAATACCTACGAAAAAATAGCCAACTTCTGAAGAGTAGTCCAGCAAACCTATTTCGCCGAGCATATAATGCCAGTCGTGGTAAACACTGCTGCCCCCAAGCAGGGGAAGTTTCCTGGCCTGTGCATCTGCCGCATATACGCTGATATTTATAAGATTCTGGCCCAGCCAGAGCAGGCTGATCTGAACTCCAAGTCTGTACATGTTTCTTAAAAAGTAAAACACTATTATGGAGGGAAGTATTATCTGCATGAGAGTTCCGCCCGCAGTATATATAAATTTTCCGAAAAACTTAAAAAAGAAATGTCCTGCCTCGTGAATTACAAGATCCGCATTATCAATCAGCCCATAATTACCTCTGTTCAAAACAAGGTATATACAAATTGGAAGGATAATTATGGATGGTATCCACTTTTTAAAGTCGTCCCACCTGTTATAAGGAACAAGGTCATTAATCATTTTCAGCCATAATAATGATCCCGCTTTCTCGGGGAATTCCGACATTCTTCTGAGCAACAATAATCCATTTCTTTTTTACATTTATGACAACAAATCAGAATTTTATCACATTCAAGATTATGGCAGTTAATATAATACGAAGTTTTCTTTCCACAAAATACACAATCAGCAATTTCTCTGAGTTCATTTTTCGTATTCGGGTTTACAACATATCTCTCATCAAAAACCCATACCGCACCTTCCCAATAGGTATCCGGAAATTTTTTAGTATAGGTGACAATCCCGCCATCAAGTTGATAAACATCTTTAAAACCCTGCTCAACCATATAAGCAGACGCTTTTTCACACCTGATTCCACCTGTACAATAAGTAACAACTGTTTTGTCTTTATATTCTTTTAGTTCTTCGACCGCTTTGGGCCAATCACGGAATTTTTTTATTTGCGGTGTTATCGCATTTTTAAATCTACCGATTTCACTTTCATACCAGTTTCGTGCATCTACAATAATAAAGTCTTTCCCATTTTCATAAAATTCTCTCAGCTGTTCGGGGGCTAACCTTTTCCCTCCGTTCTCAAGCTTTGTATTTTCAAGTTTTGAATTCACAATTTCATTTTTAACACGCACGTGCATTTTTGAATGTGCTGGTTTTTCTTCTTCGTCCTCTTTGAAAATAATATCGGCAAATTGCGGATAGCTTCTTAGTTTGACTTTATATTTTTCAATATCGTCTGCTTTTCCTGATACAGTCCCGTTTATTCCCTCGGTGGCTATAAAAACACGGCCGGTAAGGTTAATAGATTTACAAAAATCCAGGTGTTCGTTCATAAAAGCTTCCGGATCCTGCACTTTTGCATATTTATAAAATAATAAGACTCTGTATTCTTTTCGCACAGCGATGACTTTTGACATTTTTTAGACTACTTTGTTTGAAATGTAGCCGGTAAATTTAATGATTTCAGTGATATATCGAAATACCAATATTGCCTCTAGGAAAATTTTTTCATGTAAGCATCCACATCGAACTTACGCTTGCAGCCTTTAAAATTCATATACCTGATCTTACCGAAAACTGGCCTTTCGGTCCACGCTCTGTCGTGTACACCACCGATTGACCATGCGCAGCCGGTGTAGCCGTTCGGATCCCTTCCGTCCAGCTCGTACTTATCATTTAAGTATACCGCAATTCTTAATGCCTCTTCCGGGGATTCTGACCATTCCAGGATTTTCTTTGCCCAGTACATTCTCATATAACCGTGTAGCTTTCCTGTTTTTACCAATTCCAATTGCGCGGCATTCCACAACTCTTCGTGTGTTTTTGCCTTTTCAAATTGCTTTAATGAATAGATAAATTCTCTCTTATCTTTTCTGTGTTCGTTTAATGATTTTTGCGCCCAAGCGTGAAATCCTTCGAACGAATCATATTTAGAATTATAATAGCAGAAATTATCGGAAAGCTCTCTTCTTACAATCAATTCTTCCAGAAATGCTTCTGTTGAATCAGAATGATTTTTTAATTTCTGAACTTCAAGGGCAATACGTTGAGTGGATATTTGTCCAAAGTGCAAATATGGAGATAAATTCGATTGTCCATTTTTTGTTGGATCGTTTCTTTCGTCGTTATAATTATCCAGTCTCTCGAGAATAAATTCATCCAGGTATTTTCGTGCTTCTTTTTCTCCCGGTTTTATCCAATTAACTTCTTTAACGGAAAAATCAACCTTAAGGTTTTCTCTGACTTCTTTCCAATTAATTTTTTGAAAAGAAGATTTCTCTGATTTTTTCATTTTAATTAATTGAGGAAACTCTTCAAGAAACTCCGGAAGTGCTTTATGTATTTTAGGTCTAATTGTGTATGCACCGTATTCAATTTTTTTTGAAACATAAAGACAGGGTACTATGTTGTGAGCATCAACCTCGTAAAAAGGAATGTTTATTTTTTTTGCAAGATCTCTCTTCCATATTCTCTTAATTCGTAGCGGATCAAAATCAGAAATTATTACACTGACCTTTTTTTCGGAAATAAATTCTGAGATTTTTTTCTCAAGTTTCCCCTGCAAGAGATAGAATGAAATATTGAATTTATTTAATTCTTTCTCTACCTGCTGCAATCCTCTAAGCATAAATCCATACTGGCGTATTGTTGCTCCAAGGAAATCCGGAACGAGATTGAAAACTACAGCTAGCTCAGTATTATTTTTTAAGGCTAATTTCTGTGCAAATAAAAGAGCCCAGTTATCATGAACGCGCTGATCGCGGCTCATCCAGTAAATAACCGGGCCAGGTAATATTTCCCCATCCTGAAGTAATCTTACCCTGTGCGGGTTTACTTCTATCATTGCGTTAAATTTCTATCCCTATAGGGCAGTGATCAGAGCCCATAACATCGGCCAAAATAAATGCGTTCTTAATCTTTTTTTTCAAGCTTTCACTAATGAAAAAATAATCGATACGCCATCCAACATTTCTATCACGTGCACGGCTGATCATATCCCACCATGTATAGTTTTCCGGTTCCTGGTTAAACATCCTGAATGTGTCGAGATAACCGTTAGCAAAAAATTTATCCATCCACGCTCTTTCTTCCGGAAGAAATCCTGACACTTTTTCATTTGGTTTCGGGCGGGCAAGATCAATTTCTTTGTGGGCTGTATTTACATCTCCGCAAATAATAAGGTTCTTCCCCTTTTTTTTCAGCTTGTTTGCAAATTCAAGAAATGCATCGTAAAAATCCATTTTATAAATAAGTCTTTCTTTTCTTGCTTTTCCATTAGGGTAATAAATGTTTATCAGTGTAAAATCAGAATATTCTGCAACCAATATTCTTCCTTCGCTATCAAATCTTTCAATGCCAAATCCCTTTTTTACACTCTTTGGTTTTTCTTTGGTATATATAGCAACGCCGCTGTATCCTTTTTTTACTGCCGATGAAAAATATGAGTGGTATCCTTCAACATTTCTTACCTCATCAGGCAATTGTTCTTCCTGAGCTTTTGTTTCCTGCAGACAAAGAATATCCGGTTGCTCTTCTTTAAACCAATCCAGGAAACCTTTTTTGTGAACTGCTCTAAGTCCGTTAACATTCCAGGATAATATTCTGCGTTTTTTCATTGGACCGTCTCTCTTTTATTTACAAAAATTTCAGAATTAATTCCCCAATAAAATAACCAACTGCAGCAACACCAAAACCTACTACGAACATATCGAAACCACTTCTGAAAATACCACGACCAGTGAAGAAACTTCTCGCGGCGCCGACACCGAAATGAGCCGTCATTGAAATGATAAATGAAATAACTATTGCCAGAGTACCTTCCCAGAAAAAGAAAGGAAAAACGGGAATTAATGCACCGATTGCTGTTGCCAGTCCGGTTATCCAGCCCTCTTTTAGGGGACTCTGAGGATTTTCAACCATTCCAAGCTCTTCTCTTACTTTTTCGTCGAGTACCTGTTCCGGGTTTTTCATTGCTTCAACAGCTAACTTTTTTGCATTATCCGGATTCATTCCTTTTGATTCATAAATTAATGCCAGTTCCTCAGTTTCAAGACCGGGCATATATTTTATCTCATCTCTTTCCATTCTTTTTTCGTGTTCGAAAACTTCCTTTTCACTTATTGCGGCAAGATATCCCGAAGAGCCCATCGAAAGTGCATCGGCAATCAAACCTGCCAGACCCGAAATTAAAATTAAATGTGGAGCTGCACTTGCGCCTATTACACCTGCAATCAAACCAAAATTGGCCGTTAGACCATCATTAAATCCGTAAACCACATTCCGCAAAATTCCACCTGATTCTGAACTGTGCCATGGCTCTTCGCTTATATCATCAGTATCCATTAATTTGTTTGCGTGTTCTGCTGAATCCCGGGCAAGCCGCAGTGCGATATCGCCGGTCTGTCCTTCCGGATTATCCTTATATAAACCCAAATATGATTTTACTTCAGTGGCTTCTTCCTGCAGCATCATTTTTGTAAGTAACGCAGGGCCAAATTTTTTAGAAAACCACGAAATAATTTTCGCTTTGGCTGTTGGTTCTTCCTTTCTGATTTTTACCTCATTCTTTATCAGCAGGTCCCTCCAAGCCTCAACGTGCTTATCCTCAACGCCTGCTAATTGCAGATAAATGTTTTTTCTTTTTTCATTACGAATAAGTCCGGCTAATGTACGATAAAGAAAAGCTGCATCTACTTCATCCTGCAGATGGTATCTCCACGTACTGATAGTTTCTTTATCAAGTTTTTCCATTGTCATTAATTTTATCTGATTTTAGAAATTTTTAATTATCAACAGGAATTGCAAGAACAGGAACACGCACTCTGTGCCTTACTTCATTTACTGTTGAACCATAAATAATATCTTTAACAAATTTATGTCCGTGACTTCCGACAATCAGCAATTCAATATTTTCACTTTTACAAATTCTTGCAATTTCATCTTCAGGTTCGCCGCCACCGATTACAGTGTGAGTTATAAAATTTTCTTTTTCTAATTTTTCTGAAAATTGCTTTAAATACTCGTCCATTTCATTGGCCCGCTTATCGGCAACCATATCGCCTATAAATCTTCCGGTTGCTGTTTCAACGCAGTGTATAAAATAAATTTCCGCATCAGTTGAATTAATAAACGGGTAGGCTCCTTCAACAATCTGCTGATCCCGGTTTATTTTTCCTTCGAGAGCGATTCCAATTTTTTTATACCCCATCGTTTCTCTCTCGTGATGTTTGGTTTTCTTAAGCGTTACTACAGGAGGAAGGATTTTTTCCAGTTTTTCTCTCTTCAAATAGGGTTCTATTGTAATCCATAATAGCAACAAAACCATAAAAAAACTAAACGGAATAAAGACAAATTTAATAAATAATGGCAAAATTCCCTGTCCCGAAATATTTTCAACAGCAAAATCGTAAACCAGTTTTAAGTTTAATGCGATTATAAGCCCCGCAGCAAACCAAGCAACAATTCTTAAAACATTCCTGGACGCAAATTCATTCATTTTAATCTTACTGGCTGTAAAGTGTAAAAGAGGAATTAGCGCAAAAGGTAATTGCAAAGACAGAACTACCTGTGAAAAAATCAATAGTTCGTCAACTGCTCTATCACCTGATATTTTAATTACAATTAATGTAGGAACGATAGCTATTATTCGCGTTATTAACCTTCTAAGCCATGGCCTGATTTTTAGTCCTATAAATCCTTCCATAACTATCTGGCCAGCAAAGGTACCGGTAATTGTAGAAGACTGTCCGGCTGCCAACAAAGCGATTCCGAATGCAATCGGCGCAAAACTATTTCCCAGAAGTGGCGCAAGCAAAGCATGAGCATCTATAATAGAGGCAACATTAGAATGCCCGCTTGTAAAAAAAACTGCCGCCGCAAGAATTAATATTGAGGCATTCACAAAGAAGGCAGCATTCAAAGCAACAACTGAATCAATGAGATTAAATTTATTTGCTTCCCTCATTCCCAGAGATGTTCTCTCAATATTCCGGGATTGCACAAGCGCTGAATGCAGGTACAGATTATGCGGCATAACTGTTGCACCGATTATTCCCAAAGAAATATAAAGTGCATCGGTGTTCATTGTTGTAGGAATAAATCCGGTTAAAATTGCACCAATATCCGGTTTTGATACCAGCATCTCGAACCCGAAACAAATACCGATCGTAGCGACAAGTGCCAGGATAAAGGCTTCCATTTTTCTTATACCCAGGGACATCAGCATCATAAGAATAAGCACATCAAAAGATGTGATTACAACTCCCCACATGATCGGAATACCGAAAAGGAGATACAATCCTACCGCTGAACCGATTATTTCTGCCAGGTCAGTTGCCGCAATGGCAACCTCGGTAAGAATCCATAGAACATAATTTATTTTTTTAGGATAATGATCGCGGCAGGCCTGCGCAAGATCTCTTCCGCTTACAATTCCTAATCTAGCGGATAGAGTTTGAAAAAGAATTGCCATTAAATTTGCAAGAAGAATAACCCAGATTAATTTGTAGCCGAACTGCGCCCCTCCTGCAAGATCAGTCGCCCAGTTCCCCGGATCCATATAGCCGACAGAAACCATAAATGCCGGACCGGTAAAAAGAAATAGTCTCCTCCAGAATTTTTTCTGTTTGCTTATGTCTACGGAAGAATGAACTTCACCAAGTGATTTGTTTTTACTCATATATTTTATGATTTAGTAATCTCAACAAAGATGTTTTCTGTAACCTTACTGCTAATATTGCATGGTTTACCCTTTACAATTATCTGCATTGATTTATCGAATTTCCTTTTTTCCTTAACCAGGATTATTTCATTCAGTTTAATTCCGATTTCTGAAATGTAACCCAGAAACTGATCATCGAAATCATTAACACGAATAACAGTACCGACCTGCCCTTGTTTTAAATCCGCAAGAGGAACGTGCTTACGTAATTTCGGAACCTTGCCTTCTTTTGATGGAATCGGATCACCGTGTGGATCATATTCCGGAAATTCCAGCATTTCCTCGAGCCGGTTTATTAATTCGATCCGAAGCTGAATGCTCAAGCCGGTTTGCTTCATCGTGAACTTTTTCCCAGGGCATTCCTACAATCTGGTTCAGAAAAACTTCCCAGATCCTGTGCCGCCTTATTATATTTCTTGCGTATTCCTCGCCTGACTCGGTAAGGTGAATGCCTTTATATTTTTCGTAATTAATGTGCCCGTCACGGGAAAGTTTTTTAAGCATATCTGTTACCGCTGCATTTGATATCTGCAGCTTTTCTGCAATCAGGTTTGCTTTTATTTCCCCGCTCTCATTTTTATGTTTATAGATTATCCCGAGATAATCTTCTTTGGAAATATTTTGCATAATTAAGGTTCCTATTAATAGAAATTTAAGTATGCTTAAATTTATAATCAAGCGTGTTTAATCAATAAATTATAAAATGCTTAGAAATGACATTATTTAAACATTTTGGAAGAGTTTGGGCACTTGTCAAAAAGAAATTTTCGTGCCAGGGAATGTAAAATATTTATTGCTTTTTGTCCAAATGATCTTTCGCATCCTTGCCGTGATCTTTTAATTGTGCATCAAACCACGTATGGAGGGCTTTCACAACCATTGAATCTTTTGAAGAAAAAGTAAGCTGTGCACCAAGTGGTAATTCTTTGTACATAATTTTATACTTCCCTGCAGATTCAGACAAAGTTCTTAAGCCGGGCATATTCTTTCCATGAAGGGTCTTTGGATCTCTGAAATCCGCATTTGAAAAAAGTTTCTTTTCTTTTTCGAGGTGTTTTCTGACCAAAGAAATTTGCGTTTTATCTTTCGGATCTTTTACATCTATTTCTATAACACCGCCGCTATCAGTTTTAATAAAGAAATGTGTAACTTTGCTCATATCAAACGACATTACCATAGGGCTTTTCAAATGAATCATATGCTGTCTGTACATCAAAGTTGAATCTTTCATCGTGTGACGATTATGAGCACTTTTTTCCTGCGCAACCAGAAATGTAGTAAGCAATAATATAAGAAAAATTGTTTTGTGTAAAACTGATCTACGTTCCATATTTAATAGATGAAAATTATTCATTCCTGAAGGTCCTAATATTGTTTTAGCTTTTACAGAATTTTTATAATTATTTTTCAAAACCGGAAATAATATTTATAGCGGTAATATGCTATGAGTTGGCTTCCAGTTTAAGGTATATTGAGCTCTTAAGTTGCTGCATCTTAAAGACGGTGGGGTAGATAATTTGTTGTTCCGGACCGGAGTTACTGCTCCGATTTTCTCGGCTAATATTTTCAAATATTCGATTTGCTTTACAGGTTTATCAACAATATTCAGAATAATATTACCGGTTTCATTTTCAACTGACCTTAATATTGCTTCAGCCATATCAGCAACATGAATAAAAGAAACAAAATTTTCACCGTTCCCGGTTACAATATTCAAGCCGTCTTTTAGATCCCGCAAAGTTTTTCCCTGAAATGTTCCTTTGCCCACAAAAATTCCTGCACGCAAAATAAACCAGTCCATTTTATTTTCTGGTATATTCTTTACCAGCTCTTCCATTTCTATAACAGGCGCACAAATTAATTCCCGGTCGGGTGTTTCATCAAGCGGGTGTTCTTCATTTATCCATTCATCTCCACCATCGCTGTATGCCATTACTATACTCTGCTGAATATATCTTTTCACTCCGGCAATTAATGAAGCATCGATTATTTTTTTCGTGCCTTCTGTCCGCAGCCTGTTGTTCGAATCCCACGCGCCGGGTTTATTAAAATCCGCAGGAATTGATGTTGCTGCATGGATAACGCAATCTGAACCTTTTAAATGAGAAGCTAATTCTTCGATATCGTCATTGGCGAGCAGGTCATACTCAATCTTTCCAGCTTTAGGTGGAAGAACTTTTTTGGCTTTTGTGAGTGAACGTGAGAGTGTGAGTACTTCATAATCGTGTTTTAATAAAAGAGGAGTAAGATTTTGTCCTAACACGCCCGTTGCACCAATTACTGCTATTTTCATTTAAGTTTTATGCTTTAAAAATGAAATAAGAATAATATAAGAAAATGAAAACAATTTATGTAACTCTATCACCTTCTTTTAGCAAGAGAAGGCGGAATAAAATAGCAATACTCTAATCAAACCAACACCAATTTGAAAAAGTTATATACAGACTTATTATAAATACTTCTTCGGATATTCAAAAAATCTGAAGCTACATGTTTTATTCCCGAGATATTTCCACGAATCGAAATCCAGCTCCATACTAATAACTCCGCAGGTGGGAATATTATCGGTCTCAAAATTACAGAGATAGTTTGATAGATAAGTAATCCCGGGATTGTGACCGAATAATATTAAGCTGTTAAACGAATCCGGGGTATTTATAAGCATTTCCAGGAGATCACTTCTGTCCGCCTCATATATATTTTCATTTTTAATTATTTTTTCTTCGGAAATATCAAATTCATTTGCAAATATTTTTGCAGTTGATAAAGCTCTTCTCGCAGGACTGGAAAGGAAAAGATCAATCGCTAATTTTTTATCTTTCAAAAGTTTTGCCATATAAGGCGCATCTCTTTTCCCGCGGTCATTGAGAGTTCTGTCAAAATCAGAGATCTTTCTGTTTTCCCAGCTTGATTTGGCGTGTCGTACGAGATATAGTACTTTCATTAATTCATAATTTATTATTTAACAGCAAAGATACATAATATAAATAAATCATAAAATTAACAAAAAAAAGCCCATTGCCCCGATAAACTAGAACAATGGGTTTTAGACTTGACCGCCCTGTGGCGGTAGAACTATTTGTAAGAGTTAAGAACCTTCATATAATTTGCGCGTTCAAAAACAGAAGGATCGGCAACATTCTGATGACTGATACTTCCTCTCATCTGGTCAAGTGATTCATATTCGTTCACTTCCATCCAGTAGATCATTTTTGTAAGCACATCTGTTATGTGTTCAATTCCGTTTCTGAGGAGGCTGGAGAGCATCTGCGTAACTTTCGCTCCGGCCATTATCATTTTTAATACATCCTGTTCTGTATCAATACCGCTTGTTGCGGCGAAATCAAGTTTAACTTTACCATACAGAATTCCGATCCACCTTAGAGGAAGCCTCATATCCATCGGCGTACTAAGCAGCACATCCGGGGTCACCTCAAGGCTTTCCAGGTTAATATCCGGCTGGTAAAACCTGTTGAATAAAACCAGGCCGTCCGCTCCGGCTTCTTCAAACTGTTTTGCCATCCATGCCACTGAGCTGAAATATGGCCCTAATTTTACAGCTATCGGGATATTTACAGATGATTTTACCTGTTTAACTATTTCAAGATATTCTTTTTCGATATCGAATCCTGATTGATCCTGGTTTGTAGCGAGCCTGTATATATTAAGTTCAAGAGCGTCGGCTCCCGCCTGCTCAATTTTTTTCGCGTAGTCTGTCCAGCCGCCCAATGATTTTCCGTTCAAACTTCCGATGATCGGAATATCAACAGCTTCTTTTGCTTTGCGGATATGTTCCAGGTATTGTTCCGGCCCGAGTTTAAATTCGATATCCTCCGGGAAATAGGAAGTCGCTTCCGGGTTGCTGTCGGCAGTAACCGAAGTCTGGTAATCCAATTCCATTGCCTCGTGTTCAATCTGCTCTTCGAACAGTGAATACATTACAACTGCAGCGGCTCCCGCGTCTTCAAATTTTTTGAAGTTGGATATTTCCTGCGACAGTGGTCCGGCAGACGGAACAATCGGGTTTTTTAATTTCAAGCCTAAATAATTTGTTTCGAGATTCATTTTATTTTCCTTTTAAATTCTACGATTGTTTACTTTCTTTTTTTTCCACCGGTTTTTCGGCAGCCATATTTTCGTAAGTGTTCCACCTGTCGTAGACATCCTGTTGAGCCAGTTTCATCAACTCTTTAGCAGTCTCCGGATCAGATTTTGTTAACATTTTATACCTGGTTTCCAGGTAAGCATAATCTTTCAACGGAATTTTTAATCCTTTCGATTCAAGTCTGAAGGGATTCTTTCCTTCTTTAACAGATTCAGGATTAAACCTGTATAACTGCCAGTAACCGGAATCAACAGCCGCCTTTTGATTTCTCATTGCGGTACCCATATTAATTCCGTGAGCTATACAGTGACTGTAAGCGATTATCAATGAAGGTCCATCATATGCTTCAGCTTCCAGAAATGCTTTTACTGTCTGAGCGTCGTTTGATCCCATCGCAACTTTTGCTACGTAAACATTTCCGTAAGTCATTGCCATAAGTCCGAGATCTTTTTTGCCGAGTGGTTTTCCGCCGGCCGCAAATTTTGCTACCGCACCTCTCGGTGTTGCTTTTGACATCTGTCCGCCTGTATTTGAGTAAACTTCGGTATCAAGTACAAGCACGTTCACATTTTTACCCGAAGCAAGTACGTGATCGAAGTCCGCCGTAACCGATATCGTAAGCCCATCCGTCACCGCCCATAATCCAGACAGATTTCTTAACGAGATAGTCAGCGATGCTGAGCAGGTCTTTTATATCATTATTTTTTTCAAATTTTGAATCGGATAATTTTTTCTTTAATTCATCAACTCTCTGTCTTTGTTCATAGATACCGGCTTCATCTTTTTGATCAGCGTTTAATATTTCGTTAACCAGCTCTTCACCGAAATCAGAAGCGAATTTTTTAACCAGCTCTTTCGCCTGCATTTCATGTTTATCGATTGCCAGTCTGAATCCCAATCCGAATTCGGCATTGTCTTCAAAAAGTGAATTTGACCATGCCGGGCCTCTTCCTTCTTTGTTTTTTGTCCACGGAGTAGTAGGAAGATTACCACCATAAATTGATGAGCAACCCGTCGCATTTGCAACAACCATTCTGTCACCGAAGAGCTGGCTTGCAAGTTTTACATAAGGAGTTTCACCGCAGCCAGAGCATGCGCCGGAGAATTCAAACAGCGGTTCCAGGAATTGTGAATCCTTTACCTGTCCTGTATTTATTTTAGTTCTGTCATATTCAGGTAGGTTCAGGAAGAAGTCCCAGTTGGCTCTTTCAGTTTCTCTTAATGGAAGCTGCTCTTCCATATTTATTGATTTCAAGCTTGTATTGGATTTGTTCTTTGCAGGACAAACATCTACGCAAAGTGTACAACCTGTACAATCTTCTACTGCCACCTGAATTGTATAAGCAAGTCCTTCACCGTAACCTTTTCCTTTAAAGGGCATATGCTTGAATGTTGCTGGAGCATTTTCCAATAATTTTTCATCGTAAACTTTTGCGCGGATTGTGGCGTGCGGACAAACCACAACGCATTTATTACACTGTATACAAATATTTTCATCCCACACAGGAACTTCGAGCGCTATGTTTCTCTTTTCCCATTGTGCAGTTCCAACCGGGTAAGTTCCGTCATCCGGCATTTTACTAACAGGCAGATCGTCCCCTTTTCCGGCTATCATGCAGGAAGTAACTTTCTGAACAAATTCAGGTGCGTTAACCGAAACTGCCGGCTGAAGTTGAATTTTGCTCGTTGCCTTTTCAGGTACCTCAACTTCAAACAGATTTGCAATTGTTTTATCAACAGCATCAAAATTCATCTGAACTATCTTATCGCCTTTTGCACCGTAAGTTTTCTTGATCGAATCTTTGATCATCGAAATTGCTTTTTCTTTCGGGAATATATTTGAAATCGCAAAGAAGCAGGTCTGCATAATAGTATTAATTCTTGCGCCCATTCCGGTTTCGTTTCCAACTTTATAAGCATCGATAATAAAGAACTTCATCTTTTTGTCTATAAGGTCCTTCTGAACTTTTTCAGGCAGCGTATCCCATACTTCATCTTTTGAAGCTTTTGTATTTAAGAGGAATGTAGCTCCTTCAACGGCATCCGAAAGCATATCCATTTTTTCAAGGAATACTGTCTGGTGGCAGGCAATAAAGTTTGCTGTATGCACCAGATAAGTTGAGTTGATTTCCTTTGGACCAAATCTTAAATGTGAAATAGTAGTAGAACCTGATTTTTTTGAATCATAAACAAAATAACCCTGTGCAAAATAATCAGTTCCTTCACCAATAATTTTGATTGAGTTTTTGTTTGCACCAACTGTTCCGTCGGCACCGAGTCCGTAGAATTTGCCTCGGAAAGTTTCGTCTGATTCAATTGAGAATTCCGAATCATATTCAAGACTTGTATTTGTTACATCGTCGTTAATACCAATTGTAAAATGATTTTTCGGTTTTTCTTTTTTAGCATCATCAAAAACGCCTTTAACCATTGCGGGAGTAAATTCTTTTGAAGAAAGTCCGTAACGTCCGCCAACAATTTTAGGATAAGCAAATTTTAATTCGCCGTTAATGTGTTTTTCAGAAATTGCATTTACGATATCAAGATAAAGAGGTTCACCTGATGAACCGGGTTCTTTTGTTCTGTCTAATACGGTAATTACTTTTGTTGTTTCAGGAAGGCGTTTATAAAGTGATCTATTGAGAATGGTCTGTATAATCTTACTTTCAGTAACCCAACTTTTTCTTCTTTTTCCGTTAGATATTTAACTGTCTCTTCTGCAGCTCCGCATCCCGAGGTCATCATTACTATTACTCTTTCTGCATCCGGTGCACCGACATAATCAAATAAATGATATTGTCTTCCGACAATCTTTGCAAACTTGTCCATAGCTTTCTGTACAATATCCGGACAGGCATCATAATATTTATTTACTGTTTCTCTTCCCTGGAAGTAAACATCCGGATTTTGTGCAGTTCCTCTCATAACCGGGTGATCCGGGCTTAATGCTCTGTTTCTGTGTTCAATAATTAATTTTTGATCGAGCATCGCCATCATATCTTCTTTTGTAAGCTGTTCAATTTTCATTACTTCGTGCGAAGTTCTGAATCCGTCAAAGAAATGAACAAAAGGAATTCTTGATTCAAGAGTTGCGGCCTGGGCTATCAATGCCGTGTCCATAACTTCCTGAACGGAATTGGAAGCGATTAAACCGAATCCTGTTCCGCGTGTTGCCATCACGTCACTGTGATCACCGAAAATTGAAAGTGCCTGTGCAGCAATCGATCTTGCTGAAACGTGAAAAACAGTTGATGTTAATTCACCTGCTATCTTAAACATATTAGGGATCATCAAGAGCAATCCCTGTGATGCTGTAAAAGTTGTTGTAAGTGCGCCTGCCTGTAAAGCACCGTGCACACTTCCTGAGGCACCGCCTTCACTCTGCAGTTCGCTTACAGAAGGAATAATATCCCATACGTTTTTCATTCCTTTGGCAGACCATGCATCACACCATTCGCCCATATTTGAAGAAGGTGTTATCGGGTAAATCGCAATGACTTCATTAGTATTAAATGCTACATAAGCAGCAGCTTCATTTCCATCAATAGTTACTTTTTTTCTTTCCATCTTTTTTCCGTTCGAAGTAATGATAAAAGTTAATTTTGTCCTCTTATATTCTCTAAAAGCATACCAAGCAAAAAGCCTTAGTTTTAGCCTAAATTTAGCTTCATTTTTTATCGAAATTGACAATTCACGTAAGGGAAAATTTGCCTATTTCTTGATAGTGAGAAGTTTAAAATTTCAACAAAAAACGGGAATTTCTCGTTAATTTTAAATAAAATCGATACTGTTTTTTGTCTTTGGTATATTTGATGTGCCAATAAAAATATTACTCTAATTTTATGGAAGAAATATGGAAACTTTAGAAGATCTTAAAACACGCCGAAGTATTAGAAAATATCAAGCCAAAAAAGTCTCTGATGACCTGATTAAGGAACTATTATCCTGTTCTATGTTTGCACCATCTGCTTTTGATAAACAGCCCTGGCATTTCATAGTAATAAATAAAAAAGAAATTTTTCAAAAGATTTTGAATGTAGCTCCTCATGCAGAAATGATTAAAGAAGCATCTCATGCAATAATTATTTGCGGAGATAAAAATCTTCAGGAAAATATCGGGCTATTAATTCAGGATATTTCAGCAGCTACGGAAAATTTGCTGCTTGCTGCTCATTCACTTGGGCTTGGTGCTGTCTGGGTTGGAATTTATCCATTTGATGAAATTGTTAAAGGGATAAAAAAGCTTTTTAATCTTCCTGAAAATATTGTGCCTGTTTCAATGGCAGTAATTGGTTACCCTGCAGAAAAACCAGAACAACCAGAAAGATTCAATCAAGATAGAATTCACCTGAATAAATGGTAATTTTTTTTTTATGTTGAACATCTGTATTTAACTAAAAAATTAAGAAGATATCAAATAATTTTTAGCAAGAATTACTTTATGGAAGTTGCGTCTCATCTTTTTGTTCGCCGTTATTTTCAGCGCTTTCGGAACTGTTGTGGGTTTCGGCGGCGGAATTTTTATGATACCTGTGCTGATAATTTTTTTCAATGTGCCGATAAACATTGCGGTCGGTTCTGTTATACTTGCCCTTTTCCCCGGTTCATTAATTTCAACATATTTTAATTTTAAAGGAAAAAAGATTGACTACCTTGCGGGAATATTCCTGGAAGTCCCAACAATTGTCGGAACTGTTTTGGGTTCTCTGCTGACTTCCATCATTCCGCTTTTCTCGCTCGAAATTATATTCGCATTTTTTGTCTCATTTGTCGGGATATATACATATCAAAAGGGACAGAAAAATAAAATTACGATGAACAAGGATAACATCTTTTTTAAGCTGAATAAAATAGGGCCGCGCATTATCAGAAGATCCGGAACCGGGGCCTATAGGATCAGCATGCTTCTTGCTCTTGTATTTGGAATGATAGCCGGTATGATGGCCGGACTCTTTGGAATAGGCGGGGGGTTTTTAAAAACACCGATAATGGTAAATGTCTTCGGAATTCCGCCTTCAATTGCCGCAGCTACGGCCTTATTTATGATCGTATTTACAAGTCTGACAGGATCGGTAAGTCATTATATGCTGGGGCACATTAATTTCACCTACAGCCTGCCGATTGTTGGAGGATTTATAGTCGGTGCCTTTATCGGTAATCACTTTAACCTGAAGATTTCAGAAAAATCTCTGGCTAGATTAATTGGCTTTGGTCTTATATTAGCCGGCGCTGCTGTTCTGCTTAATGCTTTGATTCATACAATAGTATCAAACCTTTATTCTAATATCTACCGCAAAAATAGAATTATCTTCAGTAATAATTAAAGGATTAAGATCAAATTCTTTTATGTTTGGATTATCCAGCATCATTTTAGCAGATGATTTAATAATCTTTTTAAGTTCTGAAACTTTGAACGGTTTTTCGCCGCGCACACCATTAAGAATTTTACCGATCTTGGTTTCATCTATCATCTGATCAATATCATCATCCGAAAGGTATGCTGATTTTAAACAAGTGTCATTAAAAACTTCAACATATTTACCACCGCTTCCAAACATAATCATCGGACCGAATGATGGATCGCGGAATCCGCCAATCAGAATTTCGTGTTTTCCTTTTACAAATGGCTGAACAAGAAATTCCTCAACCTTAATTTTCTTTTTCGCGAAGCTCTTCTTTATTTCTTCGATTGCTTCCTTAAATTCATTTTTGTTTTTGATGTTAACTTTAACAGCGTTCAGCTCCGATTTATGTACAACGTCCTTCGAGATACCTTTAACAACAACGGGAAATTTTATCCTGCTAATTTGTTTGGTAACACTATCAGCTTTTATAAACTGATTATTAACAGAGGGCAGTTTATATTTCTTTGTAAGTTGTTCTATTTCATTAGGTTGCAGGAATCCTGTGTTGTCCGTTTTTAAACTGCTTTTTGAAGCGGCCAAAAAGTCCTTTCCTTTTTTATTATTTGAGTAGAAAAGCATATCGGCAAGAACCTTTGCCGGATCTTCAGGATTTCTGAATAACGGTTTCTTTGTTGCTGAATTCTTCCTGTAATTTTTCCAGAATTCCGGAAGTGGCATAACTACCTGAAGTAATGGCTTCTTTGTTTTAATGTCATTTATTCCCTCAATAACAGGAAGTGCCGGTACCATGACAGGCTCAACAAACACTGAAACTACCGCGTCCACATTTTCATCTGAAATCAGCATCTCATTTACTGTCTTAAATTGTTCTGCAGTGCCGCCCGGAAGAAGATCAACCGGGTTATTTACACTTCCCTCCGGATGTACAATTTCTCTTAATTTATTTTTTGTTTTTTCGGAAAGCTCAGCCAGTTTTAATCCATTCTTATCGAGCGAATCGACAGCTAGTATAGCCGGCCCGCCTGCATTTGTTACCACAGCCACTTTATTTCCGGCCGGCAATGGAAAATTTTCAAATCCCTTGGCCGAATTAAAAAGTTCATTTAACGTGTTCGCTCTAATGATACCAAACTGTTTCAAAACTGATTCAACTACTCTGTCGCTGCTTCCCAGTGCACCCGTGTGCGATTGTGCTGCTTTCATTCCACTTGAAGTTCTGCCCGCTTTTAAAACGATAACAGGCTTTGTGATTTTTTTGTCGGTGAAATTATTAATGAACTTTTCGCCATCAACAAAACTTTCCAGGTAAAAGGTAATTGTCTTTATCTGTTTATCTTCCTGCCAGAAAGGAAGCAGGTCGTTTTCGGATATGTCTGCCTTGTTACCTACGCTAACAAAATGTCCGAACCTGATATCGGTTTCTCTCAGTGAATTTAAAATCGCCGCTCCTATTGCGCCGCTTTGCGAAAGAAAAGCCGTCTGGCCTATCTCCGGTTTTTCTGCGACAAAAGTGGCGTTCAGGCTAATTTCGCTGAAGGTTGTAATAATGCCCATACAATTCGGACCTACCATACGCGCACCGGCTTTATTTATTTTTTCAAGTATCCTTTTTTCTGCCTCTTCACCTTCTTTCCCCACTTCTTTGAATCCTGCGGTTACCAGAATTATTGAGCCTACATTCTTGTTTAATAATTTATCAATTGAATCTTCAGCAAACGCCTTGGGTACAACAACCATTGCCAGGTCAATCGGTTCTGTAATTTCTTCAATTGAGGAGTAGCACTTATAACCTAGAATTTCATCGGCTTTAGGATTAACGGGTAAAATTTTACCGGTGTAGCCGTATTCTTTAATTGATTTTAATAGTTCGTAACCTATGCTTTTTTCTTTTGATGAAGCACCAACTATGCAGAATGTTTTAGGATAAAAAAAGTTCTTTAAATTCTTGTTCATTTTATTTCAGATTTAATTAAAAATTAAGCTACTTTATTCAAAGTATATGCCACATTTATACGTAAAAAATGAGGTGTTTTTGGCTATATTTGTTTAGGAATTATTCATTTTTGACAAAAATTGTCAAAAAAAGGTAAATTTTCTTATAATTAAAAAACCGATAAAAAATGGAAGACATTAAAAATACTTACGATACAGGCTCACTTTCAGATATGCCGCCTGAGGAATTCAGAAAATACGGATATCAATTAATTGACTGGATAACAGAATATTTAAAGGATGCAGAAAAATATCCTGTATTAAGCAATATCAATCCGGGTGATGTAAAAAATAAAATTCCTTCAAATCCGCCAGTCGGACCCGAACAATTTACCGATGTTTTATCAGACATAGATAAAATAATAATGCCCGGAATGACTCACTGGAATCACCCCAACTTTATGGCTTATTTTAATTCTACTGCTTCAGCTCCGGGAATCTTAGCCGAACTTCTTTCAAGTGCATTCAATATTAACGGAATGCTCTGGAAATCTTCTCCTGCTTCAACCGAACTTGAGCAAGTTACTCTAGACTGGTTCCGGCAAATGTTATCATTGCCGGATGATTTCTGGGGAATCATTTATGATACGGCTTCTGTTAGCTCGATGCACGCAATTGCAGCTGCAAGGGAAAATGTAAATATTCAGACAAGAGAAAAGGGTCTGGCTGGAAGAAAGGATATTCCAAAACTTAAACTTTATTGCTCCGAACACGCCCATTCCTCAATTGATAAAGGTGCTCTTACGCTTGGAATAGGCCTTGAAGGAATTAGAAAAATTCCCGTCGATAAAGACTTTAAAATGATTCCTGAAAAACTTTCTGAAGCAATTAATGAAGACAGAAAAAATGGATGGCTGCCTTTCTGTGTTGTTGCAACAGTAGGAACCACTTCCACAACCAGTATAGATCCTGTACCGGAAATTGCGGAAATCTGTAGTAAGGAAAATATCTGGCTGCACGTTGACGCTGCACACGCAGGAGTAACAGCAATGCTGCCCGAGATGAAGAATATTTTTGACGGAGTCGAATTTGCTGATTCACTCGTAGTAAATCCCCATAAATGGATGTTCATCCCGATCGACCTTAGCGTACTCTATACAAAACATAAAGATGTGTTGAAAAGAGCATTCAGTCTTGTTGCTGAGTATTTAAAAACCGGTCACGATTCCGAAGTTGAAAATTATATGGACTACGGGATTCAACTGGGACGAAGATTCCGCTCATTAAAATTATGGTTTGTAATACGGTATTTCGGCGTGGAAGGAATTCAGAATATTCTGAGAGAACATTTGAGACTCGGAAAACTTTTTGCCGGGTGGATAGATGAGCACCCGGAATTTGAAAGAATGGCCCCGACACCTTTCAGCACAACATGCTTCAGGGTAAATCCCGGAAACCTTCAGGAGAGAGAACTGGACGAATTGAATGAAAAGCTGATGAACAAAGTTAATGAAACCGGTAAATTATTTATCACACACACAAAATTAAATGACAGCTTCGTCATCCGGCTTGTTGTTTCGGGAATCCGCACAAAAGAAAAACACGTTAGTGATGCCTGGGAATTAATTCAAAAAATTTATTCAGAAATTAAGTAAAGCTGAATTATGAAAACATTAAGACCATACATCACATTGATAATATTGTTTTCTGCCGTTACAACATTCGGGCAAGAACCGAATTTTACAGATGGGACTAAATTCTACAAATCAGCCATGGATTATTACCAAGCAAAACAATATGATTCCCTCCTGATTAATATGAACAAGGTCTTGGAACTCAGGCCCAATCACCCGACAATGCTATATAACCTGGCCGTTTCTTACGTACTTAATAATAAGAATGATGAAGCGTTTAAAATACTTCATAAAATGGCTAAAATGGGGCTTTTTTACCAAGTCGAAAAGGACCAGGATTTTGATGCGGTTTTGAATAATGATGAATTTAAAATCATACTTAATGAGTTGAAAGAGAACTCGCTCCCGACAAATAATTCAAGCATTCAGCTCGAGTACCCGGAAAAAGATCTCATTACGGAAAGCGTTGCGCTCGATCCGGAAACAGGAACTTTTTATCTCAGTTCAATTCATAAACGTAAAATTGTAAAGATAGATGCGAACGGAAAAACAGAAGACTTTAAATCAGAAATGGAAGATGGTTTGTGGTCGGTTTTTGGTATTAAAATAGATCATAAACACAGACTGCTTTATGCCTGTACATCACCAATGCCACAAATGATAAATTACAATAAAGAGGATGATGGAAAAGGAGCATTATTAAAATATGATCTTGATTCCGGGAAATTATTAAAAATATATTCTTTGGATAATAAGGGGACCTCACATATTTTTGGTGATCTGGCAATCGATAAATTGGGCAATGTTTACGTAAGTGATTCAAAAGAAAATTCGGTTTATAGATTATCATATTTAACTGATGAAATATCGCAGATAATAAAGCCAGGGAAATTTGTTTCACTTCAGGGACTCGATCTTGATGGAAGTAACAATAATTTATATCTGGTTGATTATGCACTCGGGCTTTACAGGTTTAACTTTAATTCAGGCAAATTGATTTACATCGAACCTTCCGAATATTTTGTTCCACAGGGAATGGATGGATTATATTTTTACAATAATTCACTAATTACCACACAAAATGGTGTGAACCCGCAGCGCGTAATAAGAATATATTTAAATGATGAGCAGGATAAAGTAGCCAGCTGGAAAACACTGGAAGCAAATAATTCTTTATTTGATGAAATTACTTTGGGAGTTTTGCATAACAATAATTTTTACTTTATAGCAAACTCTCAGTGGAACAGTTTCAACAAAGACGGTTCAATTTTCCCTATGGATAAATTGAAAAAACCAGTAGTTTTACGTATCAAACTTTAAACCGGTTTACAAATGCACAATCTTTTTGAATTCGGACTACTGGCCTTTACTTCCATTTTTACGATGGTAAATCCGCTGGGTATAATCCCTGTCTACACATCCATGACTGCACAAATGTCATCAAAAGAGGCAAGGCAGGTTGCTATTAAGGCAGTATCAACTGCATTTATAATACTGGCTGTATTTGCGTTTTCGGGTAAATTCATATTTGAGTTTTTCCAGATTTCAGTAAACAGCCTTCGTGTTGTCGGTGGTATAATTTTCTTTTTAGCTGGATATGATATGCTTCAGGCACGATTAATAAGAACAAAGTCTGATGAAGAAGACCCAAAAGAATTTGCTAATGATATAGCTATTACCCCGCTTGCCATTCCGCTTATCTGCGGGCCCGGAGCAATTACTGCCTCCATCGTAATGATGAACGACGCTACGGTAATCGAGGAAAAAGCTGTTTTGTTTGGAGTAATCTTCCTAATTCTCGGAATAACATTGCTTCTACTCTTAAGTGCAAGAAAGGTTATGGCTTTTTTGGGTGATAGTGGCAACAAAGTTTTGATGAGGATTATGGGATTAATTGTAATGGTAATTGCGGTTGAATTTTTGTTCAGCGGGCTAAAGCCAATACTAAGAGATATTTTTATGTTAAAATAAATTTTTACCTGGAAGGAAGTTCATCCCTATCATAAAATTCATCTTCCTCAAAATCCTCTTCTTCCCAGTCATATTTTATTGCTGGATCTAGTTTGCGAAATATAAAAGCGCAAAATATTCCGGTTAAAGCTCCAAAAAGATGATATTCCCAGCTAATTTCCCTGTCTATTGGTAAAACGCCCCAAATAATTCCGCCGTAAAGAAAAGTGACTATTAAAGCCAGTGCTATTGAACGATTATCCCTTCTTATAAGGCCACTGAAGAAGAGAAAAGAAACAAAACCGTAAATCAGTCCGCTTGCACCAATATGATATGCCGGGCGGGCAAAAAACCAAACAAAAATTCCGGGAATTATATATACCATTCCCATTACCTTAAAGGCAGACTTTGGGTAAAAATAGATGAGTCCTCCGCTAAGCAATAATACCGGAATCGAATTTGAGATCAGATGATTGAAATTGGCGTGAATGAGTGGTGCTGTAATAATTCCTATTAAACCGCTTATTTTGTGAGGGAATAACCCTAGTTGCACAAAACTTATTCCACTTATCACCTCAAATAATTTGATTGCCCATAAAAGTAAAATAAAACTTATTGGTACAATTATACTAATTTTAAATTTGCTTAATTCCTTTTCCATTTTTTAACATCATTATGTTATATCTATAACTTAACAATAAATTTCAATAAAATTGAATGTTAAAAAAACCAATTGATAAATATATAATTCACCTTTTTTGTTCATTTTCCAACACTTAATATGTTTTAAGGAACCTTTTCAATAACTTGATGTAAACAAAATTAAAGCCCGATAAATTTATTAGGAGCAAAGAAACAGTATGAAAAATAAAAATGTGTTTTTCGTATTAAGCATTTTATTGCTGCCATCACTTTTGTTTGCACAGCAAACAGAACAAAAATCAATAGCAGTCACAGTCTATAACCAAAATCTTGGAGTGGTAAAAGATGTTAGAAACATCGATATAAAAAAGGGAACTTCTACATTAGCGATTACTGATGTAGCACAAAACATTGACCCAACCAGTGTACACATTAATTTGAACGGCGATGTACTTGAGCAAAATTATCAGTATGATCTTGTGAGCCTGTATAAAATTCTTGCAAAATATATTGATCGTGATATTCAGCTTATCGGCGATAATAATCAGATTATTGAAGGCAACCTGCTTTCCGCAAGTAATTCCCAGATTGTATTAAGAAAAAAAGATGGTGGACTTTTAATGCTTCCCAGCCTGACTGGTTACAGGTTATCAGTTGGATCTTTGCCTGAGGGCTTAATTACAAGACCCACTTTACTGTGGATGGTCCATGCACCAAAATCAGGAAAGCAAGATGTTGAAATTTCCTACCAGACATCTGGAATGAACTGGCATGCGGAGTATGTTGCTGTATTGAATAAAGATGACACAAATCTGGATCTGAATTCGTGGGTAAGCATAGAGAATAAATCGGGTGCAACATTTAAGAATGCTAAACTGAAATTAGTTGCCGGTGATTTAAACATAGTAAAAAATCAAAATCAGAATGTATACGCTTCACCTGAATTATACCTGAGGAAAAGCGAGATTGCAGGAGATCAGTTCCAGGAAAAAGGATTTTTTGAATACCACATTTATAATTTACAAAGACCAACAACACTCGCACAAAATGAGACAAAGCAAATTTCATTATTTGAAGCTCAAAATATTTCCGCAAATAAAAAATACATGTACAGTAATAACTATAGAAACAGAGCAGGCACACAAAAAGTTGCAGTAATAGTTGAATTTAAGAACAGTAAAGAAAACGGACTTGGTATTCCTATGCCAAAAGGCAAAATTCGTGTTTATAAATCAGATGGTGAGTCGAATGAGTTTATCGGCGAAGATATGATAGACCACACGCCCAAGGATGAAAAAATAAAATTAAAAATAGGCGATGCTTTTGATATTCTTGCAGAAGAAATCCAGACGGATCATAAAAAAATAAGCAATAAGGTCTTTGAAGATACTTACAAAATTACTCTAAAAAACCACAAAGAAGAAAACGTAACGGTTGAAGTTGAAAGATCACTTGGATTAAACTGGGAGATATTAAAATCTTCTCTTCCATATAAAAAGAATGATGCACAAAACATATCTTTTCAAGTTCCTGTAAAAAAGAATAGCGAGACTGAACTTACCTACACGGTCAGATATTCATATTAATTTATTAAATTGCCGATGCGGGTAATATACCCGCATTGACAATTAATTATTTACTTTAATTTTGATATCGATATCCCATCCATTTTCAACATTTACCTTATCCGCTTTATCCAGTATCAATTTTCTATTGTTTTCATCATTAACCATCCCTCTGATAATCAGTATTCCACGCTCCTCTCTTACTTTTACTTCCTTTGTCTCCAATTCACTCATAAGATTCAGTACAGGCGTATATTTATCCTTAATTGACATAATTTAACCTCCTTCTTTCAGGATAATAAATAGTGGGCAAAATATCAATTAAATAACGCCGTAGGCTGTGCCGCGGAGGAGGCTGGATATGAAATGGGTAAGACACTGAGAGAAGATATTGCCGAATCTAACAATAAATAAAAATGAAGCCGCATTAAAAGCGGCTTCAAAATGTTATAATTATTTAATCGAATTCGTTATCACTTCCAATAGGCTGTCCAGCTGGAATTTCTATTTCATCTGAACTTTTAAAAGTAGCTGGATTTTTTTCATACTGATCAATAATATTGATTGCATATAAAAAATGTGCAATTTCCTTTTCGTTTTTTTCGTTTTTCAATTTATCAATTAAGCTTTTCTTTAAATTCATTAATTTCATAAGAGTAATTGCCCTGACTTCACTGTTTGAATTATTATCATTAGATAAATTAATTAAATCTTTCAAAACTACATTGTCCACAATTCTTTGAATATCAGCATCATAATTATCCTTACTTTTAACTGAATTCCAGGTAGCGTTTACAAGCTTATCAATTACTTCGTTTAACCCGGGATTCTCTTCGTTCCTATCGTGATACTCCAGTAACCTGGCTGCCCTATCGGAATTCAATATTAACCGGACAGTTAGATTAGCAGCAGATTCTGCTGCAGATAGAGGATCAAATGTAAGCCCGGTTTTTGAATCAAAATTTTCGTTTGTCCTGGAATAACCGGAGGGTTGTGGCGGAATTAATTTTAATATTTTATTAGAAATTTTCAAAGCTCCCGGTTTTATTGTTTGAAGTAGAGCATCCAGCGCTTTTCTCTGTTCATCCGCCGATACAATTTCTGTTACTTTTTGTCCGTCACCCTTTAAGGCATAAGTGTAATATAATCCGCCTAAAGACTTTGAAGCTGCTTCTAGCTGGTACCGATGTAATAAATAGATTGGAACAAGGACATTTTCAAGATTGGCCATTGGCTGTCCTTCTTTTATATTATCTGCAGAAAAATTATCCAATGCTATTTTTCTAACTTTCATAATTCTATTTAATTCATCAACAGGATTTGAATTATTATCCCACAAATGTGCATACGGATGCGCGCTTCCCAAAGGCCTTGCTCCTTCATCTGAAATATACATTAAGCCTTTTGAAATTGTATTTTCAATAATATCATTTAAAGCATTTTTTACATTTGTATCATTAGTAAAATCGCTATAACCATATTTTATTGCAGCTTTATCCCAATCACCTATTCCCACATCATATGCATCTGAAAGATCCAGCGTACCATCGTCATTTATTTTTATTAATGGATGCGGATAATCCATTACAGATGCTCTGTCAGAAATACTTGCAGCAAAATTATGAGAAAGCCCAAGCGTGTGTCCAGTTTCATGAGCCGCAAGTTGACGAATTCGTGCGAGGGACATTTTTAGCATCTCATCGGAAGCTGTTTTATCTTTTTTATAAGGAGCAAGTAATCCTTCAGAAATTAAATAATCCTGCCTTACGCGAAGCGAACCTAGAGTTACCCTGCCTTGGATTATTTCCCCGGTCCGGGGATCATATACAGAACCTCCGTATGACCAGCCCCTGGTTGATCTGTGAACCCATTGAATAACATTATACCTAACATCCATTGGATCGACTGAATCCGGCAAAACTTTTACAATAAAAGCGTTTTTATATCCCGCTTCTTTGAAAGCCTGATTCCACCAGCTTGCACCATCAATTAAAGCTGAGCGAACGGGTTCAGGCGCACCATTATCTACATAATAAATAATTGGTGTTACAGGCTCACTGATTTTAGCTTCCGGATTTTTTTTCTTTAAATTATGCCTGACAATATATCTCTTCATAATTGGCTCACCTATCGGCGATGCATAATCCATAAAACTAATTCCAAAATATCCTGATCGCGGATCAAATTCTCTTGGTTCGTATCCGTCATCCGGTAATTTTATAAAAGAATAATGTTCGTGAACTGTAATAATATCGGGAGTAGGAACAACTTGTCTTACATACTTTCCCTTCGCATTTCCTGTATATGTTAAGATCGTTTCAATTTCAGAATTAAAAGGAAAATCTTTTGTGTTTGTAAGATCAATTGCAGAGCGTGACTGATCAAGGTTATAATTCCCTTGTTTCAGACTACTTAATTTTCCACTAATATCGTGCATATCGGAAAGAAATAATGGAGTGGCATCAATTAATATTTTTTCCCCTTCTTCAGCCGCAATTTGGAAACCCCAAAGAACTGATTTAGCAAAAGATTCATCTACTGCTTTCTTTTCCTGTTTATTATTTGTTATTGCTCTGTAAGAATAATTAGGTTGAATTAATAATACTTTGGGACCTGATCTTATAAATTTTACAACCCTGTTATTTCCTATTTGCCCTCTGTCAAGTTCGAGATTATTTGAGCCTACTCCCTGGGAGAGGGAATTTACAAGAAGGAATTCGTCATTAAGTTGATCAATTTCCATGTATATTTTTCCTTCACTGCTATCCCAATAAAAATTGAAGTAACCCGAATATTCCTTAAAATCTTTTGTTTTTTCTCTGATAGTTGGCTGATTTTTTGTCTGTGGAAATATTACCAGACTGAAGAGAATAACAGATATAAAATAAATTTTAAATAGTTTCATTAGAACTCCCGTGACTATGTCAGAAAAGGAATGTTTTACTTTTTAAGCAAAACAATATCAATAATTTTTACCGGTGGTTTTAATCTTTGTTCAACAGAATGCATTTTTTGAATTTTTCTCACTACATCCATTCCGTCTATTACTTTACCAAATGCTGAAAATCCCTGTCCATCTGGATTTCGCTTTCCACCATAATCCAGCTCCGGCTGATCACCAATGCAAATAAAGAATTCCGATGTTTCGGTACCGGGTTCATTCCTTGCCATTGATATAATACCATCTTTGTGTAATATTCCCGTTGTTTTTGTTGATTCATGCTTAATTGCCGGAAACATTTTAGTTGTATCTTCTATACCGCCCTGAATTACTTCAATTTTTATTTTATTTTGTGGCTGATTTGACATCGTTACGGTTCTGTAAAATAATGAATTTCGGAATTTACCTGCCTTGACATATCTAAGAAAATTAGAAACAGTAACCGGAGCCTTATTATTGTAAAGTTCAACCTTAATATTACCTGCCTGGGTTTTTATTTCTACAAATGAATCATTTTGAGGGAATACAATAATAGATAAGAAAAACATTACTAAAAGTATAAAAATAATTTGCCTCATTGGTTCACCAATTATTTGAAATAAAAAAGCCCGCACAGTTTTTCAACTATACGGGCTTTTGATTTTCAGACTTTACTTCAACAAATTAAAATTAAATTGCTGAATTCAAATCTTTAGAATCCAAGTGATATACCAAATACGTGATTACCACCAAAGTATTCTACATCTCTGTATGCGTAATCAACTTTTACATCCAGTCCACCCAGATCGTAGTTGATACCAACACCAGCTGAGAAGCCGTAAATGTATGCATCATTGCTCTTAGCTGCTGCAGAATAACCACCTCTCAAGAATATAAGATTGTCATATCCATATTCCAGACCAACCTTATATTCATCTTCAGAGAAGTTATTATTCTGGAACAATGAACTAACAGTTAGCGAGTTAACATCATCAAGCTGTGGTGAATAACTCAAACCCAACTGGAAGTTTGTCGGCAGATCAAACGGTGCTGAGTCAATCTTAAGAGGAGCCGGTGGACGATTAAAATTGCTCACCGTAGAATTCTGAAGAAGACCCGGTCCGTCAAACTGCATCTGTGGACCAATGTTGTTCAGTACAATACCAAAACTAAGGCCGCTGATATCTGCCAGGTCGTTATAAGCTACGCCTACGTTGAACCCTAATCCGCTGGCGCTTACCTGGTCAATTTTTTCAGTTATCAGGTTGGCTGTAACACCAATAGAGATTCTGTCTGTCAGTTGTCTTGAGTATGTAACGCCTGCCACAAGTTCCTGTGGAGTGTATATCTGACCGGTTCCATCAGGTGCTGAGTTTGTCGTTACAGCTATATCACCGACTGACAATGACTTTACTGAAAATGACATTACTCCGAAGCCTTCAAAGTTTGCACTTACTGCTCCGTACTCTACTCCTATATCAGCTATATAGTTCATATGACTGAATAACAGAGTTGCTGATCCATCCATTTTTGCTGCACCTGCGGGATTCCAGAATAGAGCGTCTATTCCAGTTGCAGTTGCTATGTTTGAACCACCCATCGCTATACCTCTGGTGCCTACTGGAATCAGTAGCTGGGCTGCACCACCTGTTCCTGTGCGGTTTCCGCCTCCGGCATAAATGCTATCTGCTCCTAGCAGAAGCACAGATACCATTATTAAAAATCTAAGTATATTTTTCATTTTTACTCCTTGAGTTTAATCTTTTCTCGTTTTTAGAATCTATCAAGTATCTGCTGTTCCTGAATGATAGCAAATTTAAGTATTTTGGTCGTGCCTAAATCCGGCATATCTATGTATGCTATATAAAGACCACTTGCTACCGGCAATCCGTTTTCATTCTGCAGATCCCAGCGCTGGAACTGATCACCGCCGGTCTTCGCAATGGTTCTTACCATTATGCCTGCAAGGTTGAAGATTCTAATTGTAGCATTAGCCGGTAAATGAGAAAATGTTACGAAACGATTATACTTATTAAGCTCTTGAGAGTTCACTCCATAATATGGATTAGGGAATACATTGATTTGATTCACATCAGTTTTTGCAAGAGAGCTATTGTAATTCAATTTTTGCGTACTGAATGTGAAATTATCTTTCCCAGGCTGAATTGGATTTGCATATTTTACTGATACAGTATCACCGGTATTATAATTTGTTCCGTAGAATACGAGAACCCATGTTGCAAGAGCCGGGGTTTGTGCTGTCGTTGAGTATGGCTGAGGAGTTGTAGAGTCATATGGAGTATTAACAAGTACAGCATACTCCCTGTTGCTATAGTTCCAGACATAGTATGGATTTTCCGTACCAGCCTGTGTACGTTCCCTGTACATCATATTAACCTGTATGTTCTTGTCAACATTCCATACTTCGAACGGAACCCTCTGTAAGAACGGGGCATTTGTACCCGGACTCGGATTTAACGGAAGGCTTCCCAAGCCATTACCTGGACCTGCAGAAGTACCGAAGACGGTAGCCAAAGAACCTGTTCCGTCTTTAGTAGTGTACACTGTCTGAGTTCCAACTGTTGTAGTATCACGAACACCTGTAAACCTGAGTTCATAATCCTGCTGCAGCTCATCGATATCGTTTGTACCGACACCGAAGTTATCGATAGCCTTACTACTAACAACACCGCTGAATATTGTATAGTTCTGGATATCAAGATTAGTAGTAGTAGAATTACTAGATAAAGTGCTATTTGAACTTGAACCAAGGCTTACTGAAGCGAAATTAATAGGTGCATCGAAACTACCGCTAACATTAAGCTGGAAACCATCTATTGTGGGAGCTGCATCTGCACCAATATGGCCGGCCAGGGTACCCGGAACGCCAATCGGGCCTACAGCGAGCAATGGATTTGACGAACCGCCAAGTCCGTAATATAAATCAACACCACCGAAAACTGTCTGATGTTCGAGTAATGTTGTTCCGGAAGTAACATCTGTAAGTTTCCACTGATCCTGTGTCTCAAGAGCAAAACTCGCTGTTGTTACAGTAGTTGTGCCGGTTGCATTTTTGTACTGTGATCCGGATCCGTAAACTGCACTGTAATCGTCATCATAGATTAAATAATCTACAGACAACGGTAAAGTTGAAGTAACATTCACATGCAGCTGATCGCCACCGCCAAAGCAACCGAAACCTGAATGAGTGTCACCACCCCAGGTAACTGAATCGCCTGCAATAACCCCCGGAAGCGTTTCGCCGTTCGCGCAGCCATCATATGTTTCCGCGCTGTTAATTTTAACGCCCGCTGGGAATTTTAGAGATACGCCTGCTGAATAGGCATAATCAGGAGCTTGAACATCAACGGTTGCCACAAGATCCAAGTTACCGGCTACTTTACCATATTGAGCTATGATTGATACCGATGATGGAGAAACATCATTAGGTGAAAATTTAGAACCGCCTGATGGTTTTGATGTTTTAATTTTCCACTTTCCGTCTGTGTCACGGAAATAATCAGTCTGGTAGAAATCAACCTTGTAGTTGTGTCCTGTCAATTTTGAAGGATCAATTACTTTCATATCTGCACTTGCGTCAGCTGTACCTGTATGTACAACAGTTTTATCACCGGTTGTTGCTTGTGTAACACCTGGATCATTTTTGTGAGGTACAACAGTAATTATAGAAATTGGATTTTCAAGGTTATTCGGTACAGCATTTTGATCAGGATTGTAGTTATATGCTGTTACTGCAAAATAATATTTGAGGCCGTTGATTATTGGTGTGCCGCCTTTAATATAGTCCTGTGTAATGTGAACATATCTCTTAATTCCTGTGTCATTACCAAACTGCCTAACACCAACTGCAACAACACCTGTATTCGAATCGAAAAATTTATCTTCAATTTTTCCAACACCATCTATTCTGTCATATGTTGCAACTCTTTTTGCCGTTTCAACTGTTGAAGATGCCGATGGTAACTGGTAGACATTGTATCCCTGGAATGTGTAACCTTTTGTTGAACTGGTTTCAGTTGCCTGAACTGCCGCTGCATCTGAACCCCAGTCAAGCACTATTTCCTGGTCGAGACCGTTTGCGATTAGGTTTGGTGCTGGCGGTGCAGTTGGCAGATCGAAGAAGTTATCATAAGCAAGCTGTGCCTGCTGATCGTAGAACTTCAAAATACCGATTGCAGACAAACGATCTGAACCGGGTATTGCTCCACCAACTATTTCGGCAACAACCACTTCCTGTGTATCGCCGGGTGCCATTGTAAACGGACCCGATGCGCTGCCTTGTCGACGGTCACCAGCTGGTAACTCTACACCGTCTAACCAGCCTGTCCCTTTCTGAGGATCACCGCTAAGAGCATAGGTAGTCTGTTTACCAGTGTTAGGATCAGTAAAATATGAGCCTGATAAACCATATTTACCCTGCATGAAATTATAAAATTCTCTTGAGGCCTGTATGTCTTTACCCAAGGTCGGATCGCCTATTACTGGATTGCCATTCGCAAAGTAATATGCTGCAGTCATAGGAAGATTTATTTTACCCGGACCAACTCTCTTCCCGTCAAAAATACCGTAATCTACAGCATCATCAACACCATTTTTGTTTCTATCCTGTCCAGCAACTCCATTGAGCAATGGGCCCTGGAAAAAGTCAAAACCTACTGCGGGAGGAGGAAGTGGTGCATAAGTAGCATCTACCGCACCTGCATTATAGCAATACTGTAAACTTAGCACGGTATCAACACCCACGAAGTCATCTCCAGCATTTCCAAGATCAACGTCCGCCCACATAGAAACGTACATCTGGTAGAATGTTGTAGCGGGAGGAGTATCGCCGCCCCTTCCGGTAACGTTTATTAATTTGTATTTTCTGAAATACATATTACCGAGAGCTCCTGCTCTGTTATATGCCCAGATCGTAGCCTGCATTTCCATGCCTAATGTAAGGCCACCATAAAATGAATTGACCAATGTATTATTCAGATCATTTGCTACGAACCATAATGTCATATCAGCGCCCGGGACACCAGGTACATCAGTGCCGGGATCATAAGTTCCATTATTGTTTTTATCGTCAAATGGAGCGCCTAAATCTGCCGGCCAGTTAGCCGCATCGTGATCAAGAGCTGCCTGCAGAGCTGATTCCGAAATATTTTCGTTTTTAGCTATATCGGTAAGATTTGTACCCGGCGCTACTACACGGTATACACTAAATTTATCAGCCTTAGGATCGCCTGCAACTCCCCCATTAGAAACGTTACCCGGCTGGAGGCTAGAGCCATAAGTAGAACCTTCAACATAAGGATCTTGTGAAGGTGAGTCGACAACTTTTGCACCCCAGATTAAACCAGCTTCAAAAACAGCTGTCTTACCACTTCCCTTTGGGTATACAAAGCCCGAATTTGAATTCGGCCCGAGATCAGAATCTCCGTTATTATAGAAATACGTGGAAATATTATTTACATCCAGATATGTATAAGAAACCTGTGCGGTTTTCCGGAGATTTTTTCCACCGTCTTTCTTGCTCCCTTCAGCACGACCAACTGCCGCAGACAGAAAGGCTATACTCACCAACAAGACAAGTATAAGATTTATTTTTTTAATGTTCATATTTAAACTCCTATTCGTTTATTATGCAGTCAAAGTAATTTTTAGTATTCTAAGCGAATGCCAAATCTTATTTGACGCGGTGGACTATACAAGTCATTTCCTGTTGCTGCCTGGAATCCCTGGTAGTAATCTATGTTAATTGCTTTGTACATTGCTTCGTAATCCGCTCTCTGTGAAGGATGCAATGTGCCACCAAGTGAAGGATCGCTTAAGTAACCGTCATCTGCAGCAGAGCCTGTTCTCAGGAACACATTTTCTACGTTCCTGGTATCGAACAGGTTGGTAACCCATACATAAATATTAGCTTTTAATTTATCCATTATCGGAAATGATTTATCAATTCTCAGATCGACATTATATGTCCAGGGTGTAGTTGAAGAATTCAATGGCTCAACAGGTGCTCTGAACCTTGCGTCACCCTCAAGTGAACCGGTTGCGTTTCCTTTTCCTATACCAAGTGTATACGGGTGTCCACTGTCAAACCTGAATAAAACTGACAGACCTAATTGACGCAGAACAGAAGATTCTTCGTCTTTTGAGAATCGGTAGTCTAGGTTAAAGTTACCTGAAATTGCTTTGTTAAAATCCAGCGGGGAAACATAAGCCGGATTAAATACTGTTACTCCATCTAAAGGAGCACCAACTATACCGGCGTGCGAGTTAGAGTTTGATCCTGTTCCCTGCGCATTCTGGAATGATACAGAGCCATTTACCTGGATTCTGTCGACTCTTCTCATATTAAAAGAAAGCTCAACACCCTTAGTGGTTGCAAAGTCTCCGTTTTTAAGAATGTTGTATGCCTTGAAAGCTGATCCAGCACCAACTTCCTGTGTACCGAATTCTACCTGATCCTGAATATCTTTGTAATATCCAGTAATATCAAATGATGCAAAATTTGAAAGCTGCTGTGTAAAACCTATTTCATACTGCGTTGTTCTGGTCGGCCTGATATTCCAGCCTACCGGTGCACCAACGAAATACTGGTTGTTAAGATTTACTGAAGCTATTTGATAAATTCCCTGATAGACATCCCTCAACCGAGACTGCTGAACAAACTTTCCAAACTGTGCATGGAATACTGTTTGATCAGTAACTGGGAATGAGAAACCCAAACGGGGGCTTATACCACTGTACGATGGTGTCTTAGTTAATCCTTTAGGATCAACATGGAAAGTCTGAATATCAAATGCTGTCTCTGGCCTTGAAGGATCTTTTAATGCCATGTTGTCAATATCTATATAATCATATCTTAAACCAATATTAACAATGAGGTTTTTATATTCAATTTTATCCTGTAAGTAAACTCCTGCGAATTTTGGTCTCTTTGGAGCCAACAATCCCTCATCAAATACTTTTCCATCGGGATTAAAGTCACCATTAACTTCATTACCGTAGAAATCATATCCGTATGAATTTGTAAGACCGATCATAACATCGCGGATATCATCACCGGGTTTCAAATTATTAACTGCGTTTGCATAAGATCTTGCCGTAACTCCGTAGCTTCTTAATGTGTATGTCTGGTATTCACCGCCAAATTTGATTGAGTGAACTTTATTGATTTCTGTAGAGAATGAAGCTGCAAAATTATATTCTTCTCTTTTTGTTCTTCCGAATCCTGCAGTAATATCGCCAGGTGCGTTGAACGAAAATCCCAGGACATCATAAGTGCCTGGTCTCTGGTATCTTCCGAGCCTGCCGTTTTCTATATCTTGTGATGTTCTCTGCCATACTGCCCCGGCGTTTGCGTTTGCAACGCTATCGCCGTATGCCTTCCAGTTATATTTAAGCAGTGGATCGTAGTTAACAGATTGTGTTCTTGTATAACCGAAACTAACATCATAATAAGTTGTCGGGCTTAAAATGTGTGTTAATTTAAATGTGCCGGCTGCATTATAATCTGTTCCAACAGACACTCTTCCCATATTTAGCAATTGGCTTATGTTGCCACCACCGCCTCTTCCATAATCTCTCCAGGTAAGACTACCTGTAACTCTGAATATAAGAGGATTAAAATCTAATGTTAAGGTACCTGTTCCTGTATAACTCTGCATTGCTGTAGCATATGTAGGGCCAGCAGGATAAGTCATATCAATTGAGTTTTTACCGGGTGAGCTGGAATTTGGATCTGTAATAACGCCAAGATTAAATCCTGGGAATGGTCTTGGGTTTGGATCCAGCTGCCAGTGTGAATCAAATAATCCAAAGAATTTTATATTCTTTGCAAACAAAGGACCGCTTATTGTTCCAATAAATTCATTTTCACCAAAGCTGTAAGCACCTAAGGTTTTTTTACCGTCATACCTGTTGCTTTTGCTTTTGAAGCCCAGGTTATCTGTGTAATATTCGGCAGTAAATTTAAAATCAGGTGTTCCTGATTTTAACTGTGTACGGATAATTCCCGCATTTGCACCGCCAAACTCTGCAGTATAACCACCGGCCTGCACCTGAATTTCTTCAACTGCATCCTGAACAATTGTGATTCCACGACCTCCAAAAACAGGGTTGGTAATGTTTGTGCCTTCAAGGTAGTAACCTACTTCGTCAACACGACCACCACGTACAAAAACGCCACCGTCACTTAACACTACGCCAGGTGTCAGCTGAAGTACGTTATTAATACCTCTTACAGGTAGTGCTTCAATATCTTTTCCTGTTGTGCTGCGAATAGCGTTAGTGTTACTCTTGTTGATCAGCGGACGCTGAGCTACAATTGTAACTTCACCGACAGAAACTCCTTCTGCAGGTAGTTGAAATTCCTGTTCTGTAGTAAGATCTGCCTGAACACGAACGTTGGATACCGTTACTGTTTTATAACCTAAGTATGAACACTTAAGTGAATAAACACCCGGGTCAAGGTTATTGATCACGAATTCCCCATTGACATCAGTCGCTGCACCGAAGGAAGTTCCAACAACAAGTACGTTGGCTCCTATCAGCGCCTCGCCTGTCTGGAGATCGGTAACCTTTCCTTGAATTTTTCCTACTGTACCTGCCAACACGAACGTAGGCAAAAACAGCAAGAAAAACAGGATGGTAATCTTTCGTTTCATATTATCTCTCCTATTATTAGTGGTTTGTGTAGTTAATAGTTACTTAAACCAAAAGCGTAGAAATACAATCACTACACTATGAGTTTTAGTTATTAAGTAGTTTGATTTACAATTACAAAAATGCTTATGTAACTAAACTTGTATTTCGCTAGTGAGGCGAAATATTATTTTCGTTTTACTCAAATGACAACGAAATTAAATTATCTCAATATAATTAAGAACAAATTTTTTATGAGTGATGGTTGAAGATAATATTACTGCGGGTAGCCCTCAATTTTATAGTATAAACAGAAAACCCCAATGGTAAGAAGCCTGCTTTTTATCATCAGTTGTTTTTGTAAATACCTAAAAATATTACAGAAATGCAGTAAAAATTAATCCTATTAACCTTCCTTTTGAAAAATGTAGATTTAACGTCCTAAAAAAATATATAAAAGTCAACACCTTTAACCCGGAATGAAACGTATTTATTTCTAAAAAGTTTCACTCCTGAGATTTAATTTAATCATATTCAGCCGAAAACCAAACAATTTTAATTAATATTTTTGCGTTTTTTGACATTTTTAGCTGTTGATTAGTCCCCGGAAGACCCAATATTGAGATTTCGGCCGATTTTACCTCAATCTGACGATAAGATGAAAACTTTCAATAATTACCGTATTCCATTTTCGTTTGTTTCATTAACATAAAGAGTTTTACATCGTTCTATCTATATATATGTAAGATGCCAGACTTTTTAATATCATAATATATATATAAATTTGGCAGATAATCTTTTGAAATCTTGGTAAAACCTGCTAAATTTTTCGGGTTTTATTTAGAATTGTTGACCGGCTTGCACGTTAATACTTAGCCGGTTTTAAATTACGTATTCAAGGATAATTTAAGAATGCATTTTGCAATTATAGCGGCTGGTGAAGGCTCGAGATTAAAAATGGAATCAGTTGCATTGCCCAAACCACTGGTAAAGATAAATAAAGTGCCTATGATTGAGCGATTGATTTCCATTGCGATTAAAAACGGTGCTGAATCTATAAGTTGTATAACAAATGAAGAATTTACTGATGTTCAGGAATATTTGAATAAAAGATCTTACGATATTCCGTTTAACCTGATAATAAAATCAACGCCCAGTTCTCTTCATAGTTTTTATGCACTAAAACCGTTTTTAGAGAATAAAAGTTTTTGCCTTACAACTGTAGATACTGTTTTTGATGAAGCCGAATTTAAAAATTTTTTAACAACTGCTGAATCAAATAATTATGACGGCTTATTAGCTGTAACGGATTTTATTGATGATGAAAAGCCCCTTTGTGTAAAAATTAATGAAGAAATGCGAATCCTTAAGTTCGAAGATACATCTAACAATTTTAAATTAGCTACAGGCGGCATTTACTATTTTTCAATAAATATATTTGATGTAATGGAAAATGCTGTAAACAACGGCACAAAAAGATTAAGAAATTTTTTGAAATTACTAGTTGCCGAAGGTTATAATATTCATGCCTATAAATTTTCGAAAATAATAGACGTGGATCATTACAAAGATATTCAAACAGCTGAAGAATTCTTAAACGCTCTGGCACAATAGTTTTTAAAAGCCCGGGAACTGATAATTTCCCAGGCAACCAGCGGAAACCAACTATTGACAAAGTAGTTTCCTGGCAATATATTGGAAACTGTTTTTTAGAAAACTAGTTTCCAAAAGGATAGTACATTTGAATAGTTTGTCAACATCCATTTCCTCCTTAATAACAGATATTTTATGAATGATATAGCTCACTCATTTAAATTAAAAATTTACGGCCTGCAGGAATATTCTCTTATGCTTGTTGACATCTTCAAAAATTTCTCGAAATTCTGGAAAAGCTGGGATGATGCCTTTAATGAAATGTACTGGATTGGCGCACGAGCATTTCTACCGGTTTTACTCGGAGGAATTTTCGTGGGAATTATTCTTGCTCTTGAAACCGGGCACCAGCTGGATCACTTTGGCGCAAAAACTTTGGTGGGCAGAACAGTTTCACTCGGAATGATAAGAGAGCTTGGACCCGTTATTACCGGGTTATTACTTGCTGCAAGAACCGGGGCAAAGAATGCATCCGAACTGGGTGCGATGCAGATCAGCGAACAGATTGATGCTCTTCGCGCATTCGGTACAAGCCCTGTTGTAAAGCTTGTTATTCCAAGAACAATTGCAGCCGTTATTATGTTTTTACCATTAACCGCAATCGCAGATATGTCCGGAATTTTAAGCGGAATGATAGTTACAAAATTATCTTTGAATGTTGATACTTCTTTTTTCTGGCATTCAGCTCTTTCAGCATTATTGATGAAAGATATTTTTGTCGGGTTTATAAAACCGTTTTTCTTTGCGTTCTTTATTTCCACAATTAGTTGTTATTATGGTTTTTCTACACGAGGCGGTACTGTAGCGCTTGGAAAAACTGTGATAAATGCCGTTGTTGTTTCTTCATTAATTGTGCTTGTGCTTGATTTTATTTTTACAAAAGTTGTATGGGAGCTTTTATAGCTAATGATAGAAATTTCTAACGTAAGTCTGGAATTCGGTGACAAGGTTATATTAAAAGATATCTCTCTATCTATTAATAAGGGAGAAATTGCTATAATTCTCGGTCCAAGCGGTGCTGGCAAAAGTTCTATATTAAAGATTATCCTGGGACTCTGGCAGCCTGATTCAGGCAAAGTATATGTAGATGGAACCAATATTACAGGGATGAGCGAAGCAGAAATTCTGCCCATCAGGAGCAAAATGGGAATTGTCTTTCAGGCAAATGCCCTTTTCGATTCTTTGAATGTAGAAGATAATGTTTCCTACTTTTTAAAAGAGCACAGCAAATTAAGTTCTGATAAAATAAAAGAAAAAGTAGCTGAAATTTTATCATTTGTTAATTTAAAAGGTACTGAAAAAATTTGTATCGATCAGTTAAGCGGCGGAATGAAAAAAAGAGTTGCAATTGCACGAGCTCTTTCATTCGATCCTGAAATAATCCTTTATGATGAACCGACAACAGGTCTCGATCCGATAAATTCAAAATCTATACTTGACCTGATTAAAAGAGTAAGTAACCGGGGTGCCACATCAATTGTGGTTACACATATTTTAAATGATGCTATCTCCATCGGGGATACTCTATCTGTTATCAACGAGGGAGAGGTTGTTCAAACAGGAACAGTTAAGGATATGCTTAATTCTGAGAACCAGTTCGTAAAAGATTTCTTTTACGAAGTATATCAGGATGCTGCCCTGCTAAAAAAATAATTTTAAAATAAATATAAGATTACGAAATGAGTAAAAATTTACTAAAGCTATCAAATCTCAAAGTAGGACTGACTGTTTTTATAGGCCTGGTAATTCTTTTTATTTTCCTGTTCATAGTTGGATCGGAAAATAATTTTCTTACCAGCAAATACCAGCTCAAAATTTTTGTTGATAATGTACAGGGGTTGAACGGCGGTTCTATGGTAAGCCTGGGTGGAATAAAAATCGGCTCCGTTAAAAACATAGAATTTGCCAGGAAAGATAGTATAAACGGAGTTGATGTTACTCTGGACATTTTAACTCAATACCAGCCGGAAGTAACAAAAAATTCTACCGCCCAGGTAAAAACTATCGGGCTGCTCGGTGACCAGTTTGTTGACATTTCAATAGGCCAGAAAGGTGAAGAGCCACTTAAAGAAGGCGATTACATTACCGTAAAACCAACACTAACGTTTGATAAATTTGCAGACAAAATTGACCCTGTAGTAGACGATTTTTCCGGCGTTATGCGAAACCTTAAAGTGATAAGTGATTCAATTGCCCACGGAAAAGGTATGGTTGGAAGAATGATAAACAGTCCAGCAACAGGAAAAAATCTAGAGCAGCTGATTGCAAATATTAATTCTGTTACGGGAGCAATTACGCAGAAAAAAGGTACACTTGGAAAGCTTGCTTACGATACTTCTCTCTACAATAATTTAACAGAATTAACAGGCAACATAAATTCAATTTCAGATTCTGTTAAGTCAGGTAAAGGCACTCTTGGCAAACTTTTAGTAAGTGATTCACTTTACAACAACATTAATACGCTTACAGTAAAACTGAATAATTTACTTTCAAAAACCGAAAGCGACAGCACAATGGTCGGCGGTTTATTTAATGATACAAAATTTTATAACCAATTTAATTCTGTATTAAAAGAACTGAATCTTCTTATTAAAGATCTCAGGGAACATCCTGAAAATTATGTCCAGTTTTCAGTCTTTTAATTTATGAATTAATGTAGAAAACGGGAGTTTTTTAAAATGAAATTGAGAATGGCAGGCGTTTCCCGCCAGGCGGAATATTCTCCGAACCACGTAGAGAACGATTCTTTAATATTAAGAGCAACGGCGGAAGTTTTAAAAGAATTTGATGTAGAAGTTAATTTTTACGGCGAAGGAGAAGTACTTAACAGTAATTTTAATGAAGAACTTATTTTTTCCATGGCGCAGGGACCAGAAGCAATTGAAAAATTGCTTGAGATTGAAAAGAACGGTTCATTCATAATAAATTCACCACGCGCAGTTAAAAATTGTTACCGGACAAATATGGTAAAACTGCTTCCAGAAAATGGAATTCCTTTCCCCAAAAGCACTCAGGTAGAAATTAATACCGACATTGATATTGACCTGACCGGGTTCGATCCATACAAATTCTGGATTAAAAGAGGAGACGTTCACGCAGTGCATCGCGAAGACGTTACCCTGGTTTACAGCAAAGAAGAAAACAAATCCACAATGAAGGAATTTTACAGACGCGGAATCAGAACGGCGATAATCCAGGAACACCTTGAGGGAGATGTAATAAAATTTTATGCCGTACGTGACTCCGGGTTTTTCAACTGGTATTATTTAAACGGTAAATACCATACAAAATTTGATCTGAATAAATTAACTGAACTTGCTTCGAACTCTGCCGAAATTCTTGGACTGGATGTTTACGGAGGTGATGCAATTGTTTCACCAAGTGGATCAATTTCCATCATCGATATGAATGACTGGCCAAGTTTTGCTCCCGTCAGGGACGAAGCAAAAAAACACATTGCTAACTTAATCTATAAAATGGCGGTTAAATATGCTGACAACTGAAACAAAAAATAGTTACGCTTCTATTAAAACAGAAGTACCGGGACCTAATTCCCTTAAATACTTTAACGAAGAAATAAAATACATTGCTCCGGGAATTCAAACCATTGCAACCCGTTCTAAAATTACCTTTGAAAAAGGTGACGGCTGCATAATGCAGGATGTAGACGGCAACAGGTACATCGACTTTTTTGCCGGTGTTGGTGTTGCAAGCCTAGGATATAATCACCCGAGATATAATCAATATATGAAAGAACAGCTCGACAATATTCACGTCGGAAGCTTTACTTCAAAAAACAGGGTTGAGCTAACAAAACTTCTGGCCAGTGTTACTGTTGGCGATCTTAACAGAAGCCAGTTTTACAGCGGCGGCGCCGAAGCAGTAGAAGCCGCCCTTAGAATGGCTAAATCGTATACCGGTAAGACCGAGTTCATCGGGTTCTGGGAAGGTTTTCACGGAAAAACCATGGGTGTGCTTGGTTTACTTGGAGATAATTTCAAATATAATCTCGGACCTCTTCCTGCAGGAATTTATAATTCACCTTATCCGAATCCAAGACACTGCATTCTTGATTCCAACCCTGAAACAATGTCAAAATCCTGCGTGGATTTTCTGAGAAAAAAAATAAGATACGAAACGACAAATAACATAGCCGCAATTATTGTTGAACCAATACAGGGAACAGCAGGAAACGTTGTACCGGCTCCGGGATTTTTGAAAGAGTTAAGAAAGCTTGCCGATGAAATCGGCGCATTACTTATTTGCGATGAAATGATTGCAGGATTCGGAAGAACAGGAAAAATGTTCGGAACGGAACACTTTGATATAATTCCGGATATTATGACAATCGGAAAAGGATTTGGCGGCGGTTTCCCGATGACGGGAGTTATGTCGCAGAGAGGAAATTATTTTTGCAAAACCATTCGGAAATCCGAGCGGAAGTTCCTCCAGCTATGGCGGAAATCCACTGGGCTCAACTGCGGCTTATGTAACCCTAAAATCAATTATTGAAGACGGCCTGGTTGATAACTCAGCAAAAGTTGGTGAGTTTATGATGAATAAATTACGCCAGCTGCAGGATAAATTCCCGATCATTGGCGACGTAAGAGGAAAAGGATTAATGATTGGTGTTGAACTGGTAAAAGGCAAAGGATCAAAAGAAAAACTGGAAAAGAAATATACTGAAATGTTTTTCCAGGAATGTTTGAAACGTGGTTTGATTATGATGGGGTACAATGCCGATATCCGTATTTATCCTCCGTTAATTGTTACTGAAGAAATTGCAGAAGAAGGAATATCAATTATGGAAAAGGCGCTTGAATATGTCTCCGATCAAATCAAAGATTGAATCAACCTTTAAATCAAAAGATACTGAAGAATTTCTTGACAGATTATTCTACCGCCCTGTCGGCTACGGCATGGCGGTAGTTTCAAAATCCCTTGGACTCACACCAAACATTGTCACAATTATAAGTATTTTCTTTGGTGTACTTGCCGGCCATTTATTTTACTACAGAAATGTTTCAATAAACTTAATTGGTGTTCTGTTTTTAATTATTGCAGAATCACTCGATAGTGCTGACGGTCAGCTTGCACGAATGACAAACATTCACTCTCGTTACGGTAAAATACTGGACGGGGTTGCGGGTAACCTGATGTTTGTAAGTGTTTATCTTCACATGTGCGCACGGTTTATTGTTGAGGGCGGCACTCCATTTATTTTTTTAGTTGCAGTAGTTGCAGGATTTAGTCACTCATTACAAAGTGCAATGTCAGATTATTACAGGAATTTTTATCTGTATTTTGCCTACGGCGAAGGCAAAAGCATAATCGATAATTTGAAAGATCTAAAGGAAAAAAACAAGGCTTTATCGTGGAGCAAAAACGCCGGCAAGAAATTTTTAATGTCGCTCTATGTTGACTATACACGGAAACAGGAATTCCTTTCTAAAGCTATCAGAACTCTTTATAAGGAAGTTTATGATAAATATCATGGTGAAGTTCCCGATTGGCTGAAAACAGAATACCGCAGGCTTAATAAACCACTGCTAAAATATGGTAACATTCTTACAACAAACACCAGGATGATATTCTTGTTTTTTACGGTATTTTATGCAAACATCTTGTACTATTTTCTTTTTGAAATAATAGTTCTGAATATATTGTTGGTTTATTTTATCTTAAAAAATGAAAATACAAGCAAAAATATTTTACAACTCGTCAAATCACATCAGGGGATTAATTAAATGCTAAGAGGCGCTATTGTTGGTTTTGGAAAGATCGCCCAGAACAGTCACGTAAAAGCTTTTTTTAGTGATGCTCTTAAAGAAAAAGCAGAGCTTGTTGCTGTAGTTGAACCGTTGAAAGAAAACAGGGAAAAAGGGAAAAAAGATTATCCGACATTAAATTTCTACACAACTACAGAAGAACTTTTTGCTAATGAAAAAATAGATTTTATTGATATAACAGCACCTCCAAAGTTTCATGCCTCTCTTATTAAGGAAGGAATTAAAAATAATGTCCACATTCTCTGTGAAAAACCCTTTACTTTAAATTTAGAAGAAGCAAAAGAAACTTATAATTTGCTGAAGGAAAGTGATCTTGTATTTATGCCCTGCCATCAATATCGATATTCCCCAACGTGGCAGAATTTTAAGACTTTTTTAAATGAAAATGATCCCGGTTCAAAATCCCTTCTTCAGTTCAATGTTTTCAGGATGCAGGCAGACCAGGGTGGGACAGCATTTCAGCCAGCCTGGAGAACAGACAAATCTCTAAGTGGCGGAGGAATTCTGGCGGACTCAGGCATTCACTATCTTTACCTTGTTAACTGGCTCTGTGGTAAGCCAATAAAAACCACGGCAAAAACTTTCAATCTGAATCATCCTGAATATACCGTTGAAGATACAGCAGTTGTTAATCTCGAATTTGAAAAAGCGTTTGTTGAGATCACACTTACGTGGGGGGCCGACAGGAGAGTTAATACAGCGCGGGCTGTTTCCAATACCGGAAGTTTATCATATGATGGCTCAAAACAACTGAAAAAATATTATAATGGAAAAGAAGAATCTATCGCCGTACCAGACGCATCAGATAAATCGCATTATTTTTCTCTTTATATTGCACTCATAAATGAATTTGTGAACAAGATTCAGAACAAAGAATCTTCAGAAGATTTCAGGAAGGAAGCTCTTACTTCCATTCAACTCCTCGAAAAATGTTATGAATCTGCAAAGACAAACAAAACAATAGAACTCGATGAATAAATACTTAAAATCGGCTTTCTTCCTCATCGGTTTAGGGGTCTTTGCCTGGTTAATTTCAGACTTCGGGATATCTAACATAATTGCGAACGTTAAAAAATCCGGCTGGTGGTTTGTACCGGTTGTAGGTGTCTGGGGGGTTGTATATTATCTCAATGCGTGGGCCTGGTACTATATAATTGATGCAAAAAATAAAAAAGTGCCGTTCACAAATATTTACGGAATTACTCTCAGCGGATTTGCAATTAATTACATCACACCTTTTGTAAACCTGGGCGGTGAACCTTACAGAGTAATCACATTAAAAGACAAAATAGGATTACAATCTGCTGTTTCTTCTGTCATTCTTTACACTATGCTCCATTTTCTTTCACATTTTATTTTCTGGGTAACAGCAATAATTTTTGCCGGTGCGCTGCTTCCGCTGGCTTCGGGTTTAAAAATTACACTTTTTACAGCATTTGTAATTTTATCGTTTTTAATCTGGTTTGTTTTTTCAAGACATAAAAAAGGAATCTTTTCTTCACTGATAAATTTTGTCTCGAAACTTCCGTTTTTGAAATCTCTTCAAAAGAAACTCGCAAACAAAGAAGAAAGCCTCATAAAAATAGATGAAGAGATCAAACAATTATATAACCAGAGAAAAAACCATTTTTATCTTGCACTATTTTTTGAATATGCTGCAAGAATAGTGGCTTCACTCGAATTTTTATTTATACTTAAAGCGATAGGGATTGATATTTCATTTATGGAAGCCTTTTATATAAGCGCCGGTTCTTCACTTATTATAAATATATTTTTCTTTATGCCATTTGAACTCGGTACAAGAGAGGGCGGACTTTACCTGGTGCTTGACAGTTTAGGACTGGCAGCAGGTGTCGGAATTTATATCGGGTTGGTAAACCGTGTAAGAGAATTTTTCTGGATCCTGATTGGATTGATTTTAATCCAGTTCAACGGTAAGAAAAAAGAAAAAGCTACAAAAAATATTTTTGAATTTATGCCGGAAGATACACCGTAATGAAAGCCGTGCTATTTGATTTTGGCGGAACACTTGATACAAACGGAATTCACTGGAGTGAAAAATTCAGAACCGCATATGATGATGCGGACCTTGGAATAAACAAAGAAGATTATAACGAAGCTTATGTAAATGCAGAGCCGAAGATGTATGTTGAAGTAAAAAAAGAAGATGATTTTTTAACTACACTACGTAAGCAAGCATTTCTTCAATTAAACTACCTCGAGAAAAATAAAAATTATTCCTTTCCCGGAGGTGCCGCTGGTTCATCAGAAAAAGTAGCAGATAAATGCTACAGGGACGTACTAGATGTAATTAAAATTGTAAAAGAAATCTTAACGAATCTCAAAAAGAATTATAAACTTGGCGTAGTATCAAACTTTTATGGAAATCTTGATGCTTCACTTAAGGGGTTAGAAATTTCAGACTTTTTTGATGTAATGATTGATTCCACATCAATTGATATCAGAAAACCGGACCCCGGAATTTTCAAATTTGCTATTGAAAAATTGAACATTCCTGCAGAAAATACTGTTGTTGTTGGTGATTCCTACAGCAGGGACATAAAACCAGCTAAGTTATTAAACTGTAAAACGATATGGCTAGATGTGAGCAGCTGGACGAAGCCTGAAGAGACAGGATCAGCCGATATTATTATAAAAAACATTGTGGAAATTAGGGAGATAATTGATAAATTATTTTCCCTATAATTTTTGACTAAACAAAATCACTTAATTAAGGACTAATTATGAAAGAAGATATACAGAAACCTACTGGTAAGTTAGGAGTATTAATTGTTGGATTGAATGGAGCAGTTTCAACCACATTTTTAGCAGGCACACTTGCCATAAATAAAAAATTAGCAAAGCCAATAGGGTCACTTACCCAGATGGCAACTATAAGAATAGGTAAAAGAAACGAGAATAATTTTCCTCTCATAAAAGATTTAGTGCCTCTCGCAGATTTAAACGATATGGTTTTCGGAGGATGGGATATTCGTGACGAAAGTTGTTTTGATTCTGCTATGGAAGCACAGGTTCTGCACGAAAAGGATCTGCTTGCAGTTAGAAAGGAACTGGATGCCCTAAGACCTTTCCCGGCAGTATTCGAACAAAAATTTGTTGTTAACCTACATGGAGATTTTGTAAAAAAAGAAAACACAAAATTTGATCTTGCAGAAAAAGTTCGTGAAGATATAAGAAACTTTAAGAAAAAGAACAACTGCGACAGGCTTGTAACAATCTGGTGTGGAAGTACAGAGATTTACATGCCAGTTAATGGTGAATTAAGCACACTGGAAGGATTCGAAAAAGGATTAAAAGAAAATCATTCTGATATAGCTCCAAGTATGATATATGCGTACGCTTCAATTGCAGAAGGAGTACCGTATATCAATGGTGCACCAAATCTTTCAGTTGATCTTCCTGCACTTGTAGAATTTTCACATCAGAAAAATGTACCTGTTGCAGGTAAAGATTTTAAAACCGGCCAGACAATGGTTAAAACAGTTATCGCCCCGATGTTAAAAGCAAGAATGCTCGGTTTGAACGGATGGTTCTCAACAAACATTCTTGGTAACAGGGACGGCGAAGTACTGGACGATCCTAATTCATTCAAGACAAAAGAAGTGAGTAAACTTTCTGTCCTGGATTCTATTCTTCAGCCGACTTTATATCCAGATCTTTATAAAGAACATTACCACAAAGTAAGAATTAATTATTATCCACCACGCGGAGATAACAAAGAGGGCTGGGATAATATAGATATATTCGGATGGCTTGGTTACGAAATGCAGATGAAAATTGATTTTCTCTGTAAGGATTCGATTCTTGCCGCTCCTATTGTACTGGATCTTATCTTACTTATGGATCTTGCTAAAAGAAGTAACCTTTCTGGAATTCAGGAATGGTTATCGTTTTATTTTAAGAGCCCAATGCACGCAGACGATGTTGTTCCGGAACACGATCTTTTTATTCAATTAATGAAAATGAAAAATACTCTGCGCGAGCTGGTTGGCGTAAGTCCCGTAACACATACAGATAAAAACAACACACCGGCTTTTACAGATGATATAGATATGTATTCTTAATTTATTAAAAGGGGAACGTATTATTTACGTTCCCCTTTTAACTTTCACAAAATTAATATTTGCCTGTCCTTGCTAATGCACATCTTAAATTTTATTTTTCCTTCAGTCCTAATTCAATCTTTCAACACCTAAAAATTAATGACCAAATCCGATCTCAACATAACAGGGGAACTTAAAGCACTCCTGGAAGAAAAAAATCTAAAGAAGATCAAAACCAGAATTTCTTTTATTATTAAGGAATTTGAGGATATAGGCAAAAAGAATTCTACAATAGAATTTTCTTCTAACGGAAGCAAGATTAAAATCCATTCTTTGTATCTATCCGAGGAGACAAACCAGATACAGGAAGCCCAGACAATTGAAAGAACCAAATACTATATAAAAAGATTAATAAAGAGTCTTTCTGAAATAAAAACGGGTAAGCACAACGATTTGAATCTGAATCGCTGGAAAGAGTACAATGATATTTTAACAGACAGCATCTGGCTACTCGACAAGCGTGATAAATCCGGTGCCCATAACAGCAGCTATTGGGGAAATTTTGTTCCTCAAATACCGAATCAATTTTTAAGACGTTACACTAAAAAAGGAGACTGGATCCTTGATACATTCCTTGGAAGCGGAACAACTTTAATAGAGTGTAAAAGATTAGGACGTAACGGTATAGGCATAGAATTACTTCCCAAGGTGGCAAAACTTGCTGAAAAGAATATCAAAAAAGAAGAAAACCCACTTAAAGTAAAAACTGAAATTATTAATTCAGATAGTACAAAACTGGATTATAAAAAAGAACTGAAAAACCTTGGAGTCTCATCAGTACAATTTATTATGATGCATCCCCCCTACTGGGACATTATAAAATTCAGTGAAAACAAGAAAGATCTATCCAACGCAAAAAGCATAAATGAGTTTTTAAAAAAATTCGGTGACATTGTTGATAAGACCTATTCATTGCTTGATAAAAACAGATACCTTGCTGTAGTTATTGGAGATAAATATTCTGCCGGTGAATGGATTCCTCTTGGATTTTATACAATGCAGGAAGTCTTAAAACACGGCTATAAATTAAAATCCACCATAGTGAAGAACTTTGAAGAGACAAAAGGTAAAATGAACCAGAAAGAACTGTGGAGATACCGTGCCCTGGTTGGTGGGTTTTATATTTTTAAGCATGAGTATATTTTTCTATTTCAGAAAGTTTAAGACAATGTTGGGCTTTAGCCCAATCTTATTATGAATACCCAAAACCTAACACAAATAGAAACAGAATTAAAAAAAAGATTAGTATATCCATATAAATGGGGACGCAAACAAAACGACACCTTCGATAAACATACTAACTTTATCTATAAAACTTTTTTACTCGATGATCTGCTTGAAGAAATTGAAAAAAGATTTACAGGAAATTCAGAACTGGATGATTATTTTAATTACGCTTTAAACCGCTGGTACAACTTCTGGTCCGCACAGGCTGTGGAACATATTTTTTGCACCTTCCCTGATGTAAAACCGGCGCGCGACAGTAAAGACCGACTGGTAGATTTTATAATCCAGGGCGCTGCATTCGATCATAAGACTTCTGTATTTCCCCAAAACTTCCCAATGGAAATTAAAGATGCAATTAAAAACACACCTGATTTAATAAAATGGTTTTACAAAAATCAGTCGCAGCAGCAGAGGAAGCATTTAAAAAATCGCTTGTTTATTGTTCTTTATAATTCTTCGGGCGAGCACTGGAAATTAAAAGCAGAAATTTCCTGGCTGAAAAATAAAATCGATCATTATTTGCTTGGTTTTCACCCTGATTTTTTAATGAAGTTTTCTTTTGAGAAAGGCAGCACAATTATATCTGATATTATCTGGGCAGTTCGCTAAACTTTATTATAAGCCTGTTTTAGAAGGTTAGCTTTTAAAAAACCAAATTTAATAAAGAAAATACTTGACGAACTGTAAATAAATTTTTATTTTATTGTAAATACAGGGTGTGATCTCCTCTAAATCAGTGGTAGCCATTCCTACTGATTACAAAAACAAAAATAATTAAACTGCTTTTAAAAAAGAGCAGTCTTTGTAATTAATTTTAATTACCTCCTGATAATTAGAAATTATTAGTGGCGAAAATTACTTGTACAATAATTATTTACTATTATTTAAATAAGAGGTGCAAAAAATGAAAAAGCTTTTACTCTTTGTAATTGTGTTAAGTTATTCTGTTTTGGCGCAGATTACCATAACAACCAGTGATAGAGCCAATATTTTTACAGTAGGGAACACTGTAACCATTTATTCAGATACATCTCAATCAAATGTTGACATAGGTTCCACTGGCGGCGGAAATAACTGGGATTTTACTGGTTTGACATATGACTTTTCAGGTTCTTTCGAAAGTGTTGATCCCTCAACTACCTCTTATAATAGCGATTTTTCAGGAGCTGACGCATGTGCTCACAGCGTAAGTTCATCAAGCGGATCCCAAACAGATATTTGGTCATATTTCAAATTGAATGGTACTTATGATTTAATGGGAACGGCCACAACTATTAGTTCACAATCAGGTATAATTAGTGAGACAAAAAATAGTCCTTTCAGACAACAATATGTAAATCCAATGACATATAATTCAAATTGGATGCAGACATTTACTCAATCCCAATTTCTAAATGGTTCGCAGATCAGCTCTTCCAGTGTTTCAACAAGCGCGGTTGTAGATGCTTACGGAACAATGACTCTACCCGGCGGTATGAGTTATGACGCTTTAAGAATTAAAGAAACAACTACTGTTGGTAGTTTTTCAAGTGTAAGTTTTACATTCGTAGCAAAAAACGGCGCACAGGTTGAAGTTTCGGCAACTAATTCTAATCCTTCCGACAATGGTGTAATAAGTGCTGATAACACAAGCTATAATGGAGCCTTGGTAGCAACGGGTGTTGAACAGACAAGTAATCTACCAAAGAATTTTAATCTAAAACAGAACTACCCCAATCCTTTTAATCCATCAACCAAAATTGTATATACTCTTTCAAAAGAATCAAAGGTAAAGCTAATAATTTATGATATCCTTGGTAATGAAGTGGCGAATCTTGTAGATAAGGAACAACCAGCCGGTGTTTACAGAGTAAATTTTAATGCAAGCAATCTGGCAAGTGGCTTTTATATAGCACAACTGAGAACTAATAACTTTATAAAAACAATTAAAATGACATTGCTAAAATAATAAGTTATTCTACCGACTATAAAATATTAAACGCTTAAAACCTCCGGACTTAAAAAGTTCCGGAGGTTTTGTAATTTTTCATCATCAAATAATAAACCACAAACGATACCGCGAAACCAACAAACCAGGCGTAATCATAAAGAAAATGAAGTGCTGGAATTAATAAACCAATTAACGCAATAAATACTCCGGCAGCAAGGGATATTATTCCTTTGGGATTAAATCCATTTTTGTATTCATAAATTCCATTTCTTAAGTAAAGATCTTTTACTTCAAGATGCTGATCACGCACAAGGAAATAATCACAAATTAATATTCCTGCGATAGGACCAAGAAAACTCGAGTATCCAATCAGCCAGCCGAAAATATATGAGCTAAAATCAGAAAGAAGTTTCCACGGCATCATTACAATCCCAATGACTGCTGTGATTAACCCGCCTTTTACAAAATTTATTTTTTTGGGAAATAAATTTGCAAAATCATTTGCCGGCGAAACAACATTTGCGGCAATATTAGTGGTAAGTGTTGCGATCAACAAAGATAATAATGAAAGGAATACAACTACCGGATTATGAAATTTAGAAAGTAATACAACCGGATCCCAGATAGCCTCGCCAAAAATTACAACCGTAGCAGATGTAACCGCTATTCCTATAAAAGAAAACAACGCCATTGTCGGCGGAAGGCCAATTGCCTGCCCTATAATCTGTGACCTCTGACTTTTTGCGTAACGTGTAAAATCAGGAATGTTCAGCGAAACTGTGGCCCAGAAACCAACCATTCCGGTCAATGAAGGAATAAAAAATTTCCAGAATTCCCCTGCAGTTTGAAACTTGCTCGGCTGACTTAGAATCGGACCGAATCCTCCACCGTTACTCCACGCCCAGTAGAGAAGTGCCAGCCCCATTACAATTAAAAATGGTGCGGCAAAAGATTCAAGCCAGCGTATTGATTCCGTTCCTTTTACAATAAAATAGACATTCATTGCCCAAAAAATTATAAATCCAACTGCCGGCCCCCATGAAAATACAGCCCAACCCGGCAGTACCAGTATTATTAATGAATTAAATGCCTGTCCACCAATCCAGGTCTGTATTCCAAACCATCCGCACGCAACTATTGCACGCAACAGAGCCGGAATATTTGAGCCGAGTGTTCCAAATGATGCACGAGCCAGTACAGGAAAAGGAATTCCATATTTTGTACCGGCGTGAGCATTCAGCACCATTGGCACTAAAACAATTAAATTCCCGAGTGCTATAGTCATCAACGCCTGCCACCAGTTCATGCCACCAGCTATCAATCCGCTGGCAAGAAGATAGGTGGGGATACAAACACTCATCCCTACCCATAGAGCCGCTATGTTATAAGTACCCCAGGTTCTTTGCGATACTTTTGTAGCAGCAAGGTCATCATTAATTAAAGGACTGTCTGAAATACCCGACAGATCGGTATCAATTAATTCAGAATTGATTTTTATCATTCTGAAATTTCCTTAAATTTTTTAAAATAATTTTTGCAGGATATAGGCTATCAAGAATCTTTCAATTTAACATTGAACACAAATATAAAAAATCAGGTTCATTTTATAATCTTAAATTTTAATAAGCTTTCTTTTTAATAATCTTTTTAAGCTCACTCAAAGCGAAAAATATTTCATCATCGCTGTTATAAAAATGAGGGGCAAATCTAATTCCAGCTCCTTCGCGGTAATCAATAATAATATTCTTTTTGAGCAGAGCTTTTGATATCATATACGAATCAGGCATATCTAATGTAACCGTTCCTCCCCTGACTTTATAATTCAGTGGAGTATTAATTTTATATCCCTCTTTCTGTGCTTCATCAACTATTAGTGAAGTCTGGTGAATGGACTTTTCCCTGATATTTTCAATTCCAACTTTTGAGATGATCTTCGGACCTTCCTGTGCAGCATAGAGTGCAGGTATTGAGGGGGTTCCATTCAAAAATTTATAAACGCCTTGTGTATATTTCATCTTTTTTTCAAATGCAAAAGGATTTTCGTGAGCAAGCCACCCCGTAATTTTCGGCTCTAGTTTTTTTCTCAATGATGGTTTCATCCATAAAAAAACACCACCCGGCCCGCTGCAAAGCCATTTTAATACCCCACCGATTAAAATATCTACGCCAAGTTTTTTCACATCAACAGGAATTGTTCCAACAGCATGGTATGCATCAAGAATAACTATTGCACCAACAGAATGCGCTTTTTTAACGATCGCTTTCACATCCATTATATATGCACTTTTGAACAGTACGTGCGACAAAGGTACAATCAAAGTTTTTTCATCGATTGCGTTTATTATTTTTTCGGTCGGTGGTTCTATCAAATTATCAGATTTTATAATTTTTAATTTTGCACCCAGGCTGGTAGCGAATTTCTCAAAAACATACATGTCTGAAGGAAATTCGAGATTGGAATAAACTATCTTATTTTTGTTTTTACTAAAGTTAAATGAAGAAAGTAAAATAGATTGCAGAGATGAAATATTAGTGTGCATTGATATTTCATTTTCACCTGCCCCAATTAATGGCGCTATTGAATTACCTACCTCGGCGTTTAATTGCCACCAGCATTCCTCCCAAGCCCTTACTCCCCGGGTTGCCCAGGTTTCTGCATATTCATTCATTTTTCCATAAACAGAACAAGGCATTGCTCCAAGTGAATTGGAAATCAGGTATGTACAATTACTTAAGATTGGAAATTCTTTGCGCCATTTGAGAAGCTTATCTTTTTTAGAAGGCATTTTCTACTGTTCCGGTTTTTAAATTCTAGTGGTAGAGAGGTGGCATCCTCCAAAGGCGGACAAGTGCCGCGTCTCTGCATATAATATAATTTATTTCCACGCACCTGCGTAAGTATCTCTTTTTACGAACTGTCCGCGTCCGGGTTTACCCAAAAATTTATTGTCTTTTACAATCACTTCACCTCTTGAGAAAACTGTTTCTGCATTTCCCTTAAGTTTTTTTCCTTCAAACATTGAATAGTCAGTACACATATGATGGGTGTGTACTGAAATGGTGTGCTCTTTTTCGGGATCCCAGATTACTATGTCGGCATCGCTTCCAACTGCTATAGTACCTTTTCTCGGGTAAAGACCGAACATTTTAGCCGGTGTTGCGGAACAAAGTTCAACCCAGCGGTTGAGTGAAATCTTTCCTTCGCTTGCGCCTCCGTGATAGAGAAGTTGCAACCTGTGTTCGATGCCGGGTCCACCATTTGGAATTTTTGTAAAATCATCTTTCCCGAGTTCTTTTTGTTCTTTATAACAGAATGGACAATGATCTGTTGAAACAACCTGCAGAGTATTTTTTCTCAACCCTGCCCACAATTTTTCCTGGTGCCATTTTTCACGTAGCGGGGGAGTAAAAACATATTTGGCGTCTTCAAAACCGGGCTTGTTCATATTTTCTTCTATAGATAGAAAAAGATACTGAGGACAGGTTTCAGCATAAACCGGTAATCCTCTATCCCTTGCTTCTGCAACTTTTTCCAGCGCATCATTTGAAGAGAGATGAACAATATAAACAGGGGCACCCGCCATTTCAGCCAGGGCAATTGACCTGTTCACAGCTTCGCCTTCTGCGGTGGTTGGACGAGTAAGAGCGTGATAAATCGGTGCGGTTTTTCCTTCTGCCAATGTTCTTTGAACAATCGTATCTATAACACTCCCATTTTCGGCATGCATACAAACCAGCGCCCCGTTCTGCGCAGTTTGTTTCATCGCTTTGAAGATTGTGGCGTCATCTGCCATTAAAACACCGGGATAGGCCATAAACATTTTAAAACTTGAAACTCCCTCACGCACCATATCGTTCATATCTTCAAGATGCGCATCAGGAAGATCTGTAATAATCATATGAAAACTGTAATCAGTAGTTGCCTTGCCTTCTGCTTTTTTCCACCACATATCGAGCGCTTCACGCATTTTCATTCCCTTAGATTGAACCGCAAAATCTACAATAGAAGTTGTTCCTCCGAAAGCAGCAGCCCTTGTGCCTGATTCAAAATCATCACAGGAAGTTGTACCGCCAAAAGGCATATCAAGATGTGTATGTACATCCACACCACCGGGAACAACATATTTCCCTTTTGCATCATAAACATTGTCTGCATCAATTTTTAAATCAGAACTTATCGTAGTGATTTTATCCTTTTTAATATAGATATCTGCTACATAATCCTGTTCAGCAGTAATTATTCTTCCATCTTTAATTAGTGTTGACATTATTTTCCTCCTTGAGCTGCTAACTAATGAATTACTATCCCGTGTTTTTTCTGAAATTCTCCCAGGTTTTCCCAGGATAATTCTTTTCCTTCTTTTTTAAATTCTTCCATTAATTCATTCCAGGTTTTTTCTTCCTTCCCTTCATCCAATCTTACCATAGAAATACACCCTTCAACAGGACAAACAATAGAACATAGATCGCAGCCAACGCAATCACTTTCACGAACAACAGTTTTGGTATTTCCATTTTCGGTAATCAAATCAATGCACTGGTGTGCTCCGTCTTCACATGCAATATGACATAAATTACAATGGATACATTTATCCTGATCAATCCTTGCAACTGTTTTATGAAGCAAATTGAAATTACCAAAAACCTCAAGCTGCGGCAACGATCTTCCCCTGACTTCATCAAGTGAGTTAAAACCTTTTTCCTCCATCCAGAAAGTTAGTCCCTCAATCATATCTTTTACTATTCTGAAACCGTGATGCATGACTGCGGTGCACACCTGTACGCTTGAGGCACCAAGTAGAATAAATTCAAGAGCATCACGCCAGGAACTTATTCCTCCTATTCCCGAAATTGGAAGATTTACTTCCTTATCCGTAGCAACCTGTGAGACCATATGAAGAGCAATAGGTTTTATTGCGGGTCCCGCAAATCCGCCGTGGCTGCTTTTTCCAGCAACCGAGGGCATAATCTTAAACGTATCCAGATCAATTCCAACTATACTATTAATAGTATTTATCAAAGATATGCCGGATGCATTAGCCTTTTTTGCCGCACGGGCAGGAAGAACAATATCATTTACATTCGGGGTTAGTTTTACAAGCACCGGAATTGTAGAAACTTCTGTTACCCATTCAGTTATCATTTTACAATATTCCGGAACCTGCCCGACCGCGGAACCCATGCCACGTTCGCTCATTCCGTGCGGACAACCGTAATTTAGTTCGATTCCGTCAGCTCCTGTATCAATCGTTCTTTTTACAATATCATGCCAGGTTTCCTTTTTCGATTCGACCATCAGTGAAACTACAATAGCTCTATCAGGCCATAGTCTTTTCGTTTCAGCAATCTCTTTCATATTAACTTCTATAGGGCGATCACTAATGAGTTCAATATTATTTAGCCCGGCAATTTTTTGTCCATTGAAGTCAATACTTCCATAGCGGTTGCAGACATTCATTACCGGTTCGCCGACAGTTTTCCATACAGTGCCGCCCCAGCCCTGTTCAAAAGCTTTGCAATTCTGGTATGCTGAATTTGACGGCGGCGCCGAAGCAAGCCAGAATGGATTCGGAGATTTTATTCCTCCGCAGTTTACTGATAAGTCAACCATGTTTTTTCCCTGCTAAAACTATTAAATAGAACGTGCCTACCGCAGGCAGGCTCAAATTTATTTACCTGATAAATATTTGTGTATTCCGTGAGCGGCCATTTTGCCGTCGTAGGCTGCGTTTACAACTTCTTTTCCGCCATTGATACAATCACCACCCGCAAAAACAGTTTCATTCCCGGTCTGATAATTTTCAGGATTTATAATTACTTTCCCATCTTCAATCTTTAGTCCGGTAATTGAATTTAAAAATTCTGTTTTTGCTCCCTGTCCAATTGCTTTAATGACCATATCAACCGGTATTATATAATTTGAATTAGGAATTTCGACCGGTTTTTTTCTTCGACCTTTACCAGCATCACTTAAAGTCATTTTTATACATTCAATTCCTTCAACTGAAGTTTTACCAATTATTCTTTTGGGTGATGTAAGAAAATGAAAAATAACTCCATCTTTTTTTGCGAGTTCAAATTCAAAATCGTATGCCGACATTTCCTCTTCACTTCTTCGATAAAGTATCATAACCTCTTCAGCTCCCAGCCTTATTGATTCTGTGGCGGCATCAATTGATGTATTCCCGGCTCCTATTACAGCAACTCGTTTTCCGATGTTTACAGATGACCATTTTTCTTTTTTTACTTCTTCTATAAAATCAATAGCGTTTACAACGCCGGTTAAATCTTCACCGGATATTTTAAGATCCGTACTTTCACCCAACCCTATGCCAAGAAAGACTGCATCATGTTTATTCTTTAAATCATCAAAAGTAATATCTCTACCAACCGACATATTTGTTTGAACTTTTACGCCAAAACTCTTTACAAGGTCAACTTCCTTCAGACTGTCAGACTGTCTTGTTTTGTAAGGAGCAATGCCCCAGCTGTTCAAGCCACCGGGAATTTGATTGGCTTCGTAAATTATAACATCATATCCGAGCAATGCGAGTTCAGCACCACAAGCTAATCCTGCAGGACCTGAGCCCACGATTCCAACCGATTTTTCTTTTTTTATCTCTGCTTTAAATAATGAAGGCATTCCCTTTTCAAAATAATTATCTATTGCAAACCTCTGAAGCCTTCCTATCTGAATCGGTGGTTCCTCCTTATCATTAAATACACAGGCTCCTTCACATAAAACCTGTACGGGACAAGCTTTAGCACAGGTAAGTGCTGCCCAGTTCGATTCAAAAATTGTTTTAGCAGATCCAAGCAAGTTACCGGTGCCGATTTTTTTTATGAACGCCGGAATATCTATATGAGTAGGGCAGGCCTTTGTACATGGAGAATCATAACAGTATAAACATCTGTTTGCTTCAGCTACCGCAGAGTTATTAGATAAAGGAGGATGAATTTCCTCGAAATTCTTTTCATACTGGTCGTGCGAAAGTTTTGGAGCAAGATTCTTCATAAATAATAATAATTAAAATGATATAAATAAAAAACTCAGGCATCAGTTTAACGAGGCCTGAGTTTATTGGGATGACTGCTAATTTACTTCATTAAGATCATTTTTTTGAAACTTGAAAAATTTCCTGCCTGAATTTTATAAAAATAAATGCCGCTTGAAAGTTTTTCGGCGTTAAAATCAACAGAATATTTTCCTGCTGCCTGTTCTCTGTTTACAAGTTTTGTTATTTCCTGCCCAAGCACATTGTAAACACTAATTGTTACACGAGACACTTTAGGAATTTCATAATTTATAACAGTGCTTGGGTTAAATGGATTTGGATAATTTTGTGATAAATAATAATTAGAAGGTATGCCTGAATCTATAAGTTTAACATCTGTAGGTATTAGATCAATATTTACATTTGAATCGCCAGCATGCACAACAACATTGTTAATGTTATAATTTTGAACTATATCATTAGTATAAGCAATTTGATAATTGTAAATCTTTGTGCTTACTTTAAATCTAAAATACCCGTTATTGTCAGTCTGTGTTTCAGCCTGACCAGTATCAGCATTTACGGCAAAAAGAGACATAGCATAACCGGGGGATGCACCATTTAAGGTTATTCTTCCGGTAATTGTCGAATTCGTATTAAACAGATATAAATCCTGCGTTAGTGCATTTCCGGATTGCACTAAAGCAAAAGTATGTTGCGCTCTTACAATGGTTGTATCTCTTGAATCCCCTGATCCTAAATTCAAATTTGAAATCGGTAACTCAGACGCAGTTAGTCCTAGATCGAAATGCCCAACGGAATCAACAGACATGCCTCTTCCAAAGTTTCCATTACTTGAGGTAATACTAGCCTCTCCACCCACATAAGGTTCTCCTGCGTCATTGTATAAAGTACCGGAAATATGCGCTGCCGCATTTTCAATTACAAAATCATTTCCGGAATAAGTTGTATTTACACTTTGATCTAATGTCAGGCTATATCTATCCGGGGTTGGAACATTTGGCCTGAAAATAATAGTATTATCAATCTTCACCTTCCATGGATTTCCGGAAGTATCAGAATTCATTTTAATTGAATAATCTCCATTTGCGTCTGTAATTCCTGTCCAGAATGCGTTTCCATTTTCAGTATCAAGATTTACAACTACGTACTGCATTCCGCTTCCGCCACTTGTAACTCTTCCGGAAATTGTAAAAACAGGTGAAGCAAGAGCAGTTATTTGGCCGGCTACAAGTTTAATTACATTATTATTTTTGAAATACATAATATAATGGGCCGGAGCTAAACCAAGAGACATTTGAAGAGATACGTGACCATCTGCGCCATTGGACATATCAGGAGGACCGTTATGCCCTTTGGGGTCGCCATCTATCTGTATAAAGCTCTGCCAAATAACATCAACCGAATTATTTAATATTCCGTTATTGTCAGTATCTACCCAAATTTGTATATAAGTCGTGTCCCCTGCTGTTGGAACATCATAGGCCCACGTAAATTGGTCGCCGGAAACACCCGTAAAATTTGAGCCCACTCCATTTACAAGCAGATTAGTTACCTGGCCATAAGAACAAACTGAAATAAAAAAGAACAAGAAAAGGACTTGTATTAATTTTTTCATAACATTACCCCTTTAGTTTTAAATTAACTCAATTCACTATCAACTATTGTAAGCGCCGAATCCAAGACCTCTATAGCCAGATCAATTTGATCCTCAGAAATAATTAAGGGCGGGGCAATTACAAAGTGACTAATCCATCCTTGCATATATACACCGTGTTTCATCATTTCGGAAGTAACTTTATCAACCATTAACTGACTACCCTTTATTTTATCCTCCTTTGTATTGAATGGTAGCTTTGATTCCTCGTTTTTAACTATTTCAACAGCCCAGAACAATCCTATCCCTCTTACATCACCGATTGAGGGATGCCTTGTTCTTAATTCTTCTAATTTTTCTTTTAAATAAATCCCCTTTTCTGCCGCCTGCTTAATCAAATCTAATCTCTTAAATTCTTTAATGGCAGCTATTGCGGGAGCAAGCGTTAACGGATGGGCTTCATAGGTATGGCCGTGTGCAAAATAATGATCATCGAAAAAATCTGCTATCTTCATACTGGTTGCCGTTAAACCCAATGGGACATAAGCAGAAGTAATACCTTTTGCCGTAGTCAAAATATCGGGTTTTATTCCCCAATTATCAACTGCGAACCATTGCCCTGTTCTACCCCACCCGCTCATTACTTCATCAGCAATTAATAATACATTATTATCATCGCAAATTTTCTCGGAGCTTTGGCAGATATTCTTTAGGCGGAACCAGTACCCCGTTTGTACCAACCACAGGTTCAATCATAACTGCTGCAACATTCCCCTCGTTCTTTATCATATGTTCTATGTAATCCGCGCAGGCAATATTACAATCGGGATAATTGTGGCCAAGCGGACAACGGTAACAATTACACTCAGGCGCAAATATCACCCCGTCGATTTTCCCGGATGGTTCAACCGCCCATCTTCTTGGATCCCCTGTCGCTGCAATTGACGCAGCTGTTGAGCCGTGATACGAATTATAGCGTGAAATAATTTTATGTTTTCCGGTGTACATTCGTGCTATTTTTATGGCAGCTTCATTAGCTTCTGTACCAGAGGTGGAAAAATAAAATTTTTCCAGTCCTTTGGGTAAAACCTCAAGAAGCAGTTTACTTAATTCAGCACGTACGTCAGTTGTAAACCCCGGTGCAATAAACGAAAGTTTTTCAGCCTGATCAGCAATTGCTTTTATAACCGCTTTGTTTTTGTGACCAAGATTGCTGCACATTAACTGCGCTGAAAAATCAAGATACTTTTTGCCCGATGCGTCTGTAAAGTAACATCCTTCCGCATCAACTATGTGAAGAGGTTTCCAGCCCTTCTGATAACGCCATGTTCCATAGGTATGTTTGGAAGTGATTTCTATTATTTGTTCGCTTGTCATGTTTTGCCTTTAATTTTATTTTCCCAGTTCCGTCAATGCCCCATAAGTTTCCGGCCTTCTGTCACGATAAAACTGCCAGACATTTCTGACTTCCAGTATTTCATCGAAATTTAAGTCCGCTACAACCAGCTCATCTTTATCTCGGCTTGCTTGCGCAATTATCTTTCCTCGCGGATTACAGAAATAACTCTTGCCGTAAAATTCTCCGATATTCCATGGAGCCTCCGTTCCAATGCGGTTTATAGCACCGACGAAGTATCCGTTTGCCACTGCGTGCGCGGGCTGTTCAAGTTCCCATAAATATTCTGAAAGTCCGGCAACGGTTGCCGAGGGATTAAAAACAATTTCCGCTCCGTTTAACCCGAGCGCACGGGCGCCTTCCGGGAAATGCCTGTCGTAACAAATGTAAACCCCAACATCTGCATAGGCCGTCTTAAATACAGGGAAGCCCAGGTTGCCCGGTTTAAAATAAAATTTTTCCCAGAATCCCGGGTTGCAATGCGGAATGTGGTGCTTGCGATATTTACCGAGAAATTTTCCATCAGCATCAATTACCGCCGCAGTATTATAGTATACTCCCGTTATTTCCTCCTCATAAACAGGAACAACAATTACCATTCCGTGTTTCTTTGCTACTTCCTGCATTAATTTAACCGTCGGACCGTCCGGCACTTTTTCAACCAGCCCGTACCATTTTGTCTCCTGTTCAGCGCAGAAATAGGGTCCGTAAAATAATTCCTGAAGGCAAAGAATCTGCACACCTTTTTTTGCTGCTTCATCTATCATCTTAATATGTTTTTCAATCATTGACTGCTTTATCTTTTCAATCGGTTGCTCTGTAGACATTGAGAGAGTCGCTTGTATTAAACCGCCTTTAACTAATCTGGGCATTTTATATTCCTCGTAATTTTATTTTAACTCATCCAGTTAACTTGTGATTCCGGATTCCATTTTGTTGTAATTTTTTTCAGTTTTGTAAAAAATTCAATTGAACTTTTGCCGGTTATATCACCGACACCGAATTTTGATTCATTCCAGCCTCCGAAAGAAAACGGTTCGCGCGGAACTGGCACGCCTATATTTACACCAATCATTCCGGCACTGGCGTGTTCAGCAACATAATTTGCCGCACCTCCGCTTTGAGTAAAAACCGCGGCCGCGTTTCCATAGGAAGAACTGTTTTCAATTTTCATGGCATCTTCTATTGTATCCGATCTCATTATAGAAAGAACGGGACCGAAGACTTCTTCTTTAGCAATTTTCATCTCCGGTTTAACATAATCCAAAACGGTCGGACCGACATAAAATCCGTTTTCCTTTCCTTCTACCTTACAATTTCTTCCGTCTACCAATACCTTCGCTCCGTCTTTCTCTGCTTCGGAGATATAATTTTCTATTCGTTCTTTTGCCTGCTTTGAAATTATTGCGCCCAGATTCTTTCCGGGAATAATTTTTTTTGATTCTTCACAAAGTTTATCAATAATATGGTCCACAGCTCCGACACCAACCATAGCGGATGCCGCCATACAGCGCTGACCTGCACAACCAGACATTGAAGCAGCAATATTAGACGCTGCCATATCAGTGTTCGCATCGGGAAGAACTATCAGGTGATTTTTCGCTCCACCTAATGTAAGAGCCCTTTTTAAAGTGGAACTTGCCCTTGCATAAACTATCTTAGCTACTTTTGTGGACCCCACAAAAGTAACGGCATCGATTCCCGGGTGATCACAAATTGCTTCCACTATTTCCTTATCTCCGTGCACAACATTGAATACTCCGTCGGGCAGCCCTGCTTCTTTTAATAATTCAGCCAACCTGTTGGCGCTGAGTGGAACCTGTTCTGAAGGTTTTAAGATCATTGTGTTGCCCAGACAAAGTGCGTTTGGAATTGTCCAATTCGGAACCATGTTGGGGAAATTGAAGGGTGTAATACACGCGACCACACCAAGCGGGTATCTTTCAATTCTGCATTCAACACCTTTAGAGACCTCAAGTACCTCACCGGAAGTCAATTGCGGAATTGAACAGGCAAATTCGGTCACTTCAATACTTTTTTCAACTTCGGCTCTTGATTCAGAAATAGTTTTCCCGTTTTCGATATGTACCAGTTCCGTCAGTTCATCAATATTTTGTTCAAGTAAATATTTGTAACGATAAAATACCTGAACTCTTTCTTTTATTGGTAATGATGACCAGGAAGGAAATGCTTTTTTTGCTGATTCAACTGCTTTGTCGAGATCAGACTTTTTTGATAATGGTACAGTTGATATTACAGATCCGTCGATGGGGGAAAATACATCCAATTTTCCGTTACCGCTTTTAACAGCCTGTCCCCCAATAAAATTACCTAAAGCAGCGTACTTCATATTGTCTCCGCGCTTACTTAATAGTGAAAACCGATTACTGTCGGCACAGGAATAGGAAAATAGAAAGTTTCATTTTAATAAACAAAGGGAAAAGGCGGAAATAATCAATAATTGGTCTTATTAACCTCATCAAAAAACATTTTCAGCTTAGCAGAATCCAGATTTCCGTTTGTTCTCACCCCGCTGCAAACATCCAGAGCAAAAGGAGAAACGGTTTCAATTGCCTCTCTTACATTTGAGTGGTTCAGGCCCCCGGCCAGGAAGATAGGAATATCAACCGTTTCTCTTATTTTTCTGCTAACCTCCCAGTTGTGTCTTCTTCCTGTTCCGCCGAGTTCCTTTACTTCAAGGTATGGATTTCCGGAATCCAGAAGAATTGCGTCAACGTTTTCAGCAACTCTTACAGCGGCACCGACAGATGCCTCATCAATTACGTGAATAACCTGCACGATATTAATTCCCGGAAGGGCATCTTTAATTTCTTGATGAGTTCCTGTTTTTAATTCATCGACAATCTGAATTGTATTTGTTCCCAACCTCTTTTGTTGAGCAATTATTTCATCCGCATCCGTTTTACTTGTTAATAAAAAAGTTGCTATAGGCGGAGGAACTGCTTCGGCTATTTCCTTAATCTTAAATTCAGTAATTACTCCCGGTCCGCTTGGCATTTCACTAACCAGACCAATAGCAGAAGCTCCAATGGATATTGCCAATTGGGCTTCTTCCATACTATTAACACAGCAAATTTTTATTCTTGGTTTATTAGTTGGTTTCATAATCAATTATAATGTTTTGTTTGCGGCCATATTTTACTTAATGATACTTTTGGCTTTTTGCAAATCCAGATGGGCAGATCAGTTTCATAAGGCATTGAATATTTTGTTCTTATCGTGTCGGCAGCAACTACTTCCTCAAAAGTGTTTTCGAGTTCCACTTTTTTCTGTCCGATCACAATTACAATATTAGCCTGCTTTCTGACCGGGCCCCATAGATAGTAATTATTGTGTCCCGATATAGCCGGCGCAAGATTATATTGTTTTCCTAAAAAATTTATTGCCCCCGCTTCGCCATAATTATTGCAAAATATTACACAGCTTTCTTTTTCTTCTTGCGATAAGCTGTTATAAGCTCTGGCAACTGTACTCGTCATTGTTTCCCAGCCAAACATATCTGCAAAAAACTGCGGCAGTTCATTTAATTTTTTCTTTTCCGTTGTTGAGGGTTTTTCACCCAATGCCCGCGCATACTTTATATATGATTTAACCGGAAGCATGGGTACGGCTAGAGGAGCTATAAATATAAAAGCGGCCAGCACGAAAAAGACTACGGGCTTTGGCCAGAAAATTTTTTTCTTTTCAAGAAATTTTTCAACTGCAATATTTCCGGCAGCAAATAAAATCGGGAATGAAGAAGCAAGGTATTCTGATTTACTTGCCGGGTTTAATAATAAAATTGCAAGAACTGTTAAAAATATCACAGCCAGTATGATATACCTCTTCCCTTCTTTATTAAATAAAAGGAAATAAAGGCCCGCTAACCAGACAGGAAACGTTATAGGGTTTTCTGTTAATATTACCGAGTGTAAAAATTCAACCGGTGAATGTAAAACATATTTATCCTGTATGGCGTTACGCATAAATTCAAGCGTGGGAAAAGAATTTGCAATTTGCCAGATTATATGAGGAATAAAAATTAACGTCGCGATACCGAATGCAATCCAGGGTTCTTTTGTTTTTAACAGGCTTCTGTTTTTTGTAAGCAACAAACCAACGAAAAGACCGGCACCAAACCAGAGAATGCTGACTTTGTTCATCAAGGCCATGCCAAGTACAAAACCGAGCAAATACCACAGATTCTTTTTTCCTGAATTCAGTATCTTTATCAACAAATAAAATGATAATGCCCAGAAAAAAACATCAAAACTGTTCATCGAATAATAATTATTAAACGATAAGTAAATTGGTCCGATTATCATGCAAACAGCGGCGGCTGCCTGGGAAAATATTCCGCCGCCAAGTTCTTTTGCAATCTTGCCTGTTAAAAAAACCGTTGATGCTCCTATTACGGCCGGCAAAAACCTTATGGCTACAAGCGAATCACCAAGAATAGATCTCGATATTTTTAATAGTAATATTGATAAAGGAGGCTGATCAACATAGCCCCAGGCAAGGTGATTTGAACAGGCTATATAATAGAATTCATCACGGAAAAATCCGTATGCGCCGTTCGCGTTTATAACAAAGTGAAAAAGAAACTTAAATAAGGAAAGCAGAATCAAAACAGAAGTAGCACTGAAAAGAAAATCGAAATTACGGTTTTTAAATTTCACGTTTTACCTGTGTTTAAGTTAATTAAATAATCCCGTAACCTTCAAAAAAATGCTGTAATTCTTCTTCATAACTTTCTGTACGGTGAAGTTCATCCTGCGATAGAATATATTTTCTGACCGCCTCCACGTTCGATTGCGAGACCGAAAACGCAGAGAAGCCGTCCTCCCAGTTAAAATGTTCGCTTAACAGACTGCTGATTCCTATCCAATCGGACGAGCTTTTCTTGAACATTTCCGCAATTTCATTCTGCGATAATTTCTCTGGTAAATCCAGAAGCATGTGTATATGATCCGCGTTCACATAATTGCAATCCATTTCAATATTATTTGAGGCTGCGTATTCAGAAAAATATTTTGAAACTGCCTTTCTCAAATCATAATTAGCAAAATGTTTTTTGCCGGGTTCCGTTCCCCATATCAGGTGAATCCAGCATCGGGTTTTTGCGTTTGGTTTCATTTATTCGCCTTAATTATAAAGGATTAATATTGGAAATTTAAAATACCTCAAGATAATGTAAAATGTAAATAATACACAAATGGGCGAATGAAAATAAAAACGCACCGGGCAAAGATTTTCCATTTTTAAATAAAGAAATATTAATGCTCAATGAGTTTTCATTTTATGACCACAGTTTAAACAGTCCTCCTAAAAAGCCAGCAGTGATTTTGCCCAGAAAAATTTGTAATGCCAACAATCAATGCGTAAGAAATTATTTTATCGCAACGTGTAGGGTTTTTAATCAACATTACACTTACACCAACTATTATGAGAGAGAATTTGTTGGGGTTGATACTAAGTATCTCACGCATCTTTTTACTTATCCTTTTAATTAACCCTTCATCCGTATACCCTTTGTTAACTCAATAAAAGGGGCTTAGTTTGGCATACAATTAAAACTGAATGAAAACACAAATTGTCCAAATTACTTATTTGAAAACAAACAATTAAAAGCATATACATCTGTAATTAAAAGGCATTAAAATGAAAAAAATAATTATTATAGTTGTACTGTTCCTGGCCATAAGTTCAACTTTTGCACAAACAATTACCTGGAAAAAGCTCACCTCTTTTCCCGAAACTACTTCAGGTGCAGAACCTATAGTTTTAAATAATAAAATATATTATATCCCCAGCAGTTATGCTCCCCGATCAATAACCTCGGATTTTTATAAATATGATATCCCTTCAGATACCTGGATTAAACTGGCAAATATGCCGGCAGCAAAAGGAAATCTCGCGGTTGCTGAAGCATCAGGAAAAATATACGCCATAGGTGGGGGATTTACAAAAACAAATTTTAAGTACACCCCTGAAACAGACACCTGGCAAAATCTCGATTCAATGCCAACTGCGAGGCAGCATATTGATTGCGGTGTAGTGGATAATAAGATTTATGTTATTGGAGGGATAACCTCATTCAAAAACATCACAAAAAAGAATGAAGTGTATGATACAGAAACCAATACCTGGTCAGAAAAGTCACCAATACCAACTCTAAGAAACAATCCTGCAATTGTAACAAAGGATTCGCTAATTTATGTTATTGGAGGTGCCGGCTCTGAAAAGAGTATTTGGAAAACAATTGCTACCGTTGAATGCTATAATACAAAAACGGATGAATGGACCACTAAATCCGATATGCCGTTTGCATTATTTAAACCGGGCGCAGTTGTGGTAAATAATAAAATAGTTGTATTGGGTGGACAGGATGCAAGCGGGTAAATCAGTATCAACAGTTTTAATTTACGATATCGAAAGTGATACCTGGGAAAAGACAACTCCTTTGCCAAAGATTAACTGTTTTGCAGGCTATGCCTCTGTGGGCAATAAGATTTATGTAATAGGCGGTACAACAAGCGCACCGGACTGGACTTATTATTCAGATGTATACGAAGGCACCATAACAGATTTCACAAACAAGGAATAGGGATGAAAAACAATTTCTTAAAGATAAGTGTAATGCTACTGTTCTGGTTTTGCCTGACAGAAATACAGGCACAAACCACAAAAGAGTTTTCTGTATTAAAGGGAAACTATTTAGGTCAACCACCACCAGGTGATGTTCCTGTGGTTTTTGCTCCCGGAGTTATCTCTACTGATAGTACAATTGAGCATGGTTCCCCAACCTTTTCTCCCGATGGCAATGAAGTTTACTGGCAATCGAACCTGCGTCACAAAGGAAAGGATACAGAAATATTCCTTAAAACTATGCAACGTATAGAAGGTCAATGGACAATACCGGAACCCTCTCCATACGGAGGAATGCCTGCCTTTTCTCCGGATGGCAATAAACTCTATTTCATTTCCGCCGAGACTGAGGAAAAAAAAGGCCTTTACTTTATAGAAAAACAAGGTGAAAATTGGAGTGAACCCAAAAGTTTGAATCTTATCGCTCGTTTCCCTGAACTGAAGTATCTATACGGGCCATCGATTACAAGTAATGGTACACTTTATTTCTTTGGCCATGCTGAAGGCCTGGAGTCAATGAACAATTTCGGCATTTATCGCTCAGAGCTCATCAATGGAAACTATGCAAAACCTGAATTGCTGCCAGCAAGCATAAATGCTGCGAAGGGTGTGCTCAATTGGACACCTTTTATTGCACCCGACGAGAGCTACCTCCTATTCTCTTCTAATCGTTTAAATAATCAACAAGATATTTTCATTAGTTACAAACGGTCAGATGGGACATGGACGGAAGCACATAATTTAGGTGAAGCAATTAATACAAATAGGGGTGAGCGGTTTCCCTCCGTATCGCCTGACGGTAAATTTCTGTTCTTTACACGCTGGGTTGCCCCGGGTAACGAGGACGTTATGTGGGTAAGTGCAAAAATAATTGATAAAATTAAAGAAAAAATATTGAAAGATTAATTTTAGTGACTCTGATATGTCTTCGACACAATGCGGGTTCTCCAAAATCTCCGAATTCTTGCAAGTCAAAAAATGGATACAGCTAATTGCGGTAGTAATTAAAGTCTTCCCAGGCTTTTAGGTTCATGAATCCCCCGGGAAAAAACATAACTGCGGCCCGTTCATTTCCTGGATAACAATGAACGGCCCAATGCCGACCAGATCAATCATATTGAGCGCGGCGGTTTCCTTTAAACCTAGCCCTCGCTTAAGTTTGTTTTGATCCGTTATATAAACCTCAGGGAAATTTTAGAATGGAAAATACTTCAAAGAAATGAATTTTTTTGAGGCGCATAATTCCTTAAAGAAACGGACTTCCCGAAATAAATTTATTTTCTTTGTTCCCATCGGAATACCCCTTTTATATGTAAACTACCCGTAATAAAATGCAACTTTGATATTTAAATTGTATTATTGTGGGAAATAAAGAGCTAGCCGAAATTAATTTGTAATAAAATCTAAAAAAATAAATTATTAGTGTGAACAAAGTTATTAGAAAAATATTTAGTACCAGATTTCTTGACGTTATTCCATTTACAATTTTCTCCATATATTTGTTTACACGGTATTGGGTACAGTCTGAAACACTATATTTGAGTTTATTCATCCTTATTAGTGGCTTAGCATTATGGTATTCAGGTCTGTTTTACCTTGGTAAAAATTTTCACGGTTTTTCCGAACCAAAGACATTGATTACATCAGGGATATATTCAAAAATTAGCCATCCAATATATCTGGGGGCAATTTTATCATTCATTGGACTAAGCATATTTAGCAAACATACCTTCATAATTTTAGTCACATTAATCTTAATACCCCTTCAACTTATAAGAGCCTCTGTGGAACAGAAGAAATTAGAACAAAAATATGGGGAAAAATACATCAAGTATAAAAAGGGAACCTGGCTTTGAAAAATCACAAATTAACATCAGTTAACAGCGTATTCTTTTTACAAATATTTCATTTGATGTAACAATTTCCAATTTTCACCACTTACTATTAAAAACGATAAAGTTTAAACAATTAAATACCTATCTTAAGCCTTTATTTATAATATCTTTCAAATTTTATTTAAAAAATAAGTTTTACTTGTGATAATTATTTCTTTGAGCCACTAATCAGGAAAACGTTTACCACCATTATAATACTATAAGGAGCCTACAAATTGATACTACAAGAAGCTTATAACTTTTTTGAAAGTTTAACAACCGAGACAACTAAAAAATCTGAAATTAAGGTTTATGAGAAATTTATCTATGTTCTATCTGAATTGAAGACTAGAAAGTTCACAAAAGACGAAATGGAATCCATAGAAGCGGAACTTGATAGTCTAAGTTTAAACTCGAATCCTGAGAACAGAAAAAAATTCTTTAAGAAAGCACTAAGTAAATTTGAAAATTTTTTAAAGGATACTTTTTCTTTAACTTCAAAAGGTTATTACACCCAGCTTGGTATAGGCTTAGGATCGTCTTTTGGAATTCTTTTTGGAATTGTGTTTTTGTCGAGTTTTGAGCGGTCTTTGGGTATAACTTTGGGTTTGAGTATCGGAATGTTAATTGGGTTAATTATCGGTCAATTTATGGATGCCAAAGCCAAGAGTGAAGGCCGAGTGTTATAATTATAAACACGAATGCAAATCTTAATAATTCAACCGAAATAAAAGTACTAAGCATCACAAAGGGTATAAAAAATTTTAAAATTCAATAAATTAGAATGTTTCAAAAAAAGAATATACTTAAATTTAAATACTCCTTAAAAATTATATTCAGGCTCTCAGTTTACTGTGTTTAAATCCATAACTCCTGTAAACAAACATCCCGATAATTAACCACCCCGCAAATCTGACAAATGTTATCCAGGGTAACCCCATCATTAGATAAAAACAGGCGGCTACTCCCATCAATGGAATATATGGAACAAAAGGAACTCTGAATGATCTTGGTCTGTCCGGTTCTTTTTTTCGTAAAATTATTATACCAATACAAACCAGTATAAATGCAAAAAGAGTGCCAATATTTGTAAGGTCAACCATTTCATCAATACTTGTGAACATTGCTGTAACACCAACAACAAGTCCGGTTAGTATTGTAGCAAAATACGGAGTCCTGAATTTAGGATGTACTTCAGCAAATTTTTGAGGCAAAAGGCCGTCGCGCGCCATAGAGAAAAATATTCTCGGCTGTCCGAGTTGAAAAACCAAAAGCACCGCGGTGTGTGCTATCACCGAACCAAAAGCAATAATTCCGATAAAGAGGTTTGCGTTCTTTTGAATATTCGCGTACTGGAAAGCGAGTGTAAGTGGTTCAGCCTGTTGAGTTGCAAGCATGTGGACCAGTGCCTGGTAAGGAATTATTCCGGTGAACACCGCAGCCACAGCAATGTAAAGGATTGTACAAATTATAAGTGACCCGATTATCCCAATCGGTAAGTCTCTTTTAGGATTTTTAACTTCCTCGGCGACCGTTGAAACGGCATCAAACCCTATATAGGCGAAAAAGACAACCGCTGCACCGGCCTGTATCCCGGACCAGCCGTTAGGCGCAAAGGGAGTCCAGTTTTCGGGTTTTACATAATGAGCGCCGACATAAATAAAAAAGCCGAGGATTATTAATTTTATAATTACCATTGTGGCGTTCATACGGGCGCTTTCCTTTACACCGATAACAAGAACAACAGTTATAAGAGCAACAATTGCAAACGCGGGCAGATTAAAAACTATCGGCACACCGAAAATATGAGGCGCGCTTTCAAAAAGGCCCGGTATTTTTCCCGCCGTTGTATAGTCGGTCGACATCCAATCTGGGAATAATGAATTCCAAATCCCGCGACCAGTGTTTTAAAATAATTTGCCCAGCTGATTGCCACCGCAACATTTCCGACAGCATATTCAATTATTAAATCCCAGCCTATTATCCAGGCAACAAGCTCGCCGAGAGTACCGTAGGAATAAGTATAAGCGCTACCTGAAATCGGAACCATAGCTGCAAACTCCGCATAACAAAGTGCAGCAAAACCACACGCAACTGCTGTCAAAACAAAAGAAAGCATTAATGCAGGCCCGGCGCCCGGCCTCGCAAGATCTCCGGCTGCGGCAGTGCCGATGGTTGCAAAAATTCCCGCACCTACAATTGCGCCTATTCCGAGCAAGGTAACATCGAGCGCGCCGAGCGTACGCTTTAGTTGCTTGCTCGGATCTTCGCTCTCGTGCATTATTGCATCGAGACTCTTGGTCTTAAATAATTGTTTAAACAAAGTCACTCCGGTTATTTGGAGAGCAAGTATTTCTAGCTAAAAAATAAAAATGCGAAGGGGATATGAATTGCCGCCCAGAGAAGGTATCTCCACAATACCTGTTTAGATTCCTGTTTTGAGAAAAAGACAAAATAGATTCCTTTGATAATTGTGTTGCTCATCATTGCGATGATGATTGCAGAGATAACAATGTTTTCGACAGGAATAGTTCCTCTAATCAGGGATAAAATAAACGGGTCAATATCTGTTACGCCTGTTATGGCTGAAAGTGAAATCAGTCCGCTGTCTCCGAAATAATTTTTGACAATGACTGTCAGCACCGACAATATCACGAACATGGCGGCAAACATTAGGGCCGGTCTTATTTCAAACGGGTTTTGAAGTGTGGAGCCGGCATTGTCTGATTTTTCCTTTTGTCTTTCCTTTATCCCGAATGAAAGGACAATACCAACAAGTGTAAGTGCGCAAAGCTTCCACCACAGGGCGCCGACAAAGGATGGGTTTATCAGCCAGACAAGGAATAAAATTCTAACGTACATCACGCTGCTTGCAAGCAATGACGCCTGAAGCGCACCTTTGTTTTTTGACGGGTCCTTTTCAGCTATTCTCGCCACCGCAATTGTAACGGCCGTACTCGAAACTATTCCGCCCATGATTCCTGATAACCATAGTCCCACCCTGTCGCCGAATTTTTTAATCAGGAAATACCCGACAAACCCGAGAGTTGAAACAAACACAACTATCAGCCAGATTTTATACGGGTTGAGCAGGTACTTTGTATATTCTTTATCCGGTAATGCGGGCAGTATTATTAAAGTTACAAGCAGGAATTTCAATACAGCAAGAAATTCTGATTTATCGAGTTTCTCAACGTATTTTTCGAGATCGGATTTTTCAGAAAGAAGCAGGGTGGTAATAATACCGAGAGCAAGCGGAACCCAGACATCGGCAAGAATTGTCAGCGCACCGATTATGTAGGTCAGGACGGCGGCGATTTCGCTTGTCCAGCCGTAGTGTCCCTCTTTCAGTTTAGCAAGGTAGCCGATAAGCACGAGAGAAGTGACAGAAAGCAGTCCTACCGGAAGCAGGTACGGGATATCTATTTTATACAGCCAGCCGCAGCTAAAACCAAAGAGGCTAATTATTGTGTAGGTTCTTACACCGGCAAAGACCCCTGATTTATGAACCGAGCCGGAGCTTTCTCTTTCAAGCCCGATCAAAAAACCTAGAGCAAGCGCAACAATAAACCTTATTTCGTTTGTCCATTCAAAAGCGTTCAAACGAGTATCTTAATTTGTTTTATTAAATTTAATAAAAGATTATTAAAAATTCTTAGCGTCTTTGCGTTGGAAAAGCGAAAACACAAAGACGCTAAGCCGAGCGGATTAGTATCTCGAAGTCTGTTTTACCAGCGGTTTTCTCGGAAGCATTTCATCTCTCATTGCAGTGTTGTAAACAAACGCAGCCATAATCATTGCGGACTGCATTAAATCACTTTTACTTGCGTGATCGTAATTATCCATATTTGAATGATGGATTCTTACCATGTAATCGAGCGGATCCTGTATGAACTGGAATCCAGGAATGCCAATCGCGTCAAACGCCAGGTGATCTGTTCCGCCTGTTGTTCTTATTGTAACAGTTGAAGCTCCCATATCGTGGAATGGTTTCAACCATTCTTCAAATATTGGACGAACCGCCTCATTCCCCTGGAGATAAATACCTCTTATTTTTCCCGAGCCGTTATCGTAATTAAAATAACCCGATATTTTCGACTGTTCATCTTTTAACTCGAGTGTCCGGGGGTTGCCGAAATGTTTTGCAACATAACCGCGCGATCCGAGCAGTCCCTGTTCCTCGCCGTCCCAAAGTGCGATGCGGATTGTTCTCCTCGGTTTTACTCCGAGTGCTTTTAAAATTCTGACCGCTTCCATTGCTACTGCGCTGCCTGCGGCGTTATCTGATGCGCCGGTGCTGCCCTGCCACGAATCGAAATGTCCGCCGAGCATAACAACCTGGTCCTTTAATTTCGGATCCGTACCGGGAATTTCGGCAATTATATTGTGTCCCTGCAAATCTTTATCGTAAAAGCTTGTTTTTAATTCTGCCTGAATTGTAACAGGAACTTTCTTTTCGAGTATTCTTACGATGCGGTTGTAGTATTCAATCTCAACCTGGAATGAAGGAATGCCGGCCTCCTCTCCTTTTTTATAAGAACCGCCGGATGCTGTAAATAAAGTTCCATCCTGTCCGCGGCTCGGTTTTAAGATTACAGCAACACCTTCTGTCTTTAAAAATTCATTTACTTTATTTCTTAAAGCTCTCATTTTTCTCCACTCAGCAATCCTGTCAGCCCATCTTGATCTTGCACCTGGTTCCGGGGCTATTTCCATCTTTGCCAGGTCTTCATCTGTATATCTTCTTCCGTCGGCTTCAAATCTTTTTTCCACATCGCGCTCACCGCCGAGTAAAACTATCGCGCCCTTTAATTTTCCTTTATACTTTTCAAGATCGGCTGCGTCTTTAATATCCATTAAAACCGGGGAGCCACTAACTAAACCATTAGTACTTTTCGTCCAGGCTTCCGGGAACGCAATCAGCCTGTTATAATCAGGCGTGGTCATAACAAGACTAAATTCATCAAGCTGCCATCCTTTACCAAATTCACCCCATGGTTCTATCTTCGCGTTAACGAGTCCGGTTTTAGTAAGTTCGTCTTTCGCCCATTCAGCGGCTTTATGCCAGTTTGGTGAGTTTGTAAGCCTGGGACCGTATACGTCGGTTAAATAGCTTAAAGTCTCCATCACTTTGGAATTTGTATACTCTTCATTCTTGATTTTCTGAATCATCTGAAGATCTACAGCCTCCTGGGCAAGAACAGAGAAACAAAGCACAAAAAACATGAAAACAATGGTCTTAAAACGCAGATTCATAACAGAATTCTCCTGTGGATAGTTTAAAGAATCGGTGAGTTCCCCCGATTTGTGGTTTATAAAAAGATAGCAGAAAATAAAGGATAGTTTTAAATAATCAAATAAAATTGTGATGAACAAACAAGGGGCGAGTTTTATAATACTGTCTGAAAATTGAGATAAAAAATCTGGCTATCTACATTATGCTGCTGCGGATAAATATGAAAATAATTTAACCTGATTATGAATGTTTCAATGCAAGTTGTTTAGTTCTCTTTTATAATGAACATTAAAATCCTCTCTTTATTGATGTTAGGTTACTCAATTTAATTAACATCAACTAGCAAGCTATATTTCTTTAATAATTAGCAAAAATTCAGTATTTTTAAAGATGTTTATAAATTTTAAAGCATAATTTTCGAATAAAAAATGTGGGAAAAATAAATGAAAACAAAAATAATGTGGACAAAGATTGATGAAGCCCCGGCTTTAGCGTCATATTGTCTGCTTCCAATCGTAAAATCATTTTCAAAAGGAACAGGAATTGATATTGAGACTAAAGATATATCGCTTGCAGGAAGAATACTAGCAAACTTCCCGGATAACCTGACAGCAGAACAAAAAATTCCGGACTATCTAAGTGAACTGGGAGAACTTACTCAAAAGTCCGACGCCAATATTATAAAACTACCAAACATCAGTGCCTCCATTCCTCAACTTCACGCGGCAATAAAGGAATTACAGAGTAAGGGTTATAAAATTCCGGATTACCCGGACGAACCGAAAACAGACGAGGAAAAGGCGTTGCAGAAAAGATTTGCAAAAGTACTTGGCTCCGCGGTAAATCCTGTGCTCAGGGAAGGTAACTCAGACAGGCGTGCGGCGGCCTCAGTAAAAAAGTTCGCCCAAAAGCACCCTCATAAAATGATGAAGCCATGGCCTGAATCCGGTTCAAAAACCCGGGTCGCACACATGACACAAAAAGATTTTTACGGTACTGAAGAATCTGTTACCCTCGGCAAAGATGATACTGTTAAAATTGAGTATGTAGATCCGGACGGAAAGGCAACGGTTCTGAAAGAAAAACTCAGCCTGCTTAAGGGAGAAGTAATTGATGCTTCCGTGATGAATGTTAAAGAACTGAGAAAATTTTATGCTGAACAAATCGAAGAAGCAAAAAAAGATAATATACTTCTTTCATTGCATCTGAAAGCCACAATGATGAAAATTTCAGACCCGATAATGTTTGGTCATGCCGTTTCAGTCTATTATAAGGACGCACTTTCAAAACACGCGGATGTTTTAAAAGAAATCGGTGCCAATGTAAACTACGGGCTAATGGACGTTCTGGAAAAATTAAAGAAACTTCCGGATGAAAAAAGAAAAGAAATTGAAGCGGATATAAATAAAGTTTATGAATCGCGTCCGGAACTCGCAATGGTTGATTCGAGATTGGGAAAAACCAACCTCCACGTACCTAACGATATTATAGTCGACGCATCGATGCCTAACGTGGTTCGTGACGGCGGAAAAATGTGGAACAAAAAAGACGAGCTTGAGGATTGTATTGCAATGATTCCCGACCGATGTTATGCTACAATTTATGAAACAATAATTGAAGATGCGAAAGTAAAGGGTCAGTTTGATCCTTCAACAATGGGCGCCGTTTCCAACGTTGGTTTAATGGCACAGAAAGCGGAAGAATACGGCTCACACGACAAAACTTTTGAGGCCAAAGGAAATGGAGTAATCCGGGTAGTAAATTCAGCCGGAGAAACTCTGCTTGAACAAAAAGTAGAAACGGGTGATATTTTCAGAGTTTGCCAGGCCAAAGACGAACCAATAAAAGATTGGGTAAAGCTTGCGGTAAGAAGAGCAAGAGAATCTTCCCAACCTGCAATTTTCTGGCTTGATGAAAACAGAGGACACGACAGAGAAATTATCGCAAAAGTTAACAAGTATCTTCCGGAACATGATACGAAAGGACTTGAGATTAAAATTCTCGAACCTGTTGCAGCAATGAAGTATACCCTGGAAAGAACAAGAAAAGGATTGAACACAATCTCGGTTACCGGAAACGTACTTCGTGATTACCTGACCGATCTGTTCCCGATTCTTGAATTAGGCACAAGTGCAAGAATGCTTTCTATAGTTCCGCTATTAAAAGGCGGCGGTTTATTTGAAACAGGCGCGGGCGGTTCTGCTCCAAAACACGTTCAGCAATTACTGAAGGAAAATCATTTAAGATGGGATTCACTAGGAGAATATTGCGCTCTTGTTCCATCACTGGAAATGATAGCAGATAAAACAGGTAATGCAAAAGCCAAACTTTTAGCTGAAACACTGGACACTGCAATCGGTAAATATCTCGAAAACGGACGGATGCCTTCGCGAAAAGCAAATGAAATTGATAACCGTGGAAGTTCATTCTATCTTGCCTTATACTGGGCTCAGGCTTTGGCCGACCAGGATAAAGATAATGAACTAAAATCACGTTTCGCTAAAATCTATAAAGAATTGAAAGCAAATGAAGATAAAATAGTAAACGATCTTGTTTCTGTGCAGGGAAAACCTGTGGATGTCGGTGGCTATTATCTGCCTGATGATAAGATAGCCTTTGAAGTTATGCGCCCGAGCGCTACTCTCAATAAAATAATTGATGAGATGTAAGAAAAAGATGGAAAAAGTCGGACCTGACATTACTTTGCCTTAAAAACTGAAACGTGTCAGGTCTTACTTTAAATTATTAAATAGTCGCTAAATATTCGTCAAGCCTTTCCATAGAACTGGTCATGCCTTGAATCATTCCCATATCCAATACTTTTTTGAGTTCTTCCGGGCTCTCATAAATTATATTGCTTACTTGTGTAGTTTTCCCATTATTTTCAATGAACTTATTTGTAACAACCATGGTGGGCATTTGTTTGTTAATGTTTCCAAACTTATCTGAAAAGTTATCTTGATAAACTATTTTTTCTGGTTTTTCAATTTCCTTATAAACTGCAATACCCCAGGATTCGTCTCCCTCGTTCGGACCGCGAAGGCAGTAACGCCATTCCCCGCCAACATGGAAGTCTAGCGAACATTCATCCATTGGCCATTCCTTTGGTCCCCACCAATGTTTTAGGTGTTTGCAGTGTGACCACATTTCAAACATCAGTGCGGGTGGTGCATTAAAAATTCGTGTAATGATCAATTCATTCCCCTTGGATTCAACTTTCATGTTACTGGTCGTCATTAGCATCCTCTTTTTTTGTTTGTAATTTATTAATATAATCGTCTAACCGATTGAAACTTTCTTCCCAAAAGATGCGGTATTTTTCAATCCAGCTATCTATCTCTTTTAATGGAGTTGGCTGCAACTTACAGGGTCGGTATTGCGCTTCCCGGCTGCGTTCAATCAGCTTTGCCTTTTCCAGAACCTTTAAATGTTTGGTGATTGCCGGCATAGTTATATCGAACGGTTCAGCTAAATTGGAAACAGTTTTGGCACCAGTGGTAAGGCTTGCTAAAATTGCTCTGCGAGTTGGATCGGAAAGAGCTGCAAATGTAATGCTTAAAGTGTCCATAAATATTTGCCCTTTATTTAACTCATTGGTTAATTAACTACTTGTTAAAATAGCGAATATGAAATTATTTGTCAATTAGGAATAAATCTTTTTGCTTAGAAATGGTTTTTATAAATAAATTAATAAAAAGATGAGGATGTTAAGATAGCCTTTGAAGTTATGCGTCCGAGCGCTACTCTCAATAAAATTGTCGATGAGATGTAGTTTAGCTTAATTTAATGCAATATTTATTGAATGACGGACAGAAACAATTTACTTGTCCGTTTTTGTTTTTAAAAATGACCTGTCTTTAAATCTGAAAATGATATAATAAATACACATTTCAATTATCATAAAATCAACCGCGTAAACAGGAGCATTATTATTAAAAATATTTATGATTTCAAGAGCAAGTAATAATAATACGCTCGCAGCTAATGAGAGGGTTAATGCCTGAAGCCTGATCCTGTCTGTTTCCTCATTTTCGTTCTTTTCCCTTGAAAACACGACTAGAGAAATCCCGCAAAGAAATGAAATCCGGTTATACATTAAAATAACATTGGAGGCGGGAAAGAACTGAAGATATGATTTTACAAGTGCGGCAAAGATTAATACCGTAATTGAAATTACTATCAAAACAAGCCCTATTATTTTGAAGTAGGAGGGCAGAAAATATTTTGTGAGCAGATTTGAGTCCTTCTCCATAAAACCGCATTCTTTTATGCATTAAAATATAATTTTTTCCGCTTTTTATCCTGAAAAGATTAAACCATTCATCACAGTTTTATGTAATTGATTTAAAAATGCCTTAATTTTGAGAATTGACAGGCTTATAATCGCTTCCACAGAAAAAACCGGAGTAGCAAAATGAAAAGAATCTTTCTGTTTATTTTAATTTTTGCGGGTGTTGTTTCCGCACAAAGCAACCCTTATTTTCTTTCCGCCCCGTCACTTTCACCTGACGGAAAAAATGTGGTTTTCACCTACCAGGAAGACCTATGGATCGTTCCTGCAGAAGGGGGTAAAGCATACAGACTTACGGGTATGCAGGGTATTGAAACCGATGCGGTATATTCGCCAGATGGAAAATGGATTGCATTCGATGGAACACAGGATGGTAATTCAAATGTTTATGTTATTCCCGTTGCCGGCGGAAAAATCAAACAACTGACCTATTATGACAGTGGCGACCAGGTTTCTTCGTGGTCGTGGGACTCCGGGGATATTTATTTTACTTCCAACCGGTACAACAGAATGTCGACCTATAAGGTCTCAATTAACGGCGGAACTCCTGAAAGATTGTTCGAAAATTATTTTAACTGGCCGCATAATTTAGTTGTTAATCCTAAAACCGGTGAATACCTCTTCAACGAAAGCTGGGAAAGTTCTTACTTTACAAACAGGAAAAGATACAAGGGCGCCTTTAACCCGGATATAAAATCTTACAATCCTGAAACCGGCGAATTTAAAAAACTTACTGACTGGATCGGAAAAGACATGTGGCCGACGGTTGATAAATCCGGGAAAATCTATTTTGTTTCAGATGAAGCAAATAACGAATATAATCTTTACACTTTCGACAACGGGAAAAAAACTCAGTTAACAAGTTTTGATACCTCAATAAAGCGTCCCCGCGTCAGCGCAAACGGGACAGGAGTTGTTTTTGAAAAAGACTACCAACTCTATTTATATAATACTGCCTCGAAAAATACGCAGAAAATAAGAGTCGACCTCCCCGAAAATAATACTCTTACTACTCTGCAGGATTTCAATGTTAAAGGTAAAATTACAAACTTTGATATTTCACCGGATCAAAAAAAGATTGCTTTCTCTTCACGCGGACTATTATTTGTTTCCGATATGGAGGGAAAATTCGTTCGCGAATTAAATACAAATCCCGAAGGCAGGGTTATGGAAGTTGCATGGACAGACAGCGCCGGTCTGATATTTAATCAGGTTGTTGACGGGTGGCAGAATCTTTATACAATTAAAGCGGACGGGACTGGCAAAGAAAAGCAAATCACCTCGGATGCGAGAAACAACCGCGCTATAGAAATGAGCAGTGACCGTTCAAAGATGGTTTATCTCAGCGGTAGAGATCAGCTCCGCATACTCGATTTAAAATCGCTGAAGAGTGAGACTATTCTCACCGATGAGTTCTGGGCAATTCAGAATTCACAGCCGCATTTTTCCCCGGATGATAAGTGGGTTCTATATACTGCATACAGAAATTTTGAACAGGATGTGTTTGTAATAAACCTGGAAACAAATAAAACTTATGATATTACAAATTCAGGGCTGTCCGAGGCTGATCCCGTATGGTCACCGGATGGAAAATACATTTACTTTGAATCAGACAGGAAGAATCCCGCTTATCCTTACGGTTTTACAAATGCACACGTATACAGAATAGCTCTGGAGAAGTTTGACGATGAATTCAAATCCGACAGGTTCGAAAAGTTATTTACAAAAGAGAAAAAAGACACAAGCAAAACAACTGTGAAAATTGATTTTAATAATTTGGCGGACCGGTGGGAGGGAATTACCAATGCACTTGGAAATCAGCTCAATCCATTTGTACTTAATGATAAAGAAGAAACCAGGGTTATTTACGTTTCGGACCAGGACGGAAAAAATAACCTGTGGGTAACTACATTAAAGCCATTTGAGAAACCGGAAACTAAAAAAATTGAGGATGCTTCAGGCGGTGGATATCAAATGGTTAAAGCAGGTTCCAAATATTATGTTTTAATCGGCGGATCTATAAATGAACTGAACCTCTCTCAAAACAAATTAAAGAAAATTGATGTCAACTATACATTCAACAAAAACCTGATGTCGGAATTTAAACAGATGTATTATGAAGTCTGGGCAAACCTGGATGAAAATTATTATGATCCGGCTTTTCATGGGGTAGATTGGCAAAAAATGGAAAAAAGATACGAAGAATACCTTCCTTATATTACTTCACGCGCCGATTTAAGGATTTTACTAAATGACCTTGAGGGAGAGCTTAATTCATCTCACCAGGGGTTTTACTCAAATGGATCGGAAGAAAAGACGTTTTATACGACCAAGTCACTCGCTACGGGAATTATTTTCGACAACGATAACCCGTACATTGTAAAGCATATTGTAAAGGACTCACCGGCCGATAAGATTGACAAAAATGTAAAAGAGGGTGACGAATTAATTGAAGTTAACGGTGTTAAGATAGATAAGAAAATGAACCGTGAATATTATTTCAGCAAACCAACTCTTGAAGATGAACTTACACTGACATTTAAACACGATGGGAAAACAATTGACTCTAAATATCATCCCGAAAGTTCCGGTGCATTAAACAACCAGTTATACGATGAATGGATAAATGCAAATAAAAATTATGTTGATGAAAAAAGCGATAATAAAATCGCTTATGTCTACATGAAAAATATGTCCGGTGGAGCGCTTGATAAATTTTATATCGATATGACGAGCGACGATACATTTAAAAAAGACGGGTTGATACTTGACCTGCGTTATAACACCGGTGGAAATGTTCATGACGAAGTTTTGCAGTTTTTAAGTCAGCGGCCGTACCTGCAGTGGAAATACAGAAACGGCAAATTCACAATTCAGCCGAACTTTACCCCGTCTGCACACCCGATTGTACTGCTTGTAAATGAACAAACCTTAAGCGACGGAGAAATGACTTCAGCTGGATTTAAAGCACTGAAGCTTGGTAAAATTATCGGAACAGAAACTTACAGGTGGATTATTTTCACATCAGGCAGCGGACTTGTAGACGGATCATTTTACCGCCTGCCTTCGTGGGGTTGTTTTACGCTTGACGGAAAAGATCTTGAACATACCGGTGTAACACCTGATATTTATGTGGATACAAATTTCAAAGACAGGGTTGATGGAAAAGATCCCCAGCTTGACAGGGCAATTGAAGAAATAAAATCCGAGTGGAAGAAATAATCAAATCTGTAGAGACGCGGCATGCCCGTGTCTCTACTGTAATTTATTCCTCTTTCCATCTCATCAGCCAGTGATCAAAAGAAATCTTTCCTGATCCATACAGAATAAAGAATATCATCAGCACTAAAATTAAAATCAAATAATTTAGTTCGGAGTTCAGCACAAATAATTCTTTATGGAAGTCCGACATAAATATTTCACCAATAATTGCCGGCAGTTGAAACAGCAGTGCCCAGCGGGTAATAAATCCTATGGTTACAAAAAGTCCGCCGACAATTAACGCAACAATCACATAATGCCCGGCGTAAAAAGCCACGAACTCCGACATTTCGGTGCTTCTTTCCGCAAGCATTTTTACTATTTCTTCCCTGTTATATATAAAAGCGATGCCTTTTGTGATAAGCAGCAGACCAAATATGATTCTTATAAGGTCGAGCCAGATTGGATGGTGGTGATCAGCCCAGTATTCAATTCGTTGAAGTGAGTTCATAAATCCTCCCCTGTTTGGTTTGAAGAACTCCGGAATATATTCTGGTATTAATGTATTTAATTTATTGCTAAATCGAAATGATAAAAATTAATTTGTAGAGACGGACAATCTGTCCCGGCCTGCCGGGATGCCCCGTCTCTACAATTGTATAATTAAGAAAATAATTCGGGAAGTTTCCGATAAATTCTTTCATCCCAACCTTTACTGTGGTCTTTGAGTAATTTAGGTCTCATTTCTGCCGGAAGTTTCTCCCATCCTGTGTGAATCAAGGTAAGCTCGGTTTGGCCCTCTGTTTCCGAAATCGAAATGCTTACAAGTGTTTCCGCATCTATCCCGGGATTCCAGGTATAAACGAGTTTCCTGTTCACTTCAACTTCTTTCACTGTACAATGAATCAATCCGTCCCACTTTTCCGAACTTTCAGCCTTAAAAGTAAATTCCTTCCCGACAACCGGTTCAAATGTCGTTGGCATCAACATCCATTCCCCAAGCTTATCCTGTTCCGTCAATGCAGCCCACACTTTTTCCGCAGATGCATTAATTTTCACCTTCTTCTCGATCTTTTCCATTTATGTTCCTTTAAATATTATTATTTAATCTGTTTCGTAATTATTCAAAATAATTTTTAAGATTTGTACGGATAATTGCTTCCCAGCCGGCTTCGAAATTCTCTTTTGCAAAATCCGGGTTTTCTGTTCCGAATGTTTCCAGGCCTGTGTGAGTTAATTTAATTCTGGTGTTCTCTCCTTCTTCAAATAATTCAAACGTTACAAACGATTTGCCCGGATAACCGTCGTATCTCCAGCTGTATTTTAGTTTGTTATTTTCTTCAACTTCTGTTATCTCGCAAATGTGCTGGTACTGCCGGTCTTTAGATGGTCCGCCCATTAACCGGAACTCAAAACCGACCTCGGGATTAAATTCCTTGAGATCGAAATACCACTTTTTCATTTCATTTTTATCAGTTATTGCTTTCCATACCTTTGAAAGAGATGCATTTACAGTTATCTCTTTTACAATTGGTTTTTCATCAGGCATAATTATTTCTCCAGATAATTTTTTAATGCATTTAATCTCTTATCCCAGAATTTATCATAAATCTTCAGCCAGTCTTTTACTTCATTTAAGGTTCAACATTAATGTTGTAATACCTTTCCCTGCCTTCCCGGCGCGAAACCACGAGATTGGTTTTCAGTAAAACCTTTAAATGTTTTGAAACTGCCGGCCGGCTGAATTTGAATTTCTCTGATATAGAGTTTACCGTTAATTCCTTATCGGCAAGCATCGTCAGTATCTGTCTCCGGTTCTGATCTGCCAGCGCCGAAAAGACATCATCTATTTTATAGGCCATTTTCACATCCTTTAGTAACTAACTGGTTACTCAAATATAAGTAACTTTCTGGTTACGTGTCAAGGGGAAAATATCTTTTTGAAAATAACTTTCTATTAGTGCTTTTCGGAATTTATAGTTAAGTTATTTACATAAGTCACTTAGCCTAAACCCTTTATACACACCCGGGAAAGATCATATAATGGTGATTCTGCGGACGTGTGTTTATTCTTAAACGAAATAAATTAAAGCAGATTTAATAAGATCGGTAAACGAATGGTCTGACGGCAAACTACCCAAAGACGATGTGACGGTTGTTGTTATTAAAGTGAAATAATAATGTAGAGACGCTTCGGCGAAGCGTCTCTACGAAAAACAAAAAAATAATGAGTTAATTGCACTATGAAAATATTCAGAAAGGTCCGTCAAAAACTTGCCGCCGAAAATAGCGTGGCCAAATACCTGCGCTATGCTATTGGTGAAATTTTTCTTGTTGTAATTGGAATTTTAATCGCCCTGCAGGTAAATAACTGGAATGAGGGACAGAAAAGACACAAAGTTTGAGCATGAGATTCTTGCGCTTATCGACCAGAACCTTGCACAGGATTCGGTTTCATTATCTTCTGAACTGTCTAAAACAAAACTGGCTATTGGTTTAACTGATAGCTTATTAAAACAGGTTAAATTAAAAAACTTTAATAATGATAGTTTGAACTACTGGATGGGAAAGATTATATGTTTTGAGCGGTTCAGGTCCCAATCCAGCGCTTATGAAATGTTGAAGTCCAAAGGCCTGGAAAACATCTCGGATAAAACGCTGCAAATGGCATTAATATCCTATTATGATGAAAATTTATTTCAACTATACCAGGAATTAAATGACGTCGAGTTTTCATTTAATAATGATTGGGTTCCAATACTCAAGCAAGATTTTAAAGACTATCATTGGTCTGGTTACTGTCAGCCTGTAAATTCCGAAGTATTTTTTGAAAAACCATCTACCATAACGCTCTTTAAATTATATAAAGATAATAGAAGTGGTTTGATTAGGGGTGAAGAAAACGCACTTAATAAAATTACTGAAATCAGAAACCTGATTAATAAGGACATTAAATAATGAAAGTTTTTAGAAATGTAAGACAAAAACTAGCAGCCGAAAACAAAGTAATGGCATACTTACATTATGCAATCGGTGAAATATTTCTTGTAGTGATTGGAATTCTAATTGCTTTACAGGTGAATAACTGGAAAGAAGATATCCAGAACCATAAACTCGAAATAACCACTTTGGAAAATATAAAATCAGATTTGGTTTTACAGCAGGGAATAATCAACGAGCAGCTTCAATTTGAAAGCGCCAAAGTTGCAGAAACCGATACGGCCGCTTTATTTCTATCAGATTCATTATCAGCAGAAAAACTGAATGCTCTTCTGATAACCTTATCTTCACGCCTGACTTTTGTAGAAAATAAAACAAGTTATATCAGTATGGATAACACTGGGGGGAAAAAGCTGATCAGAAATTATAGTCTGCAAAATGCAATTGTGAGGTATTATCAACGATTGGATTATGTCACACAGGTAATCAATAATGACAATTTGTTTAATATCGATAGTCAATTTGGCGCTTTTGTTACCAGTAATTCCCTGAACATCAAATTGAACAGGTATGGACAAATTGATAGGGTCCAAAAGATCAGTCCGGAAAAGCGAATGGAACTAAAAAATCAGCTTGTAATCAGAAAATTGGTATCTCAAACTATCTACAGGCTCTGCCGGGACCTCCAAGAAAAAACAAAACATCTGATTCAGCTGATTGATAAAGAACTTCATTAAAACACTATCTATTTAAATAATGAAAATATTTAGAAATGTACGACAAAAACTTGCCTCTGAAAATAAAATGATGGGGTATTTACGCTATGCTATTGGAGAGATTATTCTTGTAGTAATAGGGATTTTAATTGCTCTACAAATTAATAATTGGAATGAAAACCGAAAATTACTAAAACAGGAAATAGAAATTTATAGTGAACTAAAAAGCGATTTATTTCAAACCAAAAAAGAAATCCTGAACACTATTACCAAGCATAAAGAAATAATTAAATCCACTCAAAGTCTTATTTATGATATCGTTAAAAAAGAACCGTATTCTAAAACCATATATAGCAAATTTGCAAGGTCGGGTGATGATTTTCAAATAATTCCTCAAACAAGTGCTTTTGAGAGTTTAAAAAATATCGGTTTAGATATTCTGTCTAATGATAGTCTTCGAATCAGAATAACAGATTTGTATGAAATAGACCTCAGGCGTTTTGATGATGAATTGGGAGATAAAAATTCTGATCACAGCATTAAAAATATATTATTCCCTTATCAGGATAAATATTTTTTTGCAGATTATAATCAAACCAAAAAGTATGGTTTTAAATATGCAGACAGCATAACAGTTCAAAAATTGAGAATAAAAGATTACCACAAATTTTTGAGGGACAATCAGTTAGTAAAAGTTTTACAGCTCACACTTTACAATAGAAGTAGAAAAGTAGATTTAGAAACTGAAACAATTATTAAAATTGATTATACTATTAAAAGAATTCAAGAAGAACTTGATAAATTGAAAAAATAACGAAAGTACAGAAAATGGCAAAAATCTTTAGAAATGTTCGTAGACAACTCATGTCCGAAAATAAAGTAATGGCTTACTTACGCTATGCAATCGGTGAAATATTTCTTGTAGTAATTGGAATTCTGATTGCTTTACAGGTAAATAACTGGAATGAACACCGGAAACAAAAAAAACAGGAAACCATCTATCTACAAGATTTAAGTATTGATTTAAAAAAACAAATACAGCTGCAGAACAACTATATCGATTTTGAAAATATTATCATTCAGGATTGCAAAGACATAGTGGCACATTATGAGCAAAATAACGGGTTCAAAAAAATGGACTCCATATTTCCCGAAAATAAACGACCTGAGTATAAGAATGAGCTTTACCAACGCCAATACAACACTTTTGGAAATGATAAATTCGGGAGACATCAATATTATTGATAATGAATCACTAAAAAAGGAACTTATGGAATTTAACCGTTTTATAAACGGGTTCGCCTCGAATACAGTTAATAATAACACCAATCTTGTAGACCAGATTGTTGTAAGAAACGTGATGAAGAACAGCAACTTTGCTACTTATTCTTTTTCCAAAAGAATGAGAGGAAAAATTCCAGAAAATTTCTCATTGAATTTTATTACTGTTAAAGATAATAACCTGAAAACCATTGCAATTCAAAATCTCAATGAACCAAAATTGAGACTGGAGTTCATTAATGATGTTGTTTTTAGAAATGGTTTGTCCGATTTACAAAAAGCAGGCGATGAGAAATTAAAGGCAAAAGCAAAACAATTGTTAAAACATATTGAAACAGAATTAAACCAATGATGAAAATCTTCAGAAACATCCGTCAAAAACTTGCCTCCGAAAACAAAGTAATGGCTTACTTGCGCTACGCCATTGGGGAAATTCTTCTTGTGGTAATAGGAATTTTAATAGCCCTGCAGGTTAACAACTGGAATGAAAACCGGATAAATCACGGACAGGAAGTGATTATTCTAAAGTCCTTAAAGACAGAAATGGCTGAAAATCAGACACTTCTTTCCATAGAAATAAATAAGCACAGCAAAGTTTTAAAATTATTGAAGGAGTTAAACTCTAATTTATCACCAAACCCGGATGAGATAAATGACAGCACTCTTGACTCTCTCATGTATGGATTAAGCTGGTTGCCTCATTATTCACCTAATGACGGTGTTATTAATTCCACAATAAATTCCGGAAAAATAACCTTGATAAAAAGCAACGAATTAAGTTCAAAACTTTCTTCCTGGAACAGCTTATTAGATGAATACAATAATGCATATAAATGGACTGAAAGAGATGTTTTTGAACAGGTAGTACCATATATCAAAGGGAAATATCCATTTAAAAGAATACTAAAATACTTTGGGAATGAAATTAAAGCGAGCAGTAAGTTTAAATATTCAAAGTATAAATTATTATCAGACATAGGATTTGAGAGTTTGGTGTCAAACAGAATAATTGATGCCAGAGATATACTGGATGCAGCAAGAGAGCTATACAAGTTTCAGGATGAGATTTTAGCTTTGATTGAAATTAAACTAAAAGAAAAATAACAAAAGTACAGCCAATGAAAATATTTAGAAATGTCACGACAAAAACTTGCAGCCGAAAATAAAGTAATGGCATATTTACGTTATGCAATTGGTGAAATATTTCTTGTTGTTATCGGAATTCTCATAGCCCTGCAGGTGAATAACTGGAATGAAAACCGGAAACTAAATCAAAAGATTATTGCCAATCTCAAAAACGTTCAGTCGGAACTGGCTGTAAACATCCTGAATTCTGACGGGGTAATTGAGCGTTTCATCAAAAGGGATTCTGTAAAGAACCTGATTTTAAATAATAAACTGACTTATAGCGATTACAAAAACGACATTGGATTTAACCGCACACTTTTTGCCCCCTTTTATTATGATAACTTTGACTTGAACTCAATCGCATTCAATAATCTCATACAAAATTCCGAAGAAATCCCCCGAAAGTATGCCCCGATACTGGATAAATTGAACTACTTATACATAAAGATGAAGACCAGAATTGATGTTCTGAATCAGCGATATCAGAGAACCGTCTATCGTAATGCGGATGATTTATCCAGGAAGAAAAGCTGGTTTGTCGAAGATAGTTTTAAGGGAGTGCACAGTGATGTTGCAATCAATTTTTACCTGACAAACCCCCAATACAGGGAACAAGTATGCACGACATTAAACGATGAGAGAAATCTCTCCGGGGCAGCCTGTAAATTCAGAAAAACATGCCATTGATGCCTACCTGGCGATTGCCCGTGTTTTAGGGAATGAAGATAAAACCCCCGACTATATAAGCTATACCTTAAAGGATAAGAAAATTATCGACCGGTATGTCGGCAGTTATCAGCAGTTTTACGGTCCTCCACGAACAGAAATGGGAGATCGAATAGAAATCACTAAAAGTGGGAATCAACTATTTTTTACAGCAAAAAGGACAAATGAAAAAATCCCGGTCTATTATTTTAAAAACTCAACGTTCTTTTTTGTAAATGATCCCAAGCTGATCAGATTCGGCAAAACAGGAGAACTTAAGGTAATTGATGGTGATACAGATGCGCTTAAATTTAAAAAAGTAACAAATAATTAATTAAAGCTAATCAATGAAAATTTTTAGAAACGTCCGCCAAAAACTTGCCGCTGAAAATAGCGTGGCCAAATACCTGCGCTATGCTATCGGAGAAATAATTCTTGTAGTTATTGGAATCTTAATTGCACTACAGGTTAACAACTGGAATAAAAATAAGGACCAGAAAGCGGAAGAGCACAATGCGCTTATAAACCTTAAACAAGACTTCAGTTATAACAAAAATCAGTTAGACTCACTTATTTTAAAGACCAATTTTTTTGTTGAAATAGGTATGGAAATCCTAAACCATACAGGTGCAAAGCCTAAGCCAAAATCGAAAGATGAATTTAACAAACTGCTTAATAATATTGCAACCACGCCGCATTACTATCCTCAAAACGGTTTTTTGGACGACTTAATAAACTCCGGCCGATTGGATATTATCAGTAATGCCCAATTAAGGAACAAATTGTCGTCCTGGAAACCTGCCCTGGACTATATAAAATACAGTGAAGAAGTGTTAACAAATTACAATTTAATTATTATAAATTATATCATAAAACATGGCAGTTGGCTCAATGTAGATGAAATAAGCAATTCTTTTTCAGGGTTTAAGTTCCCTAAATCGGGTTTTGATATAGATAATAGGGCGTTATTGGGAAATGTGCAATTTGAAAATATGACTGAGAACCACATTAACTTTTTATTAGAACTAAAAGAAAAACAAGTAAAAGCCCAAAAATTAATTGTTGAAATATTAGGACTTATGGAAAAAGAACTAAAAGGAAACGAATGATGAAAATCTTTAGAAACATCCGTCAAAAACTTGCCGCCGAAAATAGCGTGGCCAAATACCTGCGCTATGCTATAGGAGAAATATTTCTTGTAGTTATTGGAATTTTAATTGCGCTGCAGGTTAATAACTGGAATGAATTAAGAAAACAAAATGTTGCTGATACAGAATTCTTAAAAGGAGTGAAAAAAGACCTTATACAAGACAGACAATATATCAAATTAGTCTTAAAGGAAATGGACTCAAAAATAGAGGCATTTGACTTATTAAACAGTAAGGTATTTTTAAAGTCTCAGAATAATAATAAAACTTCCATTGACTCTTTCTTGCAAATTTATTTTAAACTGGGAAACCCTACATTCTATCCGGTTTCAGGTTCTTTCCAGGCAGCAGTTTCCGGTAATTTAATCAATAATTATAAAAATAAAGAGATCACCGCTTCAATTATAAAGCTCTATAATTCTACTTACTCAAGATTAATTGATAACGGGAGAATCCTGAATGAAAGGTGGGCTTATTTGAGAAAAAAATATATTCACCAATATCGAACAGGAAATTTTCATATAACCGATAATAAAATGTTTTCTGAAATTTTGGATGATATGTACTATCATTACTTAGAACTGCAATGGTATCGCGGAGTGTTGAAAGATACGCTAAATGAAATTGATGTATTATTGAAAAAAATAAACGATGAAATTCTTTAGAAAAATCGGACATAAACCCGGTATTAAAATAAATAATATTTTGAAGGAAATTAACAAAAAACTAAAAGAGTAATTATTTTAGAGACATGCGATCAGCCTCGGCGAGACCGAGTCTCGACGGGTCGCGTGTCTCTGCTCCAAAATTAAAAATAAAGATTGAACATTACATCGTAAAGACGCATCGCTATGAGTCTCTACAGAAATTAAGATACATCTTGAAAAAGTTGTAGACGCTTCGCCGAAGCGTCTCTACGAAAGCGTTTGTCATTTCGAAGGAGGAGTAAAGCGACGACTGAGAAATCTTAATATGTGTTAAGTAAAAGATTTCTCCCTCCGGTCGAAATGACAATGAAAGAAATTCTAATAATATTGTTAAAAAATTATGAACCCTGAAAAACAAAAACTATTAAACGAAACTTACAATAAGTTCATGGAACTGATGCTGGGAGATCTTCCCCTGGATTCAGTAAATGATTTAGCCGTGGATGATGTAACCGGCTACGGCTCTACTGTTGACGAAAAGATTACTGACATCAACAGGCTGCGCCAGCTTGTCATCGATCAGCGGGAACAGGGCGCGGGAGTTGATATCTCTGTTGATACGAAACCTGTTCACCGGAGAATAAGTCCGGAAGGTGACGCTGCAATATTTATCGACGAGATTGAAATCACGATTAAAACCGGTACCGAAAAAAATGTGTTAAACCTGAGGCTCTCTATCATTTTTGAATTTATTAATGAACGCTGGAAAGTGGTTCATATGCACGGTTCAACGGGTGTAGAGACTGAAGACGACACCTGGCACCTGGACGAATGGAAAAAGAAAATGGAAGAGCTGCAGAAGCTCGTAGACGAAAAAACCGCAGATCTCCAGAATAAAAACCGCGAACTTGAAATTGAAGCTTCTCTCGAAAGGGTAAGAGCAGTAGCAATGAGTATGAATAAACCCGATGACTTGCTTAATATTTGCGAAATATTATTCAGTGAATTTAAATCACTTGGTTTTAAAGAACTCAGAAACGCAATGATAAATATTCACAATGATGAAAAAAAATCATTCCTGGATTACGATTATTCTGACGTGATGGGAAAAAGCGTAACACATTTAAATTATGACACTCATCCCGTAATGGAAAAACAAATAAAGCAGTCCGGGATAAAGAACGATGCTTTTTCCGAGGCGATCTATAAAGGAAAAGATTTGGATGAATGGAAAAAGTTCAGGAAAGAAAGCGGGGAAAAAGACGACCCGAGAATTGAAAACATAGAGGCGCTTTATTATTACTTCTATTCAATTGGAAATGGAACCATTGGAATATCCACATTTTCTCCAATCGGGGAAGAAAAACTGACTTTGCTAAAAAGATTTAGAAATGTATTCAGCCTGGCTTACCAGCGCTACTCCGATATCGCTTTGGCCGAAGCACAGGCAAGGGAAGCACAGATTGAAGCGGCACTGGAGAGGGTACGGGCCCGTTCTATGGGAATGCATAAAAGTGATGAGTTAAAAAATGTTGTTAGAATACTCTACAAAGAATTTAGAATCCTTGTAACAGAAATAGATTCTGTCAATATCCAGTTAAACCCGGATTCTTCCAAAGATATCCATTTCTGGACATCAGTCGAAGAAGATATTTACCCGGAATTATATCATTTGCCGTACGTTGACCTGCCGATATTTGAAAACGTTTTCAACGCTTTTAATTCACCCGGAGAGGGATTTTTTGATTATTTATTAAATAAAGAAGAAAAAGATGCTTTTTTTAGAGAAATATTTAAAGTCCAGCCTGTTCCACCTCAAAGAAAAAAAATGATTCAAAATGCTGAAGGAATGGTTATGGTGGGCTGGTTTCATAAGCATTCGGGGATTGACATCGTTCACTACAATCTCAAACGTTTCAGTGAAGAAGAGAAGAACATAGTAAAGCGCTTTGCTGCCGCGTTCGAACAGACCTATATCCGCTTTCTTGATCTGCAGAAAGCAGAAGAGCAGGCACGCGAATCTGAAATTCAACTTGCGCTCGAAAGAGTCCGCGCAAGAACTATGGCAATGCACCAAAGCGATGAACTGGCTGAAACGGCAGCGATCGTCTTTCAGCAAATGACTGAGCTTGGAGTTTCACCTGAACGGATAAATATCTGTCTTATTAAAGAAGCAGAAAATGTTCTTGAAGTCTGGGCTACAGATCAGCAAGGTATTAAGATAAGTCATCATTTTAATGCAAGTCTCGATGAGCCGACTACAGGAAAACCAATATATGATGCCTGGAAAGACCAAAAGAAATCGATAGTCATTGATCTGAGCGGAAAAGAACTAAATGATTGGATCAGGTATGTACGGGAAGTAATGGGTATGACCATTAAAGACGAGTTAGTAAAGGAACATCGAATACAAAGTGTGGCTTTCTTCTCTCAGGGTATGATATTAACAACTACTCCTGAACCATTACCGGAAGAATCAATAAAATTACTGGAACGATTTGCAGATGTATTCAATTTAACTTATCGCCGTTTTCTGGATTTGCAAAAAGCTGAAGCACAGGCAAGAGAGGCTCAGATAGAATCGGCCCTTGAGCGCGTGCGTTCCAAGGCTATGTCAATGCAGAAAAGCGATGATCTTTCCCAGGCGGTTAAAATAATTTTTGACGAACTCGATAAATTAAATCTTGGAATGTTGCGTTGCGGAATTGGAATTTTAAATAAAGAAAATCGAACAGCAGATGTCTGGACGACAACTATATCAGAAGGAAAAAATACTGTGCAGGTTTCAGGTGACGAATCGATGGACATTAATCCTCTTCTGCAGGGAGCATTTAATGCATGGCTGAACCAGGAAGACTTCTCCTACGTAATTGAAGGAGAGGAGTTAAATAATTACTACAAATCTCTTCTGAATGTTAATTTTAGGTTGCCTGAATCACAGTCGAAAATATCCGGAAACGAAGGATTACGACAATATTATTATGTTGCTACATTCCAGGCAGGAGGTTTGTTTGCGTTTCGGGAAACGGAATTTCCGGAAGAATCTAAAAAGGTTATAAAGCGGTTTGCCGATGTATTTAATTTAACCTATACACGTTTCAATGACCTGCTGCAGGCTGAAGCACAGAATAAAATCATTTCAGCGGAGAATGAACGAAAGACTAAAGAACTCGAGGAAGCACGCGAATTACAGCTTGCAATGCTGCCGAAAGAAATTCCGCAATTTACCCGGCCTTGACATCAAAGTTTATATGCAGACTGCTACCGAGGTCGGCGGTGATTATTATGATTTTTCTTCCCACGTAGACGGCTCGTTCAACATCGCAATCGGTGATGCTACGGGACACGGAATGAAAGCAGGCACACTGGTAACAATGATGAAATCTTTATTCGTTGCTAATTCAGCCGGTAAAGATATAGAAGGATTTTTTGCTTCTTCCAACGCGGCAATTAAAAATTCCAATTTAAAAAGAATGATGGCCGGTTTTGCGATGCTGAACATAAGGGACCATAAAGCACAGTTATATAAATGCCGGGATGCCTTCTGTTTATCACTATATAAAGAATAAAAAAGAAGTTAATGAAGTAAAACAGCACAACCTGCCGCTCGGTGCGATGAAAATTGAAAAGTACAACGCAACAGAAATTATTTTAAATAAAGGAGATGTTTTACTCCTGATGACAGATGGTTTCCCTGAACTCTATAATCCGGAAAAAGAATTGTTTGGATATGAAAGAGTGATGTCATCATTTAAAAAATCAGCTGAAAAAGAGCCGGAAGAGATAATTAAATATTTAAACGATGAAGGAACACGCTGGAGAAAAGACAAAGAACTACAGGATGATGTAACGTTTGTAGTAGTGAAGGTGAAGTAGCAATTCGTAGAGACGGGGCATCAGCCCCGGCGAGACCGGGTTTCGACAGGGTGCCCTGTTTCTACTACGAAAAAATTATATCCCTCAAAATTTAAAACTTTATGAAAAAAACAATTTTGCTTGTATTGATGTTTATATCAGTATTTTTTTTGAAGACAAAAGAAGGTGAAGGAACAACATTTATCATTCAAATACCGGGATAAATCTCTTATGAAACGCGCATTTTTATTGATCATTATTATTTTCTCTATGACTGGTTTTTGCCGGGCACAGTCAAATCTTTTTTCTATTTTATCGGACACTACTTTGTCGGGTACACAAAAATTGGACCGCCTGCAACTGGCGTTAAGAAATGCGGCAAATGATACTGTTCGTATGAACGTATATGATAACCTTGCACTTTATTATTTGGAAACTAATCGTGACAGTGCTGTTTATTACGATAATAAGAGTATTGCACTGGCTAAGCAGTTAGGATTAAAACTGAATGAAGCATGGCACTTTAAGCGATAAGGGCTATGCGCTTATAGCATTGGGTAAATACCCGTCAGCACTTGAATCATTGTCAGAGGCGACTAAAATTGCGGAGAACCCGGCAAGTGAAAAATATGTCCTGCCCTTTCTAAGGGGGCAAGCCGCGCATAAGAAAAGGCTTTATAATTTGGGCCAAATATACCTGCATTTGGGGCAGTTGTATGGCGCTACCGGTAACAGGGATATGGAAAAATTAAATTACTTCAAAGTACTGAGCCATGCTCAATCTATTCAGGATACTTTTTTGCTTTCGCTGGCATATATAAACTTAGGAGAGTCTTATACTAACCTAAACCAATTGGATTCGGCTCTTTTTTTTGAACAAAAAGCGTTAGAGCTGCAGCCACATTTAGGGTTTTACCAAAGAACCTGGGAAGGAACCGTTCTTTATTTACTGGGAAACATTTACCTTAAAAAGGGGAAATTAACACAGGCCCGGGATGCCTACCTGGAATCGGTAGAATCCTATAAAGTATATCATAATCTTCATTATCTTCCCGATACCTACAATGCTTTAAGTAAATTATACCAGAGATTAAACAAACCTGACTCCAGCCTGTTTTATGCCAGGGAAATATTGGTAACTGCCCGGGTTTTGCGACAGGCGCAGCCGCTGGCTACTTCTTACCGGGCACTTTCCAATGTGTATAACAATCTAAATAACCGTGACAGTACCTTAAAATACCTCCAGCTATACACCGTATTAAATGACAGCCTGAAAAACGCGGAAAAGAAAAACCTGCTCTCTTACCAGAATATCGGATTTGATCAACAACTTCGACTCAAAAGTTTACAGGAGGAAAAAATTGAAACTGAACGTAATATTCAGATTTATGCTTTAATCTCGGGAGTAATTGTTTTATTGATAATAGCTTTGTTGCTATACAGGAATAGCCGCAACAGGAAAATAGCCAACCAGATACTCCGAAAAAAGAATGAAATTATTCATTTGGAAAATGAAAGAAGAGCGGCTGAACTGGAAGAAGCACGAAGACTACAATTGGCTATGCTTCCGAAAGATCTGCCAAAATTTAATGACCTTGAAATAGCTGTTTATATGCAGACAGCAACTGAAGTCGGCGGTGATTATTATGATTTTTCCTCTCACATAGACGGCTCGTTCAACATCGCAATCGGTGATGCTACGGGACACGGAATGAAAGCCGGCACACTCGTAACAATGATGAAATCTTTATTCGTTGCAAATTCAGCCGGTAAAGATATCGAAGGATTTTTTATGTCTTCCAACGAGGCCATTAAAAATTCAAATCTCAAAAGAATGATGGCCGGTTTTGCGATGCTGAACATCAGCGATCATAAAGCAAGATATATAAATGCCGGGATGCCGTCAATTTATCACTATATAAAGAATAAAAAAGAAATTGAGGAAATAAAACAGCACAACCTGCCGCTCGGTGCGATGAAAATTGAAAAATACAGCGCAAAAGAAATTATTTTAAATGCAGGCGATGTTTTACTCCTGATGACGGACGGTTTTCCTGAGCTCCATAATTCTTCTGATGAATTATTTGGATATGAAAAAGTCTATTCTTCATTTAAAGAAGTTGCAGAAAAAGAACCCGAAGAAATTATAAAATATTTAAATGAAGAGGGTTCACGCTGGAGAGAAGAAAAAGAACTACAGGATGATGTAACGTTTGTAGTAATTAAAGTGAAATGAAGCCTGCCTCTCTTCGCCTGGTCCTGTCCGCCTGTGGCGGGAAGAGAAGGGTGATAAACAGGCAATAAGTTTGTAACAAATTTTTTCTCATCTAAATTTAAGGCCTTATGAGAAAATTAATTTTGCCTGTATTGATGTTTATATCGGTGGTTTTTTGTAAGACAAAAGAAGGTGAAAGAACTAAATTTATAATCCAAATCCCGGTAAAAACTCAGTAATGAAAAAGTGGTAACAATACTGTTTGTTCTTTTGGCAATCCAGAATATTGGAGCTACTCAAATCGGCAAATTTGAAAAACGGAATGATTATGAACACAATTATTAAAAAACTTTCTCTTAGAACCATCTATTGCTTCTTAATATTAGTCCTGGCGATGAGCTCCGGTCTTTTTGCACAGGACATCCAGTTTGATCACCTTAATAAGTCAGACGGTTTCCCATCCGGCTGGATCTACAGCCTCGTGCAGGATAAACAAGGTTTTCTCTGGGTAGGTGGACTCCAAGGAATCAGCCGTTACGACGGCTACAATATCAAGACGTACTGGCATGAACCGCTTGACAGCACATCGCTCTCAAACAACTTTGTCAATGCCCTGTATGTAGATCGCGGCGGAAGGCTTTGGGCGGGTACCTGGGGCGGCGGCCTTAACCTGTTCGATTCAGGAAAAGAGAAATTCACTCACTTTAAACGTGATCCTGGTAATTCAACTTCACTGAGCTCGGATTCAGTTAATGTAATCTTTCAAACTACAGATGGAACTATCTGGGTCGGAACGCAAAACGGTCTCGATCGTTTTGATAACGATAAAGGAACGTTTAATCGCTACACCCATGAAACAAATAACGAACAAACTCTTACCAGTAATGTTATAAACGCTTTATACGAAGACCGGGATGGCAACTTGTGGGTTGGGACGGGCGATGCCACAGATCCAAAGGGAAAAGCGGGAGGATTAAACCGTTACGATTCAACTGCAGATAATTTTATACGTGTTCTGCCAACCGGACAGAAATCGTTACGCGATAATCGGGTCACAGCCATTGCTGGAGCGCCCAATGGCGCTATTTATATCGGCACCTGCCAGTCAGGGCTCTATCTTTATGACCCGATGGGAAGTAAGCTTGAAGTGCTGGGTGATGATCCAAATGATTTGAAGCATCTGCATGCCCCCGGGGTACAAAAACAAGTAACTTCTCCGCTAAAGTGGATTTTATTCATAGGGACAAGACCGGCATGCTCTGGGTGGCAACCTATTCCGGCGGAATCAATCGATACGATACCGCAACTCACACTCTGACACCCTACAGGTATCAGGCAGGGAATCCGAAAAGTTTGTCAAGCAATTTAGTTTTATCCTTCTATGAGGACCATCAGGGTATTCTCTGGGTTGGTACTGAAGGTGCCGGCTTCAACAAGATCGTACCTTCCTTCAGCCGGTTCCGGTTATATGGAGTAAAAGAAATTAGCGCAAATAATGGCGTAAGATCACTTATTCAGGAAAGCAAAGATACTCTTTGGATTGGAACCTTTTCAGGCCAACTATTTATAATGGACCCGGCCACAGGAAACATTGAGCGATTCTCAGATACAAAACCGGCTCCGGACGGATTGTGGGGTAATCCTGTAGAGAGTGTATTTAAAGACCGGGAAGGAATTCTATGGGTAGGACAGCAAGGGGGCCTTTATCGCATTGACCCGGTTCGAAAGAGCCATAGGAAGTTTACAGTTGATGCTGCAAACCCCGACAGTTTAAGTAACCCCAATATAATGTTTATCAGGCAAACTGATGACCAACATTTGTGGATCGGCACCTGGGGTGGCGGACTTAACCTGTACAATTATAAAACCAACCGTTTTCGGCATTTTCAACATGAGCCTTCTGATCCCAAAAGTTTAAGTAATAATATGTTAATGCAAATGTACACAGACCATCAGGGTATTCTGTGGTTTGGCACTGAGGATGGAGGTTTAGACAAATTTGACAAAAAAACAGAAACCTTTACTACTTATCTCGATGGAGAAGGCATTTTCCAGATTTATGAAGACAGTTCAGATCGATTTTGGGTAACAACTTTGACCGACGGAATATTCCTGCTGGATAGAGATACAGGAAAAACTATTCATCATTATACCACGGAGGACGGTTTGCCGAATAATGTGGTACCAGGCATCATGCAAGATAAACAAGGACTGCTTTGGCTTGCGACATCAGGTGGCGTTGCCCGGTTCGATCCTGAAACAAAGACCTTCATTGCCTATGATGAGGCAGATGGTATGAATAACTATCCGGTTATTCAGCAAGCAGTTATCAAAGGCATTGACGGCAGGATGTTTATCGGAGGCCCGAAAGGAGTAACTGCAATCAACCCGCAGGATTTTAAACCGAATCCAAATCCTCCTACTACAGTAATTACAAGACTGCGTGTTTTTGATAATGCTTTTCCACCACCGGTTAACCGGGAAGAGCAGATAACATTGAACTACAACCAAAACGAGCTGACGTTCGACTATGCAGGGTTACATTTTGCCAACCCGTCGCGAAATCGTTATACCTATCGCCTGGAAGGGTACGACAGGAAGTGGATTGATGCAGGTACTGTACGCAGAGCCAAATACACAAACCTGAGTCCGGGTACTTACACGTTCAGGGTGAAATCGTCGAACAGTGACGGCATCTGGGATAAAGAAGGCACATCCCTGACCATAAAGATTTTACCTCCGTGGTGGCGAACTACAACGGCTTATATAATTTATGCATTACTCGTGATTGCTTTTATAGGACTCCTCAACAGATTTCTGCGCCGCAGATTGGTTACGAAAGAGCGGGAGCGAACACGGGAGCTGGAGCTGGAACAGGCCCGTGAGGCTTTGCAGCAAGCCTCCCTCGACCGCGTTCGTGCCGAGATCGCTTCCATGCGGACCGCCAAAGACCTCGAGCGCATCACGCCGCTAATCTGGCATGAACTTAAAGCACTTGAAGTACCTTTTATCCGCTGCGGTGTTTTTATTATCGATGAAGATAATGCAGTGACACATGTTTATTTAACAACACCTGAAGGTAAATCTCTCGGCGTTTTAAATCTTTCAACCGAATCAAATGCACTTACTAAAAATTCGGTTGAACACTGGAAGAATAAACAGATTTACAAAGAGCACTGGAATAAAGAAGAGTTTATCAACTGGACAAAATCGATGATGGAGCTAGGGCAGGTTCAGAATGCAGAAACATACCAGGGATCATCACAGCCACCGGAATCTCTCTATTTACATTTTGTTCCTTTTGAACAGGGAATGCTTTACGTTGGAAATGTTGATTCGCTTGATGAAGAGAAACTTGAACTAACGAAAACATTAGCTGAAGCTTTCTCCATTGCTTATGCACGTTATGAAGATTTTAACCGTGTTGAAACTACGAATGAAGAGCTTAATAAGCTATCTGGTGAGTTAAAAATAAAAAACAAAGAATTGGAAAACGAGAATGAACGGAAAGCAATCGAACTGGAAGAAGCGCGCGAACTTCAGCTTGCTATGCTGCCGAAGGAAATTCCGGATCATCCGGGGCTGGATATAAAAGTCTTTATGCAGACAGCAACCGAGGTCGGCGGTGATTATTATGATTTTTCCACTCACATAGACGGATCATTCAACATCGCAATCGGTGATGCTACCGGCCACGGAATGAAAGCCGGCACTTTAGTAACGATGATGAAATCTTTATTCGTTGCTAATTCAACCGGTAAAGATATCGAAGGATATTTTATGTCTTCCAACGAGGCCATTAAAAATTCAAATCTCAAAAGAATGATGGCCGGTTTTGCGATGCTGAACATCAGCGATCATAAAGCAAGATATATAAACGCAGGCATGCCTTCTGTATATCATTATATAAAGAATAAAAAAGAAGTTAATGAAGTAAAACAGCATAACCTGCCGCTCGGTGCGATGAAAATTGGAAAATACCGTGCAACAGAAATCAATTTAAACAAAGGCGATGTTTTACTCCTGATGACAGACGGTTTTCCTGAACTCCATAATCCCGAAGAAAAATTATTGGGTTATGAAAAAGTTTATTCTTCATTTAAAGAAGTTGCAGAAAAAGAACCTGAAGAGATTATAAGACATTTAAATGAAGAAGGGAACCGCTGGAGAAAAGATAAAGAACTTCTCGATGATGTAACCTTTGTGGTGATAAAAGTAAAATAACCTGTAGAGACGCTTCTTTACGAAAATATTTGTCATTTCGAAGGAAGAACAAAGTGACAACTTAGAAATCTTTTGGATAATCAAGGTAAGATTTCTCTCCCGACTTCACCGGGATCGAAATGAGAAAGAAAAGAGATTACAAAATGTTAATGTAGAGACGGGGCATGCCCCGTCTCTACGAAAGATTAAATTAAGGACTATTATGAAAAAAATCATTTTTTTCCTGCTGTTAACAGTTGTATCCTTTGCTCAGAAACCAAGCTACAACTTTAAGAATATTCATATTTCGGACGGGCTTGTAAACGGTACAGTGATGACAATATTCCAGGATTCCTACGGTTTTATATGGCTTGCAACTCAAAACGGGGTTCAGAGATATGACGGCAAATCATTCAAAAGCTTTACATATTCAGAGTCTGACACAACCGGACTTTCCTCCAATTTTGTACTCAAGTTTTGTGAAGACTCAGATGGAAACATCTGGCTTACTACTCTTGGCGGACTGAACAAATATGACAGGAAAACAGATAAAATCATAAAATATAATTTCAGAGATACATCATTAACTAAAAATAATAGTCCATTCGTAACAAATATTATCAGTGATGATTCACAAAAAAATATTTTCTGGTTGTTTGCATTTCAGATAGGAATTATAAAATTAAATGTTTCAAATGACAGCACTACAATTTATCCTTTTAAAGAAAAAAGTCCCAGTGTATTTAATAAATTAGTGCCTTATGCCGGGAATGAAAACAAACTTTTAGTGGGAGCTGATGGTTTGTATTCTTTCGATAAAATATCAGGAAAGTATAATAAAATTCTTAAGCTTGAGCAGAACACTGACCCTCCCAATAACGGGGTAAACGGTATAGTATTCGATCCCGCCAACAGGGATATTGTCTGGCTTGCAACAGGTGATTTTTTTGGACGTGGAAATCTAGGCGGCCTTATTCGTTATGATTTAAAAACAGGCTGGGAAAAAATCTTTACGCCGGAAAACCGCCCTGATCTGCCCGGAAGGCATTTAATGTCGGTTTGTTTCGACGGCAATGACAAATTGTGGGTTGGAACAAGGAATAATGGTGTTTTACTCTATGATAAAAAAGAAGATAAATTTTATAATTATAAAAATAATGAATACGACAGGGAATCATTCGTTACCGACAATGCTGTTCTTTCAATGTTAAAAGACAACTCAGGCACAATGTGGTTTGGAACCTGGGGTGATGGTATTTCACTTCTGAGCCCGACTCTTCAAAAATTTTCACAATATAAACACCTGCCCGGACGGAAAAATGGTTTGATTGATAATAACGTAAATACTTTTGCGGAAGATATTGACGGAAATATATGGATCGGAACAAATGCAGGCGGGTTGAGTAAATTCAATCCGCGCACAAGAACATTTTCAAATTATTTTCCGGAATTTATTAAACCCGGTGAAAAATCCACACAAATAACCTACCTGTATTATGACAGCCGGAAAAATCTCTGGATCGGCACATACGATGATGCATTGTACAGGTTTAATCCGGTAACCGGAAGTAAAATCCATTATGTAAAAGGGCCTTCAAAAAAAGAAGTGACACAAAAAAGGATTACAGCAATTACTGAATTTAAAAAGGGAGAAATTCTTATCACAACCTATGGAGGGGGATTAAATATTTATAATTATTCGACAGATTCTTTTGAACATTTCACAAATGATCCGAGGGATTCCACAAGCATTCCTGATAACCAAGTGTGGCTTCCGTTTATTGGTAATGACGGGAATTATTATTTCAGCGGAAATAATAATAATAGTTTTTACGGATTTAACCCTGAAACAAAAAAATTCTTTAAAACAAATATCACTGACAAATTAAACACTTTTACTATGCCCTGCAAAACCTCTGACGGGACAGTTTATATTAATAGTATTGCAGCTGGGTTACAGGAAATTAAATTTGGCAAAGAACTCTCGTTAAAGACTCTTTATGATATTAATGGTAATCCTATAAAAAACATACAAAGCATAGTTTCTGATTCATATAATAATTTATGGATGGGAACAGATGATGGAATTGTTAAATTTAATCCTGAAACCAGGGCGATGGTAAGATACTCAACTGAAGACGGCTTGCAGGGAAATGTATTCAACAGGCTTGCTGCTATAAAATCAACTACCGGTGAAATGTACATTGGCGGGAGAAACGGCTTCTGCGTTTTTCATCCCGAAGAAATAAAAAACAGCGGCTTTGTACCGCCGGTTGTTTTCACGGATTTTAAACTCTTTCAGAAAAGTGTTAGCATCGGCAAATCCTCTGTGCTGAAAGAAAACATTCAGCTAACTAAAAAGATTGTTCTTTCATACGATCAGAATGATTTTTCTGTTTCCTTTGCCGCGCTTGATTATTCGAACCCGCAAAAGATACAGTATAAATATATACTTGAAAATCACGATAAAAACTGGATTGATGCAGGCAACAGGAATACTGCAAGCTATACAAATTTAGATCCCGGGAAATATGCTTTAAAAGTGCGTGCAACAAACAGCGACGGCGTGTGGACAAAAGAACCGAAAGAGCTTTCGATTATTATCAATCCCCCGTTCTGGGAAACAACGCTCGCTTATATTTTGTACGTACTTATTTTTATTGTGGGGGTATTTACTATTGACAGAGTTCAGAGACGAAGAATACTTGCAAAGGAAAAGAATGCTGCACAGATAAGAGAAGCAAACCTCCGCGCTCAGCTTGCAGAATCAGAAAGCGAACGAAAAACAAAAGAGCTTGAAGATGCAAGAAAACTTCAGCTTTCGATGCTGCCGAAAGAATTACCTCAGCTTCCCCATCTCGATATTGCAGTTTATATGAAAACAGCTACCGAAGTCGGCGGAGACTATTATGATTTTCACGTTCATTCCGATGGAACGCTTACCGTAATTTTAGGCGATGCAACCGGGCACGGAATGATGTCGGGAATGATGGTGTCTATTATGAAATCGCTTTTTATGTCGGACCGCACCAACAAGGAATTAAAACCCTTCTTCGAAAACACAAGCTCTTCGATAAAAGATATGCAACTCGGCAGATTAATGATGGCCCTTTCCTGCGTTCAAATTTCAAGCAATAAAGTTAAAACAACAAACGCTGGAATGCCGCCTCTTTTAATATACCGAAGTAATTCACAAAAGGTTGAGGAGGTAAATATTAATAATATGCCTCTCGGCGCAATGAAAAAAGTTGATTACGATGTAAAGGAATTTGATGTTGAAAAGGGAGACACTTTATTAATGATGAGCGACGGCTTTACCGAGCTAAAAAATGAAACCCAGGAGCTTTACGGTTACAGGAGAGCAAGAAATTCTTTTGAAGATACCGGGAAAAGTAATCCGGAAGAAATAATTAAACATTTGAAGGAAGAAGGAATAAAATGGACAAACGATAAAGACCCCGATGATGATGTTAGTTTTGTGGTGATAAAAATAAAATAATAATTAATGTTGTAGAGACGCTTCGGCGAAGCGTCTCTACAAAATAAATTATGAACTTCTTTCTTAATCGACCAGCCTGTCTTAAGACCAATCACAAAATATGCAAGCGCAACAACACCAGTTGCAAATACAGTATCACCGATTACTCTCAACCAGCGGAAAGTATCGAGCGTGCCCGACTGCAGGAATTCTGCTGAACGCGCATACCAGAATCCGTGGGTAACACTTGCAACTGTCTGTGCAAGTCCTACAGGCAGCGCACTTATAAACACCATAAGCGCAAGACCGATATTAATTGCCCAGAAAGCATATTTTATTACGCCGTTCTTCCACATTTTGTCGCGCGGATAATCCTTTAAGTACAAAAAGCATTAAACCGATTCCAAGCATTCCGTAAACTCCGAACAACGCAGTGTGTCCGTGAACCTGTGTCGTATTTAATCCCTGCATATAATAGAGTGCAATCGGTGGATTGATAAGAAATCCGAAAATTCCCGCACCGACGAGGTTCCAGAATGAAACTGCAATGAAACAGTAGATGGGCCACTTGTAAGCCTGAAGCCAGTGTTTCGATCTGCTTAATTGCAAATTGTGATATGCTTCAAAACCGAGCAGTACCAAGGGAACAACTTCCAGCGCGCTGAATGTCGCACCAACCGCGAGGACAGCGGTCGGGGTGCCTGAAAAATAGAGGTGATGGAACGTTCCAAGAATTCCGCCCGCTAAAAATATTATTGTTGAAAACAGCACTGTAGTCGTCGCCATTTTTACACGAAGCAATCCCGAGCCTTACAAAAAGGAAGGCGATTGTAACTGTGGCAAATACCTCGAAGAATCCTTCAACCCAGAGGTGAACAACCCACCATCTCCAGTATTCTGCCATTGCCAGGCTAGTCTGTCTTCCCCACATTAAACCCGCGCCGTAAAAAAGTGCAATTGCTGAAGAAGATAAGAATAAACATTCCGATAAGGCTTTTATTTTCTCCCGCATTTTTAAGAGCAGGCTTTATTGCTCTTATTAATAAGAACAACCAGATAAACAAACCAACAAACAGGAATATCTGCCAGAACCTGCCGAGATCAACGTATTCATAACCCTGATGACCAAACCAGAAATTGGTACTGAGTCCGAGTTTCTGCATAATTCCCATCCACTCACCCGCGAGTGAACCGAGAACAATTATAAGCAAAGCGACAAAAAGAAAATTCACACCCGCTCTCTGGAATTTTGGTTCATGCCCCGAAATTACCGGTGCGATGTACAACCCGGTAGCCAGCCATGAAGTTGCAATCCAGAACAGCGCCAGCTGAATGTGCCATGTTCTGCTGGCGGAATAAGGCAGTATTTTTGAAAGAGGGAATCCGTAAAATCCTGTTCCTTCAACACTGTAATGAGCGGTTATTATTCCCATTACTATCTGTAATAAAATCAGGAACATTACTACCCAAAAATATTTTAAAGTCGCTTTCATCGAAGCAGTTGGTTTAAGCCCAAGCAGCGGATCCGTATCAGGAAATTCATCCGGATTAAATTCATCATCGCGGTTTTTTGCGTAATAAGCCGCTAAACCGCCGATACCCGCCAAAAGCAAAATCACGCTGAAGCCTGTCCAGAGTGTAAGAGCCGCTGTCGGCCTGTTTGCAACAAGCTCTTCGTGAGGCCAGTTATTTGTGTATGAAACATTATCATCCGGCCTGTCGGTAACTGAAGCCCAGGCTGTCCAGAAGAAAAACTCGTTCATTAATTTCATTCTCCCGGCATCTTTAATTGCATTTTCCGGAATAGCATAATCTTCACGAAGCTTTGCCATATCAGGATTATCCATGAATAATCCCGCGAAATGTTTACTGACAGCTTCAATAGCTTCGGCTCTAACAGGTGAAATGGTTAAAGTTTTGGTTTCAGGATTATAAGTATTCTTCCTTACTTCCTCCTGTAGTAAAGCTTTTAAGCGAGCCTGCTGATCAACCGGGATATTATCAAAATCTTTTCCGAACTGTTCATTAGCGTAATGATTAAGAATATACATTGATTCACGATGCAGCCAGTCAGCCGTCCAGTCGGGCGCGACATATGAACCGTGTCCCCAGATGGTGCCGACTTCCTGTCCGCCCATCGACTGCCAGACATTCTGACCATCTTTGATATCCTGTCCGGTGAACAATACCTGCCCGCCGGTTGTAACAACCTGTTCCGGAATGGGTGGCTGTTTTTTATAAATATCATCGCCGAGATACAACAGCACAGCAAATGAAACTATCAACACTGCCGCGAGTGTATACCAGAGTTTTCTGTTGCTCATTTTATTCTCCCATTTTTATTTATTCATATTTGCTATAGATCAAAGCCTGTCAAGTCGAATCCGGCAGTTGCCGGATGAGAAATCTTTTTTGGGGTGGGGTAGATTTCTCGCCCGCTTATGCGGACTCGAAATGACAAAAAGCAATTTTTTAATTTGAACTTTTAATCATTGTTAAAATCATTTTTGTTTTCTCAACCGCTTTTAATCCGTGCGGAATTGTTGCGGGAAGTTTCAGCATTTCACCTGATGAAACGGTAAAATTTTCTTCACCAACTTTTATATCAATTTTCCCTTCAAGACATTGAACCAGTGCATCAAACGGTGAAGTGTGTTCCGTTAATCCCTGTCCCGCATCAAATGCAAACAAGGGTAACGTTTCCTGTTTCTTTTTTCAATAATATTTTACTTACTATTGATTCTTCCTGGTAGTTTAGCTGCTCAAGAAGATTTTTTACTTCAGTTGTTTTTTCTTCAGACATTTGAGACCTCTTTCTTTTTTGTTTTTACTTCTTTAATAGCATCCATCGGACAAATATTTACACATTCCGGTTCTTCATACACTCCTTCGCAGAAGTTGCATTTTTCCGGAACTATGTAATAGTAATCCTTAACAGGTGCTTTGTGTTTTATGTTATTTAATTTGTAATTCTTTTCCGCCCGGATAAATCGCATTTGACGGGCAGATAGTGTCACAGGCTTTGCAGTTTATGCAGTCTTCAGTGATTAATAAAGTAATTATATTCTGAAAAGAATCAGTGAACATTTTAATTATTTCTCCATTCTAATATTTTTTTTGGACAATCCATCCACCATGAATGAATGAATTATAAAAGCGATGGAGTTTTTCAAATCCAGACTCCGATAATATTTTTAATAATTCTTGTTCATTAATAAGACTATGTTCACCAGCCTGATTAAATATTTTTTCTACCAATTCAGGAGATGCACCTTCATATTTCATGAAATTTTTCCAGGAATTTGACATATTAATAAATTCTTCATTATTCGGATCGCCGTATTGATCTATAATAATAAGTTTAGCACCAGGCTTTAATCTTTTTGAAATATTATTGAGAAGTGAAATCTTATCTTTGGTTTCGGGAATAAACCGAAGCACGAATATTAATGTTGAAAAATCATAAGTTTCTTTTTCGGGCAAACCTTCTACATAACCTTGATGCAGCAAAATACGCTCATTTAAATTGTATTCATCAATTTTCGTTTTAGCTAATTGAATCATCTCCGCTGAAGGATCAACACCCGTAATACGCCAATTCGGCATAATATTTCCAAATGTTGTTAATTCCATTCCGCTTCCGCAACCCACAACCAATACATTTGCAGCTTCATTATGATTAACCTCCAAAATTGACAACGCCATAGTAAAAAGTTGATCGTAGCCAAAAACTGCTTTGCGTGCAATTTCCTCATAGCGTGCTACTCTTTTAGAGTTAAATATTGCTTCATTTGTTTTTAATTCCATACTAAAACCTCTCTCCTTTTGCTTCGCGGTACTGGCTGCCGACAGGCCTTATTCTTCCCCACATTGAAAAGAAGAAGAACAGTATCGCAATTACCTGGAATGTTGATGTGACTGTTATCATCACATTAATCCAGTCAATATAAACGAATCCGGCGGCGGCCTGAAAAATAAATCTTGTCGCGGTTGATATAGTCATCAGCCAATAGGTTATAAGGATCAGCGACGGGTTGTATTTTTTATCCGTCTTTTCTGCGCGGGGGAAAAACCAGAGAGCGACCCCCATTATCATCATCATAACTGAGCCGACTAATATTATATGCGCGTGTGCCGAAACGAGATCAGGCCCGAACGGTGTGTGGAATACATTTTTAGCGGCTGACATGTAAAGTCCGGATAATATTCCGATTATCAGAAATACAACGCTTGTTTTAATAAAATATCTTACAGTTGTAAACAAAAATTCATCTCCTTTTTTTTCTAACGATTATGTCATTTCGAATCCCGCTTTAGCGAGATGAGAAATCTTTTCGTTTAAGCAACAGAAGATTTCTCCTCTCCCGACACGTCGGGATCGTCGAAATGACAGTTCAGCATCCTCATTTTATTCCTGGCCTAAAGATTGTTTTGCTTCTGCGCTCATTTTGTCGGGTGTCCATGCCGGTTCCCAGACAAGGTTTACAAATACTTCGTAACCCGGTTCCAGCGCTTTAACCTGGTTTTCAACCCATCCAGTTATGCTGCTGTGCATAGGGCAGCCTGGTGTTGTTAATGTCATTGTCACTGTTATCGTAGCTTCTTCAATAATTACATCGTAAACCAGCCCGAGATCAACTATGTTTATTCCGATTTCAGGATCGATAACGAATTTTTAATGTGTTCATCACCTGTTCTTCAGTTACCATTTTTTATTCCTTTTGTTAAAAAGATTGAAAACATGTTTTTCATAAATATCAGCGAACTTAAAAACATAAGTCCGGTTGAATATGTACATCGTCAGTTGATTTTCGAAAGCTATCGCGCGCAACGGTTCCGGCCAGTGCGCAATTCATAATCACAAATTCTACTTTTGCATAATTTTCATCGAACATATCCTTTAACATCGGCACAGGCTCAAGCCCGACTTTGGCGCTGAATTTATGAAACCAAACAAGGAATGGAACTATCTTATACATTTGGCCGACTATGATCAGCGAGAAATATCCGAAAAGAATTAAATAACCATATATTAAAACGAGTTTTGACAAATAATCCGGCTTAAGATATTTTTCAAAAACAAGGAAAACCCCGAGGGCCGTTGCAATGAACATCATACCGAATGAAATCATCGAGTAAGTGAGACCTACGTCCAGGATTTTTCGCACGCGGCTTTTCATTATTAAATAAACCTGGTAAAGAAAAATCAAATTACCGGCCGCAATTAATATTGTTCCTATCGGCAGCATAATTGTTCTTTCAGGAAAATGGTATTCAACAGTCAGCAGCAAAAGCCCGGCATTGATAAACCCGAAAACCCATTTTGCAGGCTTGAGAGAAAAACCGTGTGATAGTGAAAACATCGGGATGAGTTTATAACTTACTCCCATTATCACCATCGAAACCCAGCCGACAAAAGCGAAGTGCGCGTGAAGTTTTAAATATTCAAGATGATTTGTTTTGAAATACGGGTCATAAAGATTCATAGCCATCATAATACCGGCAACCACTGTAAAGAAAAGATAGATAAGAGCCGCGGCGATATATGTACCGGTTATATTCCATTCTTTAACCTTTATCATCGACATAGTTATGTTGAAAATAAAAATCAGCATTGCAAGAGAAACCAGCGAAGCAAAAATTGCAAGAAGAAAAGTATCGAACTTAAAAAAAGATAAAACCATCCCTGTAAGGCCGAACAGGAAAATCCAGAATTGCGCTTCGGCGAGCTTCTCGCTGAAAAGTTTTACCTGAAGTACAACTGGAACAAGTTGAAACATCGCACCGAAAATTATCATTGTAATCCAGCCGAGTGTCGCAATGTGTGTTAATCCGAGCAGTTTCGGCTGGAAATGAAAGCCTTTAATTGAAGCAGCATTTAGAAACATTACTAATGTCAGCACCACAAATCCCAAAATGGAAGCAATGAAATATTTCCCAACCATTTTATAGGAGGGAGACATTTTACCGGCTATCTGTGTGGGCTGCATAATACTTAATCTTCTTTATTTTTTGTTATGACTACTTTGTAATAATTTTCTTCAATTTTATTTGCGATGGCAGTATACCCGCGTTCAGCAAGTTTATCATAAAGCATTAATGGCTCACGGTGGTGATGAACGAGCAGTATCGTGTTATCGCTTAACCCTGGAAGTGTTTCCAAAATTTTCACCATCGGTTCAGGTGGTTCGAGGCCTCTTACGTCCAGTTCAAAAACTTCTTCATTGAATTCGGGTTTACCCGGTTTTTCATTTCCATTTACGGAGGAAGAATTTTCTTCTTTAAAGAAATAAATTTTAAATTCACCGTTTTCATTGATTGTTTTGTGACCGAATCCCTTGCTACCCAATACCGAATAAAGAGGCACCGGCTCAAACGTATTCAGAATCAATAATGTTTCGTCATCCTTAAGTTCCTTTACTTTTCCCATAATATCCATGAAGGGGTCTTTGCCGGAAGCGAGTATCGGGCGTACATCCAGTTCAACAATTCTTTCCATATTCATTTCAATTTTTCCTTCTAAACTTTTTTAATATTGACTTTCCAGACTTCCGGTCCCTGCTCAACATACTTCCACTTAAACTGTCCTTGATTTTCAGCCTCCATCTGGTAATAAAGCGGTTTGGGATCGTGATCATTTATCAGCAGCATTGCCTCGCCCGGCTGAAGCGAGTTAAACATTGAAAAAATAGCCGGGTGTTTTTCTCTTGGTATGATCGGACGGACATCGATTGTATTCATATTTGTGTCTGACATCTTAAGTTCCTTTTTTATTATTTAATTAATATTTACAATGCTTAAATTAAATGTGATGAGAGTTTCTCTCCTTGACTTATGTCAAGGTTTTACTGTTTTGTTTATATCATTTAGTTTTGAAATTGTTTTAGAAACCAGACCCATATCCACAACCAGGCCGTCGTTCTGGGAAATTATCTCTCCTTTTTCATTTAAGAATGAAATAAGGTTGGTATGTGTAAAGCCTCCCGATGAATTTTTACTGTATTTAAACCCGAGCATCATTGCAAGCTCCATTATATCGTCTTTACTTCCGGTTAATAATGTCCAGTTTGATGATTTGAGGTTATGGTCTCTCGCATAATTTTTCAAAACCGCGGGCGTGTCTCTTTCAGGATCAATTGAAACCAGTACAAACCTGTAGTTATCTCTTTTATTTTCAGGTATTGTCTTCTCAATTATTTTCATATCATTTACTATTACGGGGCAGGCCGACTGGCAGGATGCGAAAAACATCGCCAGAACAACATTTTTATTTTTGAAATTACCTAATTCTGTCTTATTGCCGTCCTGATCTGTCCATTTGCCGTTTGAAAGATAAACGGACATATCGGTATAACTTCCTTCTGTTATTTTTATTGCTTTGCAGCAGTCATCGTCATCCGGTTTTGTCACATTCGTTTGTAACTTCGGCGTTTTTTACGGCAGGCTTTGATTTCCCGGAATTGTTATTTCCGGGTCCAAAGAAATAAACTGCACCGGTTAACAAAACAGATGCGGGAATTACCAATAAATATTTTTTCATGTTCATTCTCCTTTTAAAAACTTTATTCAGCATTTTTTGCGCACCTGAAACCAAGGTTGCCTAAATCAGAATTGGCGCTGAGGCAGCTGTTAAATCCATATCTCAGGAATGCGGGATAATTAGTTAAATCTGTTGCCCCGGCTGAACCGCCTCCGCAAATTGCTGTTCCATTGATATTTGTTGTGTTGAAATCAAATGTCCATTCACGGATAAGCCCGAACATATCATAGACTCCCCAGTAATTTTTATCACCGGACATTACATCATTAAGTCGTTGCGGCAACTCTGCGGAATACCAGCGGATAAGTCTTTCATTAAATTTTTTATCCTTATTTGGTCCGGGACTATTTTCACCCGCCATTGCGACAAATTCCCATTCGGCCAGAGTTGGAAGCCTTTTACCGACCCACTTGCTATAGGCTTTTGCCGCGAACCATGAAACATAAGTGACCGGTGCGGATGGAATTCACATTCTTACCGGGATTAAAATCACTTTGCCAGTCTTTGAGGTAGGATTCATCAGCAAATATCTTTTTTACTTTTGATCGGCTCCATTCCGGGTTGGCTTTTACAAACCGCAGAAACTGTTCGTTAGTAACCGCGTGAATATCCAAATAAAATGGTCTAACTAATTCCTTCTCAGAGTTTCCTTTTTGCCTGAATAACGGAGTATAATATCCTCCTGTAACCAGGACCATTTTTGTGTCCGATACCTTCGTGTTTATCTGACTCTGCGCATTTAATTTCAGACTAAAGACGGTCATAATTATTATTAAAAAGAATTTCGTTGACATTTTTATTTCACGCGAATTACTATTTCTATTTATTTCTTTGTTTTGTTACTTCTTCTGTTTTCACAACTTTCTTTGAATTATCGAAAGAGTGATAAACATAGGTCAGAACTGCGGCGACTTCACCATCAGATAGATTCTGCGGAGGCATAATGTTATTAAAAGTCTGACCATTAACTGTTACGGCTCCTTTTTTGCCGTTAAGAACAATACCAATAGCTCTTTCTTTATCTGCATTAAGAAATTCAGATTTGGCGAGCGGCGGAAAAATTCCGGGAAGCCCTTTTCCGTTTGCCTGGTGACAGGCAATACAGGTTCTTGAAAAAACTTCTTTGCCTTTTTCAATAACCGCATTTATATCATTTTCATTAATTGTCGTTGCGCTCCCATTGTCTGCCGTAATATTTGAATCATCTTCTTTTATTGGTCCGCCGTTTAACTCAGCCTGAGAACCGGTGTAAATTTCATCTTTTTGCTTTCCTGAAAAAATTTCTTTGTTCGGTTCGCCGCTTACCTTTAACATTCCAATTGCGCCCTTATTAAAAGCGCGGAAAATTGAATGATCGACAAGCAGGTATGTACCCGGCACCTTCACTGTGAACTCTACTATAGCTGCGCCCCCCGCCGGGATTAAAACTGTCTGAACGTTTCTCTGTGTAACGTCCTTTCCGCCATAATCATAGACCTTATCAAATATTTCACCGATAATATGGAATGATGATATTTTATTGGGACCGATATTGCCCACAAACATTCTTATTTTATCACCAACTCTTGGCCTGCAAGGCATTTGAATTTGTAAGGGAGCCAACAGAACCATTAAAGACTACATAGGTTGGATTTTCCGCAAGTCGCTTTTTCCATCGAAAATTGCTGAAGACCGGGAGTGCCGTAATCATCCTTTGTATAGAATTCACTCTGCATTACATAAAACTCTTTATCAACCGGGTCAAATCCGTCTTTGGGTTCAACTAAAATCAATCCGTACATACCGTTTGCTATATGAAGCGGAACCGGCTGGGTAGCGCAGTGATAAATAAACAGCCCGGCACGTTCGGCCCTGAATGAAAAAACGGATGTGTGCCCGGGTAATGTTTCTGAAACCGGGGCTCCGCCGCCGGGACCTGTTACTGCGTGCATATCAATGTTGTGAGGCATTGTGCTTGTCGGGCTGTTATGGAGATGAAACTCTACAAGATCTCCTACTTTTATTCTTATAAATTTTCCCGGAACCTTTCCGCCGAATGTCCAGAACGGATATTCAACTCCGTCAGCGAGGCGCCCCACCACCTGTTTGGTTTCAAGGTTAACAATTACCTTGGTTGGATGATCTCTCATAATCGGTGCAGGTACATCGGGAGCGTGGGTTAATTTTGCAAATTCTGTTCCCTGTAAGCTTTCATTTTTTTCGCAGCCCTGAATAATCACCATAGAAATCAGCGTTGCTGTCGATAATAAAATTATGATTGAAAATATTTTGAGATTGAATAATTTTTTCATTTTATCTCCGATTAAAATTCCACTTAAAACATTTCTTTAATTTCCTGATAAAAATTAACAGTACTGTGCCGGGTGTGCCTTGACTTAAGTCAAAAAACAGTGTTTTAATCGGATTTTTTTATCTGATTAGGTGAGGATTTCCCGCATTTTTAACGCTTTTTAGCCAGATTTGTTTTTGCGGAAGGGTTTTCTTATTTAGCGAGTTGCTTCAGTTTATTGAGGTCTTTTACGAAGATTTTCTTTCCGTTCACTACAATAATATTTTCATCCTGGAATTTTTTAAATGTACGGGAAAGTGTCTCTGTAATTGTGCCAAGGTATGTTGCAACAGTAGACTTGGATATTGTCAGGCGCAGAAACGGTTCTTCGAGTTTTACGGAACCGTTCTTTTCAATTTCTTCCAGTATAAACCGGGCCAGGCGGCTTGAAACTTCTTTGGTGGAAATTTCCTCCATCTTGTTCGTCATATTTCTCATTCGCTTTGCGAAACCGGCAAGCATTTTAAAAGCAATGGAGGGATTTTTCCTGATCAGGTCGGTGAACTCTTCTTTCGGGAATAAACAGAAGCAGGCTGTCATCGAGAGCCTGCGCGTTGGCCGGGTAATTTCCCCCTTCCTCAAAAAGAGGAACGTCCGCAAAGGGCTGCGGAGGTTTGCGCAGGTGAAGAATATATTCTTTTCCTTCTGCCGAAACCCTGTACACTTTTACATTGCCTCTCAAGACTATATAAAATCCCCTGTAGGGTTCGTTCTCCAGAAATATATGCTGATTTTTTTTGAACTCCTCTATCCTGCTTATTTCAGAAATTTCACGGAGATGTGAGACATCCATTTCAGAAAATAACGGAACATCGCGCAGAGTGGTTTTTTTCAGGTTTTCTTCGGTTTTCATAATAACAAATTAGTAATTTTAATGAACAGATTTTATACAAATAATGACCAGGTTTAATAATGAACCAAAGTTCCATACAAAAGTATTGCCTCAATTGCAATACGTCTGAAAATGATATCCCGCTGGTAACCCTAACGTATACCGGTAAGCCGGCATTTATTTGTTCACGCTGCCTTCCATTGCTGATACATCAGCCGGAAAGACTGGTTGGGAAACTGGAAAAAGCGGAAAAAATACCGCCAGCAAAACATGACGATTAATTTTTCATAATAATTTATAATAAATATTAGCGGAGAAACAGTTGCCGGATTATTTATCAGCTATAATTTTATTTGGTGTCGGCCTGATCGCAGGATTTATAAATGTTAACGCTGGCGGCGGTTCAACATTAACCTTACCCACTCTCATTTTTCTTGGCCTGGATTCCGCGCTGGCAAACGGAACAAACCGGATTGCCATTTTTATTCAGAACATCTCCGCGGTTTATTCTTTCAAAAAAGAAAAATACCAGCAGTTCGACATAAGCATGAAGCTGTCGCTTCTCACGCTTCCCGGCTCAATTGTCGGTGCCCTGCTTGCAGTTAATTTAAGCGACGCGGTGTTCCAGAAAATTCTCGGTGTGGTAATGATCGGGATAATTCTGTCGATGATAATTCCGCAGAAAAAGGTTACCCTCTCGGATGAAGGCAATACTAAAATTCCATTCTCTGCCTACATTGCAATGTTCGGAATCGGCTTTTACGGCGGATTCATACAGGTAGGAGTGGGCTTTATACTGATGGCCGCACTTCAGAGGTTAATGAAACTGAACCTTGTTTATGTAAATATGCACAAGGTTTTTATTGTGCTTATTTATACAATACCGGCTTTATTAATTTTTATTTTCACGGATAATGTCAACTGGTTTTTCGGAATAGCGCTCGCGATCGGCAATGCAACAGGTGCCTGGTGGGCAGCGAAGTTTGCCGTTAAAAAAGGGCGAGAAATTAATAAAGATAATTTTGGTTGTTGCGGTATTTATTATGTCTTTGAAATTACTGGGAGTGTTTTAATTAAGTATGTAGAGAGGCATGCCACCGTCTCTACAAATATTTTATTGCTGTGCCAATATTTTCTTCAATCCTGCTTCATCAACATTTAACTGCCCGACTTCAATTAATCTTGGAGTAAGAATCTGCCCAGTTTTTATCCTTCGCAAAAACTTGCTTAAATATCGGAAGAGCTTCATCAAGTTTGCCGATATTGGTCAGAGTTACCGCGTGCCAGAATTTCATTTCAAGGTTATCCGGAAACATACTCTCCGCAGTTGAGTATTCTTTCATCGCTAGATTCATATCGTTGTGCTCAACCGCAAGGTCCCCCGCATTCATATGATCGTACGCGCGGTGAACTTTTAATAGTCGTGCGAGTTCCTTTATCGGGTGGTCGCTGTCATCCACACGCAAGTCTATTTCTCTGTCCTTCCAGATCTTGCCGGTTGATTTCGCTTTTACTACAAGTAATGCAGCGGATTGTCTCCCCCGGATGTCTCCCCCGACAGACTGTCCGGCTTCGAGAGCGGCAACCAGCCTTTCAGCAAGAGGCTTCCCTATCGATTCTTTAAATGCTTTTGCCATGGCGGGCCAAACTTTATCTGTCGACATTAAATTTGCCTGGCATGAGAAATTATCTCCCTGTATGTCACCGGCGGGAGGAATACATTTTTTGCCTGTCCACGCTGCAACGTTTCCTTTGCTGTCTAAAATAGCTAGTTGCCTTACATCTCTGCCTTCATCGTTTTTTATAAGCATATCTACAGCCTGTTGAGCCGTTAGCCCATTCTTCAACAAAGCCAGTCCTCGTGGGCCAAAAGAAGGATTTACAAAAGATTGGGTAGCAACAACACCTACTCCCGCCTCACCCCAGGTTACCGATGTACCAACGGAAAACCAGTGCGATTGTACCGCCACTCCCATCTCGCCGGTCTCCGGATCCCTGGCCACAATCGAAAAAGTGTGGGCCAGAGGGTTTTTGTTGAAAAATAACTGTGCATTGGAATCAGAAATAAAAAATGATACTAAAAGCAACATAAAAACAAATGTGTTAGTCTTCATAGAGTTACCCGTTTTGTTAAAATATATTTATCCAGAAAGTATTGCCTTAGAGTAAAATCTAACTTAAGTTATTTTTATTAAAATTAACACTATACTTTTATGGCAACAAGAATTATACAGGACAAAACAGTAAAATTTTTTATTGTAATTATTGGGCTGGTGTTTATTGCTTTTATTTTAAAGGAACTGCAGCATATTTTTATTCCTTTGGTAATTGCTTACCTGCTTTATTTCCTGTTTAACCCCCTTCACAACTTTTGTGAACGCAGGGGTTTTCCTCTTGCTCTTACTATTATTATTGACGTAATAATTATTTCCCTTGTTGCGTGGGGTATTTCTTTTTTCCTGATCGATTCCTTCGGCCGGTTCAGTTCACAGTTTCCTATTTACGCAGATAAACTTAACGTTCTTGTCAGCAGCACTGCCAAGTCATTCGGAATTCACGATCCTTTCTTTACAAAGTTTTCAATACAGGACTTATTACAAACGATAGACTACAAACTACTAGCAGGAAGTGTTTTTAATTCTACATTTTCTATGCTCGGAAATATTCTTTTTGTTCTTTTCTTTTTCATTTTTATTGTAACGGGACATTCATCAACTTATGAATCAATAAAAAAAAGATATGTAGATAAAAAAGTAGAGCCAGAGTTAAAAAAGATTAAAGAGAAGTATGGTGACGCACAGGAGAGCTGAATCAGAAGTTGAGCATTGGATGGGAAATAAACTAAATATTGAAAAACATGAAAAAGAAGAAAAACTTGCAGGAACTTTTAAAGAAATAAATGAACAGATAAAAAAATATATTATTTCAAAAATTGCAGTTAATCTTTCGGCGGCAATTGTTGTAACAATTATGCTTTCACTTTTCGGTGTTGATTTTCCTGTTATATGGGGATTATTCGTCTTCCTGTTTAATTTTATTCCAACAATCGGTTCAGCAATTGCACTTGTACTACCAGCATTGATGGTTCTTGTGCAGTTTGGCTCAGTAAGTTATGCGCTTTTAATTGCTTTTATTATTGGCGGAATTCAAACGCTGTGCTTTAATATAATTGAACCAGCCGTTATCGGGAAAAAATTGAATCTTAATCCACTATTAATACTTTTATCTGTTTTGCTTTGGGGATATATATGGGGAATAACCGGAATGATATTATCTGTCCCGCTTACTGCAATTATTAAAATAATAATCTCGAATTCTGAATCACGTGATTTGCAGTTTATCAATGATTTGATGAGTAAGTAAAAATGTTTGGCTTGTTCTTCTCCTGCCTATAATTAATTTTGTCTGATGTATTTCCTTTAATTTTTTAAATAATATATCTGATTTCATGAAAAAAAGGAGAAAAATATGATAAAGGCTTATGCTGTAAATGAACCAAAAGGAAAATTAGAACCATTTGAATACGACCCCGGGGTTTTGGGAGATAACGAAGTTGAGATTGATGTTAATTATTGCGGAATTTGTTATAGCGATCTTAGCATGATAGATAATGAATGGGGGTTCACTCAATATCCGCTTGTTCCCGGCCACGAGGTTGTTGGAACAGTTTCTTCAATTGGTAGTGATGTTAGTAATTTAAGGATCGGTGACTATGTAGGCCTCGGCTGGCATTCAGGTTATTGTATGACCTGCAGTTCCTGTATGTCGGGTGATCATAATTTGTGCTCATCAGCGCAGGGAACAATTGTTTCACATCACGGAGGTTTTGCTGATAAAGTTCGCGCACAGGCAGCAAGTGTTATTAAACTTCCGGAAAATTTAGATAAAGAAAGCGCTGGTCCCCTTTTCTGCGGCGGAATAACAGTCTTCAATCCGCTTATACAATTTGATGTTAAACCCACTGACAAAGTTGGTGTAATTGGTATCGGCGGACTTGGACATATGGCGGTTGAGTTCTTAAAGGCCTGGGGCTGCGAAATAACTGCTTTCACTTCAAGCGAAAAGAAAAAGACGGAAGCTATTAAATTGGGAGCTGACCGAACACTTGATTCCAGGGATACATCCGAAATTGCGGCTGCCGCGGGTAGTTTCGATTTTATAATGTCTACCGTAAATGTAACGCTCGACTGGAATACTTACATCAGTACATTGAAGCCCAAAGGACGCCTGCATTTCGTAGGTGCAACCCTTGAGCCACTGGATATTGCAGTGTTTCCTTTAATCGGCGGACAAAGATCTGTCTCAGGGTCTCCAGTGGGCAGCCCGGAAACTATAGCAAAGATGCTCGATTTTGCAGTTCAACACAACATAAAACCTGTAATTGAAAAATACAGCTTCGATAAAATTAATGATGCGATAGAAAGATTAAGGAGCGGTAAGGCACATTATAGAATTGTACTGACCCGTTGAAAATGTTATTGAAATAATAAGAATAAAGCCCCGGTACTTGCCGGGGCTTTCTAATATATATCTAATTTATTTCATCAATATCATTTTCTTAGAAATGTTAACATTATTCCCTCGTATACTATAGATATATACTCCGGTTGATAATCTCGATGCATCAAAGTTTATGTTATAGTTTCCTCTTCGTAGCTGGCCGCTAACCAGGTTTGCAACTTCCTGCCCGAGTGTGTTATACACTTTTAGAGTGTAAAATCCTGCTTCGGGTATTCCAAATTTTATTACGGTACTCGGATTAAATGGATTCGGATAATTCTGATTAAGATTGAATTCTGTCGGTAATTCTTCTGTCATCTGCATAGTTTCCTGTCCGGTAGATCCGTTTGCTATGATTGCGGAAAAACCCAATATGTTTAGTATCCCCTGCGCTAGTGAGGTCAGCTGATCTGCCTGAGACTGGGTAAGCTTTTTGCTTTTAAGGTTTGCGCTCACTTTATTAATGAACGCGCCGAGTTTACCTGCAACAGCGTTATCATTTTTCGTATTATTATCAGCAAGCAGTTTTGTAATTCCGTCCAGAGTCGAAACTAAACTGTTTGCATCACCTTTTGGCAGGTTCAGGGTACCGATCAGCGTTATAAGTTCCTGTGTTGCCTGGGTCGGTGACGAAAATTTTGCTTCTATTGTATGAGCTGCGGTTACATTAGTAAATATGTAATTTGATACTCCGCCAACCGAAATTCCATCCACAAGAACATTATCTACATAATATCCCGCGTTGGCCGTTATTATGAACTCCTGATTTCCGCCATAGTTAACAAATAAATTTCCGGATGGAGTTATGCTTCCGTTTGGTCCCGCACTAGCTGATATTGTATATCCTGATGGAGCAAATAGTTGCAACATATTTGTAAGTATTGGGTATCCATTATTCAAAGAAGGGTCAATAGTCCAAATTTCATTAAAATCCCAGCCAGCATCTGTATATGTAGAAAGAGTTTTCATTTCAATAGTGGTTTTTCCTGTACCGGAAACAGGTGCTGATACCCCGCTAGTTTCAGTATCCAAAAAACTATTGTTCACCGTGGAATATTGAGAACTCCCGCCGACCAGTCCTTCGGAAGCTTTTAATGCATTACTCAGATTCCTTGTGCTATAGCTGTTGTTTATTACCAGCCTGCCTCGAATTGCTGGCCCAACCAGTCCGCCTGGCCCGAAGTTACTAAATAATCCAGTCACGTTCCCCGAGCTACCGCAATTGTTTACAGTCAGTAAAAGCCCAAAACCGACTAGTCCTCCGGCAAAATTTCCACTCACATCTGCTGTGCTGTAGCTGTCCAGGATGGTACCGGAAGTTAAATTACCGACTAGTCCTCCGGCATAGTTTCCACTACTCACATTCCCCGAACTGAAGCAATTACTTATAGTGGAGCCAGACGAAGTCCGACCGGCTAGTACGCCTGCAGTGGCAACTGAGAGTGGGTTTATGTTTGTAATGTTTGCATCAAGTATAAAAATGTTTTTAACATTTCCTCTAAGACCTGCGAAAAACCCGGCGTAATAAGTAGGTGTCTCGCAAAACAATCCGTTTATTGTGTGGCTGCCGCCATCGTAAGTGCCGGTAAAGTAACTATTCCCTCCAATCGGTGTCCACCCTTGTCCGCCGTCCCACCCGGTAATTGCCGGTACGGCTGTACCAAAATCAATATCAGCGGTTTGTATGAAATTTTTATCCAATTCAGTTGAACTCTGGCTTAACCAGTATAGATTCTGCCAGGTTGCAATTTCGTAAGGATTTTCAGCGCTGCCGTCACCAATAGCCGGAGCTATTGCAGTTTGTGCTGTTGAATAATTTGTGCCCAGCACCATAAATACAATTAAACTCATTAACCAGAATGAATTTAATATCCTGAAAACTCCCAGCTTGTTTTTTGTACAGTACTGTCCATAGTGTTCCTCCGAACAATTATTTTTGATTTAGTTACAAATATCTTTACTATTTTTTTGTTTTAGAAAATTGTATTTCAACCGTAACAACAGGCTACTGTTTTTTTACCCGGTGTCTTTAAATAATTAAAAGACTTTAACTACTTTTAATCCGACAGGGCATTAACGATTAAATTTATTGGGATAGCACCAAGTACTATATTCACAAAAACCAGAAAGCACTTAGTCACGCAACTTGAATGAAAGTTAGATGAGATTCCGGAAGGGAAGAGTTAATCTTTGTCAAATTTGCGGCCTTATTTTAAGAACAAGATACTATAAAAAGAATTAGGATGTACTGGGTGGTACCACTCTGTTTTAAAAAGATTGTTGGTTTTTAGTCCAAAGCAGAGGATTATTAAAGATAGTTTGGGCTAAGTAGTAACGGTGTTTTTACCTGTTCAATTAATGTCTTTTTATCAAATAATTATATAAAATGTTTTTTAGTCCAAATTTTTATTTTATTCATTCGAACCTTCTTTCAAGTCCCGATTTCCTAAACTCGAACTGTTTTTTTAGATACGAGTAATATAAGGTTAGTTGTATTAACCTTCTGCCTTTAATATCTTACTTAAGTATAACTGTTCCCCTTCTTAATTTTAATACACCGATGTTTTCCATATTTTTCAATATTCTTGAAACAACCACCCTGGTTGTTCCTATTTCATTTGCAATATCCTGGTGGGTTCTTTTTATTATTTTTGTCGTGTTTCTTTTTGAATATTCTTTAAGATAATTAATTATACGAATATCTATTTTCTTAAAACTTAATTCGTCGAACGCCCTTAGCAATTCGGTATATCTGGTCATAAATGTGTTTATAACAAATGAATTCCAGGAATCATATTTTTTCTGCCAGTACCTGACCTGTTCGGTCGGTATTAAAAGCAGCTTGGATTTTTTATCTGTCACCGCGTTTACCTTACTTATGGAGTCACCAAAACAGGCAACCAGCGACATCATACAGGTCTGTCCCGGTTCAATATAATACAACAAAACCTCCCGGTCCATTTCGTAGTCTCGCCTGAAAACGCGCACGGCACCTTTCAATACGATTGGAATAACCTGCATACAATTACCTTCCTCCACTATCATTTTGCCCTTTTCAACATCAATAAAGGTGCAGGCAGATTCCATTTCCGCTTTCAGTTTTTCTTCAACAGAAAGCCCGTTAATTTCCTCGTCAATCTTCATTTTTAGTTAATATTCTTAATTGGGAAATTAAATTCTATCTATAATAATTACAAATGTTTTTTTGCAAAATGAAAATAATTTACAGGATGACAGGCCAAATATTAAGTTTATGATTTCAGACCACATAATATTCCCAGGAAATATTATCGGGGTCTTTAAATGCAATATAGTCTTTATCCAGCAAGGCATCGTGTTTTATACCGGTGTTTTTTATCCCTTCTTTATTTAATTCTGCGGCTGTTTTTTCAAGATCACTTTTATTTTCACAAGCAAAGGCGATATGATCGAGACCAACTTTAAACGGATCAAAATGATCGCTTTTGTTGGTGGAATCTCCGGGACCGATTATTGCAATTGGTGTTGTGCCTGCAATAAACAGGCAAAGACCGGGTTTTTCCATTATAGCTTTAAACCCGAGTTTTTCCAGGTAAAAATTTTTCGACCTTTCAAAATCTGTTACTCTAAGTGCAAGGTGATGCACACCCGGTGTATGTAATTCCATAACTCCTCCTTTTATAGTTTGATTTTATCTTTTGCCAATGAAAAGTTAGTATAATTTCTAATTATACTTTGTAACTTTAGTTACATAAACTTCATTTAATTTTACTAAAGGATTAAACCAATGGAGGGGTTATATAAAGCGGGTTATAAAAATGGGCGGTTATCTGTCCCTATTCAAATCTTCTCTCAAGTCCTGATTTCATAAACTCGAACTGCTCTTTTCCAAGCGATACTTCCTGAAATATTTTTACAATATCCTCTTTTGTGATTTTTTCAAAATCTTCTTCACGCGGGATAACGCAGATTCCGGATAAATCCGTGCTGGCGGGCGAATGTAGTATTTTATCCCTTCCATCTTTATAATAGCAGGACGGTCTGTGTTTTGATCGCAAAAACAGAATTACTTTCCAGCCCTTTTTTTCTTTAAAGGTTGAAACAATATTCATCATAGGTTCTTCGTCTTCTTTCGATATCATCTTATAAACTTTGTAAAATGTGTCAAAAGCATATTGAACATCTCTTCCTTTTTTGCCTTCAATCAATATAAATTTTCTCAGACCATCATCCACTGCAGTTACTGCGAGCCCGATATCATCAAGTAAAGTAGCACCAAATTCATTTTTTAGAAAACTTAGTTCATTCTCAATTGGGAAAAATCCGGCCGTTCCTGATTGAAAGTGCATATGATCCGGAGCCGAAGCACCGCACGCAGGACCGTTATAAAACACATTGTAATATTTTGAAAGATCTTTAGATAATGAAAGCATCATCGGGAAGGAATTTTTAATTTTCTGCGGAAGGTGAGAAATATGAGGAATAGTAAAATGTTCCGGGAGTATGGGAAAGGGGTTACAGATTATCAAATAATCTTTTTTATACTGAATTGCTTTTTGTTCTGGGGGACGGTTTTCATTGCATAAAAAACATTTACGGTTATTTATGGATTTCTCATCAACCTGTGCGCTTGTAGAGTGAATTCTGCCCGGGTTGAATTGTAACTTGATTGTAAACCCGTCAAATTCAAATTCTTTAATTTTTTGAGAGGATAAAAATTCATAGCCATCCGCAAGCATATTCCAGTCCAGCCGCTGGTGCCGCAGCAGGACTTTAGCCGCATCAGCGTACTCATCGTTCTCAAGATGATTTTTTGCTTCTTTATCTTTGAATAAAATTTTTTGTAACAAGTTTATCCTGCTAAAATAATTTTTCTGTTTTTTTCTAAGTGTTACTTCGTGCCTTAGCGGTTATGTTTTACACAATCCTCGCTTACCACTTAGACACTAAGTTCACTCAGGAACACTAAGATTCTGGCGTGCTAATATTTCTTTTGTACGAATTCCATCTTTATAATAATTGTTTTTATTCTGCTGTTCAATCGTTAAAGATGAATCCGAATTTCCCTCCCAGCGTCTGCAAATATAAACCGGCTCATAGATTCTTCCAATTTTATATTTACGCGAGAAAGCCAGCGCAACCGCATAATCTTCGCCGTAACTGACATCAGGAAATTTTAATTCGCGAATTAGCGGCGTAAAATATGCGCGCGGCGCGCCTAGCCCGTTTATCCTCAGGGCATTGTTTGCGCCGTTTTCTTCCGTCCATTCTTTATGGTCGACAATTCCGGGCGGAATTTCCTTCAGATTAAAATCGGTTAAATTATAACTGCCGATTACCATTCCGCACTTTTCTTCGTAAAATTTATCCACGATTTTCTGCAGGGTGTTTTCATCTTTATAAAGATCATCACTATCCAGCTGTACACAAAACCTTCCACAGCCAGGGTGAGAAATCCCCTCGTTCCAGCAGCCGCCAATTCCATGATCTTTTTCCCCGGGAATAATATGAATTACTCTTTTATCAGTGAATACAAATTCCTTTAATATTCTGGCTGTCTCATCGGTTGAGTGGTTATCAATAACAATTATATTGAACGTAAAACTTGTCTTTTGCTTCAGGGCCGAACTTACCGCATCTGCAATTGTCCTTTCCCTGTTTTTAACCGGAATAATTACCGACACTTCAGTCTCAAATTCTTCTTTATCCAAATCAATTTCTTTAAACACAGGAGTTAAATATGCATTAATCTTCTCTAAATGTTCAGTTGCGGCTTTTTCCATTTCAATTTGTACTTCCCGATTTTTCGGATCAACATAATCAAAATTTTTCTCACCCAATTTATTTTCTTTTGGTTTCGTTCGGGTATACAAGTATTCTGCAACTCTTTTAATAGCATGATGTCTTGATATTGCAAGCCTGAGTACATAAAAGCCAGCATAGCTATAGTCCGGCAAATTTTCGGATGCTTTCTTAAGTGCCTTAGTTTTTATTAAAACAAAAGCACCAAAATCAAAATCATCTCTTATACTACCTGCTTGATAATCGATTGTTGGATGCTGAATTACTTTTTCCTTTTTTTTATCATAAAAATCTGAATAAACAATCCCGGCGGAATACTTATCTGCAGCAGCGATCATTTTGGTGATATATTCTGATTCAGTAACCGCGCTACCCTCCTCAAGCTGAATTAATGAAAAATCTGTATCGGTCTGATCTGCTAATTGTCTAATAGTTTTTGTGCTTAAATAATTTTTATTCAGTCCTTCACCAGACATAAAGACAATACTTTCAACATTTTTATCTTTAGCCAATATTTCCGCTGTTGATGCAACGCTTTCATCGCCAACATATATGAGAAATACAGTAATTCTTTTTTTCATTATTGTTTTAAATTTGTTCGGAGTAGATTTCAATAATTTTATCGGTTTGCTTATGCAGATTAAATTTGTTGACTACGCGCAAACGGGCTGCTTTCCCGAATTTTTCTCTCAAGTCCTTTGATAAAATCAATTTGTTAATTTTTTCAGCCATATCTTCTGAATTTTTGTTTTCAAAAAGAAAACCTGTTTCATTATCCACCGTTATATCGAGTACACCATCAGAATTAGAGGAAACGGAGGGTAATTCCATCGCCATTGCCTCTGTCAGCGCTAATCCAAAAGACTCAGCGTGCGAAGGAAATACAAATATATCCATTGCGGCCAAAATGTTTTTAGTGTCGCTAACATAGCCGGTAAAAATTATATTATTTAGACCAAGATCATTAGAAAGAATCTCGATCTTTTCATAATAAGCTTCTTCTTTGTAACTCGCTTCTCCAACAATTACAAATTTTAAGTTCTTATTTTTTAAATTTAGATCCTTTGCGGCAATTAAAAATTCTTCATGCCCTTTCCCGGGACTAAATCTGCCCATCGTTCCAATTACGACTTCATCCCTAGCAATATTAAATTCCGATCTGACTTTTTCGCGGTCGGCTTTGGAAGGATCAAACCTATTTATATCTATACCATTATGAATAAGTATAATTTTTTCTTCCGTTAGGGGTGTGGTCTCTATCAAATTTGTTTTTATCACGTTACTTATAGCCAAAGCAAGATTTACCCGGTTATATAAACGCTTGTGAAGAAAGTCTTTTTTAACTATGTAAGAACCAACATGCTTTGTTAGTATTAATGGAATTTTATTTCGCGAAATTTTTAGGGCCGGTACTACTGTCCACAGATCCCCTGAAGCATGAGAATGAATCAAATCAAATTTTTTGGCTTTCAGATAAGACATTACTTTCGTAATCCCGGCAGGATTAACACTATTTGCAGAATTGATTGTAAAACATTTAAGACCTTTTTTTCCAGCCTCTTTTTGCATTTTTGAATCTGTTAGACAAAGTAATTCGACAGCAATCTTTCTGTCCACAAGCTGCTGCATCTGAATTATTGTCAGCATCTCCATGCCGCCCCAACTATTTGAAAGGCAGGAATAAAGTATGTTCATAAATTATCGGTTAAAACAATTATTAAATATTCTGATCAGTAAATTTTCTTTAGTTTAACGTCGGAAAAATAATGCAGAAGTATTTCATCAAAATAATAACCATCCGATGCCATTACTCCAGCCCCGATCTGGCATAATCCGACCCCGTGCCCCCATCCTGCGCCATGCAGGATAAATCTTGCGGGCGAGCTTTCTTTCTGTCCAACTTTTTCAACAACAAAAGCCGAGCTGTATAAATGTGATGGGGAAAGAAATCTTCTAATTTCAAGTTCCTTGCCCACGATAAGGGTTTTCTGAGTACCAACTATTTGTAATTTAATTATTCTGCCTGAAGCTCCGCGTTCAATAGGAATGAGATCTATTATTTCTCGGAAATCGATTCCACTTTTTTCTTTAATAATTTCCGAAAGTTCCTTACGGCTGTATTCAACTTTCCACCTGAAAAAATCTTTTGTCGATTGATCGAAATCAACAAGAATCTGAGAGAGTACTGTTCTGTCTGTCGTATTACAAAATGAATGCGGATTTCCTCTTATCCACTTTTCAGCATTTTCTTCTTTAGCAAGGTCTAAATTAAAATTCTCCGGTTCAAATTTATAATCGATTACAGATTTCAGATATGGATGATTGACCGGTGCCCATACGTTTTCAAAATTTTCAGAAATTCCGCCGCAGCATTTTGAATACCGCGCATCGCAAATTTCATTTCCGTTCATTAATACTAATCCCGCAGTTTCCTCCGCTGCTTTACTTGCAACACCGGTAAACACTTTTGTAATTCCGTGATATCTCTGGCAATGATCATCATTACAAACATCAAAAAGATCGTGTTCTTCCCTGTCGTACCATTTAATATGCTCTGTATCTGAATCATATCCGATACCGGTTTTATCTTTTCCTTTTTTTGATATCTGGGAAAAGAGCCAGCTTCGAGAAATAATTGCATGTGCTTTTAATGCTTCAACCGGGCTCCTGGCACTCATCTCGGAAGAAATTACGCTTGTTAGGTAACTTTCTATTGGAAGAATATTTATTACTGTAATTTTATCTTTATTTTTTAGCAATTTTAGCTGGCCAATAAATCTTTCATTCTCTTTTCTTTGCCAGTGGAACTTATCACCAACACTTACATTTCTGATAAGAAATGATTCCATTCCCATTTCCTCGGGTTCAAAAATAATCTCTCCTATAATTTCCAATTTCTCATTTCCACGCCTACAAATAATTTTATCACCTTCTATTTCAGCCAAGTATCTTCCACTGAAGGTATTTTTCATTCCATAGCATTTAAAATCACCATAAAGCTCAAATAGCACCTGTTTTTCAGTAAGAATACCAACGCTTATCATCGGCTGCTGATTAGTCATTTAATTTTCCATTAATCTTATTTTCTGGAATTGTATTATATCTAATTTCTATTCAAAATATACACATAAACTTAAATAGTTTTAGAACAGATATTCCTTCATTTTTTAAGAAATTCAAACAAAAACCCCGGTTTTCAGAAATCAGTGGATGGAATATTAGCACGAATCTTTATAACTTGTGCCACTTCATATCTATAAAATTCTTAATTATACTTTTATGAAAAAGCCACAGACCAAAACGATTAATATTATTGGATTTCCTATGGACCTTGGCGCAGGCAGAAGAGGCGTTGACATGGGTCCTTCCGCTATAAGAATAGCCGGCCTAACAGAAAAGCTTGAAAAGCTTGGATATAAAGTAATTGATACCGGAGACGTTCACATAGAAATAATGGAACGTCAGAAAATCACCAATCCGAAATTAAAATATGTAAATCAAATAATTAAAACAGCCACTACGTTGGCCAAGAAAGTTGAAAGAACTCTTGAACAGGACAGATTTCCTTTATGTGTCGGCGGTGATCATTCAATGGCACTTGGTTCAATAGCGGGAATTTCTGCTTATTGCAAAAAACACAAAAAGAAACTTGGTGTTATCTGGATAGATGCTCACTCTGACATGAACACAGATAAAATATCTCCATCGGGAAACATTCACGGTATGCCGCTTTCCGCGTCACTCGGATTAGGAAATGAAAAACTTACTAAACTTTACGGTTTTTCTCCAAAACTAAATCCGGAAAACTGTGCTTTAATAGGAATCAGAAGTATAGATAAGCTTGAAAGAGATTTGGTGAAGAAAATACATCTGCCCGTATATACTATGACGGATGTTGATAAACTCGGAGTACACAGAATTATCACACGCGTTTTAAAAGAGTTCAAAGAAAAAGTGGATCACATTCACGTTAGTTTCGATCTTGATAGCGTTGATCCTACCGTTGCGCCGGGTGTTGGTACACCGGTACCGGGTGGGCTTAGTTATAGGGAAGCACATTTATTAATGGAAGCTATTGCAGATTGTGGCTGTATGTCTTCGCTCGAAATTACTGAAGTTAACCCCATTCTGGATGATAAAAATAAAAGTGCCGATTTTGCAGTTGACATAATTGCGTCAAGTATGGGAATGAGAATTTTATAAATTTGTGTTAAATTGTTTAGTACAATTAGTCCTTATTTCTTCTGATAATTAAAGCTGATTACCAAGTGAAAATTTACCAATCTATCTTAACCTACCTTTTAATATTTTTAGCCCTGGCATTAATATTAAAAATCTTCGGAATAATTTCTTTGTCCGGTAGTGAACTTGTTGGGTATGCATTCGTTTTTTTCGGTGTTAGTTCTTCTTACGTTTCATTTGGACAGGATCAACCACTTAGTCTTTTTCTAGGCACAATTATTTTTCTTATAGGCATCTTGTTATATATAGTTAATAATTTTCTAATTTTCTGGAATTCACAACTTTATCTGCCCACATCTTTGCTAATGGTTGGAATTGCCTTCTTAATGGTTTACTATGATGATACTAAAAGAAAAAAGGTAATTATTCTTTCAGGTATTTTTCTTTTACTGGGAATAATTTTTACAATTACTATTGGAAATATTAGTTTTGTTTCCTTTTATGGTTCAATGTTCAGGGTTGCAGGAAATTACTGGCCTGTTATAATAATTACAATTGGAATTTTATTTCTTGTCTGGTGGGAAGAAAAGGGACACAGTTAAAATGCACCTTTTAATAATACTTTACCTGTAGGTTCTCCTGAGCCTCCTTCAGGCTCTTCGGTAAGTAAAAAGCTCACTTTTCTTAAATTGGTAATGCTTGGAAGATCGAATGCAACGTATGATAAATTACCCGCTGTTTTGAATATTGTGAGTGAATAATACTGTCTATTAATTTCTATCCATAACTGGTAAACGTTATTATTAGAAAGTTCCGTCATATTTGGAACCTGAATAAATCCCTTACTGTTCTCTGGGCTTACAAATAACTTACCATATGTATTGGGGGGAGCCTTAACAGCTTCAAGATTTAATGTGCTTAAATCCTTTGATGTCAGAATTAATTGAAGTTCCCTGTTTTGACTAACCTTACTAGAAAGCTTAGTGATTTGATTATTCAACGAATTTATTTTTGTCTCGTAATCTGAAACGTCACCGCTAATCTTTAGATACACAACAATCAGGCCTACAACAAAAATTAATATGAAAATAGTGACCAGGTATTTAGAATTTACTCTCTCTTTCTTATTAACATCTTTTGAATACTTTCTTTCCAAATAACTTAGCTTTTTCTCCGGCTCTTCAGTACTTTCAGGTTCATCAACTTCGGCATCAGAAAGGGTATCGATTTCATTCTCTGCTGTTTTGTGTACTTTACTTTCAGTTTCCTCAGAAGTCTTTTTTGCCGTGTCTTCTACGGGATGGCTAAAGATGTCAGCTGTCTTTCTGATTGGTGTAACGGGTTCAAAATCATCTATTGCTGATTCTTTCGGGTTTTCTGATTCTTCTAAAGCTTCTTTTTTTTCTTCGGCTGCACCGGGAATTAATTGGGGTGATTTATTATCCTTATTTTGTTTCGCTCTTTTTGCTTTAATTTCATCCCGAATCCGATAAAGTTTTCTGGCTACAGTATCCTTCACTTCCGGGGCTGGAGTTTCAATTGCCAAAATTGAGGGAAGTAATGAAGACAAATTCTGAAACTCGCCAAGTTCCTGCCAGGGGAAATTACCTTCAGACTCAAGGTGTGTTTTTAATTTTGCGAGATCTTTTTCGTCAAGACATCCAAAAGAATATGCATAAAGGAGCTCATTATATTCATTATTGTCAATCACTATGAATCTCCTTTTAATAAAAATTCTTTCAAATTGGTTGAAGCAATTTTTATTTTTGATTTCACAGTTGAATAAGGAATATTTAGCTTTTCAGCAATTTCACTCTGAGTAAATCCCTCATAGAATGCGAGGTAAAGCACATATTTTTGTGCATCGGTCAGCCTATTCAAAGCTGTTTCAACACTATCTTTAATACTTAACGCTGTTTTAACATCAAGAGGATCGATGTTTTTTGAAAGTTTAGGAATTATAAACTCATCTTCATATTCATCAGTATATTCCGGTAATTTATTCCCGCGGGATCTGCGCAAAGTATCCACCACTTTATTTCTGGCAAGTATTACCAACCAGGAATAAACATTTCCTTTGTACACATCAAACAATTGAATTTTGCGCCAGATAATTACAAAAACCTCTGTAAGAATTTCCTCTGCCAATTCTTTATCATTTACGGTTTTTTTAATCAGGGTATAAAGAAGTGGGGAATATCTGTTATACAGAATTTCAAGGGCTTTCGAATCATACGAAGAAACCCTCTTCATAATTTCTATATCAGATAAATTAGCGTTTTGAGGCAATGTGTGGTGCTCAATTTGTTATTAAATTCTTAACTGATTAAATTTAACAAATTTACCGGTCAATTTGAAACAATAGATTTTATCATTTGGCCAGACCTGAACAAGTATGTACAAATATTCGGCTATTTATGGTGAGTGCTGAATTTATTATCTTTATTAATTCATTTTAATCGGAAAAAGGAATATGACCTCAGGCGAAATAAGACAACAATTTTTAGAGTTTTTCAGAAATAAAGAGCACCGGATAGTGCCAGGTTCCCCCGTGGTTCCATTCGATGACCCCACTTTGCTATTTACAAATGCAGGAATGAATCAATTTAAAGATGTATTTCTCGGAACGGGTAAAAGGCAATATTCGCGCGCTGTAGATACTCAGAAGTGTATTCGTGTTAGCGGGAAGCATAATGATCTTGAAGAGGTTGGACATGACACATATCATCACACTTTTTTCGAGATGCTCGGCAACTGGTCATTCGGAGATTATTATAAAAAAGAAGCGATTAAATGGGGCTGGGAATTACTTACGGATGTATGGAAACTTCCTAAAGAAAGACTTTACGCAACAGTTTACAGAACTGATGATGAAGCTCTTGAAATCTGGAAAAATGAAACCGACATAAATCCTGAACACATTTTAACCTTTGACGAAAAAGATAATTTCTGGGAAATGGGCGAAACAGGTCCCTGCGGCCCATGCTCAGAAATTCACATAAATTTAAGTGATGATTTTGAAAACCCGAAGTGGGTAAATGCAGGGAAACCGGAATGCATTGAATTATGGAATCTTGTTTTTATTCAGTATAACCGTGACGAAAATGGTAACCTTCATGACCTTCCTGCAAAACACGTGGATACGGGAATGGGATTTGAAAGGATGTGCGCAGTCCTTCAAAAGAAGGGCTCTAATTATGACACTGATGTTTTCACACCTTTGATAAAAAAAGTCTCAAAGATGTCCGGCGTTAAATATGATGCTGAAGAGAATAAAATTCCTATGCGCGTAATTGCAGATCATATCCGCACGCTGACATTTGCAATTGCAGACGGCGCTGTTCCGGGGAATGACGGCCGGGGTTATGTGCTTCGCAGAATCCTGAGAAGAGCCGCGCGTTACGGAAGAAAACTGAATTTGAAAAAGCCATTTCTTTTTGAACTGGTTGACATTGTTGTTAAAGATATGGGAAAGGTTTTCCCTGAGATTAATGAGAAAAAAGCATATGTTAAAAAAGTTGTAAAAGCAGAAGAAGAAGGTTTTAATGCAACGCTAGATAGAGGAATAGATTTGTTTGATAATGTTATTAAAAACCTTAAGAAGAAAAAGCAAAATATTATTTCCGGTGAAGATGTTTTCAAACTTTACGATACTTTTGGATTTCCAGTAGATTTAACAAATGCTATGGCTAAAGAAAATGGATTTACAATTGATGAAGCCGGCTTTAACAAATTAATGGAAGAACAAAAGGAACGATCAAGGAGCCATCCAGAAACAGGGGCTCTCAAGTTTACTGGCTATGCGCCTGAAATTTCTATAAAAAAGATCGAAGGGAAAACCGAATTCACCGGTTATGATGAATTAAAGTCGCAGGCCCAAATTATCAGTTACGAAAAAGAAAACGGAAATGATTTTCTTATTCTTGACAAAACCCCATTTTATGTTGAAGCAGGAGGACAAATTGATGATCTTGGCGAAATACTAATTGATAAAAATAAACTAAAAGTAGTTGATGTAACAAAAGTTGATAATAAAACAATCCACATAGTCGAAAACAAGCAGGACAGCCCCGTAATTCCCGGATCGGAAGTAATTGCTCACGTTGACGAAACACGCCGCTGGGATATTATGAGAAATCATTCGGCAACTCATTTTATTCACGCTGCACTGAGGAAAATTCTGGGAACCCACGTTCACCAAGCTGGTTCTTATGTAGGTCCGGATAGATTACGCTTTGACTTTACTCACTTTTCAAAACTTTCGGACATTGAGTTAAAAGACATTGAATCAATGGTAAATGAAGAACTAAGAAGGAATATTCAGCTTCAGCACCACAGAAACATTCCTTTTGATCAGGCAAAAAAAATGGGTGCGCTGATGTTCTTCGGCGACAAGTATGGGGATAAGGTAAACGTGGTCCAGTTTGGGGATTTCAGCATGGAGTTCTGCGGGGGAACGCACGTTAAAAATTCTTCCGAGATCGGGCTTTTCAAGATTATAAGCGAATCATCTATTGCAAGCGGAGTTAGAAGAATTGAAGCCGTAACCGGCAGAGGTGTTGAAGCTTACATTCAGCAACAACTCGATTTAATTAAGCAGCAGGAAGAAAAATATGCACAGCTTGCCGAGGAAAAGAAAAAAATTGAGAAAGAAATTTCAGGATTAAAACTGCAGGATAAACTCGGACAGGTTGACACGGTATTAAAGAGCCCCGCGAATGTTAACGGGATAAACGTCTATAAGGCAAAAGTAGACGCGGAAAATATGGACGAGCTGAAATCCTTCGGCGATGAACTGAGAAATAAGATTAAAAACGGGCTGGGTGTTTTGTTTGCAGATCTTGAAGGAAAAGTAGGAATTGTTTGTGTTGTTTCCGATAACCTGATAAAAAACAAAAAACTTTCAGCAGGAAAAATTGTTGGAGATCTCGCAAAGCTTGTCGGCGGCGGTGGTGGTGGCAGGCCTCACCTTGCAACGGCGGGCGGTAAAGAAGTGAATAATATTCCCACCGCTTTAAAAGAAGTAGAAAAAGTAGTTGGTAAATTTTTATAAAATCATTTTTGTTATTTCCCAGTCGTCACGAAAGATCGGAACTCCTTCGAAATAACAACAATATTTATCCTGTCTGAAGACTTATAATGTTCTTTATGTCGAAAACGAAAATAAAATATATCTGTTCCAATTGTGCTTATGAATCTCTGAAATGGCTGGGTAAATGTCCGGAATGTGATAGCTGGAATTCTTTTACTGAAGAAATAATTGAAACTAATAAAAGAAAACCAGCAAGCTTTAAAGGAGAAGTTCGGTTCAAAAAAATTACGGAAATAACCGCAACAGAAGACGACAGAATTAAAACGGGTATAAATGAATTTGACCGTGTTCTTGGTGGCGGATTGATGCCCGGCTCAGTAATACTGTTAGGCGGTGATCCCGGTATTGGTAAATCGACTTTAGTAATGCAGTCGGCATCAAAGATAAAAGAAAAAGTATTGTACGTAACGGGTGAGGAATCAGAAAAACAGATTAAAATAAGATCACAAAGATTAAAGCTAAAATCAGAAAATTTTTATGTGCTCGCCGAAACTAATATGGGCCCGATTCTTTCGGCAATAAAATCGCTTTCACCTTCTGTTGTAATAATAGATTCCATTCAAACCGTTTACAGAAACGAACTAGAAAATTCACCCGGTACTGTAACACAAATAAGAGAATGCACATCTCTATTAATGGAAGAAGCAAAGAAAAAACATTTTTGTGTAATTGTTGTAGGTCACGTTACAAAAGAAGGAATGATAGCCGGACCGAAAATTCTTGAACACATCGTTGATACGGTCATTCAGTTTGAGGGAGAATCAAATCATACTTTCAGAATTCTCCGTGCACAGAAAAACAGGTTTGGCAGCACAAACGAAATCGGCATTTTTGAAATGCACGAGGAAGGACTTACCGAAGTAAAGAACCCGAGTGAGCTCTTTTTAAGTGAAAGAGACAGGGAAACACCCGGTTCTGTGGTTACGGCAAGTATTGAGGGAACCCGCCCGCTTCTTCTTGAAGTACAGGCGCTGGTAACACCAACAAATTTCGGCTACCCTCAAAGGGTTACAACCGGTTTTGATCAAAGGCGGCTTTCAATTTTACTGGCTGTACTGGAAAAAAGAGGAAACTACAGGCTATCGGCTAATAATGTGTTTTTAAACGTTGCAGGCGGAGTTAGAATTTCTGAACCGGCTGTAGACCTTGCGGTCTGCTGCAGTATTGTCTCAAGTCTGCTGGATAAAGTGGTTGATAACCAGATCGTTTTAATTGGAGAGGTTGGTCTGGGAGGCGAAATCCGCAGCGTTGGACACATTGAAAAAAGGATACAGGAAGCTGAGAAATTGGGATTTGAGAGAATAATTATTCCTAAAAACAATCAAAAAAATGCAAAAAACGACACTTCTATAAAGGTTATTGCAGTTGAAACATTAATGGAAGGAATCGACAAATCGCTAAAACCTTAAAAATCCTTCATTTTTAAGGAAATTCATTTTGTTTTAGAAATTTTAAATATTATTTTGGTAAACCGGTTTAATAAATCGGTGTTTTATTCATTATTTTTTTAGAGGTAAGTTAGTGAGTACTAAACTTTTTGTGGGAAGTCTCCCATGGGCAGTAGACGACCAGGCCCTGCAGGCAGCTTTTGAACCACACGGAACGGTCGTTTCTGCTAAAGTGATCACTGATCGTCAGACCGGTAGATCAAGGGGATTTGGATTCGTAGAAATGGAAAACGAATCTGAAGCAAGTGCAGCTATTGAGGCTCTTAATGGAACAGATCTTAAAGGCCGTAACATTATAGTTAGCGAAGCAAAACCGAAGAGTTAAAAAATAAATTTTTGGTTAACCCTGACACGATGTGTCGGGACAGGCTTGCAATTCCTGAGCGCTCTTTTCAGAGCGCTTTTTATTTTTAAAGCATATTTATATTAAAACCAACTTTAAAATTATTTTCTCCCCTGTGATTCAACTTCCACGCAAATTCGATCTTTATCGGAATCAGTGCATGAGCCAGCCCGAATCCTATTTCATAAAACGTGCTGTTAAATGTATACACCTGCCGTGGAAGAATAGATCTTGATTCAGACGAAATATCAGAATAGGCAGCATTAAGAAAGGCATTTAATGTAATGTCCCAATCTTTAAAACCCGGAATATTTAATAATCTGAAAACCTCCGTACCAAAATTATAATCGAGATTTAATGTTACAACCCTGTCTCCGGTAATTTCATTGTAATCCAACGTGCGAAAAGTAAAACTATGTGATACTAAATCAATATCCGCAGGAAGAGCATACATTAACTGCAAAGGCAAATAACCGTTGTTATACATTCCGTAAATTCTATACCTTAAAGATGTAGATTTTACTGAATTTAATCTGCCAAAAGCAGATAGTTCGTATTTTGTAAAACTTTCACCTGAGTTAAGGATATCCCTGTTTGAATATGTAAGATCACCTGAAAATATTATATACGATTTACCAAATGAAGTTCTTCTTCTGAATAAACCGTCTTCAATATAATCCCTGAAGTCCAGCGTGAATCCTGTCGTGAAAGCATTTATTTTTGTCTCATATATCGGCGGATTATCTCTGTATTCCCTTTTCGTTTTGAATACTGATACGGAGGTGTTTTTAAATGCATTATTGTCGGTGGTGTTCATAAATCCTGCACTTAAATTAAGAATAGGGAAAACTTCACCTCTAACATTAAAATTAAATCCTCTTGAATAATAATAATCCCGGAAATCATTTTTAACCAGAAGTGCCAACAATGTGGAGGTCAGTTTTTTATAAACATCGGATCCAACAAATAAAACTTTCATTTTATTATAGGCATCAAAATTAATTCTCCACGTTCTGTAATCACCAAGCAGATATCGTGCATTAATCTCAGATTTAAATTTTTTATCCGAAAATCCATAAGAAAAATCCAAGTCTGAATATAATCTTCTTTCATCCAAGTCATAGAAATTTAATCCAAAATCAAGAGCGTTTCCTTCCACACGATTAAAATGGTACATTGACAATGGCCCACTTGTCGAGAAATGATTAGAAAAATTTACACTGGAAGACAAAAAAGAAAATCTTTCCCCGAAACTCTCTGTTATATTACTCAAGCTATCAATTCGGGAATATGCTTTCTGTTCGGCCGTTGTGTTCGGAATGGTTTGAGTTTCCTTCCAGTACGATGGATCTTTTTTATCCGCATCGGGCAATACTGTAACTACAGCTTTGTTAAAAAATGAACCATCAATTGGGGGATTAATTTTAAAATTGTAGAGTATGGAATTTACTTCAAACCCGAATTTTACCAGTCCAAGATAATCAATCCCTACCAGCATATGGTAATCAATGGGCATTGAAATGGAATCACTAAAAACTGAAAACTGTTGGACCACCCTTATTGTATCAAAAATACCTCCAACATTAGCTGCATTGTTTAATGTCAAATCGACTTTTAAAAGATCATAGCTTCCATCAATTATATAGATATTCCCCTCAAAACCGGGATTGCTTTTAACAGATGGCGTCATAAATATTTCATATACAGACTGATCATTTATAGCAGAGATATTTTTCAGGTAATATTTATAATAATTTAGCGCATTATCTGCTAAAGGTCCGGGCAAACTATTGTTTGTAATGCTTACTTTGTTTTCGTATAAATTTTCAATTAGCCTTCCTCCCGTAAAAATATTTAGGGTTGGAGGAAGGTTGGCGCTTTGTTTCCTAGCTAGAATTACTTCTTTATAATTATCCGGCTTTTTGAAATATCCCTTGCTCTGGTTTTCAATTATTGCAGATATTTTCAGTTGAGTTGTATCATTTCCACCGATTGAAAGGTTAAATTTTCTTCCTTTCATATTAAGATCATCCTCGGTTTTTAAAACCGCTTTTGTATAGGCTTCATATTCATAACTGGAAAGTTTCTTATTTCTTTCATTTTTCCTTCTGATTGCTCTTTTTATAATTCTAATTGCCGGATCTTCACCGGGAGTGATAGTAATTTCGGGAAGTGAGATATCAGTCCGTTTCAAGTAAAAATTAAGACTGGATATATTTTTATTTAGGTTAACTGAAATTGTATCTGATTTATAGCCAATGAAAGATGCAACAAGCGTATAATTGCCGGGCTTCGCTTTCAGCTCATACTCCCCGTTTTTATTCGCGGCAGTACCATATGTTGTACCTGCAACTCTGATGTTAGTAAAACTTAGTCGCTGACTGGTTGAAGCATCGAAAACCTTCCCTTGAATGAAAAACTGTTGTGCATTTATTACTGTAGAACAGACCAAAATATAAAATATTATTCTCATAACACCTGTTGTAAATTAACCGGAAATTTGTTTTGATTTGTACTCTAATTATAGGGAATATAGCAATTTCATCAAAGGAAGAAAGGATGGGCAGAATTGGCAATTCTATTAACATTTTACCTGCAAATCTTTAATAAATTATAGCACCAGATTTTACTTTCTAATAATTCTAACTTTCCCACATTTTGCTTATCTTAAAAAATTCAATTGGGAAACCGCGTTAACAAGTATTACTAAATCATATATGAAAAACATAATCGCAATCAGAAGAGAGGGATCAGGAAAGCGCGGTGAAAAGCGTGTTGCTATTACACCGTCATATGCTAAAAATATAATTGAATGGGGGAATAAACTTTTAGTTCAGCCCTCTGTGAGTCCCGAAACAGGCCACATTAAAAGGGCATTCCCTGATTCCCAGTACAGAAAAACGGGAGCAGAGATTACAGAAGATATTTCAAAAGCAGATGTGATAATCGGACTCAAAGAAATTGGGGCAAAAAAAATTATGCCCGACAAGGCTTATTATTGTTTTTCGCATACACATAAAGGGCAGTTAAAAAACCGCCAGATTCTTAAATCTTATGTTGAAAAAAACGCGACATTAATCGATTATGAATTAATAAGGGATGAAAAAGATAACAGGCTTATAACGGCTTTTACTTATAATGCCGGATATGCAGGAATGGTAGATACGTTATGGGCATTTGGGGAAAAATTAAAAAGAAACGGCTTACAAAACCCCTTTGAAAAAATTCCTCAGGCAGTTGAAGGTGATGACCTCAATCACATTATTAAAATAATAAAGGAAGCAGGGCAGGTTATTAAAAAATACGGTACGCCTGAAGAAATTCCTCCAATCATAACTGTTTTTTTGGGGAAAGGAAAAACCAGTTACGGTGCTCAAGAAATTTATAAACTCCTTCCTTTTGAAACAATCACTCTCAGTCAGTTACCCGAAGTGTTTTCTCTCGGTTCTCGCAAAAAAACATATAAGCTTGTGCTAAGAAAGTCGGAAATTTTCAGATTGAAACCCGGACAACAGATGAATGCTGAAGAATATTCAAAACTTCATGTAATGGAAAAGGAACACCATTATATGCTGAACCCCGAATCTTACGAATCGAACCTGGATAATATTCTTCCTTATGTTTCTATTTTAATGAACTGTATTATCTGGTCTCCCAAATATCCGCGTGCGATATCAAATGAATTGATGAAAAATATCTACCAGTATCATAAAACATTAATAGCGATTGGAGATATAACCTGTGACCCGAATGGCTGCATTGAATTCTCAAAAGAAACGTGGATTGATAACCCTGTTTATATTTATGATCCATACGCCGAAACTCTACGTGATGGTTTCGATGGAGAAGGAATCGCAGTAATGGCTGTAACAAATCTTCCTTGCGAATTTTCTGCCGATGCATCCGAGCAATTCAGTAAAGATATTTTCCCGTTCCTCAAACAAATTACTAATGCCAATTACAAAGGAAATATGAATGACTCCGCCCTTCCGCCTGAAATAATGAAGGGCGTAATAATGTGGAAGGGAAATTTTACTGATGAGTTCAATTATATGAAAAATTTTATCGCGTAGGTTCCAGCAAAATACTCAAATTGTGTTTTCTTCTTCCTTGAAAGCAATTCCTAACTCTTTCAATTCTTTCAGAGCCGGTTCATAAATATCTTTATGTATAGGAATTATTACTCCCCTCTCTTTGATTTTATCCTGTAAAATTAATTTAGCTGCTATTCCAAGAGGAAGACCAACTGTACGCGACATCGCGGTGAAATTACTTTCGTAGCCGTTCACGATCAGAGAAGAGGTGAGTCTTTTCTTTTGTGAGTTTAGTGTGTAATCAATAGATGTTTGAAGGATCGTCATATCGCTGTCATCATTCATAAACTTCCACTTTGATTCGAGCAATTCCTGAAGTATTTGTGCCGAAGAAGCACTTTTTACCTTTATTTTATTGTTGTTAAAAAGATCGAGCCACATTAATTTTTCTATTACTTCAGAATCAGCTCTGTCATTCAAAAAACTTTTAAGCCTTTCTTTATCTGATTTGGTATTATCACCAGGAATAAATTTATCCATCCAATCTTTATAGGTCATTTTATCAGATTCAGGAAAAATCTTTTCGGAATCTGTCAGCCCGATTTTAATAATTGCATTCCACGCTTTACAGAATCCCGGCTTACGAAGTGACCCGCGATAAATATTTTTAACATTTTCAATAGAATATTTCTTCAGATATTTTATTGCGTCTCTGTTAGGATAAGATTCGAAATTACCCTGGCCGGGAATTTCAACAAATTCAGTATCCAGAAAAATATCTTCATAGCTAATATTAACTTCTTTTCCGTCTTTTAAGTACCTGCCCCCTGCTTTCCCCGCATTAACTACATTCACCGGGCTCCAGGTAAATTTATATCCCCAGCAATTGTCATCACTTCGTGGAGATATAAGTCCCCCCCCGTATGATTTGAAAGATAGAATATCACCTCCCTGGCCTTCTATTTTATCAATCAGTTGTTTTGCATCCATATGATCAATGCCCGGATCAACACCCATTTCATTTAAAAATATGAGATCATTACTTTTTGCGTCTTTGTTTAATTCATCTATTGCATCTGAAATATAGGAGGCGCTCAGGAAATGTTTCTTTGATTTAATGCATTGTTCTGCCGCTTTAATGTGGAGCGTGGCAGGTAAAATTGAAATAACAAGATTTGCCGAAGAAATTTCTTTCTCCCTTTGAAGATCGTCATGGATATTAAATTCTATTGCCCTTCCGTTTGGATGGTTTTTTACTTTATCCTGTGCAAGGGAGAGAGAATAATCGGCTACTGTCAGGAACCAGTCTTCTGAAACCGAGCTCCTCAAAAGGTAATCGATAAGTGGCGCTGAAGTTCGGCCTGCGCCAAGAACCAGTATTTTTTTCATTCAGAAATTTTACATGTTCTTTTACATATTCATATCAAACATAACTACAAATTAACTTTATTAACAAATTTGTATTTATATATATGTTTTTTTACAATGTTTTTATATGTTAGTAGTTCGACTGGTTCGATTTGGGAACTATAACAGAACCTGAAAATGCTTATTTTGCACAATCAGAGCATTATTTTTCTAACTCAAAAGGATATAATGATGAAACAAAAACTCATCCCTATGATTGTATTGCTTTTTGTTTTTGTTGCAGCAGGCTTTGCACAAAACAAAATAAATTTTACTGAATACAATCTCGACAATGGAATGCACGTAATTTTACATAAGGACAACACTACTCCAATTGTCGCTGTTACAATGATGTATCACGTCGGTTCAAAAAATGAAAAAGCAGACAGAACCGGTTTTGCACACTTCTTTGAACATTTGATGTTTGAAGGTTCACGGAACATTCCACGTGAACAATATTTTAAAATCGTTCAAAATGCAGGTGGACAATTAAATGCAAATACCTCTTTCGATAGAACTTTCTTTTACGAGATTCTGCCTTCAAACCAGCTTAAGCTCGGACTGTGGCTCGAATCAGAAAGATTACTTCATCTTAAAATAGATTCCGTGGGAGTTGAAACACAACGTAAGGTAGTTATCGAAGAAAGACATCAGCGTTATGACAACCAGCCCTATGGTTCTGTTTTAGAAGAAACATTTAAAAGAGCCTTTAAAGGTACACCTTATGAATGGATGCCGATTGGATCCGCACAATATATAGATAAAGCTACGATATCTGAATTCAGAAATTTTTATAAAGAATATTATGTTCCTCAGAATGTTACACTTTCAATTGCAGGTGATATAGACATTGACCAGGCTAAGAAAGAAATAGCCGAATATTTTGCAGGCATACCAAAAGCGCAGGAAAAAATCTATCGCCCTGACTTTAAGATACAACCGCAAAAAGCGGAAGTAAGGGATACTGTTTATGATAATATACAACTCCCACTTGTCTTGCAGGCATATCACATTCCGGCTCAGGGAACACCTGATTATTACGCATTAAATATGCTAACGACTATTTTATCGACAGGACAAAGTTCGCGCCTTTACAAGGCCGTAGTTGATAAAGAACAAAAAGCCATTAATGTTGGATCATTCCCATTTGCGCTGGAGAATGCTGGTTTATTTATTTCATACGGTATTTGTAATGCGGGTGTAAAAGCCAATGATCTTGAAGCATCAATGCAGACAGAGTTGGAAAAAGTTAAAAAGAATTTAATTTCTGAAGAAGAATTTCAAAAAATAAGAAATCAGGTTAAAAATAATTTTGTAAGTCAGAATGCAACCGATGCAGGTGTTGCTGAAAATCTTGCACAATATTATGTTTTCTTTGGAAACACAAATTTAATAAACACAGAAATTGACCGTTTTATGAAAGTAACGCGTGAGGACATTAAACGTGTAGCTGACAAATACTTAACAAAAAATAACAGGGTTGTGTTGTATTACCTGCCAAAATCGGCAGAACCAAAGAAGGAGGGTAAATAAGATGAAAAACAGAATATTAACACTCATATTATTATTCGTCTTTGCAGTTCCTTCTTTCGCACAGATAGACAGATCAAAGAAACCGGAGCCAGGACCGGCACCTGAAATTCATCTTGGCAAATATGAATCTTTTGTGCTTCCAAACGGACTTAAAGTATTTGTTGTTGAAAACCATAAACTCCCAAGAGTTGCCTATTCTCTAGTAATCAACAGAGATCCGGTTCTGGAAGGAGATCAATCGGGTTATCTGGAAGCCACAGGAAATCTTTTGAGAACAGGAACAAAAACAAAGACTAAAGATCAACTTGACCAGGAAATTGATTTTATAGGCGCAACTCTTTCAACTTCCTCATCAGGTGTTTTTGCAATGTCGCTTAAAGATCACACAGAAAAATTATTAAGCATTATGTCTGATATTGTTCTGAATTCAAATTTTAAACAGACTGAACTTGATAAAATCAAAAAGAGAATGCAATCCGGACTGGCGGCTCAAAAAGACGACCCTAGCGCAATTGCAGCAACAGTTGAAAGTGCCCTTTTGTACGGTAAGAATCATCCGTACGGTGAAGTTGAAACAGAACAGACTGTTGACAGCATTACTCTTCAAAAATGTAAAGATTATTACTCAACGTTTTTTGCCCCTAATATTTCCTATTTAGCAATTGTTGGTGACATTACACTCGACGAAGCCAGGCCGCTGGTAGAAAAGTATTTTGGTAGTTGGAAAAAGAAAGTGGTTCCTACATTCAAGTATAAAACACCCCAGCCACCGTCAGAACGAAAAGTGGCTTTAGTTGACCGCTCAAATTCCGTGCAATCAGTAGTGGAAGTCGGCTACCCGGTTCAACTGAAACTTGGTGATCCCGACCTGATAGAGGCTAACGTCGCAAATACTATTCTTGGTGGTGGTGTTTTCAGGTTGTTTGAAAACTTAAGAGAAAAACATTCTTATACTTACGGAGCCTATTCATCCCTCACCCAGGATAAACTAATTGGAAGTTTTATTGCAAATGCCGAAGTACGTAATTCAGTAACAGACAGTTCAATAACACAAATACTTTACGAGATGAACAGAATTAGAACAGAAGCTGTGCCTGATTCAGAATTACAAACAGCTAAGAATTATATGACCGGTAACTTTGCAATAGCGCTTGAGCGGCCGCAGACAATAGCAAATTTCGCTTTAAATATTGCACGCTACAATCTTCCTAAAGACTACTACCAGAACTATCTGAAAAATATATCAACCGTTACTTCCGCAGAAGTTATGGAAGCTGCTAAAAAATATATAAAACCAGATAGTGCTTATGTGCTTGTTGTCGGAAAAGCTTCTGACGTTGAAAACGGGTTGAAGCAATTCGGACCGATTACTTTGTATGATAGATTTGGTGATAAAGTTGATACAACAAAAAATAAAGCACCCGAAGGAATTACGGCAAAGAAAGTAATAGACAAATACATAAATGCTCTTGGTGGAAAAGACAATCTTGAAAAAGTAAAAGATAAAACCACAATTATGCGCGGATCTGTTCAGGGTATGAATATTACCATGATGATTTACCAGAAAGCACCGAATAAAATGAAACAGGAAATGGACGCAGGGGCAATGAAACAGGATGTCTATTTCGACGGAAAAAAAGCCGTAATGACCGTTGGTGGTAATTCGCAGGAAATAACGGGTGAGGGGCTGGAGGCTATGAAATACGAAGCACTGATTCACCCGCTTTTCATAATTGATTCAGTAAAAGTAAATTCAAAACTGGATGGAATTGAAAAAATCAACGGTAAAGATGCATATAAAGTTGAAATGTCTCTACCGGATGGCAAAACATGGCTTGAATATTTCGACACAAATTCTGGACTAAAAGTTAAGGACAGTAAACAAGTTACTGTTCCACAGGGTACTTTCACAAGAGAAACAGAATATTCTGATTATAGAAATGTTGACGGTGTATTGTTCCCTTTTAAGCTGAAACAATCCATTGGGCAACAGATTCTTAATTTTTCTGTAAGCTCGATTAAAGTTAATACAGGACTTAAGGATGATAAGTTCGAAATAAAAAAATAAACAGTTCAGAATAATTAGAACTTTAATCCTCCTGTTGCTAAATTGCAGCAGGAGGATTTTTTATAGAGTAATAAATAAAATATGACTGACAAAAGAAAATACTCGGTAATAGTTTTTGATCTCGGAATGGTTCTATTACCTTTCGATTATAATATTGCTCTTGAAAGGCTGGAAAATATTGAGAAAGGATTCGGAGTTAACTATTTAAACCATGTTAAAGCAAATTATGAAACTCACAGGCAATTTGAACGTGGTGATATATCAGAAGAAGAATTCTTAACAAGAACGATGGCAATATTCGGGGAAAGATTAGATAAAGAAACTTTTAAAAGAATATATTCTGAAATTTTTACAGTTAATGAAAATGTTGCCTCTTTGCTACCTAAATTAAAAAAGAAATACAGGCTTGTTTTACTTTCAAACACAAATTCCATACATAAAGAATATGGGTGGAAGAACTATGAATTTCTAAAGTGTTTTGATAAGCTTATTTTATCACACGAAGTGTTTGCTGTAAAACCCGAAGATAAAATTTATAAGGCTGTTGAAAATTTCACAGGGGATCCTCCTGAAACACACATTTTTATAGATGACATAAAAGAATACGCAGAAGCTGCAATAAGACTTGGCTGGGACGGTATACAATTTACGGGTTATGAAAACCTTGTAAATGGATTAAAAACGAGAAATATTCTGTAAAGCCAGCTATCATTAATCTGGAGAGTTTTCTGAATTTTATGCATATATTTTTCCCCTCGGATAAACTTAATAAAATCGGGGTGAAATATTAATTTTTTGAAATATATAACAGTTTTTGCGACATCTGTCATGATTTTCGGATGTACTGATAAGGATAATAAAGCAAAAATGGAAAACGATAATTTTAAATACCAGACGGAGCAATTTGCTGATCTTGCAATATTACGCTATCAGGTACCCGGCTTTGATGAACTTTCATTAAAGCAAAAAGAGCTTGCCTATTATTTGTACCAGGCGGCACTTTCTGGTAGAGATATTTTTTATGATCAGAACTATAAACATAATTTGCTCATAAGAAAAACCCTTGAAGGAATTGTAAAAAGTTATAACGGTGACAAAAATTCTGAAAACTGGAAAAATTTCATCGTTTATACCAAGAGAGTCTGGTTTTCAAACGGTATTCACCACCATTATTCTACAAAAAAGATATTACCGGATTTTTCTGAAGATTATTTTGCAAACCTGATAAATAATTCGGACTCTAATCTTTTTCCTGTAGGGAAGAACCGTTCAGTCAACGAACTTGTAAACTTTCTGGCACCAATAATTTTTGATCCGACTGTTGATGCACAAAAAGTAAACCAGGCTTCAGATGTAGATATTATCAAAACTTCAGCTACAAATTTTTATGAAAATGTTTCACAAAAGGAAGTAGAGGATTATTATAAAAAAATTATAGACCACAAAGAAACACGTCCGATTTCTTACGGTTTGAATTCCCAATTGACAAAAAAGAAAGGAAAAATAATAGAAAGGAAATGGATAATTGGAGGAATGTATTCTCAGGCAATTGAAAAGATAGTCTACTGGCTTGATAAAGCCAAAACAGTTGCCGAATCTGATTTACAGAAAAGAGCCTTTGAGAAATTAATTGAATATTACAAAACAGGTGACCTGAAAATATGGGATGAGTATAATATACTTTGGGTGCAGGATACTGTTTCTCAGGTAGATGTTGTAAATGGATTTATCGAAGTTTATAACGATCCAATTGGTTATCGCGGTTCTTACGAATCAATTGTTTCTATAAAAGATATGGAAGCCTCAAAAAGGATAAAGGCCATTAGCGACAACGCGCAATGGTTTGAAGACAATTCTCCTATTGATGACCAGTTTAAAAAGAAAAATGTAGTCGGTATTTCTGCAAAAGTAATAACTGTAGTTGTAGAAGCCGGAGACGGTTCGCCCTCCACGCCGATCGGGATTAATCTTCCCAATGCAAACTGGATCAGAAAAGAACACGGATCAAAATCTGTAAATCTTGGTAACATTGTTTACTCTTATGACAAAGCTGCTTCACAGGAAGCGTTGAAAGAATTTTCTTATGCTTACGATGAAGTAGAAAGAGCAAATAAATACGGACCGCTCGCAGACAATCTTGAGACAGATATGCACGAAGTAATCGGACACGCGTCCGGACAAATAAATACGGGGGTGGCTACACCAAAGCAAACACTTAAAAATTATTCTTCAACAATTGAGGAAGCACGGGCTGACCTTGTTGCCCTTTACTATCTGCCGGATCAAAAACTTTTGGACATTGATGTTTTCCCGAACAATGAAGCATACAAAACAGAATATGATAAATTCATAAAAAACGGATTAATGCTTCAGCTTTTCAGAATTAAACCGGGCGAAAATATTGAAGAATCACATATGCGCAACAGGCAATTAATTGCTAAATGGGTTTATGAAAAAGGAATGACTGATAAAGTAATAGAAAAAAAAGTAAAGGATGAAAAAACTTACTTTGTAATTAATGATTATTCAAAATTAAGGACATTATTCGGACAGCTATTAAATGAAATTCAGCGCATTACCTCCGAAGGTGACTTTGAATCTGCAAAAAATATTGTAGAAAAGTATGGTGTAAAAGTTGACCAGGAATTACATGCAGAAGTACTTGAAAGATATTCAAAACTGGATATTGCACCATATAAAGGGTTTATAAATCCTGTTTTAAAACCAGTAATGGAAGATAATAAAATAACGGACGTAACTGTTGAATATCCTGATGACTTTACTCAACAGATGCTTTACTATGGAAATAACTATTCTTTTTTACCAATCAAAAATTAATCACCCCGAAATGGCACCCGGCAGCTTCCGGGTGCTATATTATTTGACTTTCTTCGATTTCACCATGTCTTTCTTTTTTGTAAAAAAGCATTTAGTATTTAATTTTTTTTCAAATAATATTCCTCGAAAGAGTACATTCGCAGATATGGTAACTACGGCTTTGTTTTGAAGCTATCTTATTCTAATTGTTAATGTTATTCGACCTTAGATTCTTTAATTAAAGTCTCAATTAATCCTTATATTAAGGGCTGTTTTTAAATTAAATTATCCCAAGTAAGCCTAAATGATAAGTACAAGTAACATTAGCCTAAGATACGGAAAACGTGTTTTATTCGAAGAAGTTAATATAAAATTCACTCCTGGAAACTGTTACGGTATTATTGGTGCTAATGGAGCAGGTAAATCGACTTTTCTTAAAATTTTATCAAGTGAAATAGACCCTTCCTCGGGTAATGTAATTATCCAGCCTGGAAAAAGACTCGCTGTTCTGAAACAGAATCAATTTGAATTTGATGAACATGAGGTGCTGAAGACCGTAATAATGGGGCATAAAGAGCTCTATAAGATAATGGAAGAAAAAGATGCTTTATATGCAAAAGAGAATTTTACGGATGAAGACGGAATTAAGGCCTCGGAGCTTGAAGGTGAATTCGGTGAACTTAACGGGTGGGAGGCCGAATCTGAGGCTGCATCTTTATTAATTGGTCTGGGCATTAAAGATGAACTCCATAATAAAAAAATGGCCGACTTGCTAGGTAATCAAAAAGTAAAAGTTTTACTGGCCCAGGCTCTGTTTGGTAATCCGGATATACTCTTGCTTGATGAGCCAACAAATCACCTGGATATTGAATCAACAAACTGGCTTGAGGAGTTCTTAATTAATTTTAAAAATATTGTTATTGTGGTTTCACACGACCGGCATTTTTTAAATAATGTTTGTACTCAAATAGCGGACATTGATTTTGGTAAAATACAGGTTTTCACCGGGAATTATGATTTTTGGGTAGAGGCAAGTCAGCTTGCATTGCAGCAGGCAAAAGACGCTAATAAGAAAACCGAAGCAAAGATAAAAGAACTACAGGATTTTATTGCCCGTTTCAGCGCCAACGCGTCTAAATCAAAGCAGGCAACCTCAAGGAAAAAACTGCTGGATAAATTGAATGTGCGAGATATAAAACCTTCTTCAAGGAAATTTCCTTACATTCATTTTAAGCCTGAACGAGATCCTGGAAACAACGTACTTGATATAAAAAACATTTCAAAAACTATTGAAGGCGAAAAAGTTTTAAACCACATCTCTTTTACTATAAATCCCGGTGATAAAATTGCACTGGTTGGTTCACACGATATATCTAAAACAACATTGTTTAAAATATTAATGAATGAAGTTAATGCCGATAAAGGATCTTTTGAGTGGGGCGTCACGGTTTCACCGGCGTACTTTCCGAAGGAAAATTCACACTATTTTAATGTTGACCTTAATTTAATAGACTGGCTGCGCCAGTTTTCAAAAGAAAAAGACGAAACTTTTATCCGTGGTTTTTTAGGGCGTATGCTCTTTTCGGGCGAAGAATCATTAAAGAAAGCAAATGTTTTATCCGGTGGAGAAAAAGTACGCTGTATGGTTTCCCGAATGATGCTGAGTGGTGCGAATGTTCTTTTACTGGATGAACCCACAAATCATCTCGATCTTGAGTCAATTACTTCCTTAAACAACGGATTGATTAATTTTACAGGATCAGTTTTATTTGTATCACACGATCACCAGTTTATTCATACTATTGCAAACAGAATTATTGAAGTTACTCCTTACGGTATTATCGATAAAATAATGACATTTGATGAATATGTTGATGATCCGGAAATTCACAAAATTCGTGAAAAAATGCACGAGCACGAGATAGTATAAATTATACCGGAGAATTTAAATGGGATTAAGCATAGGAATTGTCGGACTACCAAATGTTGGAAAATCAACATTATTTAATGCGCTAACCAAAGCACAGAACGCAGAATCGGCTAATTATCCTTTCTGTACTATTGAACCAAATAAAGCTGTAGTTCCGGTACCTGACGAAAGAATCGACAAGCTTGCAAAACTGGTAAATCCGGCACGCGTTGTAAATTCAACAGTAGATTTTGTTGATATTGCGGGACTTGTAAAAGGAGCCAGCAAGGGCGAGGGGTTGGGAAACCAATTCCTTACAAATATCCGGGAAACAGAAGCAATACTACAGGTAATTAGAAGTTTTGATAATGACGATGTTGTTCATGTTGATGGTAGTGTTGATCCAATTAGAGATATTGAGGTTATTGAAACAGAGCTTTTACTTGCCGATGTACAAACTCTCGAAAAGAAAATAGAGAAACTTCAGAAAATGGCAAAGGGAGATAAAGCAGCTAAAGTAATGCTGGAAGATGCCCGGGAATTATTAAAATTTATGAACGAAGGTAACCCCGCGATTCTATATTCAGAAAAGGAAAAAGAATCAGTACTACAGCTATTTAATGAACTCAGATTAATGACGGCAAAAAAGGTTATCTATTGTGCAAACGTTGATGAAGACGGTCTCTCAGATGATAACGATTATGTAAAAAAAGTGAACGAGTATGCTGAAAAGAAAGGAGCCGACTCCATAAAAATTTCCGCTAAAGTTGAAGAAGAGCTAGTAGGTCTTGAAGAAAATGAAAGAGAAGAGTTTTTGGCCTCATTCGGAGTAAAGGAAAGCGGGCTTGAAAAAATTATCAGAACCGGTTTTCACACTCTTGGGCTGAGCAGCTATTTTACAGCCGGACCGAAAGAAGTTCGTGCCTGGACAATTCATAAAGGCTGGAAAGCACCCCTGGCCGCAGGAGTTATCCACACCGATTTTGAAAAAGGCTTTATTCGTGCTGAAGTGATTAGCTATGATGAGTATGTAAAACACGGATCAGAAGCCGTTTGCAGAACTGCTGGTGTTTTACGCATAGAAGGAAAAGATTACATCGTGCAGGATGGTGATGTAATGCATTTCCTTTTTAACGTATAAATTTATTTAATATTATTATCAGCCAGGTATTTGTAAACAGCAGAAAAATCCTTATTACCCAGCCCGCTGTTTTTCGCCAACCCAAATATTTCTTTTGAAGAATTCGTCAGCATTAACGGAACATCATTTTCAAACCCGGTAACCGAAGCAAGCTGAAGATCCTTATGCATGTATTCCAATGGAAACTCGGTTTCATATTTATCTGTAGAAATTTTTTCTTTTTTGCCATTTAAAAAAGGAGCTGCTAGTGGCCCCCCGATTATTGTGTTAAGCAGAACCTCTTTTGATATACCCATAGATTCTCCCAGCACAATGGCTTCAGAAAATGCACTCATTGCGTTTCCGAGTAACAGATTTAAAACAATTTTTAAGGATGTGCCTTTACCGCTTTCGCCAACGTGAATTATTTTTTTGCCCATACATTCCAGCAGAGGTTTTATCTCTTCAACATCTTTTTTCTCACCACCCACGGTAAAGATGAGTTCACCTTTTTCTGCCGGGTAAATTGTCCCTGCCACCGGTGCATCTACAAATCGTACATCCATTCCCTTAGCTATCCTGGACACTGTAACAGAAAACGAAGGATTGACAGTGCTGCAATCAACCCAGATTGAATTTTGTTTCATGCTATTTAAAAATCCGTCTGCACCTAAAGCTAAATTACTCACAGCATCCGGATTTGATAACATTGTGAAAACAACATCGCTATTTTTACCCACTTCTTTTGGAGATTCTGAAAACTCCGCACCAAGCTCTATTACTTCTTTAGCTTTTTCTTTTGTCCTGTTATAGACAATTAATTCTTTATTATTTTTAATCAGGTTTTTAGCCATCCTGCTTCCCATTAATCCCAATCCGATAAATCCAATTTTCATATTTTCTCCTTATTCTGTATTCTGTGTATCTCTTCTTTAATTTGTAATTTCCGGCTGCCATGATAAAGAAAATAACAATAAAATATAATCTAAAAATGAGACACCAACGCCTAAGAAAGGACCCCTAATTGAAAGTTTTTTAGCTATTATGTTACATTTTAAAATATTTTGGCGGGGGAATTTCGGCACGATTTTTCAGTTATAATCTCTGTTGTTGACTCATTAAATAAATAAATTGAACCGGGAAAATCATGGTAGTTATTTCTCAAACATTAACTATAATTTTATCCAGCGCATTACTTGCAGTCTTTCTATTTTTCGGTATCTCGATAATTAAAGACAAAAACGGCTGAGAAAAAATAACTCTTAATTTCATTTCCAGCCAGCCTGCCTGCCTTTTTCAGAATTGAATTTCCTTAATAAATAATATTTTTTCAGAATGATTGACTTTTTATCAATATCATCGTATATTTACGATAAACGATTAAGGAAATCTGATGCCGGTTTCAAAAACGGAAGTTTTTAGCACAGAAGAGAAAGAACTTGCTGAAATAGCAAAAGCGCTTTCACACCCAGCAAGAATAAAAATTCTCAAAATTCTTACTGAGTACAAAGTTTGTTTCTGTGGTCAAATTGTTGACCTGTTGCCCCTCTCACAGGCAACAGTATCTCAGCATTTAAAAGAATTAAAAAGAGTGGGAATAATTAGCGGAGAAATTGACGGACCTAAGACGTGCTACTGTATAAATCCTGAGTTACTTCAAAAATCAAAAAATTTATTTAATAAATATTTAGACGTTGTTTGTAAATGTTAAAAGGAGTAACAAAAATGGAAGATGCTAAAAAGATTAAAGACATGGTGAAAGAGAAATATGGCAAAATTGCAGATCAAAGTAGTGGAGAAAATAAAACATCCTGCTGCGGAAGCGGGCCTTCAATTATTTCATCCTGCTGCGGCGATGGTACAATAGATTATTCCGTTTTTGCAGATGATTACACAAAAAAGGAAGGATATGTTGCCGATGCTGATCTTGGCCTAGGTTGCGGACTGCCTACAGATTTTGCAAATATTGAGAAGGGAAACACCGTGGTTGATCTCGGCTCAGGTGCCGGAAACGACGCTTTTGTTGTAAGATCAATAGTCGGGGAAGAAGGGAAAGTTATAGGTATTGATATGACTCCCTCTATGATTGAAAAAGCAAACAGGAATAAAGAAAAGTTAGGATATAAAAATGTAGAATTTCATCTTGCTGAAATTGAATCAACTCCTCTACACGAAAATACAGTTGATGTAGTTGTAAGCAATTGCGTCCTTAATTTATCACCGGAAAAAGAAAAAGCATTCAGCGAGATAAACAGGATCTTAAAACCAGGCGCGCACTTTTGTGTTTCAGATATTGTTTTAAAAGGGAATTTGCCGGATGAATTTAAAAAATCAGCTGAAATGTATGCCGGCTGCGTTTCCGGGGCATTGCAGGAAGAAGATTATCTTGGAATTATCAAAGAAACAGGATTTGATAAAGTTGAAATTAAAAAATCCAAAAGAATAACATTGCCGGATGAAATATTAAAAGAATATTTAGATAAAGAAGAGTTAGCAAAATTTAAGACAGATAAGACAGGTATATTCAGTATTACAGTAGTGGGATTTAAAAAATAGAACGGTCTCCAGTCCCCTCACCTGAGGGGACTGAATTCAGAGATGTAATAACTTACGCTGAAATAGCGTTCTTTAGAAGATCATTCTTTTTGTTTTCAATTTCCTCCATTAATTCTTTGAAAGAATTCGCAAAAAGAACGACACCGTCTTCGGTTAATTTTTTTGTTATTTCTATGAAGTCAATGCCCAGCTCAGCAAGTTTATTCATTTGTGCTTCTGCTTCATCAACATTTCTTGTGATTCTCTCCTCAGGATTTCCGTGGTCCTTATAGGCGTCTATTGTTTTAGGAGGTGCTGTGTTTACGGTGTTTTTACCTATTAATTCTTCAATATAAAGCACATCAGAGTAGGCGGGATTTTTAGTGCTGGTACTTGCCCACAGAAGTCTCTGTCTTTGTGCTCCTTTTTCTTGCAGCTTTTTAAATCTGTCGCTCGCAAAGATTTCGTCACATTTTTGGTAGACTAGTTTTCCGTTTGCAATAGCAATTTTGCCCTTCAGATCTTCGTTATTTTTTTCCTCAAGGGCGTTATCTACAGCTGTGTCTATTCTACTAATAAAAAAACTTGCTACAGAGGCAATTTTATTAATGTCTTTCCCCTGCTTTACCCGATCTTCCAATCCGTTTAGATACGCATCAACAATCTGCTCATAAACAGGCTGTGAAAAGATCAATGTAACATTAATGTTTGCTCCTTCGGAAATCATTTGTCGGATAGCAGGTATTCCTTCCTGAGTAGCGGGAATTTTAATCATTACATTTTTTCTGTTAACCTCTTTAAATAATTTCCTGGCCTCTTCAATTGTGGCATTTGTATCATATGCCAAATCGGGTGAAACTTCCAGGCTGACATAACCATCCATGCCATTTGTTTTTTTATTAACTCCCGCCAGAACGTCTGTACCATCCTGTATATCCTTAACAGCAAGCTTTTCAAATAATTCTTGGGCGGTAAGATCTGAATTTTCGGATAATAATTCTTTCAGCTGCTCATCGTAATCATTTCCTTTTCCGATAGCTTTCTGGAAAATACTCGGGTTGGAGGTCACACCGGTAATACCATCATTTTCCACAAGATTTTTTAATTCGCCTTTTTTCAGCATTCCTCGGCTTATATTATCTATCCAGATACTCTGTCCGAATTTTTCCAGTTCAATTAAAGGATTAGCCATAAAATTCACCTCAAACTTTTTATTTATCAATATTATTTACTTTTTCCAGTCTTCTCATAAACCTTTCTTCTTTGATAAAATTAGCATTTAAGAATGAAAAAACAAGGGACTTCGCCGTTTCAATTCCGATTATTCGGGCACCCATGCAAAGAACATTCATCGCATCGTGCTCAACACCCTGGTGAGCGGAATATGTATCGTGGCATAAGCACGCTCTTACACCTTTTACTTTATTTGCGGCAATGTTTGCCCCAACTCCGCTCCCGCAGATTATTATTCCCCGGTCAGCTTTGCCGGAAGAGACTGCATTTGCAACCTCAATTGCAAAATCAGGATAGTCATCTTTCGCGTCATAAACTGTATTTCCAAGATCCGTTAAATCATAATTTTTCTTTTTTAACTCCTCGATCAGAAATTGTTTCAATTCAAATCCGCCGTGATCAGCACCAATGGCTATTTTCATCTGTAAATCCTCGTAAATAGAATTAATTTTATAAATATAATTGGGAAAGTAGCAAATAAATTCATAACATCTTCCTCTACAAAATATAAGGAAAGAATCCGAATATTTTGTTATAATTATGCGGATATTGCTTACAGACAATTAAATTGTAAGAGGATTATTATGACACTAATGGGGTTTTTATTATTGCTGGTAATTGCAGGAATTTGCGGATCAATTGCTCAGTCTCTGGTGGGTTACAGTCATGGTGGGTGCGTGGTTTCAATCGTTGTTGGTTTTATCGGTGCCCTGCTTGGAGAATGGCTTGCAAGAAAAATGATGCTGCCGGAATTTTTTGTCTTGAATATCGGAGGTACCGCTTTCCCGGTTGTTTGGTCAATTATCGGTGCAGTTGTATTTACCGGAATAATAAGCCTGTTATTTAAAAGAGGAAGAACATAAATTACCGGTATAAATTTTTCTAAACATCACTGTACAATAATGGCAACCAAATTATTCGGGTAGCAAAGAAGAAATTCTTGCTCTAAACACATTCATAAAAATTATCAGATGCGCGGAGACTATTTCATCAAAAAATTCTGCAAATCTTAATAAAAAAGGTTTAACAGAAAGCCAGTTCGGAATTCTCGATGCTATTTTTCATCTTGGTCCTCTCAAACAAAAGACTCTGGGTGAAAAGATATTAAAGAGCGGTGGAAATATAACGCACGTTGTAGATAATCTTGAAAAACAAAAATTAGTAATCAGAAAAAGAGACGAAGAAGACAGACGGCAGTATGAAATTCATATGACAAAAAAAGGACTAAAAGTATTTGAAAAAATTCTGCCGGGTCAGGTAAAATTGATTAAAAATCAAATGAGTGTTTTATCTAAAGAAGAATTGGAAACACTTGGAAGGCTTTGCCGAAAAGTGGGATTAGAAAATAATAGTTAATCATGTGTACTGGATTGAATCTGTTTGTAAATAATTGGCAGAATGGTTCCTGCCTCACCGAAACATGATCGATCTGCATACCGGGAAATTTCTGTCCTTTCAATATTTACTTCAATTATATAAGCACCGCTTTCTTTGGCTACAAATATTAAGGAAGCCGCCGGGTACACAATTGCGGAAGTACCAACTATAAAAAAAACATCACAACTTTTTGCTGCTCTTTCACCACCTGTAAACTGATCCTGGGGCAAATATTCGCCGAACCACACAACATCGGGCCTTATCAATCCCCCGCAACCACACCTGGGAACGTCGTCTGCCAATTCAATTTCACTATTATATGGCTTTTTACAATCGATACAATAATTTCTTTCAATGTTTCCATGCAGTTCAAAAATTTTCTTGCTTCCTGCCCGGCGATGTAAATTATCAATATTCTGCGTAATTACAGTTACATCTTTGGCAATATTTTGAAAATCAGAAATTATTTTGTGTGCAGGATTGGGCTTTGATTCGTAGACAATTTTTTTTCTGTGCTTATACCACTCCCAAACTATTTCCGGGTTTTTAAGGAACGCATTGAAATTAGCCAGCTCTTCAGGCTTTAATTTATTCCAGATACCGTCCTTCCCCCTGAAAGTCGGTATTCCACTTTCCGCTGAAACACCGGCACCGGTGAAAAAAACAATTGATTTGGCAGAACGGATTTTTTCTATCGCTTTATCATCAAGCAAATTCATCTTAGAAAAAAATATTATTAATCGAAAAGTGTTTTATTTAACTCATCATCTTCTGGTGCAAAATTATGCTGATGTAAATCAGTCCCGGCCAGTGAAATGAATCTGGTCCATTTATTATCACCCTTAATCCCTAAAGCCAGCGCATTTTTATAAGCATTAACTTTAGCGCTAAGTTCATCGGCCTGGTAAAGAGTAATCGCTTCAATAGTCTTGGGAACAACCGGAGATGCAAATTCAAGTTTTCCCTGGTGACTGAGTACAATGTGTAATAGATTATTTTTTAAATCTATCGGAAAATTCGGAATGTTTTTCGACTGTTCGTTAATTATCATAGCAGATATGACAATATGACCAAGCAACTTTCCTTTGTCTGTATAATTGAACGATTCTTCAACACTTAATTCTTCCGTTTTTCCAAAATCATGCATCATTGCCCCGCATATCAGCAGGTCCCGATTTATTTCAGAATGAATATCACACATCAGGTCGCAAATCTTCATTATTTCAAGGGTGTGTTCTATAAGTCCGTGCACATAAGCGTGATGCCAGGATTTACCGGCAGGAGAATTTGAAAACTTTTCAAAATTTTCGTCATTAAAGATTAATTTCATCAGCGATTTTAGAACGGTATTATTAACCGCTTCCAGCCTGTCCTTAAATTCTTTTTTCATTACCTGTAAATCCCTTTGGGATTTCGGCATAAACTCCGCGATGCTGATATTTTCTGATTTTTCCACCGGTTTTATTGTTGAAATCTTTATCTGAGGAATTCCCTGGTATTCATCAATTGTGCCTTTAATTTTTACAATATTTCCTACTTTAAAATTATTATAAATAAAAGAAAAATTATCCCAGATATTGGATGAATATGATGCTGAACGATCTCCAAGTTCAAGATTTAAATAATCGCTTCCGTTTCGTGCGGTTTTAATTTCAATTTTACGCAATAAAAGAAAATGATCTAATTCATCTCCTTTACTAAGTTTCGTGAGTTCTGTTTGATTTAGCATTTTATTCCCTTATTAATTCATATGTACTATCAGCCGGTAAATGAGTAAGTATTGAGCGATTTAATAAATCTATAGAAACTGCCAATCTATTCCTGCCGTCATCCACCTCTTGTATCACACCGATTATACCTTCAAATGGTCCATCTTTTATTAAAACCTTCCTACCGGGTACCAGCCCTTCATGAATAATTACATCACTCTCTCTATTCAATACTTTCTTCAAATTTTCAATCTGCCATTCCGGAATTTTAGCTGCTTTACCTCTATCATAAACACATCTCACAATTGCATATTGTTCAACAGAAAGCAGGCGCTCGCTTTCGTCGGCATAAATAAAAATATATCCGCGCATAATCGGCTCCGTCACTTTTTTCTTTCGGTCACTCCACTGTTTTGTTTTTGTAACAGTAGGAAGGTAATAAGAGATATCAACAGATTCGAGTTGTGCGGCTGCTTTAAATTCTGATTTAGGTTTGGTATATAAAGCAAACCAGAAACGTTCAGCTTCTGGTTTATTTAATTGACCATCAAAATTGTCTTTTGTCTCCTGCATTTCTTTAATTACTTCGTTTATAAAACTGCTTCCCGTCCAATTGAATAATAAACAAATTTTTTCTCACGCATTTTTTCCAGGTCATATAAATTACGACCGTCAAATATTACAGGATTTTTTAATAAATCTTTTATTTTATCAAGATCCGGATTTCGAAATTCATTCCATTCTGTAACAATTACGAGTGCATCTGCATCCTTTATAGCATCATAATTAGTTTTTGCATAAACAATTTTGTCACCGATTACCGCTTTCGTTGTTTCTACAGCTTCCGGATCATAAGCTGTAATTTTTACCCCTGCTTTCAGTAATTTTCTAATTAATGCTATTGCGGGTGCTTCCCGAACATCATCAGTGTTGGGCTTAAAGGCCAATCCCCACAAGCCAAGTTGTTTACCCCTTAACTTTCCTTCGAAATGTTTTTCTATTTTATCAAAAAAGAAATCCACCTGGTTTTTATTTACCTCCATAACAGACTTTAAAATCTTAAAGTCGTACTTGTGCTCGTTGGCGGTATTCACTAATGCAACAACATCTTTGGGAAAACAGGATCCGCCATATCCAACACCCGGGAATAAAAATCTTTTTCCGATCCTCGAATCGGATCCTATTCCAACCCTAACTTTATCAACCTCAGCCCCTGTGAGTTCGCAAAGATTTGCAATCTCATTCATAAAAGAAATTTTGGTCGCGAGAAATGAATTTGCAGCATACTTTGTCATTTCCGCTGATTTTTCATCCATAAAATAAATCGGGTTTCCGGAACGAACAAACGGTTCATATAACTGCTCTAATATTTTTTTCGTTCTTTCACTACTGGTTCCAACAACAACTCTTTCGGGTTTCATAAAATCTTCAACAGCCATTCCTTCCCTGAGAAATTCAGGATTTGATGCCACATCAAAATCGAAATCCGGCGCGTGTTTTTTCACAGCATTTCTCACTTTATCACTTGTCCCTACCGGAACAGTGCTTTTATCTACAAGCACTTTAAAACCTTGATCAGGTTCTTTTTTGAAAAAACGACCCAAATCATCTGCTACGCCCATTACATATTTCAAATCGGCACTGCCACTTCCGTCCTGTGGGGTTGGCAAGCAAAGAAATATTACTTCTGCTTTTCTGACTGCATCATGAAGATCTGTTGTGAATGCTATTCTTTTATCTTTAATATTTCTTTCAAAAATAGGTTGGAGTCCGGGCTCATAAATTGGAATTTTCCCCTTTCTCATTTTTTCTATTTTATTTTTATCAATATCAACACAGATTACGCTATTTCCGGTTTCTGCAAAGCAAGTCCCGGTAACCAGACCCACATAACCTGTTCCAACTACAGCTAAGTTCAAGACAACCTCCGAATTATTGAGATATAAAATATACTTATAAAGCTAAAGATTTGGAAGAAATTGAAGCAATTTAGGAGAAGAATTTTGTGGAAATTTACTCAAATCCTGAGGGCTGAATCCAGCTTTTCAACAAGTTTCCTTTCGTTGACTGGTTTCTGAAGTACTTCAAAAACACTCACATTCTGGATGGCTATTTTAACCCTTTCAATATCTGAACCAGTTACCAGCAGTATGGGAATTCGGGAGTTTTTTTCCCCTCTTCTGATAGATTCAATCAATTGGATCCCACTCATCAGGGGCATTTCGTGTTCTGTTATAACCAGTGAAGGAAGTTCCTTTAAAACAACACTCATAGCCTGATACCCATTTGTAGTGGCAATAACCTGAAAATCGGTGAAATTTTTCTTAATTACTTTTTTTAAATGTTTATTATCTTCATCACTCGGATCTACTAATAGAATAATATTGGGCGATCTTGGTATTGTAAAATGGAAATCGCTACCCTTCCCAAACTTTGAATAAAACCAAATATCGCCTTTGTGTTTTTCAATTATCTCTTTTACAAGGGACAGGCCTAGTCCTGTCCCTTTTTCTCCTTTCGTCCCTTTTGTAGAGAACATCCGCTCAATCTTGAATAGTTTATTTTTGTTGTCTTCACTTATCCCCAGTCCTTCATCCTTCACAACAAATTCAATTAATTCATCATTAAAGAGTTCGGCGGAAATTTCAATGATTTTATCAGAAAAGGAATATTTAATTGCGTTGCTTAAAAGATTAGTTATAACCTGAGTTAAGAGTCTTTCGTCAGCCTGAACAAAGATATTTACGTTAACTTTTACTTTTATATCGATGTTTTTTCTTATTGCATTTCCTGTAAGTGAAGAGACACAGTTAAAAACTACAGATTGTGCATGCAATCGCTGTAGCTCAATTTTCATTCTACCTGTTTGCAGACGACTCCAATCAAGAAGATAATTAATTAGCTGAAGTTGATTTTGTGAAGATTCATGAATATATGTCAGGTATTCTAATTTTTCTGTGTTTGAAAGATTTTGTTCATTAATGAGTATTTCTGCAAAACCAAGTATGCTCGTAAACGGAGCTCTAAGATCGTGAGAGAGCATTGAAATAAATTTGTCTTTTGAAGCATTTAATTTTTTTAAATTTTCAATTGACTTAACAAGAGCGGCATCAGCTTTCATTAAATCACTTACATCTGAAATGAAGCCGCTGGAACTTACAGCCTTTCCTTTTTTATCCCGATTAACTGTTATCACTTCTTTCAACCAAACATATTTCTTATCCTTTCTTTCTATGCGGTAGACTAAACGCAAATTTGTTCGATTTTGATCCTCAAGAAAATTCTCATATTGCTTCTTAACATTTTCATAATCATCAGGATAAATAATAGACATGAAACCTTCAGGTTTCCTTTTAATATCTCTATTCGAAAATCCGGTTTCGGCTGTAACATTTTCAGAATATTCAGTAGTCCTGTCTTTAATCCCACTGGAAGAGTGCCAGGTAAATTCTCCCTGAATAGCGATATTCTTTTTCTTGTTAGTGCGGGAACGATGAAGGCTGGTAACAAAATTTAATAAAAGGAAATATTTTCCTTTTTCCTCATTATAATTTAGGGGAGACCACCTGGTAACTACCGAAGCTTCTTTGTTTTTAGCGTATTCAAGATCAAGTGAAATGGTTTTATATTTTTTTAACCTGATTTGGTTAAGAATGTCTTCTTTTTTCAGATTTTCTTTGTAAAACATAAAGATATCTTTGTTTATAAAAACATCCTTTTTTGCACCGGGTAACTTCTGGGGCTTACCTGAGGCAAGCACAACACCTTCTGAATTAATAATCAGGGAGAGATCACTTATAAAATCAAGTTGGTAGATGATAGGAGAGAATTCGGTGGATAAATTTCCCTTTCCTTTCTTTACACCTTTTCTTGGGCGTTTAAGAGAAGGGGCCTTTTTGTTATTTAATTTACGTTCATGCTCTTTTGGGGGCATAAAATCTAACGGTATGATTATTTATTGGTTAATATACATATATCATAGTAATTACTGAACTTAACTCTACCTTTTCCATAAGGTTTCGCTAAACAACAAATACCTTAGCAATATCTACTAATAGAGATGGTTGATTCATCAATGCTGAAGCAAATATTTTGCCCAGAGATCTTTTACTATAAGGAACTTTATTAAAAGAATGAGCAATCTTATTGAACTTCTCATCCGTAAAATTATAAATGCCGTTTTTAATATTGTTAAATATTTCGTGTCGCTTTCCTAGTCTGTCATGCCAGGCTTTATCATATGTAAGTATGTGGTCCGGTTTTTTCAATTTAATTGATTCACCGGCAATTCTACCTGCAATACTTCCCCCGATCATTCCGCTTGCAATTCCTCCACCGCTAAGAGGATTTACCTGCCTGGCTGCATCACCGACCAGCATAATGCCGGGCGCAGAAATTTGTTCAAGTGTTACTGCACTTGGAACACCGCCTGCAATTGATGTTAAAATAGCGGCCTTCGGATGATTTTCTCCTAAAAAATTATTTAAAAAAGAAAGGGCTGATCTTTCTTTTCCAACCATACCGCCAACTCCAAGACCAACATTAGCAACATCTTTGCCCTTTGGGAAAACCCAAAAATATCCACCCGGTGCAACATTTTTTCCAAAATAGAAATATAATGTTTCAGGATCCACCATTACGTTTGAAGCTGTAACCTGCGCGCAACATTCCATATCACGAAAATCAATATATGTTTTTATCCCGGCCCAACGCCCGATCCGGGATTCAACACCATCCGCGCCAATAACTATTTTGGCTTTAACTTCTCTTTCCTCCCCGCGAAATTCATATTTTACTCCGGCAACTTTATTGCCTTCAAACAAAAGACCATTTACATAAGCACGCGTTAAAATTTCAGCGCCTGCTCTTGCTGCAGTCATAGCCAGTTCATAGTCAAATATTCTTCTCTCAAGCATGTAGCCAGTATCTTTAAATTCAATTATAACTTCAGTTCCATCGGGAGCGTTAAGTGAAAATTTATTAATATGTGCTTTAATCCACCTTTCATCAGAAGGAATAAATTCTTCTACCCCGGCTTTGC
>CAVVHP010000010.1:0-239578 GCA_963748105.1 uncultured Bacteroidota bacterium | reverse complement strand
GTAGGTGGAGGTTCGCTTCCTGGAGAGACGCTCGAGAGTCGCGCTATTGTATTTTCGGAAGAATCACTTATCTCTCATGGCCTAACCCTCGAATCTGCTGCTTATCTAATGCGAAACGGGTTACCATCGCTCGTTCCACATGTCGAGGGTGGCCGTCTCCTCATTGACGCGAGGACTGTGCTTCCGGATCAAGACTCCGCAGTAGTGTTCGCCGTTAGACGAGCGCTTGGACTTACCTAATCGAAGATTCTTTGCCACTCATCTGGCGTAGAAAACACTGGCTACGATACGTTGTCTCTCACGTCGCGGAAGTAGGGGCTCGGCTCAGGATAGAATTCGGGATAGCGCGCCTTGATCTGATCGATCAGCGTCAGATTGTGACGCAGCGACTCCTGGTCGTTGTCACGCTCGGCGGCAGCAAGATCGGATAGAAGCTGCTGCATACGGTAGTCGTGGTGCTCTTTGCGCAGGCGACGAAGGGCCCAATCGGCCTCCCGACGTGCCTGCCCAGCGTACGACAATGGTCGATCCTCAATACGTGCCAGCAATTCTTCGGCATGAGCTCGTGTGTCCTCTGGAAGCGCCTCGAGAGCCTCCTCCGTCGTTTCTGGCGAAACCGACTTGAGCGCACGGAGAATCTCAACTCGTCGAGCATCGACGATTTCATGTTCTGGTATCTCGGCGATCATCGGACCGAGGATGAGCGGGTGGCTCAGCAGCAGCGCAAACAAGTGTTCTTCGGAACTTCCGATCTTTCTCGGATGCTGAACCGGTTCCCTGACCCTGCGTCGCGCGGTCGGGGATTGTCGTTGCGGCTGGCTGGCGAGACTGGCTCTCATTGATCTGCAGTCGCTTGGCGACTTCCGAAACTTAATGCGCCTGGACGATCCGATCGCCAATCTCTCGAAGTACCGGCGCCAGTCTCTGGACCATGTCAGACTTTTCACGCGGCTCGACTTGCCGTCCTTCGAGCAGGTACGGCACCAGTTGTACGCACATAATCTTGAGCCCACTGCATATATATCCGTGCTGCTGAATCCGTAGATTGCGCTTAGGTCTATTGCACCGGGTATATTTCCACCTTTTTGAGCTACTAAATTGACATCTTTCCATTTATCCCCGTCAAAATGCCATAAAACACCATCGCTTGAACTGCTATGTCCAACTACGTAGACATCTTTAGGAGAACTTCCCCAGATATCATACATTAATGTCTGATAATTACCGGGGTAGCCAAGCGTATCGGCAGTCCAGGCATATGTCCTGGGGTCTTTTGTGGGTTTTATTTCTATTCCGTTATCACCCTTTTTACAGCCGGCTAAAAATATAAATAAAACAATTATTAACCCCGTAGATATCTTTTTGTTCTGCATTACTGGTATTCCCTATTTCATTAATATCATTTTTTTAACTGCTGTAAATCCGTTAGCTGTTATCTTGTAAAAATATATACCACTGGCCAGGTTTTCAGTCCTAAAATTTACCTCGTACCTTCCGCTGCTTTGCTCTTTATCTACCAGTTTTGCCACCTGCTGGCCAAGATTGTTGTATACTTTTAACAGTACGTATCCCGGCTTTCCGCCAGAGGTAATCTGCATCAGCCATTCTTGTGTATGGGCAAATATAAGTGATGGTAAGAAAAACACAGAAAAGACAATTAAAAATACAAGATTAGAGAATCTTATATTTTTCTTTTCTATGGAATGGGGGGGGGGTAAAAATTTTCATTATTCCCTCCTTTGTTAATAATGAGTAAACGGGCAGTTTTGGGAAAAGACATTCAAAAAGAACTCTCCCCTTTAAAATCAAAGTTAAACACAATACTATAATGTGTCAAGGTTTTTTGTGCAATCGGTAGCGACTATTTATTTAAAGGTATGTTTCATTGAGTTAACGGTCAGAAAATAATTGGAAATATGCAGATTTATAACCTGGATGCTGGTCAGATGAAGAGACGCCTTTTCAAACTATAACACAAAAAAAGCCGTTCAGATGAACGGCTTTTTAATTTACTGCAATTAAATTCTATTTTGTCTTTTCGAGAAAATCCTGAAGTTTCTTTAAGCTTCCTCTCGCGCTCTTGTATCCGTTTATGTGTTTATCTTTATCAATAATATTTCCCATTTCATCAACTACACCCTGGTGACAGAGATAACAGGAGGTAATCGGCGCGGCGATATGACCTGTCGGCGGAAGTCCGTGACAGGTTCCGCATTTTGCCTGTGTACCGTCCACTTTATTCCAGACAGGTGAAAAATTATTTCCAACCATTTTATCCGAACTATAGGCGAACTGGTTTGTCGGGTCGGCGTCAGCTTTCTTAAATTCAAAATTGCCGTGGCAGTAAACATTTGAACAGGTAAGTGTAGCCGGATCGAATGATGCGTTTGAAGCAATATTTGTATCTGCCAGACCCGAAAAATTTATTTCAGCCGGCAGGGGAGAATCAATGTGTCCTTTTGCTCCAAGACTTGCCGGTACAACGTGACAATTTGAACACTCAACTTTTTTACCAAGCGTGTTTGTATATAAGTGATTCTGGTGCGCCCCTACTCCCTCCGACGTGTTATCAATGTTTCCTTTTGTATCTCTAGGCGGCGCAATCCTGGAAGCATCCTTAAAATCGCCGTGACAGGTATTGCAGGCCTCAGGGCCTTCTGCGGAAGTATGACATTTGAAGCAGCTTGCGCCTGTATTGCCGCCTGTAATAATCGGCCGCGTGGCATTGCTGGCATTCTTTCATACTCCAGTTGTTCAGCCTGATTAATATTCCCGTGAAAATCAGGGGAATTTACATCAAGGTTGCCAGCTTTGTGAGCGCTTACAACCGGGGCAGTTGTAGAAATATCTTTTCTTACATCACTGCAGCCAGCAACAAAAATACTTATTAAAATTAGATAATATGCTATATCTGAAAATGTACTTCATTTTTAATGCCTATCTTGGTTTTAGATCAGTGCCATGACAATATCCGCAGAACCCGACTCCGACCGGAGTTCTTGGTGAAGCATTTGTATGGCAATTGTAACAAACTGAACTTTCTGTATCGTGCCAGTCACCTCTTTCACCACGCATAAAATTAGCAGGATGAGTTTTGGGATTTGTTCCCCGGATTCCGTCATTATCGATATGACAGGTGATACAGGTCGGATCAGCACCCTGTGTATCGTGGCAGCTTGCGCAGGTCTCAAGGTCTCTCTTAGCAAGCGTTGCGTGCTCTCCACCGCCGCTGCCAACACCAATAATTACAAAATTTGTTTTAAGATGAGAAGCAGGAACAATGCCGCCTAATGAATAATCATTATTCTCTGATTGATGACACCTGGCACAGAAAGTTTCAACTTCGTGACAGGTCTGGCATTCTGCTGTTTTACCTTTTGCGTCTACACCGTGTGTGAACCTGTAACCGAGTTCGTGAACTCTGGTTATTTGTTGTTGCTTTATTCCGTCACCGTTATTGGTTGCCGAGTAGGGCTGATAAAAATCATTCTTTGTATTGTTTTCCGTAATCATATTCGTTGCAGTGTGACATTCCTGACAGGATGAATTATCGTGACACATTGCACAATTTGCATCAATTGAACTGGCCGCAAATTTATGGCTCTTCTTCCAGCTCGGTACTTTGTGCGAAACCGGAACAAGGTTTACAGTCGATGTATGGCACGATTCACAATTGCTGGTTGCTACGGATTTGTTATTATGACACGAATAACAAGTACTCATTCCCGGGTTCATCTGATCAGACTCAAAGCCATAATCAACTTTATCTAGTCCTTTATGGCAGGTAACGCATTCAATTTTATTTTTCGTTACGTGAAGACTGTGATTAAAATAACTATCGTATGGTTTCGTCTGGATCAGCGGCTCATTAACATCATCATAATGACAGGTCGTGCAATTGTCCATATCCTCAACATCGTGGCAGGCAGAACATGTTTCGTGATCAGGAAGCAGTCTGTCACCAAGTTTAGTACTTTCAGCCACTTTGCTGTGACAATCTGTACAGGCGACATCGTTTTCAATATGAAACTGGTGTGAGAACTTGATAATCTTGTCATTATGATTCTGATCGTCCTGTGAAACCTTTCCTTTAAAAGCTGAAAAGAAAAGGAGACCCGAAATGGCCGGGATCAGAAAAAGATATAAATATTTTAACTTCATTTTGATTCTGCTTAAAAATTAGTATTAAACCAGTAGTTGGCCTTAAAGAATAATCTGAAATCATTCCTGTAAATTTTATTATCCATATACTGTCCCTGGATATCAAAGGACAAAATTCTCATTGGACGATAATTAAACCCTGCAAGTAAGGTTGTGAGGTGATTTGTTTCTGAATCCGTAGATAATTGATAATTCGTATAGGAAATTCCTACTGAAGGTGTCAACGTACCATCAAGTATTGTTCTTGCAGAGTAAACCGAAAGGGAAGCGAGCTCACCTTCATAGCCAAATGTTTTGCGGAAACTTAAGGAACCGTAATCAGTATTCAGACCAACTGTTATTCTGCTCGAGTTATCATCTTTGTATTTTACATTTCCGTATTTCATAGATAACCAGGCTGCATTTGATACGAAATAATCTGCACCAATTTCATATTCCTGTGTATTCCCGTAATCAAATACAGAAAAAATAGAATTATACCTGATCAGAGGTTCACGGTAATTATAATAAACATTAAAATGGACATCTTCTAATTGTTTATATGTACCGCTAATTTCAAACTTTGATGTTTCTTTGTATTTCAGATCATAATCATACCGTGTATCCACGGAAAAAACATTCTCAAGATCATAACTTACCTGGGCGTTTGCAAATTCATATTGAGTGGAATTATTTTTTATCAGCACAGTAATAGGATTAAGATTTTCATCCATTCTCTGTGCCCAATAATCCTGAGATTTGAAATGTTTGTTAACATAACTGAGAGTAATGTTTGTGTTTTCAACTGCCGAGGTCATAAATTTGCCCCCTGCAATAAAGTCTTCAGCCCAGTATTTATTAATTTCTAATTTTTGGTATGCGGGAACATTTGACCCGTAATAGGCTGTTACTTTATAAGCGCCCTTTTTCATATCAACATTAATTCCGTCAAAAATACCTCCTGCAACTGAATTAAACAGTGGTTGTCTTCCAAGTTTAACTGTAAAAACTTTCAAGAGCTTACGACCTTCAACATAAAGATTATATACCCTGAGTCTTGGATCTGTAAGTTGTGGTTTTGAGATATCGTGTTCAAGGTTCAGATAAGTTCTTACAGAAAAGTTATCCTGGTTGAAATTCAGATTTAACATCTGGAAAGCGCGGAGGTGAGTAGAATAAGAAGAGGCGGTGTCAAATCTTTGAAAAGTATAATATGAAGATGAGACCCGCCCATTCAAATTTTGCGGAAAAGTTGATACTGCGGCACCTATGAAAATGCAGATTATAAAGATTAGTTTTTTCATTTTCACTTTAATTTACTTCGACAATTGTTACCGCAGCAAATCATTCTTGATTTAGAACTATTTGCCGCTTGGGATATCGTGCTTAATTTTTGCCCACATTTCTGTGAAGTTTGCTTTTGCTGCATCAAATGTCGGGCTTTCTGAATTATGACATTCCTTGCATAAAGCTTCACGATCTTCAGCTGTTTTAAAGAATTTAAGTCCGTTTTGTTCAGCCAATTTTTCGTCTTTCATCACTTTCAGGCTCTTGTAGTCGCCGCCTGCACCGTGACAGGTTTCGCACTGAACTCCATCTTCAACTTTAAACTTTTTTCCGAGCAAAGATGCGTCAACACCATGACCACTGACGTGACATTTTAAGCAAGCTTCGGTTTCAACAGCTTTAGTGGTAAAACCTTTGTCTTTTGCTATCTTGTCAGCCTCTGCTGTTTTTAAGGTCTCGTAAGCTTTTGCATGTGCACTTCCTTCCCAGATACTGAGCTGTTTGCCCTGTTTTGCTGAATGATGACACATTCCGCAAGTTTTAGCGCCAACAAACTCATGAGTTGCATCAGTTCCCTGTGCAAACATGGCCGGGACCGCGAAAAAAACGATCAGAAGAGCTAGTTTCTTTAACATATTTTCACCTGTTTTTACTGATTTGGTTATAGAAATGTAAGAAGTTTAATAGTAAGAGTCCACCTGGCACTAAGGCGCAAATGGACTCTCCTCTGACAAATCTTACTTGAGTAAAACCATTTTCTTAACCATATTAAAGTTCTTAGCTTCTATTCTATAGAAGTAAATTCCTGATGCAAGATTTGATGCATTCCATGTATATCTGTAAGATCCTGTTGCGAGATAATCGTTAACAAGAACTGCTACTTGTTTACCTATTGCATCGTAAATAGTTAATTTAACATTGCTTGCTTCAGGTAATGAGAACTTAATTTCGGTAGACGGATTAAACGGGTTAGGATAGTTCTGGCTCAAGGTATAGCTTGAAGGTTGAACATTTGAGTCTAACTTGATATCCGTTGTACCGGATGGTGTAAAGAGCGCTATAGCGTCCCCTAATAATTTCTGAACTAATCTTGTATTATGAATACCATCACTACCTTCGTTAGTTGCTGCAAGGTAGTTGTAATTTGCTTTCCAGAAAGCATCTGTTGAAGAATCAGCTGCTGTAGCTAATGCTAATTTACCTTTTAGAACATTAATTAAGCTATCTGTAACAGTCTGTGTTCTTCTGTAATCAAATTGTTTTGCGTGATTTGAAGTATCAACTGCAGTATAATAATCTGCGTGACATGTTGCGCACGCCTGAACTCTTGGCATAAATGTATGGCCGTGAGCTGCATTTCCGAATTCATCCTTACCATCAGCATTTAAGTGACAGTTAATACATCTTTCTGTAGCTGCAAATGTATGAGCTGAATTCTGATAAACTGTGTCGCGTCCTACTGATTCCAATTCAGCCGGTGAATATTTGTAACCGAATTTTGTACCGCTTAAAGCTTCTGAAGTTACGTGATGCGGTGTAGTGTGGATATCAACCGTATCTGTTTCAATTTCAGCATTGTGACATTTATCACAAACAACAACCTGTGCTGTAATAGGCAGTCTTAACTGCTGAACACCGTTTGCCGCTGTATGAGGATCATGGCACGAAACGCAGGTGATAGGCTGAATGTCAGGACTGTTCGGATCTACTAAAATTTTGTCATAGTAGTCTTTGCCTTTGTCCGCGCCAGTGAAGAATTTACCACTAACATAAGCTGAAGCGTTCTGGGCAACGTGACATTTAACACATCCTGGGTTTGATTTAACAGATCCGCCGGCTGCCAGCAATGATTTTGCGTGACCTGAAACTGCCCATTCTTCGTAGAAACCATGGTGGCTTCCATTATGGCAAAGTCCGCAAAGCTCAGCTGAGTAATCTAATTTGTTTGTTGTTGAAAATGCAAAGTGTTTTACATAATCTGTTGTTAAAGTATCTGTTGCTGTTGGATCATATTTGCCAAGGTTTCCGTGGCATGCCTCGCAACCAACGTTTTTAGTTCTGTTCCAGTTTTTAACGTCTGTTGGAGTGTAATTTGGTGATACTGTTGTATCAAGCTTAACATATTCATCGGCACCAAAAGTTACTGCAGTATCGTTCCATCCTGAAGCGTGGCAGCGTAAACAACTGTAACCAAAGTGACTTGATTGTGAAAAACCGGTATCAGTAGCTACTGCGTGCAGAGTGTTTTTCCATGTATCCCACTTTGGTGACGCAATTCCGTTTGCGCTATGGCAGGATGCACAGGAAATTCCCTGATTAGCTACATCAGCTCCTGTTCCGGTGCCTAGATAATAACCTGTTGCCTGGCCCTGGCTTAAACCATAACCTGCAAACAGGATTACAACGAGGCTTGTCAATAGTAATTTAAGTTTCATGTTAACCCCATAAAAGTAATTAATTTAGTAAACCTACTAACTGTCGCGCTTCTATATTCAAATACCAAACCAATCAAAAAATGCTAGAATTAGCCAAAAACAAAGAATTCATTGCCAATTTAGAGAAAGTGAAAATAACCATTCTCTATGTGAAGAATAATTCAACAATTTCCTGAATATTGTGCAAATACACTCCTTATTTGAAACATTTTTTTCGGAATAAGTCCTCTATTATTATTAAAATAAATCACAGAATTTTCAGAATAGAGTCTGCGAATCTCAAAAAAAGAAAAAAAGCACACTTCTCTTTTTGAGACATAATCTTGTTTTTATTTCGATAAAATTCTTTGAAAATATGTAAAAATCAAAGGTTTCTAATGGCATTCATCTTGTTTATATGAGAATAAGATTGAGGAGATGTGTGAAAAAATTATTACTGACATTAATTTTTATTGGCGTGCTATTGTTCGAAAGTTCTTTTGCGCAGGGAAAAACCCCGGAAATTTATATAAATAATATTACCGGGTCGGTTATTGGGCAACCGGTACAGGTTCCGATTAATTTTAAGAGCTTAAGCAATCTAGGGGCAGTTAGTATCAAGATTATATTTGATACTTCCGTGCTTGATTTTATAAGTATAACGGATAACCCGGGTCACGGTACATTTGTTGTAAATAATGATTTTGCGAAGATGGGTGGTGTGCATGATACTTTATCAATTACCTGGTTTGATACATCACCTATAAGTTACACAGATGGTACCTTTGCAAATATTAACTTTACTTATAAAGGCGGGACAGGGAATTTTCATTTTTTGCCTTCGCCTGTAACTTCACTGGCTGATGAAAACGGAACAACAATCAACAACCTGGTATTAACCGACGGGTCAATTACACCGGCGGCGGTACCAGCCGGGTCAATTGGTGATTATGTATGGATTGACGCTAACGAAAACGGTATTCAGACATCAGGCGAACTATCTTTTCAGAATGTAAAAGTATATTTACTTAACGGCAACGATAATTCAGTAATTGACTCAGTTACCACGGATTCTAACGGCAATTATTTATTTAACAGCCTGGCTATAGGGACATATAAGATTAAGTTTGTCGCTCCTGACGGATATGTAATTAGTGAAAAGCAAAAGGGAGGAAGTAGTAGCTATCTTGGTGATTCAAACCCCGATTCATTGACAGGGATTACAGATACCATAAAGATTGTTTCAGGAAATCTCGACAGGTATGATATAGATGCCGGCATGCATATTTATACGGCTCCTCCGCCACCGACAGGTTCAGTTGGGGATTATGTCTGGAATGATGCCAATAATAACGGGTTGCAAGAAGCTGGTGAACTTCCGTTATCGGGTGTTGAAGTAAAGCTTCTTGACGCAGATAATAATGATGCAGTTTTAGATAATACTACTACAAACAATTCCGGTATTTATTCATTTAATAATCTAGTTGCAGGTAATTATAAAGTTCAGTTTGTCACTCCATCAAATTATAGCATCAGTCCAAAAAACATAAACAACAATCAGTCAGATGAAGGTGATTCTGATCCAGATCCTAATTCAGGAAAGACTGATGCATTTGCAGTTTCTGCAGGTGAAAATATTTATTCTATTGATGCAGGTATGTCTGAAAATTCAAGCCCGCAGCAACTCGGTTCAATGGGAGATTTTGTCTTTGATGACACAAACCACGATGGATTGCAGGATCAAGGAGAAGTTGGAATCCCTGATGTAACTGTAAAATTACTTGATGCAAATAAGAATGTTCTTCAGACTACAACTACAGATCAGAATGGAAAATATATTTTCACTAACCTGGCTTCAGGAGATTACAGACTTCAATTTACAGCACTCCCCGGGTATGTTTTCAGTCCGGTAGATGTAAGTGAAGCTAATAACGGTGCTTATGACTCAGAAGCTGACTCAACCGGATTGACAAAAGTTCTATGGTTGAATGCGGGTGAAAATAATATGACTTATGATGCAGGAATGTACAAACAGGTCGATCCGCAACTCGGATCAATAGGCGACTGGGTATTTGAAGATACTAACCATAACGGCATGCAGGATTCGGGTGAAAAAGGTTTGGCTAATGTTACTGTAAAACTTCTTGATCCTAATCAAAATGACAATGTATTGGCAACTACAATTACAGATCAGAACGGAAATTATTTCTTTGATAATCTTGTAGCCGGAAATTACAAGCTGCAGTTTTTCGCACTTACCGGTTATGTCTTTAGCCCTCAGGATGTTGATGAAAGCAATAATGGCGCTTTTGATTCCGAAGCAAATTCATCAGGTAAATCAAATGTCATTTATCTGAACGTTGGTGAAAATAATATGACTTACGATGCAGGTATGTACAAACCTGTTGTTCAAGAACAATTTCCTCAATTATTTGTCGGTGTAGATGATGGAACAACAACAGCCCCTGATTCCGGGAAAACAACCGTCTATACAATTAGTTACAGGAATGATGGCAACGCCGATCTGTTAAATGCAGTAATTACTGATACGCTTCCATCTGGAATGTCATATCTTAAAAGTAGTAATTCAAATAGTCCAACTATTTCCGGAAATGTTATAACTATTCAAATTGGAACTCTCGGAGCTCTAGCCTCCGGTTCATTTACAATTGAAGCTATGACTACCGGAATGGAATCAGAATATTTGAATAAAGTATTTCTGGCCGGAGTTGATTCAAAAAATAAAACTTATTCTGAATCAGCCCAGGATCTGAATTATGGTGCCTCAACTAGTGGCGGCGATGACTCGGGTCTTGAATCGAGCGGAGATTTAGCTGAAGCTCTGTTGAGAAGACAATTAAGAATTCAGACAGGAACAACTATACCCGTAATTGCTAAAAGCAATACCATTGGCATTACCGCTCAGGAAACTCTTGATCAGTTAGTCCCTTCAGTTGGTCCTTACTCTTCAACAGCAATTGTTACAACTCCTTATGATATTCTTGGAGTATCAAATGCTGTTTCAAGTTATGCGGTTGATTACGATCTAACAAATTCAGGTATTACAAGAAGAGTAGCCGGAATATTTGCAACAATCACACCGGCACCGGAAATTTATGATCATACAAAAGCAATCTGCGATAGACTTGAAGGTGCAGAAGTAAAAGAAATAAAATTAGTTGATATAAACGGGTATAAGTTTTATGCAGCTAAAGTATTGAAAGCCGATAAAAACATAGTTGATTATTCAATATCATTCAGTGTTTACGAAACCGCTAATGGGGATTTTGTAGAGAGCAAATGGACACACGATGAATACCAGTCACCTAATGGAGCAACTAGTGTATATAATTTCCAGGTATGGTCCGGCTCATATGAGAATTCTGTACAATTGACCGAACAAATTTTAGCAAAAATCAAATCATTGACATCTGTCACTTATATGAACACCAATCAATTTGTGCCGGATACTTATATTAGTAAAGTGCACTACACACACGATGGTAAAATTCATCTGACAATTGTTAATAATGATGCAGCGAAAAATATTTCATTAAATACAATGTACAGATTTTCGCAGGGAAGCAGCCAGGTTGGCCGGACAGATAATTTTAATCTGAATGCCGGAATTAATAATCTGGAAATAAATAGCGGTGTAATTGCTGATGCAAATATCTATCTGGACCAGGTTAACGGTTTTAAGGATGAGGCGTATGTTAGCGGTGGTGCCTACACTTATATCACCGGTTCAGCAACAACTGTAAGTTCATTTAATACAGCTAATTTCCCACAGGTTGATTTAAGCAAATATCCAAAGGATGCCCTGCTATTATCTGGTGGCGCCGATGTATCCGGTAGTTTGAAGGATTATGTAAATGTTGTCAGGTCTCTTCAGTCTAACGGTAGTGCAGTTGATCTCAGTAATTATTCCAGCATCAGGTTTGAAGCAAGCGGTAGTGGTGTACTTGATGTTTTAATAATTATGACAAATACTAAAGACAATAATTATTATCATTATTCAGTAAATCTGAATTCTTCAAATAAAGAGTATGTAATAAATTTCTCAGGCTTTAAAGAATTATATGGATCTCAAACGGCATTTGATGCTAGTAAAATTTGTGATGTTGCATTCTCAATGAATGTAAATGCAAATGCTGGAATGGATAATTTCAATTTTGAAGTCAAGAATATAGGATTCTATACTCCGGGTTCAGTTACTGCAGTTGATAATGTAAATAATTTTCCAAAAGAATTCAGTCTGGCTCAGAATTATCCGAACCCGTTTAACCCATCAACAACGATACAATTTAACGTTGCAAAGCAGGAACATATAACACTTAAAATTTATAACCTGCTTGGTCAGGAAGTCAAAAAACTGGTCGATGGTGAAATGAATGTTGGAAAACACAGTATTACATTCAACGCAAATAACCTTGCCAGCGGAATCTACTTATATAAGTTGGTCGGTAATTCTGTAAACATTACCAGGAAGATGATACTTATGAAATAACGTATAATTCATCTATTCATAATTAAAGCCCCGGATTTTGACTCATGAATCCGGGGTTTTTTATTATTATTTATTTCGATCAACAACTTCCCATAAGAATAAATCCTAAATGATACCGGTAAACTCAATTAATCCTGTTATTTACTATTAAATTCCATTGATATTCAAATGCTCTTTGAGTAATTTTATACACTTAATAAAAAATCAATCAAAGGAGTTCAGGTATGGCAGTCAAAGTAGGAATAAATGGATTCGGCAGAATAGGAAGGCTTGTATTTAATGCATTGATTGACAGAGGTTATTTTGGAAAAGATGTTGAAGTTGTTGCTGTTGTGGATGTAAATCCTGATGCAAAATATTTTGCTTATCAATTGAAATATGATTCTGTTCACGGCCGGTTTTCAGGTAAATTATCTACTGAAAAAAGTGATCCGAATCTTGAAGAAGATGATATACTGATTGTAAGCGGTCAAAAAGTTAAATGCGTCAACGCAACAAAAGATCCTTCACAATTACCCTGGAAAGAGCTTGGTGTTGAATATGTAATTGAATCGACCGGTCTTTTTACACATTCCGATAAAGCAAAAGGGCATTTGGAAGCAGGTGCTAAAAAAGTCATTATTTCAGCGCCGGGTAAAGGCGATGTTAAAACAGTTGTGCTCGGTGTTAATGACAACGAGTATGATCCTGCTAAACATAATATTGTTTCAAATGCATCTTGTACAACAAACTGCCTCGCTCCGGTAGTTCACGTAATATTAAAAGAAGGTATCGGAATTGAGACAGGAATTATGACGACAATTCACTCATACACAGCAACACAGAGAACTGTGGACGGTCCAAGTAAAAAAGACTGGCGCGGTGGACGGGCAGCAGCAGTAAATATTATTCCGTCAAGTACAGGTGCGGCAAAAGCAGTTGGTGAAGTTTTACCTGTTGTAAAGGGGAAATTAACCGGTATGTCTTTTCGTGTTCCTACTGTTGATGTTTCAGTTGTTGACCTTACTTTCAGATCTGAAAAAGATACTTCAATCCAGGAAATAGATGCACTGCTTAAAAAAGCGTCTGAAACATATTTGAAAGGAATTCTTGGGTATTCTAACGAAGAGGTTGTCTCAAGTGATTTTGTACACGACAACAGATCTTCAATCTATGATTCATTAGCAACACTGCAGAATAATTTTAAAGATGAAAAAAGATTCTTTAAGATTGTTTCGTGGTATGATAATGAATGGGGCTATTCCTGCAGAGTAGCTGATCTGCTTGCTAAAATAGTGAAATAGTAAAATTATAAAGAAGCGAAGAGTAATCTTCGCTTCTTTATTTTATACTTACCGGGGAACTGCAATAGGCATTTTTGTCAATAAAAATAAACACCAAATTATTTTTAATTAAAATAGTTTTACTATGAATAAATTATCAATTGATAAAGTAGATCTTAAAAATAAAAAAGTGTTGGTGCGTGTCGATTTTAACGTACCTCTTGATGAAAACTTAAAAATTACAGATGATATCAGGATTGTCTCTTCGCTTGCTACAATAAATAAAATAATTGCGGAAGGCGGTAAAGTAATTTTAATGAGTCATCTCGGCAGGCCGAAAGGAAAAGCAAATCCGAAATTTAGTCTGAAGCCTGTTGCAATAAGACTTGGCGAATTGCTGAAGAAAGATGTAAAATTTGCACCTGACTGTATTGGGGAAGAAGTTGAAAAAATGGTAGATGCTCTATATCCGACCGATGTTATTCTTTTAGAAAATCTAAGGTTTCACGAAGAAGAAGAAAAAAATGATCCCGGTTTTGCCGAAAAACTTGCTTCGCTGGGAGACGTTTACATTAATGATGCATTCGGTAGCGCTCACAGGGCACATGCTTCAACTGAAGGAGTTACTAAATTTATTAAAATTTCTGCTGCCGGCTATCTGATGCAAAAGGAACTTGATTATCTGGGTACTGCAGTATCAAATCCGAAAAGGCCATATTGTGCTATTATCGGCGGAGCAAAAATTTCCGGGAAAATTGATGTAATAAATAATTTACTTGATAAAGTTGATACTATGATAATCGGCGGGGGAATGGCATTCACATTTTTTAAGGCACAGGGTAAAGAAATCGGAAAATCTTTGCTGGAGGCTGAAAAAGTTGACTTAGCAAAGGAATTACTCGAAAAAGTAAAAAAATCAGATGTGAAATTCTTACTCCCAACAGATGTGGTTGTAGCTGATGAATTTAAAAATGAATCACCTGCCGAGACCGTTAAAATCGATAATATTCCTTCCGAAAAAATGGGATTGGATATAGGGCCTGAAACAATTAAATTATTCATTAGTGAGATAGATAAATCAAAAATGGTTGTTTGGAACGGTCCTATGGGTGTATTTGAAATGGACAATTTTGCTAAAGGAACATTTGCTATTGCCAATGAGCTTGCAATTGTTACGGCAGACGGGGCAGTTACAATAATCGGAGGCGGAGATTCGTCTGCTGCTATCAGCAAAGCGGGACTCGAAGATAAGGTTTCTCATGTTTCAACAGGAGGAGGCGCATCACTTGAATTTTTGGAAGGTAAAATTTTGCCCGGTGTTGCAGCGTTAAATGATGTTAATTAAAAAAGGAATTTATTTGTGAGTAATAATTATTACAGGCCAAGCGGATTAGGCGGATTTAGTTTTTTCCCACCGGTACTTAAAAATTTATTGATTATAAATGGCGTGGTATTTCTTATTCAGATGCTTGGTCAGAATTTGTTGATTGGGAATATGACAGTTGAGAATTATTTGATAAAATATTTTGCTCTCATTCCAATCGGGTATGGTTTTCTCCCCTGGCAGCTTATTACATATCAATTTATGCACGGGGGTTTCGGGCACATATTTTTTAATATGTTTGCACTCTGGATGTTTGGAGTAGAAATTGAAAATTTATGGGGCTCAAAAAAGTTTCTCATCTTTTATCTTAGTTGCGGAGTTGCGGCAGGATTAGCACAATTATTTGTAACACCAATGTTAAGCGAAGCTGTGGCACCAACTATAGGTGCTTCCGGAGCTATTTTCGGTGTGTTAATTGCATTTGCGATGCTGTTCCCGGACAGGTATATTTATCTCTATTTCTTTATTCCTGTAAAAGCAAAATATTTAATTGCGTTCATGATCCTGATTGAATTTTTTGCAGTCGACAGCGCCAGCAGCAACGTTGCCCATCTTGCTCATCTTGGAGGAGCGCTGGCAGGATTCATTTACATCATGTATGATCGTAAATCAGCCATTTCAGGCGGAAGCTTTTTCGGCAGCTCATCAAACAGTAATAAAATTAAAAATCCATTCAGCGGTATGTCCAATCCGTTTAGTAAAAAAGATGAAAATATACAGGATGCTAAATTCTATGAAATTAAAGATGAGAATAAACACAACGATGTTTCACAAAAAGATATAGATGCAATACTGGATAAAATAAGCCAGTCGGGTTATCAGAACCTGTCAGACCGGGAAAAAAGAATTTTATTTGAAGCCAGCAAAAAAGACAAATAAATTTCAGCGGGATAATTGATAATAAAGACATTAAAATATTTCAGGTCAGGTGGCTTATTTATTATCCCGTTGATAATCCTATCCTCTCTGCTTTTAAATTCCTGTTCACAAAAAAAAAATATTGACGAAGACAAATTCATTAAAGTTTATTGTGATCTTTTAATTGCGCAGGATACTACTCACGCCATGAATGACAAAATGAAGCAGGAAATTTTTAAGAAATATTCGATTACAAAAGAAGAGTATAATTCAATAATTCAATTGTATAATAACGATCCTAAAAAATGGGATAAGTTTTTTGACAAGGCAATTACCTATCTTCAGGAGCTCAGGAAGAAAAAGGATGGTTAAACTTTTCCATAGCAACCGCAATTCTTATCAATGGATAGCCAATTTCGTTTGGTAATCTCTTCTTCAATTCTTTCAGATCACTAAAACCTTTTTTTATTTCATCATTAATAATTGCCAGGTGCCCTTTTTCAAAAAGATGCTGAACATCAGTATCAGGCTGATATTCAATTATTGTTTCAACCTGCATAGAAATAACTGCCTCTGATAATTTTCTGAGTGAAGCAATATCTTTTAATGTGTATCCTTTCTTTAGCAGGTTGAGTGTTTCTTTAATATTCTTTGGTATCCCGCCTTTTATCTCTGGAAATTTGTTACCTGGTTTTTCTGAAAAACTGCTTATTGTTTCAAGAAATTCCTTTCCCGCTTTGTTGAACATCCTTTGTGTAAAGCCTTTAATGTTAAGCAGTTCACGGTCATTAGCCGGCCTCTGAATTGCCACCTCACGGAGCACTTCATCAGGGCAAATAAGCATACCTGATTGCAAAAACCTTTTTGCGATGTGGCTTCTGGTCTCTCTTAGATGATTGAACATTTCAAGATTTTTTTCATAATCCTTTGAAATTTTTTCGGGTATTTCACTCTTCCTTTTTTTGATTTCCTTTTCTAATTCTTCTTTCAGATTTAATGATTTCCCGTCACCGGAATTTTTCTTAATTAGTCCCAGGGAAATTAAACTGTGAAGGACAAGCTTAAGATCATTTGGAGAATAGTTTACGCAGCTCCCAAAAGCAGTGAACTTTGAAAATTTCACTGACTTTTCTTTGCCAGTTAGAATATTCACTAACTGGTTCTCGGATAGGGAAGAGCCTCCCTCATCAATTGTCTGAAAAATTATTTCTTTCAGATAATCAGATGTTGCGTCCGGAAGTTTTTCGTTTACGGTGCACCTGTCGCACTTTCCGCAATTATAATTTTTTACATCTTCACCAAAGTAGCTAAGGATGTATTTGAATCTGCAATCATCTGTATAAACGAAATCAATCATTGAATCAATTTTACTCTGTAAATGCAGATAATTTTCGTTTATTCTTTTATAATCTAGGACAAGTCTTTTTGCTTCAGCACGTGGAGTTGTTAAAACTACATTTTCTTTCGCCAGCAACTTTTTATAGGTGATGATTCCAAGGTTGTCAAGCGTAACTAGTTTTTCGTCAAAATCTATATCTCTCATTCCTGCTTTATCTGAAAGCTGTGCCAAAACAAAATTTATTTTCCTGGTAAATATTTCACTTCCAAATTCTCTGACCAAAAACAGTAAAACTTCCTTTAATCCTTCACTGGTAGATTTTTTTGTGAATGTTTTTAATCGTTCTTTATCAAAATTTATAATTACCGAAGATCTGCTGTTATATTCTGAAAGTGATTTCAGATAACCGCCGGATTCGAGAATTCTTAAAGTAGAATGTAATTGCCCACGACTAATTTTCTTTTTGCAATAGGCAGAAAGGTATTCTAAATTAATCGGTATCTCGTTTTCAGGTCTATTACCGACTGCAACTTTTGCGTAATCACAAATTCCGTTATAAATGTTTTGTATAAGTTCTTTATCCGGATTTGCGTTAGTAATAAAAAACTTCTGAATATTTATATCACTTTCTTCGTGAAGAAGGAATGTATATGAATCTTTACCGTCTCTACCGGCACGGCCAATTTCCTGGTAAAAGTTTTCAATCGATCCGGGTGTGTTATAGTGTATTACCAGCCGAATGTCCTTTTTATCTATTCCCATTCCGAATGCATTAGTTGCCGCTATAACCGGAGTTTTATCTTTAAGGAAATCTTCCTGTATCTTTTTCCTTTCTTCAGGTGCCATCCCGGCATGATAATAAGCGCATTTTATCCTGTTCATGTTCAGAAATTCAGAAACTTCCTCCGCTTTTTTCCTTGACGATGTATAAATGATTACCGGAGTTTTAAATTGTCTTATCAGATCGAAACATTTTTCTTTTTTCTTTTTTGTAACCAGAGCGCTTATAAAAAGATTTTCTCTTTCGAATCCTCTTACAAATTTCCTGGCTTTTTTAATTCCCAGCTGTTCAATTATATCATCAACCACTTCCGGAGTGGCCGTAGCAGTAAATGCGGAAATCTTTTTTATGCCTACATACTCTGCAAACTCTTTTATTTTTCTGTAGCTTGGACGAAAATTATGTCCCCATTCACTTATGCAATGTGCTTCGTCGATAAAAAGATAATAAGGGTTTAGTGTTTTTATCCGATCCGCGAAAGCTAAATTTTCCAGTCTTTCTGGCGCTACATAAAGTATTTTAGTTTTACCGTAACCGATATTTTGTAATACGTTTTCTGCTTCATAAAATTCCATCGTACTGTTGATGAAGGCTGATAGATCATCTGTAGAATTAAGTGAATCCACCTGATCCTTCATTAATGCTATTAATGGTGATATTACAATCGAAAAATTATCCGAAATTAATGCCGGCACCTGGTAGCAAATTGACTTGCCCGCACCGGTAGGAAGAACAGCAACAGCGTTTTCTCCTTTGAGAATAGCATCGATTATTTCTTCCTGGTTCTCCCTGAATTTTTTATGTCCGAAATATTTAAGTAAAGCTTCGCGGGGTTTCATCCGAATATAATTTTAGTAGATTTTGAAATGATTGCCTAAATTAATAAAAAACTTAATCAATTATTTGATTTACATAATCAGGTCCCGTTGCTAATCACAATGTACCGTTTATATATCTTAACGCAGGTTTCATCAATAATGCTGGTAATTTATGGCTATATTGATTTAATTTACCTGAAGTATTAATCATTAAAAACATATAATATATGAATACAGTTGAAACAACAGGACTTACAAAAGTCTATTCGTCGGCATTCGGAAAGAAAAAAGTTCAGGCCCTGCTTGACCTTGACCTTACCGTTGCACCCGGAACTATTTTTGGCTTGCTTGGCCCTAATGGCGCCGGTAAAACCACCCTGGTTAAACTGCTGCTGGGAATTACGTTTCCAACAGTTGGCAGTGCAAAACTCCTTGGGCAGAATATTAATAACTATAAAATTAAAAGCAAGGTAGGCTATCTCCCGGAAAATCATAAGTATCCTCCGTACCTGACGGGCGGAGAGGTAATGAAATTTTTTGGAAAACTCAGCGGACTTGAAAGCAAATTACTTGACAAAAGAATTGATGAACTCCTTGATATGATGAAATTACTTAAATGGAAGAAGACAAAGGTAAAAGCCTACTCAAAAGGAATGATGCAAAGGCTTGGTCTAGCGCAGGCTATGATTAATGATCCTGAAGTAATTTTTCTGGATGAACCAACAGATGGAGTTGATCCTATCGGAAGAAAAGAAATAAGGGATATACTTCTCGAATTGAAAAAGCAATCTAAAACAATTTTTCTAAACAGCCATCTCCTTTCAGAAGTAGAAATGATTACTGATCGAGTTGGAATACTTAATAAAGGAAAATTATTGCGTGAGGGAACTGTTAGTGAATTAACTGAAAAGAAAGAAGAATACTTGTTGAGCGTAGATGAAAATGCTGTTGTTAGTTCGATTGATGATATAAATAATAAAATAATAACAAAATTAAATGATGGCCGTTATTCTCTCAGAGTTTCAGACGCTGCAGAATTAAACAAAATAATTGATGGGTTGAGAAATAAAGGGATTATGATAAATGAAATTATAAAACATAAAAATACACTTGAGGAAATGTTTATTTCAGTTATACAGGAGTCTGAGAAGGAGAATGCAGCATGAAAAATATAGCAATTGTAACTTGGTATACAATTAAAGAAGCGATGGCTAGAAAAGTCTTTATATTCTTTGCGGTCATCTCTGCTCTTGTGATTATATTTACCGCTGTTATTCTGGGAATTACTGATGTAGCTTCACTGGCGGAAGGATTTGCAAAAGGTCAGGGAATGATGGACGTAGGTATAATTATTTCCAAACTGGAGATAGCGATTGTTTCTCCACTGGCAGGGCTTGGACTTTTGCTCGCAATCTTTGCAAGTTCCAGTTTTGTTCCGATCATGCTCGAAAAAGGTAATATCGATTTACTCCTTTCAAAACCGGTTTCACGCACACAGCTATTATGGGGAAAATATTTCGGCGGAACCGCGGTTGTTTTTCTGAATATAGCTATTCTTATAATCGGCGTCTGGCTTGTATCTCTATAAAATTCGATTACTGGCAGTTCACATTTTTGTGGTCGATACTTATTATCACATTTACTTTTGCCGTTTTATACTCACTGATAGTTTTATTCGGAGTATTAACAAAAAGCTCGATGCTTGGAATGATGATTGCTTACCTGATATTTCTTATTATCAGCCCGCTTTTAAGACTCGGTCATTACGAACTTCAAACAGTTATTTCAAGTGACTTCTGGCGTTCGGCTATTAATGGCGCTTATTACATATTACCAAAAACAGCGGAATTGATGAAAAATGTGATAGAAAAGCTTGCTTCTGGAGAGGCAATTGAAAGTTACCAGCCAATCTGGACATCATTTCTTTTTCTTTTAGCAATGATGGGCATAAGCACATATGCATTTAATAAAAAGGATTTCTAACTTTACTATTGTATTTTTATTAAATAATGAGACAGGCTATGGAAAAAGAAAATCTTAAACTTGAAGACCTGTTGGGAAAGGCTAAGCTTGCTTCTACAGGGGAAAGAATAAACCAGGTTGCAATTGTCGGCGGCGGAGTAATGGGACAGGGAATTGCACAGACTATAGCAGCATCCGGTATCGATACAGTACTAATAGAAAAAGATAAACATCATCTCGATCGTTCCAAAAGTTCACTTAGCGAATATATGGAACGTGAAATTAAAAGATGGTCACTTACAAAATCAGAAAAGAAATCAATACTCAGCAGAATACACTGGGAAACTATCACTTGATAAAGTAAAGTCATGTGATCTGGTAATTGAAGCTGTTGATGAGGATTTTGATCTGAAGAAAGATGTATTTCAAAAACTTGATGTTCTGGCAAAACCGGAAACAATTTTTATATCGAGCGCATCTACTTTAAGTCTCACCAAAATAGCAGAAACCACGAAGCCGTCCGGATAAAATTATCGGGATGCATTTCTTAAATCCCGTTCCTAAAATCCCGCTGGTTGAACTTGTAAAATGTCTTACATACTTCCAATGAAACACTGGATGTTATAAAATCATTTGCCCTGAAGAATCGGGAAAACACCGGTTGAAGTTTATGAATACCCGGGATTTATAACCACTCGGGCAATTGTTCCATTGCTTAACGAGGCAATGTACATTCTGATGGAAGGCGTGGCAACGGCAAAAGATATTGATACTGCTATGAAACTAGGATACAATTTTTCCAATGGCCCGCTTGAAATGGCCGATATGATGGGGCTGGATGAAGTACTTACCTGGATGGAAACTTTGTGGAAAACACTCGGGGAACCGCGTTACCGGGCCTGTCCGGCTTTGAGAAAACTTGTACGCGAAAGAAAACTGGGCAAAAAAACCGGCGGAGGGTTTTTACAAATACGATGAGAACGGAAAAAAAATTGATGAATAAAATTTTCAAACAGAAATTTTTTGAGCCAGGGGGAAAACAATGAAAGTACTTGTTCTGAATTGCGGAAGTTCGTCAATCAAATACCAGTTTATAGATACTGAAAAAGGAACCTGGCTGGCGAAGGGAATGGTTGAGCGTATCGGTATGACCGGTGCTGTTCTTTCCCACGAAAGATTTGACAGTGATGATATAAAAATTGTCGGTGAGATATTAGATCACACGATGGCAATTGAATATGTACTTGGCGTTTTGCTGAGTAAAAATCACGGTGTTATCGACATAAAAGAAGATATAGATGCGGTAGGGCACAGGGTTGTTCACGGCGGTGAAACTTTTTCCGATTCGGTTTTAATAACCCCTGAAGTGATAAAAGTTTTACAGGATAATATAGAACTTGCGCCTCTTCATAATCCGCCTAATATAAAGGGTATTCAGGCGGTAGGCAGAATTTTACCGAACGCGCCTCAATGTGCGGTTTTTGACACGGCTTTTCACAGCAGGATGCCTGCAAAAGCATTTTTGTACGGCATTCCATACGATCTTTACAAAAAATATAAAATAAGAAAATATGGTTTTCACGGAGCCTCGCATTATTTTGTTTCGCGCAAAGCCGCCGAAATTCTTGGTAAGAATTACGAAGATTTAAAGATTGTTACAGCCCATCTTGGAAACGGATGCAGCATGGCCGCTATTAAGGATGGAAAATCAATTGATACAACAATGGGGTTCACGCCTCTGGAAGGCCTGCTTATGGGAACAAGAAGCGGTGACATCGATCCTTCCGTAATTTTATATATAATGGGTAAAGAAGGTTTGACTCTTAATGAAGCGGGTACACTTTTAAATAAACACAGCGGACTGATAGGCATAAGCGGTGAAAGTAGCGATATGAGGGAAATTATAGCGGCAAAAAAAGAGAATCACAAACGAGCGAACCATGCTTTTAATCTTTTTAGTTACAGGATTAAAAAATATCTCGGTGCTTATGCAGCTGCTATGGGTGGAATCGATGCCTTCGTCTTTACCGGTGGTATTGGTGAAAATTCCCCGGATGTGAGAAGGGAAGTCTGTGGAGATATGGGATTTTTGGGCATCAGCCTGGACGAAGAAAGGAATAATAAAAATGAAATAAACATTTCAGCTGAAAAATCCAGCGTTGCTGTGCTAAGAATTCCAACAAACGAAGAGATGGTTATCGCGATTGATACTAGTGAAATAGTTGGCGAAATGATGAAAGAAACGAAATAACGAATAAAAAATAAAAAATGTAAATATATTATCGTTCCTTCTTTGATTTTTGAGTGTTATCTTTAAGTCTTAAAAAGTTTGAGGCTGAGGATGACACTCGAAATATTTTTACTCTCCTTTATCCCGCTTTTTGTTGCAATGGACATTATTGGAACTACCCCAATATTTTTAGGCTATATCCACGACATATCAGATAAAGAAAGGAAAAAATTAATTCTTGAGGCAATTCTTGCCGCATTTATTCTCGCCAACGTATTCCTGATATTCGGTAAAGCCGTTCTTGTTTTTCTTGGAATAACAATCGATGACTTCAGAATTGCAGGCGGAATTATACTGCTGGTAATTGCTGTTATCGATATAACCTCTTCTTCTGATACACGGAGAAATCCCGGATCAAGTGTTGGGGTTGTTCCGCTTGGTATACCACTAATTATGGGTCCCGCAGCGCTTACAACAATAATTATACTCGTGGATAATTTCGGTTACCTGCCTACAATTTTATCGATGACGCTTAATTTCATTATTGTCTGGATAATACTGAGCAACGCAAAATGGCTTATTAAATTAATAGGTGAAGGAGGTACAAAAGCGTTTGCAAAAATTGCTTCACTTTTTCTGGCGGCAATTGCTGTTATGATGATAAGAGTAGGTGTTTTGAGTATTATTGCATCCTATAAATAAGGAAGTTATTTTAAAAAATCTTTGAAATATTGTAGGGATATAAAATGGATCTTGGAATAAAAGGAAAGAAAGCGCTGATTACTGCTTCCAGCAAAGGAATAGGCAGGGCAGTAGCTGAAGAATTATTACAGGAAGGTTGTGAGATTGGGCTATGTTCACGTAGCAGGGATGATCTTATGACAGCCGTGGATGAATTAAAATCAAAATCAAACCGTGAGCCTTTCTGGTGTGTTTGTGATCTTAACAAAGCAAAGGACATTGAAAATGCTTTCAACGCTTTTGTAAAAGAATTTGGCCAGATTGACATACTTGTAAATAACTGCGGCGGTCCTGCACCGGGTTCGCTGAATGATCTTGATGAAGAAAAATGGCAATCTGCTTTTGACCAGGTTCTTATGAGTGCTGTAAGGTTGAGCAAACTTGCTGTTTCTGATATGATTACACGAGAATGGGGAAGGATTATAAATATTACTTCAGTTTCTGTTAAACAGCCAATTAATAACCTTATGCTTTCCAATTCACTACGCAGCGGATTGATTGGTTTTGCGAAATCGCTGAGCAACGAAGTTGGAAAGTATAATATAACTGTTAATAATATCGCTCCAGGTTATACTTTAACGAACAGGCTTTATGAACTGGCAGTAATGAGAGCAAAGCAATCGGGTGTTTCTCATGAGGCAATTTTGTCGGATATGTCAAAAGAAATTCCAATGAACAGGCTTGCCGGTCCGGAAGAAATTGCCGCTGCCGTGGTATTTTTTGCTTCAGCAAAGGCTGGCTACGTTACAGGTACTACTTTGCAGATTGACGGCGGTTTGATTAAGAGTCTTTTTTAATAATCTTATTTACTATTACTAACCTCTTAAAAATATTCAGGGGGAAAAATGCATAGAACATTGCCAGCTTTTTTTGAAGATTGTGTAAACAAGTATTCCGATAACGTATTTCTCTGGGAAAAAACTTCCGACAAATATGAAGGCCTTAAATATACCGGTATGCGTAATCTTGTTCATAAATTCGGTGCAGGTTTAATTTCATACGGAATACAAAAAGGTGACAGGATTGCCCTGATTTCCGAAGGAAGGGTAAGGTGGATTGCCAGTGAACTCGGAATGTTGTATGCCGGTGCTGTAGATGTTCCTATAACTACAAAAATTGAAGAACTCAATGACTTGAAATTCAGGCTGGTGCATTCCGGCTGTAAAATGGTTGTGGTTTCTCAGAACCAGGCTCAGAAAATCAGGAAAATCAAACACGATTTGCCGGATCTGGAAAAAATTATTTTGCTCGATGAAATAGACCGTGTGGATAGTGATGAAATGTATTTTACAGAAGTACTTGCTGCTGGTGAAAAATTTCTTACTGCCTCAAGAGATAAGTTTGATGAAAGATGGAAAGCATTAAACGAAAGTGATGCTGCAAATATCTGTTATACTTCCGGTACAACTGCTGATCCAAAAGGAATAATTTTAACACATCGTAATTACACCGCAAATGTAGAACAGTGTGTAGAAATGCTTCACCTTCCGCAGGAGTATAGAAACCTTTTAATACTTCCGTGGGATCACGCGTTTGCACACACGGCAGGAGTTTATTTGTTGATGTCACACGGCGCAAGTATCGGTGCTGTTCAGCTTGGCAAAACTCCGATGGAAACGCTGAAAAACATTCCTAAAAATATACAGGAAGTAAAACCGAGCTTTATGTACAGTGTTCCCGCACTCGCTAAAAATTTCAGAAAAAATATTGAGAACGGAATCCGCGCGAAAGGCGAAAAAGTTGAAAAACTTTTCAACAAGGCTTTGAGTATTGCTTATCAGTATAACGGTGAAGGATGGAACAGGGGAAAAGGGAAACGCAAGCTATTAAAACCGATGTACATGCTTTACGATAAACTGATCTTCAGCAAAATCAGGGAAAATTTTGGCGGCAAACTTGAGTTCTTCATCGGTGGCGGCGCTGCTCTTGATATCGAACTGCAAAGATTTTTCTACGCAATCGGAATTCCAATGTTCCAGGGATATGGATTGACAGAAGCTTCACCTGTAATCTCAACTAATACACCCGACGTTCACAAACTCGGTACTTCCGGTACTGTGTTACCGGGAATTGAAGTACAAATCAGAGACGATGCCGGGAATAATGTAGAGACGGGAAAACAGGGTGAGATTTGCGTGCGTGGCGAAAACGTTATGGCCGGTTACTGGAAAAATGATAAAGCAACAAAACAGACTTTGAAAGACGGCTGGCTTTATACCGGTGATATTGGTTATATGGATGAAGACGGGTATTTGTATGTACTCGGCAGGATTAAAAGTCTGCTTATAGGAAATGACGGTGAAAAATACAGCCCTGAAGGAATTGAAGAAGCAATAACGGAAGCGTCCGAATATATTGAACAGATTATGCTTTACAATTCACAGTCACCTTATACAGTCGCACTGGTAGTTCCGAACAGGGAAGCGCTGTTAAGATGGGCAAAGAGTAAAAATATTTCTCACCATACGCCTGAAGGGCAGAAAGAAATACTTAAATTAATTGAAGACCAGGTTATCAAGTTTAAATCCGGTGGAGAATTTGCAGGACAGTTCCCGGAAAGATGGATACCTTCCGGCATCGCTGTTCTCGGTGAAGCGTTCACGGAAGAAAATAAATTCATGAACAGCACTCTGAAAATGGTCAGAAGCAGGATTACTGATTTTTACATGAACAGGCTCGATTATATGTACACACCTGAGGGTAAGGATACGTTCAATCACCAGAATATGACAATTATCAGCAGGCTGAATTAAGAAAATTTTGTGAATGTCATTTTCAATGAGTCCGCGAAGCGGATGAGTGAGAAATCTTTTGTTACCAAACACAAAGATTTCTCACCCGCTAACGTGGGATCGAAATGACATACAGTTATCTGTTCACAAATTTACCCTGAACAGTTCTAGTTTTACAATCAGAGATCTTTCAAAAATATCTTTTACCAGGTAACTATTCTCTTTTAGGTTTTCCTTTTCAAAAGTTGCCACCTCTTCGGGTTCTTCCGGCCAGTCTTCTATAAATAGTGAGTATGTAAGTGCCCCGGCAAGAGGACAAAGAGCCATAATTATTCCTCCGCCAGTGGGAATTGTTCGGTGCTTTTCCGCCAATAATGCTCCTAATCCGGCAGCTGCCAGCCCTCCCACAAAAGCATATTGAACGGTTTGCCAGTATGAGTGATTTTTGTTTTCGATTTGCGCAATCCACTGTACTCCTGCTGCGGTTCCGGTTATATAAGCCGGAAAGAAGAGTGCTATCCCGATAAGGCCTGTAGTTGCAGATCCACCTTCATGCAAACTGCCAGAGAGCATAACAAATGATGGAATTGAGGCTGCAACTGCAGCACCTTCGCCGGCCAGTATCTGTAATGAAATATTAATTACAGAATGTTTTGTACGGTAAGTAACGATGGTAGAATCCAGGTCTGAAATTGTGACATATTTTGAGTGAGGCTTGTAAACAATATTTGAATTAATAATGGGCTGTGCCGGTACAGCAATTATTAATAACAGAAGAAGAATAAAAATTTTCCCCATGATATTATTCTCTCCTTTGCTGACTAATAATTAATTCTTTTGTTACTCAAAGCAAAGATTTCTCACTCGTTAACGCGGGATCAAAATGACATAAGGTATCTGTTTACAATTTTATCCTGAACAATTCCAGATTTACTATTTGCGATCTTTCAAAAATATCTTTTGCCAGGTAACTATTAACTTCTAGATTTCTACTTTCAAAATTATTTACTTCCGCAGGTTTTTCCGGCCAGTCAGCCAAAAAGCAGGTATAAACCAGCGATCCTGCCAGTGGTGACAGCAGCATTACCCATACCCCTGCAGCGGGAATCCTATGGTGGGTTGACGCCAGTGTCAGGCCGGTTATTACGCTAACTCCGCCTCCGATTGCAGTGAAACCCACATTTTTCCAAAATGAATGATTTTTATTTTCCAGATGCGCCACCCAGTGAACACCGGTAGCTGTGCCGATTATGTATGAAGGAATTACCAGAAGCAATGCAACATCCGTTGTGGTTCTGGAACTGTTTCGGGAAAACGCGGAGCCCCATGCGATAGCAAATGGAACGAACCCGGAAACAAATCCCATCCCCTGGCCTACGATTACCTGGAAGCCTATATTCACACCGGTGTGCCCGGTTCTAAAATTTATATTTGTTGAATCTTCTAAACTAAAACTTTTTGAAACCGGCCTGTAAGCAATTTGTGATTTGAGATGAGATTGTGCTGCAGTTTCAATTACAAACACAAAAAGCAGAATAAAAATTGTCCCCATTTAATATTTCCCCTTATTAAGTATGCTTTAAGACTTTATAAAATATTCTAAACTGTCATTTCGAACGAGTCCGCAAAGTGGATGAGTGAGAAATCTTTTGTTACCAGAGACAAAGATTTCTTACCCGTTAACGGGATCGAAACGACAGTACATTTCTTACTTTTTCTGATATTTCCAGTTTCTTGGTTTTCCCTCTGCCAGCCACTCCAGTGTAGTTGCTATTCTTTTTTCCCTGGTCATTTCCGTCTTTGCTTCGGTAATCCATTCCACATATTCTCTTTTGTTCGAATAGCTGAATTCATCGAAAGTCTTTTTAGCTTTTTTGTTTTTGTTCAGGAGTTTTGTGAAGTAAGCGGGAATTACGAGTTTCTTACTTAAGGTGGTTTTTTTCTTTACCGGTGTTCTTTTACCCGACTCATTTATTTTTGCTGCTTCTTTTACAACTTTGATCAGTTTTGTTTCGGGGGGCAAATCAGATATTTTTTTTATTCTGCCGAACTGTCCCATTGCCTTTTCACCTGAAGGTTTTACCAAGCCTCTTTTTCTCAGTTCAGTTACACGCCAGAAACCGAATGTGCAATGTTCTTTGAAGCCTGCCATGCTGCACAGAATAGAACCGGAATAAACAAAGCAGGGGAAACTCCATTTCATCGCCTCTTCAACATCGGGGCAGCCGGCGTGAACAACTTTGCGCAAATGTTTAAGCACGGGTTTTGCGAAAGGCTTTTGTTTTGCGATGTACGCATCTAATTTCTTGTCTTTTTTGCCCATAACAATCTCGCTTTATTGGCTGGTTTTTTATATCCTTATTTTAAGATCGGAAATAAAAATGAGAAAAGAAAATTACTTTTGATGCAAGGTGATTAAACTTAATAACATGATGCCCAGGATTTATTACAATCCCGTATTTATCAGGACAAATGTGAAGGTAATAAAATAATGTACCATCTATTAACGGATATTCTTCAAATGATTTATGAGTATTCCCCAGTTCATCAGTGTATTCTATGTTACCCCAAATGATTAATTTTGCAGTACTTGTTTTTAATGTATCCACCTTTTTGTCAAAGCCATTATTATATAAGTAGTATTCTTTATTAACATTATAATCCTTGCCTACAAAAACTTCTAGTTCCAGGATATATTTTAAATATGGGGGGATAGTTATTTCCATAGAGTTATTTATAATCTTGTAGCCAGTAATTTCTGCATTTTTCACTCTATCATTCATATCCATATACCTAAAAGAACTGCCTTTGCCAAATGCTTGATAATTTAATAGTCTAATTTCTTTAAACTTAATATCAGTGGAATCGTTACAGTTATTACTGATAAGAAGACAGACTTTATTCCAACCAATGTTGAATTTTGTATTCCCATTATTAAAAAAACGAATATCGTTAATATGATGGATTTTCATATTCGTTTTGTAATCTTTAAAACCCCCGTCATTTATTTGAAGATTCCATGTACTGCTGTTTTGCCTGGGGTATTTGAAATAAAAGTAATATGATTTATTTAATTCAAGATTATAATCAGATGAATTGGCGTAGAGTTCGACAACGTTATTTTCTCTTTGTCCATTTATAAATTCGGCTTGTATTCTGAAATAACATTTTACTTCGTCACTTCGGTATTCCAGTAATTTCCCCCAGATGGAGAGGGAAGGAGAGAGCGAAGGTTTATTCTGGCAATATAAAACTGTCGAAAAGATAAGAATTATTAGTGTGGATAAAGTCTTTTCATACTTGTTTTTACTCCTCATTTTGCACCTATGGCATAACTACAGGTAAAGAAACAAAATAAATCCTGCTAAAAAAGAGTATGCCGGCTGAAATGAGGACAATAGTGTGTTTTTTCTCGCCCATCCCCCTTTTTTAGGTAATCTTTTTTGACTTCAGTAAGGTGAATTATTTCCTCGGATTTTCCCATTAGTTTATATACAACTATCTTATTATTCATCAACTGTGTGTATTCAACTTTATCATTTCATCTTCACTCAGTTTCCTGGCTATTTTTTACCGTAGTGTTAACAGAGAACAACGGAGTTTTATTTTAGTCATTAGCGTGCGATCTGAACATATATCCAAACAGAGCAATTGCATAATAAAGAACTACAGCACCTACATACGTAAATACCAAAGTAGCAGGGGCATTAAATTTTCTGACATATACTTTCTTCACAAGCTCAATCGGGATTTTCTTTTTTGTCCCGTCTTTCGGCCTGTAGACAATTATCTCGTTATTTATATAGTAAGAGTATTCAACTTTGTCGTAGATAAACTTTTTGGTACTCCCATCTTTCATTTCTATTTTTTCAATCTTAAAAGATTTTGAATTATCAAGAGAGGCTTCCCGCGTGTAATAAAAGCCGCTGAAAGTGAGATTGATAAACAGTGAAAGAAGGATTAGTATAAAAGATCTGAATACTATTTATCTCAAAACTTATTTCCCCAGAATAATGCCATTAAATTAAAATTATTCCCCTTTTTGATTTAATATTATAACCAGCACTATTGCAATGTAATGGTTGCGACAGAAGTGATTGAAATAGTAAGAAATTTTTCATTACTGTTCCCCTATCTATTACGTCACTAAAATAATAATGCGATAGGTGAAATCAAAAGTAAATTACTCCCTAAAATACTTCGCGTTGAGTCGCAGGTATGTTTATGCTTTATATATAACCTGAATATTATTTGGAAGGCTCCAATAATACTCTGCAAATAATTTACTATTAAAAGTTGGAGTATAACTCTCAGCCATCAGATTTACTCCAACTTTTATTACATATTATACTAGTCAGAATTGTACGGGGGTGCTTCAACCGGAAGTTTTTTACCGGATTTTATAATTTCAACAGCCTGTGCAAAACGACTCTGGAAAGTCCCTTCTGATAATCCTGTTGCCAGTTCAGTTTTCATTCTTCTTTTTGAGACAATTGTAACTTTTGAATTGTTCTTATCTATTTTATCTACCCATACACCAATAAGGCTGCCCGAAGAAATAAAATTTTGTCCAACTGTGGTAAGCATATAACCCTGGGTTTTGTGTTGCTCAATTGTTTCGCAGTCTTCCCACCTTAAAACAGTAATTGCTGCATCCCAGGCCTGGTCCAAGCCTATTGCATAGTTGACAGCGGTGCCGTCGTCTTTGCTGGTAAGAACTTCGCTCATTGAGGCGCATCCTGTAATTACTACACTGAGCAATAAAGCAAATAATAAAAATAACTTGTTTTTACTCATTCTGGCTCCTATAATGAATTATTATAAATTTGACTGAATATTCTGAGAGTGGGGTTATTGCTGGCCTAATATTGCTAAAAATACTATTACATGCCATAGGAAATTTCAATATTTGCAGTTGCCTGGTTCTCCCCATGGTAAGGGCTTATTTACTCAAAAAGAATTTACAACAGAGTTAACAGAAAACTGAGATGTTTTTTGTGTAAATTTAAATATCAAAAATTTTCCTCATAAACAGAGGACATAAAATGAAAAAGCAAATCGAAATAGTTTTATCCCCGGATAATATTAATAACAAATCAGCACTTTACAAAGCAGCGTCGGAAAAGTTAAACGTTCCTGTAGAAGAAATCTCTGCCGTTGTGCAGCTAAGAAGATCAGTAGATGGAAGAAGTAAAAATCCGGTTTTCAGAATTTCGGCCGAAATATACTTGGATGAATTTCCTGTAGAAGAAAAGAAAATTGAATACAATCCGGTAAAAGATAATAATGGTAAAAAAATTATTATTGTTGGTTGCGGACCGGCAGGAATGTTTGCCGCTCTCAGGTTAATAGAACTCGGAATTAAACCGGTAATTATAGAACGCGGAAAAGAAGTGCAGGCAAGACGAAAAGATCTGCGCGCTATTCAGCAGGATCACATTGTTAACCCGGATTCCAATTATTGCTTCGGTGAAGGCGGGGCGGGAACTTACAGCGATGGAAAACTTTATACCCGGTCAATAAAAAGAGGTGATGTAAAAAAGATTCTGAAAATTCTAGTCCAGCACGGAGCGACTCAGGATATTTTGGTAGACGCTCATCCTCACATCGGTTCAAATAAACTTCCGAATGTGGTTAAAGAGATGAGAGAAACAATATTAAGATGTGGTGGCGAAATTCATTTTGATTCCCGCGTAACAGGATTTATTCTGGATAATAAAAAAATGAAGGGAGTTAATGTAAATGAAAAAGAAGAATATACTGGTGATTCTGTTATACTTGCCACCGGGCATTCCGCACGTGATATTTATTATCTGCTTCATCATTACAATATAAAAATAGAACCGAAGCCTTTCGCAATCGGAGTAAGGATTGAACATCCACAGGCGCTGATAAATGAAATTCAGTATCACAGTAAAGAAAAAAATCCGAACCTGCCCGCCGCAAGTTACACGCTTGCGTGCAATGTAGAGGGAAGAGGAGTGTATTCGTTTTGCATGTGTCCCGGTGGTATAATTGTCCCAACAGCGACAGCACCGGGCGAGATAGTTGTTAACGGTATGTCTCTCTCAAGGAGAGATTCCCCGTTTGCTAATTCGGGATTTGTTGTTTCCGTGAATGAAAGTGACTGGGAGAAATTTAATCCCGATTATCCGTTCAGTGGTCTGAAACTACAGCAGGAAATTGAGAAACATTCTTTTGAACTGGCAAACAAAACACAAAGTGCACCGGCTCAGAAGGTTACAGATTTTGTTGCGGGAAAGATCTCTCAAAATTTGCCGGCAACATCATACATACCCGGTCTTACTTCTGCTCCTCTTCATAAAGAATTACCCGGGTTTGTTACAAACGGTTTGAAAAAAGCGTTGGCGATATTTAACAAAAAGATGCGCGGTTATTTCTCAGAAGAGGCTATTATAGTTGCAACAGAAAGCAGAACAAGTTCACCTGTAAGGATTCCACGGGACAGGGGAACCTATATGCATGTAGATATAACTGGATTGTTTCCGTCGGGTGAGGGGGCTGGTTACGCAGGAGGAATTGTTTCAGCTGCAATAGACGGGGAAAACTGCGCGGATGCGGTTGCAAAGTTTTTATCAAAAGAAATTTTAAACAGATAATACTGGATTTTCAATCTCAGTTTGCTTTGTAGTTTTTAACCTTTGATTTTTGACTTTTAATCTTTCCGTTACGGTTTAGCAGCAATTCTTTCAATTTTTTTACTTCATATCCGCTTTTGGGAGCCTTTTCTAAAATTGCATTAAGGAATTGATTAAGTCCTTTAATTCTTGTCAGTCTGTCTTTCACCTTAATTTTCCGATCTTTAAATATCTCTTTTATGGAAAGAAAATTGATCCAGTATATTAGTTCTTCAAAATTTTCCTTATTGAAATAAGTTATTCCTTCATAATCGTGGATATTGAGATAGGCAATCATATTTTTTCCGAATAATAGATCGGAAATATAGATAGCATAACTTTCGTTTTTATTTTTAATAAGATTACCGGTTTTCCAGAGATGGAGTTTTTCCTGTGATGTTAAACTTTTTACCAGATAAATAGTCCTGTAAATTTCATCTTCAGAAAAATGTTGTGCTGAATAATATTTGTGCAGGATATTGTAAGTATCCAGCATATCAAACATTCTCCGGCTGTGAAGTTCATCATTGTAAAGTATATCGATGATGAAAAGCGGCATTAAAATATTATAACTTTCCAGCGGCAGATTTGAGGTTGTTTCCTTAAACCATTTTGGACAGCTTTTCTTTTTTGTTGTGCTCTTGATAAAATGATTCGTTTCTTTTAGTGCTGAAAAATTTTCCTCCGCATTTTCAATTACTGAATCAGTATTTATGTTAATCCCATTTAAAGAATTTATGCGCGAAACAGTGTCTGCCATTCTTTCAATAAAGCTATCCGGGAGTTTCTGATCTTTTTTCTCTGATCCTATATATTCTTCTACTTCTTCAAAAATCTTTTTGTTAAGAAGCGAGGCAAATGCATTACGGATTGGTTCCAGGTTCAATTCATTCATAGCAGCATCAATTGAATAGACACCTTTACCTGAAAGGTTGTAGTACAACCTTTCATACGAACCATTAATGTCATAAATCTCATTGAAATTTATCAACGCATAATACTCATAACCGTTCAGGTGAAAATGAAATCCGTTGTGAAGAATATCCTCACCCCGCACCAAGTGCTGTAATTTGGTCCTGTGATTTGTGTAAGCGTAAAAATATTTATCGTCTGTATTTATATGTAGCGCATGCACAATATTACTTGTCATAATTTCTTTATCACGATTTGCTTTGGGACTTGTATGTCCGATTGTGCCTGAGGCCTGTTGATATGTGTTATTAAATATAACCAGCGATCTTTCGCCATTCTGAAAATTAGAATAGGCAATAACATTTTCATTTATAAAACCATGGTCATCAAAGAAATCATAGAGCTCATAATTATCAACCTGGCTAAACATGTGACGTTTTTGTAGCAGTGGAAAAATTTCGGCTTCGTGCCTGTTAATTAAATTATGATCGGGAATTTCATCGTAATAAGCTCGTTTGTATTCCATTCCGTATTTTTCTTTCAATCCTTCAATCTGCCCGTGTCCGAACATTGGTAGTCCCGGCAGAGTGATCAACATCATCAACACACCAAAATATTTATCACCATTCCCGAATTGATTTATCGCTGTTTCTTCATCCGGGTTACTCATAAAATTCACATACCGTTTCAGAATTTCAGGATTAAATTCAAGAGTATTTTTTATTAACTCACGAAACTTGTTGTTTTCCTCTTTCATCATCATATGCATGAAAGCGCTGTTGTAAACCCTGTGCATTCCGAGTGTGCGGACAAAATAGCCTTCCATCAGCCAGAAAGCTTCTGCAAGCAGGAGAGTTTCAGGCATTTCATTATTAATTCTGTCGACCACCTCTCTCCAGAATTCATTCGGCATTGCGTTGTCAAATTCAGAGCGTGACATCGAATAATCTGAGCGCGTCGGAATTGCTCCGCCTGTGCCCGGCCTCGGGAACCAGAGACGCGCGTAATGCTTTTTAGTAAGTGTCATGGCTGCATCAAAACGGATGATTGAAAATTTCCGTGCGACGTGCATTATGGTCTGTATTAGTGATTCACGAACTTCAGGATTTAAAAGGTTCAGTTGCGCGGTGTCGTTCCACGGCATGCTTGTTCCGTCATTACCGTGATAAATATATTTAATGCTTCCTGTTAAATTATCTTTTCGCTGGAATACTACCGCTGCATCTTCGCGTGAATAGTATTTGTCTTCGATGCGTACTTCAATCCGGGAATCATCTGAGAGGTTTGTTCCGTTAAATGAGTAATTCGGGAACGGGGGATAGTCCGTTTGAATAAAATATTCAGGCTTTTCAATCATCCATTTAGAATAAATGCCTGTGTGATTCGGAACCATATCACTTGCAAGCCTTATTCCTTTTTGCCATGCGCGGAATTTAAAATTTTCAAAAGCGTATTCTCCGCCTAATTCTTCTGCTATTACATAATCAAAAAGTGAGTAGGCAGATGGAGCTGCTTCAGGATTACCGGTAAGTTGTTTAATTTTTTTTGAGGCGCTGCTTCTTTCCCATATTCCTATAAGCCAGAGTGACGTGAAATTCCAGTTTGCTAACTGGTTAAGTTCTTCATCGGGAATCTGGTCGAGCCGGGTGATAGGCCTTCCATATTTTTTTGAAAGCTGGTCGAGCCAGACGAAAATATTTTTTGCGATCATAACAACTTTCGGCATCCAATCGATGTCTGACGTAAATTTCTCTGTCTCTGCGTAATAATAATTCAGTTCATCTTCGGAAAGATCCTGGCCGCTTTTTAATCTTTTCTGTAATTCAAGAAAATGTTCATCAGATTCATATTTGGGAACCGGTGGAGTTGATTTATGAAATCCCACTCCAAAGAATCGTGCATCCTCTGCAAAAAGGTCTTTGCTCAATAAAATCCTGTCGCCGAATTTGTCGTAAATATAAACTCCCCATTTTTCCCTGATGAAATTTAATCTGGTCATCAAGGTTAAAAGGATTTGACAAAATTGGTTTCTTCAAAAATTGAGTCAAAGGAAGATTCTCATCCCCGAAAGGTTTTTCAGTATTGAAGAAATTATCTGTCTCTTCAATAAGTCTCTTATAGTGGGTCTTGTTGCTCAGATCTTCGTCAGAGAATAATTCGTTCAGATTTTGCGTTGCCGGATTGATATTCCCTATTTCCAAGAGCAAAAGTTCTTCGAGAATAATTTCACGATTATTTTTCCCACTTGTGCTCCCGACTAAATATTCTTCACTTGTAATTTTACCGGATTCAACATCCGGCGGAGGAAAATCTTCGATGAATTTCTTAAGTATATTTTCAAAATTGTTACGGCCTGTTTTCCCGATAAGATAATTTACAGCACGATCAAGCACGCCGCTGTTTTCTTTTTCGTATTGATTTATTATGAAATGGAATATCTCGTGGAGCAGACCGGTCGCATTTATTTGACCCGGTGTTACTATCTTATCTGTAATTCCTTCAGTATTTCTCTGAGAATTTATCTTTTGCACCAAGGCACGCGCCTGGTGGAAGTTTGCAACTATCAGGTCGCCATTAATTGAAAAGAGTGAAGATTCAATCCTGTATTTTTTTCGTGCTTCTTTTAAAACCTGGAATTCGTATCGGGGCATAAATTTACAATATTTAATTTTTTGTGCTAATCAATAATATAATAAAAGTTTAAGCAAAAATTTGGAGTGATTAAAGGCGGGGATTTTACCCTTTAGCGGAGCATTATTTGATTTTGTGATTAAATTGTCATTTCCACGCAGGTGGGAATCTTAAATACTTATTTTTTCGTGAAAGGCGATACTGGAACCAACCCATGTTTTGTTTTTATTGTAATCAACACCCATCATCTTGTCTTTGCTCATTCTTACCAGGTTATTCACAAGAACAGGTTCATCCTTCCAAAGGTACATCATTCTTATTTCAACTTTTGCGGGCTCATCGGGAGTTTTTATGATGGGGGCATAATTTATTTTTTTCTGAAGAATATAATTTTTCCGGTCATTTATAGAATCGAGAAACTCCCTGGTTAGGTCAATCTCAACACCGTGACCGGCAAATGAGTAGAGAGGTTTTAAAACGTAATTTTCTAAATCGTCCGGGTATTTTTCCTTTTCGTCCAGAAAATAACAGTCGGGATTGTATTTATTTTTTAGAAAGGGAAGTGAATGTTTGCTTATTCTGAAAAACCAGTTCGGGTGTCCCGCCCACTGAACGTCCAGTTTATCAAAAATATTAAAATTGATACTTACCTTTTTTCTTTGGAGTTCATCAAGAATTACACGGTTATAAATTCTTTCAATTTTAACTTCTTTATTGTTGTGGCTATAAAACAGATTTTCTCCTGACTGATAAATATCCTGTATATCGACCGTTCTAATGCCGGTTATTCTTTCTGTTTCCGCAAAATCAATTCTCGTTTTTTGATTTGCCGGATCAATTTCCATCAGTATAACATTTTCAGGATCTTTATCACCAAGTATTATTTCACGTAATAAAATTTCATATCCCTCATTTTCCAGTTCACTGAAAAATGGAGTGAAATTATCCGGTACATCGAAATGTTGCCTGATTTTTCTGCCGAGTAAATATTGGTAACCGTAGAGTGAAGGGAAACCCTGTAATTCAATCAATCTTGGGACAAGTCTTTTATTCTCATTCTCGCAGATTGCATAATCTATTTGCAGGAAACATGGATGATTATCTTCGCCCGCCACATTCAGTTTTTCCGGCACAGCTAATTTCGAATGTTCCTTAAATTTATCGCTTCTCAAAGAAGTTATTATTTCGTTTCCGGCATTTATAAGTTCTTTTGTTATTTCCGGAGTGAGAAAAACGGGAGTCTCAGAAACTCTGAAATCAGTAGGATGGCTTACAGAAGAATCCAGATCATTCAAAAATTGTCTGTAAGAAGATTGTAAAAATTCTTTGTTGTATTTATTTCTGAGTTCAGATATCATATAGTCTATGAGTAAATAAGATTCAGTTTATTTTTTGCCTGTTCGAGGAAATTAGGTAGTACCGTTTTTCTTGTCAGTTTTATTTTATCAGGTTGCTCCAGCAGGTTCAGCATTTCTACATATTTTTTTTCTCCGTACTTTTCAACTACCTGCTTTTTCCTTTCATCCTGTTTCATATGATAGATCATACTTCCGGGATCGGCTTCAGGATGAAACTGTGTCCCCGCAATTTCTTCATTTATGCGAACAGATATAATGCCTTTTTCATCGAGTTCTTCTTCGTATTCTGTTGATAGAATTTTTGCGCCAATATTATCAATTATTTTATTATCCGGATGGATTACATGGTAGCTCCTTATGTCAGCCGCATAAAGAGGATCGGGGAGACCTTTGTAAATTATATCTTTTTTACCTTCGGGTGTTAATTTAAAAGGAAGAACTCCAAATGATTTTGCCGGACGTTTTTTAACTTCGCCGAATTTATAATAACGAGCCATCAGCTGGAATGAATGACAGATGAAGAACACGTATTTTTTTTGATCGTTTGATTTCGCATTATAATTATTAATCTCATCCAGAAGATTGAAATATTTTTTTTCCCACAATTTACCCTCTCCGTCAAAAGGATTACCGGGCCCGCCTGAGGAAATAAATATATCATAATCAGTTGTTGGAATTTCATCTTTATCCCTTGTGTGGAAATGGTCAAAGTCCAGTCCTGCTTCTGAAAGAATTTCCTTTATGCAGCGAATTCCTTCGTTTGGCTCATTGTTGTAAAGGTCTATAATTGCAGCATTTATGCCGTTTTTGTCATTAAAACTCCGAAATTTCACTTTATTTTAGTCCGTAACTTGTCTCCTGTACTATATAATCCACTACTTTTTTCATGTCCTTAGTTTCTTCCCATACAGCAAGCTGCCGGTCAGCACCTGTTCCGTTTTCAAGAATTTTGTAGATATAATTAATCTCTTCGCGCGAACCTAGATCATCCAGAACATCATCCACAAATTCAAGAAGTTCTCCTATAAGAATTTTTGCTTCAATTTCTTCTTTTTTCCCAAAGTCTATCAATTTGCCGGATATTCCGTAACGTGCGGCTCTCCATTTATTTTCATTAATTAGCAATCTTCGGTAAAGACGGAAACCCAGGTTTTGTTTTATAAGTTTATAAAGTTTTGCTACAACGGCCTGGCATAGTGCGGTCAGTGCAATAGTTTCATCTATGCGCATAGGAATGTCGCAAATTCTGAATTCAAGAGTTTCAAAATAGGGATGTGCTCTTATATCCCACCAGATCTTTTTTGCATCGTCGATGCAATTTGTTCTAATTAATAATTTAATGTAATTGTCGTACTCAGATAAACTGGTAAAATGATCAGGAATTCCTGTGCGGGGAAATCTATCAAAAATTTTACTCCTGTAAGATTTGAAGCCTGTATTTCTACCGACCCAGAAAGGAGAATTTGTAGATAGTGCAAAAATATGTGGCAGGAAATATCTTGCTGCGTTCATTATATGCATAGCAGTTTCACGATCATCAACACCAATGTGCACGTGCAAACCAAAAATTAAATTGGCTCGCGCCACCTGTTGCATGTCCGTAACGATATTGTGATACCGTGGATTATCTGTAATTTCCTGTGTCTTCCAATCTGAAAATGGATGTGTGCCTGCGGCGGCAATTTTTAATTTTTTACTATCAGCAAGCCCGGTTAAATTTTTTCGCAATTCATTTACTTCTTTACGGGCCTGTTTAACATCTCCGCAAACTCCTGTTCCCATTTCAACAACTGACTGATGCATTTCGGGTTTTGCACTTTCTTTCAAAATAGATTTACCATCTTCCAGAATTTGCTGAATATGTGAACGAAGTTCTCTTGTTTCCGGATCTATTATCTGGAATTCCTCCTCAATACCGAGTGTAAAAAGTTTCTTATTTTCCATAAATAGTATTGTTACAATTTTTTGTTGTTTGCATACGTAGTAATAAAATCACCCCAGGTTAAATTATTTTGTCCCGGTTTATGATTCTTTGCCCTGGTGATTGCCATATTTGCTGAATGTTCAACAATCCATTCAAAATTTAATTCACCCACAGAATTTAAATCAGCATCCGGAGCGGGATTACAAAAATCAATTGCATAAGGTACACCTGCACGTATCGCAAATTCAACTGTGTTGAAATCGTAGCCCAGTCCTCTGTTTAAAGCAAGAACTCCTTCTTCAACTTTTTCCAGTAATTTCCGCGCAACCGGTTTCCCTTCTTTTACATAACGCAGATGGTGAGGTTGTCTTGGATCGTACTGCATAATATGGACATCTTTTCTGTCAAGGCAGTAACATCGGAAATATTCGTCGAAAATAATTTCTTCCTGCAGCATCATTACTAGCTGGCCTGTTTCATTGTATGCTTTGTAAAATTCTTCTGGATTATTGATCTTATAAACATTTTTCCAACCACCGCCAGAAAATGGTTTAAAGTAGGCGGGAAATCCTATGTAATTAAATATAGATTTCCAATCGAGGGGATATGAAAGGTTTCTGAAAGAATTTTCATTTGTATCATCAGGGTGCTGGTTTGAAGGAAGTAAAACGGTTTTGGGAACATCAACATTAAGTTTTAGCGCAAGGGCGTTGTTAAAAAATTTTTCATCAGCGCTCCACCAGAAGGGGTTGTTAATTACGGCCGTTCCTGAAAGTGCTGCATTTTTAAGATAGCCCCGGTAAAATGGAACATCCTGAGATATCCTGTCAATTATTACGTCGTAGCCACAGGATTCACCCTGAATTACTTTATCTATTTTCACAAATTCTGCTGCAATGTCTTTTTCTCTCTTGTTATTTATTCTGTCAACAAATGCCTGAGGAAAAGTATTTTCCTGTCCAAATAATATTCCTATTTTTTTCATCAGTATCCTTTTTAAAAATCGCGATGTCTAATATTTTATTACGTAATTGAAATTTAACCGGTTATTTTTTCCAAATATTGCGGAAACATTTCTCTCCACCACAGCCAGTCGTGGCCAACTTCGTGCCTCAGGTCCAGCCAGTGCCCAATCCCTTTTTGATTAAGAATTTCTGAGAGCCTGATATTTTCATCTTTGCACATATCATTTTCTCCTGTACCCAATATTATTCCCATCTGTTTGATCCTGTCAAGATACCATTGGTCTTCCAGGTTTGGCAAATAGTCCGGGGGATTGTTAAAGTAACAATTTTCATCGTAATAACCCATTATAAACTGTTTTATATTGAATGAACCACCCATGCATATTAAATTATTTACTTTATCCGGGTGACGAAATGCAATATTTGCAGCGTGATATGCACCAAAGCTGCAACCGGCAAGTCCTACCTTATCTTTTCCTGATTCGTATTTTGCAAATTCAATTACATCGTTCAGAATTGCATTCTCGTAACCGTTATGAGTTTTGACCCTGTCTGCCGGATGAATAGAATAGTTATACCAGCTCTCGGAATCAATGCCGTCAGGACAATAAATTTTTAACTTACCTGCATCAAGCAAATGAGCCGCAGAATCGATTAACTTAAAATCCTTATTTTCATAATATCTTCCCTGCGAAGTTGGGAAAAGGACTAGCGGGTAACCGTCGTGGCCAAAAACCAGCATTTCAAATTCACGGCTCAGATATTCCGTAAACCATTTATGGTATTCTTCTTTCACAAATCCCCATAATTTAAAAACTTGTTAAATAGAAGGACAAGAGATGAGCGGCTGTAAATATTCTCTTTGTTTCCGGACATTAATAACCGGAAATATATATAATTAAATAGCTTTTGCAAGTATCGGTAACCGTTTCGTTTTTTATCTTGAAAGATGGAGATAGATGAGCCGAATTTTGAAAAAGTTGTTTGTTTTTCATTATTTTAGGGCAATTATCAATTATTCCAATCCAAATTAAACTTAATTGATATTCTTTAGTTATTGAGGTAATTTTAAGTTTATCCTTAATTATTATTAGACTATGCAGCAAACTCCTTTAATGGCGCAATACAGTAAGATAAAAGCCGCAAATCCGGATACAATTTTGCTATTCCGGATGGGCGATTTTTTTGAAACCTTTGAGGAAGATGCAAAAATTGCCTCAAAAGTATTGGGCATTACGCTGACTAAAAGAGGTTCCAGCGGTGCAGTTGAAGACATTCCGCTTGCCGGTTTTCCGCACCATGCTATTGATTCTTATTTGCCTAAACTGGTACGGGCGGGTTACCGTGTGGCAGTTTGTGAGCAGGTTGAAAATCCGAAATTTGCTAAAGGAATTGTAAAAAGGGAAGTGATAGAAGTTGTTACGCCGGGAGTAAATTTTTCGGATAAGATTCTCGATCACAAAAAAAACAATTACCTGATGGCAGTTTGTTTAAAGCCTGCCTCATCGGCAGACAGGGATGAAATAGCAGGAATTTCTTTCTCCGATATTTCCACCGGAGAATTTTTCACTTACGAAGTTCCTGCAAATCAGCTTCCCCAGCAGATCGAATCAATTTCACCATCGGAAATTCTAGTTCAGAAAAAAGACAAAGAATATTTTACAAAATTAATTCAGAAAATAAATCCTTCAATACGCATCACAAAAATTGATGACTGGGTTTTCAATTTTGAGTATGCAAAAGAATTGCTGGTGATGCAGTTTAAAACTGTAAATTTAAAAGGATTTGGCATTGACCAGTTTACTACCGGCATTATTTCAGCCGGTGCTGTTTTGAATTATCTTCAGGAAACGCAGAAAGCAAATCTTTCACATCTGAATAAAGTCTCGGCGTATAACCCTTCCGAATATATGACGCTTGATTACTCGACTAAAAGAAATCTTGAAATTACTTTTTCAATGCAGGATGGCGGAAGGGAAGGTTCGCTTATTTCAATCCTGGATAAAACTGAAACAGCCATGGGTGGACGTCTATTGAAGAAATGGATATCTGCTCCGCTAATAAGCCTGGATTTGATTTTAAAAAGACAGGAAAGTGTAAACGAATTTTATAAGAATAAAACTCTCCGCGGAAAATTAATTACAGAATTGAAAGAGATTGGAGATCTTGAAAGATTAATCTCAAAAGTTTGTACAGGAAGAGCAAATCCGAGGGAAATTATATACCTGAAAAGTTCTTTAAAGAAAATTCCCGTAATAAAAGAATTGTTGAAGGAAGTAAAAGGGAAAACATTAAAACAGGTTGAAGAAGGCCTGAACCCGCTTGAAAAAATAGTCGATAGAATTGAGAAAGCAATAATAGATTCGCCGCCCTTAAGTATTTCAGATGGTGGAATTATAAAGAACGGTTTCAGTCCCGAACTGAATGACCTGCGCGATATTTCCCTTCACGGGAAAGACTGGATAGCGAATTTCCAGAAATCGGAAAGAGAAAAGACCGGCATTTCATCTTTAAAGGTGAGTTTTAACCGGGTGTTTGGATATTACATAGATGTAAGCAATACCCACAAAGACAAAGTCCCGCTAAATTATATCAGGAAACAGACTCTGGTAAATTCTGAAAGATTTATTACTCCCGAGCTAAAAGAATATGAGGATAAAATTCTGAACGCCGAAGAAAAGATCTATGAACTGGAATCACAACTCTTCAATGAAATACGTTTAATGGTATCGGCTGAAGCGGAAGCTGTTCAGCAGAACGCCAGATTGATCGCTATGCTGGATTGTTTTCTCGGCTTTGCTGAATGTGCGGTTCAATATAATTACGTAAAACCCGAATTAAGCGACGACGATAAGATTGATATTGTGGACGGCAGACACCCGGTTGTTGAAAGAATACTTCCGCCGGGAGAAAAATTCACACCAAATTCATGCTCGCTGGATAACATAAATAACCAGATAATATTGCTCACGGGACCTAATATGGCAGGAAAATCAGTCTATTTAAGGCAGGCCGGCTTAATAGTTCTGCTCGCACAGATCGGTTCTTTTGTTCCCGCAAAAAGTGCAAAAATTGGTCTTGTTGATAGAATATTTACCCGTGTTGGTGCAAGCGACAACATAGCCGCTGGAGAAAGTACATTCCTGGTGGAAATGCAGGAAGCGGCAAATATTCTGAACAACGCAACTTCAAAAAGCTTAATTTTGTTGGACGAAATAGGACGAGGGACAAGCACTTTCGATGGTATTTCAATTGCTTGGGCGATAACTGAGTATCTTCATGAAAACCAAACGCTCAGTGCAAAGACTTTGTTCGCCACTCATTATCATGAACTGAATGAAATGTCGGAAATATTTCCTAAGATTAAAAATTATAAAGTTGAAGTTCGGGAATATGAAGACAAGGTAATCTTTCTGCACAAAGTAAGTCCCGGCAGAGCGGATCACAGCTACGGTATACAAGTAGCACAGATGGCGGGGCTGCCGGTTTTTGTTACGAATCGCTCGAAAGAAATTTTGCAGAACCTTGAAGGAAAAGAACTGACTCCGTATGAAATAAAAAAGGAAAAATTGAGCAAGCTCCAACGTGAGGATGAAAATCAGTTAAGGCTGTTTGAAATTAAAGACGATAAAATAAGAAACGAACTAAACGATATTCAAATCAATAATCTGACACCCATAGAAGCTCTTAATAAATTAAGTGAGTTGAAGAAGAAAGTTAAAGAGGGAGAAAAGTGAAAATTAGAAACCAGATCTCAGTATTGAGTAAAAAGAATAATATTTTCCTTAATAGTATTTATGGCTTCTTATTGGTAGTAGTTTCTTTATTGGTTCTCTCGTGTGGGAAAAATTATACACCTGAGCAGAAAAAATATATTTCTGAGATTGAAAACTTCAGACAGCAAAAAGACAACGAAATGAAAAATGATTCGGGTTCACCCTTTAACCAGGATCCCAAGGCGGAATATCATCCTCTTAAATATTATGATGTAAATCCTGATTTTGTTTTTAAAAGCAAGCTGTATGAATATACACAGAAAGATACTGTCACAGTAATGGGAACGAAGGGAGAGGCAAGAAAATCTATCAGGTATGGATATGTTCAGTTTAATTATTTGAACAAACTATACAAAATTAATGTTTACAAAGGATGGACAAGAAACGGGCAGGAATATTATTCTATCTGGTTTACAGATAAAACGACAGGTAAAGACACTTATGGTGTCGGGCGTTATTTAGATTTTGAGCTAAAGCCGGATAAAAATAATATATACACAATAGATTTTAATTTATCTTATAATCCATATTGTTCGTACAGCGCTAAATATTCTTGCGCAGTACCGACAAAAGAGGACCATATTGATTTGGCGATTGAGGCAGGGGAAAAGAATTTTCACAATTAATTTTATACGGAGAATATTGTGGTTGTTGTATTGGGAAAAAATGTAACACAGGAACAATTAGAAAATATTATAAAACATCTGGAAGATTATAAATTTTCCGTTCATAAATCTACCGGGGATGAGCAGGTTGTGCTTGGTGCTATCGGAGTGCAACCTACCTTTGATATCAGAAAAATTAAAGTGCTTGACGGCGTTGCTGAGGTTTACAGGATAACAGAGCCCTTTAAGTTAGCAAGCAGAAGCTATAAAAATGAAAATACAGAAATTAAGATAAAAGATGTTGTTATCGGATCGGATGAAGTTATAGTTATGGCCGGACCCTGTTCTGTAGAAAATGAAGAACAGATTTTCAAATTAGCCGAAATTGTATCGAAAGCAGGTGCAAAAATATTAAGAGGAGGAGCATTTAAACCAAGAACTTCTCCATATTCTTTCCAGGGAATGGGAGAGGAAGGATTAAAACTAATGCGCAAAGCGGCTGATAAATATGGTTTGCTCGTAATTACAGAAGTAATGGAAACGAGTCATATTGACTTGATTGCTAGTTATACTGATATTTTGCAGGTCGGTGCCAGGAATATGCAGAACTTTCCGCTTCTCCGTGATCTAGGGAAAACTACTAAACCTATTATGCTGAAAAGAGGTATGTCTGCAACAGTTGAAGAACTATTGATGTCTGCTGAATATATTCTGGCGAGTGGAAATCAGGAAGTTATGTTATGTGAAAGAGGCATTAGAACTTTTGAAACCTATACCAGAAATACTTTCGATCTTTCTGCAATCCCCGTAATTCATAAACGGAGTCATCTTCCTATTATAGCAGATCCGTCACACGCAACCGGACTGAGAGATAAAGTCATCCCGATGGCTCGTGCGGCCGTTGCTGCAGGCGCTGACGGCCTGATGGTTGAAGTTCACCACGAACCTGAAAAAGCATTGTCAGATGGACCTCAGGCACTGCTGCCGGAACAATTCACAGACCTTATGAAACAGGTTAAAGCGATAGCAGAAGTGATTGGAAGGAAGATGTAAGGATTTCTCCGGATTTAATTGTCACCGTGATAAATCAATTATTCATTTTTGGTATAAAATAGGTTATGCCCAAATTGGCTATAAAAGGGGCAAATGTGCTTCCTCCTCCTCCGGTTTTTAAAGCACCGGCCCATTGTCCTCTTAATTCAAGGCCCGCTGATAATCGTCTGGAAATATCCTTGTAAATACCAAGACCCAGTGTTATTGAAATGAGCCTGTCACTATCGGAACTGAACCTGTCTCCTGATTTAGTTACATAACCCAATCCCGGTATAAATTTTATTATAAAATCTTTCAGAAAGTATTTGCAGCCGAGCATTAAGGCAATCTCTTTCGTGCTTATGTTTTCACCGGGCCTGCGATCATTAGCATTATTCCCCTGGTTTGCTGAATTTGAATAGTTGAATTCCGGCTGTAAGTCGATTGATTTGCCGAGAGGGAATATAAAAGTTATTCCTCCATAGAAGCCGGTAGTTGTTTCATAAGTATAATTTGAAGATTCAGGGAATTTTATTCCTCCCCTGATTTGTATTCCCAGTCCTTTTTTCACCAAACCTGAATTTTCCTTAAGACTGTCAAGGCTGCCGGTTAATTTATTCAATCCGGAATCCTGGTAATGCAGAACTTTAGTATTGATCTGTGAGAATAAGGGGATATTTAAAAACAAAAAAAACATTAAAGGACAGTACCGGGACATATTTCTGATTCTCATTAAATCGCCCCCCCCCTGTCAACTATAGAAGACTATAAATCTGTTACCATTAATATAAGATTTTTAATTATTTGTTATTATTTATTGATAAAGAAAGATGAAATGAAGTAAAAGATTTAACAGTGTTAAAATTTTGTATTACCTCTATTCCAAGCCCTATTTCAGGAATCAGTTTAAAAAATAATTGCCCATTAATATTTAGCCCAAGTGTAGAAAAATAATTTTTGTCCGTATTGATCTTGTTACCCCAAACTATAGATGGACCTATAAAGCTAGCGGCTAAGTAAAACCTCCGTGAATACCTGCTTCCAATTGCCAGTCCTGTAACCAAGGGTTCTATGGACCCTTCTCCATCAGGAATTCTTTGCGCGGAGAAGATAGCTTGGGCATATAGACTACTTAAACTAAAATTATAACTTAAATGAACACCGAGATTATTTAAATTATTTAACTTTATTCCACCATTAATCCAATACTTATAGGAAGTAGAATCACTTTGAGCTGCTACCTGGTGTTGAAAGAAAAAAATTATAAAACAAAACAAAAACGATCTAAAATAGAATTGTATCATTAGTCTCCTGCATTTAAAAATGCTTAAAAAACATATTTTCAAGGGACAAAATTTATTAATGTTAAATTAACCTAATTTATAACCTCAAGATAATCAATACGGGTTTCCCGTATTTTTAAAAATATTTTGCAGCAAGTAATTTTAGGATGATTTCATTCCTCAGAGCAAAAATAAACAGGTCTGTTGTGGATTTGATTTCTAGTTTTTTTAGGATATGAACTTTGTGAGCTTCGACGATAGTTACTGATTAAGAGCTTTTGCTATTTTTTCTTCTTTCCTATATAAATATTTCCGCAAATGATAGGATGGTAGGCAGTTAAGAAATTAAGACCCGTGAGCAATTGCTTCTCACGGGTAAAAAGATAAACTTCGTGCATTATTTCATAACAATCATTTTCTTCCTGTCAAAAAATTCGTTTGTCTTTATTGTATAAAAATAAACCCCGCTGCTTAGTTTGCTTGCGTCAAAATTAACGGTGTAAAATCCTGCGGGTTTATTTTCATTAACAAGGGTTTTAACCGCCCTGCCAAGTACATCGTACACTTTTATTGTCACATATCCTTCCTTTTTAATAGAATAATTTATAAGTGTGGTGGGATTAAATGGATTTGAGGGTACACTCGGGGCACCATAATATTGCAAGAAATTATGGCGGTGATCGTTGATGAGTCATATATTTAATTTTTTTAGTAAAAAATTAACACGAGGATTATAACTGATATCTAGATAGACCCTTATTTCCAAAATATAGGAATTTATTTTTTTTAGTGATTTTTAAATCTGAATAGTAAAATGAACTTAATGTGTCAATTTGGCCAGTGTCAAATTTTTCCCATATTCCACCAACATCTCTTTTATAAATTCCGTTACCATTATTATTTGTTTCTGCAACATAAAGTGCTTTTGTACCTGTGTCTTCTAGAACTTTAATAACGCTACAATTATCAGGCAGTCCCTCATTGAATATCTGCCAGTTAATACCGTTATCGCTTCTTTTCCAGACACCAGTTCTAGTGGCAACAAAAATGTTTCCGGAAGCGACTGATTCTATACGAATATCATGTATCAAACCTTTCCCTCCTAAACCTGTTTGTGTCCAGAGTTTTCCGCCATCTGTGCTCTTCCATAATATTGTTTCTCCGGCAGTTCCCACATAAAGAGTATTCAAATTATTAGGATCAATAGCGATACTTGTAACTCCCCCTTTTAGGCTATCTCCAATCCAAGACCAATTATTTCCAGCGTCTATACTTTTGTATAGTCCGCCACCAAAGAATCCTCCTGTTCCGGCAAAAAGTATATTTGGGTTTTTCTGGTCTATTGTTAGTACATAAGCTTTTGTTTCATAGTTTGTTTGAATATTGCCTGTTATATCGCTAAAATTCAAACCGGCATCTATACTCTTAAGAATAGAACCATTTGCTACGTAAAGAATGTTCGTATTTAACGGGTCTATTATAATTTCATTAAACCGAGCATCGCTAGTTGAGATGAGCAAATTCCAGGATTCGCCGGAATCAGTGCTCTTAAATAATTTACCCGATGTTCCGGAACTGAAATCAGAGGAACTTCCTGCATAAATTATATTTTCGTCATTAGGATCAATCGCAATAGATGTTATAGATTCATTCTCCAAACCGAGAGACTGCCATTCTCCTATTTGTGCATTGCCACCATCATTAATCGGATTGCTTTTACAGGAATTCAAAAAATATATTCCTAAAAAGCAAAAAATGTAGAATATTATAGCCGATGCTTTCATAATTTCTTTTTTATTTTAAAGTTATTGTATTGATGTTATGATTGTTCCTACTACTCCTTGTAATGTAGTCTGTTTAGTAAGGTAAAATAGACACAATTATATTTCCCAAATAACTTAATTAGTGGGCTTAAAGAAATCAATACAGGAAACCTGTATTTAAAATGTTTTTTGTTGAGAGGAATTTCAGGATTGTTTCGTTTCTTACGGCAAAAATAAGGAGGTCTGTTGTGGATTTAAGGTCTAATTTTTTGAGGATATGGGTTTTGTGAGATTCTATGGTACTAATTGATATATTAAGTAGTTTTGCTATGTTTGTGTTTTTTCTTCCTTTAGCAATAAGTAGCAATATCTCTTTTTCTCTTAAACTTAATAGTCTTATCAATTGTACAGATTCTTGTAAAAATCTTTCGGCATTTTCATTTAATTGCCAGTTTAGAATTTCTTCCGTTACAGCAGTAAAAGGACCCTGTCCAGTTGTATTCCGTGCCCAGGCATATCTTTTAGGGAGCAGTGATGTAATTTTGCTGTCATAAAATGTACAGCCCTCGCTGACTAATTCCATTATTTTAATAAGCTCTTCTTTACCCTGCCTTAATAGCAGTAAATTTTTGTCTCGATTAACGAACAGTGGGGTATCCAGTTTATGCAGAATCCCGTTAATGTTAGAATTGCTTAAATTTTTTATATAGTTTTTATTAATACTTTTGGTGTATAATATTTTTTGTATGCGGATAAAACATTTGTTTCAGCAGATCGGCTTACAAATTTTAGAACGTTGTCTTTTGCGAACGAATAATCGTGTATAAATAAGATTGCAGGTTCTTTTACCGATTTGTCTTTTAAAAGTTTTGTCGCTTCATTGAAAGTATTGAAATGTCCGGCAAAATTAACACGCTTTTCTCTTTCGAAAATTTCTTCTGTAATTTCCGCTATATCAGTTTCGGAGGCAACCGTATAAAGGTCTATTTTCTGCATCCCTGTAATTTCCCCTTATTTTGAACAGGTAATTATAACCGTGTATAAATTATAGTGGGGCGGGGGTAAAAGTCAAGGGAAAGGCTACGTATTTTTAACCTGGTATTTATAAACTAAAATAGTCTATAAAAAAAACCGGAAAATTACCGGGAGAAAGATTATGTCGGAGATAAATCGACTATTTATAAAGTGTAGCCAATTCCAGCTAATAAATGAATACCTAAACTTCCGGAATCGATAGATAATTTTGCAAAGGCTAATTCATCTTGATAACCTAATTTTACTTCGGCGGACAGACAAAGCCTGTTACTAAAAGAATAAAGCAATCCCGTAAAAAAATCAACCCCATACCCGTTTGAGCTAAAACTGACATTTCTGGGTCTATCTGTAGTATCTACAATATTATAGGTCCCTTTATTAATGATATAACTGAATCTACCGCCCCAAAAAAGTCTGAACTGTGCGGCGGGAGTTTTTGTCAGATATTTATAGCCAATTGACATCGGGTATAAATTAAAATCCCAATTAATAGTGGACGTTTTATAATAAGACGTTTCGTTTATTTCAGCCGAAATATGGGAAACTCCTATTTCAATATACTGCTTCTCATTTATAGGGTAAGAGAGAGAAAAATCAGAAATGAAACCGGGGAATCCCTGTTTTCGGCCTGATGCATAGTCTTCCCAGTTTCCCCAGCCAGCCGCCATCGGCTGATAAGCTGCCCCGCCTTTTAAACTTATTATTATTCCCTTGTAAATTGGCGCTTCAACAATTTTATTTTGTCTTTCCGGGTTTTCTGTTTGCGCGAAAGTAGAGCTGGTAAAGGTAAGCAAAAGAAAAAACAGCAAAATATTTCTGATTCTCAATACGTCACTCCCCTTGATTCAACTATATAAAAATTAGTTAACGGTAATATAATCAATTAGTAATTGTCCCCGCAAGGTAGTCCGAATAATGAACTCATTCCCCGGTCGGGAACATACTATTTATAAGGGAGTAAAAAAATGTGGTCATTATTTGGTATTTTATTTAATCATTTTTTCAGTTTTATTATAAATTCAGGTATTTTAGAATTTTATAATGTCCGGAAAAATAAAAATTGCAGATAAAAAAAATTTCCATACTTGGGCTTGGTCTTATCGGGGGTTCAATTGCGAAGGCTTTGAAAGCGTCGCCTGAAAAATTTGATATAAGCGCTTACGATAAAAAGCCCGCGGTTCTGCAAAAAGCCAAAAAAGAAAACGTGATTGATAACATCTTGTCGTCTATTCCTGATTCAGTTAATTCTGATCTTATCATACTCGCAATGCCTGCTGATAAATCTCTGGAGGCATTCGAAAAGCTGCTTCCATTATTGACAAGAAAAAACATTATTACCGATGTCTGCGGGGTAAAAAATATATTCGAGGAAAAATGGAACATTATTGAATCGGAAGGGCATTATATAGGCGGACACCCGATGGCCGGAAAAGAAACAGGTGGATACGATAATTCGGAGTCCGGGCTTTTTAAGGATTCTAATTATATTATTTCTTCTTATGCCCAAAAATGCTCACGAATTAAAGATTTCCAGGTTATTATAGGTCTTCTTGGAGCAAAGCCGGTTTTCTTAAATCCTGAAATTCACGATAAAGTTGTGGCGAGTCTGAGCCATATGCCGCAATTAATGTCGGTAGCACTGATAAATTCAATTGATGATAAACTGGATTTTAATCTTCTTGATTTTGCCGGGCCGGGCTTCAGGGATATGACAAGACTGGCGGACAGTCCATTCACGAGCTGGAAATCAAATCTGAAGTATAACCGTGAAGAAATAATTACTGCGATTGAAAAGTTGCATTATAATCTTACCAAAATTGAACATTATCTGGAATGTGAAGACTTCGAAAGTATTGAAAAAATGTTTATGGAATCAAAGAAGAAGAAGGATAAAGGGAAAAAGGGATAGATATCACTATTTCTTTTTAACTTCCTCTGAAATTTTAACAGTTTTACTTTGTTCATTAGTCAAATCAGCTTCCAGTTGAAAGGTCGGGTGGTTAATCCCGAACCTGCTTTCTAATTCTTTTTCAAGTTTATCAATTATCAGGTAACCGCTACTAAGCATCTGGTCTTTTATTACAACGTGGGCGGAGAGGGCATAGAAATTTGATGCTAGAGTCCAGATATGTAAATGATGAACGTCTTTTATTTCCGGCACCGCTTCGATAAATTTTTGAACTTCCTCCAGGTCAATTTCTTTCGGAGTTCCTTCGCTTAAAATATTTACCGTTTCCAGTATTATATCCCATGCGCTTTTAATAATGAACAGACCGATTACTATTGAGAAAATCGGGTCGAGGATGTACCACTGGTAAAAGTAGATCAATATTCCTGCTATTACAACAAACAAGGAATTTACAGCATCGTAAAAAAGATGGAGGTAGGCGCTCTTTGCGTTCAGATCTTCTTTGGAATTTTTATGAAGAAGGTATGTGGAAAGTGCATTAGCAACAAAACTAATTCCCGCAACAATAATCAGCCACTTGCCAATTACAGGTTCCGGGGCAGCCAGGCGTCCCACGGCTTCATAGACAATATAAACACCTATTACCAGCAGGGTGGATGAATTAATAAATGCCACAATAATTTCCGCCCGTATGTATCCGTAAGATTTCCTGGAATTTGCCTTCCAGGACTTCATTTTTGCGGCAACTAGACTGAGGACGAGCGAAATAAGATCGCTGAAATTGTGGAGAGCATCGGATATAAGCGCGAGGCTGTTGCTTAATATTCCAGATGTCAACTCGCCCGCTACAATTATTGCGTTGAGGAATATCGATATTGTTATATTTTTTTCTGTTGTCCCGTGCGCTGAATGGTTATGGCTCATATTATTTCGGCTTTATTACCACTAAGTTAAATGAGTTTTTACATTTTTGCAAAATTATATAACGGGGCCCTCTTTATTAGTTTTTCTTATCATCATTTTATGGTATTTTCGTATCTTAATTCCCGTGATCCTTTTCGCAATCAATCGGATGTAGATGATATCTCAAACTAAATTTTTAATTTTATTTATAATAGCCTGCTTTGTTTTTCCGCCGGCTGCAAAAGCACAGCAGGATGAATTATCAACGTTTAAACGGACATATTATGAGAACGGTGTAGTAAAAACACTGGGAGAATATATAAACGGTGAGCTAAACGGATATTATTTCGAATACTATCAGACCGGTAAGATCTGGAAAAAGTGGGAATTTAGAGATGGACAGGAGAACGGGAAATCTTACTGGTATTTCCCGGATGGAAAACTCAGTATAATATGGAATTATCAAAATGGAATGAAAGAAGATTCCGCCCTCTGGTATTATGAAAGCGGGGAGCTATGGGCCAGACAGAATTATTTTCATGGTAAACTTGAAGGCATTACTAAAACTTATTATAAATCGGGTGAACTGGAAGGGAGATGGAATTATGTAAACGGTGAATTGAGAGGATCGTCTTATACTTATTTTAAAAACGGTGATGTGGAGGTTGAAAAAAAATATGTGAACGGTCAGCTAAATGGCAGAACAACGGTTTATCATACTAATAAGGTTGTTGCACTTGAAGCTGATTTTGTTAACGATAAGCTGGAAGGAGAAGTAAATATTTATGATCTCTCAGCAAATCTCAGGGTAAAAGATACGTACAGAAACGGGGAATTAATTAATAGAATAAAATATGATTATACAGGGAAGTTCGAATCACAGGAAAAAACTGTTAGAAATTATTATCCCGAAGGAACGCTGAAGGAATTAGTTTTTTATAAAGATGGGAAAAAAGAAGATGTCTCAAAGTTATACTACAAAAGCGGTTACCTTGAAAAAGAATTATATTATGTAAGTGGCACACTCAACGGTAGAGCAAGCATTTTTTATGAAAACGGTATAATTAAATCATCAATTGATTATATAAAAGGAATTCAAAAAGGAATAACGAGGAATTATTATCCTTCTGGAAAACTTGAATCCGAAGTAAATTATGAAAACGGACGTGCCGAACGGGATTGAGACTTACCTATTATGAAAACGGGCAATTGAAATCCGCTTTTTATAACAAAAACGGCAAACCGGATGGCAATTATAAAACCTATTATGATAACGGTCTGCTTGAAGACCGAATCAAACTATTCTGATTTGAAACTTAAGGGAAAGAAAACTTATTATTACAGGTATGGGGGATTGAAGAAAGAAGAAAATTATTATATGGGCAGACTGGATGGCATAGTGAAAACTTATTCTGAGAAAGGAAAACTATTAAAAGAAGAAAAATATACTTACGGCACTCTGATTACTACAAAAACATATAGCCAGGCCGAATCAGAGGAAATCAATAATGTTATTAATTGACATTATTGATTTCAAAAATTAGATTAAAGAATAGTTTATATTAAATACGAGTTTAATAATGGGCAAGAAAAAAACAAAAAAGAAAAATAATTTTACTGTCGGACTGCTTCAGTTGAAATTCAGTCGCCGATACGGAAAAAAATCTAGCAAAGGCAGTTAAGTGGGTGGATAAAGCAGCAAAAAAAGGCGCACAGATTATCTGCCTGCCTGAGCTTTTCAGGACTCAATATTTCTGTCAGAAAGAAGACGTGGGTATTTTTGATCTTGCCGAAACTTTTCCCGGGTCCATCCACCATTGCGATGAAAAAAGCAGCAAAGAAAAATAAAGTTGTAATTGTGGTGCCGATTTTCGAAAAGCGCGCACCGGGGGTTTATCACAACACCGCGGTAATAATAAATTCGGATGGTGAAATTTCCGGAATGTACAGAAAAATGCATATCCCCGATGACCCCGCATTCTATGAAAAATTTTATTTTACACCGGGAGATCTCGGGTTTAAATCATTTAAGACCAGGTACGGAAATATCGGTACCCTGATCTGCTGGGATCAATGGTATCCCGAAGGCGCGAGATTAACTGCGCTCCAGGGCGCGAGCATATTGTTTTACCCGACGGCCATTGGCTGGCATCCGCACGAGAAGGAAAAATACGGGAAAGCCCAGTTTGATTCGTGGCAAACAGTGCAGCGCGGGCACGCGATTGCTAACGGCGTATATTTAGCAGCAGCCAACAGGATTGGACACGAGGTAACAGTACCGGGTACGCCGGGGCTCGAATTCTGGGGTTCGTCATTCATCTGCGATCCTCAGGGAGTTATTCTCGCGCAGGGTTCAACAGATAAAGAAGAAATTGTAATGGCGGAAGTCGATCTTGATCATCTTGAAGATATTCGGAGAAACTGGCCCTTCCTGAGAGACAGGAGAATAGATGCCTACGATGGAATTGAAAAAAGATTTTTGGACGGAAAGAAAAATTGAAAACTGAAAATTTAAATTTTAAAAAAAATCATCCGATTGACCTAGGTTATAGAATTCCCGCCGAATGGGAAAAACACGAAGCAACTTGGCTCGGATGGCCTCATAACAGGGAAGACTGGCCGGGAAAAATGACACCAATTCCATGGGTTTACGGGGAAATAGTAAGAAAAATTTCAGAAGGCGAAAATGTTCATATAGTTGTTGAATCAAAAAAACATCAGCTTAGTGCTGAAAGAGTTTTAAATGCTATTGGTGTAAATAAAAAGCGTGTAAAATATTTTATCCTGAAAACTGATCGCGGATGGTTGCGTGATTCAGGTCCTGCTTTTATTAAAAATAAATCGGGAGAAGTTGCCCTTGTAAATTTTAAGTTTAATGCTTGGGCAAAATATTCCAATTATAAAAAAGATGAAAAACTTCCCGCATTTATATCAAAAAAATTAAAGATAAAAAAATTTATCCCGGTGCATAACGATCAATTCGTTGTGCTGGAGGGAGGAAGTATTGACATAAATGGTAAAGGTACGCTCATTACCACGGAAGAATGTTTAATGGATCCGGAAGTGCAGGTAAGAAATCCCGGTTTTACAAAAAAAGATTATGAAGAAGTTTTTAAAAATTATCTCGGGATCAGGAATGTTTTGTGGCTGGGTAAAGGCATTGCCGGTGATGATACACACGGACACGTTGACGATCTATGCAGGTTTGTAAATAAAAATACGGTTGTGCTGGTTCAGGAAAAAAAATCTTCTGATGCAAATTATAAACCCCTTAATGAAAACCGCGAACGACTACAGGATATGAGACTGGAAAACGGTTCAAAGCTGCAGGTTATAGATCTCCCGATGCCGGATCCTGTAATATTTAAAGGGGAAAGACTACCGGCAAGCTATGCCAATTTTTATATTTCAAATAAATATGTTCTTGTTCCCACGTTTAATGACCCGAATGACAGGATTGCTCTCGGGATACTGGGTGAACTTTTTAAAGACAGGGAAGTTACGGGAATCCACGCGGTGGATCTTGTATGGGGCCTGGGAACAATTCATTGCCTTACTCACGAACAGCCCGAATAGTAAAAATTTTCAACAATTCTCTCATGACTGAAAAATTATTCTCTTTGCCGGCAAAATTAATCAAATAATAATACGCAATTCATTTTATTTCACGTTATAAGTAGTTATTTTGTAAATATTTGGTATTTAGAAATTATTTAACAGGCCCGAATTCCGGCATAAAAATTTCTATTGAACCAATTATCCTGAGTTAAACGACACAATTAAAAAATAAAAATATTTAGTAAAATTATCTGAAAATTTTCAGAGGAGAGTTTACTGTGATAATAGCTGTTCCAAAAGAAATAATGCAGGGTGAGAACCGGGTGGCGCTGGTTCCCGATGTAGTTTCAAAATATGTGAAAGCAGGATTTGAAATTCACGTTGAAAAAGATGCCGGGCTAAGTGCCGGGTTTACAAATGAAAAATATACGGCGGCCGGAGCCAAAATTATTGATAAAGTCACTGACCTTTATTCCGGTGCGGATATAATCTTAAAAGTGCAGAGGCCTCTCGATCATCCGGAATTGAAGAAAAATGAACTTGATCTGATGAAAGAGGGAACAACACTGATAACATTTTTATACCCTCTTAATTTTCCACAGGATGCAAAAAAATGCGCGGAGAAAGGAATAAATGTATTCTCAATGGATATGGTTCCCCGTACAACCTTAGCCCAGAAAATGGATGCGCTCAGTTCCCAGGCGAGTCTTGCCGGTTATAAAAGCGTATTATTATGCGCAAATCAACTCGGGAAAATATTCCCATTAATGATGACCGCTGCCGGAACAATTTCACCTTCCAGGGTTGTGATTATGGGAGCCGGTGTAGCCGGCCTTCAGGCTCTCGGTACCGCGAAAAGATTGGGTGCGGTGGTTGAAGTTTCGGATATTCGTTCCGCGGTAAAAGAGGAAGTGCAGAGTCTCGGCGGAAGATTTATAGAGGTTGATACGGATGAAGAGATGCAGGATGAAAGAGGGTACGCTAAGGAAGCATCGGAAGAATTTTTGAAAAAACAAAAAGAACTGATCTTTAAACATATTACCGAAGCGGATGTTGTAATTACTACCGCGCTTGTTCCCGGCAAAAAAGCACCTGTTCTCGTTACGGAAGATATGGTTAAAAATATGAAAGAAGGATCGGTGATTCTTGATATGGCAGTTGAGTTCGGCGGGAATTGTGAAGTGAGCGAAAAAGGAAAAACTATCAGGAAATATGGAGTAACAATTATCGGTGAACCTAATATTCCTTCTCTAGTTCCGTATCATGCAAGTGAAATGTACGCTAAAAATATTCTCAGTCTGGTAGAATATATCAGCAAGGAAGGAAAAACAGAAATTAACCTGGAAGATGAAATTGTTAAAGGCGCATTAATTACGTACAACAAAGAAGTAGTTAATCCCAGAATTAAAGAATTGTTAAAATAAAAGAGGAAGAATTATGGAAGGCGCAAGCTTATTAATGTTAATATACGTATTCGTTCTCGCTATCTTTGTCGGTTTCGAACTGATTACAAAAGTTCCCCCGACACTTCACACACCGCTGATGTCCGGTTCAAACGCTATCTCCGGGATCACTATAGTAGGTGCGCTGCTAAGTGCGGGTATGCAGGAATTTACGATCAGTACAATACTCGGAACACTCGCCGTAATTTTCGCTATGATAAATGTTGTTGGCGGGTTTATGGTAACCGACAGAATGCTTAAAATGTTCAAAAAGAAGTGAGATAAAAAATGAATACACTTATTGAAATTGCTTATTTAATATCATCTATATTTTTTGTTTTTGGTATCAAGAAATTAGCTTCTCCCAAAACCGCACGCACGGGAAATCTTTATGCATCCATTGGTATGCTGATTGCGATTGTTGTTACTCTTCTCGATCAGCACGTTGTTACTTATGAATGGATCATTATAGGAATTGTTATCGGTTCGGCTATCGGTGCGCTGATGGCAATAAAAGTTGAAATGACCGGTATGCCGCAGATGGTTGGACTGCTCAACGGTTTCGGCGGCGGTGCTTCAACCCTGGTTGCTCTTTCCGAATTTTATAAGTTATCACCGGGCATTCCTGTAAATACCGGCGTCGCAATTATTTTAAGTTTGCTGATCGGCGGTGTTACTTTCACCGGTTCGATGATCGCGTTCGGTAAACTGCAGGGACTTGTTACAGGCAAAGTTGTAAAATATCCCGGGCAGCATCCGATTAATGCACTTCTTCTTATTAATTGTTATTGCTGCGGGTGTTTACATTGTATTGAACCCGGGTTCCGCTACACTGGTATTGATTGTCACTATAGCATCACTGATCCTGGGTGTACTGCTTGTACTCCCGATCGGAGGTGCTGATATGCCGGTTGCAATTTCGCTGCTGAATTCTTACTCCGGACTTGCAGGATCAACAACAGGATTTATTCTCGGCAACAACGTTTTAATTATTGCCGGCGCGCTCGTTGGTGCATCAGGAATCATCCTGACATTAATAATGTGCCGCGGGATGAACCGCTCACTGATGAATGTACTGCTTGGCGGCTGGGCTACAGCTGGCGGTGACGGCAGCGGTACCGGCGCAGAAACAGAACATAAGGGAACGGTAAAATCGGTTGATGCGGAAGAACTTGCTATGATATTTGATGCTGCCAGCAGCGTAATTATTGTTCCCGGATACGGAATGGCAGTTGCACAGGCTCAGCACGCGGTGCGCGATCTTGCACTCGTTCTCGAGAAGAAAGGAATAAAGGTCAGTTTTGCAATTCACCCGGTAGCCGGAAGAATGCCGGGCCATATGAACGTTTTGCTTGCTGAAGCTAATGTATCATACGATAAACTGTACGCGCTTGAAGATATTAATGATGATTTTTCAAATACGGATATCGCATTAATTATCGGCGCAAATGATGTAGTTAATCCTGCCGCGCGTCACGATCAGAACAGCCCGATTTTCGGCATGCCGATACTTAATGTTGATTATGCAAAAACTGTGGTAATCAATAAACGTTCTATGAATCCCGGTTATGCCGGAATTGATAATGAACTGTTTTTCGGCACAAATTCACTTATGTATTTCGGAGATGCAAAAGACGCGATTTCAAAACTGACATCGGAGATCAAAAACTTATAAGTGATTTTAAATTCCTCGCTATAAATAATTACCCCGGCCTGAAGTTCGGGGTTTTCTTTTGATAAAAAACAGGGCCCGGCCCGAAAAAAAAGGTGGAAGACCGGGTTGGGGCAGTTTTTCTATATGAATTTCCCCCTCACCTTTTGTGATTAAAACCCCTATATTTACTTATACATTTTATATTTACGGGAAAAATGAAAAAAGTCTTAATTCTCTTTTTCTTATTTTTAACAATTCCGCTATTTGCTCAGAATAGTGTATATGATTACCATTCATACTCACTAAAAACAGACAGCCAGTCTGTAAAGGCATTATCTAACGACGGCAATTTAATCTATCAAAAGATATTTTTTCACCCCGAAGATTACATCACTGATCTGGACAGCGACGGTGTAAATGAGCTGGTTGTTATCGATTACCTGGAAAATAATAACAGGAAATTTTACACACTTTTTATTTACAATACCATTGACACATTCTATCTGGCTGATTCTATCTATTCCGGATCAGTTAAACCATACGAAGACTATTCGGAGGATATAAACGGAATGGTTTATGTCACCGGCGATACACGCTTCGATACTCTTAACACGGACAGCACTATTTCTTTTCTTCCGGTAAACTGCTGGAAATTTGAAGACGGGGCAGTCTTCCTGGCCAACGCATCTGTTTATGACGTTTTTATGCATGAAAATGACCTGGTATTGCAGACACTTGATGATTATTATGACACTGATGGAAGAACATGCAGTACAACACATAAAATTCAGGCGGCAATTGCAAGCGGGTTCATCAATTATTACAATACCGGTGAGCATACGGTTGCTAATCAATTCCTAAAAAAGTATTATTTATGCGGCGATGCTGACGGTTTTAAGACGATGTTATTGAAAATTTTTAACAATCAGAAATAAAAGGCGAACTGATTCCTTGAATAAAATTGCGGTCATATTTCTTCTTTTTCTGCTCACATTTGCATATGTTTTTCCCCAGGATATTCAGCTCAAAAGTTTGAAATATTACCCCGGTGAAAATGAAACTGCTTTCCCGGTTATTTCATACGGGCATGGCGGTGCAGGTTATATCTCAATTGATTTTGATATTGCTCGCGATGCATCAGCCGGATTTGAGCATAGTTTTCCGGTTCTGCGACAGGAACTGGAATCCATATGAAAATGCCTTCCTGATTAATTTTGGAAAAAATGTCGCACCGAATATTAGTCTGAATAACCTGCCGACAACAGTGCAGAAGGCGATGTATCATTACCACGGTAAGTTTCCTGACAGCAACAGGTATGTCAGTTTTCCTTTCTCGGGAAACTGGATGTTCTTCATAACGGATGCGCAGGATACATCTAAAGTTTACGGTTATGGAAAATTTTATGTAGTCCGGGATGAGATCGCAATACACGACACATTAAAAAATGAAGTGCTGGAGGGGAATAATTATTTCCCGACCGATCTTGGCAAGGTTTTTAATATTACCACTAGTTTTACTCTTAAAGATAAACTTTTCCCCGGATTTGTGAATTGTGTATACATTATAGAGAATCATAAAATTGATTACCCTGTGATTATTGATAGAAATTTTAATACAAATGTTCGCCAGTTTTATTCCGACGGGAACAGGGGGTTCAGATTTATAGCCAGTGATATTCATCCCGGAAATGAATACAGGCAGGTGGACCTCAGGGATGTAAACAGGTACAATTCCGTTAATGTCCGCGCACAGTTTGACGGGCTGGAATATTCCAGGTTTTTTAAGCAAGGAAGCCGCGATCACAACGGCGGTTCCGTGATTAATGGTTATAAAGATCCGAATTCTACATACCTGAATGTTAATTTCTCTATCAGGCCACCGGATAAAGTATACGGAAATGTTTACCTGGTCGGAGCTTTTAACAACTGGAAACTTTCACCCGGTTACATGATGGAATACAGCGGCGGTATATTTTCTAAAACCATTGAACTGAAAAGGGGGATTTACGATTACCAGTATGTTGTTGCTGAACTCAACAACGGCAGGATTGAAAATCCCGACTGGTATATCCTTGAAGGAAACAGCTATTAAACGACAAACGAATACCATGTCTTTGTTTATTATACTGATCAGAATTACGGTGGATACGATAAAATAATCGGTTACAATAAAATAGTGAGCAAATAAATTATGAATAAATTACGAACAGCAGTTATCGGTACCGGGCACCTGGGAAAACTGCATACAAAAATGCTGTTGCAAATTCCAAATTCAGAGCTGGTCGGAATTTACGACAGCAATCCCGAACAATTAAAAAATGCTTCGCAGGAATACGGGGTGAAAGCATTTTCAAATGTTGATGAACTTCTTGGCTCGGTTGATGCGGTATCGATAGCAGCTACGACAAGCGCACATTATGAACTGGCTATAAAATGTTTCGAAAAAAACATTCACGTATTTATCGAGAAGCCAATTACGGCAACAATACCCCAGGCCGAAGAATTAGTAAAGATTGCCGGGGATAAAAACCTGAAACTTCAGGTCGGGCATATTGAAAGATTTAATCCCGCGCTGGTGTCGCTCGAAAAATATATTGAGCAGCCTATGTTCATTCAAACAGACAGGCTTTCACAGTTTAATCCCCAGGGGAACGGACGTTGCTGTTGTTCTGGATCTGATGATCCACGATATAGACATAATTCTAAGCCTGGTCAATAGTGATGTAAAAGATATTGAAGCAAGCGGGGTTGCCGTGGTTTCAGATACGGTAGACATTGCAAATGCAAGAATTAAATTTGAAAACGGTGCGGTTGCAAATGTGACGGCAAGCAGGATTTCACAGAAAAAAATGAGGAAAATGAGATTATTTCAGAGGGATAATTACATCTCTATTGATTTTATCACAGGCATATCCGAAGTTTATCGTCTGATTCCCGTAGATGAAAAGCCGGGATCTTCTATGATATCATTCGGTGAAATCGGGATTGGTGAAAGGAAAAAGAGAGTTGTCTACGAACAGCCGGAAGTAAAAGAGATTAATGCGCTGAAATATGAACTTGAATTATTTGTTGATGCTGTCTTAAACGATAAACAGCCGAAAGTCTCCGGGCAGGACGGTCTGAAGGCATTGAAAGTAGCAAATATAATTCTCAATAAGATCGAAGAATTAAAAATCTCGTAAATATATTTAATTCCCTCCCGCCTGTTCGCCCGGGCGGGTGGAAGCCGGATTTTAACTTTAAAATAATTTTAATAAAAATGAAAAAACTAAATCTTTCAATATTGCTTCTGGTTCTCGCCCTTACGGCGCTAAACTGCAGCGTACTAAATACTTTTACAAATATATCGCGGTTAAAGTTTAAACTCGGGAATACAACTAACCTGCAGCTTGCAGGGGTATCCCTGGATGGTAAAAGAAACATAAATGATTTTTCATCGCTTGAAGCGCTAAAATTATCCGCCGCATTTATCCGGGGTTCATTACCACTGACCTTTACTTTATTCGTTAGATGCCGAAAATCCGAATGACGGAACCGGCGGATATGCAAGAACAAACGCAACAATAAATTCATTTCCATGGCGATTATTTATTGATGATAAAGAAACTATTGCGGGTAACATCGGTGCACCGGTTACAGTGCCCGGCACCGGGGAAACAACGGTAATTCCGCTTAATGCCAGCGTTGACCTGATTAAATTTTTTAAGGACAAAGGCTATGAAGGATTACTCAATCTCGCTCTTAACTTAACGGGGCGGGGAACGCAGCCGTCAAGGCTGACACTCTTTGCCCAGCCAACAGTTCATACCGGACTGGGAAATATCAAATATCCTGAAGAACTAAAAATTGTTAGTATAGAGTATTCAAAATGACAAAGAAAAATAAATATGCAGTCGGTGTTGACATCGGGGGGACAAATATAAAACTCGGGATAATTTCCGAAGAAGGTAAAATTATTAAAAAAACCCTGGTTAAAACTATGGGTGATGGCGGCCCTAAAATCGTAGTATCGCAGATTAAGAAAGGAATAAACGAACTTCTTCAAAAAAATAGTTATAAAATTTCGGGGATAGGAATCGGTTGCGCGGGTACAGTAATTCAGGGAAAGGGAATTGTGGAAAATCCGCCGAATCTTCCCGGGTGGGAAAGAGTCGCACTTGGCAGTATAATTAAAAAAGAATTTGGTCTTGATGTCTTTTTGGATAATGACGCGAACGCAGCAGCTATTGGTGAAATGCATTTTGGCGCGGGCAAAAAACTAAATTCCTTTGTTATGGTTACGCTTGGAACCGGGATTGGCGGGGGAATTATTATTAATCGTAAAATATATCATGGCGATTTCGGCGCTGCAGGTGAAATCGGGCACACTGTTATAGATTATAACGGTCCGAAGTGTAATTGCGGTTCATATGGTTGTATCGAAGCTTATGTAGGCAACCATTACCTGGTAAAAAGAATTCAGAATGAAATGAAAGGCAGAACAGACACAAAGATCTGGGATCTTATAAATCACGATATCGAAAACCTAAGTCCGAGAGTGATTGATGAGGCCGCTGAGGCCGGGGACGAATTTGCGAAATCGATCATTAAGCAGACCGGGGAGTATCTCGGTTATTCATTCGCGTCACTTGCTAATATTCTTGATATCAGCACATTTGTAGTCGGAGGAGGGGTTGCAGGATTTGGAGAGCCTCTTTTTAACGCTGCACGGGAAAAAGCCTCGGAAAGAGTTTTAATACCGATGAAAAAAAGGATAAAAGTCATTCCCGCCAAACTAAAAAATGACGCCGGGATTAAAGGAGCTTCGGCGCTGGTGTTTTATAAAAATTGAAATTTATTGTTCACGAGATCACAAAAGTTGATTAAATGTTGAAAAATATGTGAATTTCAGTTAAGCGCAAAACATAACTGCCACGGCACGGCCGCCTGACATTTTTTGAAAGGTGAAATAATTAAGTTCTATTAGAATTACTAATATTTTTTTTACGAGGAGTTAGCTTTCCCGAGGTGTCACGGTCGTACCGTGACACCTGAATGATACCCGCCGGTAAAACTTAAAAATGATGCCGGGATAGAGGGGGCTTCGGCATTAGTTGTTTATAAAAGCTAAAATTAGAAACCTTAAGCTTGATTTTTTTTTGCTTAAATATAATTACGAAATGAAATTTTAAAGGGGAGATTATGAAAAAGTTCACGCTTATTTTCTTACTATTATTTGTATCGTTAATTTTCCCTCAGGGACAAACTGCAGTGCCTTTTTTGACCTTTCAGCAATCTGCATTTCTGCAGGGGACAGGGCAAACCGGGGCAGCAGTCATATCAGAAGATCCATTAGGATTTTATTACAACCCCGCAGTTCTTGGATTTACAGCAAAGTCAAATCATATATCATCGTTTTTCCTTTCAAACAAAGTGGATTGGTTAGGAGCTGGCAGAGTATTCCTGAATTCGTATGGGATTAATCTTGGTTACAACTTTGAAAAAGAAATGCCGGTTTCTGTTGGAGTTGGGTTTATACATAATAACTTTGATTTCCAGTTAAATGAAAATGATTCGTTTGATGCGATCAGTATCGGAGCAAGCCTCAATTACCCGGTATCATTCGGAATTGGTATCTCAATTAAAAAGTTTAATTCTGCCCTTGATAATTATCCTAATGGTCCGGCCATTCACACTGAAACGAGCGGGACTGCTTTTGATATCGGGGGAATAGTGAATGTGCCAATTTCAAAATTGCTGTTGGCGAGTAATAAAATTAATTTAAATCAAACAACATTTATTACACCTAACTTAAATCTAACCCTGGGTTATTCTCTAAACAATATTGGAAATAAAATTTCATATATCGATCCCGCACAAGCTGACCCGATTCCAAGAACTGCAAGGTTGGGATATACTATACTGATTGGAAGTAAACTACATTTTGATGATAGTGAGATAGATTTAATGAACTATACTTTTATTAGCGAAACATCGGATTTGCTTGTTGATGAAAATATGAACTACAAAAGTTGGCTGGGAGATATTAATATTGCAAAAAATCTTTTCCAGCTAAAAACTGAAAGTAGTGCAATTGTACATAAAGCTCATATTTTCGATTTTTTTGAAACTATTAAGTTATCAATTGGGAGATTTAATGGGCGGGGGTATTATAATGTTAAAACCAGCGCATTTGTATTATCTACTAATGGATTTTTTAAGTTATTGAGCCGGAAGTATGAGAGCTCAGTTTTTAATTTTATATTTTCTCACCTTGGAATTCAATACACGAAAAGTAAAATATTTATTGATCAGCCTATTGAGACAGAATACAATGGTATTTCAATATTTTTTAATAATATCAATTTTTAACTATCGGCTAGTCACGGGTGTGTCTGACTTCAGAATAAATAAATTATAACTGCCACGGCACGGCCGCAGTAGCCCTGCATTTTTGGAAAGCTGAAATTATTGTGGTCTATAAAAATTATTCATATGTCTCTTGCGAAGAGTTCGCTTTCCCGGGGTGTCACGGTCGTACCGTGACACCTAAATATAATTGTAACATTTTTCCTTTATTTTTCGTCTTATTCATATAATTGCATTACCGAAATCTGCCAGGATATCATTATCTTTCCTGTATGAAATCTATTCTTTTTGCTCTGATTATGGGATTTGCCATTCAGTTCGCGTCCAGGCTCAGGAAATCGTTCCGCCGGCAATAAATACGGATACTCTTAAAACCGTGACCGATTCTCTTACCACGTCTTCCAGGGACACGTTAAAAGATAATTCCAGCGGAATTGATACGATTATTTACGCCAGTTCTTCCGATTCACTCATCTTTTTTGTGAATGAAAAGAAAATGGATTTGTACGGTACGAGTAATATTAAATTCAAAGACACCGACCTAAAGAGCCATAAAATATCTGTTGACTTCAACAACAATACTGTGGAGGCGACCGGTCCATTCTCCGATACTTCAAAAGCAGGTTTGCCGGTACTGAAAGAGGGAACCGAAGTCTATTCCGGGGAAAGGATAAAATATAATTTTAAAACTACGCAGGGATATATTACCCAGGCAGGAACCGAAACAGAAGGGACATATTACAAGGGTGACAGAATTAAAAAAGTAAGTCCTGATACTTATTTTATTGAGGACGGAATCTACACTACCTGCGACCACAACCCGCCGCACTATTATTTTTTCTCACCCAAAATGAAGGTAATACAGAATCAGGAAATTGATGCCAGGTGGATCTGGTTGTTCTTTGGCGGTGTTCCGTTTCCCGTGCCGCTGCCTTTCGCGGTTTTCCCTATACAGTCAGGCAGAAGATCGGGCATAATTGCGCCGGTAATAGGAGATGACCAGCGTTTTGGAAATTATCTATCGCATTTCGGTTACTTCTGGGCAATTAATGATTATATGGACGCTAACCTTACAGCGGATTATTATACGCGTGGAAGTTTCGCGTTGTCGAGCCGTTTCAGGTACGTTAAGCGCTACGATTTCAGCGGAAATTTTGAAGCCGGCTATAAATTCTTCAAAGTGGGTGAATCAACTGACCCGGGTTCGAGCGAATCAACCGACTGGCGTTTATTCTGGTCTCATCATCAGAACCTTACTCCAACAATGCGGTTTGATGCAAACCTGCAGTTTGTTTCTACTAATTATTTGCAGCGGACAAGTATTGACCTGAGCCAGGTTTTGCAGAATACAATTGTTTCAAATGCTACCTTATTTAAATCATGGGAAGAATCCGGAAACAGCATGTCAATAAGCTATAGCAGAACGCAGAATTTACAGTCCGGAAATATTTATGAAGTACTTCCGAACGCGTCTTTCAGCAAGTCGCAGAGTTACCCGTTTAAAAGTGATTATAGCAGCGGCGATCAGAAATGGTATGAATTAATCGGTATTAATTATAACGGGCAGTTCCAGAATGTAAGGAACAAAACAGGGGGCGTGTCCGATTCAAAACTCGGATTTCTGCATTCAATTAATCTGGGTCTTTCTCCCAAATTCGGTCATATAAGTATTTCACCAAACCTTAGTTACCAGGAAAAATGGTACAACAAAAGAACGAAGATCTACAATGCAGGTCCGGGTTACAACGGTATAGATTCCATCGCGACAGAAAGAGTTAATGAAATAAATTTTGTCAGAACTTTTAATTTAAGTGTGTCAGCAAATACCAGGCTTTACGGAATGTTTACGCCGCACATTTTGGGTATCGCAGCTATCAGGCATACTGTTTTGCCGAGTATTTCATATAATTATCAGCCGGATTTTTCCAGGCCGGGCTGGGGATATTACGGAAGTTATGTAGACGCAAACGGCAACGAAGTGAAATACGATAAATTTGCCAGCGAGGTTTACGGAGGCGTACCACGCGGCGAACAGCAGAGCATATCGTTCAGTCTGGGGAATATTTTTGAAATGAAAACAGAAGTTGATCCTACTGACACAACTTCACACGAAAAGAAAATACAACTTTTAAATCTAAATGCAGGAATCAGCTATAATTTTGCCGCGGATAGTTTAAAATTTTCGGATATAAATGTCGGATACAGAACACAGATCGGAAGTATCTTAAATCTTTCAGGTTCTTCCAGTTTTACACTTTATGATTATGCTGGAAGAACAAGGATAAACAAATTTCTTGTTAATGAAGGCAAAGGTCTGGTAAGAATGACAAATTTCAATTTTTCAATTTCTACAAGCCTCTCAGGAGAAAGAACCAGTTCCGCTGATAATGTTGTGCAGTCAGATTCTGCAATTCAAAAAGGCGAATTTGAGCTTGTGCAGGAAAGCAATGCATATTAGCAGGGGAATTTATGATAACCGGGAAGCTGATTTTACAATACCCTGGGATATTTCACTAAATTACAATTACTCGGTTTCCACTCCCACACCATTGGATAAATATAAGTCATCTAATATTAGTGCTAATCTTAATTTCAATCTTACAAAGAACTGGAAAGTTTCTCTTACAGGAAGCTATGATTTTATGCAAAAAGAGTTTGTTGCCCCGCAGATTAGAATATCAAGAGATCTTCATGCCTGGATAATGAATTTCACCTGGAATCCGGTAGGCCTTTATACCGGATATATGCTCGAAATAAAAGTAAAAGCTCCTCAACTTTCCGATCTGAAAGTAACAAAGAGAGACCAGTTCTTTAGTGGAAGATAACAATTAGCAAATTTTGAATTAAATGAAAACAAAATACCCTGAAAGAATTATTTGCCTGACTGAAGAGACCACCGAATTAATCTATCTGCTTGGTGCCGGGGACAAAATAGTCGGGATTAGTGGCTTTACACGCCGTCCTCCAGAATCAAGAAAGACGAAGCCCAAAGTCTGTACCTACATCGATGCGAATTATGAAAAGATCAAAAAATTAAATCCTGATTATATTTTTGCATTTTCGGATATGCAGGCAGAGATAGTGAAAAATTTGACTTTGCAGGGACACCACCTAGTTTTGTTTAACCAGAGATCAATTAAAGAAATTTTACAAAACATACTTGTAATCGGAAGTATCATTGACAAAAAAAGAGAATCAGAAAAACTCGTGAACAAATATGAAAAGAGACTTGAAGCTATAAGTAAAAAATCGGGGGAATTGAAATACCGGCCGAAAGTTTATTTTGAGGAATGGTTTGAGCCAATGATTTCGGGAATTTGCTGGGTGAGTGAATTGATCGAAATAGCCGGCGGAGATGATATATTCCCTGAGTTAAGGAATAAGAAAAACGGGAAAGAAAGAATCGTAACCTCTGAAAAAGTTATAAAAAGGAATCCTGATATTATTATAGGTTCTTGGTGTGGAAAACAATTCAAGAAAAATCAGGTTAAGAAAAGGGGCGGCTGGGATAAAATAAGTGCGGTTAAAAATAAAAAACTATACGAAATAAAATCTTCAATAATTTTACAACCCGGACCGGCAGCATTAACTGAGGGGCTTGACAAACTTGTGAAACTAACACACAGTTATTAAAAAATATTTTGTGTAAACACGTCAGTTTAATTTCTTCACTCAACTAAAGTTTTCAGCGCTATTCTAATTCCCTTTCTTTTTTTTGTGAAAAGTTTTCCTCTTTATCAAGATCGAAAATTTTCTTCCATTCCTCTTCATTCAGGATTTTGGAGAAAGCATCAGGGCCAATGTTTCCTGAAGTTTCCCGATCAAGCAATTGCTTGTTAAATAATATACCAAGAATATTTTCATCAATTGTATTTTTTGTAAAATAATTAAGTACAGTAAGAGTTTTATCAGAATTATTTTTTACCTTATTTTCTAGATTCCATCTTGAAATTGGTGTCCACCAGTGGTCAAAGTGTATTATGTAAGGTGCATATACTACGTGAGTTGATGATTTCATAGTTTGTGAATCTTCAAGAAATACTGTAAAAGAAGTATCTTTTTCAAATCCTGATATCTCTCTTGCAAGCTCTCCTGGAGTCATTTTCTGAGAAGACATTTTATATTTTATGTTTTCTCTATCAAAAAGCCTTGTTAGTTTTTGAGTACCTGATTTATCATACTGTGAAAATATTATGACCTGCTTTTTATAACTTTTTAGGCAATGAATGTGAGATAATAAAAGTTTGGTCTTATTACTGTCAATTTCATCACTTGAGAAGTTACAAATTTGTTTTATCTGGTGTATAAAAAAGAAAAGCTGCGACTGGAATCGGAAAGGATTTCCGGTAGACAAAATTTCTTTCAGGCTATTTCTAGCGAGAAATATCAACTGATCATATTCATATTGCTGTTCCTTGTCAAGTGTTAGCCAGAAGTCTGTTTCATTTATCCCCGGTAGCTGGTCTCTTACTTCGTTATATCTATGACTTAATAAAACTGTGGGTTTAAATTCGGCCAAAAGGTTATCGGAATATTCTTTTATTTCCATTCCGGAAAGCATCCAGCAAAAATTTGGGGATACCATGTCAATAAATTGTGAAAAATTATTTTGATATATTTTAAGGTTCTCGGCGTCATCAAAGATGAGGCAGTCATATTTTCTAACAATGTCTTTTTTAAGGTTGTTGCTGGTTAGGGCTTTGTAAAGAATGGTATAAGGAATAATTTTTATCATAGAATCATTACCCAATTCAGAATTAATATCAACAGATTCTGAATCTATGCAACTGCAGGCCAGTTCTGGAGCGAATTTTTGCAAATGTCCCAGCCACCCGTAAAAACTTCCAGTTTTTGCTGAAATATTGAGATCACCAGTTGAATTTTTATTTGCAATTATTAAAACAGATTTTATTTCTCTTTTCATTAAGAGAAATTTAATTGCGAATAATGCCTGAATAGTTTTATTAAGTCCAAGTTCGTCAGCTAATAATGCATTATTATTTGTTGCAAGAAATTTAGAGCCTTCAATTTGATAATTACTAAGTTTTTCAAAAAATATTTGTTCTTCCTCTTGTGACAATTCTATTCTCGGCTGAATAATTTTATTTATTTTATCAACCAATAAAATTTCAACGTCACTTTCTATTATAGCTGGAGATGAGGAACCGCCTTTATAAAATATAGAGATATCTGTTTTCAACGGAGCGTCAAAATTTGGAATCTTAATACTAAATCGGTTGGTATTCCACTTAAATAAATCACTATACAGACTTAATGCTCCAGTTATGATCTGGGGAGTAAAATTAAAAGGTGAATATAACGAATCTTCCTCAATATCCAGCTTATGATAATTGATTTTACTTGTTGAGAGAGGGATATCTAGCAAATTTATTTTTGTATTTGAAACAGCAGTTCCGGTGATAGAATGTGTAAGCGGAGAAAGTAATTCAATATTGTAGATCTCTGGCTTTAATTGAGAGAGGTAATCAATTACCTTTGGTGGTTTAAAATAATAATTTATATCCTTTATCGCTCCCGTCTTAACGCTTAAAGAATATCCCTTGATAGAATTAAAATATTTTTCTCCAGATAATAAATGATCTTCAAGGTTAATAAGCCTTGATGTAAGTTCATATGAGGCTTCTTTTTCACCTTGGCCCTTTATCTTAAGATAAATAGATGTTCCTTCCTCTGTAATTCTTACAGCAATTAACTGTTTCAACTTCTGATCAAAAGAAATATTTATATTGGTTACAGATGTATTTCCTAAACCAAAAAAAACAGGGTTAGTTTTAGATTTAAGAGCAAGCTTTTTTGAGGATAACTTTAAGTTTTTGACCTTGTTAAAATTAAACTTAAATGGAGTGATTCCCCCTTGAACTTTAACTATCAAGGTTATATCATCTGTTTTCCACAATTCAGTTGAAAAAATTTCAATTTCCCTGTAATCAAGTTCACCAACACGTAGAAACTTATTCCATAAAAAAGTTTCAGTTTCTTCAATCTTGGATACAGATGAAGCAACTTTTGCTCTTAATCTTTTAGCAACGGACATTATTCACCCGTTTTTTGCAGATGAACCTGTTCGCAGGCAACTTTAAGCCTTTCAAATGGTTCGAGGAGGTTTCTGCTCTCTGCGATTGAATTCAGGTTTTCTTTTATTTCAGAAAATTCTCCTTCATATTTTTTTGAAATCTCCGTATATATTTTGGGATTTCCGGGATCAGGAGAAGATAGTTCTTCTTTCACTGAACTTTCTTTTGAAATGGTATCATTTTTATCGAATACCCTAACGACTCTTACCCCCTGTTTATTATTTGCTCCAAGAAAGAGAGGATCGCGCACAATTATAAGATCAATTTCCTGGGTAACTGCGCTTAACAAGGGTACGGAAATAAGTTCAACCAAAATATGTTCCATCAGAACATCACCATAAAGAGTTTTCTGAAAATTTGTAGGTTTAATTGGAGCTGTTACCCTGAACTCAATTGGTTTAGTGTCTGTATCTGTAACAAGAATTGCACCCATAATTCCATCTTTTTCATTAAGAGAATAAGATTCCAAAAATGCTATTTTAGTTAGTGCCATGATTCACCTGACTTTGTTGTTTACAAAATAAAAATTTAAGAACAAATATAAATACAATTATCTGCCCTTTAAAAATGTTTAATGAAAATAGATTTAAGAAAAAGAAATAGTTGCAAGCAATAAAAATGAATCCGCACATTCACGAAATTCATAATTGGCCTTTTTTGAAATTCCGCTGGCCGGAATTGCGGGTATGTCAAATTATTATATATGTTTAAATAAGCTATTTTTACCAGTTTTACAAGTATTTTTCAAAAATTTGTTAATAAATAGAATTATTGGGAATAAAATTAATGGTTTTAAAAAATGATCAATGCCATAAGTATAGCTCAAATTTGGTTTTACAAGCCGCTGTTTACTTTTTTTGATAAAAGCAACTTGAGGATCATGATAAATTGTACAAACTTGAAAAATCCATTGCAAACTGACTATTATCTACTCTTTAGTCTTTTTTTAATGCAGTGGCTGTCACTGGCTTCACGATAGAAAAGAATTTACCCTGGAAAAATAGAGCGAAATAATGTTTCGTATGCAGAAAAAATCGAAGTCAAGTAATGAACAAATTGATAAGATATATAACTTCCTGACAGAATAAGATTCAACCAGACCGGGAAATCAGGTTAAAATTTTGTCTGAAAATTAAAAGTTAAACTTGTCGGGAGAGTTGGAGTTTGATGTACACCAACTGAAACATTCCACCCCAGTTCTTCCGATCCTCTTTTATTATAAGCCACAACTGACCTAACCGCATTAATTGCGCTTACAACCCGGTTTAAAATAAGGGCGCCAGCAACGAATCTTAAGTTATTAAATGCTGATTCACTGGAAGTCCACATTCCCCTGTATGTTCTCCTGTTTTCTGTTGTTTTCCAGTCCCAGTAATATTGTTCGGTGTTGTACATCTGATCAAATCTTCTTTCAAGAGATTTCTCATCATTAAAATCATTTACGCTGATATAATCGCCTATTGTTGCATAAAAAGTATCATCTTTGCCGTTATTATTCACGTCACCGTTTGATGCAGCGAATGCTTTATAGTCATTTCTTTTCTGGTTTCCATAAGCCCGCATTCCAAAATAAGTTCCCCAAAGAGCAGCATCTGCTATAGTAAAGTATTTACCGCTTGAATAATTATCTGCGTAAAGTTCACCCATTCCAGGCAGTACAAGAGAAAACACTATTGCTAGTCCTACATTTTTCTTCTTAAAATCTGTTTGATAACTTAAAGTTGTTGACTTGGTAAGCGACTTCTGAAGATTTTTGGAATCATTTTCCAGCTTAAGAACTTTTTGAGATAATAATTCCTGGGAATAAACAAGACTTGTTATAAGCAGGATAAGGAAAAGTGTTTTTTTCATAAGCTTTGGTAAAAATTTAAGGGAAGAATCATGCAACTTTTTCTATATCTTGTGCTGCTACAATTTCCCCGGTGCACATTTCGCTCTTTATATCTTTTATCTTAACAGCTGAAAATTCATTAACCAGTGAATCATCAAATTTATTAAAAACTCTTATGTAATTTGATGAAAATCCACTAATTATTCCACCCTTATTTTGACCCTCAAACAGTACTTTAAGAATTTTACCATCCATTGACTTATAAAACAGGTGTTTTTTCTTTTCACTTAAAATTCGAAGCATCTGGTTTCTCTTTTTTCTTTCAAATATCTCAACACTTCCATCCATTGAGATAGCTTTCGTGTCAGGGCGTTCAGAATAAGTGAAAACATGAAGGTATGAAACGGGAAGTTCTTTTAAGAAATTATAAGTTTTTAGAAATTCTTCTTCAGTTTCTCCGGGGAATCCAACAATAACATCAACGCCGATTCCGAGGTCGGGAATTCTTTCTTTTGCTTTGTAAATTAGTCTAGAATAATCTTCAACTTTATAGCGTCTTTGCATAAGTTTAAGAATCTTCGGACTTCCGCTTTGCAATGGGACATGAAAATGGTTGCACATTTTTTCATTATCTGCGGTAAGAGCCAGGATACTATCATTTAGAAGATTTGGTTCTATTGAACTTATTCTTATTCTGAAATCTCCCGGTACTGAAACCATTTTTAATAACAGGTTGTAAAGATTCGTATCAAAAGCATTGCCATAATCGCCAACATTTACTCCGGTAAGAATTATCTCTTTATATCCCTGATCTACAAGGTCAGTAAATTCCATTAAAACCTGGTCGGGTTGCAGGCTTCTGCTTTTGCCGCGCGCGAGTGGTATTGTACAAAATGAACATTTGTAATCACATCCGTCCTGAATTTTAAAATAGGCTCTCGTTCTGCTATCAGCGTCAGTTGAATGTGCGTGGCCAAAATTATCCAATTCATCGGTTGGTGAAACAAAAATACAGGATTGTTCGTTTTTCTCAAAATTTTTTATTAAAGAAAAAAGCTCAAATTTTTCTTTACTGCCGAGTACAGCATCAACTCCCGGTATGCTAGATATTTCTTCAGGACGAAGTTGTGCGTAGCATCCTGTAACTACTATAAAAGCATCAGGATTTTGTCTAAGCGCTCTTCGGACCAGCTGCCTGCATTCTTTCTCTGCATTTTCAGTTACTGTGCAGGTATTGAAAACATAGATATCCGCCTTTTTTTTAAAATCAACAATATCGAAACCTTTTCCAAGGAATTGATTTCCGATTGTTGATGTTTCAGAGAAATTAAGTTTACATCCAAGAGTATGTAGAGCGACTTTTTGAGGCATAAATCTATTTAAAATTAAAAGAGCGGGGAATGGCCCCCGCTCTAAAATATAACTTACATTTTAATTATCTGACTTGTCTGATTTATTATCATCAGGCATTTCGAAGATCGGGAATTCAGATGCATCTATTGTACCTGTCTCAGCATCTTTTATTTCCTGGGCTGAAACTTTGTCAAGCTTATGAGTTTCAAGATAAGCCTGTATTTCATCTTCGGATTTTTCTTTCAGTGCTGCAATAGCACTTAGAACTATCTTCTTGTTCTCTTTATCGAATTCAATAACTTTCAGTGAAAGTGTCTCATCGATAGGGAAGTGGTTAGCAACATTTTTAATTTTTGTTGTAGCCAGCTGAGTAGCAGGAACAAATCCGTCAACCATTTCCGGCAGTTCTGCAATCAGTCCTTTTTCGATTATTCTTACAACTTTACCGTCAGTCATTTCACCAACAGCGTAGATTTTTTCAAAATTATCCCACGGATTATCCTGAACCTGTTTGTGCCCGAGAGAAATTTTTCTTTGCTCTACATCTACACCGAGAACGATGACATCAAGTTTTTCACCTTTCTTAACAACTTCCCCGGGGTGGCGGATTTTCTTTGTCCATGACAGATCTGAAATATGAACAAGTCCGTCAACACCAGGTTCAAGCTCAACAAATACACCAAAGTTGGTGAGGTTGCGTGCAATACCTGTGTGTTTTGAACCAACAGGATATTTCTGCATTAAGCTTTCCCATGGATCTGGTTCTAATTGTTTAATACCGAGTGATATTTTCTTGTCTTCTTTATCAAGGCTGAGGATAACTGCTTCAACGATCTGTCCCATAGCCACAACCTGTGAAGGGTGTTTAATGTGCTGAGTCCAGCTCATTTCAGAGTTGTGAATTAATCCTTCAATTCCTTTTTCAATTTCAATAAATGCGCCGTAATCAGTTAAGGAAACTACTCGGCCGGAGACTTTGTCGCCCACATTGTATTTCGTATCGATATCTTCCCATGGGTGTGGAAGAAGTTTCTTTAAGCTGAGTGATATTCTTTTCTTTTCTTCGTCAAAGTCAGTTACCACTACTTTTATCACCTGGTCAAGTTTTACAACTTCGTTAGGATGGTTTATCCTGCCCCAGCTGAGGTCTGTAATGTGTACAAGTCCGTCAACACCACCAAGATCAACAAAAACACCAAAATCGGTGATTGCTTTAACTGTACCTTCGAGTATCTGTCCTTTTTCAAGGCTGTTGAGAATTTGTTCTCTCTGACCTGAGATTTCTTCTTCAACCAGAACTTTGTGGGATACAACAACGTTTTCTGTAGGGATGTTAACTTTAACAACTTTGAAGTCCATAGTCTGACCGACAAATGCGTCAAAGTCCCTGATAGGTCTGATATCGATTTGTGAACCCGGCAGGAATGCTTCCATTCCCATAAGATCGACAACCATACCGCCTTTAATTCTTTTAATAATTTTACCTTGAAGGATTTCACCGGTTTCGAAAGCATTAACAACTTTTTCCCAGATTTTAAGGAAGTCGGCCCTTGATTTGCTTAATACCAGGTTACCTTCCTGATCTTCAACACTTTCAAGCACAACTTCTATTTCGTTGCCTATTTTGATTTCTTCGCCTTCATAGAATTCGTGTTTTGAAACAGAACCTTCTGATTTGAAACCAACATCAAGAATAATCTGGTCGCCGTTAATACGAACGATTTTTGCCTTAACCATTTCGCCTTCTTTAACATCTTTGAAAGAATCGGCGTAAAGGTTAGCTAATGTTAAGAATTCCTCCTGCGAATATTCATCGTTATTGAATTTCTTATTCGCTTTTTCGTAATCATCGGGCGTCACGACTCGCTTTTCACTTTCTTTTGTCTGATCGGACATCTGTCCTCCTAAAAATAATTTTCTCTGCAATTGTTAACTCAAGCCATCAAATAGTTACAATGCAGAAAATTTAATTGAACATAATTGGTTAAGATGGCTTTAAAAATTTAATTAGTTACTTTAATTCCATTTCTTTCAGCAACAAGTTTTACCTGTTTTAATATAAGTTCAACCTGTTCTTTAATTGTTACTTTTGAAGTATCTATTTCAATAGCATCGGGAGATTTTGTAAGAGGACTGATGCTTCTGGTTGAATCAATTTTGTCTCTTTGTTGAAGATTTTTCTTTACCTCATCAATTGAAACAGAGGTTCCCTTTTGTTCATATTCTTCAACTCTTCTTTTTGCTCTTTGTTCTATTGATGCAGTCAGAAATACTTTTACATCCGCATTAGGGAAAACTACAGTAGTAATATCTCTTCCTTCTATCACAATTCCCCTGTCCTGATTTCCCATTTCCTGTTGTTTCTTAACCAGGGCTTTCCTGATCCCTTCAATTTTACTTACATCGCTAACTCTCTGATTAACTTCAATCGATCTTACCTGAATTGTGATGTCCTGTCCATTTGTTTTTACTATTGTTTCACCATCAATAAAATCAAGGTGTATATCGGTATTCTCAGCTATTTCAATGAGCGCATTTTCATTGCCCAATAAATTATCCCGCAAGGCAAGGTAAGTTACAGCCCTGTACATTGCACCGGTATCTATATAAACATAGCCCAGATTCTGCGCGACGAGTTTTGCCGAGGTACTTTTTCCTGAACCTGCCGGACCATCTATGGCAACAATTAATTTTTTGGACATAGTTCATAAAAATAGCTAATATTAACTAAATTTTCAAAGAAATTTGAAATGGGGAAATTGCAAAAAGGTTTGAAAATAACCTAAAATAAGTCTTTTTTACGTAGGCTGAATTATTTCCGGATTTCCTGGCCGCCCAATTCGTTTATAATTGTCGAAATAAACGGATCATTCTCTGCATTTGCCCGTTTTGAAGGTTCAGGCGGTTTATTCTCCGTTGTGGAAACTTCTTCTTTCTCTTTTGATTCACTTGCCATTTTAACGAAAATGAATGATAATTTTTTCCCAAGAATTTCCAGTGATTTAGCGGAAAAATAATTCTCGTGTGTTTTTAAAAGATCACCTAAATGTTCATCACCGGATGTAACATCAATTTTATTTCCTTTTAATGCTAAGGGTTTCATATCTTTAACAAAAGGACCAAGCATAAATGATTTTTCTTTTGTAACAACGTCAATTAAATTCTGCCAGTTTGCAACTACTGTTTCAAAATCAAATATGCCTTTTATTGATTGAGATTTTGCAGGAATTACTTTATTAGTTTTATCTTTTTTAGCGGTGGTTGCTGACTTATTCTTTGTAGTATCTAAGCTTGTTTTTTTTATTACTTCCGGGTCAGACTTTTTTTTTATTGAGTACGTAATCTTTTCTTTTGTAGCAGGGGAGTCTGTGTGCGTATTACCCGGCACAGTACCTAATTTTGAAATGACATCTGTTATTGTTGCCGATCTTTCAAGTCCAATTAAATGGCTGAGCGAAATTTCAACTTTCAATTTTTGATTTTGAGTAAATCTCAATTCCTGCTGCATTTTGTTCAGAAAATTCAGTAAACGAAGAAGATCACCCTCGGAGAATTTATCCATATAGTCGATGTATCTTTTCCTGTAAACTTCTGCAGTCTCAACAAGTTCAGTTTTTTCAGTGATCACAACTGTCATTATGTTTCTGAAATGCTCGATCAGGCCGCCAACGAAATCAACAAAATCCCATCCATTTTCATAGAGAGATTTTGTTACTTCAAAAACAGCTTTAAAGTCTTTATTTAACACAGCATCCGAAATTGAGAAATATATTTCATCATCTATCAGGTTTAACATTCTTGCTACAGTTTCGGAATCAATTTTGTTTCCACAGAATGATACAACCTGGTCGAAATAGCTTTCGGCGTCTCGCAAAGCACCATCTGATTTTTTTGCAATAATTGTTAATGTTTTATCATCTATTTCAATTTTTTCAGAGTCAGCAATTTGTTGCAATGTATTCTTGATTGTATCGAGCTGAATTCTTCTGAAGTCAAATCTTTGGCAACGTGATATAATTGTAAGCGGGACTTTGTGTGCATCCGTTGTTGCAAAAATGAATATTGTATGCTCAGGAGGTTCTTCCAGTGTTTTAAGGAATGCATTAAAAGATTCCTTGGTAAGCATGTGAACTTCATCTATGATGTAAACCTTGTATTTTCCCTTAGTTGGCGCGTATTTTACAGATTCTCTCAAAGTCCTGATTTCATCAATGCCTCTGTTTGAAGCGCCGTCAATCTCTATAATATCAAGGGATTGTGAATTCTGTATAGAGAGGCACATCTCACATTCATTGCAGGGTTCAAAATCCTTTGGTTTAAGGCAATTCAGCGTTTTGGCAAGAATTCTTGCGGTAGTGGTTTTTCCCACACCACGGGGACCGGTAAAAAGGTAGGCGTGCGCCAGGCGGTTGTTTCTCAAAGCATTTTTCAATGTAGCAGTAATGTGTTCCTGTCCGACTACTTCATTAAACTTTTGAGGACGCCACTTTCTAGCAGTTACAATATATGCCATCGCCAGCCTTTTTAAATAATAGAATTTTATTAAAAGAAGTTATAAAATATTTTGTGAAAGGAAAAGAATCATTTCCTCAAGATATTTTTTATCTGTTTCATTAAAGGAACTGAGCTCAGTACTGTCAAGATCGAGCACCCCGTAAAGTTTTTCATCCTTTAATATTGGAACAACAATTTCACTTTTGGAATCTGCATCGCAAAAAATATGACCAGGAAATTTTTCAACATCTTCTACAATAACTGTTTCTTTTTTTTCTGCTGCGGTTCCGCAAACTCCGCTTCCGGGCTTAATTTCTGTGCACGCAACCCTACCCTGGAAGGGGCCGAGATATAATTTTTCCCCGTCAAACAGATAAAAACCCACCCAGCTTATTTTTTCGAATGTTTGTTTTAATGCGGCTGTAAAATTAGCAAGATTGGAAAGCAGGTTATCCTTTTTATCAAGCAATGATTTAACCTGCTTTATTAATTCTACATATTTTTCTTCAACGGACAGATTGTTATTTATTATAATTGACTCTGCCAAAATCATTTACTCTTTTTCTTTTTAGAGGGAACTGTCCGTTTTTTTACGGCGTTTTTTACGAGTTTTGCATTTGGAAAAATATAAGGAATTGCGTCCTCAATTTTTTCAACCGGAATAATTTTCATCCCTTCTTTTACCTTATCCTGCATTTCCTTTAGATCAACTTTATTCTCTTTTGGAATGAGTACTGTTTTTATTCCGTTTCTTTTTGCAGCAAGTAATTTTTCTGTCAGCCCGCCTATAGGTAATACATTACCTCTTAATGTTATCTCTCCTGTCATTGCAACGTCGTTTGCGGCAGGTTTTCCACTAATTGCAGACAAAAGAGCCATCGCCATTGTAATACCGGCAGAAGGACCATCTTTAGGAATGGCACCTTCAGGCAGGTGAATATGAATTTCTCTACCCTTAAAGAAGTCTGGATTTATTCCTAATCTTCTGGCTGAAGAACGTACATAACTTAGTGCCGCCTGTGCCGATTCTTTCATCACATTGCCGAGTTGCCCGGTTAATGTAAGTTTTTCGGAACCTTGCATAATTGTTACATCAACTGCTAAGAGTTCGCCTCCAACAGCAGTCCAGGCCAGACCAGTAACACTTCCGATTTTTAGCTCTTTGTTGTGTTTTGATTGCCTAAAGCGCGGAGTTTTTAAATATTCTTCAACTTTTGCAGTATCAACTAAATATTTCGATTTCGCTTTTGATTTTCCATTAGAGGATTCTTTCAGCACGATATCTCTTGCAAGTTTTCTACAGACGGAAGCAATCTCTCTTTCAAGATTTCTAACGCCCGCTTCCCTGGTGTACTCTGTGATTATTGTTTTAATAGCATCATCAGTAATTTCAACCTTCTTATCTTTTAAGCCGTGTGCAGAAAGTTGTTTGGGAATAATGTGGCGTTTTGCAATTTCTATTTTATCGTGTTCAAGATATCCGGGAAGTTCAATTATTTCCATCCTGTCCTGTAATGGAAGTGGAATATTATATCGGACATTTGCTGTGGTAATAAACATTACCTGCGATAAATCATAGTCCACTTCAAGGTAGTGATCATTAAAAGTATAATTTTGTTCCGGATCAAGAACTTCAAGCATTGCTGAAGACGGATCTCCGCGGAAATCCATACTCATTTTATCAATTTCATCAAGTAGCATAACCGGATTTATTGTTCCTGCTTTTTTCATTGATTGAACAATCTTACCAGGCATTGAACCAATGTAAGTTTTTCTGTGTCCTCTTATTTCAGCTTCATCTCTAACGCCGCCGAGAGAAATTCTTACAAACTTCCTATTGATAGCGCGAGCAATGGATCGACCGAGTGATGTTTTTCCAACTCCCGGAGGTCCTACAAAGCAAAGTATTTGTCCACGCATATTCTTAACAAGATTAAGAACAGCAATATGTTCAATAATCCTGTCTTTCGGTTTTTCCAGTCCAAAGTGATCTTCGTCTAAAATTTTCTGTACGTGTTCAATTTTTAGATCATCTTTTGTTTTTTTTGACCAGGGAACTTCAGCCATCCATTCAAGATAATTTCTAATTACAGTCGATTCAGGAGACATCTGGGGAGTCTTTCTTAACTTGGTGAGCTCTTCCAGAGCTTTTGCTTCCACCTCTTTTGGCATTTTCGCTTTTTTAATCTGATTTTTAATCTTCATAAATTCCGGAGAGGTGTCCTCATCTTCGCCTAATTCATCCTGCAGAATTTTTATTTGTTCCTGTATGATGAATTTTCTCTGAGTTTTTGCAATGTTTTCCTGAACTTTGCTATCAATCTCTTTTTCAATTTTCAGAATATCTATTTCAGAATTCAAAATTTTAATAATTTCATAAAACTGGTCTTTCAGTTCATATTTTTGGAGAATACCTTGTTTGATATCAATTGATTGATTGATATTAGCAGCAACGTAGAATAACTTTCTGTCAGGTTCTTCAATATTTTCAAATGCACCAACAGCTTCGTTTGGAATATTTCTGCTGATTTTAACGTACTCTTTGAAAAGTTGTGTCATCTGGCGAGTCATTGCATTCATTTCGTGATCATTTTCGTAGCTGGGAACAATTATCTCAACTTTTGCTTCAAAAAAATCTTTCTTCTTCGTGTATTCCTTTATTCTTCCCTGCAAAAGGCCGTCTACAAGGATTTTCATCAATCCATTAGGCAATTTTAAGATTTGTACAATTTTAGCAACAGTTCCTTCAAGATAAATATCATCTTTCTTGGGATCTTCAATATTTGATCTTTTCTGTGTTGCAAGGAAAATGTACTTTGTGTTTTCAAGGGCGTAATTTGCTGCCCTTATGGATTGTTCTCGTCCGACGAGTACCGGGAAAATCATATATGGAAATATTACGATGTCTCTAAGAGGCAGTACTGGCAGTACTTCAGGTACGGTGTCAACTACAGTTGTGTTATCAGATTGATTAAATTCTATTTTATCAGTTTGGCTCAAGTTATCTCCGTTTTACAAAATTTTTTACATCAAAAAGCAAATATACCAAAATAGGCAGGGGCTATCAAGGAATGAAAGATGGGTAAATATTTGATTACGAGCAATTATCAAATTATTTGAATGAAAACATCCTGAATTGTGTTTTTGTTATATTTGAAGCTAAAAATTGGAAGAATAATGATAAATGACCTTATAAATATTGCAAAAGAAGCCGGAGAAATTATAAACGAGGGATTTGGGAAAGCAAGAAAAGTTGAATTTAAAACAAACGAAACTAATCTTGTTACTGAAATAGATAAAGCCGCAGAAAAATTAATTACAGATTTTATAAAGAAAAAATTTCCTTCTCACGGAATACTGGCTGAAGAAAGCGGGGAAATGAAATCAGGGGCAGATTATTTATGGGTTATTGATCCGCTGGACGGAACTACAAATTTTGCCCACGGTCTTCCTGTCTTTTCAGTTTCTATTGCGCTTCAGAAAAATGATGTTACAATTGCCGGGGTTGTTTATGACGTTATTAACAAGATTGCATATTCCACTGAAAAGGGAAGCGGCGCATTTGCCAATGATGCAAAAATGAATGTAAGTAAAAATGATATTTTGAGAAGAAGCGTGCTTGCTTCCGGATTTCCATATAATGTAATTGAAAATCCAGATAACCTTCTGGAGAAATTTACAGAAATGACAAAACTTGTCCGCGGAATCAGGAGACTTGGATCAGCCGCAATGGACCTAGCGTATACGGCTAAAGGAGTTTTTGATGGTTATTGGGAACTGAACCTGAATCCCTGGGATATTTGTGCAGGAATGCTGCTTGTTGAAGAAGCCGGTGGAGTTGTATCAGATTTTTACAATAACCCTATCGATATGCATGCAAAAAGAATACTTGCAACAAACGGACAGGTTCATCAGAAAATGATGGAAATTCTTACTAAAGATTATTGAAAGAATATCTATTTGTCATACATTTCTTCAATAAGGTTGCGATATCTTTCTTCAACAAATTTTCTTTTAATTTTCATACTTGGTGTGATTTCACCTGTCTCAATTGAGAAGGGTTTTTCCAGCAAAACAAATTTTCTTACTTTTTCATAGTTAGCAAGTTGTTTCTGGAATTTCGTCATATCTTTTTCAATCAGCGTATAAATTTCCGAATTCTTTGCCAGGTCTTCATTTGAATTGTATGGAATTTTATGAGAATCCGCATATTCTCTGACTGATTCAAAATCAGGAACAATTAACGCACTCAGGAACATTCTGCTGTCGCCGATAAGAACGAACTGATCGATAAATTTACTTGATACAAATAGGTTTTCAATTGGGGTTGGTGCAATATATTTACCGGCAGTTGTTTTAAATAAATGTTTTTTACGATCGGTTATAACCAGGAATCCATCAGCATCAAAAACTCCAATATCACCTGTGTGAAGCCACCCGTCTTTTAAGACAGCATCAGTTTCCTTTCTATTTTTGTAATAGCCCTGCATAATATTTGGGCCACGAGCAAGAATCTCTCCATCAGGTGCAATTTTAACTTCCACTCCGGGCATAACTTTTCCAACAGATCCGAATTTGAAATCATCAAGCCTGTTTGCAGTAATTACAGGAGAAGATTCAGTAAGTCCGTAACCTTCGATAATTATGATACCCAAAGCTTCAAAAAATTCTCCGAGCTCTCGTGCCAGGGCAGCTCCACCGGAAATAAAAAATCTAAGGTTCCCCCCTGTTTTTTCCCTTATTTTCTGAAGGACGAGTTTATTTGCAAGCTTATATTGAATAGATAAAGCGACAGAAACATCTTCTGATTTTGTTGCCTGCGCATAATTTTTCCCGACGTTAAGTGCCCAGTAAAATATCTTTTGTTTTGAAGATGATTGGCTCTCAACATTTTTAATAACTTTTGAATAAATCCTTTCAAATAATCTTGGAACTGATGTCATAAGTGTTGGTTTCACTTCCATAAGATTTGTAGCAACTGCTTCAATTCCTTCCGCATAGCACATTGTACCACCAGAGGCAAAACCTGTGTAATATCCACCCATCCTTTCAAAAATATGGCACAGAGGAAGAAACGATAACCAAACATCACTTTCATGAATTGGAAGAATCTCAAGTGCAGCTTTAGAATTTGAGAGAATATTCCAGTGTGTTAACATTACCCCTTTGGGTTCACCCGTAGTTCCTGATGTATATATGATTGTACAGAGGTCATCTTTCTTAACTTTGGCTCTCGAACTTTTAAAATAAGATGGATCATCCTGTCTTAATTTGTTTCCTTTACTCTGAGCTTCTTTGAAAGTTATTATTTTAGGATCTTCTTCAATAGTATCCTTTTCATTCAGTACGATTATATACTTAAGCTTTGAGCATTTGCTCCTGATTTTCAAAACTTTGTTAAGCTGAAATTTATTCGATACAATTATAGCTTTTGATTCTGAGTTATTAAGTATAAACTCAATTGAGTCTGAAGTTAGTGAAGGGTATAAAGGAACATCTATTGCGCCGAGGCCAAGAATTGCCATATCAGCATAAACCCATTCCGGCCGGTTTTCGGAGATAATAGCCACCTTGTCCTGGCTCAAAATTCCGAGCGAGGCAAGTCCGTATGCCAGGTATTCGGTTTCCTCTTTAAATTTTTCGTAAGTAATTCCCTGATACTTGCCATCAACCTTATGCATCATAACAAAAGATTTTGTTTCCTTTGCATAATCTTCCGTCAGAAATTCAAAAAGTTCCGGGATAGTTTCACAAACTTTTAAAATAGGCATATTAATGTCTCCCTATAATTTTCAATTTGCCTCGGGTTAGAATCTCATTACTTAAGTTACTCAGGTAGTCGGATTATTTAAAGTAGGTATCTCTTAATATTTACAAGTATTAAAAAATTTTTCAAAAATGGTGCGTGTTAAAATAACATCTCTTTGGTTAATTTCAACAATAAAATAATTTTATAGCCCTAAATCAATTAAAATTCCTTTTTACATAACAGCGTTTAAATTGCTTATCTAGGCTAAAAACCGTATTTTTCTTAAGACTTTAAAATAAAATTGTGTAAAAAGACAATTAAAACAGGATAATGCAATGAAAATTCACGAATATCAGGCAAAAGAGATTTTAAGAAAATACAACGTTGCTGTTCCAAAAGGAAAAGTAGCATTTTCAACTGATGAAGTTGTAGATATAGCAAAAAATGAAATTGGCGGGGAAGTTTGGGTTGTAAAAGCTCAGATTCATGCCGGCGGAAGAGGAAAAGGCGGCGGTGTAAAAGTTGCTAAAAGTTTGCAGGAGGTTAAAGATTACTCAAACCAGATTATGGGCATGACGCTTGTCACTCACCAAACCGGACCAGAAGGTAAGGTTGTTAAAAGATTATTGATTGAACAGGGAGTTAATATTGACAGAGAACTTTATGTCGGTATTACTCTTGACCGGGCAATTTCCAAAAATGTTATAATGGTTTCAACAGAAGGCGGAATGGAAATTGAAAAAGTTGCCGCTGAAAATCCTGAAAAAATTATTAAAGAAGCTGTTGATCCTGAAGTTGGACTTCAGGCTTACCAGGCACGCAAGTTAGGGTTTGCACTCGGACTTGGAGGTGCCCAGCTAAAAAATGCTGTAAAATTTTTGATGGGTTTATATAAAGCATATGAAAAATCAGATTGTTCACTTGCAGAAATTAATCCCCTCGTTGTTACAAAAGAGGGCGATGTAATTGCTCTTGATGCTAAAATGAATTTTGATGATAATGCACTTTTCAGACATCCTGATATTCTTGAATTCAGAGATCTTGATGAGGAAGATCCTCTTGAAATAGAAGCTTCTAAATATAATCTGAACTACATTAAGCTTGATGGAAATGTTGGTTGTATGGTCAATGGAGCCGGACTTGCAATGGCAACAATGGATATCATCAAACTTGCTGGCGGCGAACCTGCAAATTTTCTTGATGTAGGCGGCGGAGCAAATAAAACTACTGTTGCAAACGGATTTAAAATTATTTTATCTGATCCTAATGTCAAAGCAATACTGATAAATATTTTTGGAGGTATTGTCAGATGTGACCGTGTTGCACAAGGTGTAATTGATGCAGCAAAAGAAATGGATATCAATGTACCGATAGTTGTAAGACTTGAGGGAACAAATGCTAAAGAAGCTGGTGTGCTGCTTGGAAATTCCGGTCTTAATTTTGAAGTTGCAGGAAGTCTTAAAGACGCAGCCGAAAAAGTAACAGCAGTACTTAATAAATAAGATTCGTTTAAAAATAAAATTGCCGTGTTCAATAAATTTGGACACGGCTTTTTTGTTAATTTCAGACCAGCTTTAACTGGACTTACAACATCAAAAATTCTCAGGAAATAAACAAGTTGCTTTTCTGTTTTTATAGCAATACATTTTTATGAGAGAATAAAACCATGTGGAGAAAATTTTAATGTCATATTTCGATTCTGATTTTAGTAATGACGAAAATTTTGAAGAAAAAGAAAAAAATTTAGACAACGATATAAAAACCTGTAAAAAGCTGTTGTCGGAAGGCAGGATATATGAAGCAATTGAAGATATTGAAGAAATTATTCAGCTTTGTATAGAAAATGAACGATTTAATGAAGGACTTGAAATAGTAGAAAACCTCGTTGAAATTTCACCTTATAATTCAGAATATTGGCTAAAAAAAGGCAGCCTGTTAAACGGGCTTTTTAAGTTTAATGATGCTATTGAAGCGTTAAATAAAGCTTTATCATTGAATCCCGGTGATATTGATATATATCTTGAAAAAGCGGCTGCCGAAGAGAATGTGGGAGATATTGCTGACGCAACAAATAGTCTGGAAATTGCAATTTCCAATGATCCTCAAAATCCGGAATCATATTTCAGCATGGGGCTCCTTTTACAGAGACAAAGCAAATTCAGAGATGCGATAGAATACTTGTTAAAAACTGTTGAACTTGATCAAGAATTTGAAGAGGCATATTATGAGCTCGGTTACTGTTATGAAAATTCGGATAACCTTAATATGGCGTTGAGACATTATGACAAATTTCTTGATTTTCAACCTTATAGCTCAAGCGGCTGGTATAACCGAGGAGTTGTACTGGCTAAACAGAATAATCTTGAAAAAGCAATTGATAGCTATGATCTGGCTGTTGCCGTTAAACCTAATTTTGCAAGCGCCTGGTTTAACAGGGGAAATGCACTTGCCGATTTAGGACGATTGCAGCTTGCTCTTGAAAGCTTCAGAGAATCATTTAAAATTGATCCGACCGATGAAGCCTCTTGTTATAATATTGCAAACATTTATGAAGAACTCGGTGAAATTAGTAACGCAATAAAATATTACACTGATGCAATAAAAATAAATGGTCGTTATTATGAAGCATTTCTTGCCCGCGGTTATTGTTATGATTCAACAGGAAAATATCAGTTAGCATTAAGAGATTTTAACAATGCCGTTTTAGCTTCACAGGATAATGCTGAAGCGTGGTATGCCATCGGTGATCTGCAATATTCCCTTGGTAAATTGCAGGAAGCAACTCTAAGTTACAGGGAAGCATTGAAAAAATTACCTGAAAACTATGAGATCTGGGAGAATCTTTCACAGACATATTTTGAAATGGGTAACTGGCTGGAAGCTATTGAATGTTACGACCATTGTATAAGTATAAATCCACTTGATGCTTCTTCTTTTTATGAGAAAGCAAAAATTAATTTTATTCTTAAAAGAACAAAAGAAGCTGTAAATTGTCTCAAAGCCGCATTTTTAATTGATCCTGGATATAAGAATGAATTTGAAAAGGAATATCCAGATATAAAATCTTCTAAATTATTTAAAAAGATTTTAGGGGAATTTTAGTTCTTTATCTAAATAGTAATAATTGACAAATTGATACTGTTTGCTTTAACTAGAGGCAAACAGTTTTTTTATTGACTGACTATATGAAATAAATTTATGAGAGATCTTACGCATCTAAATACCAGGCTGCTAGCATTAATTGGGCATCCGATCAAACAATCGTATTCACCTTTTATACACAATGCTGCATTCGAATTTAAGAAACTGGACTACCTTTATCTTCCATTTGACATTACAAAATCAAATTTAAAAAGCGCGGTAAAGGGTCTGATGTTACTTGGTGCCCGCGGATTTAATGTAACTGTTCCTCATAAAGAAAATATTCTTGATCTGCTTACCAATGTTTCTGATGAAGCACTTATAGTCGGTGCAGTTAACACTGTTGTTAATGAGCATGGAGATTTAAATGGCTATAATACGGATGTTTTTGGCGTTACCGAAAGCCTGATGCCATATAAAAAAGAAATTTCAGGTTCAACGGTTTCTGTAGTTGGTGCAGGGGGAGCTGCCCGAGCAGTGGTTTATTCTCTCATAAAGAACTTTAAGCCAAAGAAAATATATATAATAAACAGGAATGAACCGAAGGCGGAGGCATTAAAAACATACTTTAGTGATAAGATGAAATTTGATGCGATAAAAACCAAGGAATTATTTCCTCCTGATATTGTTGATGTTTTCAATGACTCAGCATTAATTGTAAATGCGACATCTGTAGGAATGTTTCCGGAAAACGATGATTCAATAACCAGCCTTGGAAATTCTTTTAAAAAAGGACAAATAGTATTTGATATAGTTTACAATCCTGTAAAAACGGAATTGCTTAAACTTGCAGAAAAAGAAGGGGCAATTGCAGTGGATGGTTTATCAATGCTTGTGTACCAGGCAGCTAAATCTTTTGAACTTTGGACTGGTGAAGAAATGCCTGTTGAGCAGGTTAGGACGTCACTTAAACATTTCTTAGAGAATTAATAATATTAACCTCTCAAGTGCGCCAGAGCTTCCTTTAATCTTCTGGTACCTTCGATTATATTTTCCATAGATGTTGCATAGGAAATTCTGAGGCAACCTTCTGCTCCAAATGCGCTTCCGGGGACAACTGCTATTTTTGCCTCTGAAAGTAGAAACATCGCAAAATCAAAAGAGTTTTCTATTTTTACTTTATCCGTAGCCTTTCCAAAAAAAGATGAAATATTCGGAAATAAAAAGAAGGCTCCTTCCGGCTTGTAACAGGTTATTCCATCAATTGAAACAAGCTGATTGTAAAAATACTCGCGGCGTTCTTTAAATTCTGAAAGCATCTCGCCTATAGCGTATTGAGGGCCCGCAAGTGCTTCGAGAGCTGCAAATTGAGAAACAGAAGATGCGTGAGATGTTGTATGACTCTGTATCTTATTCATTCCTGAAATAACATCACCTGGTCCGGCAGTATAACCTATTCTCCATCCTGTCATTGAATAAGATTTTGAAATCCCGTTAACAAGAATAGTTCTTTCTTTTATCTCAGGACTCAATGAAGCAAAACTAACAAATTTAAAATCGTCGTAGATTAATTTTTCATAAATCTCATCAGCGATAATATAAAAATCATATTTTAAACAAACTTCTGCTATTGCTTCCAGTTCTTTTTTTGAATATGCCGAACCGGTTGGGTTTGAAGGGTTACAAAGAATTATTGCTTTCGTTTTGGGTGAAATTGCGCTTTCAAGTTGTTCCGGAGTAATTCTAAATCCATTTTTTTCATCAGTGTTAACAAAAACAGATTTACCTTCCGCCATACTGACCATTGAAGGATATGATACCCAGTACGGTGTCGGTATGATTACTTCATCGTCTTTGTTTACAGTTGCAAAAATTGAATTGAAAACACTTTGCTTTGCTCCGCTTGTTACAATTATATCACTAATTTCATATTCAAGCCCATTATCCCTTTTAAGCTTTTGTGCAATGGCTTTCCTTAACTCAACAGTACCTGCATTGATTGTATATTTTGTGTGATTTTCATCAATACCGATTTTAGCGGCATCTTTAATATTATGTGGAGTAGGGAAATCCGGTTCACCAACGCTAAAATCAAGAACATTTATTCCTTCTGCTCTCATTCTCTTTGCTTCTGCTGCCACCTGCATAGTGGGCGAGACATTAATCCTTTTCACTCTTTCTGCAACCAAGACCTACTCCTTTATAGAGAAAATTAAATAAATTTATTAGGGCAATAATTGAAAAACTTTTGGGCTACTGTAGTCTATGATAGAAATCAACAAATGGATAACAATAATATAATATTAGTAAAAATAAGTTTAAAGGAGAGTTCGTCAGATGCAATGAAAATCCCTCAGAAAGTCAATTCCGCGGGATTTCAAGTAAATTTATTTTTTTAATCTCACCGGACCTGCAGCTATGACTTCTTTTGTGGAACCTTTTTCGAAAAGTTTGAAGTTTTCTATAAAACGAGCAGCCAGTGCATCATATTTTTTCCAGTATTCGTCCTTATTTCCCCAGGAATTTGAAGGCTCAAGAACATCTTCAGGAACATCCGGACAGGATAATGGAACTTCAAAACCGAACAGTTTATCTTTTCTGTATTTTACCTTTTCCAGCCTGCCATCAAGGGCTGCATCAAGTAGATTCCTAGTGTGACGAATACTTATACGTTTACCAACTCCAAATCTTCCGCCAACCCATCCGGTGTTTACAAGCCAAACATTTGTATTGTTCTTCAACATTCTTTGTTTCAACATTGCAGCATATTCAAATGGATGCCTGACCATAAACGGTGCTCCAAAACAAGCACTGAAGGTAATTTGTGGTTCAATACCAAGACCGATTTCTGTCCCGGCAATTTTTGAAGTATATCCGCTTATAAAATGATACTGAGCCTGTTCCGGATTTAATCTGGCTATAGGCGGCATAACTCCAGAGGCATCGCAGGTAAGAAAGATAACATTTTTAGGATGTGAATGAGCATATCCTTCAGGAACTATGTTGGGGATAAATTCAAGCGGATAAGACGCACGTGTATTTTCTGTAATAGAATCATCTTCGAGATCAATGTGTCTGGAAACCGGATCGAAGACAACATTTTCGAGTATAGTTCCAAATCTTTTAGTTGTTTCATAAATTTCAGGTTCGTGATCTGCCGAAAGCCTGATTACTTTTGCGTAACAGCCACCTTCAAAATTAAATATTCCTTTTGCACTCCATCCGTGCTCATCATCACCTATCAATCTTCTTTTGGGATCTGCAGAAAGAGTTGTTTTTCCTGTACCGCTCAATCCGAAGAAAAGTGCTGCATCTCCTTTTTTGCCTACGTTTGCAGAACAATGCATCGGCAAAACATCTTTGAAAGTAAGAAGGAAATTAAGAACGGTAAAAATTGATTTCTTTATTTCTCCGCCGTAAAGTGAATTAGCAATTATGCACGTACGTGCTTCAAAATTCAGGATAATTCCCGTATCCGTTCTGGTTCCATCAATTTTAGGATCAACTTTAAAACCCGGGACAGCAATAACTGTAAAGTCCGGGATGAATTTTTTCAATTCGTCTCTGTCTTCAGTGGTAATGAACATATTTCTGGCAAAAAGGCTATGCCATGCTTTTTCAGTAATAATTCTCACAGGCATTCTGTATTCAGGATCAGCTCCTGCATAACAATCCTGCACAAAGAATTCCTCTCCCTGGGCATAAGCCTGCACACGAGCCATAAGAGCATTAAATTTTTCAGAACTAAATGGGCGGTTATAAATGCCCCACCAGATTTTATTTTCAGTCCCTTCTTCTTTGACTACAAACTTATCAGCGGCAGCTCTTGCGGTATGTTTTCCTGTATTTACAATTATTGGTCCGCCGTTAGACATTTTGCCTTCATTCCTGAAAACTATTTCTTCACACAATGCTGAATCAGGGAGATTCCAGTAAACCTGGTCGAGGTGAACAAGACCATGATTATCCAGTTTGAAATCAGCGGCTAATTCTTTTGCCTGTTTTGTAGCGGGGGTGTTAAATTCAAGATATTTCATGACCAATCCCTCACTAATTTTCTGTCGCCAATGTAGAGTTCATTAGGTGAATTAGGATCGAGAGCCCATTTAATTCTTTCGATTCCATCTGTAATATCTTTTACGGATCCACAATAACTTAATCTTAAATATCCATCAAGACCGAATTCTTTTCCGGGTACCGTCAGAACCTGAACTTTATCGATTAAAAATTCAGAAAGCTTATTTGAATCTTTGTTGTAATTGCTAAAGTCAGCGAAACAGTAAAATGTACCATCAGGGTTAGTAACTTTTACACCTTCAAAAGAATTTAACAGGTCAATCATAATATTTCTGTTATTTTCGAGAGTGAGGCGAAGACTTTCAACACTTGACTGTATTCCGTTCAATGCACCAACTGCCGCTTTCTGTAATAATACTGATGGGCCGGAAGTTTGATGGCCCTGGATATTGGTCATTGTTTCAATTAATTTTTTATTTGCTACCGCCCAGCCAATTCTGAAACCTGTCATTGCGTATTGCTTAGAAACACCGTTAATAACAATCAGCTTGGATCTTTCATCAAGTTTTTTTGCGTACTTGTAACAGTTGATTGGTTTCTTTCCGTCAAAAATTAGTCTGTGATAAATATCATCCATTATCAGATAGATATCTTTCTTTTCGCAGTACTCAACAATATCTGCAATAAATTCTTCCGGGTACATTGCGCCGGTTGGGTTGTTCGGACTGTTAACAATTATCGCTCTGGTGTAAGAAGAAACCCGCTGCTCGATGTCCTGGATTCTTGGATAAAAGGTTCCATCTTCCGGAAGGACAGGAACACCCATTGCCCCGCAAAGTTTTGCCATTTCCGGGTAACTTACCCAGTAAGGCGCAGGATAAAGTACCTCTTCCTGCGGGTTCAAGATTGCCTGCAAAGCAACCATAATAGCCTGTTTTGCTCCACCGGAAGCTATAACATTTTCCGGTGCAACTTTTCTGTCATAAAACTCTTCAGTATATCTTATAATTGCCTTTTTAAGGGCCGGAATACCGTCCGCAGGCGCATAACGGACTTCACCTGTATTCAGATGAGAAGAAGTTGTAAGAATGGCATCTAGCGGCACCTGACTTTTCGGCTCACCGCCGCCAAGGTGAATTACAGGATCACCTTTTTCTCTAAGAATTGCCGCTTTTTCATTTAATTTTAAAGTGGGTGAGGCACTAATCGATTTTGCAATTTGACTTAAGCTCATATTTGTTTTCCCCTCTTTTCCCCAATAAGTGAGAATAAATTGATATAACTAACTTATCCTGAACTGGATACATAATCAAGAAACTTTTTACCAATGCGGATTAACTTTCTTGTTATCGTCCTGCTCTTTAATTGTTACGTCTTTATGGCTCATTTTATATTCCAGAACCATATTTATATATTTTTTTGCGTTTACTGCATTATAATTTAACCTGCCATTTGGCATCATCTGGTTTAATTCATCCAGTTTTTCTTTCGATGCCCATAACATAAAGTTTTTGGAAAAGTCCTGAATATTTTTATCTGTTTCCCTGGTTGTTGATCCTGACATTTTTGTGATCCTTCCGCCTTCAATAGTAAATATCATAGAATATTTTGCTGTATCAATTCCTATCGTTTTGTAAAGATCATTTGTTAGTGACATAACAAACATTGTATTATCATCGCTGGTTGCAATATCACTTATTTTAATCTGCGTATTCATTACGCTGTCATATTTTGCATAATTTCTTAAAGCTTCTTTACCTTTTAACTTTGATAAAATGCTCAGATCAAGAACTACATTATCGCTGTAAAACGACATAATTTTTGAAATATCATGTTTGTTGTAAGCCTGTTCATATTCGGTTAAAATTTCTTTTGGTGGTTTTCCACAGGATGAAAGAATAAGTGAGCTGATAATTATTACTGTAAAAAATAATCCTGAATTTCTTTTCATAATTTTTATAATACTCTTTTGTTAAAATATTAAGGTGTAAATTTATAGAATTACAATCATATTTGAAATGTAATTAGAAAAAGCATAGAAATTTAGTTTGGTCAGGATATTCTTTTTAACAGTCCATAAACCAAAAATAGCAGTGCGGGGGAAAGGAGTCCGTAAACAAACCAGTTTACTCCAATTAGAAATGAAAAAATGATAACAGAAAATATCGAAATCAGGCTTCCGGCAATCTCTTTTTTCCAGGAAATTAATAGTCCGGTAACAAGTCCGACTGGAAATAGAATAAAAGCGAACCATTCTTTGGCAGTAAGTTCAAAAATTTTTAATCCTTCACTTAAAAAGAACAGCAGAACTAAACCAATACTGAGTATGCTCCAGAACCTTGCAACACTTCTTATTGCCGCAGAAATTGTCATTTCTTTCTTAGAAGCCATTTATTTTACTTTCCGTTGAATTTTTCCTTTAATGCTTTATTAACATTTGGCGGTACAAAATCATTGACATCACTGTGAAAGCTGGCAAGGTTTCTTATTATAGAAGAATTCAGGTAGGTGTATTTTTCGTGAGGCATTAAAAATACTGTAGATATTTTCCCGGCGAGTTTCCTGTTCATCAGGGCCATCTGGAATTCATATTCAAAATCACTTACAGCACGCAATCCGCGTATAATACTTGTGGCACCAACATTCTTTGCGTGATCTACAACAAGCCCGTCAAAAGAATCAACTGAAACATTTTCAAAATCTTTCAGACAATCTTTTAACATTTTAACTCTTTCTATAGTAGTGAACAAAGGATTTTTCCCGGTATTTATTGCTACAGTAACAACGATAGAGTCGAAAATCTCTCTCGCTCTTTTAATTATGTCTATATGTCCGTTTGTAACTGGATCAAATGTTCCGGGGTAAATTGCTTTTGCCATATAAACTCAGAAATTATTTACTAATTATTTCGTACAGACATGAATCACCGATAATTTTAAATGGTTCTACTTTAAAATTATCAATGTCTTTTTCCTTCGTTTGAATAGAGCGCTCAATAATCATAAAACCCTCTTCAGCAAAGTATTTATTAATTAGCAGATTCTCAACTACTTTGTAAATATCATCTTTAAAATAGGGAGGATCTGCAATAATAAGATCGTAATCCAGGTTTTCAAACATTTGCGAATATTTAACTGCTTCCATCTTGTAAATTTTGCAGTTTTCACCAGCATTAAGGGAATTGATATTTTCCTGCAGGTTTTTGTAAATCTGAAAGTTTTTCTCAACAAAATGAATTTCTGAAGCGCCGCGGCTGAGGCATTCGAGCCCAAGTGAACCTGAGCCCGCATAAATATCGAGTACTTTCCGGTTTGCAAAATCAATTTTATTATTTAACAGATTGAAGAGAGTTTCCCTTACACGGTCAGTAGTCGGGCGGATGAATTTTGAATCCGGTACATTTATCCTGCGCCCTTTAAATTCTCCGGAAATAATTCGCATTTTCATAGATGAATAATAATGATTAAATCCCAAAGTTAGTAATTCTGACAAGTGGTAATATATAGGTGAGAAAATGCTTAGTTCAAAAAAATAATTATGCTATTCTGTACGCAATTCCTGCAGCCGGGGCAAAAGAGTTGAATTGTTCTGTGTAAAATTTGTTGTCCAGTAATTTAGGTTGTGCTTTTAATTTTTCAAAAGGGTTGAACTGGATAAAGTCTATGTCTAATGTATCTGATAATGTTTGCACAACAGAATTTGAAAGTCCGTCACCCGTAATAAAAGCGGCAGTAATTTTTTCTTTTTTAATATTAAAGTTTTCTTTCGGTGTAATTGCCTGAACAATGTATCCCGGAATTTCACTGGCATCATTAAGAGGAATTGTGCTAAAGTGTACCGGCTTTCCATTATGAGAAAATATTATGGAAACGTATTTGTTAAAAATATAAACACTTATTACAAGTCCGGCAGTTGCAGCGGGAAAGTTTAATTCAAGTGCTTTTTCAGCGGCAAAATGAATGTTGTCTACAAATTTTAGTTTTAATTTATTTTGCAGGCAAAAATTATTTAATATCTGCAGGTATTTTCTTTGCAAACCTATAACGAGTGCAGAGTTGTAGGGAATAATTTCATTTTTTTCAATTTCGATATACTGAATCACCATATTTTTAGTCGAAACAAATGGATAAAGGACTGAAAGTTCCCATCGAAATTCTTCAATCAAATCCTGGTGCAAAAGTGTGTTATCATAAGGTAATTGTGCAGTGTGAAATAATTCAAACGGGAGTGTAAATGAAATTGATCCTGCCCTGAGAGGTTTTCTTAAAATAATCTCATTAAAAGCGCCCTGCAAAAGGGCACTTATTTTTGTCTCTTTATCTTTTTCAAAATTTATTGTTTCATTGAAATATGCTTCGTCAACATTTTCCAGGGAAAACTGTTCTTCGTGATTGTTGATTTCAACTACCTGGAGTTTTGATCCGGATATAGTAAAGCCTGCATGGTTTTCATATCCTGTCATCTTTATTAAATTACTCCCACGAAGCTGTGTTTTTCAAAGCATCATTATCAAGGCTTCCTATTGAGCCATAACCGTCGGGATCTTCAAGATAATATTTTGTACCAACAACGCTATGCTTCTCGATTTTTACAATCCGTCCTCTTCTGTTTACAACAGTATCTGCTGTTTCAGTACTGTCAATTTTTAGCGTAAAGGGCTGCTGCGATTTAGGTGTTCTTAACAGGCTGTCCGGAGTAAATTGTCCGTCTGATAAAGCAATAAAAGGATTGGCAGGTCTTTGTGTGAGTGAATCGAAAGCATTCATAACACTGTCAACCATTGGATCAGTTTTAACAAAATTTATCAACGAGTCAAGGTTTCCTGAATACTGGTTGTATTTTTTCTGGTATAGAATTTCAGCTTCTTTAATGTTCTTCATTCTCAGCCGGGCTTCATTCTTATAATAATTTTCCTGTTCAACGGTATTCTTAGGATCAATAATCGCGACTTTAACAAGAATTATAATCAATATTACAATAACCGCATACAATGAAGCATGGACGTACCAGGGGTCGGATTTAGAAGTCATTGTTCCTCCGGAGCTTAAAAGATTAATTTTTACTACTCAATATATAAATACTTTTTGATTTTACTAAATTTTACGTTACCGATTCCCTTCACCTTTAGCAATTCATCCAGTGAAGTGAACTTACCTTTAAGTTTTCGGTAATTGATAATTTTTTCAGCAGTTATAGGACCAATTCCCGGCAGTCTTATCAGACTTTTTGTATTTGCTGTATTCAAATCTATACTTTTTTCAGCGGGAATATCTACAGTTTTACGCTCTGTAAAATCAGGTTTCCTAAAATCTAAAACTTCCTGCTTATAATCAACATTTTTGTGGGTATCAGGTACAGTAATTTCGTCATTTATTTTCGATTTGCCGGCATTTAAAAAAAGGCTATCCTGTACAGAATAATCGAAATTCTTATATTCTGAAGAATTAGGGCGTAATATTAATTTTAGGCCGGCTCCGCAAATAAATACTACTAAAAGAAAGAGCAGTACTTTTATCTCAAGCCGGGTAAATCCCGTTTTTTCTGAAATTTTCTCAAACCCCAATTTTTTTGGTTCTCTTATGAATGGATGCTTTTTCAATATAATAAGCCAAATGTCAAAATTCAAAAGAAAATAATAGTAAAAGTTATTTTATATTGTGCCGGGCTACATTCTGAAAACACTTTTAAGATGAGCAATTTTATTGTATCATTTCCTGATTCTTCAAATAAATAAAATCTCCGCTGATGAAATTCTGTGCGTTTCCGCATAATTGCGTCCGGCATCCAACCACCGACCTCCGATCCCCAATTCTACATTCTAAATTGTAAATTATACATTATCCCTGACCGTTAACTCAATGAAACCTACCGTAAACTAATTAGTCGTTGCTTAAAGTTCAATCTTTCTCTATATTCAACCGCATTTTGATTAACTTTTAAACAAGGGGAAAATGAAAAAGTTATTAATCATCCTGTCAATTGCTTTTTTAAGCTGCAATATTTTTTCACAGAATTCCACTTCCAATATCCTGATTCTACCTCAGGGTGATCCACTTGGAAACCTTAACGGGCTTGGCAGTTCGGGAATCGTTAACAAAACATCAAACATTGGTTTCATTAATCCCGCCGCTTTAAGCAATTTTAACAAAATTTCTTTGGGCTTTTCTTACGAATTTCAGAATAGGATTACAGATGCCTGGATTGCACCTGACATGGGATTTAAAAAAAATGTAAGCTTTATTCCACAAAGTGCCGGTTTTATCTATCCGATAAGTAATTTCAGTATTGGTTTGGCAATGTCGCAGGGATATAACGGGGGGTTTGATCTCGGTTTGGTCCCGGTAACTACTGCGCAAAATCCAGACGGTACCGGCGAGTATATAGACCAGACTGAAAAGAAAATACTTTATAAATATTCAGTCATAGCATCTTATTCGTTTGATGATATTCTTGAAGGAAGTAGTCTTTCAATCGGCGGAAGGTTCAATATTAACAGGATGACTGATAAACTTGATCCTGTCGAAATGATTTTCGGCGGGAATAATTGGGCTGCAGGAATAATGTTCAGAAAAAATCTGGACGAAAATAAATATTTCCAAGCCGGATTGTTCTTTGTGAAAAATACCACACTCGATCTTAAAGAAACGAAAGGACCCGGATTGTTAGTAACACCTAATCAGGGAGATAGTTCAAGACCGTCAAGCTATTACACAGTAACAACTAATTATAAAACAGAATTCCCTTCGAAGTTGAGATTTGATTTTGATCTCAGTTTATTATCAAGAGTAAAGTTTCTTGGCAGCGTGTATGAAGTAATCTGGTACAACGCAGATACAAAAAATAGCGATCAATTAGAATTTGCAGGCAGTGTGGTTTACAAATTTAGTGGGATGATTTCGTCCTCAGTCGGATTCATCACATCACAAAAAAAATATGATGAGTCTCAAATATACTATGCGTATTACAAAACCAACGATAATCTCAGGGCGCTGTTTCTGACCATGGGTGTCGAAGTAAATATCAGTAATTTTATTGTTGATGTTTCTCTTGCTGATAGCCACCTTTTTTCCGGTGACTGGAGAAAGCAGACAATTGGCAAGATCGGAGTGGGGTATTCATTATAATTTGTTAATCAGTAGACAATTATTGAGGAGGCGAAAGAATGAAAAAAAAATACTTCTGATATTCCTTTTATTAACTGCGGCATTAAGCGCTCAGACAATAAATAAATCATTTATAATAATTGACGCTTCTTCAAAAGTTGAAACTCCCGCAAATGAAATCATTCTCAGCGTATCGCTTGAGAAAACTGATACAGACGCTATGAAAGCTTATGATGGTGTAAAGCAGCAGGAAAAGAAATTTGTACCTTTGCTGAGCAGGCTCAATATTCCCGATTCAGTCATCTCGTATTCATTGATACAGGTTCACCCGGCAGGGGGTTATAATGGCAGGCCGGTTCAATACACCGCGCGTGAAATGGTAATGTTTAAATTAAAGCGATTTTAAACAGTACGAACCTCTCCAGATGGCGATATTGACTGCCGGCATCATTTCATTCAACGCTACATTTTCTGCATCCGACGTAGAGGAAGCAATGAAAAAGGGATTTGAAGAGGCGCTGGAAAATGCAAAACACGACGCGTTGATAATCAGCGACAAGCTGGGAAGAAAACTCGGCAGGGTACTTGAAGTTGATTCGGGAAACAAAAATTATTTACTGGATTCGCCGATGCGGGTGCTTTATTCTACTGGGGCAGAAAGGAAACTGACGGACATCCCGCAAATGGTTACACTGACCACAAAACTTAAAGTAAAATTTGAACTGAAATAAAACACTATAAAAATGCCAAATCTGGAATATCTGGCATCCTGTATCCCGTCTCCGGCATCTGCCCCAAAACTCCAGAATCCGGCTAACAATACGCTAATAAACTTTACGCTGTACGCTATCCCTGACCGTTAACTCAATGAAATCTGCCTTTAAATAAATCGTTTCAGAAAATTCTTGCATTTAAGCCACATTAATAAGAATTTGCAAAAAACAGGGGCAGGGGAAATGCCGCGAGCTGAACTATTAAATAGAGGAATCGGAGTTAAGAGCCCGTTAGACTGAAATTTACAGGAACATAGATATGCAGGGATGTGCATATATACGTGAAATTTAACTAATTCACGTGCAGTATAAGTATAGTTAGGTAGTCAATCAATTTAAGAAAACGGTCTTTTTATGGGAGATAATATGAAAAAACAAATTTTAATCTCTGTTATTTTATCCATTTTGATGTTCACATTTGTGAATGCACAAAATAATAGCGAAAAAGAAAATGTTGATTCTGTTGCGAAAGAATTTCTTAATTCAGCGGCTAATCAAACCGTTCCTTCTTCTAATTTAATTGCAACCGAATCTTTAGATAAATCTAAAGATGTGAGTTTATCAATGGCTCTAAGTTATGACTCAACCGGGAAAAGCAATGCAATGATGATGTTACCTGCAAACAAAATAAAAACTATGACTTCCGCTGAAGTTTGGGATTATATGAGTAAAATTGCAAGAAATATGGAAAAACTTAATATGAACATTGAATGGAAAATTGTAAAGACTGAGATCAAGAATAACAATGCTTTTGTCACTTACGATGTAAAAGGAAGAGAACAGAAAGTAATGCAACTAAAAAGAGAAAATAGTAAATGGAAAGTCGTCTTAAGTTTTGGTTCTATTTTCTAAAATATTTCTTTAGAGCACTACCTAACCTGCGCCTCAACACCGACCGCCGAATCGGTGAGGCATTTCCCAGGTTTTAAGTATTCGTTTTTCGTTCGGCATATTGTGTGAAGTTTTAGTTCTAATTAATAAACTTGCAAACTGTACTTACGAAAGATCCCTCCGTTCGTCGGGACAGGATTAAGCACAGTTTGCATAACAATTGGCGTTTCGGTTCTAATCAGCCCGTCAGTTATGGGCGGACGCGTTAGCCGCAACTTCGTTATACCACTAAATGAAAATGGAGTACTAGATGAAGATAATAAAGAATTTGGCATTCTTATTTATTTTGGTGTTAACCAATTGTAATAATGCTCAAAACATTAAAAATACTTCAATATCTTTAAACCTTGATTTCGAAAAAGTAACTCCAAATGGAATTGCAAAGGGTTGGCATCAGGGCGGTGAAGGTTTTTCTGTATTCGTAGATTCTACCGTATCGTTTTCCGGCGAGCGAAGCCTTTGTATTCAAAAAGTTGGAAATGGAAACTTCGGGGTTGCTACTTCATCTTTTCCTATCGAAGACGCTCGTGGAAAGTATTTAAAATATACCGGATATATTAAAACCGAAAACATAACAGAAGGATATGCGGGATTATGGTGGCGTGTAGATGGAACAAGTGGAACATTGAATTTTGATAATATGAATAATCGTGGTGCTAAGGGCACAACTGATTGGACAAAATATACGGTTGAATTCAAAATTGATGAGAAGCTTACTAATATAAATTTTGGCGTGCTCTATGCCCGGGAACGGAAAAGCCTGGTTTGATGATTTGTCAATCGAATTAGATGGGAAAATTTATCCGCAAAAGGAGCCTGAAATTATCAAGCTCTCATTAGAGCAAATTAACTGGCTTAAAAATAATGTCGATACTTTTCAAACAGCATCTCCCGTGGAAAACGATGATGATTTGAGTTTTCTGAAAGAAATGGTTGGTGATGCTAAAATAGTCTCACTAGGCGAAGGGACTCATGGTACACATGAATTTTTTACGATGAAACATCGAATCATAAAGTATCTTGTAGAAAAAATGGGATTTACTGTATTTGCAATTGAAGCAAATATGCCGGAAGCAAGAAATGTTAATAATTATGTACTTAATGGATTTGGAAATCCAAAAGATGTTTTAGCAGGCTTATATTTTTGGACATGGAACACGCAAGAAGTATTGAATATGTTAAAATGGATGCGCGAATATAATGTTTCCCAAAAGGAAAAAATTGAGTTTTGGGGTTTTGATATGCAATTTCCAAATGTAGCAATCCAAAACACTCTAAATTTTTTACAAAAATATGATACAGCATATTATGAAACGGCAAAAGAAAAATATCAACAAATAATTGCCTTTAACGACGAAGTAAGAAAAATGAAATCGAATCCTGGTAGTATTCTTTACGAACCATACTTGAGTTATGCTGAAGAAGTCTATAATCATTTATTAGAAAACACTGGTAAATATAATTCTATTATAAGTAATGATAGTACTGAATGGTATATACAAAACTCGAGGATTATTGTACAGAGCTTAGAAGCTAGAATGCAGAAACAGCAGTCAAGGGATGAAAGTATGGCAATTAATATCCAATGGATTATAAATCATATGCCGACGGGTACAAAAATTATTTTATGGGCGCATAACGGCCATGTTTCTAAAAGAGAATCAAACTTTCGGCCGATGGGTGCGTATTTAAATAAAATATACGGCAAAGATATGGTTGTAATGGGTTTTGGTTTTAATAAAGGGAATTATACAGCAATTGGGCCTAAAGGATTGGGAGTCTATCCCACCTCACAATCTGAACCCGGTTCTGTTGAATGGATGATGCATAGTTTAAATTATCCACGGTTATTTCTTGATCTGAGAAAATTCAAAAATTCTCCTTTATCTACTGTTTTTAATAAGGAGCTTGAATTTAGGAGTATTGGTGCAATGGCAATGGATTATGCATTTTATAATACTATCATAACTGATGAATTTGATATTCTCATTTATTTTGAAAACACAACACATTCTAATTGTTTTGGTTTAACAAAGAAATTATTTTAAAAGTGGTATAACCGCTTAAAAAAGTAAAAAGTCAATAGGACGTAGAAATATAATTAAGGTTAAAATCCTGAATAAGTTCTACGCCATAGGCGCATAAATTTGAATTATAAAAATTGATAGCCTTAATAATATCAATTGAACTTGCCATAGAACAATTTTAAATATGTTCTGGCAGCCAAACCGCTTATGGGGCTTATAGTATCCCAGATATATTTTAGGCTAGCGCATCACTTCCCATTCCAGCACGGAGAGTCTTGCTAAGCGACTAGTTAGACGTCGGGGCTTGTGATGCGCGGCCATTGAACATATTTTTTATGTTGTAATTCTTGTCCTTTGAAATGGTTATTAAAATTAGTCTTGTCTTTAAGTACGTGAAAAACTATTCGGGCAATTTCTTTTGATATGATTGCTTTAGCAACCTGTTTTTTCTTTTTCCTGAGCTTTGAGCTGTGGTATCTCTTAATAACCGGGTAGTATTGCAGGGCGTGAACAGCAGCGTCAGAGAAAACGATTTTAAGGTATCTGTTGCCGTCTTTGGATGAGCGTTGTTTTGTCTTACCTGCAGAGTTCCGGGCAGAAGGGACAAGACGGCAGTAAGAAAAAAAGTTCTTCTCTGTTGGAAAACGATTTATATCACCAACTTCGAGCAAAATGGTGAAGGCATTCATTTTACCAATGCCCGGAATCCAGAGTAAGCGTTGAATGTCTTCATTTGGTATTAACGATGGATAAAGAGATTTTTCAAGAGTAAGCATTTGTTCTTTGAGTAATTTTGACTGAATATCAAACTGTTGATACTGAAGTCTGTAGAATTTATTGAGCAGCACTGGATCGGAGATATTAAACTTCTCTAACATACGGTGCATAAAGTTCAGGCAGCTGGTTCTCTTTACTGACAATCTTAACCTGGCTCTAAGCGTATCTCGAAGATTGCGGACATCATCAGGTATTTTATAGGCTTCAGGAATAAAGTCCAGGCGTAGAAGTTGAGCAAGTATGTTGGAATCAACTTTATCTGTTTTAACTTTGGCATAAGATATAGCTTTAAGGTATTTAGCGTGAGCAAGCTTTAGGTCAATACCAATAGAGCAAAGAAGATCATTCATCCAGTACCAGCCCCCGGTAGTTTCTACAGTGGCTGAATGATCTTTACCGAGAGAGTTGAAATAATTAACGATCTCAAAATTGTTATTGATAAGTTTTGCTTCTTTAACGATTTTACCATCGGTATCAACAGTAGTGATGTAAGAAAAAAGTTTATGCTGATCGATTCCGGAGTAATACATGGATACCTCCAAAAGTTAAATATTGGGATAAAGATAATATTAACTTTTTACTTTTTGGAAATATCCTGCAAATCAACCGGACGCCCCCGTCGTTGGCGGGGCAGGCTGTTTCGTCTAAAATGTTCAAATAAGTCGTTCTAATTAATAAATTTACAGTGGACCAAAATGATTCAAATAGATAAGAACGAATTTGAAAATATTATAAATAAAGGTGAGGAAAGGTTCTCTTATAAAATTGAGCCAAACAATATTTCAAAAGTTCAGCTTTATCTTACTGGAAAAATAACGAAAGGGATAGAAATATTTGGAATAAGGCCATTAGAATTAAGAGCGCTCGCTTTTTTATTTGAATATAGAAAAGAAATTAATTTCGCAATAGAAAATCACTACAGGGTTTTTATAAAAAAAGATGGTAAATATTTCGGAAATGGAACCTGGGTTTTAGAATTTGTAAAAAATAGAGACAAAATAACCCGCTAATCAAGCGGGCGCCGTAATGTAAGCGGCATTTATTCGGTTCTTGGCTTTGTCGATAAATTTAAGGTTGCTGTTCGGCAGTAGTGCAATAAACTAAATTATTGCAGCCGGCGCGTACGAATCAATTTACGCTCCGTCTGCTAAATTATTGGCATAGTCTTTTAACTCGGCATTGTAGTTCTGGGGCGCCGGTTATTTGCGACGCCATTATGCAGCACAGACGCAAATTGATAGTGCCGATTGAGTGAAATTGGAATGGAGGTAAAAATGAATTTAATGCTTATCATCCCATCACTGATACACCGGCTTGCAAACTTTGTAAAAACATGTGGGGGAATTATTTCCGTAAGTCTAATTATCTTGGGGTTCCCTAGCACAGCGGCGGCACAAACCGGCAGAGATTCCGCGGATGTAATGGCGCAGGTCGAAAAGTATAAGAGCGTCTGGGATGAACATGATCCGGCCACTCTGTCAGAATTCTACACAGAAGACGCGGATTTCATAATGGGTAATCAACCTCTGCTATACGGGCGTAAAGCTATTATGGACTGGTGGTCTGTTTACTTTAAAAGAGCAGGAACCGGAACGCAGATTGGGGATCGATCTGAATTCGTTCAGAGTTATTGCGGACAATGTCGTACTGCTTAACGTAACAACAACTACTCATGGAAAAGATAGCAAAGGCAAAACACTGCTTAGTAGAAAGGCGCGGGGAACCTGGGTACTGCACCGTCAGAACGGCAGGTGGTTTATCACGGCAATACGCGGTATGCCTTCAGAGAGTGACAGAATTATTCGTTTAATCGGTCGCTGAAGTATTAAAATAACTTGACATTACAACCACTGGGGGAAAGCCCGTCACCCGGATATTAGCCTGGAAAAGAATTTAATATCAATCACATGAACGAAGAAGATTTCATCCGCATAATTTTGTCTGTTTAAAAAAAATATGTAACCTGTTTTAAAAAAATTTGTAAAATTCATTATAGGGGGAAATAATTTTATCTGTTGACATTACAGGACAGGGATGATATGTTTTTGTAATTATCTGCATTTCAAACCTATCTGAAGAATTATAGGGAATTTCTATTATGAAATATTATTGGCACATTATGGCTTTCGCTTTTCTTCCATTTCTATCAATGTATTCACAGGCTTTTCTGAATAATATTGTAAAGGAAGAGAAATCTAATTTTGAAAGATTTAACAAATCTTTAAACATCAACTACCCGGGTGATTCCACGATTGATGTAACATATTACAAGCTGAATATTGCGCTGAATTACGATGCAAAATATTTAAACGGAGATGTTACTATTTCATTTAAAAGTGAATCATCGAACCTCACTTCTTTTTTTCTCGACCTGCAAAACACAATGACGGTCGATTCTGTAAGAATGAATGGAAACAGGATTAATTTTGCGCAACAAGCCGGGCAGGCAAAGCTGGAAATAAATCTTCCGTCGGCCATGGGGCTTAACCAGGAAGAAAGCATAGATGTTTTTTATGGCGGAAGTCCTGCTTCATCCGATTTTGGAAGTTTTACTTTCGGTAGAGATGACGCGGGAGGAAAGACGATTGCTACATTAAGTGAACCATACGGCGCAAGCGACTGGTGGCCGTGTAAGGATACTCCCGCCGATAAAGCTGATTCTTCCGATGTATGGATGACGGTGGAAAATGGTTTAACTGCTGTTTCAAACGGCAAATTGATGGAAGTGGTTGATAATGGGAACGGTACCCACACATTTAAATGGAAAAACAGCTATCCAATTGCGCAGTATCTTATTTCGATGGCAATTGCAAATTACATTAAATACAATAATTATTATAAGTACAGTTCAACAGATTCAATGTTAATCTCAAATTATATCTGGCAGAATAGTTATAACTCAAGTACAACATATTTGCTTGACCTGGTGCCGGGGATGATGAAAATTTTTTCTGACCGCTTCGGTCCTTATCCTTTTTTAAAAGAAAAATATGGCAATGCCCAATTTAGTTTCCCCGGCGGGATGGAGCATCAGACAATTACTTCACTAGGCGCATACTCCGATGGCGTACTGGTCCACGAACTGGCGCATCAGTGGTTTGGTGATAAAGTTACCTGCAAAACCTGGCATGATGTCTGGCTAAATGAAGGGTTTGCTACTTATTGTCAGGATATTTATTTCGAGGATAAAGACGGAAGACAATATTATAATATTTACATCAATTCTCAGATGTCGAGTGCTAAAAGGGACACAATTCATTCAGTGTATGTGAATGATATTAGTTCATTCGAAAACATTTTCAATAGCGCTACTTCGTATGCTAAAGGAGCTATAGTGCTGCATATGCTTCGTGGAATAGTCGGAGATTCTACGTTTTATAATATTTTGAAAACTTACAATAATGATCCAGGATTCGCTTATAATTCCGCAACCACTGCTGAGTTCCAGTCAATTGCTGAAAGTGTTTCGGGTCTGGACTTAAATTATTTCTTTAAAGAATGGGTTTACGGCGTAAGTTATCCGGTTTATAGTTATAACTGGAATTATATTTATACCGGTAACGATATATACCAGATAACGCTAAATATTCAACAACAGCAGAGAAGACACCCGCAATTTTTTAAGATGCCCGTACAGATAAACATTGAAACTAATTCCGCGGATACTACTGTAACAGTTTTTAATGATAAACTTCAACAGCAATTTGATATCTCGGTAAAAGGAATTCCTTTGCAGGTTACATTTGATCCGGGTAATCTTATTCTTAAAGATTTAATTGTTACTGGCATTGCTAATGAAAAAAGTGTTCCACACAAATTTCAATTGGAACAGAATTACCCGAATCCATTCAACCCGGCCACGGTTATCAATTATTACATTCCACACATTACAAAGGTAAAACTGACAATTACAGATGAACTCGGGAGAGTAGTAAAAACCTTAGTGGATAAAGAACAGACTGCCGGGCAATATTCAGTTCCTTTTAACGCGAAAGATTTAGCGAGCGGCATTTATTTTTATACACTGGATACAGAAAAATTTTCGCAAACTAAAAAGATGATATTCTTAAAATAAAGGGGGTACAACAGGTGATCTCATTTCCATGCGGAATTAAAATTCCTCCGGCTTATGGCTGGAGGATTTTTGATAAATAAAACTGAGACTATGTAAAGTCTGCCGGTTTGTAAATCACTTCAAATCAAACCTGTCATGTTCATCATCTTATCCCACGCAACAGCAAAATCATTCAAGAGTATATCTTTTAATTCTCATCATTAGCCCATTTATGTCAGTACAATGGGTTTTCCCGCCTTTGGAGTGCTTATTCACTAAAAATTAAAGCCCGAATCTCTTAAAGAAATTCTTCCCGTCAGAGTGAGCCGATTTCTTAATGTTCGGCTGATCGGCAAGTTCTTTAAGCAATTCTTTTTCTTTTGAGTTCAGCTTTTTCGGTACTTCAATATTTATTCTAACAATCTGGTCGCCTCTGCCGCCGTGGTTAAGATGTTTAATTCCTTTATCGCGCATCTTCAGCAGCTTGCCGTTCTGCACACCGGCGTCTGTTTTCAGTTTTGCTTTTCCCGTAAGTGTAGGTACTTCAACTTCGGAACCGAGAGCTGCATCGGGGTAGGAGATAAACAGGTCGTAAATAATATCGTCTCCCTCGCGGTTAAAATACTGGTGCTGAATTTCTTGGAAAACGACAATCAAATCACCCGTGTGGCCGCTGCGCTTTCCGGCGTTGCCTTCACCTCGCATAGTCATATAATTTCCTTCGCTAACCCCGGCCGGTGCATCAACTTTAACAGTAACATCTTCAACAATTCTTCCGTCACCCATACATTTTTTACAGGGATTGTCCACAACAACGCCGTCACCGTCACAATTAGTACACGGCTGTATATTCACAAACTGTCCGAATACCGAGCGGGAAACAGTTTTAACTTCTCCTGAACCCTGGCACACAGAACATGTTTTTGTGGATTTTCCGCCTTCGGAACCGTTGCCGTTACAGGAATCGCATTTAACCTGTTTCTTTAACTTAATTTTTTTTGTAACGCCTTCTGCAATTTCTTCAAGCGTAAGTTTTAAAGTTACGCGCAGGTCGGAGCCGGGAACGCCCGATCCTCTTTTTCTTCCTCTTCCTCTCTGCGAAGTTCCGCCGAAGAAGTCATCGAAAATTGAACCTCCGCCGAAAATATCTGAAAAGTGTGAAAAAATATCGTTTACATCCGAAAATCCCTGCGAACCAAATCCGTTTCCTTTAACACCATCGTGCCCGAACCTGTCATATCTTGCGCGTTTATCGTCGTCGTTTAATATTTCATAAGCTTCGGCGGCTTCCTTAAATTTTTCTTCAGCTTCTTTATCATCCGGATTCCTGTCCGGGTGATACTGCATTGCGAGTTTACGGTAAGATTTTTTCAGCTCTTCTTTAGTGGCGCTGCGAGAAACACCTAAAACTTCGTAATAGTCTCTTTTTCCCATAAAAATTAATTATCCTTCGTTCTTAGTTTCGTTTTCTGAATTTTCTTCGTTTGCCCCTGTTTCTTCAGCTGTCTCTTCGCTTACAATTACTTTTGAATGGCGGACAACTTTATCTTTGTACATATATCCTTTTTCAAGTTCGTCAAGCACAGTATGCGGAGGAACACTTTCATCCTTTCTCTGCATCAGTGCTTCGTGGTATTCTACATCGAAAGGTTTGCCGACAGCTTCAATCTTTTTAACTCCCTGGTCCTCGAGTATTTTCATCAGTTTGTTATAGACGAGCTGCAATCCTTCTTTAATAGATTTAACATCTTTCGCGTCATCCATATGCTGCATAGATCTTTCAAAATCATCTATTGCCGGGAGAAGTTTAACAATCAGGTTTTCCCCGGTATATTTTAGAAGATTTAGCTGATCGTTTTCTGTACGTCTTTTATAGTTTTCAAATTCAGCAGCTTTTCTTAAAATTTTATCTTTGTATTCTTCAACTTCTTTTTCCAGATCTACAACTTTTTTACTTAATTCTTCATTTATTTCGGCCGATTCATTTTTCTTTTCTTCAGTCTGCTGAACATCTTTCTCTTTAGTCTCTTTATCGTGATGCTTCTTTGTCATATATCGTTTCTCCTTATTTGGGATTTACATTTGTTAAAACTTCAGTTAAAAATTTTGATACATAATCAACAATTGCTACAACTTTTGAATATTCCATTCTTTTAGGCCCGATAATTCCAAGAGTACCGGAAACGTTTCCTATTTTGTATTCTTTACTTATCAGGCTGTAATCTTTTAATTTCTGGTTTTCATTCTCACTGCCGATTGAAATATAAACCTGGTCCATTGCAGATTCACCACTTTTTTCTAGTATGTGAATAATAACATCCTGATCCTCAATTAATTCAATTACACTCTGGAATTTTTCCGGAACATCAAATTCCGGTTGCTTAACTACATCTTTTGCGCCGGTAATTACGAGTTTCTCGGTGTGGCCTACATCTTTAAAAATCTTATCTGCTGAATCAATGAACAAACGCATAATTGCGCCATGGTTTTCCGGAACTTCCTTAAAGCGTTCTTTAAAAGTTTCACGAATTTCTTTTAAAGTTAATCCCGACAATCTTTCATTTAACAGCCGCTGAACTGATTCAAGTTGTTCGGGTTTCAATTCAGAATTTTGCTCAAGTGTAATTGTCTTTACTAGTCCAGACTTTATGCTTATAACAACTAAAATTCTTGTTGATGATAAACTAACAAGCTGAATTTTTTCAAGCGTGCCTGTATCAACCTTGGGATAAGAAACTGCGGCAAGCTGTCTTGTTATTGAGCTGAGCAATTTAGATGTCACTTTTAATAATTCATCAGTATCTGTTATTGCTTCTTCAAAACTTTTGGAAATAATTCCTTTTTCCGAGCTGTCGATTTTTCCAAGTCCCATTAGGGAATCTACATAAGTGCGGTATCCTTTGTCAGTCGGAATTCGACCTGCAGATGTATGGGGATGATTAATATATCCGGATTCTTCCAGATCAGACATAATATTGCGCACAGTAGCCGGTGAGATTCCGAGCTCGTATTTTTTCGCAATATTACGCGAGCCAACCGGCGCAGCAGTCAGAACAAACTGCTGTATTATATAGCGCAGAATATTTTTTTCGCGTTCGTTTAAGTCTTCTTTAATCATATTTGTCTGATGTAGAAAATGTAAATTCCCTTTTAAACTTACAAATATAAGGATTTTTTAGAAAAATTTAAGGCATTTTCGGGTACTTTTAGGGGGCCTCAGGACATTTTCGGTATAATTGGTAGTTCATGATTTCAAAAAATGTCATCCCGAATTTATTTTGGGATCGGTTATTAAAAATGCAGATTCTGAAATAAATTCATAATGACAGTATAATATGGCTCATTTAATTGAAATCAGGGACTACGGACTAAAGTTGATCTTTGTTTAATATGCTAATAAATGGTAATTTTAGCAATTAAATAAAATTTATCCAAATTATTCAATCGAATGAAAAAGATTAGCAATACATATAAATCTGCTGGCGTGGACCTTGAGGCAGGCGACGAAACTGTAAGAAGAATAAAGGGTTATGCAAAAGCCACATTTAATAAAAATGTTCTTTCCGATATCGGCCTTTTCGGGGGATTTTTTAAGCCCGATTTGAAGAAATATAAAAATCCGGTACTTGTTTCAAGCGTAGATGGAGTGGGCACTAAGCTGAAAGTCGCATTCGGAATGGATAAACACGATACGGTAGGGCAGGACCTTGTAAATCACTGTGTAAACGATATAGCCGTTTGTGGAGCCGAGCCTGTTTTCTTTTTAGATTACCTGGCCTTTGGAGAATTAAATCCTGATGTTGCAGAAACAATCATAAAAGGATTTTCTATCGCATGCAGGCAAAACGGCTGTGCGCTAATCGGTGGAGAAACTGCTGAAATGCCCGGGCTTTATGATGAGAAAGAATATGATATGTCAGGCACCATAGTTGGAATTGTTGATAAATCAAAAGTTATAAACGGGAAGAAAATCAGGAAGGGAGACGTGCTGATCGGTTTTCCTTCAAATGGTTTGCACACAAACGGCTATTCACTTGCCAGGAAAATTTTGTTCTCAAAATATTCACTCAAAGACAAACCCGCCGGATTTTCGAGATCCATCGGAAGTGAATTGCTAAAAGTTCACAAACCATATTTAAATTTAATAAAAAAAATAAAATCAAAAATTGATGTTAAAGGATTTTCACACATTACAGGCGGTGGAATAATAGGAAATACTAAACGCATACTTCCGAAAGGCAGAGAACTAAAAATTGATTGGAATTCCTGGAAATTACCGAAAATATTTTCACTTATTCAAAAAACTGGAAATATTCCCGATGAAGAAATGAGATCAGTTTTTAATTTAGGTATCGGACTAATTGCCGTAGTTTCTAAAAAGGACGTTGAGAAAGTTTTTAAGATTGCAAAATTAAATAAAGAAAAAGCTATTGAAATAGGAGAAGTGGTTTAAGGTTTATTATGCTCATTGATACACACGCACATCTTTTCTTCCCGAATTTTGAAGAAGACCTCGACGAAGTTATTAAGAAGGCTCAGGACGAAAACATAAAGTTTATCATCGTCCCGGCGACTGATATTGAAACTGCGAAAAAAACTGTTGAGCTCACAAAAGAATACGATATGGTATATGGGACGGTCGGTGTTCATCCACACGACACAAAAGACTGGAATGATTCATTCATTCCGCAGATTGAAGAACTGGCCAAAAATGACAAGATAGTTGCCATTGGCGAAATTGGTCTCGATTATTATTATGACTATTCACCGAAAGAAAAACAAATCGAAGCCTTCAAAGCCCAGATTGAACTTGCATTAAAATTAAATCTGCCGATAATAGTTCACAATCGTGAATCAGATGAAGATGTTATGAATATAATTCGTTCTTATAAAGGGAGCGGACTGCGTGGACAATTTCATTGTTTTAACGGAACACCGGCGGATGCGAGGGAATTAATTGAACTTGGGCATTTTATTTCATTTACTGGAAACATTACCTTTAAGAAAGCAGATACACTTAGAGAAACTTTAAAAAGTATTCCAGCCAGGTATTTATTAACAGAAACGGATTCACCTTTTATGACACCTGTACCTCACAGGGGAAAAAGAAACGAACCTGCAAATGTTAAACTTGTGGCTGAAAAGATAGCAGAGATTCATAATATAAGAATGGAAGATGTGAACAGAATTGTTGAATACAATACTTATAAATTATTCGGAATAGGTGAAAAGCCGCCGGTCAGTTACACATACCTGATGAGAAATTCTCTTTATGTTAATATCACTAATCGTTGTAATGCGGCATGTATATTCTGTGATCGTGATGGCGAGGCGGTTTTAAATGGTTATAATCTAAAGATGAACAAAAATGAGGAGCTTTCCGCTGAAGGTTTTATAAATGAAATTGGTGATCCAAAAAAATATGATGAAGTTGTATTCTGTGGTTATGGAGAGCCTACAATCAGGTGGGATGTTATAAAAGAAATCTCAAAATATGTAAAATCTAAAGGCGGAAAAACAAGGCTTAATACTAACGGTCACGGTAATGAAATTAATAAAAAAGATATAACGCCTGAAATGGAAGGTCTGATAGATTCGGTTTCTGTTAGTCTGAATGCCCTGGATGAAGATGAATATGCACGGCTTGTAGGAGTTGATAAAAAAATGTTTCAGGAAATGCTTGACTTCACGAAAAAATCGAAACAATTTGTACCTGAAGTTGTTCTTACCATTGTAGCCGAACAGAACATAGACCTGGAAAAGGCAAGAAAAATTGCAGAAGAGGAAGTTGGTGTCAAATTCAGGGAGAGAGAGTATTTCTAAAAACTATTTCTTAATGAAAATATTTCTATCGTTAATTATATTTTTTTTTGCTTCTCAGAATGTATTTCCTCAGAAAAATTTAGGAAAACTTTACAGGGATATTAATAAAGTTCTATCCGATGATTTTTTTACATCATCCCAGATTGCTGTGGATGTTTTTGATCTGACAACGAGGGAATCTCTCTATCAAAAAAATGAAAAGCTTCTTTTTCGCCCGGCTTCAAATCTTAAAATTTTGACTTCAGTTTCAGCACTACTTTTCCTTGGCCACGATTATAATTTTACTACAGCACTCTATCACACAGGTTACATAAAGAATCATACTCTATTTGGCGATCTTTACCTGGTTGGAGGATTCGACCCGCTTTTTTCAACAGAAGATCTCGATACATTGCTGATAGGATTAAAGCAGGCAGGGGTTGAAAATATTGAGGGAAATATTTATGCAGATGTTTCTAAGAAGGATTCACTTTTCTGGGGCGCCGGCTGGATGTGGGATGATGATCCTTCAACAGATTCACCGTATCTCTCTTCACTAAATATTAATGAAAATTCTGTTAAAATAGCCTTCCAGCCTTCGTTAATAGATTCTCTTATTAATGTCGAGCTTATACCTGAATCAGATTATTTTACGCTTAAAAACACAGCAATTACAATAAGAGATGATTCTTCTAAAGTTAAAACAGACCGCAACTGGATCAACAGGAAAAATGAAATTTTAGTCTCCGGTTATTTACCTTATGTTGCAAAACCAGATACAGATGCTGTCAATATTTATAACCCTCCATTATATTGTCTTAATCTTTTTAAAGATGCACTGGTTAAAAATCACATTTTTTTTGATGGTATTATTGATACAGCTACTTTAAACCAGGAGGCTGATCTTATCGGCTTACACAATCGCGCATTTAGAGATGCAATAAATAAGTTAGATAAAGACAGCGATAACCTGGTTGCAGAAATGACTTTATATGCATTGGCATATAAATATAATTTAAAACCAGTAACGGCCAAAGAGGGTGTCAAAGTAATAGACAGTCTTATTACATTGACCGGGTTAGACCCGGCAGACTACAGGATTGTGGACGGTTCAGGTGTCTCTCATTATAACCTGGTTTCATCAGAACTGATTCTTGGTGTGCTGAGTTATATCTATTATAACGAACCGGATTTATTTGATATATTCTATAGATCTCTCCCCATTGCTGGAGTGGACGGTACACTGGAAAAGAGAATGGTAAACACTGATGCAGAGAATAATGTTCGTGCAAAAACGGGAACTATAAGTGGCGTAAGTTGTTTATCTGGTTATGTTAGAGCAGCAAACGGACATAATCTAGCATTCTCGATTATGATACAAAATTTTGTAACCAAAGCACGTGTTGCAAAAAAAATTGAAGATCAGATTTGTAATATTCTTGCTGAATATAAATAACTATTTCTAATATTCTATTTGAGAAAACTAATGCGAATAATTAAAAGTTTAGCCCCGGTATTTATATTGCTTCCTTTTTTACTACTCATATCCTCCTGCGGTGAAAAGCAGCAACCCGGACCAACAAAACCATTGTATGAACTCACAAAAAATAATAATATTCCGAAATTTGATGCTGATAATGCCTACAACCAGGTAAAGGCACAGGTTTATTACGGGCCAAGAAACCCGAATTCAAGCGGACACGATAATGCATTGAATTATCTGCAAAATGAATTAAGAAAATATTGTGACAATGTTGAACTTCAATCATTTTCTTATACCGGTTATGGAGATGAAAAACTTAATCTTACAAACATAATCGGTAAATTTAATCCCGATGCTAAAAACAGGATAGTCTTATGCGCTCACTGGGATACTAGACCAAGAGCTGAAAAGGCTGCGGATCCCAAAAGACGTGATGAACCAATTCTTGGAGCAAATGACGGAGGAAGCGGGGTTGGAGTTCTACTTGAGATTGCCAGAATTTTAAAAACCAATAAAATTAATTTCGGTGTAGATCTTGTCTTGTTTGATGGGGAAGATTACGGTAAAGAAGATGATCTTGACAATTTTTGTCTTGGCTCTAAATATTATGCTGTAAATTATAAACATACAAGTGTTCCAGCATTTTGCGTTTTACTTGATTTAGTCGGAGATAAAGATGCTACATTTGCGAAGGAAGGAAATTCCCTTAGATTTGCTCCGCAGGTTGTTGATATGGTCTGGGGTATTGCAAAACAAATTAATGCTAATAAGCTTTTAAACAAAGATGGTGGATATATATACGATGATCATATTCCCCTTGAGCAGGCAGGATTTAAAGCTATCGATATAATTGACGGAGATCTTATCGGTGCAGATACTCCTGTAAAGAGAAGAAACTACTGGCACACTCATAAAGATAATATGGACAACATCGGTAAAAACACTCTGCAGCAGGTTGGGGATGTAATTACTCAATTACTTTTTACCCTGAAGTTTAACCCTTAATAAAGGACGCAGTTACCCGGTGAAAAATTATAAAGAATTTACTATTACTGCCGAACCGTTCAATGCTGAAATATTATCCAGCGTTTTATGGGAAATGGAAATTTCTGGAATAAATGAAGAAGTAAATTGTCTTAAAGTTTTTGCCGATATTGACAGCAATATTAATGTTGATACAATCTCAGTCTATTTTAAAAAACTTCAGGATGAAAAACTTCTTTTCAATTTTAATATCGAAGAAAATATTCTTGAAGAAAAAAACTGGAATGAGGAATGGGAAAAAAATGTTAATGCAATAGAGATTTCAGATAATCTTGTTATCAAACCTACCTTCAGAGAATATGAGGAAAGACCGGGACAATTAATAATTACTATTGATCCCAAAATGTCTTTTGGAACCGGGGAACACCAAACCACAAAATTAGTACTACGGTTTGTTGAAAAATATATAACAGATGGCGCAAAAGTTCTTGATGTAGGTTCAGGGACAGGTGTTCTGGCAATTACGGCGGTAAAACTAGGCGCAAAGTCGGCTGTAGCTGTAGATAACGATGAATGGTGTCTTAATAATGGAAATGAAAATTGTGAATTGAACGGCGTTGCTGACAAAGTCGATGTAAAACTTGGGCTTGTACAGGACATTAAAGACAGTGATTTCGATCTAGTACTTGCCAACATTCAGAAAAATATTTTAATAGAAATTTCTGAAGAATTAAAAAACAGATTATCCGGTAATGGAATTCTCATTCTATCAGGCTTACTTGCTTCCGATGAAACTGATATAAAAACTGAATATCAAAAATTTGGCCTGAAATTAATTGAAAAGGATCAAATGGGCGAGTGGATAGCACTCGTTTTTAAATTTTAGAAATAAATTATTTTGCTTTGTAAATAATTTTTCCCCCTAAAACTGTCATATCAACTTTCACGTCTTTTATTTTAACAGGATCAATTGTCAAAATATCCTTGTTAAGAACTATTAAATCAGCAAGTTTACCCGGTTCTATACTTCCTTTTTTATTTTCCTGAAATTCCGCGTATGCACCATTAATTGTGTAGCATTTTATTGCCTCTTCAATTGAAATCTTTTCCTGCGGTTCCAGGCCATTCGGATTTTTACCGTCCGATGTTCTTCTTGTTACGGCCATATATAAACCGAATAAAGGATTTAGTGTAACAACGGGGAAGTCGGTGCCGAATGCAACTTTAACACCAGCTTTTAAAAATGATTTATAAGGGTGCATATATTTTAGTCGTTCCTTACCAATTCTTTTTTCGGCCCAGTTACCATCTTCCATTAAATGTGTGGGTTGGACTGAAGCAATTACCCCAAGTTTAGCAAATCGTGGAATATCTCCGGGATGCAAATGTTGGGAATGCTCAATGTGGAATCTCCTACCCCAGGCTGGATTTTCCTTCTCTATTTTTTCAAAAACATCAAGAGTAGCGGAAACAGCGCGATCACCTATAGCGTGAACGCATATTTCTAATTTATTTTTGTCCGCGTCGAGCGCCCACTTTTCAAAATTACCGTTTTGAAATATATCATTAGGCAATCCAAAGGTGGTTGTATCCTGTGCATAATGATCAAAAAACCACGCCGTGCTCGATCCAAGTGAACCATCAGCATAGGCTTTTAAAGAACCAATTTGAATGAAATCATCTCCGAAATTATATTGAACACCAACCTTTATTAGTTTTGTGTATGTGTTAATGGGCATTCTCGTTGAAACCCTTACTGTCAGTTTATTTTCTTTTTCAAGTGACTGGTAAGTTTTTAATTGTCTTATAAAAGATTCATCAGTTGTGTACGACATATCTTCAATACTTGTAACACCGAATCTTTTTGCTTCGTTCATTGCAGCGGTCGCTGCTTTTATATAATCATTATCCGAATGTTCAGGAATTATATTTCTAACCAGATCCATAGCATTATCTTTCAGTATCCCTGTTGGTTCACTGGTTTTAGGATCTTTAACAATTAGTCCGCCTTCAGGCGATTGTGTGTCTTTTGTTATTCCTGCTAATTTTAGCGCATAAGAATTTACCAGCGCCATATGTCCGTCATATCTCCTGATATATACAGGTGTGTTTTTTGTAAATGGATCAATCATCTCTTTTGCAGGTAAATCTTTTACCTCCCAGTTTTCGTGATCCCAGTTCCCACCTGTTATCCACTGTCCCTTTCTGTCTTTAATATAGTCCCTGAAAATTTTAATAAATTCTGCACGATTTTTAGCTGGATTCAAATCGAGGCCAATCAGGTAAAATCCTCCATTAATAAAATGTGTGTGTGAGTCTATAAAACCAGGAAGCATTAAGCGGCCTTTTAAATCAACAACTTTAGTATCTGATGAGATATGTTTTTTCGCATCCTTGTCTGAGCCGACAAAGAGAATTTTGTTTTCTTCAGTAACAACAGATTGAGCAAGTGGTTGCTTCTTATTGACAGTGTAAATTTTTCCATTAATAAAAGCAGTTTTGCTGAATTGAGCATCCATAGTTCCTGATAATAATATTAAGGAAAAGAGAAGTGTAACTAATTTCATAATGGTCCCCACATATTCAGTTATTTATGGACTAAAATAATTCATATTTATGGATAAACAAATAGCATACATTTATAAATGTAATATTTCCATTATTTATTTTATGATATTGTTAGCATAGATATTAATAAATTCTTAAGTTGAACAACTAATTATCTATCAATACAGTATTACAGATTATTATATGAATCTTGACGTACTCGTTTTTGCTGCCCACCCCGATGATGCTGAGCTTTCCATGGGAGGAACCATTGCCAGGTTAACCAAAGCAGAACATAAAGTTGGAATTGTAGATTTTACAAAGGGAGAACTTGGTACAAGAGGAACCGCCGAAACAAGGCAAAAGGAAGCATTCCAGGCCGCTATATCACTCAAAGTTGCAGTAAGAGAAAATCTTTACATCCCGGATGGTGAAATCCGCGATACAAAAGAAAATCTCATTAAAATTGTAATGGAAATGAGGAAGTACAGGCCAAAGATTATATTTGCTCCTTATTTTAATGATCGTCATCCCGATCATATTGATGCAAGTCATCTTGTTAAGAAAGCAATGTTTTCATCGGGACTGTTAAAAATTAAAACTTTTGATAAAGAAGTTGCGCAAGATGCTTACAGGCCACAAAAACTTTTTTATTATATGCAGACTTATACTTTTGAGCCTACTTTTATAGTGGATATTTCTTCAACTTTTGAACAGAAGATGAAGGCTGTAAAAAGTTTTAGCACACAATTTTATGATCCCAAAAGCACAGAACCTGAAACATTTATCAGTACGCCTAAATTTTTAGACTATATTGAATCAAGGGCAAAATTTTATGGTTTTCAGGTTGGTAAAGAATATGGAGAGCCGTTTTTCTGTGAAGAAAAAATTGAAGTAAATCCGAACAACTTTTTATAACCACTCAGCTTTTGCCTGAAGGAATTGTAATACTTACCACTGTTTCAATTCCATAATTACTGCTGATGTTAAACTTACCTCCGTGTAATTCAGTCAGCTTTTTGCTGATAATCAAACCCAGCCCGGAACCCTGTTGTTCGTATTGACCTCTTTCAAACTGTGCGTATGCGCCTATACTAGATATTTGGTCCGCTTTCATACCTCTTCCGTGATCAGTTACGCTAATTACAAAATTATCTTTTTCATTATAAGCACTTACATATACTTTATCGCCCGGGCTGGAAAATTTAAATGCATTGTCCACCACCTCTTCTATAATTGTGGTCAGATCTTCCGCTGCCATTTTGATCCTGCAGTCAGTAGTCTCTTTTAAAAAATCGTTTAGCCTTCCATATTTTTTTGCAATTCTTGTTAGAATAGAATCTATAAATTTCTGGGTTGCTTCAAATAAAGAGGCTTCGATTCTGGCCATACCCTTTGAGTTATTAGACATAAGTTCCAGTTTGCTATAAGTAATGAAATTCTGGATTAATCTGTTAAGCCTCAATCCTGAATCGCGGATGGTACTGGCAAACTCAAAGACTTGGTCGTTGTAAATTTCTTTATGTTTGTCCATTAACAATTGTGAGTAACCTAGAATAGAAATAAGAGGGGTTCTTAATTCGTGGGGGAGTGATCGTGCTATGTTTTTAGTAAGCTCACTTAATTTTAGCTCGATCTCTTCATTTTTCTTTAGGCGGGTTTCTACAGAATTTAGTAATTCAGAATTTGTAAAAGGTTTAGTTATATAATCATCTGCCCCCAAATCCATCCCTGTTCGGAAATCTTTTTTATCGATCATCGCACTTATAAATATGAAAGGGATTGATGAAATTGTCGGATCTTCACGAAGTGAGACCAAGACTTCGTGGCCGTTCATTTCAGGCATTTTAATATCACAAAGAATCAAATCCGGCTGATATTTCTTAGCGGCTAAAATTCCTTCGCGCCCGTTTGCGGCTTCAAGGCATTTATATCCTTTCAGTTCAAGAATTTCAATAACCGATTCTCTAATGAGGCTTTCATCTTCAATAACCAGTATTTTTTTCATTTATTCAATACTCCGGTTAAGTTTTATTACTTAAGCAAAACATCACCTCATTGTGCACTAATTTAACTAAAAGTTTGAAATATACAAAAACAGAAAGCTGTTATCTGTTTCTAATTTATTTATTTACGCAAATAAATGGCTTAATTTTTCAACAATTACTCTTCTTTAGTAATTTTATTTTGGCATTACAAACAGTGAGTCAGGCAGATCCATCCCTGTTTTAATGCTTTTAATTATCTGGAATGTTCTTGAATTGGGAGTTATAATTTCAAACTTAAAAGGAAAATTAACACCGTTTACTTTTTTATAATTACTAAGATATGTTTCTTTATCTCCTTTTTGTTTATTAAGTTTTACAATTTTTACAATAAGATAATTTTTAGCGTCCAAAAAAACATAAGAAGAATCAGTTGGTGAAAGTTTACACTTTATCTTGTAAGCATTTCTATTTAACACTTTTTCTTTGCCCTCTAAAGTTACCGTGTGTTTCTTTTCGCGGTAGCAAAAAAAGTACCCGTCAAGGTCCGCCATAAATTTTGTTTCATCCAGAGCAGCTCCAGTTAATTCCTTCGGCGATATGCCAGTTGCTTCGGGGTCAACGCACCAGGCTATATGTCCGTCGTAGGCGGTTACCCTGGTCTTTCCGTCTTCTGTTATTTCCATTCGCATTTTATCGGGTCTTTTAAAGTACGTTTTAACAGGAATTTTTCCATTCATTTGAACTATTTCAGAGGTAATCTCCATTGTTTGAATTTTATTGAATGCGTCCTGCTTTACTGCATCAAAATGGAGATCAATTATTTCACTTAGGGATTGCGGAAAGACTTGATAACAGAATGGAATAAAAATAAGAATTGCCATTATATAAATTAACCTTTTCATAATTCCTCCCGATTTTAGAAAAATCTTTAATTAAAGATTTACAACTTCTTCAACAGGGAAGAGAGTAACTGTGCTTGACAGAAATTCAAAAAGGACAAATTGGTACAAAGAGGTAATGCCTAGTAGTTTTTGAATTGATATTCAATACGGCACATTTGCTCCCCCGATAACAACCAGAATAAATTTATTGAAAATATAAACTTTTAGCAATTTATAAATAAGGGGGGGGCTTCAATATGTTATCCATTCAACACATTTTTATTGAAATACTTGCACTTAATTTCTAATTTAACTAGAAATTTAAGATTAATTTTTCTATTCGATGATTTCAATTCTTATTCTAACCAATCTTTTCAAATAAAATCTTAAGGTGCAAGATGAAAATATTTTCCAGGATAATGATAGTTTTTCTGGCTATTTCGATTCTGTCATTCCCGCAGGACGAAAAGCCGGATAAAAATAAGGATCCGATGAATTCTTCAACATTCAGCGGATTAAAATTTAGAAATATAGGGCCTGCATTTTCATCCGGAAGAATTGCTGATTTTGCAGTTAATCCAAAAAATCATAACGAATATTATGTGGCCACAGCAAGCGGAAATATCTGGAAAACAAATAATTCCGGAACAACTTTTAAACCCATCTTTGATAAATACGGGGCATATTCAATCGGGTGTATTACAATAGATCCAAATAATCCTTATGTGGTCTGGACGGGAACCGGTGAAAATAATCACCAGAGAGCGCTGGGCTATGGCAATGGGGTCTATAAATCTACTGATGCCGGAAGCACCTGGAAAAATATGGGATTGAAAGATTCGCGGCAGATTGGCGGAATTGTAATTGATCCTAGAAATTCAGAAATAGTTTTTGTTGCTACTGAAGGTTCAGCATGGGGACCAGGTGGTGACAGAGGTTTATACAAAACCATAGATGGCGGAAAAACCTGGAAAAAAGTTTTGAATATAAGTGAGAATACGGGTGTAAATAATATAACATATGATCCACGCAATCCGGATGTAATGTATGCAACTTCAGAACAAAGAAGACGTCACGTTTTTACAAAAATTGGCGGAGGTCCGGAATCAAAAGTTTATAAATCAACAGATGGTGGTGAGACCTGGAACAAAATAATGACAGGCCTGCCGAGTGTTGATTTAGGCGGAATGGGAATAGCAGTATCTCCGGTAAATCCGGATGTAATTTATCTTATCGTGGAAGCTGCCGAAGGTAAAAGCGGATTTTTCAGGTCCACAAATCGTGGGGCAAGCTGGGAAAGAATGAGTGAGTCATGCTTCTTCCGGCCAGTATTACAATGAAATTTATTGCGATCCTAAAAATGTTGATAAAGTTTATTCAACAGAAACAAGATCAAGAGTAACACTCGATGGGGGAAAAACCTGGCAGCTTGTAGGCAATAATGCCCGTCACGTTGATGATCACGCTTTATGGATTGACCCTGATTTTACCGATCACTTTCTGATTGGTGGTGATGGTGGTGTTTATGAAACATTTGATGGTGGTAAAAATTTTGATTTCAAAGAAAATCTTCCTATTACACAATTTTACAGGGTGTTTGCTGATAATAGTGAGCCGTTCTATTATGTTTACGGCGGGACACAGGACAATAATAGTGTAGGTGGACCATCTGCCACAATTAGTCGGGATGGCATTGTTAACAGCGATTGGTTTGTAACGAATGGCGGCGATGGTTTCTGGAGTGCGGTTGATCCTGTCGTTCCAAATATTGTTTATGCTGAAGCGCAATATGGAAATATGGTCCGTTACGATAAAGTTAGTGGAGAAGCTGTTGATATCAGGCCAGAACCTCAGAAGGGAGAACTAACTTTCAGATGGAACTGGGATACCCCGTTGTTGATTAGTCCGCACAATCATATGAGATTATACGTTGCTGCAAATAAAGTTTTCCGGAGTGATGACCGGGGAAATAGTTGGAAAGAAATTAGCGGAGATCTTACTACCGGGACTGACAGGAATACCTGGCCGGTTATGGGAAAATACTGGAGCACCGATGCAGTCGCAAAAGATAAATCCACTTCACTTTGGGGAACCATAGTTTCACTGACTGAATCACCAGTAAAAGAAAATTTATTATATGCCGGTACGGATGACGGGCTGATTCAGGTTTCTGAAGATGCCAAAACCTGGAGAAAAATTTCGGATTTTCCTGATGTTCCCAAGTATACTTATGTTAGCGATATACTACCTTCTAAATTTGATGCAAATGTTGTCTTTGCAACATTTAGTAATTTGAAACGGGATGATTTTACTCCTTATGTTTTGAAAAGCACCGATAAAGGGAAATCGTGGAAATCAATTTCCAATAATCTTCCTAAAAACGGATCTGTGCATACTATTCAACAGGACTTTAAAAATCCAAATTTATTTTTTGTAGGAACAGAGTTCGGTATTTTCTTTTCCGTTGATGGGGGAAATAACTGGGTACAGATGAAAAGCGGAATTCCTACTATCTCAGTAAAGGATATCGCAATTCAAGAAAGAGAAAGTGATCTTGTGCTGGCAACATTCGGAAGGGGATTTTACATTCTGGACAATTATGAGCCACTTAGAGAAATTAATAAAGAATTACTGAATAAGGATTCTTATTTGTTTCCGGTTAAAGATGCACTTTTATATGTGCAGAAATCAGGTAAATACGGACAGGGTTCTACATACTTTAAAGCACCCAACCCTGATTACGGTGCTGAATTTACTTACTACATAAAGGAAGTACCGAAAACTTTAAAGCAAATCAGGCACGAAAAAGAAAAAGAATTATTTAAAGAAGGGAAACGTATTCCTCAACCCGATGAGACACAAATACGCGCCGAAAAAGAGGAAATTGCTCCTTACCTGGTCTTTACTATCACAGATGCTTCCGGAAATGTGGTAAGGAAGAAAACAAAGAAAGCAGGGAAGGATGTACAACGAGAAAACTGGGACCTTCGTTTCGAAAGTACAAGTCCTGTTAAAGCAGCTAAGAATAAATTTAATCCTCTGGCGAAAGAAAATGGCAGTACACTGGTAATGCCGGGAACTTATAAAGTCTCAATTGCAATGATTACAAGGGATGGAAGTATACCTGTAGGAAGTTCGGTTAGCTTTAATGTTAAACCATTAAATAATACTGCACTGCCTGCTGTAAATCGAAGCGATGTTGTAGCGTTCCAGGAAAAAGCTAATAAAGTTGTACGGACGGTAAGAGGGACTTATAATTTCCTTGAGGACATGATAGACAAGGTAGCTGACATTAAACAGGCAATATTAAATACTCCCGAAGCACCGGAAACATTAATGGCTAATGCGGATAAACTATCAGGTGAATTACAGGATATCTGGTTGAAATTTAGCAGGGATGCAGATCACCCAAGTGCAGAAGAAACTCCGCCATCTCCTGTAACTTTCAATGAAAGACTGGGTACGCTTGCTTATACGCACTGGCGTTCAACATCTGATATTACACAAAAAGAAAAAGACGCATTCAATATATTGTCTGAAGAATTTCCACCCGTGCTAAATCAAATTAAAAAACTATACAATGTTGATTTGAAAAATCTGCAGGCTGAACTGGAAAAATATAATGCCCCCTGGACACCGGGAAGAATTCCTGATTGGAATATCAAATAAGGTAAACTTTAGTAGAGACGCATCGCTATGCGTCTCTACTATTAATAATTCTTGTCTCTCAAGTACGTCTCTTTATCCAGCTCTCTTATCTCAACAGTTATACTTAATTTTAATTCTTTTCGGGACTGTGGAAATGATTTTTTAAGTATTTCCAGGCATTTCCTGGAAATTTCCTTTCTTAATGTCTCATCTTTACCGCTAAGGAAGGAAATTGTTAGAGATACAAAAGCACGTTCAGGATTTCCATCTCCTACTAAATAATCCCTTTGTAAAATTGCCCTGCTTTTAATATCGTTTAACGAGAATAGCTTTGTAGCAATTAATACATCGTGAATATTTTTTAGTATAGCCGGATTATCGATTTTGTCTTTTAGGTTTTCGGAATATTCTAGGATGCAGTGAGGCATAAATTTTACTTGTTAGAAATTATTAAATCATGATCATTATTTATCAATGAATAGACAAATTCATCACACCATTTTCCTCTGCGCCAGGAATGTTCTTTGTAATGCGCTTCCTTTTTCATTCCCAGCTTTTCCATAATTTTATACGAAGGGACATTTTCTGCATCACAAATAGCAACCAGCTTATGAATTTTCAATTCCTTAAAAATTTTGTTTACAAGGGCTTTTGAAGCTTCCGTTGCATATCCTTTGTTATGATAATTCCTGTTAAAACGGTATCCGAATTCTCCAAGCGCACTTTTTTTATCCAGATACCGGAATCCAACTTCTCCGATGAGCTTTTTATTTTCTTTTAATTCAACACCGAGTGAAAGCCATTTATTTTCTTCCCGCGACCATGGCTGAATTCTCTCATCAAAAATTTTCCTGATTTCTTCTTCAGTCATATAGTAAATATATTTACTGTTTTCGATGTCCGATCTGTGTTCAAAAGTATCTTTCCAATCATTTTGAGTCAGCGGACGAAGAATCAATCTTTCAGTTTCGATTTTAAACATTTTAGTTCTTTTTTTCGGAGTCCTGTTGCCAGTCAATTAAAACTGAATTTTTGAAAAAGTAAGTGATGTCGCCGTAGTAATATTGAGTAAAAACACCCCAGGGATGTTTATCAGTGTGAGTTTTGCCCGGCTTGCCCCAGACATCTATCAACATTTCCTCAGTCATCCCTTTCCAGATCCGTCCTTCAAAAACACGGAGCCCCTTTGTTCTACCGTATTTTTTTATGAACAGCTTTTTTTTCAGCTCAGCTAATTCTTTTTCATTTTTGTCTAATACTTTATCGAGTGCATTTATATAATTTGCCAGGCTGTCTGTATAAGTATTAAGGTAATCTTTTTCAGAAGTAAGGGATTTTTTTAAAGTAGACAGGCTGTCCATCTCAGTCTGGTAAGATTGTGAATACAGCGGCGAAGCGAATATTAATATTAAAAATAGCGCAAATAGTTTGTTTCTCATAAGTAAATGAATAATTAATGGAAAATTTTGGAGTTCAATTATAAAAGAAAAATGGGGTTAATACAAATTTGCGGATTTCCTAAAGGTTGAGGAATATCATTGAAGCAACTTATCATCAAGTACGAGGTTATATCTTCCATTTTCCGGACCGTTTTCTAATCTTAATACTCCGCGTGGACAGACAGCCGCACATACTCCGCAGCCGACGCATGAAGAACGGATTATGTTCTGTTTACGCTGTGCGTAAGCCCTAACGTCGATTCCCATTTCACAGTAAGTGGAACAATTTCCACACGAAATACACTGCCCGCCATTTGTAGTAATTCTGAATTTAGATTTGAATTTCTGGAAAATTCCCAACACTGCTGCAAGAGGACAGCCAAACCGGCACCAGACTCTGTTTCCCATTAATGGATAAAACCCAACACCAACTATTCCTGAAAAAACTGCTCCGATCAGGAATCCGTATGCCGACGAAAAACTTTGCGACAGGCTGTCGAGTGTTTTACCGTCCGTCGCGGAATTAATCCACACAAGCGCAGTTGTAACTATAACAAACACAAGAACCGAATGAATAGACCATCTTTCAATTTTCCACGCCTTCAGCGATTTATCTGACAGGTGGCGGAAAGGATCACCGGCTGTTTCAGCCAGTCCTCCGCAACCGCAAACCCAGGAGCAGTACCAGCGTTTGCCAAAAAAATATGAAAGGACTGGGACAGCGATAAAAGTCATTGCTGCTCCCCAGAACACCATAAAATAACCGAGTGCGCCGGAATTGCTCGTAAGGTAATGTACACTTGAGGGGAATAAATATTGATACTTGAGCGGCCAGAAGTAACTGAAATAATGTTCGGGCTTATTAAACATAATCAATAAAGCCGGAATCAGGTAGGCAAAGCCCAGCTGGAAAAACATTACTGAAAATGTCCTGATAATATGATATATATTGTGCCTGTATTTTATGATCATTTTCATTCCCATAAAAAGTACGGCAAGAGTATAGAATGTTCCGTAAAGAAACCATCGGTCAGCTTTTTCGCCACGAAGAAAATAGCTCAGAGGATCTACCAGGCGTATCCAGTTTTCAATTGTAGAAGGGAACCAGTAAAGGAATACATAAAACAGGGTTATAATTACTCCAGCGATCCAGGCAATAATCCCTCTTGAGGTGAAACTATTAAAAAATATTCTATTGTTCTTTATTCCGGCTGGTGATTCCCAAATTACCGGCAGACAATAAATAACAGCTCCGATAATCGGCAGACCGAAACTAAGGAAAAGAAAAAGCCCCGGCATTCTCATAGCAGTTCCGGTGAGACTGATTACTAGAAAAAATACACCGACTAAAAAAACCCCAAGCCCTGTTTTTTTTATTCTCTCCAGTTTCGGGCTGTGTTTGTATATTTTAAAAGGTTCAATTTGTATCGGTGTCATATTAAAACTTTGATATTATTGTCACCCTGAACTTGTTTCAGGGTCTCGTTAATTCTTTATGATTCTGAAAAAAGTTCAGAATGACTGCTATACCTGAATTTCGGACAATCCTCTATTCGATTTTAAATTTGTTTCAGGGTTTTGTGTGTTAAATTCTTCAATGATTTCTTCTTCATGTTTATCAAAAAATTCAGGATCAAAATTTGCTTTTGCTAAATTTTCCAGTACAAATTCTACAGTTTTATTTTCACTTATCCATTTCTCAAAAAGTTCGTGCCTGTACCTGATCCCGTATGAATTCATTCCGACGAGTGAATGGTCATCATTTTTGTACACAAACCTTACCGCTTTCTTGCCGGATTTATGTTCCCAGTAAAAATGAGTCTCGCAGTCAAGGGGCTTCGCTGCCACGAACCCGTAGGTCTGGTATTCAATATCAAGAAACTTGGCGGAGTTAAACCATATGCCCCTTTCGTACCGGGTCCTTTTCCTGCATATCGTGCGGGCGAGCGCTTCGCCGTGCATCCTGCCGGTATACCATAGCTGCTCTAAGCGGAACCTGCCGGGCTCTCTTTCTTTAAATTCAACGCAGTCGCCTGCTGCATAAACATCTGGGATATTTGTTTCGAGGTAATCATTTACCAATACACCTCGGCCGGTCTCCACATTTGAATTTTGAACTAGTTCAATATTCGGATGGACACCGGGTGTTAATCCAACCAGCTGGCAGTCAATTTCTTCACCATTGTCAGTAATTATCGATCTGACTCGATCGTCTTCTCCTGCAAGAATTTCCTTTAATTGGACATTAAATCTAAGGTCAAATCCATGTTCAAGTATGTGGCGGGAAATTAAAATTGAATCTTCTTTTGGGAGTATGTTGCTCCAGTATAGATCTTCTCTGACTAACAATGTAACATGTATATTCCGGGTATTAAGCATTTCCGCGAGCTCAATTCCAATTAATCCGCCGCCGACAATAACAGCGTGTGAAATGTCTTTTGTATTTTTTTCGAGCAGTTCAACATCATGCCAGCTGTAAAGTCCCTGCACACCAGGAAGGTCCTGTCCCGGCCAGCCGAATTTATTTGTCTTTGAGCCTGTCGCGATTACGAGTTTGTCATATGATATAGTCGACCCGTTATCGAGATTCAGATTTTTGTACCCGGTATCAATTGAATTTACACGTGCATGAACTAGGTCAATCCTGTTTTTGGCCCAGAACCAGTCCTCGTAAGGTTTTATTTCCTTGAAGCGCATATGTCCCATGTACACATACATCAGGGCAGTACGAGAGAAGAAATATTTAGTCTCGGCAGAAATAATGGTGATCTTCATATCACTCATTTTTCTTACGTGTCTGGCAGTGGTTACCCCGGCTATTCCGTTACCGATTATTACGAGATGCTTCATATTATTATTTGGCGGCAGTATTAAAAAATTACTATAAAGAAAGATAGTTCGAACGAAAAATTAATCTGTCAATTACCTTACACTATCATACGTAATAAAGAAAAAAAATATCACGAAAGTGTGTTGATTATATCAAATATTACCCGCACCCTGAATTGGTGTCTCTAATAAACTTATGTGAAATGTTCCGGATTTCAAACAGAAAAGCAAATTTTAAATTAATTTACGGAGCTTTTTTCCCCGGATTTCTTGAACCCCAGTGAACATTGTTCTAATTTTGCATTGCCTAAAAATTGTCCAATTATTCCAGACCAGATAACCAGATGAAATTTGACCGCAAGGATTATTCGAACGAAAAACTAATTGAATTGTACATAGCCCTGCTTACACCGAGAATTATTGAACAGAAAATGATAAATCTTATCCGGCAGGGAAAAATATCAAAATGGTTTTCCGGCATCGGGCAGGAGGCTATTTCTGTAGGATGCGCCTACGCTCTTGAGGGAGATGAATTTATACTTACAATGCACCGCAACCTTGGCGTCTTCACGGTAAAAAATGTGCCGCTTCATAAATTATTCTCCCAGTTCCAGGGAAAAGCAAACGGATTTACAAAAGGCCGCGACCGTTCATTTCATTTTGGTACGCTCAAACATCATATTATCGGTATGATTTCACACCTCGGCCCGCAGTTCGGAGTTGCTGACGGTATTGCCCTCTGGAGCAAAATTCATAAAGAGAATAAAGTTACGTTGGTATTTTCGGGAGAAGGGGGGACAAGCGAAGGAGATTTCCACGAAGCGGTAAATGTTGCAGCTGTCTGGGATCTGCCTATAATATTTTTGATTGAAAATAACGGCTACGGCCTTTCAACACCGACCAGCGAACAATTTAACTGTGAAAACCTTGCAGATAAGGCAATTGGGTACGGCATTGAAGCCAGAACTATAGAGGGGAATAATATTCTGGAAGTCTATTCAACGATTAAGGAAATTGCGGAAGAAATGAGAAAAAATCCGCATCCCTTTTTAGTGATTGCAAATACATTCAGAATGAACGGACACGAGGAAGCATCCGGTACAAAATACATTCCCAAAGAATTATTTTCTGAGTGGGCTATAAAAGACCCAATTATTTGCTATGAAGAATTTTTGCTTGGTGAAAAAGTTTTAACCGAAGGAATGAGAGAATCATTCAACAACAAAATCCGGAAAGAAGTTGACAAGAAATGGGATAAGGCAGCCATCGGAAAAGAAATATCAGTAAATTCTTTAAATGAAATCAGCGATGTTTATGCACCGTTTGAACAAAAAATAAAACATCCTGTATCCGGAAAGAAAATTAAAAAAAGATTTGTTGATGCTGTAAGTGATGCTCTTTATCAGAGTATGGGAAAATATAAAGACCTTGTGATAATGGGACAGGATATCGCTGAGTATGGCGGAGTGTTTAAAATTACTGATGGATTTGTGCAGAAATTCGGAAAGGAAAGAGTAAGAAATACCCCGCTTTGTGAATCGGCAATAATTGGTACCGGACTTGGTTATTCGATTTGCGGTGGAAAGTCGATTGTTGAGATGCAGTTTGCAGATTTTATTTCATCAGGATTTACACAGGTGATCAATAATCTCGCAAAAATTCATTATCGCTGGGGACAAAATGCAGATGTTGTAATTCGCATGCCAACCGGCGCTGGTGTTAATGCCGGACCATTTCACTCGCAATCAAATGAAACGTGGTTTGCTCACACGCCCGGATTAAAAGTTATTTATCCTGCAACTCCGTACGATGCAAAAGGTTTATTAAACGCCTCAATTGAGGACCCGAACCCGGTAATGTTTTTTGAGCATAAAGCACTTTACCGGTCCATTAGTGAAGAAATTCCTGACGATTATTACACTGTTGAAATCGGTAAAGCTAATCTGATAAGAGAAGGGAATGACCTTTCCATTATTACTTATGGTATGGGTGTTCATTGGGCAATTGAAACATTGAATGAATACCCTGATTTATCAGCTGATTTAATTGATCTGAGAACTTTATTACCCTGGGACGAAGAGGCTGTAAGAAATTCTGTGCAGAAAACAGGAAAAGTTATCATACTTCACGAAGATTGCTTAACAGGAGGAATAGGTGGGGAAATTTCAGCCTGGATTAGTGAAAATTGTTTTGAATACCTGGATGCCCCTGTGTTTAGATGCGGAAGTCTTGATACTCCGGTACCTTTCACTAAAAAACTCGAGGATAATTTTCTTCCGGCTCAAAGGTTTAAGGAAAAGTTGACGCATTTGTGGAAGTATTAGGATTTTTCAATTACCTGGAAAACAGAATCCAGAACGGTCCCATCGACCCATTTAATAACTGCAACAACTTTTTTTCTGTTCAATTTAGGTTTTTCCGGTACACTACAAATTGAATCTACTTCGGATTTTAGTTCTTTTATAGTTTTAACAGGTAAAGAAGATTTTTTAATAGCCTTTAATAAATCTTTCCTTCGTGGATTTATTGCAATTCCTCTTTCTGTTATAATTACATCAATTAATTCTCCAGGTCCGCAAAGAGTCGTTACATTGTCAACAATTACTGGAATCCGGTCCCTGAATGAGGGAATCGCCAGTATTGTACATTTTGAGTAAAGACAATTCTGCCAGCCGCCGATACCGTGCAAAAGGTATCCGTCTGAGTGAGTTACAACGTTAGCGTTGAAATTTAGATCAACTTCTGTTGCACCGAGAACTGCTACATCAACTATTGATGCAAAATTTCCTTTACCGTGAAAATTATAACTTGTAAAAGGACTTGTATTTACGTGGTTAGGATTTTCTCTCATGCTTCTCACACCTTCAAGATCGAAAGTCTGCCCGTCGAGAATATAATCTGTCAATCCTTCTTCAAGCATCTGCACGAGATATTTAGTGCTTCCACCTCTTACAAACCTAGCTTTAACATTTTTAGTTTTCATTCTTTCTTTTAAAAAAAGAACAAATGCCAGGTTTGTTCCGCCGGCTCCTGCCTGGAAAGAAAAACCATTTTTCATTATACCTGCTTCTTCTATGAACTGCGCTACATATTCCGCGATCAAAAGTCTGTCGGGTGATTTTGTAACTTCGGTAGTCCCGGAAACAATTTTTGCAGAGTCGCCAAGTGAATCAATTTTTACAACAGAGTCTACGTTATTTCCCTGTATCTGCCAGGGTATGCACGGGAAGGGAACAAGATTATCAGTAACAACAATTACGTTTTCAGCATATTCTGAATCTCCAAGAGCAAAGCCGATCAATCCGCTTGCCGATGGACCATTCACTCCGTTCGCATTTCCAAATTCATCTGCAGTTGGGGCGGCGATTACAGCGATATCCACTTTTACGTCCCCGTCCTGGAGCGCCTGGTATCTTCCGCCGTGTGAACGAAGAACGCCAACACCTTTCATTTTCCCAAGTGAAGTGAATCTTCCCAGAGGTCCGTTCATACTTCCTTCAATGTGGTGAATTGTCCCGTCTTCCAAATATTTTATTAAATGTTTGTGCACTGGAAAAGAAGCGGTAGGAAACCAGCGAATGTTCTTAATACCCATTTGTTTGATAGTATCGAAAAGAATATTAGTTAGTGCATCACCATTTCGTAAATGATGGTGTGTGGAAATTGTCATCCCATTTTTTAGCCCTGATTTTTTTAATGCTTCTTTTAAAGTCTTGACAATTTTATTCCCGTCAGCAGGATAATCAATACAGGATTTTATCTGCGGTTTTGTTTTCCCTCCGGACGGTTTGTATTTATTTACACCTTTGAAAGGAATTTGTTTTTGTCCGTTGATCTCAGCAGGGACTAATCTTCCGCTACTATTTTTTATTAATTTCATTTTTCCAGTTCTTTGTAATTTTCTTATTAAGTAATGCCAGCTCCATGGTTTTGTGAGCTCGTTTAACTACAGGCGCATCTATCATTTTACTTCCAAGCGATACTACTCCGAGGCCTTTTCTTTCTGCTTCTTCAAATGCCAGTACAATCTTTTGAGCTTTTTCAATCTCGTCGTTCCCCGGAGCAAAAGCTTCGTGAACAACCTGGATCTGTCTTGGATGTATGCAGCCTTTTCCTTCGAAACCAAGAGATTTTGCCTCAACAATGTTTTGTCTTAACGCGTCCATATCATTTATATCGGAAAAAACAGAATCTATTGCCTGTACGCCTGCAGCTTTTGCAGCATTTACAAGCATTGACCTGGCAAATAAACTTTCTTTACCTTGAAAAGTTCTCTGAGTACCAATATCTGCTGTGTAGTCTTCCAGACCGATGGTTAAAGCGCATACATCAGTAGATGCGGAAGCAATTTCATAAGCATTGATAATTCCTTTTGCGCTTTCAATTATCGGCATAACGTAAATTTCGGATTTAATATTATTTTCTGTTTTTATTCTTTTAATTTCCAGAACTGTATTAACAACCTGCTCGCCCGATTCACACTTAGGTATTAGAATTACGTTTACATTATAAGGGATTAAATATTTTAGATCATCGAGTCCCTGCGGAAGCTGATTAATTCTTACCATTCTTTCGCAATCATAAAAATCCACTGAGCGGAGTGCGTTGCGGACAATTAAGCGTGCGGAATCTTTTTCTGAATGGGATACGCTGTCTTCCAGATCAAGAATTATTCCGTCCGGTTTATGAAGTCCAGCATTTGGATAAAATTTCGGTTCATTTCCTGGTAAATATAACCTGCTTCTTCGGAGTTTATCTTTTGATGTATTTTGAAAATTGGCTTTTATCATTGGTGGAAGAAATTCTTTTACTTCTAAAGGATTTAATCTCTTGATGGCTGCTTCAAACCTGGCGGCAATTACAAATGGAAGCGCTCCGTTATCTTCAACCGTAATCAGAGCATTTTTCAGGTTGAAAAATGCGCCCATTTCAGTAATCTGTTTTTTTATTGAAAGGCCGAACATAGGTTTAACCTTACTGGCAATTTCAATTATTATTCCACCGGATTCTTTGGGAATAACTTCAACATAACAATCCGAGCGAACTTTATCTCCGCGTTTACCGGCAAATCCTTTCTTTAATTTTGAACTCATATTAAACTCATTTTTTAACAACTAAGCCATTCATAAAATTTTTGGCTTTCATTTTTTCACATTTAAAAATCATACCTTTTATTTTTTGCTGTTTCTTTTTCGTCAATAGTTTTGCCGAAAGAGCATTGAATTTATTTTCAATATCTTCTATTGTCATAGGTTCACGTGGATCACCTTTAGGAAATTCAAGATATTCTGAATATTCATTTCCGTCTTTCGTTTTTATAACTACTTTTGACGGCTGTTTGGCAGGGAACATCTTTTCGAATTCTACAGATGCCTCGCCTTTTATTTTGTCTATTACTTCCCAGATACGCGGATCTTTCATTTTCTTTTCAGAAAATGAATCCGTAGTAATTTTTTTATCTACAAGCGCCGAGGCAATACAGAAGGGAAGTGAATGATCTGCTGTTTCTCTTGATTCCGGCCTGTATTTGTGTGGATCAAAAAGGATATCACATGCCCTCGCAATTGTTGTAACGGTTACGGATTCAATCTGATCATAATCGATATTATTTTTTGTAACAACTTTGAGAGTTGTTGTAATGTGAGTATGTGTCAGGGCTTCAGTCGGAAAAGCTTTCATCCCGCATTCGAGTATTTTGTAATTCTTTCCCAGCCCGCCGGTTAATTTTTCAGTGTCCCAATCAGGACCAAAGACATCCATCAACCCTTCTTTTCCGTCAATAACTGCTTCAGTACCAGTATAACCATTTTTAGCCATTAACGCTGCAAACACACCAGACTGCACTGCCATCGGGTCCACAGTGTTTTTCATCATTGTGAGTTTTCCGGCAGTAGGGCATCCAATTGTATGGTTGTGACTTCCATTAATGCCGATAGCGTTTACCATTCGATCGACATTCAACTTCAATAATTTTCCTGCAACAATTGGGGAAACAAACTGGGTCAATGTAGCGTGATGCCATTTTCGTTCACGGACACCAGGCACTGCAAACTCACAAAGTCTTTGTTCAAATTCATAGGCAAGAACTATAGCTACAATTACATCTTTCATTGAAGCATTTGTCAATTCGCCTACAGAAAGTGCAGCGGGAATTAGATCAGATGGATGTGAAGGATCTTCTTTCCAGTAAATATCGTTGAAGTCCAGTGCACGAATCATTAAAGAATTTACAAGTGTGGAATTTACTGCTGGCATTTTATCACCGAACCCAATCAATGTTGATTCTTTTTTCCCGCCGATATCTTTGTAAATCTTCCTGAGAATTTTAACGTCTTTTGTGCTGTATCCACCGTAAGCACAGCCTATTGAGTCGTATAAATATCTTTTAACTTCGTTGATTACATTTTCAGGAAGGTCTCTATATTTTAAATTAACTGCGAATTCTGCTATTTGTCTTGAGAGTGATTTCCTCATATTATTCTTTCCAGTATTTTCAGTTACAAGTTTTTCTTTATCCAATTTTCCAGTCCGTCGAGGACTATTAATTCCTGGGCTGCTTCTCCGACAGGAGAAAAGTCATATGATTTTTCTTCAAAGATTATTTTAGAATTAATAAAATCTATCTCCAGAGTTTCATCAATTTTCATTGTCAGTTTATCAGTACCCTTGTTTCTTTTTAGTTCATTTACGAGATGGGGGCATTCAATAAGCAGGAAGCCGTTATTTATTGCGTTCCTTTTATATGTTTCATTAAGTGAACCTGCAATTACAAGTTTTATGCCCTTATACTTTAAAGCTGTCGCCGCTTGTTCTCTTGAACTCCCTGTACCGAAATTAAATCCCCCGATTAGTACATCACCTTCTCCGGCAATTTTTACAAATTCAGGGTCATAGTTTTCCATTACAACTTCAGCTTGCTGCTTAGGAGTAATATTATCCTGGTAAGTGTATTTTCCGGGATATATTCCGTCAGTATTTAAGTTATCCTGGTAACAAAAAATTACTTTACCGCTAATGTTTCCGGGAAAACCATCAATGATATTTACCTTATCATTCTTTCCGTTAGATTTTTTATTGGATTTAATTTTTGCCGAAAGCTCACCGTTGTTTTCTTCCCAGTCAAAATAAATCTTTCCTGCAACTGCAGAGGAAGCCACTACTGCGGGTGAAGCTAGATAGGTCTGCGCGTTGGGTGAGCCCATTCGTCCTTTAAAATTTCTATTTGTTGCAGAAATACCGACTTCACCGTCTTCAAGCAGTCCAACTCCAAGTCCAATACAAGGACCGCAACCCGGGGGCAACGGTTTTGCTCCTGCATCCAAAAGTTTTTTCCAGGCACCGTGTTTTTCAACTTCTATCTGTTCGTCTCTTGAAGCTGCGGCAATATAAAATTCTACACCGGGAGCAACTTTTTTGCCTTTAATTGCTTCTGCTGCGTCATAAATATCGCTTGCCCTGCTGTTAACACACGAAACAAGGTAGGCTTTGTTAATTTTAATTTCTTTTTCATTAAAAGCGGTAACAGGTGCAAAAGTTTTTACAGAATTTGGGCCTGACACAGATGGTTTTATGCTTCTTAAATCGATTATAATTTCTTTAGCGTAAAATGCATTCTTATCAGCTTTTGGCAGCTTCTTTTCAAGATCAAAAATTCTGAATAGATTCATCCTGGGATGAAGCCCGTTTCCGTCTGTATCCGAAGGTACGCCTTCCAGTCCTCTGTCAATAATATGGTTTGCCCTTTTTTTCAACCAGAGAATAGTTGCAAGATCGACTTCAAATACTCCTGCAAGCGCACCCCATTCAGTAGTCATATTTGCAACAGTTAATCTTTCATCAACGGTTAAATATTTTACACCATCGCCTGTAAATTCTATTGCGTGATTTAAAACTTCATCCTGGTTGAAATGACCACACAACGAAATTATAAGGTCTTTACCCGTTACTCCAGTATTTAAATCATTTATTAGTTTTACATTTACAATTGGAGGAACCTGCCACCACGTTCTTCCGGTAGCCCAGATTGCGGCAGCATCTGTACGTACAATCGGTGTTCCGAGACATCCTAGTCCGCCGTACATATTTGAATGGCTATCCGATGCAACGACCATTGTTCCCGGCCATGCATAACCTTCTTCACACATTATCTGATGCCCGATTCCACGGCCTGCGGGATAAAAATCAGCGCCGTGGATCTTTGCGAAATCTTCTATCTTATTATATTTTTTTAGATTTTTTTCACTCTTATCCTGAACATTATGATCGAGTGTGATGACAACCTGCCGGGGATTAAATAATTTTTTAGCGCCTATATTATTAAACTTTGGAATTACTGCACCGGTATTGTCGTGTGTCATTACATACGCGGGCTTAAAAGAAATGTAATCACCGCTGTGAATTTCTTTTCCCTCGGGTATGTCAACTGCATATTTCTGAGCAATTTTTTCAATAAGTGTTTGTGGCATAATTTCCTCCTTCCAAAAATTTAGGCCTTGAAAGGATCAAAGCTGACAAAATCAGCGTGATGAACTATTATCGATTCTACAGTTCTCTGTCCCAGATCTCCTTCTTTTGAATGAGTTGCAATGATATGCTGTACTTCCGCGGGAAGTCCGAACCTGTCGGCTATAGCCAGTCCGCTGAAAGGATGGCGAACAAGTTTACCCGCATTGCTTGTGGCAAGTTTACCGTCTTTCATTTCATACTCGAGTAGTTTACCTACATCGATTAATATTGCACCTGCAATCAATATATCCATATCAATATTTATCTCATCAACAAAATTCTTTTGCATTGTTTTTGCCATATCAACAGCTAACTGTACGCAGGTTCTTTTGTGATTCATAAAAGAAATTTTGCAATCCTTTAGCAAGAGGGAAAAGGGAATTTTATTCAGATCATCGATTGAGAGAACACTGTTTTCGATTGCATAAACCCAGCAATTTGTAACTTTTTCTTTCAGCTCAGAGTTTTTAATCCAGTTTATCTCAGGCCATATTTCGAGAACTTTTTCTTTCATAAGATTTATAACTCCGCAATTATTGCATCAGTAAGTTGTTGAGTTGTACAGGCGCCTTTACTAAATACATCAGGGCCGCCTCTTAATTTCAGCATATCATATGTTTTGACTTTGCCATCAGCAATTACTTTTGAAATTGCAGTGCGGATAGAATTTGCTTTTTCATTTTCTCCGATATGGTCTAGCATCATACAGGCACTTAAAATCATAGCAATAGGGTTTACTATTGAAGGATTTAATTCCTGATATTTTGGTGCTGAACCGTGAGTTGGTTCAAAAACAGCCACGTCTTTTCCAATGTTTGCACTGCAGGCAAAGCCAAGTCCGCCAACCAATCCTGCGAATCCGTCACTGATAATATCACCGAACATATTTTCTGCAACAATTACTCCATAACTTTCAGGATTTTTAGTCAACCACATCATTTGAGCGTCAATATTCGTATCCCATAAATCTATTCCAGGATATTCCTTTGCTATTATTTTTGCTTCACCCAGCATCATTCCGGATGTCTCTCTCAGAACATTTGGTTTTTCACAAACGGTTACATTTTTAAAACCAAATTTTTTAGCATATTCAAATGCTTCTGTTATAATTCTTCTGCATGCTCCCCGACTCATTATTCTGGTTGAAACTGCAAGATCCTCACCTGGCACATCCTTAAATTTTTTCATTTTCGGGTGAGTTTCGAGAGCATCCCTAACATTTTTCGGCGGATCTGTCCATTCAACTCCTGAATAAAGGCCTTCCGTGTTTTGCCGGAAAATTACAGCATCAATTTCAGGTTCGCTAAATCCTTCTTTATCCCTTATTATAAAGTTTAATGGATTTCCCGGAAATGATTTGCAAGGTCTAATACATAAATCAAGATTAAAATGTTGGCGAAGGCCCACAATTGGACTAAAATAAACAAATCCCTTATCTTTTATTGAAGAGTCAATTTCAAGCGCAGCAGCATCTTTAGGTTTGCTCGTAATTGCTCCGAATAAACCTATTTTATGTTTTTCGAGAAGATCAATTGTACGTTGCGGAAGTGCATTACCTTCTTTGCACCAGAATTCCCAGCCAATATCAGCATGAATATATTCAGCATCAAATTTAACTGTATCTAAAACCCGTATAGCTTCCGGGAGAACCGTTTTGCCTATACCGTCTCCGGGCATAGTAACTATTGTGTGAGGCATAATTTTCCCCTAATAATTTCTGTAAAAACGCTGTTTTAAAATTAGATATTTAACATCTGCTAAGCAAGATTGCTGAGAAGGATTTGGCTAGATTCCAAATAAATTTTCATTTATACATCATAAATGCTTAATTTGCATAAATTTTATAAATTTAGATCAGCAAATATTCATAGAATCTCTTCTCAATAATATTTCAGTTTAAAATTTTGGAAAAAGAAACTCAAAATAAGACCTATTTGGCGGAAGAAAATATCTCCTACTTAAAAAAACAACTTAGCGAAATTGAGAAAACCCTCGGCAGTAGCTTGCCGGATAATAAACTTCTCAGAGAATTTTCTGATAATCTCAAAAAATTTGAAGATTCTTATTATGATTATAAAGCATTGGCGGATGCCTCCATTGATGTAATCTTCAGAATTTCGCGTACCGGTAAAATGATATTTATAACTCCTTCCTGTAAAGAAGCTTTTGGATATGAGGTGGATGAAATTGAAGGGAAGAGTTTCATGTGGTTTGTTTCCAAAGAAAAAGTTGGTGAAGTTATTGATATATTGAAAAAATTTTTCCGGGAAAAGGAATTAAACCATTATATCCTTCCAATTTTGCACAAAGATGGTGGTTTGGTACCTGTAGAAATAAATGCGAAAATAATTACCCTACACAGTGGGCAGCCATCCGGGCAGGGAACCTTACACGTGGTTACAGAAAGGCTGAAATCTGAAGAAAAATTGCGTGCTTCTGAAAAAACATTTCGTCTGATATGGGAAAGATCATCGGATGGAATGAGACTTACTAACAAAGATGGAATTATCTATATGTGTAACCAGGCATATGCAAATATGCTTGGAAAAAATAAAAATGAACTGGAGGGCAAGTCTTTTTCTTTAGTCTATGCTGATGAATATGCTCCAATTTCTCTTGAAAACTATACAAGAAATTTTAGAAATGATACTATCAATTCAAAATATGAAACAACTGTAAATCTCTGGAACGGAATGGAAATTCAATTTGAAATTTCAAATTCATTTATTGAAAACCTGGAAGGAGAAAATTTACTGCTTAGTATTTTCAGAGATATTACAGAAAGAAAATCAAGTGAAATATTACTTAGAAAGAAAGATAACCTGCTTCAGGGAATTGCAGAAGCTACAAAGAATCTTATTTCCAACAGAAATGAATATGCAGGATTTAATTCAGCGCTAAGAATTCTGGGAATAGCTGCAGAAGTTGACAGGGTTTATATTTATAAGCACGAAGTAATTGAAGAAACTGAAGAATTATATGCCAAATTATTATTTGAATGGTCGTCTGAGAGTACAGAATCGCAAATAGAAAATCCTGCCCTTCAAAAATTGTCATATTCAAGATTTGCCTCACTTAATTTTTATGAAAATTTTGCCCGTGGTAATACTTTAAAATTTGTGACAAAAAACTTAAGCGAAGATGAACGAGGGTTATTCGTTGACCAGTCCATTAAATCTTTAATATTAGTTCCTATAATGGTGGATGATCAATTCTGGGGCTTTGTTGGATTTGATGATCTGAATGACTACAGGGAGTGGACAGATAATGATGAATCCTCTTTAATAACTATGGCTACCACGCTGGCATCTGTTATTAAAAGAAACAGAATCAGTGCAGAAATAATTGATAAAAATAAGGAACTTGATATTGCGCTGATGAGGGCTGAGTCTGCTGTAAAAGCAAAGAGCGAATTTCTGGCACTTATGTCGCACGAAATAAGAACACCAATGAATGGAGTAATCGGGATGACAGGGCTTTTGCTGGATACTCCTTTGAACGAGGAACAAAAAGAATATGTTGAAACAATCAGGTTGAGCGGCGATCAACTTTTGGTAATTATTAATGATATACTGGATTTTTCAAAAATTGAATCCGAAAAACTAGACCTAGAACAGCAGCCGTTTGATCTTCGCGATAGTATAGAAGACTCGCTAGACATGGTAGCATCAAAAGTTGCTGAAAAATCTCTCGATCTTGCTTATTTAGTTGAAGAAAATACCCCGCCTGTAATTGTTGGAGATGTTACAAGATTAAGACAAATTTTGATAAACCTAATCAATAATGCAGTTAAATTTACTGAAAAAGGTGAAGTCTTTATTAACGTATCTTCAAAAAAACTTGAAGAAGAAAATAAATATGAAATTAAATTTTCTGTGAAGGATACCGGTATAGGAATTCCTGCCGATAAAATGGACAGGTTATTCAAATCATTTAGCCAGGTTGATTCTTCAACTACTAGGACTCATGGCGGAACCGGTCTCGGACTTGCTATAAGCCAAAGACTGTCACAAATGATGGGGGGTAATGTTTGGGTAGAAAGTGAAGTTGGCAAAGGAACTACCTTTACATTTACAATTATCGCTCAGGCTGCCCAGTCCAAATCAAAAGTATATCTAAAAGGAAACCGGGCGGAACTTCAAAAGAAAAAAATATTGATTGTTGATGACAACCAGACAAACCGGAGGATACTTAAAATACAAACTGATTCCTGGGGAATGGAATCCGTTGTTGCTGAATCGCCTGAGGCAGCTTTGAAGATATTGTCGGATGGTAACGAATTTGATATTGCGTTATTGGATTATCAAATGCCGCATATGGACGGCATTGAATTATCACACGAGATAAGAAAATTTGAGAATACAAAAAGTACACAGATTGTTATACTTACTTCGGTTGGGAAAAAAGAACAACTAACTGATTATGATAGAATGAATCTTGCTGCATTTTTATCCAAACCAATAAAGCAAATGCAGCTACAGGAAACATTAATAAATGTGCTGGGTGGAAAAGAAAAAGGGACGAAGGCTGATTTCGATAAAACAAATAAAATTGATAAAGGACTTGGAATTAGAAAACCTCTTAGAATTTTACTCGCTGAAGATAATATTGTCAATCAGAAAGTTGCGATAAGAATATTTGAAAAACTTGGTTATCGTGCGGATGTTGCGGCTAATGGAAAAGAAGCTGTACAAAGTGTAAGAAATATTAGCTATGATCTAGTGTTTATGGATATTCTGATGCCGGAAATGGATGGATACCAGGCAACTGCAGTTATTCTGGACGAATTCCCACCCGAAACTCGTCCAAGGATTATTGCTATGACAGCAAACGCTATGCAGGGCGATAGGGAAACCTGTCTGGAAGCCGGAATGGACGATTATATCAGCAAACCTGTTAGATTGGAAGAAATGCAGCAGGTGCTTACGAAATGGAGTGACACATTATATCAAGAAAAAGATGAACTTATTTCTGAATTAAAAAAACGAAGAACACCTACCAGAATTATAGATGAAAGTAAAATTACTTTTCTGCAGGACATTCAAACTGAAGAAGATGTTAACTTTTATGTTGAACTACTGGACATTTATATTACAGACCTTCCAACTATGATTGGAAACATAAAAACATCGGTTGTTGAGAAGAATGCAAAAATGCTTCAGATGAATGCTCATAAATTAAAAGGGAGTAGTGTTACTCTGGGAATTGATATTGTTACTCAGATGACTCATAATCTTGAAACGGCAGCACGCAAAAATGAATTTGATGAAAACACTGAAAAATTAGTAGATGATCTTGTTCATAAATTTGAAACAATAATTATGGAATTAGAAATTATCAGGGAAAAATATTCTAAATATTAATTCCTAGTTATTCATCAGAAATCAATTCATTAAATGCAAAAAAAAAGAGCACCACTCAACCGGACTTTAACACTTACAAAATTAGAAATTTCTGAATTCAGGAAGAATCTAATAAATGCTCAAGATAAGCCATTAAAGTCTGATCAGATTGGAAATAAAATAATAAACGGAGACATTTTTAAGACGATTGATTTATTGCCCGATAAATTTATTGATCTTTTATTTGTAGATCCCCCTTATAATCTTCACAAAAAATTTAATCTTGCTACATTTAAAAAAATGGACAATGATAAATATGCTGAATGGCTTGATTTGTGGATAAGTAAAACAATAAGATTATTAAAGCCGAATGCATCAGTTTATATCTGTGGTGACTGGAAATCTTCTCCGGCAATTTATACCGTAGCTGAAAAACATTTCAAAATTAATAATAGAATTACATGGGAAAGGGAAAAGGGAAGAGGAGCAAAATCAAACTGGAAAAATTGTTCTGAAGATATCTGGTTTTGCACTTTGTCTGATAATTTTACATTTAATGTTGAAGATGTAAAAATTAAAAGACAGGTTCTTGCCCCTTATAAAGAAAATGGAAAACCAAAGGATTGGGTATCTGTTGAAAAAGAAAATTTCAGAACAACATTCCCTTCAAATATCTGGACGGATATAACTGTTCCATTTTGGTCTATGCCTGAAAATACAGACCATCCAACGCAAAAACCGGAAAAGCTTGTGGCAAAAATTATTCTGGCAAGCTCTAATCCCGGTGATTTGGTTTTTGATCCGTTTATGGGCTCAGGAACAACTGCTGTGGTTGCAAAAAAACTCGGACGAAAATACGCGGGTATTGAACTTGATTTCGATTATTGCTGTATAGCTGAAAAAAGATTGAAACTTGCCGAAGAAAATAAAAAAATTCAGGGATACGAAGACGGCGTGTTCTGGGAAAGAAATACAATTAGAAATAAGAAAAAGAAATGAAAATGGCCGGTTGTATACTTGCGATAGTTGAATAAAATAATAATCTTTACAGCCCTGAAATTTTGAAATTCGGGTAGTGGTTGACGAAATAATACTGAATCCCGCCAGGTCCGGAAGGAAGCAACGGTAAGTAGGACTTTCGGGTGACTGCTACCCGTTTTTTATTTTTTGTGGATTCCATCTAATTCCCTTCTGAATTTATTATATCACTAGCAATTCTGGCTTTAGAGTATTCTGAAGAAAAAGAGTATTAAGAAAGAAATGACTGGTGCAATTCAAAATTTATAAACTTAAATCTGAGTAATCATTGCACACTGAGCAAAAAATAAGATGTTGTCGTTTACCGATTTTCAAAAATTAAACGCTAATCCAACCATATAAATTTTTTGATCCGGAATTATGTAGTCTCTTTTAACAGCGAGGTAGAGATTAACAGGTAACGGATCCCTGATCTCTGCAAACTCTGCATCTTTTTTTGAAATTACCGGATTACCTGGGACCAATAATGAAGATGATTCTGATTCTGTCTCTGTTGAGTCCACATCTTTATCTTTATGGAAAACAAATTTATAAAGCAGGGCTCCAACAACTGCGGCTCCCATAGCCACGTAAATAAGTGTTTTTCCGTTACTGCTGTTATCGCTTGAATTTGTTGTAGCTGAGGATCCACCAGAAGGTACATTGCTGTTTACTTTGAAAAAACTTTGTGCGCTAGCAGTATTACTTGAGAATAACATTGCCGCAGAAAATGCAATTATAACAACCAGAGAAGAGAATTTAGTCGTTACTTTTGACCACATCGCTTACCTCTTTAAATGATATGATTATTTATAATGTATGTTTATTTATATAAAGACGCCACATCTAAATTGAAATAATCAGTGAAAATCTACGAATATAACATCGACAAATTCGTGGAAATCCATAAGGTCTTTATTTAATATGCGACCTTTCCTGGAACTCATTAGTTCGTCCATTTTGTGCTTAGATTCAGCTTCAATTTCACAAAAATGAGTGTATTTTGTTTCGAGGAGGAAGTTACTTTCAATTTTTCCAGCTTTAATTTCTTTACCTGCAAGGTCAGTTAAATATTTGAGAGTAAAATTATTAAAGTGTTCAATTATTTCTTCTTCATCCGTTTTCTTTATAAATAGAAGCATTTTATGCATCAGCATTCCATAGAAAATGAATTAATAATTCTGGAATAAAGTTCCTTGTAATCTTCGTAAGTATATTTTGAGCCCTTTATCATAACAACCATTTTTTTATTTTCGCAATAAAATTCATAGAACCTGACGAATAGTTTACCGTCTATTATTTCATCTGTATAACGCATCACTAAATTCCCTTTAGTGATGGATTTGTCCAGTTTAAATTTTATAAAGTCCTCAGCAGATTTTGTCACTGGAATTTCAAAAACTGATATACTTGTGCCGATAGAATTATTTAAAAACCGGGTTCCATTGAATTCTTTATTCAAATATTCAGCAACATTAAAATCTTTAAAGACTTTCCAATCTTCAGAAAGATTTAGCGAATAACCTGATTCGCTATTTGAATTCACATGTGCCTTATTTATTTGAGCTTGCGGATCAATTCCCAAAGATTCCCAAATCGATTTTTCATCAATAATTTCCGGATTTTTAATCTTGTTTTTTGAACGATTAATAATTCCGGTAATGTATTTATCGAATAGGTCACTGCTGCTTTTATAAAAATTTGCTTCCGGTTCGAACATGAAGATATCAGATTTATTTTTTATGGCTGAGTAGCGATTACTCGTCATTGATGTTTTTATCCTTTGTGCTGAAATCTCATCTAAAGCTTGTGTATATTCCCGGTTGCCGTAAGCTAATTTTGTAAATGTTCTGAAAACTCTACTCACAGTAGAATCATCAATAGAATAAAGTGAAATTCTCTGTACATTAAAAATATCCTTTGAAATAAAATATTCACTTAGCTTAATAAAACTCAATCCATCTGTAAAAATTTTATCTTCAGAAATATTTCCGTTGAGCGATTTATCAATCAGGTGTGCCTGCAAAAGTGTATCGTAAACGGCAAACCTGTTATATGCAGGGTTCGGGTATTCAAGTAGTATGGTATAATAAAGGAATCCCGTCTTGGATTTCAGACTATCAATTTTAAGATTATTGTAATTTCTGTCTACCGGGTATTGCCTGTTAACCAGTCCTCCCAGAGAATCATTAGCAGAGGTGCTACCTGCAATAGCACGGCTAACCAGGTTTTGAATCAATTTACCGGAAATTTTTTCTTTTCCAGCGTTTTTTTCCCCGCATCCGGCAGTTACTAATACGAAAAAAGACAGCAGAAGTAGAATTGGTTTTTTCATTGGCAAAAAATATTCTTAAAGTTTGATAAAATATAACGATTAATTTTGATTTATTTTAATTTGAATTTATATTGAACCTCGATTGAAGCCGATTACAGACATTTCAAAAAGACAATAAGAATAATTCTTTGAAGAAATTTATTTTTCTTACAATACTTTTTCCGCTTTGTGCGCTTTCTCTCCGGGCGCAAACAGTATCCTTATCTTCACTAACACTCACCGGTATTCACTATAATGTTAAAGCCGAAGGTTTTACAGATTCTCTTAATTACATTGACGCCAAACTTACCGGCGAAGGAACTGTAGAAAATTATCGTTTTGCCCTTCATAACGGGAAAATAGATACTTCAATTGTAATAAATATCAGCGGCAATTTCACATTTAATTTTTTGAATTCTGAGATTCAGCCCGTAAAAGTGAGAGTTATCCCTGCGTGGTTGAGTATTGTTCCTCCTCTTGTAGCAATTTTACTGGCTCTATGGCTCCGACAGGTAATTATTTCCCTCCTGATTGGTATTTACCTGGGCGCAGTTTTCCTTAATGATTTTAATCCTCTAACCGGGATTCTCCGATTGATAGATACCTATGTTATTAAAGCTCTTGCAGATCCATCACACATTGAGATTATTGTCTTTACCTGTCTCTTCGGTGGTGTTGTAGGACTAATTTCAAAGAGCGGCGGAACAAAAGGAATGGCTGATGTAATAACCCGGTTTGCAAAAAAAAGAAAGTCAGGGCTTATTTCAACTTGGCTAATGGGTATTGCAATTTTCTTTGACGATTATGCCAATACGCTAATCGTTGGAAATTTAATGAGGCCGATTACTGATAAGATGCGAATCTCAAGAGAAAAATTATCTTTTATTGTTGACGCAACATCTGCGCCGGTAGTTTCTTTGTTTGTTGTAAGCTCGTGGATCGGGTACGAAATCGGGTTAATACAACACGGACTGAGTATGGTTGGTTCTACAGAAAATGCATATGATGTATTTCTGCAAACAATTCCGTACAGATTCTATCCGATACTTATGCTTGTTTTCGTTTTTATGGTTTCTTATTTCGAGAGAGATTTTGGCCCGATGTACAAAGCCGAAAAAAGGGCGACTGAGAAAGGTAAAGTTCTGCGGGATGGAGCAAAAGTAGGTAGCATTACCGAAAAATCTGAATTATTCGGTAATGAAGATAAGGCTAGATGGTATAATGCGGTGGTGCCAATACTCGTTTTAATATTAGGAACTATTGCGGGTCTGTATTATACCGGTATTTCTTCTCTAGCGCAGCAGGGAATTACAGAGTACGGAATACGTGATATTATTGGCAATTCTGATTCGTATATCGCATTGCTCTGGTCTAGTTTTATAGCTTGTGGTGTGGCAGCAACAATGATAGTTTCGCAAAAAATTATGAATATTAGCGATACACTTGATGCATGGTTTTTGGGCGTTCGGTCAATGCTGCTTGCCTTAATTATTCTTACCCTGGCCTGGGCAATTGGCTCTATTACACAGGACATTAAAACAGCAGATTTTTTAATTGGTATAATCGGTGATTCAATCAGTCCCAGGTTTCTGCCTGTAATAGTTTTTATTGTTTGTGCTCTTACAAGTTTTGCTACGGGAACAAGCTGGGGAACAATGGCTATTTTAATGCCGATTGTAATTCCGTTAGCTACAGTAGTGCCGTCTTTTTATCATTACTCACCAATGGATTCAGAAATAATTCTACACGGTGTAATAAGTTCTGTACTTGCCGGTTCAGTATTTGGTGATCACTGTTCGCCAATTTCTGATACAACAATTTTAAGTTCAATGGCTTCCGGATGCGATCATATCGACCATGTAAGAACTCAATTACCTTATGCAGTAGTTGTTGCGGTCTTTTGTATGCTGATTGGTGATATTCCTACAGCGTACGGATTTTCACCATATTATTCTATAATTATTATTACGGCCACACTTGGTGCGATTGTTTACTTTTTTGGTAAGAAGGTCACTTATGACATTAGTGAATCTGGATAGCTGCTATTTTAAGTCTGAATTTGTTGAATTTTCAAAGTGATTCTTTAATGATTCTGCCTTTGCTTTTCCAACGGTTTTTGTAAGAGTTTCAATATCTGCTTCTTTAATAGCTTTCAGGCTGCCTAGCTCTTTCAACAATTTATCCGTGGTAGATTTTCCGATTCCTTTTATTTCCCCGAGTTCAGAGGTGATTGTCCTTTTACTTCTTCGTGCTCGATGAAATGTGATAGCAAACCTGTGAGCCTCATCTCTGACTTGCTGAAGGAGTTTTAATCCAGACGAAGTTTTGGGAATTGATTCAGGTTCAGAATTATCCGGGAAGAAAACCTCTTCAAGTCTTTTTGCCAGTCCAATAATATTATATTTTTCGAATCCCAATTCATCAAGCACACTAACTGCGCTGGAAAGTTGTCCTTTTCCACCATCAACCATAATTAGATCCGGGAGTATTTCATTATCTTCTTTTAGTTTTTTGTACCTTCTTTCAATCACTTCCCGCATACTTGAAAAATCATCCGGTCCGTCTACAGTTTTAATTATAAATTTTCTGTAAAGGCTTTTCTTCGGTTTACCATCTACAAAAACAACCATGCTTGCAACAGAATCTGTTCCCTGCAGATTTGATATATCAAAACATTCAATTTTTTTCGGAAGCTTATTTAATCTGAGATCTCTTTGTAAAGCAGACAGGGAATAAGGAACATTTCCCTGATTTTTCATTTTCTGTATTTGAATTTCTTTTAATTGCAGTATTGCATTCTGTTTGCACATTCTGATAAGAGAAAGGGCGTCGCTGCTTTTTTTAGGTACAACAATTTTTACCTTTCTTTCGGCTCTCACGCTAAGCCAAGTGCTAATTGTATCTTTATCTGTTGGGGTAACTTCCATTAAAATTTCTTTCGGAATTTCAACAAATTCACCATAATAAAATTTTAACGCCGCGGCATATATTTCTTCTGGGGCCTCATTTTCGTCAATTGCGAGCTTTAGTTGTTTCTTCGCTGTGAGCTTGCCGCCTCTGATATTAAATACTGAGCACGCAGAATCTTTTCCTTCATAGGCTATTGAAATTACATCACGGTCGCCAAAATCATTTGCTACAATCTTTTGCCTAGCCGCAATTACATTTAGCTGGTCTCTTTTATCTCGTATTTCAGCGGCCTTTTCATATTCCATTTTTTCAACAGCCTTTTCCATCTTGGTAGTAAGTTCCTTAATAAGATCATCTGTTTTACCGCGTAAAAGTTTTATTACCTCGTTGACCATATCGTTGTATTCTTTTTCAGAAACCAGACCTTCGCATGGGCCGTCGCATTTATGAATGTGATAATCGAGACAAACCTTAAATCTCTTTTTGTCAATTGCTTCCTGTGTAATGTTATATTTGCAGCTTCTGATCTTAAAAATCTGGTTAATCATCCGGAGAGCAGATTTCATATCTTTTACATTTGTGTATGGCCCAAAATATTTTGATCCGTCTTTAACTACTCTCCGAGTTGCATAAACCTGGGGATAAGGTTCATTGGTTACTTTTATGAAAGGGTAGGACTTATCATCCTTAAGATTAATATTGTACCTTGGCTTCAGGTCCTTGATAAGATTACTTTCCAGTACCAGAGCTTCTATTTCATTATCAGTTACAATTAGTTCAAAATCATTTATTCTTTTTACAAGTGCAATAGTCTTTGGTGATGTGACACTTACATGGAAATAGCTTCTTACCCGGTTCTTCAGATTCCTGGCTTTCCCTACATAGATCACTTTTCCTTTTTCGCTGAGAAACTGGTAAACACCGGGATTATCGGGCAGATTGTTAAGTTTTGTCTCTAAATTTGGATTCATAAGTCATTTTATATGTGAATCTAAATTAAGACAAAAATAGCATTTATGAAATGATGAAATCAAAGATGTTGAATTCCTGAAATAGCAATAATTTTATTATAAGCCATTAAATTAGTTTAAGGAAATTTGAATATTCTTAATGGTTCATTTGATCGATAAAAAACTATTTTAGGAAAAAATTAGAGTAAATTCAGGGAGGTGATCATTAGGGCAGGAAGATCACGTTAGAATTTATGGGCCAGATTTTGCAGATAGATTAAAAGAGGCGGGTTTAAAGTAAAAACAATTAATCCTGCAGATTTTCTAAATGAAAATGAATTCACAAAATTTTGTTATGATATTATCTATTTCTGTGATAAATAATTGAGGAAAATTAGTTTTAACTCAGTACGTGATTTTTACCGATTACAACAATTCCGCTATCTGTAACCTTAAATTTTTTCTTATCACCTTCTAAATCAAAGCCAATTTCATAACCTTCAGGAATTACGACATTCTTATCAATTATTGCTCTTCTTATCCGCGCATGTCTTCCGACATTAACATTGTTCATAATAATTGAATCGGTTATGTAAGAAAAACTATTCACTTTTACATTTGGACCAATAAGTGAGCGTTCAACTAATCCACCGGATACAATTGTCCCATCACAAATTAAGGAATTGAGAGTACGCCCGACTCTCTCACCTTCGTGCGAAACTGTTTTTGCGGGTGGATGCTGAAACTGGTAAGTGCGCATCGGCCAGGATAAATCATAAAAATTAAATTCAGGATTGATGCTTATCAGGTCCATACTTGCTTCATAATAGCTATCAATAGTTCCAATATCTCTCCAGTAAGGTTCCGATTTCCTGTTTTCATCTTCAAAACGATAAGCGCTTACTTTTAATTTATTCTTTACCATGTATGGGATGACATCATTCCCAAAATCATGACTTTTAATATTTTTTTCCTCCATTTCCGAAATAACTTCTGTAAGCACATCAGCATTGAATACATAAATTCCCATATTCACAAAAGAATTTTCGGGTGAGTCTGGAAGTTCGGGCGGAGTTTTTGGCTTTTCTACAAATGATTCAACTTCGTGTTTTTCATTTACGCCAACAATTCCGAAACGGCTAGCATCATCCTTCGGTACTTCAATACATGCCATAGACAAATCTGATTTTGTATCAACATGATGCTGAAGCATTTTCAGGTAATCCATTTTATAAATATGATCGCCGCTAAGTATCAACACCCATTTTACACCTTTGTAAGTCGCAAATAAATTCATGTTCTGGTAAATGGCGTTTGCGGTACCGAGATACCAGTCTTTTGTCATTTTTCTCTGCGGCGGAACAGAGTAGATAAATTCACCGAGTTCCGGATTAAAAATACTCCAGGCTTCAAAAATATGCTGATTGAGTGAATCAGATTTGTACTGAACAAGGACGTAAATTTTTCTTAGGCCTGAGTTGAGGCAATTTGAAAGTGCAAAATCAATTATTCTATATTTTCCGCCAAACGGAACGGCAGGTTTACTTCTTTGGTCAGTTAATGGTTTTAATCTCTCCCCGACCCCCCCGGCCAGTACCATCGTGACAGTGTCTCTTAAAATCGAAGATCCTGGAAATGTCATATTATCTCCCAGTAATTACTTAAAATATATCTATTTATAGCTTTATTGGCAATGATTAAGCCTGTTATTTAAATGTTAAATAATTTATCTTTTTATCTTTAATAACAGACTTTATTTAAATTTTAACTTATAAAAAGTGAATCAGTTCCTTTTTCGTGGCATTTAAATTTATATTACTATTATACTTATACAAATTCAACTTTCGGGAATTGCGGTAATTTATAGATGGAAAAAAACTATAGATTTCTTTTTGCGGTAATTACATTTCTTTTGCTAATTATTTTTCCCGCCAGACCGGTCCAGAAAAACAAAAAAGTATTGTCCAGTTTTGCCGGAACAGAATCAGGTTATATTACCTCTAACCAATATGACATTAATGTTTTGAAGTATGATTTATCGATCGATCTTTATCCGGCAAAAAGATGGATAAAAGGAAATGCAACAATAACCGGTGTGATAACGAATAAAAACATTTCTCAGCTTGATCTTAATTTTTACAAAAATATGGTGATTTCTTATGCTACAATAAATGGAAAAACGGCGGAATATGAAAGAAGTGAAAAACAAATATCATTTCCACTTGCAGAAATTAAGTCAGATACATTTATTGTTAATATAGTTTACGAAGGATCTCCGAAGCGGCTGGGTCTATCGTCATTTGCGTTCGGGCAGATAAACGATCAGTCAGTTGTATATAGCCTGAATGAACCTAACTATGCTTCTACTTGGTTTCCGTGTAATGACATTCCGGATGACAAAGCTCAGCTTGATATGAAAATCACAAATGATTCTTCGCAGACTTCAATCTCTAACGGGAAACTAATCGGCGTAACAATAAACGGAAACAGGAAGACATATCACTGGAAAACTTACTACCCCATTTCCACCTACTTAATTTGTTTGTATTCCTCAAAGTACGTTGAGTTTGATGATCAATATATTTCGCAGGATAAAGCCGATACAATGGCTATCAGATATTATGCATTCCCGTCACAGCTTACCGATGCAAAAATCGATTTCAGCGATCATCTGGATATGATGAACTTTTTTGCCAAAACTTTCGGAGAATATCCTTTCATAAAAGAAAAATACGGAGTTGCTGAGTTTTTATGGCAGATGGGAGCTATGGAGCACCAGACTATTACTGGAATTGGTTCTAATTTTATCGGGGGCAGAAAATTTTTCGATGATGTTTATGCCCACGAGCTTGCACATCAATGGTTTGGAGATGCAGTGGGATTAAAATCGTGGAAGGAAATCTGGCTGAACGAAGGATTTGCTTCATATTGTGAAGCACTTTATGCAGAGCACGAAGCAGGTCCTTCAGCATTACGATCAACTATGATGAGTAAATTCCATAATAGTTTTTCTGACAGAGTTTACGATCCGCAGGAACTATTTTCTCAGACTGTTTACGACAAAGGAGCGTGGATACTTCATATGCTGAGGTGGGAAATAGGGGATTCTTTGTTCTTCAAATCTATGAGAAATTATTTTGAAGCTTACAAATATAAAAACGCTTCGATTGATGATTTCAAAAATATTTGTGAAAAAACTTCTGGCAAAAACCTGAATTTATTTTTCAACCAGTGGCTATTCCACGGGAATGGCATTATCAAGGCAACTTATGATTGGGATGAGGACGAAGATGACGGCAATTATATAGCTGAGCTGGAACTTCAGCAAACTCAAGCAGGTGTGAACACCTATAATTTCCCACTGGAATTACGAATAGATCTTGAGGATAATACTTCCATTGTTGATACCGTCAGGGTAACTAAACGTGAATCACAATTTGAAATCAAATGTAATAAAAAACCGGTAAATGTACTGGCTGACCCGAATAACCGCCTGCTGGGCATATTTCTATCAAGGAATAATTAAGTCCGGGGTTTTATCTTTTATTTAACTTACTTAAACCGTATTTTTTGTAAACTATAAAAAAAATATTTAGTGAAAGACTCATATCTTTTTATATCCGACATTCATCTAGGGCTGCAATCTGCCGCTACAGAAAAAAGAAAGGAAAGGCTGCTTGTAAATTTTTTTAAATTTGCTCAGGGAAATGCAAAGGAACTTTACATTGTCGGCGATCTTTTCGATTACTGGTTTGAATATAAAAGAGTTTATCAGAAAGGATTTTTCAGAACTCTTACGGCTTTGCAGGATCTGACTGAAAGTGGAACAAAAGTACATTACCTGATAGGGAATCACGATTTTATGCACAGAAATTTTTTCAGTGATGAAATCGGGGCGATAATGTATGAAAATTCGGTGGATACGGTTATAAACGGGAAGAAATTTTTTATTGACCACGGGGACGGACTGGTTAAAAATGATTACGGTTACATGGTCTTAAAGAAAATTATGAGGAACAAATTTCTTCAAAAAATGTATTCAATTTTACATCCTGATTTGGGTGTTTCGATTGGGAGCAATATAAGCAAAACAAGCCGTGATTATACTTCAAAAAAAGATTATGGCGAAGAAGATGGGATGTTTGAAGCTGCAAAGGGAAAAATTGATGAGGGATATGAATTTGTTTTATTCGGTCACTCGCATAGCAGGTCTTATATTCATTATAAAAATGGTTGTTATATCAACCTTGGCTGGTGGCATGATGCCCCTTGCTACGGAATCTTTAAAGACAACAAATTTGAAATTGTAGACTGGAAATAAAATGGCAAAAAAATCCGATGAAGAAATGAATGAGTATTTTAAGAACCCTTCCAAACGCAAAAAGGATAAAAAGAAAACCGGAAGGAAATTCAAGCTGATATTTGCAGGTATTATTTTCATTTGTGCTGCTGTTTATACAATCATTGTGATAAGTGGACTACCATCACTTGAACAACTCGAAAACCCCAAACCTCAGCTTGCAAGCACAGTTTATACCTCCGACGGGGAAGTTCTGGGACAATTTTTTATTGAAAACAGGATTGAGACACATATAGATAGTCTGCCTAATTACGTGGCAAATGCTCTGATTTCTACAGAGGATAGAAAATTTTATACTCATTGGGGTGTTGATCTTGATCGTTTTGCAAAAGCGATGGTAAAAAATATTCTTACTTTTTCTCACGAAGGTGCAAGTACTATTACACAACAATTGGCTAAAAATCTCTATAACCTTAAAGAAAAACACGAGAATATTTTTGAAACGATAACCAGAAAGGTAAGGGAATGGATAACTGCGGTTCAAATTGAAAAGACCTATACTAAGAAAGAAATACTTCAAATGTATTTGAATGTTTCCTATTTTGGCAAAAGTTCTTACGGAATTGAGTCTGCGTCTCGAGTTTATTTTGGGGAAAAAGGTAAAGACCTTACCTTGCCTGAAGCGGCAATGTTAGTTGCATTGCTGAAATCGTCAACTTATTACAATCCTTCCAGTCATCCTGAAAACGCTCTTGCAAGGAGAAATCTTGTAATGCACAATATGGTTGTGAACGGGATGCTTTCGCAGGAAAAGTATGAAGAGCTGAAGAATAAACCAATCGTTCTTGCTTCCGGAAAAATGAACAGCTCAAAAAGTATTGCTCCTTATTTTATGGAGTATATCCGACAGAAAATGCAAGCTATGGCAGACAAATACGGCTACGACCTCTATCGTGATGGGCTTAACATTTACACTTCACTCGACTCAAGAATGCAGAAGATTGCGAACAAAGCCGCCGCAAAGCATATAAAAGAGTACCAGGAATTATTCGATAAAAAATGGAGCTGGAAGAAAAACAGGGATTTGCTTGCAAGTATTCTTGATAGAGATATAAAAAATTCGGAAAATTATAAGGAAGCACCCACACCGCAGGAAAAAGCTTTAGTCTATAACAAACTGAAAAATGATAAGGAGTTTATTGATAAAGTTAAAGAAGACGCAACCAGGATACAGGTGGGGTTTGTTGCGCTCGATCCGACTAATGGTCAGATCAAAGCAATGGTTGGCGGATATAATCAGGTTTTTGGAAGAGGATTGAATCACGCCACAGGAATCAGAAGGCAGCCGGGCTCAGCATTTAAACCTTTTGTTTACACCGTTGCAATTGATAATGGATATTTTCCTACTTACACATTACTAAATCAAAAATTTGATTATAATGGATGGTCACCCGATAATTTTGAAACAGGTGAGTACGGTGGGTATACTACTTTACGATACGGGCTGGCTCATTCGCTTAATGTTATTGCAGGCAGAATGACTATCAGTGACATTGCTCCACCAGCCCAGGTAGTTAAGTTTGCAAAAAATATGGGAATTGATTCACCACTCGGGCCATATCCTTCAATTGCTCTTGGTACATCAGAAGTTACGCCGCTGGAAATTACATCTGCATATGGAACGCTGGCAAATAAAGGCGTGCATGTTTCACCAATTTCAATTTTAAAAATAGAAGACAGATATGGAATTCTTATAGATCAGTTTGTTCCGAATTATAAAGAAGCGGTTTCTCCTCAGACTGCATCGATTGTTACAAATATGATGGAAGATGTAATTAATGACGGAACCGGAGCAGGAGTAAGAAGATATTTCCAGTATCCTGCAGCTGGAAAAACCGGATCTACACAGGATTTTGCAGATGCATGGTTTGTAGGATTTACTCCAAAACTTGCCGCAGGGGTATGGGTTGGTTTTGATGATCACCGTGTTAAATTTACTGCTTCATATGGGCAGGGAGGGCGTGCAGCTATGCCGATATGGGCGATGTTTATGGAAGGTGCTTACAAAGAATTAAATCTTCCGGTAGAATATTTCCATCTCGCTCCCGGCGTGATTTCCACACAGTTCTGCAAAGAATCTATGGACCAGGGAGATACAAGGCTGGCAACTCCTTACTGCCCTAATATTGTAACTGACATAATTAATTCTAAAAATCTTCCACGAAAATGTGAAATACATACAGGTGGAAAAATTAAGGAGGAAGACAATAAAGGGGATTCCGGTTGGTAAATTGCTGGAAACCGAAGAATAGGAAGTAGGAAAAAGTTGTTGAATTTTGAATTCGGAATTAGTGATTAAAGGTTTATTTAATTGTAAATTTGATCACAAAATTTCTTAATTTTGTTACTTGATTTATTGCCCAAATGGCGGAATTGGTAGACGCGCTAGGTTCAGGGTCTAGTCCATGTACTTGGGTGGGGGTTCGAGTCCCCCTTTGGGCACGAAAAATACTTCTGTTTTGCAGGAGTTTTTTTGATTTTGGACCAACGTCAAAAGTAATTTATCAATTTTCGGTAAGTTTTATCTCACCCTGTTTTTCAGGATACTTGCCCGTGAAGTCTTTGTAGAAATCCTTTATCTTTTCAAAATCGGCATTAATATCTCCGGTTGGAATAATAGCGGGCCCAAGTCCACATATTTTCTTTTTATAATCCAAATATGCCATTACAATCGGTACTTTTGCTTTGAGCGCGATGTAATAAAAACCGGTACGCCAGCGTGTTGTTTTGCCTCTCGTACCCTCGGGTGCCATTGCAATTATCAACTCATCTTCTTTGGCAAACATTTCTGCTGCCTGGTCGACAAAATTTGACCGGGCATTTCTGTTTACGGGTATTCCACCTAGGGCAGAAATAATAAATCCCAGCGGCCCCTTAAATAAAGAGTCTTTGCCCATCCAGTGAACCGGGATCTTATTTGCTGTTGCAAACAGCATAAGAATTCCGAAATCCCAGTTAGTTGTATGCGGCGCACCGATAAATAAATAACTTGAAGTTGGGGGAGTGATAATATAAGATTGCCAGCCTATTATTCTAAAAATCAACTTTGCAAGTTTTCTAATCAATCCTGATTTTTGAACTGCAATTGGAACGGACATAAGTTTAAGATCCTAAAAAATAAATATAAAACTCTTAAAGCTACGCTTATTATTCCAGGTCAGCTTTGAATTTTCTGTAGTAATCCTGGTATTCAGCAACTTTATCCATCGGCATTTTAATGAATACACCGCTGGCTTCAGCTACAAGTGTTTCATCTTCTGTGACCATTATACCTTTTATCAAATATTTCTTGTCATTATTTTCTTCAATCCAGGTTTCTACAAAAACATCTTTTTCAACTTTAAGTGGTTTGATGAAATTAATTGATAAATTAGCAGTTACTGCAGGACTGAAATTTAGAAAAGTTATTATTCCCATTGTTTCATCGAGAACAGCTGAGATAGCACCGCCGTGGACTCTTAAAGGCGCTCCCTGTGCATTTTTTGTAAAATATATTTTTGTTATAAGTTTGCTTGTAACTTTATCAAAATAATATTGCAACTGTATATAATCCTGCTGTTTACCTGATACAAAAGAACCGTCATATAATTCCATATTGAGAGGCTGTAAGTCTTTAATTTTATCTGCAATTTTCATAATAATTCCCCGATATTATCCCCCCGAAAATATAGCTCCCGTTTATTTTAATTTGAAATATAATAAAATTCAATGTGAGCTGAATTTTAATTTATTCATCGAATAAATTATAATGTGTAAAAGATAGTTGCTGATTGAATATTTATATTTTTATATTTGTTCAAACTTATCGGTAATTTAAGGGAATCCATATACTACTTTCAAGGATTTAATATGACGGAGTTCAACAAAGATCACTGGTACGATGGATGGTTTTATGATAAATTTATCGCGCCAAATCAGGACAGGCTGTTCGGGGAAATTAAAAACCTGGTTGATGTAGATTCTAAAATTCTGGATGTTGGCTGCGGGACTGGACGTTTTTCGTTTTTTATTAAGGATAATTGCAACTCAATTCTGGGTATTGATCTTTCTAAAAGAAACATAAGCAGAGCAAATTTAACACTATCAGGAAATTCCGATTCTAAAATCTCATTTCAGCATAAAACTGTGAAAGAAATTATATCCGAAGGAAAAGAACATTTTGATTTTGCTGTAATGACTTATGTAATTCACGAAGTAAATAAAAAAGAAAGGGAAATCCTTCTGAATGAAATTGCACAGGTTGCTGATAAAATTATCATTGGTGATTATCTTTTCCCGAGACCGGGAGGTTTCTGGAGCGGATTAAATGAGGTAATTGAATTTGCCGCGGGAAGAGACCATTACAGAAATTTTAAATCTTACCTTGCAGGGGAAGGAATTGCCGGGCTTGCCAAACGAGCCGGATTCAAAGTATTAATAGAAATTAAGAATGCCCCATATACAGCTCACATAATTGTTCTGGGAAAGTGAATTCATAAAAACTAAATGTTTGTCAGGTCCCTGCCAAATTTTTTCTGTCTTTATATAAGTAAAATTATCTCTATATCTATTATGTGAAATCATATTTATATTTGATATGTAGTAATTATGTGACATTTACAGCATTATATTTAGAGGATTCTAATTATGGGAAACGAAAAAAGATTTTTAGTTGATGTAGGAATAAACGATGTTGTCTATCCAATAAAAGCTATTTCCAAAACAGAAAAAGACGGTCAGAATACGATTGCTAAGATCTCCATTCAGGCAAAAATTGAAGAGGAGTTTGAATCGGAATGGATTAACAAGTTTATTCAGATTTTGCATGAACACAGGGATATTATCGGCCCGTCAACTCTGAAAAAAAATATCAGGACTTATTTCCAGGAACTAAACGCAAAAATGGTAAGAATTGATTTTAATTACCCTTACTTTATTGCGAAAAAGACTCCGGCTTCAGAACAGTTAAACCTGGTAAAATATAATTGTACTTATTCATCGAAAATGTCCACCACTATTGAACCAAAGACAATATTTAGAATCGAGATACCGGTTATTACAACGGTTCCGGAATCTGTAAAGATGAACGCGGGTTCATTTGCCGGTCAGTTGAGTATTATAACAGTAACGCTGGAATCGTACAAGGAAATTTTTCCAGAAACCATCGTAGGGCTGGTTGAAAACAAAGCCATTTCTTCTCTTTATAACTATCTAACTGTGGATGATCAGAACTGGCTGACAAAGAAAATTCAGAATACCAATAAGACAAATATTGTTTTGCTTGATGAGATTGATAAAGACTTAAAGCAGAACGAATTTATATTATGGCATTCAGTCAGTTGTGAAAACTTTAATCCTCTTCAGTCTTTCTCAACAACCATGTCGACAGAGCGGGATGTATGGGGAAGCAGAAGTGAATTGGGTGATGAGGATTATCCGGACATCTGATTTCAAAATTCAGATTGAAAGTCCTGGATCAATTTAAAATTATCTAAAACAAAAACCGCCTCAGAATTTAATCTGAGGCGGTTTTTTGTTAATTGTTCCAGCAAGTTTTAGCTATGGATTTAATCTTCATACGCAATTTCGCCGTGCAATGAAGCATCCATTCCTGCTTCTTCTTCCTGTTTTGTTACTTTAACTGGTGTAATGTAATTTATTAGCTTTAACACAAAATAAGTGAAAATAAAGCAATAAGCTCCAACTGCGATAACGGAAACTGCCTGCTTAATTAAAAACTCCCACGAACCGCCGACAAATAATCCTTCAACGTTAACCATAGGGTTTACAGCGCTGGATGCGAAAAGTCCAAGCATAATTATTCCAAGAATTCCGCCAACACCGTGAACTCCCCAAACATCGAGAGCGTCATCCCATTCAAGTTTATTTTTTAAACTCACTGCGAAGTAGCATATAATTCCTGAGGCAATTCCAATTATAGCTGCATTCCCAATAGTAATAAATCCGGCGGCAGGGGTTATTGTAGCCAGACCTGCAACAGAACCTGTTAAAAGGCCGACAAGTTTTGGTTTCTTTTCCAGTGCCCATGCTAATAGTAACCAAGTGATTGCAGCAAAAGAAGCGGCAACATCGGTATTTAAAAATGCAGTTACAGTAATTGTATCTACTTTCAGTTCGCTACCGGCATTAAAACCGTACCAGCCAAACCAGAGAAGACCCGTTCCCAAAGCTACCAGCGGAATACTGTGTGGGCCTCTTTCCTTTATATTCCGCTTGCCTACATATAGTACTGATGCAAGTGCTGCCATTCCTGCACTCGCGTGAACTACTATACCGCCTGCAAAATCTAGGACACCCCACTCAGCCAATAATCCGCCTCCCCAAACCATATGTACGAGAGGGAAGTAAACACATATTAACCACAATGTTAAAAATATTAAGTAGGCGGGGAAACGAACCCTGTTTGCAAATGCGCCTGTAATTAATGCCGGTGTAATAATTGCGAACATCATTTGATAAGCAACAAATACATATAGTGGTATCTGGTTATTGCCTAAAAATACAGAGCTTAAAGTCGTTCCCGATAAAAAGGCCATATTCAGGTTTCCGATTATTGCTCCCTGGCCACCACTGAAACAGAGAGAGTACCCGAAAGCAAACCAAAGAATAGTTGTCCAGCCGAGTGAAACAAAACTTTGAATCATTATACCAAGTACATTTTTTCTTCCAACTAGGCCGCCATAAAAGAATGCCAAACCCGGTGTCATAAGCATGACCAGGCTGGTTGCTATCAGCATAAAGCCGGTACTGCCGGTATCAAACATTATAAACCTCCGATTATTAAATTTTTATATTGAGATTCCGAAAACAAAAAAAGCCAGCTCACTTTTTGGATTAATAATGTAGCTGCAAAATACTGGTAGTGAAAAACTATCTGTTATCTTTACCGATTTTGAAACCTTTAATCCAACGTTTATAAAATTGAATTTATCAGTTCCGTAATAAGCCGGATTGTCTTTACTGCCTAAAGCTGCGCCGGCAAATAAACCAATATCGAATTCATTTAGAGTTGCAGCATAATCAAGCTGGAAATAAGCATTGTTACCTTTGTCGTTATAAATATTAACATAGCCACTTAGACTTAACGGAACAGACTCTCCACCAGCAATAACTAATCCCGCTTCAACTGTATGTGCACCGGGACCATTTATGTTGTCGTAATTATTAAAATTACCGATTCCTATGCCTGCGCTGGGGTAGTAAAAGTCTGTCACTAATGCAGTAATGCTTGCATAATTATTTAATGGTATTGAGTAGCTGAGCCAGGTATCAATTTCTGAGCTAAGGGAATAATTTTCATCAGTGGAATTGAGATGATTTAATCCATATGATCCCCAAAATCCGAATTGTAATCCTGAATAACTTAAAGAAATGTAAGGCTGAATATTTGCCTGGTTATTGATATCCATTCCCCGCCAGATGTAGCGACTGACAATATCGCCTCCGGCTTTTATGGATAATCCCTGTGCAAAGGCAGGTCCGTTAATAGTTCCTATCATTATAAAAATGGATAAAATCGATAGGATTTGTACTCTTTTCATGCACTCCCCTGAATGTTATTATGGAAAAAGAAAAATTGACATACCCAAACTTTGTGAATATCGTCGACGATTAACAGCTTTTTGCAACAAACGCGACATATTTGTCTTAAGCGTTTTATAAAAATTTAAATGAGAATTAGGTAATTTTGTATTAGCTAATAACACAAGTACTCAAAAACATAAAAAAGCAGATTATTGAAAAAGATTTTAGTCATTCAAAATAATGATGATGAAATAAAAGAAATCGAGAATATTCTGTCGGAAGACGATTTTGAAATATTTTATTCGCATAAACTGAAAGACGGGCTTGAGATTTCTCTGCGCTATTTACCCGACCTTATTTTATTTTTCCTGAAAAATGTTGATACCAGCATAGACGTAATTTCAAAAATTGCGAAGGAAGAAAAAACATCATCAATACCGTTGATTGTCGTATCAGGAATGAGCTCTTTTCAACTACAGCGAAAAGTAATGGAAGCGGGTGCCGATGATTATCTCCCCGCTGAGTTTTTAAGCGAATCGCTACTGAACTCCATAAATAAAAGATTGGAAAAGTTAGAAAGGCTAAAGACGAGTATCTCAAACAGGATAAATTCATTCGATGAAGAAAACGGGAAAATAAAAAGGGATGATCATATACTTGTCAAGATAGGGAATAAACTTAAGCTCGTTAAATTTGCCGACATTGTCTGTATTACAGCCATGAAGGAATACAGCACGCTTACAACATATGAGAATTGTAAAATAGTGGTGAGAAAATCGCTTAAGAACTGGATCTCAGTTTTACCGGCAAAATCTTTTTTACAGATACACAGGTCTACAATTATCAATATAGAATATATTGACAAAATTGTTAAAACAAACGAAAGAACTTACACTGTTCACCTTAAATACATTTCAGACACTTTTGACTTTAGCCAGCGATACGCAAATATAATGCGTAATACATTCCCGACATAAAAATTATTAAGTAATAAATACAGTAAGAAGCCCTCCCTTAATTTAAGGGAGGACGTTTAAAATAAATTAAAAGAAAAATCTGAATCCGACTCTCATCATCAATCCGCTCATGTCAAATTTTCTTTCAAACACTTTTGTCCTACCTGTGCCGGAATCTTTTACTTCGTATTGCCAGCTGGGTTGCGAATAGTTATAAGCAAGTTCAACAAATCCATCGGACCGGCTCCCAAGTTCGTAATTTATGCCGGAACCGAGTCTCCAGGCAAAATCAAATGCGGCTTTAAATTCATTATTATCCGGATTATCGTAATTCCTGTACCAGATTAACAATGCTTCCAGACCGAGTCCACCAGTTGCAAAAACGCGCATTCTATCTGCTACCGGCCAGCTTGCTGCAATAGTAGCCATTAACGGAATTGCGTGCAGGTTTGTTTTAGCTCTCAGCTCGTTTAGCGAACTGTTTGGGCCATAAAAATCATTAAACTCTTTAACAAGGTGTTGGTCAATATAGTTTTTGTTGAACCAATCAGCACTGAATCCTATGGAAAGAACTTCATCAATATTTTTTCCACCTTCATATCCTAATATAAACCCTGTATTGGTTGCAACGGGACTAAATATGCCTATCTTGATACTTCCAAATTTACCCTGAGCCGATATAATTGCAGAGAATATTACTAAGAATATGATAACTAACTTTTTCATTTTGTATCCGTATTAGTTTATTGATAGTCTCTCCCCGCAATTAGAATGCCGTAACTGCCCTTAAAATTATGACAGAAAGGGCACTTTTCGCATTTCCCTGTACAGTAATATGAACAAGTTTTGTGCATAAATGAATATTAAATAAGACAATTAAACGTATCCACAAAATTGTGTTACATTGGAGTACAAATTACAGCGGGCAATGCTTATATTTCAATAAAATAAATAGTAATCGAATAAAAGGCGGGTATGAAGAAGGCAAAAATTTACTCTTTTGCAATAATTATTTTAACCGGAATTTTAATGAGAACGTCCGCACAGAATTCTTCCAATCAACCAGTCAAAACTGTAAATGAAGTAGATCTAAATAAGTATTGCGGAAAGTGGTACGAAATTGCTAAAATTCCTAACAGGTTTCAGAAAAGTTGTGTCTCCAATGTAACGGCTACCTATACATTGCTCGATGACGGTAAGATTAATGTGCTTAATAAATGTATTGAAGAAGATGGCTCTGTAAATGAAGCCGAGGGACTGGCACAGGTTGTTGATGAAAAGACCAATTCAAAACTTGAAGTAAGTTTTGTCAGTATTTTTGGCATCCATTTATTCTGGGGAGATTACTGGATAATCGGGCTTGATAAAGATTATACTTATGCGGTAATAGGGCACCCCGACAGAAAATACGGATGGATATTGAGCCGCACACCCAGGCTGTCAGAAGAAAAATTAGATGAAGCATTTAAGATTTTGAAGGACAATGGGTATAATACGAAAGATTTTGTAATGACGGTGCAATGATTTTAATGAAATATAAACGATGACATCCTTTTAAAAGAATGCCATCGCTAAACATTTTCTAAAAGGCAGTAATTACTCCGAGTCCTACACGGGCAAATTTGATATCAAAATTGTAATTAAGTTCACCAACAATTCTAATATTCCTTCTCAACAGATATCCAAGATGAAAAGCACCTGATTTGAGGTCCTGTGAGTTATCATCTGAATCGATATAATTATATGTGGCAACACCGTACCATTCACTGTTATCGCCATCCGGTCTTAAAATTAATTCAGCGAATCCTCCCCGGGTTTTTATGTCAGTTGCCGTTACAAGGGCAAATGGATTTTTATCTGTTCTTGTAACATATTGAAGATTTACCTCAATCGGATCGAGAGAAATTGTTGCGTCTCCACCGATCATCCAGAGTTCGTTTGCAGTTGTAAATTTGCTGACCGGATCTTCAACCATTTCTTTTCCGTAATATCCGAATGTGCCTATCCTGAACTGTTCAACGATATCCTGTGAAATTCTTCCAAAGAAATTTTTATACTTATCTTTATCGAAAGTTCCGCCTAAAAATGTTTCGCCGATACCACTTCCATTAATTACTTCCAGCACAAGATCGGTGCCGGTCGGCGTTCCGTATGCGAATAATACTCCTCTATCATAAGTTAAATCCACACTGGAAAATCCCGGGCGAGTCTTATAAATCATATAATCTTCCTGTGTCAGTCTTAGTTCTCTTTTAAATAGTGGATCGGAAACCTGGAATTGTCCTATAGAGAAATCGAGTTCACTTCCAAATAAATTATTAAAGTAAAGAAAGGCATCTTCAATTTTGCCAGGTTCTCCCTTTTCAAGAATGTAATAAACATAATATGATACATCCTTTGTTATAGCTCCTCCCGATAATAATTTAAATACAATCGGGCCTGTAAAATCCAGTCTCTTTGTATCATCCTGATTATAGGTTGTATAGGCCTCCAGCCTGAATGCGAGAGGTACATCGCGGATTAGGTTCAGTCTGTCGTCTCCTGTAGGCACAAAATATCTCGGAGCTTCTTTATCTTTTAGGACAAAACCGTTGGCGGCAAAATCTTCTCCATAAGGTTTTAGCTTTGGAAAAGGGGAGTGGCAGATTTTGCAGGTCATGTTATATTTCCTCGCAAAGGCCGGAATAGAAAATGCTTCAGAAGTGAATAAAGTAAGGACTAATAATATTATAAATGAAAATACAGTATTTTTCATATCAAATCCCCCGTATGATAAAAGCGTAACATAAAATTCAAAAATATTTGATTACGGAAGCACAGTTACAAAAGTTGAATGATCGTTTACTTTTATAACTTTATACTCCTCGGCCGGTACGCCCAGAAATTCGCCAACTGGTTTTACCAGTTTCTGGTAATTCAGTACGGCTGTAATTTTCAATTTACCCGGAGCTATATCGTATGGTAAAGTGAAAGTACAGGTCTCAAGTTTTGTTTCGCGTGGCCCGAGTCTGTAATCAACACCGAGTGATTTTGTGTTCCACTGCTGAATGGTCATTCGTCCCTGCGGATCAAAATAAGGCATCCGGAAAATTCTGTCTCCAACTGGTATTCCGTCTCGCTGAACTCCTTTAAAGTTCGGATCGTTTAAAGCAATGCCCATATCCTGGTATGCAAGAACATCCGCGCCAATTGTATATTCTTCTCCCTCAAATCCTTTCCTATCGACTGGTATATGATAGACTTTCCCGTTTGCGTCAACTGCTTCAACGTGCATCCACACAATGCGATCTTCTACTGAACCTGTTGGAAATTTATGCCCGGTTTTTTGGTTAAATAATGCGACAGTAAATTTCACAAGATCGCCCGGCATCACTTCATTTATATCCGGGTGAATTCTTAATTCTATTGTTCCTCTTACTTTTCCCGGATCATGAGCTCCGTGGAAAAGATGCTGCCATACATCCGGGTATTTTTTTCCCATTGAAGCGCTGTATCCTTCTGCGTGTGTCATATGGCAATCCTGGCATTGAACACCTTGTTTTGAATAAGGGCCCTCTTTCCATTCAAGGTGAGTTGACTTAACCCAGATACCGTAAGGATCCATTTCATTATGGCAGGTTCCACAGAAATCCGCGGTTTGAAGAAAATCAGACTTGATGATGTTGTGTTCCGGTGAATTACCTGTTCCGCGCGGACCGTATTTTGTTTTACCGGGTTGCGATACATAATTAAAATTATGAGGAATTTCCCCCTGGAAACCTGAAATAGTATGACAAACATCGCAGGAAACCGATTCATTTGCTCTGGACATTTTATCCGGTGTTGGTGGTGGTACATCGCCTGCTAAAAATGCAATCGGTGTGTGACAGCCATTACACCCTGCTTTTACTCCCGCCACAACCGGATCTTTTTCGGCGTGCGGTACTGCTAATTTAAAATACTCTATTTCATCCCACTGATGTGTATATGCCTGCGACATCATTGCCTGTTTCCACTGCTGGTAAAAATCAGTATGACAGGAAGTACCACATAATTCAGGTTTCTGGAAATCATCGTACTTCTTTGTACCAAGAGCGGCGTCTCCGACTTTAATTTGTGAAAAAGAAGCTGCGGAACTTATCAGGAATATAATTATTAGATATATAGATATGTTTCTTAAATTCATATTACCCCCATAATTGAATTTATGAATTGAGAGTTGGAAGGATGACTGTGATGAGCCGCAAAAAATGTAACTATTCAAATCTAAAGATGAATGCTACGGGGAAACGTTCAAACTATAAGTAAACATTCACTCCCCCCAAATCCCCAAATAAGTACATATAATTAAAGTAAATATTACTCTAAAAGGCAAGTTTACTAAATGTATCAGTGAATATTGGTTAAAGATTCTACACAATAATTAATTTAGAATTATTATTTAGATACTAACTCTGCACTAAATGGAATATCAGATAATCTAATTTTGGGGTGCTTCTCCATAAAATAATTTAACGACCATTCACTTGTTAACAGAAGCACAAGTCTTTCTTCAGAATCGTAAGCAAAGGCGGCACCTGCTGGCAGAACTACACTTGAAATTTCTACATCTGTATTTTCCGGTGAGACCCAGCGCAAAACTTTCCAGCTTGTCTGCTCCATTCTTGACTCGGCACCGTATTCATCCTGCAGTCTGTACTGCACTACTTCAAACTGAAGCGGGCCAACAGCCCCAAGCAAAGGAGTTTTCTGTGCCGAGTTTTTTAAATAATATGCCTGTATAACACCTTCCTGTAAAAGCTGATCCAGTCCGTCCCTGAATTTTTTATAGTTGGAGGGATTTGGATTCTGAAGAAGAACGAAATGTTCGGGAGCGAATTTCGGAATTTCTTTAAATACGATTTTCTGGTCCTCGGTAATGGTATCACCGATTCCAAAATTGGAATTTCCTACGAAGCCGATTATGTCTCCAGCATAAGCCTCGTCTACGGTTTCTCTCTCCTGCCCGAATAATTTTTGTGAATTCGATAACCTGATCTTTTTGCCGCTGGTTGCGTGGAATGCCTGCATATCACGTGTAAATTTTCCTGAGCAGATTCTCATGAAGGCTATCCTGTCCCTGTGTTTGGGATCCATATTTGCCTGTATCTTAAAAATAAAACCCGAGAATGGTTTGTCGTCAGGGTTTACAGTTCCACTTAGGCTTTGTCTCGGCATCGGGGGAGTTGCATAATCCAGGAATCCGTCCAGCAGAAGTTGTACACCGAAATTGTTGGCGGCACTTCCGAAAAATACCGGCGTTTGTTTTCCTTCAAGAATTAAGTCGGGTTGAAATTCTTCGCCAGCGTGTTCAAGCATTTCAAGCTCTTCCGAGACTTTTTCAAAATTTTGTTCGCTCAATTTATCTTTTACAAACGGATCGGTAATATCGTGAATAGAAACCGGGGCTTTGTAAGCATTGCCTGTGGTTTTCTCAAACAGGTGTATGCGCTTATTTCTCCTGTCGTACACACCTTTAAAATCAATGCCTGAGCCCAGTGGCCAATTCATTGGGTAGGCACCGATTCCAAGAATATTCTCAAGCTCGTCGATTAATTCAAGCGGATCCCTCGTAGGCCGGTCGAGTTTATTCATAAAAGTGAAAATCGGGATATGTCTTTTACGGCAGACTTCAAATAACTTTCTAGTCTGTGCCTCAATTCCTTTCGCTGCATCTATCACCATCACAACAGCATCAACCGCGGTAAGTACCCTGTAAGTATCTTCAGAAAAATCTTCGTGTCCGGGTGTATCCAGCAGATTAATTTTGAATCCTTTATAATCAAACTGTAGAACTGTGGAACTAATTGAAATTCCTCTCTTGCGTTCCAGCTCCATCCAGTCGGAAGTGGATTTTCTCTGGTTTTTCCTGGCCGTTACCGAGCCCGCAAGCTGAACAGCGCCACCGTAGAGCAGAAATTTTTCTGTCAGTGTAGTTTTACCTGCGTCAGGATGTGAAATAATTGCAAAAGTTCTTCTTTTATTAATCTCTTTAATATTACTCATAAAAATTCTTTATAATCTATTGGAATAAAAACTAACGGATTTGTATGGTAGGGAAGAGGCTTTAGTAGAAAAAGCTAATATGCCCGATCAAATGAGACGCAATTTTATAAATCACTTTTATAATCATACAATCTTCTATCTAAATACTATAGGTGGTCTTATTCTTATTATTTATTGCGACAAAAATAAGTATTTTAAGGTGTTATAACAACGCAGTATTATATAAAATATGAATTCTGAAAACGCATATAAAAAAGCTCTTATTTTTGCCAAAGACCACTACGAAAATTTTCCGGTCGTATCATTTTTGATTAGAAAAGAGCTCCGGAAAGACGTGGCAATTATATATTGGTTTGCCCGCACGGCCGATGACCTGGCAGACGAGGGAAATCATTCGGAAAAAGAAAGACTGGAAAATCTTGAAATATTTGAAAATCGGTTAACTAGACTGCTAAATGACAATTTTGAAAGCGAATTTGATCTGGCTTTAGCTGAATCAATTAAAACAAGAAACCTAAATCCGGCTCATTTTTACAATTTACTAAAGGCATTTAAGCAAGATGTTGTAAAAAAACGATATGCTGCATTTTCAGAAGTGAAAGATTATTGTAAAAATTCGGCAAATCCGGTTGGCAGATTAATTCTGGAATTACACGATATCAGAAACGAAGAAGCTTTTAGCTATTCTGATGATATTTGTACTGCGCTTCAATTGACAAATTTTTATCAGGACACTGCGATTGACTTCGGGAAAGGGCGAATTTATTATCCATTGGAGGAAATGGAAAAATTTAAAGTCGTGGAAAAAATGTTTCGACTTAACGAAAATAACAGTAATTTAAGGGAGTTGGTAAAGTTCAGCACTAGCAGGACAAAAGAGTTATTTAATAGAGGAAAAAATCTTCTTCACTATCTGGATGGTTGCTTAAAAATGGAAATAAAGTGGACGATTCTAGGTGGTGAAAAAATACTTGGGAAAATAGAAGAAAATAACTTTGATGTGATTCAGCAGAGGCCGATTATAACAAAGATAGATTTTATATGGCTAATAATTAAGTCATTTTTAATATGATTGAAACAGCAAAGGAAATAGCTAAGAACAGCAAAAGCAGTTTTTATTATGCTTTTAATCTCTTGCCCAATGACAAACGGGATGCGATGAATATTGTCTACGCATTTTGCCGCCAGACTGATGATATCATAGATGAAGGAAATGAGCCAGCCGAAAAAAAATCTGAGAAACTGCGCCGCTGGAGAATTGAACTTGAAAGAGCATTCAGGGGTAAATCTCATTATGCATTATTAAATAAACTGGCCGGAACAATTTCAAATTTTAATATTCCTATTGAACCGTTTTTTGAGTTGATCAGAGGAATGGAAATGGATCTTCAAAAAAACAGGTATCTCAAGTTTGATGATTTGCAGTTGTATTGCTACCGTGTAGCATCTACAGTTGGGTTAATGTGTATAGAAATTTTTGGATACAAGCATAGTTCAACAAAGGACTTTGCTGTTAATCTTGGTATTGCTCTTCAGTTAACAAATATTTTGCGAGATATTAAAAAAGATGCTGAGAAGGGACGAATCTATCTGCCGCAGGAGGATCTCGAAAAATTTGGTTATTCAGAAAAGGAATTGCTTGGCTGCACTTATAATTCAAATTTCAAGGAAATGATGGAATATGAAGCACTCCGGGCAAAAGAATATTTCGATAAAGCAAACACATATCTAAATCTAGATGATAAAAGTTCTATGTTTGCAGCCCGCGCAATGCAACATATTTACGAAAGAATGCTTACTAAAATCATCGATGCAGATTTCGACGTTTTCAACAAGAATATTAAAGTTTCAAAATTTGAAAAAGTTGGTATCTCAGTCGGTGTATGGGCAAAATATAATTTAGTATACTAATGAAGAAATGCCTGGTATTAGGCGGCGGATTTGCCGGTCTCACCTCAGCAGTCTATCTTTCCAAAGCTGGTTACAAAGTTGAATTGATTGAAGCATCCCCGAAACTTGGTGGACGAGCATATTCATTTAAAGATGAGGAAACAGGGACAGAAATAGATAATGGTCAGCATATTTTAATGGGATGCTACAAAGAAACCCTGACTTTTTTTGAAATAATTAATTCTCTCGATAAATTGGACTTCCAGGAAAATCTTTCGATTAATTTCATAAAAGAAAATTATAAACTTTTTCAGCTGCGTGCTTCAAGACTTCCTTATCCTCTCAGCCTTTTTTCAGCATTATTTAACTACAGAGCAATTTCAATTTCAGAAAGAATTTTAATGCTGAAATTATTTCTTAAACTTCCTTTTGTTTCTGGAAAGAGCCTTGAAAAGCAAACCGTTCTGGAATGGCTCGAGAGTGAAAATCAGAATGAGAATATAAGAAAAACATTCTGGGATTTTTTATCAATTAGTGCCTTGAATACAAGCCCTGATAAAGCATCGGCAAAAGTGTTTTTAGATGTACTTAAAGAAGTTTTTCTGCACGGGAATAAATCTGCATCAATAATTTTACCGAAGGCTGGTTTAACTGAAACTTATTGTACGAATTCACAAAATTATATTGAAGATCGGGATGGAATAATTCACTTGTCTGAAAAAGCAGAAGAAATAAAAATTGAAAGAAATAAAATTGTAAAAGTTAAAACAGGGGATAGAGAGATTTGTGGTTTTGATTATGTAATTTCCGCATTGCCTCTTTATGCTCTTAATAAAATTGTTTCAACCGATGAATATTTCTACAAACCTGTTTTAGAATATTCTTCCATTTTGACAATACATTTTTGGTTAAAAAATAATAAAATAGAAAGTACCTTTTACGGGTTGATTGGCTCACCTGTTCACTGGCTTTTTAACCATGGTAGTCATCTGACCATTGTAATAAGCGACGCTGATGATTTTATGGGGTTATCCGGTGAAGAATTATTCACAAGCACCTTGAAGGAGTTGAATAAATATTTCGGAATAAAAAGTGAAGAAATTACAAATTATAAAGTAATCAAAGAAAAAAGAGCTACATTTATTCCTTCCACTAAATTACTCGATAAAAGGCCGTCATCAGGAACGGAGATTAAAAATTTCTTTTTAGCAGGAGATTGGATTGAAACGGGCCTGCCTTCAACAATTGAAAGTGCTGTTAAAAGTGGAAGGATGGCAGCCGATAATATTTTGCAGTTATAAACTTTTGGGGCGTAATAGTTACGCCCCTTGTAAAAAAATTAAAAGCCGTATTTGTCAATCATGTAAACCAGTGTTGCAATAGAAGCCGAGCCAAGTTCAAATTCTCGTGGATGGATTATAGAAAACTGGTCATTATCGGAATGATGATAATCAAAGTATCTTTGCCCATCAGGTACATATCCTATTCTTGCAACAGCATTTTTTATATCACCAACATCTGCTCCGCTGCCGCCTTTTTTTACCCAATCTATTCCGGTTCTTTCTAAAACCGGCAGCCAATTTTGAACCTTTTGAATTATTAGTGAATCAGAATCAAATGAAAATCCTTTTGGTGTTCCGCTTCCGGCATCTGCTTCAATTGCTGCAATATGTTTTTCGGTAGATTCTTTTGCGTACTCGCCGTATTTATCTCCGCCTCTGCCACCGTTTTCTTCATTGATAAAAAATACACAACGGATTGTTCTTTTCGGTTTAATGTTCAGTCTTTGAAATAAATCAAGTACTTCCATTGATTGCATAATTCCGGTTCCATCATCATTTGCGCCAACTCCTTTATCCCAGCTATCCGAATGCCCGCCCACAACAATAACTACATTTGGAAATTCAGAGCCGGTTAATTGTCCAATTAAATTATAAGATTTGGCATCAGGCAGAGTTTTACAGTTTAATTTAATATTTACCTTAAGAGTTGGATCTTTTTTTAATGCACTGCTTAAAAAATCGGCATCCTGGTAACCCAGGGCAACAGCAGGAATTTTAGGAATTGTATCGTTATAAAACATTACTCCAGTGTGAGGGACATTATCATATTTTGTAGTAATTGATCTGATCATTACACCAACCGCACCAAGTTTTGCTGCAGCAACTGCACCGAAAACTCTCTGATCAACTGCACCGCCGTATCCTTTAAAAGTCTGTAACAAGCCCGGATCGAGCGGACGGCTCATAAAAATAATCTTCCCTTTCGCTTTTTCACCAAGAGCCTTAAGCTCATCAAAGTTTTTAACTTCCAGCACACCGGCTGTAATGCCTTCACCTTGCGTTCCGATACTGCCGCCTAAAGTTGCAATATTTAATTTCCTGTTCTGGTATAACTTCGATCTTAAAATTTCAGCTTCTTCGACATTTCCACGCACCCAGTGAGGAACCATAACCGGCTGAAGCCAGACCTTATCAAAACCTGCTTCTTCCATTCTCTTCTTTGCCCACATTATAGCTTTTACTGAATTTTCTGAACCACTCAATCGTGGACCCATATCTGTGAGTTCTTTTAATAAATGATAGCCTTTTCTCTCCGTCAATGCAGTTCTTACAAACTGGTCAGCTATTTTAATATCCTCTTTTGTATTATCATTAACCGTAGACTGGCAGTATGAAGATGCTACGGGAATCAACAAAAATGCAAGTAAAATTGTGATTACAGAATTGATAGTTAAGTGTCTCAATGACTTCTCCGTTAAATATTGAAAAATGCCGGTTTGAAAGATCTGAATTTACAATAATATTTTAATTATTGTAAATTTATTTTTATGAATGGTAAATACTTATTAAGAGCTACTTTGTATCCGATAAATCTTTAACCAGCCCCGAATATTTACGTTCAATTTTAAACCCGAATCTATAAAAATATTCAGGGCGAAAAAATCCGGTAGTTACGTGTTTGATATGATCGTCCCTAAGTCGGCTGAATAATTCATTCATTAATGCTTCACTTATACCTTTTCGCCTGTAACGGTTGGAAACTACAATTTTTTCCATGTGCGCTGTTTGTTCATCGGTTCGTATATAAAATAGGCCTCCAATAATATATCCACGATCGGAGAGGGCAACAAGAAACTGATGTTCCGGTCTGAAGTGAACCAGAAGATTTGTTTCAAGATAAAGTTGGTGAAGCCTGGAAATTTCTTTTGGCGAAACCGGATTACGTAATAAAATTGTTTTCCCGTCATTATCCTCAACCTGTACAACAAGATTAGCTGTGGTCGTTCCTTCACTTTTGATTTTCATTAGAGTTGCTGTATCTGTTGGTTTTAGATGCGGGTAACTCAATCTTGTAAGGAAGAAATGTTCTCTTTCATCTAACTTGAATTCGGTTTGTATTCCGGATAATAATGAAAGCGTTTCTTCCTTTGTTATGCTGTGTTCGTGCTGCCGGTTTATTATTTCTCGCAAAGCATTTTTTATCTGGTCTGACGAGTTGGCAAAAACTGTTTCCAGGAAAAATCTTGAACGAGTTTCAGGATAGTTTTCTTCAAATTCGAACATGTGATATGTCTCATACAGTTCGTAAATCATTTCTGCCTGCGCTTTGAGGGCGGCATCTTTATTTAGTTCAAACCATCTGTGGAATCTCTTAATTGCAAAGAATAATCTCTTTGGAATAAACCCATTAGTTTTAACATTTTCTGTAAAAGAATTGATCTTGTCAATTAAATTCTTTGTCTCCTCTTCTTCAAAAACAGAAGTTGTTTCAAGTTCTGACTTAAATTTTCTTAAGAGTTCAAGTCCGGGTCCCTCTTCATCAGAATCAATTACGCCGGAGAAAACATAATTCCAGATAGAAAGTTTCTTCAGGAAAGGGTAGCTCTCTTCTGTAGCTTTTATGAAATATTTGTAAAAATTAGAAAAGAACGTCTGCGGCGAATTTGATTTTACTCTTTCTGAAATTGAAACAAGCCTCGTTCCTGTTTGATAATCGTGAGTCGGAATAATTATGTTTGTAGGGAGAGGGTCTGCAAGTTCAAGTTTGTAACCTGTAAGTTTCCAGAAATTCATGTATGATGTTGCGGCGCTCCAAACGAAATAAGGCCATAAGTAGAATAATCTTTTTTGAGTTGCTTCATCTTTTCTTCGCGATTCTCTTTGCAGGAATTTTGCAACCGTTTCACCGGGTACAAATTCCTCTGTCCATAAATCATATTCTTCCCAATAACCGCCAAAATCTTCAACTAACTTTTGTCCGGCTATTTTAGAGCCAGCAAGAACCAGCCAATTTATCTCTTCTCTTACGCTTTCTGCTGGCAGATTTTTATTAAGATTTATTACTATGTCAAATGCCCCCTGGAATCTTGTTTGAATTGTTATTCTATAAACGGATTTTTCGTGCTGAGTACCCAAATGACTTATCCACAAACCACCGGGAAGTATGTTATTTAATCCCACAAGTGTGGCATCTGAAAAAAGAAATATTGCTTCTCTTATCAATGAAGTTTCTGTAATTACTTTTATAACTCTTTTTTTATCCTGTTTGTCGACTCCTTCTTCCATTGTTATCACGTCTGACCATCGATATTCATCACCGGTTTCCACATCTACCGCAACGCTTGGATTTGTTCCTAGCCATTTTCTAAAACCGTACAGCATTTCAATTCTTACTTTGTCAGCATAGTTGACAAGCGATTCCCATTCTTTAAATAACTTATAATACATAAATATCTGGCGAATTCGCTTATAACTATTCGGATGTTGAATTCCATATTGGCCGAGTAAATTAAAAAGTGAGGGGATTGGTGTATTTTCAATCTCATTGTAGATGCTATGAAATTCGATAGAGCTTTTTAGAACACGTTCAATTGCGCTCAGATTTTGATCTCCCCTGGAGATTTCAACTATTAAATTAATTATTGTGTTGTCAAGAAGATCAAAATTGAATTTTAGATATAATTCAAGAAACCCTGTAAGGTTTTCTTCTTGAAATATTTTTATCCCAATTTTAAATAGCTCACGCCTGATTTCAAGAGAACCTGTTAATCCGGGCCGCTGTAATAAACTTAATGCAGAATGGTAATGTGGTTGTGACTCGTCTTCAAGTATCGTCCTTATAAATTGTAAACCAAAATATGCGTCCTCCTGTTCTTCGGATTCAATTAATAACACTGCAAGATGAAGACCATGTAGAGACTGTTCACCGGAAGAAAAGAAATCTTTTACTGTTTCCTTAGTCTTATTATCGGCAACAATTACGGAAGCTTTGGAATGGAAAAGAATTCTACCATCACTTTTATTCTGTCTGAACCACTGGAAAATAGAGTCTCCTGTAAATTCAAATAATCCTTTATTACCAACCCAGTAAAGTGGAGTAATAAAAACCTGCTGAAGGTCGATAAATGATGTAGCTATTATATAATTAAAATCGCCGATTCTATAAACATTTTCTTCCTTGTCGGACATTTCAATTTTTAGATTTAACTGAAGCTTGGGAATTGATATACCATTTTTCAACGCAACAATATCACCACTCAAACATCCCTTTTCTCTCAGAAACCAGTTCGGAATCCGTATCTCGGTTCCTGCAGCAATTATGCTGGTATGATCCTTTACATACATCGATTCAATTTCTTCTGCGAAGTTTTTTTCAATAGATCTTCTTTTGTATGTGCCTTTCGGAGTCAGCTCGCCTTTGTTATCACTAAAGGGCCTTCCGATAATTTTGAAGTCAACAATTCTTTCGTAAGGAGCAAGAAATTTATTTACCGTTACAATAGCAGAGGAAAAATATTCATGCATTTCCTGTCCATTCATATTTCTAAGCAGTGAATTTTCATCCTCAAAATTTGGATAAATCAATACTGTATTAAATGGCCTGTGATCACCGGCAAGGAAAACTTGTTTTACAGTATCAAAATCTCTGAAATAATTTTCAATTTTCTGCGGGGCAATAGTTTCGCCCTTTATATTTTTATAGATCTCTTTTTTTCTGTCTATGATCTTTATGAAATCATTTTCGTCCATCTGCATTATATCACCGGTAGGCAACCAGTGGCCTGGTAAAAAGGTATCTTCTTCTTTTTCTCCGAAATAACCAATCATTACATACGGGCCACGAATTAATATCTCGCCATCTTTCGCAAGTTTAATTTCAATTCCCGGAAGAGCTCTGCCGAGTGAATCAGGAATATAATTATGAGGGGGAGTCATTGTTATGCCGCCGGTTGCTTCAGTCATTCCAAACCCGCTCATTAACTCAACGCCATATTTTTGAAAGAACTGAAAAATATCAGGTGATAAATATCCTGCTGCAGATAAACCCCATTTTAATTTTCCACCTGTTAAATCGTTAACCTTTTGCTGAATTATTTCTTCTTCATCAATTTCTATATCAACATTACTGGAAACATACTCATACAGTTGAACCCACTTTTTAGGAATACTTATAAAAATTGAAGGCTTTACTGTCTGCATATTTGAAATCATAGTTTCAATAGAAGGATTTTCCATAAAAACATAAGTTGCACCCCAGAATATTGTGCCTGTCATTTCAAACCACCTGCCAAATGTGTGGTAAAGAGGGAGGTATGCTAAAAATTTATCTTTGTCGCCAATTTCAGGAATAGCGAGTGCTCTACAAAATCTTTTGTAAACTATATTAGTTTGAGAGAACATGATTCCTTTAGGATCGCCGGTAGTCCCGGAAGTATACATAATGCTGGCTAGGTTTTCTATCTTATTGTCAGCAAGTCTTTCATCCAGTATTGAATCAGGTTCCGATTCTGATAGTTTAATAAATTTATCAAATGGGATAATCAGGCTTTCGCTGCTATTGCCGTGCCTCAAAATAATCTTCTTCAGGAATTTTAATTCATCTTTAATCGTTCTGATTTTATAAAGCTGCTTTTCATCCGATACAATTATTATGGGTGCTTCTGTTTGGTTCAAAATGTAAACCAGGTGCTGTGGAACAGAATTAGCGGGAATCATAATATTTACAATTCCGTTGGTTAGACAGGCCAGGTCCAGCACAGCCATAGATAATTCATTTTCCATCAGGAAAGCAATACTTTCCTTTTCAGCATTAATTTCTTTTAAATAATTTCAAAAAAGATTTTGCGAATACTTTTGTCCTCTCATGAATATCAGTCCAGGTATGCTCTGTTTCAACGGTTCTGTTAAGAAGTGAAAACAAAGTTTTGTCGCTGTAGTTATTAACTCTCTGTTGAAATAATGAATGGATGTTAAAGTTACTACCAAGTACAAGATCGTAAATTAACTTTTCCCATCTCTTTTGCTCATAAATTCTTCTAAGATATTCAGTGAGGCGGAATAAATTTAAGTATTCGTGTGTTAGTTCTATCAGGGAATAATCAATTGGTTGGCTGGATTTTGTTAAATGTTCGAGAAGATGTTTCCCAAAATTATATAATATTTCCGTATCGATTTTCCCCATTAAATCTGGGCCCATTTGGGAAGGCAAAATTGAACTAAAAATTTCAGCCCAGATTTTAATCAAGGAATTATCTTTTAAGAATAAATTTCCAGAATAAATTTCATTCAGTTTTTCTTCAAATGAAATCAAAAGGGGCTCAAGTTCAGTTTTTTCGAGCGCACCTTTTCCTGCAAAAAACTGTTCCTTTAATTTTTGAATTTCGGGCTGGAGGTTGTCAACCGGTTTTGAATCATTCATTATAATATCCAATGATTAGAGTATCATTACTAATTACTTCTCTAAAATAGTAAAACAAATTAAAAAAGATTGGACTGGTAAAAAAAAGGGGCTAAAATAATTTAGCCCCGAAATTAAAGTATAACGCATACAGAAAGAGTTACTTGGTTTCCTGTAATTCTTTTTCTGTTATTTTTGCGAAATCTTCAAGCATTGCTGTGGTCAGTGATTTTGGTCTTTCGATTGGATAACCTAAAGCACGATCCCATATAATATTTGCAACTACTCCAAGAGCTCTTCCTATACCGAACAGAACAGTATAGAAATCATATTCTTTTAGTCCATAGTACCACTGAATTACACCAGATTGTGCATCAACGTTTGGCCATGGATTTTTAGCTTTTCCTTGTTTCTCAAGGATTGGAGGAGTTACTTTGTAAAGTACATCAACATATTTGAATATTGGGTCATCTGGTAAGTGCTTTAGACAGAAATCACGCTGTGCCTGGTAACGAGGATCTGTTTTTCTCAATACAGCGTGTCCGAATCCCGGAATTACCTGTCCGGAATTTAAAGTATCCCAAACGAATTTTCTCATTTCTTCCTCGGTTGGAATTTTTCCGCCCATCTGGTCCATAACTCCCTGTATCCATCTTAATACTTCCTGGTTAGCGAGACCATGAAGAGGGCCGGCAAGTCCATTAATCATTGCAGAGATTGAGTAATACATATCAGATAAAGCAGAAGCTACCAGGTGTCCGGTATGGGCACTAACGTTACCACTTTCGTGGTCACTGTGCAAAATAAAATATAATCTTGCAACGTCATCATAAGGTTTATCAATTCCCATCATATGAGCAAAGTTACCGCCCATATCAAGGTCAGGATTTCCTTTTATAATATCATTGTCTTTATATTTTAGTCTGTAAATAAAGGAGGCAATCCTTGGTAGTTTAGCAAGTAGATTCAGACCATCTTCATACGTAGGATCCCAATAATCCATCTTGCTCATTCCTTCGTTATATTTTTCAACGAAGACTGATTCTTTTTCCATTGCCAAAATTGCAGTTGAAAACATTACCATTGGATGACTGTCGATTGGCATTGCACGAATGATATCAAAAACGTAATCAGGAACGTGCTGTCTCTTCTTAAATTCTTCGGCTACTTCCATTGCTTCTTTTTCTGTAGGTATATCACCGGTTAAAAGAAGATAGAAAAAGCCTTCAACATAAGGCATATCTTGGCCGCTAACCTTTGGAAGTTTTTCGAGAACTTCGGGAATTGTATATCCTCTGAACCTGATTCCTTCCATTGGGTCGAGATATGAAATATCTGTTGTTAGACATTTAACACCTCTTGCTCCTCCAATTGCCTGACCTATTGTTACATCGCTGATTTTTACATCGCCGTATTCTTTTATCAGACGCGATGTTCTCGGGCGCCAGCCCTCAATTTTGCTTTGTAATTTTTCTTTTAATATGGACATTACTGCCTCCATAAATTTATATTTTGACTAAAACCAGGATATTAAAGAACGGATCAGCTGTTACCACTATTAAAAGATATTCAATTGGTATGTTGATGCCTGAATGGATTACTATGAATTGATGCTATCAATAAAGTATATTCATATTTTAGCAAAGTTACTAATCCCCTTTAATAACCTCTATTTTTCACATGTCTATTTTAATAAAATAAAAGCTGAAAAGAAACTAATTTTTTTGGTTTTGGAACTAATTGTGATGAATTGTAAATAATTATTAAGTAGTTATTAGAGTGAATTTTTGCTAAACTTGTGAATTATGGGATTTGGTATTAGCTTTATTTTCAATTATTTGCAAATTGGATATTAAAAGGAACTAAACTAGATTGTATTCTATTAGGTAAAACTACAATGAACGAAAAAGCCAAATACTATATTGATAAATTAATGATGAACAAGCATCCGGAAGGCGGGTATTACAATGAAATTTACAGGGCTGGAGAAATTTTCGAAGCCGACGTACTTCCGGGGAGATATTCCGGAAGCCGGGTATTCTCAACATCAATATATTTCTTGCTTTCAGGGAGGGATGTCTCCACTTTTCATCGTTTGCAATCTGATGAAATCTGGCATTTTTATGATGGTTGTTCTGTTAAAATTTATATAATTGATGATAACGGAAATATTGAAGAAAGAATTTTAGGAAATGATCTTGAACATGGCGAGTTGCTTCAAACAGTACTTCCTAAAAGCTGCTGGTTGGGAGCTGAATTAAGTGATAAATCTTCCTTTGTGCTTGTTGGTTGCACGGTATCGCCCGGATTTGATTTTGAAGATTTTGAACTTGGGGACAGGGAAGAGCTACTTAAGCAGTACCCACAATTTAAGGAACTGATAATCAGGCTTACAAAAGCCTGAACCGGCGAATGAATGATAAAAACGTAATTTGCGATAAATAATTAGACTTATTCAATTTAAAACTTTATATCTTTGAACCACAAATGAAATATGTCAATAATTCATTGAAAATTAAGAGTAATTTATCTAATTTTTTAGTTCAAAAATCTGGAGGTCTTTTAAGCGAATTTTTACTTTTTTTGAATTTACAAAATTTCTTTTAAGGTTCTTCTATTAATCGAAAAAGCATAAATTGGTTAAAAGAGATCTTCACTACCACTGCAGTTTTTGCTATTCTGTTCTTCTTAGCAATAAACTTAGGGTTTGATTCTCCCGCGTCTTCAAAAGTAAATGCTGAAATCTGGATTCCTGCCTGTATGACACTTGAATCCGGTCTTCCTTCAGTTCAAGGCAATGATACATCCAATTATAAATTAGAACCAAATCCAACTGATCAAAACAGGCCCCAAATATATTTTAACAGAGGCAATACGGATAACCCGGATTCCACCAGGAAAATTTTGAAAATGGATTCAGTAAAAGTTTTCTCCGATTCCTCAGCTAAAAAATCGATCTCACCAATTAATGAAGATTCTATAAGAGTTGCTGCTTACGCAAAAGATTCCACCGCAAGGATACAAAATTTTCACTATGTAAGACATCCATTGCCGGTTGTTACATTAGGGAAAAAATATGTACCTGGGTTTTATGTGCAGCCTACACCCGGAACTATTTCCAGAAAAGTTGAAATAGATTCTACAGGCAAGTTTGTTTTAATAAGGGAAGAAGTAAGTGGAGTACCATATAAAACAATTTTAAGAATTCCACTGGATGAATATATCGATTTGCAAATGGCAGCAAATGAAAAAGAAGATTGGAACCAAACTACAAGTGAATATGAATTAAAATCCAGCAAAAAAGAATTAGGTCAATTAATTAAAGATATTACCGATTTTGAAATTCCGCTGCCCAGTGTTGGGGTCCTAAGTATTTTTGGTGAACCAAAAATAAGTTTGAAGATTGGAGGTGCAGTAGATATTCATGGAGCCTGGAGAAATGAAACGACAGAAGGACTAACCGCCTCATTTCTGGGAAATACAAAAAATGAACCTGATTTCAGACAGACCGTGCAGGTTAACGTAGACGGAACTATAGGGGATAAGTTAAATATTAAAGCGGACTGGAATACAGAAAGAACTTTCCAGTATGAAAATCAACTTAAAATAAAATACACCGGTTATGAAGACGAAATAATTCAAAGTGTGGAAGCGGGAAACGTATCCCTCCAAACTTCACCGCTTGTGGGTGGAAGTGAGGCATTGTTTGGACTAAAAGCACAATTTAAATTAGGACCTTTTACCTTAACTACACTTGCAAGTCAAAAGAAAGGTGAGGTTAAAGAAGTTTCAATTAACAGCGGTTCAACTTCTTCTGATTTTTCTTTAAGAGCTTATGACTATTCAATAAATCATTACTTTGTTGATACGACTTATGCCAGTGAAATTCCAAGTCTTAATTTATTTTATAAATATTACGGTAGTCCCACTCCAATTATTGATGAAACAAAAAGAATAGTTCAGATTGAAGTTTGGCGCTCTGTAAATACGACGGTTAGGGATAAATCAAAAGAAAGGCAGGCAAATGCTTTTATAAATCTTCCGCCGCTTAAAACAGGGCAATCATATGATGATATTGATCCAACTTATAGAAGTGAAATAAATCCTATCCCGGGGCAAAGTGAAACTGGTCGTTTTATACTTTTGCAGCCCGGAGTTGACTATGAATTACACCCTGAAACTGGTTTTATTACATTTAAGACCCAGATGCAGGATCAGGATATTATTGCTGTGTCTTACCAGGTTCAAAATAATCCTTCAGATCTAAATGACGATGATTATTATGGTGAATTTCTTAATACTACAAATAACGATACAACGGGTAAACTAGTTCTGAAATTAGTGAAACCTGCGAACCTTCAGCCTCAGATGACTGAAGCATGGAAATTACTGCTGAAAAATATTTATCCTGTTGGCGGAAGAAATATTAAAAAAGAGGGATTTGAATTTAATATTAAGTATGAAAAAGAAGGACAGGATCCTGTAATAGAATTGCCTACTTCAAATGGGACAGTAAAATTATTGAATGCATTCGGATTAGATAATGTGGATCAGTCCAACAACCCTACACCCGATGATATTTTTGATTACCGCCCGGGGATAACAATACTGCCGTCCACCGGAGAAATTATTTTCCCTATGCTTCAGCCTTTTGGAAATGATTTTAGTTCAAAACTTCCGGATTCTTTAAAATTTCAGTCAGTATATGATACAACCAAAACATTTGCGCGGCAAAATACTATAAAAGATAAGTGGGAACTCGTAGGTAAATATTCTGGCGAGGCAAGTTCTGTTTACCAGCTTGGTTTTAATGTTGTTGAAAATTCTGTTAGAGTTTACCTAAACGGTGCGCTGTTAAAAGAAGGCTCAGATTACCTTGTTGATTATACTATAGGACAGGTGACAATAAGAAATGATGCGGCATTGGTTCCTGGTGCTGATTTGAAAATTACTTTCGAACAAAATGATCTTTTTCAATTAGCTTCTAAGACTCTTCTTGGAGCAAGGGGTGTTTTAGATATCTCCGATAAAACAAAACTTGGATTTTCTGTTCTTAATCTTAACCAGCAGACTCTGAGTGATAAAGTTAGAATAGGTGAAGAACCTTTAAGCAACACAATTTATGGCGTAGATTTTTCAACCAGCAGTGATCTTCCATTTGTTACGAAATTACTGGATAATATAATCTCTACCAAAGAGATGTCCACCATTTCTTTATCAGGTGAATATGCTTATATGAAACCTGATCCAAATACAAAAAAGAGTACAATTCCTACTGATAATGGCGAAAGTGTTGCTTATGTAGATGATTTTGAAGGATCAAAAAGAATTATTCCGATTGGGGTTAATTATACTGCCTGGAAGGATTTGAGTCCACCTGTGGAAATGTTAAATCATCTTAATTTAACACCTAGAGAATTGATTAACTATAAAGCAAAATCTTTCTGGTTCACATTTCAACCTCCACAGGTTAGTGTTCATGATATATGGGGCGACAGGAAACAGGTTGCACGTTCAGATCAACAGGTCCCGGTTCTTGATTTCGTATATATACCGGATACACCGGGTACGTATAATTATTATCCTACTTTGCAGGATCCTACAAAGAACTGGGGTGGAATGATGACACTACTCTCTTCCACCGCCAATAATCTTGTTGAGGAAAATATTGAATATATTGAATTCTGGATGTTTTCAAGGAATGCTCCAAGTGATGCAAAAATTTATATTGATCTTGGAAGAATTAGTGAAGACGTTATACCAAACAATGTGCTGGATACTGAAGATAAGAATTTTAATGACGTACTGGAGCAGGGAGAAGATACAGGTATTGATGGATTAACAGATTCACAGGAAGGTGATCCGGCACAAAATCCTAATTTAGATAATGGACCACCGACTAATGGCAGGAGCAGCGATCCGAGTGGTGATAATTTTGCTTTGAGATCATCTAGCTCATCTGTACTTAGTTTGTTCGATTACTATAATATTAATGGTACAGAAGGTAATGCAGTATTAACCGACCGTGGTCGAATTCCTGACACAGAAGATCTTAATAGAAATGGTAACCTGGATAAAGTCAATAGTTTTTTTAGATATGAAGTGCCTATTGATACAAATCTCGCTACAAATAAATTTGCAATTGCAAAGGGCGGTGGAAACGGTTGGTTCCAGTACAGGATACCATTAAAAGATACGACACAGTCAATTGGAAGCCCGAGTTTTTCAAATGTTGAATCAATTAGAATATTTACAACAGGTGAAACTCAGCAAACCTGGTTAAGACTTGCCGAGTTTAATCTGGTTGGTAACCAGTGGCAGAAAGTTTTACCACAGGATACTACAATGTCTGTTTCTGTAATAAACATTGAAGATAATCAAAGTTATACAAGCCCTCCCGGGAGTTTACCAGTTGCAAGATAAAACCAGACCTGATGAAAATGTTTTAAGCAACGAACAATCACTTGATTTAATAGTAAACAAATTGCCTGTTGGTGAAAGCAGGGAAGCAGTTAGATATTTTGGTCGTCCGCTTGATGTCTTTAATTATTCGGAAATGAAATTATTTGTTCACGGTGATGAAATTACAGGAGCAAATTCTGTTTCATCCAGTGATCTTAACGATTATAATTCAGAAGTTTATATAAGATTTGGAACCGATACTAATAATTTCTATGAATATCGTCAGCCGGTGAGGCCGGGATGGACGTGGAATAATACACTAAATGATATGGAAATTAAATTTAGTGAATTGACTGCCATCAAAGAAGCTAGGGATTCAATAAATGCTATTGTGAAAGTACCGGTTCCCGGAAAGCCCTATGCATACTATTCTTTAAGAGGTAACCCAACTTTAACATCAGTTAGATTTGTCCTGGTTGGAATATATAATAAGGGAAATGCAGTTTCACCGGGTGATGTTTCAGGTGAAATATGGTTGAATGAATTGCGAGTGATCGGGGCTGATAATCATCCTGGTTGGGCATATAGTATGGCTTCTTCAATGAAATTGGCGGATTTAGCAAATGTTAATTTTAATATTACCGGGAGAAGTCCGTACTTCCATCAGCTTTCAGACAGATTTGGGTCTAGAGTTGAAACCAGGAACTGGTCCATTTCAACAACACTGGATGTTCTTAAACTACTGCCGATAAGGCTGTCCGGTAGTAATCTAAAATTAAATTATTCTCACACGGAAACACTTGGTAAGCCCTTATATTTGCCGGGTACAGATGTATTAGTTTCGCAGGCTGCTCAGCAGCTGGATAGTAAAATTGCCAATGGGAAAACAGGTAAAACTGGTGCGCAATTAATTGAAGAATCTAAATCCTTAAATATTTCTGATTCCTGGTCAGCGTCCAATGTTAAAATTAAAATACCCGGGAATCATTGGTGGTTAGACGATACTTTTAATTCTCTGACGCTGGGATTTGCCTATAATAAAACCTATAGCCAAAGTCCAACCGTGCAATCAAATAAAAGTTGGGTCTGGAATGCAACAATGAATTACGGTCTGAACCTTGGCGAGGAATATTATTTTAAGCCTGCGGATATTCCTGTTGTTGGTTCATTGTTTTCATTACTGTCTGATTATAAGGATGCAAGAATTTATTATTTACCTCAAAATATTTCCTGGAATATCGTAGCTACCAGAACAAGGAACACTAATATTCCAAGGCCGCAGGATAATTCAGAAGCTCAGGCAATAATTTCACGTGATTTTACAACAACAAGAACTTTAAATTTTAACTGGAAATTAAGCGATAACGGATTCTTTAATATTACCAGTAATTATAATCTTGCCATTAATTCATCACTTGCTAACCTTGAAGTTGATAAGTACGGGGAACAAAGGCCGGAAAGCGCAATTTGGGGAGATATTTTCTCAGGAAAAACATTTGGTCAGGATTTTAGGTATCAACAGTCTATCGATTTCAGATCAGTTCCAAGGCTTCCAAGTTTTTGGGATATTAATAAATATTTTACAATAACAGCAGGGTATTCATCAACATATCAGTGGGGTTTCGATTTCAGGCAACAGGAACTTGGAAGAAGTGCAGGTATTAGTAACAGGGCTACCTTAGGGCTTACTTTGAGATGGAAAGCATTGACAGCCCCTCTTTTTGAAAATTCTAAATCAACAGATGAAAAGGACAAAACCGAGACAAGTAATGTGCAGCCGGTTAAGCATTCAAGAACAGGAAGGACGAGAATTATTACAGGAAATGAAGAAATTGATTTAAACAATATTTTAAAAGGCCGGAAGGATGAAAAAGATAAAAATAGTCTCGTTAATAAAAATATTGAGGAAGTAAAAGATACAACTGATGAAGGTCCACAAATATCACCAATAAAGAAAGGTCTCTTGTACCTTGAAACATTTGCAAAATCAATATTTTTCGATTATGAAAATATCACTTTCAATTTTTCAAGCGAAAATACTATCTCTAAAAGCGGACTCCGATCCCGCAAATCAGGATTTAATAATTTCTGGGGGTTTGGCAGTAACCCGGACAACGGACCTTCCAGAAGTTTTATGCTTGGTCTTGATCCGTATGTTGGGCCGAGGGCGCCTAATGGAAATCTGGACCGTCGACGATCAGATGCTGTGGCGTGTCGATGATCGAGATCAGCTCGTCCCCGGCACCTGGTGGTCGGACGGCCGACGTGTCGTCATGGCCGACGACCCGACGGGACGCAAGGTGGAAATCAGCATCGACGAGTATGCGTTCGGAAGCTCTGCGGATGGGGTGACCATCACCAATCTGATCATCGAGAAGTACGCCTCGATGGCCCAGCGTGGTGCCGTGCAAGCACAGGCAGGTGGCCAGGGCGACCGGGGCTCGAACTGGCTCATCGAGAACTCCGAGATCCGACTCAACCACGGGGCCGGGATCAAAGCCGGTGACAACACCATCATCCGCAACGTTCATGTTCATCACAATGGTCAAGAAGGAATCACTGCGGTGGGGAGCGTCGACCTCCTCGTGGCGTCATCTGAGCTCGATCACAACAACGTGCGGGGGTTCAACTGGGGCTGGGAAGGTGCGGGGGCCAAGCTCATAAACACCCACGGGCTTGTGGTACGCGACACGATCGTGCATGACAACCTTGGCCCCGGCTTGTGGACCGACATCAATTGCTACGACACGACCTACGAAGACAATGTCGTCTACAGCAACTATGGTCCAGGCATCTTCCACGAGATCTCGTACGATGCCGTGATCCGCGGTAACGAGGTATACGACAACGGATTCATCAGCCGCGATTGGCTTTGGGGTGCCGGCATCCTGGTCGCAGCATCGAGCGGGGTCGAGGTATACGACAACACGGTCACCAACAACGCCGACGGCATCGCCGGCATTCAGCAGAGGCGCGACGAGAACGGTACGCAGTACCGCCTCGAGAATCTCCACGTCCACGACAACACCATCACGATGTGGTACGGCCAGACGGGTGTTGTCGAGGACATAGGCGATCCCACCGTGTTCACGGACCGCAACATCGTGTTTGAGGACAACACATACATCGGGGCCGGTCATGAGGCCTTTGCATGGAACGACGCCGACCTCCATTGGGAAGGCTGGCTTGCCGCCGGTCAGGGACACGGAAGTGTGATCTCAAATGGTTGATGCACGCCCTCGCGTGCTCGCCATTGCCTTTGTGTGCTCACCGGCGATGGGCACAGAACCGGGTGCGGGATGGGGAGTGGTCACCGCACTTGGTGAGTTCGCCGACGTCACTGTGCTGACCGGCAGCCGCTACGTCGGAGACATCCGGGCCTGGGAAGACGCACATCCCGGATCCCCGATTCGCTTTGTCGAGATTCCCGACCGGCTGGCCGACCGGCTCACGAGCTGGCACCGAATCCCCGAGTTCCTGCACTACCTCACGTGGCTGCGCAGAGCAAAGCAGAAGGCATTGGAATTGCTCGACGGGGGGCAGTACGACGTGGCGATGCACATCACGTTCTCAGCGTTCTGGCTACCGAGCCCAGTCGTCGATCTCGGGGTGCCGAGCGTATGGGGACCCGTTGGCGGCGCCGTCACCACCCCGAAACCGCTGCGCGAACTGCTTGGCGCCGGAGGAATCATCCAGGAGGCGCTCGACTTCGCCGGGTGCGTCTCATGGCGGCGTTGCCCGCCACCAAGCGCACCGCAGTCACGGCAACCGAGCGACTGATCCAGAACGAGGAGACGAGGAGCATGCTGCCTGAGGCTGCTCGTGAGCAGTGTCGGATTCTCAATCATGTCATGTTCTCCGTGGTCCCGGAATTTGCTCCCGAAGAAGACGGCAACTACGTCCTCTGGGTGTCGCCGATGCAGAGCCGCAAGGGCCCGCGACTGGCATTGGAATCTCTCGCCCTGACCCGCGACGACGTGACCCTCCGGATGGTTGGCGACGGCCCCCAACGCAGGCACCTGGAGCGAGCGGCCCGCGATCTCGGTGTTGCGGACCGCGTGCACTTTCACGGGTGTCGTGGCTCGAGAGGAAGTGGTACGTCTGATGCGCGAGCCTCAACCGTCTTGTTCACCGGGCTGCGAGAAAGAGGGTGGTCTCGCCCTCGCCGAGGCAATGTACGCTGCCCGCCGGGTCATCGTGATCGACCACGGGGGTGCCGGAACGATCGCCCGTGCCGCGACCGATCCAGCACGTGTAGCCCTGGTCTCCCCCTCCGATGTCGCAAACACCGCTGCCCGGCTGGCCGATGCAATGGAGCGGCATTTGGATGCACCACCGGTTGCATCGCTACCGTTGCTGGATCGATCAGCTGCCGTCGCCGAAATGGCATCCGCCATCGAGGCCGCGAGGGCAAAGGGTTCAGGGTCACCCGGCATCAGCAACCGGGGTTGACCGCAAGGAGCGGACATGACGATCGAGGCTGTCTCAGCCATACCCAGGGGAACAGAGCTGCAGACCGACGTCTGCATCGTCGGCGGTGGCCCCGCAGGTATCACAGTTGCTCTACATCTCGGCGAAAACACCAACCTGAAGGTGGTTCTGCTTGAGAGCGGTCGGCTTGAGATGGAGGAAGAGGCCCAGAAGCTCAACGACGGCGACATCGTGGGCCTGGGCTACTACGACCTGGACGTCACCCGTCTGCGTGTTTTGGGTGGTGCAAGCCACAAGTGGGCGGGATGGTGCCGGCCGATGGACGAGATCGACTTCGATGGCCGTCCCTGGGCTGGCAGCCACGGCTGGCCAATCTCCTACGACGAGATGCAGCCATACTTTCAGGGCGCCGCCGTGCTCACCCAGCTGGAGAGTCAGCGATGGACACCATCACCGGACATGAATCTCTCCCCGCTCTACCAGAGCCCATATGTCGGCGGAGATGTCGAAATCGCGCTGTGGCAGGGAAGCCCTCCAACCAAATTCGGCGCCGCATACCGGCAACGTCTCCAAGCCGCACCGCAGGTTCAGGTGATTCTGGGAGCCACCGCGACCTGTATCCCGGAGCACGGAGGTCGCGCCCACCGGTGTTGAGGTTGCGAGCCTCAACGGCAACGAGTTCACCGTCAGTGCCCGGGTTGTCGTGCTGGCAGCAGGTGCACTGGAAACCGCCCGGCTGCTCCTGGCATCGAATCGCTCCAACCCGGCCGGGCTCGCCAACGAGAACGACCTGGTCGGTCGTTACTTCATGGAACACCCTCATCTCGTCACAGGTCGCATCGAGTTGTACCGCGACGGCACGAACGGGTCGCGCCCATCTCCCCGCCATCGATGATGGCTTTGGAGGAATACGGGCGCGCCTCAATATGCAACGACCACATGGAGCGGTGAAGGCTGCGTACGTCATCAGCCGCAACGGTCAGGAACGAGAAGAGCTGCTCAATTTCTCGACCCATCTGAGGACCGTGAGCCTGGTGAGCCGGGAAGAGTCGGATGCGTATCAAGCCTTCAAGCTCGCCGTCGGCAACCTCCGCTCGCCCCGGCGAGCGCTGCGCCAGGTCCGCGACGACGCCATACCCGAGGATGCCGGCAGCCTCGTCAGACGATTGATCAAGGGGACACCCGAGATCATGCAAGTGATCTACCACGAGGCTATCCGCAAGCCATCCGAGCTCGCCCTCTATACGCAGAGCGAACAGGCGCCGAACCCGGACAGCCGGATCACCGTGGACAAATCGAGGTGCGATGCACTCGGCATGCCACGCATCCAGCTCGACTGGAGGCTGAGCCGCGTCGACAAGGAGTCGACCGTCAGGTCCCAGGAAGTCGTCGGCGCTCAACTCGACAGGGCCGGTCTGGGGCGATTGGTGCCCGAACCGGCCTTTACCGATGACTCCGACGACTGGGGTCCGAATCTGCGGGGCGGCCATCACCACCTCGGTACAGCGCGGATGTCGAGGAGTGCAAAGACCGGCGTCGTGGATGCCCACGGGATGGCACACACGGTCAAGGACCTCTACGTTGCAGATTCGTCGGTCTTTCCCACCGGTGGCTATGCAAACCCGATGCTCACTGTTGTTGCGTGGGCGCTGCGTCTCGCCGACCATGTCGAACGCGACTACCAGGGTCGGTCAGCGGCGCCCGGCTACGTCGAACCGCTCGACGCCCCGGACGAGCCTCCGACGATCGGCAACCGATGATCCCTAGACGACCCAGGTCGAGCCAGCTACCCGCCGGAGTTGTGGACGCCGGCCTCGCCTCTCTTGCGACCTTCATCGCCGGCCTCACCGGTGTCAACCTACTCACCGAGGCCGACACCGGCGTGTACGGGGTGTTCTTCTCGGCGTTCATCCTGGGCACCGCTCTGATCAGCGACCTCATCTATGTCCCGTCTCAGGTAATCGCCGTCGCCCAGCAAGAAGGACACCGGTTAGACGGCTTGAGGCGCAGCATCCGGCTCGCCGCATTCCCCAGCCTCGGCGCATCTCTCATTGCAGTGGTCGCCGCACTGCTCACCGCTGGTCAGACGACAGCACCCGTCACCGTTGCATTGACAGTGACCGCGGGCGCCACCATTGTCGTTTCGGCCATGCAGGACCACATGCGCCGTATGCTCCACATCGCTGACAGGTCCTGGAAGGCGGCAATCGTCTCGGCTACACAACTTGCCGTCATCGCCACCTTGATCCCGCTGCTATTGCTGACGGGCATCGACAGAGCTTGGATCCCATTCGGTTCGCTGGGGTTCGCAAACGTAGTATCGGTGAGCGTCGGCGGGCTGCTTGCGGGAGCACATCGACGACGGCCGACCGATGCTCCGCTCTTCTTTCGACGTCTGGTTCGCTCCGGCAAATGGCTCGTGATGCGCTCTGCCGTACCATCTGCGGCAGCGTTCGGTGCAGCGAACATCATTACGCACATCGCCGGGCCGGAAGTGTACGGATATGCAGAGGCAGCCCGACAAGTGGCTCAGCCGGTCACGGTGCTTGCCCTTGGCTTGACTGCAGTGCTGGGCCCCCGGGTGATGCGTGCCGGCATGCAAACAGACACGGCATCGTCCAATCGGGCTCGCCGTATCTATGCGCTGCTAATCCTCGGTGCCGCCGTCGTTTACGTTGCCATTGCCGGTCCCGCCTGGCCGTTGAATCCGATGCGCCTGCTCGTCCCCAGGGCGTACGAGGTGTCGTGGCTGGTCACGGCGACCGTTGCTGCCAACGCAATCGCCGCGATGGTCCTGCTCCTCTCCAGCGAGATGTTGGGAGCAGCGAAAGAACGCATCCTCGCCATGATCGCTCTCGTCTCTAGCCCGGCATTGTTGCTCGTCGCGGTAACGGCAAACACGACACGCTCATTCGCACGCCCGATTGGCTATATCATCGAAGGAGCGTTTGTGATGGTCGGTGCCTGGGTGTGGCTCCGACGCCACTACGCGACGGAGAAGGAAAACGCCTAAGAAGCGCTGACTCGCCGACCGGCACGACGATGGGAAGCAGACATGACGAGCGACAACTCTTCGAGTCGGCCGTCGCTGAGTGTTGTCATGCCCGCATACAACGCGGAGCGATACATCGGGCGCGCCATCGAGAGCATCCTGAACCAGACTCACCAAGATCTCGAGTTGATCATCGGCGACGACGCCTCGAGCGACCAGACGTGGTCGATCATCAATGAGTACTCGCAAAGGGACACCAGGATCAAGCTATTCCGCAACGAGGTGAACTCGGGAGCGACCACGACCCTCAATCGAGCTGTGGCGCTCGCTGTCGCTCCCGTCGTGGCAGGTATGGATTCCGACGACATCGCGGTCCCCTACCGGATGGAACGGCAGCTCGCCCTTCTGAGCGACCACCCGGAGGTCGTCCTCGCAGGGTGCTACGTATCGCATATCAACGATGAAGACGAGGTGCTCAGCCTCTCGCGAATCGGAGCAACGTCGGTTGCCGAATTCGACGAGATGCGGAGAAGAGGTGAACCGACGATGGCCCTGGGTGGGACCGTCATGTACCGTCGCCGGCACTTTGACCAGGTGGGCGGGTTCGATTCGTCGTTGCGAGTCGCAGGCGATATCGAGTTCTGTGACCGTATGGCCGAGCTCGGCCCGATCGTTTCGGTGCCCGAGGCGTTGCAGCTGTACCGGGTGCATTCGTCCAGCAACGTCATGATCCGCTTCCGGGAAGGGCGGAGGACGCACCGCTTCCTCGAAGCGCGTCGCACAGCTCTCACCAATCACACTCCCGTGCCTAGCCACGAGGAGTACCTAGCGACGGAGCGACAGTTGCCCTGGTGGCGCCGGATTGGCATATGGCGCGACGACTCTCGACGCTTCTTCTACCGCAAGGCAGGTCTCGCCTTCGCTGCAGGTGACAGAGGGAGAACTGCGACCTACCTCGCCACAGCGGGACTGATCGGACCGGGATACGTGCTGCGCCGCCTGTGGCAGCAGCGGCTCTCGCCCGATGCCAGGAACACCCGGATCCTCCTCGGCGGGGAGCGATCGCAATTTCCGACTTCTGCAGCCACAAGCCCGTCGCGCTGAGTGAGGGTCACATCAGGCGGGCAGCCGCCCCGCACACCCGCTGCCAGTTCGAATCCGAAACCGAGGAAGTCGCTGGATGGCTAGCCGACCGCCGAGACCACCGAGGCGGCGACTTGCCGCAGGCGTCGCCGATGCCGGAATCGCTTCAGTTGCCAGCTTCACCGCCGGGCTCACCGGAGTGCGGTTGCTGACCGACGTCGATCGCGGCATCTATGGCGTTTTCTTCACTGCCTTCCTCCTCGGGTCCGCAGTCACCACCCAGCTTGTTCTCGTCCCCGCCCAGGTCGTTGCGGTCGACCTACCGCGATCACAACGGTTGACGGTCATGCCGCGCAGCACCTTCCTTGCAGCGATCCCGGCGCTCCTCACCACGACCGCCGCCCTCATCGCGGCCGCATGGACCGCCGACCTCACCAGCGGTTCGACGATTGTGGCACTCACAGTGACGACTGCCGCCACGATCGCCCTCTCGCCGATACAGGATCACATGAGGCAGCTACTTCACATCGCCGAGCTCTCGCACCGTGCTGTCGCCGTCTCGTGCGTCCAGCTCGCCGGTGTCGCCATCGCTATTGGCTTCCTCCTGAGTCTCGACGTGCCGCGCACATGGATACCGTTTGGTTCGCTCGCCTTCGCCAACCTCCTTTCACTAGCTGTCGGAGTGTTCCTCGCCGGAGGTTTACGCCGATCTGTGCCCACCGGCAGACAGCTCACCTTCCGGAAGCTCACGACATCGGGCAAATGGCTCGTGATCCGGGCGGCAACGCCCGCAACACTTGCGTTTGTTGCAGCCAACATCATGACCCGGCTGGCCGGGCCGACTGCCTATGGATACGCGGAGGCGGCCAGGCAAGTGGCCCAACCGATCACTGTGCTTGCGGTCGGGCTGATGGCCGTCGTGGGCCCACGATCGGTACGGGCCGGGTCGCTTGGCGACTACGCGCTCGGGGCTTCGAACCGGCGCCATTTCATCAGGCTCATGCTGCTCGGAGGGGTCGCGTATGGCGCCGTTGTGGGCTTCGATTGGACGCTTAACCCGATGGCAGCGCTCGTGCCGGCAGCGTACGTCGTCGGAGGGCTAGTGGCGGCCACCGTCGTCGCCAATCTCCTCTCCGCGGTATTCCTGGGCTACGCACATGAGCTTCTGGGAGCAGGCAATGCTCGGGGCCTGGCAGCGATCTCGCTGATTGCTTCCCCTGCCCTCCCGCTGGCAGCGACGACTGCTGGCTCGATCGAGGCCTTTGCTCGACCGCTTGGTTATGTCCTCGAAGGCTCAATACGAGTTATTGGCGGTAGCTGGATGCTGCGGCGCCACTATCGTGCCCGGGCAACGGACACTGTCAGCAGCAGCGGGTAGCCTTCACCATGACGAACCAGATACCCCGCCTCAGCATCATCATGCCCGCCTACAACGCTGAGCGCTACATCGATCGTGCCATCGACAGTGTCCTGGCTCAGACCTTCACCGACTTCGAGCTCGTGATCGTCGATGATGTTTCCTCAGACCGGACCTGGGAGATCATTCAAGAGCGCGCCGCAGCCGACCCGAGGGTCAAGGCATTCCGCAACGAACGGAACGGCGGCGTCGGGCCAACGATCAATCGTGGCATCGAGTTGTCCCACGCTCCGCTGATTGGTCGCCTGGACGCCGACGACATGTCGACACCCGACCGATTCGCGAAACAGATCGCATTGCTGGAGGCGAACCCCCACTTTGTGGTGGTCGGCTGCTACGCATCGCACATCAACGAGAACGACGACGTTCTCAGCCTCTCGGCGACCGGACCGGCGTCCGAGGATGAATTCAACGGAATGCGGGCTCGGGGCGAACCGACAATGGTGTTCGGCGGGAGCGCGCTGTTCACACGAGAGTCGTTCGACCTAGTCGGTGGCTTCGATCCAGCACTGGTAAACGCAGAGGACCTCGATCTCTTCGACCGTATGTCTGACTACGGCCCGGTTGTGGCCGTCCCGGAGCCGCTGCTGCTCTACCGGCTACATGGAACAAGCAACGTACGCCGCACATTCTTCGAGGGAAGACAGATACACCGCTTTGTCCGTAGCAGGCGGCAGGACATCCGCCGGGGTGCCGAACCGATGAGTTTCGAGCAATACGTCGCCTGGGAAGCGGCAAGACCGATCTGGCAACGAGTCAGCACCTGGCTCGAGGATCGGGCACAGCTGCACTATCGGGAAGGCGGCATGGCGTACGGGAACGGCAACAAGATCAGCTTCGCCTGGCACCTGTTCCGCGCTTTTGTGGCGGATCCGGCATTTGTGGTGGGTCGCCTCTGGAGCCAGCGACTGTCGCCTGCGGCACGAACTCGCCGGCAACGGGCGGCGTGACCGTACCGATGATCGGGGAAGCCGGATGTATCCCCGTCATTCTCTGCAAGGAATGCCACATCTGACACGTCTGCAATAGAAAGTGGGGGACCCGGTACGGGTCCCCCACTTCTTCTCATGGTCTCGTTGGATCGCCGCTCGACCTACTTGAGATCGAACGCCCGGTGCAGGAACGCAGCCATCTGGCCACGGGTCACCGAACTGGTCGGGCAGAACATCGTGTTGCCCTCGGATGGGTTACAGCCCTTGGTGATCCCAGCCGTAGCCAGGATGTCGATGTTGTGCTCGAACACCGAGTTGTCGTCGTCAATGAACAGGTTGCCGGCGCCAGCATCGGTCAACGCCAACGCCCGCACCAGGAACGCCGCCATCTGGCCACGGGTCACCGTGATCGTTCGGGCAATACTTCGTGTTGCCCTCGGACGGGTTACAGCCCTTGGTGATCCCGGCCGTAGCGAGATTCAGGATGTCGTCCTCGAAAACGGACCCGCTGATGTCGTGAAATGCGACCGCCGAGTCGATACTGGTTAGTCCGAGGAAACGAACCAGGAACGCAGCCATCTGACCACGAGTCACGTTGTTGTTCGGGCAGTACTGGTCGTTGGTCGGCGGGTTGCAGCCCTTCGTGATGCCTTCGTTGGCCAGCCACACGATGTCGTTCGTGAAGACGCTGGAAGCAATATCGTTCATCACCCTGAATTCAGCAGTATCGGTACCGAGTCCGGCGTCGTCGGTGACGGTCGCCGAGACCGTGTAGACACCGGAACCTGCCGGTGTGAACGTGAGCGTCGGCGAGGAGCCGGATGCAACCTCACTGCCGCTCAACGTCACGGACCAGTCGTACACACGCGGGCCTGAGCCATTTGTTACTGACAATGAGAAGTTCGCTTCGACACCGGGGGCGCCAAAACCGGGCCCACTCACCGTCACCGAGGGCGGATCCGTCGACTCCGGCCCAACGTTGATGGTCACGGTGGCAATGTTGGAGTCGCTTGTACCGTCATTGGCGGCGTAGGTGAACGTGTCGGCTACCGCGCCGGCCGACAGACCGTCGTTTGTATACACAAACGATCCGTTGGGATTCACCGTCACCGTGCCATGCGCCGGTTCCGACTTCTTGACCGCACTCAGCCCGGCATGTTCAGGATCGGTGTCATTGGCCAGTAGACCGTCCGCTGCTGAAACGTTGAGGGTCGCCCCGTGGCTCGCCAGGTACTCGTCGGCAACAGCAGTCGGGGCATTGTTGACCGGGTTAATGGTAACGGTCACCGTCGCCGTCGACGTGAACGAGCCCTGTGTCACCGTGTACACGAAGCTGTCGGTTACCGCAGATGTACCGATCTCGCCACCGGTGTGGTGATAGATGAACGAGCCATCTGATGCGTCTCTGGTCGCCGTGCCCTTGGTGGGTGACTGGACCAGTGTCGCCGACGTGTTGACGGTCCCGTACGTCGAGCCGAGCGCGTTATCGTTGGCCAGCACGTCCACGTCTACCGTGCCACCTTCGTTCACGGAAGCTGTGTCGTTGACACCGACGAGGGCCGGCTGCCAATCCGGTGTGTTGTGCGGACCAGTGGGAGTCCCCGCCGTGGTGAGAGCAACCGCGGTGCCACCGGCAACAGCCGGCATCACATAGAGCGCCCCGTCGGTCCCGTTCTGATAGGCGATCTTGGTACCGTCCGGCGACCAGGCCGGGGAGAGCGCGTCGTCGGTCGAGGTCGTGAGCTGGGTGACCGTGGTCCCGGTGCGATTGACCTTCCAAAGACTCTCGTAGGTGAGAGAGGGCTTGTACGTCTGGAAGACGACGCTCTGACCGTCAGGGGACCACGAAGGCCGGATCGCCGGCGTATCGATACCGGTCACACCGTCGTCGGTGAGATTGGTTGGTGTCGCTCCCGCCGTCGTGAACGTGTAGATGTCGTCGTTGCCGTTTCGCCCTGATGTGAATGCGATCAGCGAACCGGTCGGATCCCACGCCGGATACCGGTCGGTGTACGAGGGCTGGCCCGCGGTGGATGGTGTCTCGCCAAGCTGAGTCTCGCTGCCCGCATCGGAGCCGTTGGCGGCTGCCGTAAAGACCCGGGCGTGCGAGACCTCGATCGAGTAGGTGTCGCCGCTGGTCCACGAGATGTCGGTCACGAGTTCGGTCTCACTGACCACCGAATCGACCAGCCCAACAGTGTTTCCATTGGTGACGTTGGTGATCGCCGGCCCCTGCATACACCCCATCTGTCTGGAAAGTTGCGCCCGCATCGGTCAAGTTCGTCGCAGAGGTCGAATCCGCGGCGCCAGTCGGATAGAAGTCGAACCAGCGCTCGAAGGCGATCGTGCTGCCGTCCGGCGACCAGGTCGGCTCGGCGTCGGTACCACCACTTGTCACCTGAACCCAGGACCCGACTGCATTGATGGACGGTCCAGCCGGATTGAAGGTCGCCACGTAGATGCTCGAGTTGGCACCGTGGTCGCTGGCAAAGGCCAGCTTGGTCCCGTCCGGCGAGAAGACCGGATCCGCCTGGAATGACAGATCGTCGGTCAGGTTGACCGGTGCCGCCGAGCCGTCGGCCGGTATGGCCCACAACTCGCTGTCACTGGCGCCTTCGCTGTTTTCAAAGACGACCCAGTTGGATCCTCCCGGGTATGCCGCTTCCGCACGCTGGATGGCAACGACCGACAGTACCCCGAAGAGCATGGCGGCAGCTACAAACGCTAGGAGAAGGCGGCGAAACCCTCCGTCTGCAACAGTCATGAATGTTCCCTCACAATCGATTGAGTAGAACCGAATTTCCTACCGGTAGAGCAAGGATAACGAGCACCGCGGCCCCTTGCCTGGCCCACCACCGAAACAATATCACTGACCACAATCCGCGTTGTGACGACCACCGGTAGGCGAGTCAGCCCTGACCGGTATTGGATCAGAGCGGGCTACCTCCTGGTCTCCCTACCTACAAGCCTTCGGCTCTGTGTAGGAAGGCAGCCATCTGGCCCCTCGTCACCGGACTGTTCGGGCAGAACAGCGTGTTGTCGGGCGGATTGCAGCCCACGGGTTATGCCTGCCGTGGCCAGTTTGTCGATGTGGGACTCGAACACCAAGCCGTCATCGTCGAGGAACAAGTTGCCGCCGCCGTCATCTGCGAGCCCGAGTGCCCGCACCAAGAACGCAGCCATCTGACCCCGGGTGACAGGATCATTGGGACAGAAGCGGTCATTCGCCGGCGGATTACAGCCCAGGGTGATGCCTGCCGTAGCCAGCTTGTCGATGTCTGACTCGAAAACCAGGCCGTCATCGTCGAGGAACAGATCGCCACCACCATTGTCGCTGAGTCCGAGAAAGCGAACCAGGAACGCAGCCATCTGACCCCGGGTGACGTAGTTATTGGGACAGAACAGGTCATTTGTTGGCGGGTTGCATCCTTTGGTGATTCCCGCATCGGCAAGCCAGATGATGTCTCCGAGGAATGCTGAGCTTCCCACATCTCCGAGAACAGTCATCTTCGTCGTAGCGCCGGCCGAGCCCGTGTCGTCGGAGACGAGCAACTCCACATCGTATGTGCCGGGAGCATTCGGAGTGAACGAGAATTTGGCATCGGCGGAAGTGGCAACAACCGATCCGCCGAGACGCGCTGCCCATGCAAAGCGGCGTGTTCCCTCACCACCCGAGACACCGGAGGTGAACGTCTGCGGCATGTCGGTTGCACCCGTGGTCGGCCCGGCGACCGTGACATTCAGCGGTGGGACGTAGTCGGCAGGCTGGATCGTTATCGTCACCGTTGCCTGATTCGATTCGTTGCCGGCAGGGTCCTTGGCCACATACGTGAATGAATCAGCCAGGGTGGCAGAGCCGTCGTGGGTGTAGGTGAAAGACCCATCGCTGCCAAGCGTCAATTCGCCGTGAGACACATCGGAAACCAGTTGCGCCGAGAGGGCCAGACCCTCCGGGTCGGAGTCTCCATCGAGAACACCCGGGGGGCTCACGCTGACGGATTCTCCGTTTGCGACGTTATAGGGGCCATCGTTGTCTGCCGTCGGATTCTCGTCGACCGGGTTCACGTTGATCTCAACCGTCGCCGCCGAACTGGTTTCCGATCCTTGTGCGATGTAGTAGCTGAACGAGTCGCTCGTCGTCTCCGAGCCGTCGTGGGTATAGGTGAACGACCCGTCTGCGTTCAGCGAGAGCGACCCGTGCGCTGGTCCCGATACAAGGTTGGCGCTCATCGGGCCGAGCATGTCCCATGCGATTTGAGGGGTTATGCCGCTGGTGCCGCGGACGTCGTTGACCAGCACGCCTTGACCACCCGGGATTGCCAACGACCCACCCTCGTCGACGGTGTAGGCGTCTCCAACGCTTGCCGGGGCACCGACGCGGTACTTCCAGAAGATCTCATCGGTATGGATGAAGCGCTGGATCAACCCGCCGGTGTCGTAGAACTGAGAGTCGTGCGCCGCCACTGCCAGGAACTTGGTGTTGCTCCCCGAGAGACTGTTGAGCATGTCTGCGGGCACGGGCACCACCTCCCGCTGGTCCCAGACCAGCTCCCCGCCGGTTGTCGACTCGAGGAGGTCCCACTCGTTTGTCGGCGTGAGGCTCAACGTCGCCGAGTAGTTGGGTGTCGTTTGTGGCAGGCCACCGGAGTAGGAGGGCCAGTCGTGATTCGGATACGCGGGATCGTTGGGATGCACGATGTCGATGTGGATGGTGGGGTTGTAGCCATCGATGGCGTCGACGGCCTCCATCACCGCGTATGCGACGACCGAGTGGTCCGGGTGGATGTCCCATACGGCGTGTGTGTAGATATCGGCCGGTCGGTAAGTGTTGAGCAGGTCGTACAAATCTGCCGAGAGGTTCTCCCAGGTAAAGTCGGCGTGTGAGCCGGTCAAGTAATTGTGGTAATCGGTGGAGTCGAGACCGTGAGACGCATACGTGACGGCGGAAGGGAGTGCATCGATCCACGTGTCGTCGACACAGTGGGGGGCGTCTTCCCCAGAGGGGACGTAGTCGTAGATGTTCCCGTAGCGGATGCAGTTGAGATACGTCGACGGATACCCGAAGAAGACGAGATTGCTCTCGCCGAGGCCGAGCACAGCCTGAGCAGCAACGCCTTCTTCCTGACGGGTGGTACCAATCGTTGCGTCATACTCATCGCCGTTTGTCAGGTAGGCGGCCATGACACTCTTACCCGAATCCAGCGCTGCCTCTGTGATCCCACCGGCCATGATGATGTCATCGTCGGGATGTGCCGCGATAACCATCACATCAACACTGCCCGCCGCCTCAGACGGGACCGTCGGGGCCGCCCCGAAGACCAGAAGAGCGACGAGCGCTGTCACCAGCGCTCGTCGCCGACTGTATGCCTTACCATTCCCCATTTTATTCATCCCCTCCCCCCGCCGGAGCCCAGACCGGCGAGTGGGTATCAGCCGAGTGGCTAGCTCGCCTATCCCTGCAGTCAGCTCGGGACGGTCCACGTAGTACTTGATCGCCTCGCGGAAGATCGTGTCGAGGTCACGCTTCGGCTTCCAACCGAGGCCATCAGCTTGTCGACATTCGGCGGCACCCGATCCATGTCCTCGTAGCCCTTTCCGTAGAAGGCCTCACCGGAGATGACGATGAACTCGTTCTTCGGCTTGGTCGCCGGTAGCTCGCCGTAGATCGTCTGCATCATGTCGGCCAGACGCTCCATAGTGATGTTGGTGTCGGGGTTGCCGATGTTGAAGATCTCGTTGTGGCCGCCCGGGTGCTCGAGGATCGTCGAGAAGGCCTCGGACGCGTCCTTGATGTGGGTGAAGCAACGGTGCTGCTGGCCACCGTCGACAAGATGAATCGGTCCACCGGTGAACAGCGCCGACAGGAAGTGTGAGAACACCCGCGGCCCACCCTTCGAACCGGCGGGAACCATGTAGTCAAACCGCGGTCCGACGAAATTGAAGGGGCGTATGATCGAGTATTCGAGATCGCCCTTGATGACCGTGGGCGTAGATGATGCGCTCGAGCAGCTGCTTGGACGCCGCATACACCCAACGCTGCTTCTGCACAGGCCCCATGACCAGATCGGACGTATCGTCGTAATACTCCGCGTCACGGGTGCGCTTGCCGTAGACCTCAGACGTCGAGTACTGGATGAGCCTCTTCTCGTGAGAAAGGCAGTACTCGAGGATCTTCATGTTCTCGAAGAAGTTGAGGTTGACGACATCGAGAGGCGATGTGACGTAGATGCTGGGGTTGGCATAGGCAATGAGGTCCACCACCACGTCGCTATCCGCCACCAGCTCATTGGCCAGGTCGGCGTCGCCGATGCTGCCCTTGATGAACTTGAAGTTCGGGCCCTCGATCCCGGCCAGCTTCTCGCTGGAGATGTCAAGACCGACGACCTCGTGTTCACCCTGCTCGATCAGATGCTCGACCAGGTTCGAGCCGATGAACCCGCCCGCACCAAAAATCAGAAGCTTCACCTTTGCCTACCTCTCATGTTTTCTACCCCACATGTTGAAGACGGGTCCAACCCCCGCCCGTTATTGGGCTTGCTGACCCGTGGTTCTGGCCCACGGCTCCGCTGATCCTAAGCGACTGCACCACCCGCCGGAGAATAAGGCGTTCCAGTCGCGGCCCAGCCTTGGTCATGCATTGGCTATTGCTGCGAGAATACGGTTCGGGGCGGGACAATGAGCCGTGCGATCGGCGGCCAGTGGGCGCCGTACCAGATTCACGTTACGGCCCCAGCTTGAACTGAGGCTTGTAGTACGCTCGCTGTCCATCGATCTGAAAGAACGAATGGAACCCGTCAACCTGAATCTGGAGCCGACGCTGCTGGGTGCCGCGTGGCGATACAAGTGGCTCGTGCTGGCGACGACACAGTGGTCTTTACGGCTCTCGCCTGGTGGTACTGCAGACAGCAACGAGACCTGGACCGCCACCGCACCCTTGCGGTTCAGGACCCGCGGTCATCGATCGTCTTCGATGTCAAACAGTCAGCTGAGCCCTGAGCGCTATGTCGCCGATCAGATCCAGATCGCCCAAGTCCCGGACCGTCGCCGATCGAGCCGCTCGAGCAATTGGCCGACATACGACCCACCTATCGTGATCGACGGCGAGAGATGCTCGGCAACATCACGTCGGCGCCGCGAACGCAACCGACCTGCTGACCATCTCATATTCCGATCCGGATCCGGCCACGGCGGTCATCGTCGCCAATGAGCTCGCCACGCGCCTACCGGGCTGTGAGCAGCGAAGGCGCCCAGGCGCACGTTCGAGGACGCCCTGCAGCGAGCTGGATCGGTCGATCGCACAGCGGGTGGACGAGCTGAACCAGGTCGGCGACAAGCTCGACGGATACGACAAGCACGACCGCAGACCAGACCAGATCGAGAACCGAGCTCCAGGCTGCGATCGAGGCAGTGCTCAACTACGAGATGCCACCGGCGACCGCAGACCAGGCGGTAATCGACGCAGCCAATGCTGAGCTCGACGCAGCTACGCACCAGGGTCGATCTGCTCACCATCGCGCTCGGCACGTTCCAGGAGCCCAACGAAATCGCGGTACTCCAGAACGAGCAGGATGCGATCCAGGGACGGCTCAGCGCCCTCCAGTCGCAGCGCGATCAACTCGCAGTCAAGTCGGAGCTGGCAGGCAACATCGTCGTGTTCACCTCGCCGGCCGAAGGAGCCGAGCCATCCAGCCCGGTGCTACTGATCATCCTCGGCATGCTCAGTGGTGCGATCATCGGCGCCGTTCGTTGCCCAGTCACTGGCAAGGCGTCGTCGTGGCTTCCACAGTCGTGGCGAGCCGGCAGGAGTCCTGCAGACGGGCCTGATCGCGGATGTGCCCGTCTTTGCAGAAGAGCGACTGACCACATCGCTCCCGACGACAGAAGCTCCCCATTCTGCTGCCGCCGAGGCTTTCCGGTTTGTCGCAACCGGTATCGAGCTGCGCCAGCACAGCGCCACGGACAATCCCTTCAAGTCGGTTGTCATTGCCTCTGCGACTCTCGCCGACGGCAAGACGACGGTCACCGCCAATACTGCCTTCGCTTCGGCGAGAACCGGTCGGCGGGTGGCGCTGATCGACGCTGACTTCGTCAACCCTGCCCTGACCCGGATGCTTGCCCCCGACAGTCTCGACGACCCGGGTCTCACCGACGTCGTCGCCGGTGAAGCCACTCCCGACGAGATCGGCCAGGAGATCCCAGGCGCGCAGGGCGGCTCGGTCACGCTGTTCAAGCGAGGCACCCACGGAACCCGGATCCCCGAGTTCTTCGCATCAACCCAGGCGGCCAACCTGATCCATGAGATCGAGGATCGCGTTCGACCTCGTGCTGATAGACGCCCCGCCGGTGCTGCGTCTCGCCCATAGCGGAACCGTGGTACGGCTCGCCGATCGGGTGATGATCGTTGTCGCCCATCGCAGCGACATATCAGTCGCCGAGGAGTTGCAGCGATACCTGAGCGTCGTCGGAGTGCCCGTGCTCGGCTACGTGTACAACTTCGCACCGCTGCGGCGCGAGATGCTCGGACGCAGCGGCTCCAACGGCCGCAACGAGCCCGCGGCATAGCTCTCCGATGAATACGGGCGACGCTTTCGGGTGCCGTGATGCGCCGGGCAGCCATCGTTCTCCAGGCGCCGGCGGCAGGTCGTACCGGCACGACCGGCGGGAGATGAGGATGTTGGCCAATGTGTTTCGCACCGCTCATTGCGGCTATCGCCAGCACGTCGCTGCTGGTCATCGCGATCACTGTTTTCGCGCTCCATCGGAGCGGTGCTGGCCGGCACTGCGCCCGTCTGTCGCCCGCACCTCGCCACCTTCCGCTCCACCGCTTCCGCCATGCCCGACGCCCGGTACCTGGCACCCGAGCCGCCCCAGATGCGCTGGCTGGAGAGGGCCGTCGTCTGTCGTGCTCATCGGCTACATGCATGTTCGATCAGGCCGTTCGCCTGGATTCATGTCCCCGGGACACCACTGTTTGTCGGCGAGATGGTGATCGCCCTCGGTATCTGGGTGATGCTCAGCGCACACAGCGGCGTCGGCAGCCTGATCCGCTCGAGCTCTTCGCTGAAGGCGCTCCGCAACTTCATGCTGTGGGGCGCGGCCTTGCTCGCCATGGGCATCATTCCCTGGGGGATCGATGCAGTACGCGACTCGGCGCTCTGGTACTACGGGATCTTCGCGATATTCGTTGCCATGCTGCTCGTATCCGATCCCCGTCGGGTCAACAAATGGTTCGTCGGCTACGCAAGGCTGCTCCCGATCTACCTCATCTGGTTCCCGATTGCGACCGTTCTGCCGTTTTCATGGCACCCCAGAACATCCTGGTCCCCGACTCCGACATCTCCATGTTCTTCCACCGCAGCGGGAACATGGCCGTGCTCGCCGCCATCGGGATCGCATTCCTCTGGATGGCCGACGGGGACGCCAAGCTCTTCACCACACGCCAGCGGGCCGCGCTCACGACGCTGGCTACGTTCGTCATCGTCTTCACCGGGCTTCAGAACCGCGGCGGCATGGTGGCGAGCGCCGTGCTCATCGCGGCGCTCCTCTTCCTGCTCAGCAAGAAGCGCATCGAGATGGTGGTAATGATGATTGCGGTTCTCGTCTTTGCCGGAGCCATCGGGATCATCTTCGACGTCAGAATCGCATTGTTCGATGAGCGCGACGTGTCCATCCAACAATTCGCCGACAACGTCACCAGCATCTTCAACCAGGACGCAGGCGGCCAGAGGCAGAAGACAACCACGACTTGGCGCCTCAAGATCTGGACCCAGGTCCTGAACGATGTCAGCAAGGAGTCACCCATCATTGGGTTTGGCATGGGCCCCGACATCGGCGCACGGTACGGGATCACGACCGACGACCAGACCCCGCTGCGCAATCCGCACAACTCCCATGTCGATGTATTGGCACGGATGGGTGGTTCGGTGCGATCCTCTGGGTCATCTTGTGGACGGCATGGATCGCAGAGATGCAGACGCTGCGTAGGCGGCTCCGCTACCGGGACCGTCCTCAGAGAATCGGCGATCGTCAGCTGGGTGATGATGGCCCCGATACCGCATCCTCGTGAACTGCTTCTTCGACCCGACTCTCGAAGGCGCACAGGTGGCCGCGGTGTTATGGGCCTTTTTCGGCGCAGGGGTCGGCCCTCGTGGTCCTCGCCCAGCAGAACCGCTTTCCGTCGTTTGCGACCACTACGTGGGACACTGCCTCCAAGCACCGAACCGGTATCCGCGGATGACCGAGCCGCAACCTGCAGGGGACGAGCCCGGGCGTTCCTTCCGTAGCCGGATTGTCGGCAGACTGGGAATCGGGGCGGGTGTCGTCGACGCCGCAATGTCATCGCTCGCCACATTCCTCACCGGTTGGTCGCCGCCACCATTCTCGGTGCGCCGAACTGGGCGTCTACGCCATCTTCTTCACCGCGTTCAACTTCGCACAGGTCATTGCCAACAATCTCATCTACGTCCCGTCCGAGGTCGTCGCCGTCGCTTGGCCACCTGCTCACCGCACCCGGGTGCTCACCCAGAGCATCTTCTATGGGATCGGACCTTCGCTGGCAGGAGCCATGGCGATAGGGATCGCCACACTGGTGGCAGCCCAAACCTCTACGGCCGACGTGGTTACCCCGCTCACCATCACCGCAGCCGTCACCACGTTCCTCTGGCCGACCCAGGATCACGTGCGACGGATGCTCCATATCGCCGATCGATCGTGGGCAGCGGCAACCGTATCAGCGACACAGGTCGCCATATCGGCCGCCTCGATCGGGTCATGCTCCTGCTCGACGTGACCAAGGATGGATCCCATTCGGTGCGCTTGCGATCGCCAATCTGCTGTCCCTGCTCCTCGGTCTGATCCTGCCCAAGCCGTGGGCAGCGGAACCCGCCCTCGAACGTCTCGATCCCCGCAGCCTGATGCGCTCGGGAGTCTGGCTGATGATCGGCGTTGGCATCGAGCCGGTCGCGGCGTTTGGCGCCGCGTCGATCATCACGTTTACGGCGGGTCTCGAGGTGCTCGGCTATGCCGAAGCAGCCCGCATCGCCGCAGTCCCGATCATTGTCATCGGAGTCGGGCTCGGACTATGTGATGGGCCCCCGGGTCATGAGGGCTGCCATTCAGCAATGACCGAGCGGTGTCCCGGCACAACCATCACCGGTTCAACACCTTCCTGGTCTCGGCTTCGGCCGTCTATGCGCTCGGCGGTCGGTTTCGATTGGGTCGGGAACCCGATGGCCTTCGCTGGTCCCTAAGGCGTATGTCGTTCCTGGGCTTGTATCGCGACGGTTGTCGCCAATGTGTTCCTGGCCGCAATCGTGCTCCTCGTCCAGGAGCTCACTGCGGCAAACCGCTCCCGCGTCATCGGCATCGTCAGCATCATCTCGGCGCCCTTTCAGCTGCTGGCAGCGGCAACCGCAGGGGTAACCAGAGCGTTCGCCCGCCCGCTCAGCCTGACCGTCGGCAACGGAGTACGCCTTTTCGGGACAAGCAGGGCGATTGCCGGTATCTACAACGAGCCTTCGACAATCGAAAACGCAGCCCTTTGACACTCAAGACGATGGCAGATAGAGCCGATTGAGCATTCAGTGCCTGCGCTACCATCGGGAGACGGCGGGTGGCAGCAGGTGTCTAGTCTCGCCAAGTTGGAGACAGGTGGTTAGGTGACTCGTAGCAGATCGTACGTCATGCCCCGCTATCCGATCGTGATGGCGTCTTTGCTGTTACTGCTGGTGGCATCCATTCTCGTTGCCCAGAGCCCTAGCGCTGTCCGCCGCGGTCACCTCATGTCCCGGCAGCGCAACGGTCGACCAGGGCACCAGCATCTCCCGGACGGTCAAGTTCAACTCCGCAGGTGCGGCGGTCGCCGCCATCTCATCATCCGGTGTCTCAGCTAGCGCGGTTGGGGGCGGCTCCGTCGGCGACGGCGGCGGTGACTGGTCTGTCGTGGTATCGATCAGCGCCGGGGCCAACGCCACCGGCACGGGATCGGTGACCGTCTCCGAGGTGACCGCCGGAAGCGGAGGGACCTGCACGATTTCGGTGACCATCGCCACCACGACAACGACAACATCGACCACTACTACGACGACAACCACAACAACCACCCGCCCGCCAACAACAACTACCCGGCCACCGGCGACAACGGTCCCACCGGTCGCCACAACAACAACATCGACCACGACAACAGAGCCGCCGACAACAACAACCACCTCGACTACGACGTCAACTACAACGACGACAACTACCGCGGCACCGACAACAACGGCCGCACCGACAACGACGACGTCCTCGACGACATTGGCACCGGCCGGGACCACCACAACGACACTCATCGCCGCCGGGCCAGGAGGCTCGGGCGACGATTCGTTCCTGGGGAACAACTGGTGGTGGCTGACCATCCTCGGGCTGACGCTTATTGCACTCATCGCCACCGTTGGCATCCTCCAGCCGCAACGCCAGCTCGGTACCAGCCGGGTAGCGGGTGGGGCAGCCGGCTCGATCGGACGCCACGTTCGGCGTCGCGCCTACGGGCCACGCGAGACCAAGGTCGCTTCCCCCACCATCAGCCAGCGGATGAAACGCACCAAGGTCGCCCAGTCTGTTGTGTCACGAACCGCACAACCCAAGCCCCCCAAACCGAGTTTCTTCCGAAGGATCGGCAACTGGTTCCGCGATACCGAGATGGCCGATTCGATGCGGGCACGCTCGGATGCTCGCCGGGTTCAGCATCGCACCTCGAAAGGCAAGCCGCCCAAGATCAAGCGGCGCAAGACCTGACCCACACGCAATCAGCCGGATACGCCCAGCCGGTTGGTTTATCCGGTGGGGCGCACGGTATGCACTTCGCCGGAGCGGAGCGTCACCTGGCCCGTGTCGGTGTCGACTACAAGCGTGCCGTCGTGATCGACATCCACAACTCGGCCCCAGCCGTCTGGCCGCCAGGTGACCTGGGCGCCGATCGTGGAACAGGCCTCCAAGTATGCGCTCCGATCCCACCGCCCCTCGCCGACGAGCACCTGGGTCGCCCACATCTGACTGATCGTGACCCCGAGATGGGCCCCCGGATCCTCCGCAAGCAGACCGGCCGCCCGATCGGGATCGGGCCAGAAGAGGTTCAAGCCACAGCCCACCACCACCCGTTCCTCGTCGCGTTCCACCAGGATCCCGCCGACCTTGAGACCGTTGCGCTCGATATCATTTGGCCACTTCAACTCGACTGCAATGTGGCAGACCGTATCGATCGCGGCACGAACCGCCAGACCCGCCGCCAGACTGAAGGTGTCTTCGATCGGGAACCGGTGTGCCGGAAACGCGAGAGAAGCGGCCACGGCACGGGGCGCTTGCCACCATTGATTGCCACGGCGGCCGCGACCCGTCGTTTGCTCATGGGCGACAACGAGCACCGGTACCGCCGAATTCACCAGCTCCCCCGCTGCCAGATCCTGTGTCGATGGCACCACATCGTGGACAATCGTCACGTAGGGTGTAGCCATAACGCGCTTCTGTGAGTCATAGAGAGACAAGACGACACTAACGGAGATCTGGTCGTGACCACCGACGAATTGATCGATCAGCTGCGCCGGCTGAAGGCAGCGGCGCAGGAACCCGCCAGCCGACGTGCCGAGGATCGCCAGCATGATCTTGGCAAACTGACCGCGCGCGAACGCGTCGAGACTCTGCTCGACAAAGGCACGTTCAACGAGATGGACATGCTGGTCCAGCACCAGGCCTCCGGTTTCGGCATCGAGGACAAGCGGCCGCTTGGCGATGCCGTCATCACCGGCTGGGGAACGGTCGATGGCCGCAGCGTATTCGTCTTCGCTGAGGATTTCACTGCATTCGGAGGCAGCCTCGGCGAGGTCGTAGCCGACAAGATTTGCAAGATGATGGACCTCGCCATGGACACCGGCGCCCCGATCATCGGGCTCAAAGACTCGGGTGGCGCCCGCATCCAGGAGGGAGTTGCCGCCCTCGACGGCTACGGCCGGATCTTCGAGCGCAACGTCGCGCGCCTCGGGTGTCATCCCGCAGATCTCGGTGGTGATGGGCCCGTGCGCCGGCGGCGCCGTCTACTCCCCCGCCATCACCGACTTCGTCTATCAGGTGGAGGGTCTCTCCCATCTGTTCATCACCGGGCCCGATGTGATCAGGGCGGTCACCGGGGAGGACGTCACCTTCGAAGACCTCGGCGGGGCCCACGCCCACGGCTCCAAGTCCGGCGTCACCCACTTCGTCGCCACCGATGACCGGGCCGCCCTCGAGGAGGTCCGCTACCTGCTGTCCTTCCTCCCCCGGAACAACATGGAGGTACCACCCTTCTTCACCCCGCTGGATGCCCCCGACCGGATGGACGAAGCACCTGACCACGATCATCCCGAGCAACTCCAACTCGCCTTACGACATGGTCGATCTGATCGAGATGGTCGTCGACGACGGCGAGTTCTATCAGGTTCACGAGCACTTCGCCGCCAACATCGTCGTCGGCTTCGCCCGGCTCGACGGGTATGCCGTCGGTGATCATCGGCAACCAACCGTCGGTGCTGGCCGGCACGCTCGACATCGCCTCGTCGGCGAAGGCCGCCCGCTTCATCCGCTTCTGCGACGCCTTCAACATCCCGATCGTCACTTTTGTCGACGTCCCCGGCTTCCTCCCCGGCATCGAGCAGGAGCACGGCGGCATCATCCGCCATGGCGCCAAGCTGCTGTACGCCTATTCCGAGGCCACCGTGCCCAAGATCACGGTGATCACCCGCAAGGCATATGGCGGCGCCTACGTCGTGATGAACTCACGGGCGCTGCGAGCCGACGTCGTCTATGCCTGGCCCACCGCCGAGATCGCGGTGATGGGGGCCCAGGGCGCCGTCAACGTCATCCACCGCCGCGAGCATCGCGGGTGCCGACGATCCGGCCGTGCGGCGCCAGGAGCTGATCGACGAATACGAAGGCCAGTTCAACAACCCGTATGTCGCGGCTGAGCGCGGGTTCGTCGACGAGGTGATCGAGCCGCGAGAGACCAGACCCCGCCTGATCCGGGCGCTGGAGATGCTGCGGACCAAGCGGGAGGCCATGCCGCCGCGCAAGCACGGCAACATCCCTCTGTAGCGCACCGGCTCTAGGATGACCCTCGTGGAATCAGTGATCTAGTTGCCAATCGTGGAGAGATCGCGGTTCGGGTGATCCGCGCCGCCAAGGAGCTCGGTCTGCGGACAATCGCTGTCTACTCCGAGCTCGATCGCAACGCCGAGCACGTCCAACTCGCCGACGAGGCCTGGAACATCGGCCCCGCACCGGCAGCCGAGTCCTACCTGAACATCGAGCGGATGCTCGAGGTGGCAGCGTCCGCCAACGCCTCGGCGGTACACCCCGGGTATGGGTTCCTTGCCGAGAACGCAAACTTTGCTCGTGCCGTGATCGATGCCGGGCTGATCTGGGTTGGGCCACCGCCCGAGGCGATCGCCACCATGGGCGACAAGATCACGTCCCGGGTCGCGGCCGCCGGACGCGGGTGTCGCAGCTGTGCCGGGAACTCTGGAGCCGTCTCGAGTCGCCGAAGGCGTCACCGCCTTCGGTGCAGGAGCACGGTTACCCGCTCGTCATCAAAGCGGCTCACGGCGGCGGCGGCAAGGGCCTGCGGGTCGTCCACGACGCCGACCGAGGTGGAACGAGCATTCGAGGCCGCCCGCCGCGAGGCCGACGCCTACTTCTCCCGTCCCGAGGTCTATGTGGAGAAGTACCTGGAGCTGCCCCGCCACATCGAAGCCCAGATCATCTGCGACACCCACGGCAACGCGGTCTTCCTCGGAGAGCGTGACTGTTCGATCGCAGCGGCGCCATCAGAAGCTGATCGAGGAGACCCCGGCGCCTGGGTTCACCGAGGAACAGCGAGAGGCAATCGGCTGCCGCGGCTCTGGCGGTAGCACGGGCCACCGGCTACGTCATCGGCGGGAACCGTCGAGTTCCTCATGTCCCAGCGACGGCGAGCTCTACTTCCTAGAGATGAACACCCGCATCCAGGTGGAGCACACCGTCACCGAAGCGGTGACCGGGATCGATCTGGTCAAGGAGCAGCTACGGATCGCCGCAGGCGAGCCACTCTCCTTCAGCGACGGTCGAGCCACGGGGCCACGCCATCGAGTTCCGCATCAACGCGGAGAACCCGGCGCGGGAGTTCATGCCCAACCCGGGCACCATCGTCGAGTACCAGGAACCGGGCGGGCCCGGGGTCCGGGTCGACAGCGGCGTCAGGCCGGCTCGGTCATCAGCCAGTACTACGACAACCTGGTCGCCAAGCTGGTCGTGTGGGGGCGGGATCGGAACGAGGCCATCGAGCGGGGTACGCTACGCCCTCGAGTCCTTCGAGATCACGGGTCTCGTCACCACGATCCCGGCGCACCTGACGATCATCGACACCCACGCCTTCCGGTCCGGGCGACTACTCCACCCGCTTCGTCGAAGACAGCCTCGACTTCGCCGATCTCGACCTCGAGGCTCACCCCGCATCTGCCCCAGCGACGAGGAGCTCGAAGAGCGCTCGATCACGGTCGAGGTCGGCGGCACGACGTTTCCCGGTGCGCTACTGGGCACCGATCATGGCGGCCCCGGCCTCCGGCGGGCAGAAAGCGGCGCCCCGCCGCCGGCCCCCGAAGCTGGAGCGCGCGCTCGGCGCTCCGGGGAGACACGCGGCATCATCACCGCACCGATGCAAGGCACCATCGTCAAGGTGCACAAGGCGGCAGGCGATTCCGTCAAGGAGGGCGAGCCGCTTGCGTCTCGAGGCGATGAAGATGGAGAACGAGATCAAGTCCACCAAGGACGGCGAGATCGTCGACCTCCGGGTCCAGACCGGCGACACCGTGACCAACGGCGCAGTCCTCATGGTGATCAAGTAACGCTGTCGCCTCGTCGTCAACCTGTTGCTGGGACATTCGCTGCCGTAGCGGCCGAAGACCGTGCGAGGGTCGACGACACCTCGCCGAGTGTGGCCTCGCTCCCGGAGCGCCTCCTTCATCGGATACAGCACGTTCGCCCGACGCCCGGGCCGTCTGTCTCGATTCGCCGCCAGCGCCGCGTCCACCGCCGCCTTGTCCCGGCCGCCCGCGATCTCGGCGAGCTGCCTCGATCTGCCCTCGCTCCAGCTCCGGGGTCGATGGCAAGGACCTCGGGGCCGGCTCCTCGGTCGTGACAAACCGGTTGACCCCGACCACGATCGTCTCACCCGCGTCGACGGCCCGGGCATGCCGGTAGGCAGCCTCCTCGATCTCGCGCGACTGGAAGCCGGCATCGATGGCGCCGACCGCACCACCGAGGTCGTCGATCTGCGCCGATGAGCTCCAGCGCCGCCGCCTCCACCTCGTCGGTGAGCGACTCGACGTAGTACGAGCCGGCCAGCGGATCGACGGTGTCGGTCACACCCGACTCGTAGCCGAGCACCTGTTGGGTTCGCAGGGCCAGCAGAGCCGACTCGTCTGTGGGCAGGCCGAGCGCCTCGTCGAATGAGTTGGTGTGCAGCGACTGGGTGCCGCCCAGCACGGCCGCCAGCGCCTGGTAGGCGGTGCGCACCACGTTGACGTGCGGTTGCTGGGCGGTGAGCGTGGAGCCGGCGGTCTGGGTGTGGAACCGCATCCGCCACGAGGCCGGGTTGCTGGCGCCGACCCGGTCCCGCATGAGCCGGGCCCAGATGCGCCGGGCCGCTCGGAACTTGGCAACCTCCTCGAACAGGTGGTTGTGGGCGTTCCAGAAGAACGAGAGGCGCGGGGCGAAGTCGTCAACGTCCAGCCCGGCCCGGCGCGCAGCTTCCACGTAGGCGAGACCGTTGCTGATGGTGAATGCGATCTCCTGGGCGGCGGTCGACCCGGCCTCGCGGATGTGATAGCCGCTGATCGAGATGGTGTTCCACCTGGGCACCTCGGCGGCGCAGTAAGCGAACAGGTCGGTGACCAGCCGCATCGACGGCTGCACCGGGTAGATGTACGTGCCGCGGGCGATGTACTCCTTGAGGATGTCGTTCTGTACAGTGCCTCTCAGCTCGGCCCCGGCACGCCCTGCTCCTCGGCAACGAGTTCGTACAGGAGCAGCAGGACGGCGGCGGTGGCGTTGATCGTCATGGAGGTCGATACCTCGCCGAGGGGAATCCGATCGAACAGGACCCGCATGTCCTCAATGGTGTCGATGGCGACGCCGACCCTGCCCACCTCGCCTTGGGCCAGAGGATGCATCCGAGTCGAGCCCCATCTGGGTAGGCAGGTCGAACGCCACCGAAAGCCCTGTCTGGCCGGCTTCGAGAAGGCGCCCGGAACCGCTCGTTGGTCTGCGCAGCAGACCCGAACCCTGCGTATTGGCGCATGGTCCATTTCCGGCCCCGGTACATGGTCCGGATAGGGGCCGCGGGTGAACGGGAACTCGCCGGGCGCTCCGAGCTCTGGCCCCCGGGTCCCATTCTTCGAGATCTCTCGGGTCGTAGACCGGCTCGATCTCGAAGCCGCTGGTGGCCCAATACCTCTCGTTGTCCGCTGACATACCTATCATCCCGTCGACTGCCCGGGATGCTACCCATGGGAACCATCTCCGGCGCCGAAAACGTCTTACTACTCGTAACTCCTATGGATCCAAGCATTCACCTCTCGAACGCCGGGAGCGCCGCGGCAAGCGCGTCTCCAGCTCTGCGCATGCTCGCCGTGATCACGGTATTGGGAGCATCGCTGTTCGGCATGTTCGCCTTCCTCGAGTCGAATGCCGCGTTCGGCACCGTGCAGGACGTCACCAACAACCTCTTCTGCAACCCCAATGACTACGACCTGAGCTTCCCCGACCCTGGGGAGCCTCTCCGACCGTGTATACCAGCGACGGGATGCTGTCTCGGCAAGATCACTGAGCGCAACAGCCAGCCTGTCTCGATCGACGAGATCCCCGACGTCGTACAAGGACGCCGTGGTCTCGGCCGAGGACGGCAGCTTCTATCAGCACGCCGGCATCGACTTCACCTCGATTCTGAGCGCCGCCATCGACAACGCCACCTCGGGCCACGACCCGGGGTGGCTCGACGATCACCCAGCAGGTCGATCAAGAAGAACATTCTCAGGGATGAGATCACGCTCGACCGGAAGATCTGCGAGGCAGTCATCGCCGCCGAGTTGGAGCGCCGCTACACCAAGGACCAGATCCTCGAGTACTACCTGAACTCACAGTTCTTCGGCTACAACGCGTACGGCGTGACCGCCGCCGCCCAGGAGTACTTCGGCAAGAGCCTCGACGAGCTCTCCATCGCCGAGGCCGCCGCGATCTCGGTCCCGATCCGCAATCCACCGCTCTACGACATGCGGGACCCCACCAAGGTCGAGGCGTGCTCGACCGCCGTAACTCGGTGATCGCCCAGATGGAGAAGAACGGCTTCATCACCGAGGAGCAGGCCACGGCCGCCGTGAAAGAGCCGCTGGATCCGATCGAGCACCAGGACTTCCAGGAGGTCGACCCGCGCATCATCATCGAGGCCAAGAGACGCCTGCTCTCCGACCCGGAGTTCCGGGCTCGGCGACACGTACACCCAGCGCAAGCGGGCCATTTTCGGCTGCCCTGCCAGCGACACCGAGTGTGAGGGAGGCGGCGGGCTCACGATCACGGTGACGGTCAACTACGAGCAGCAGCAGGAGGCCAACCGGATGCTGCGTTCCTGGTTCCGCGACCCGACGGCCCGACCGGCGCCATTGCCATGGTCGAAAACGAAACCGGCGCCATCAGGGTGATCTCATCCGGTCTCGACTACGGGAACGATATCGCGGCCGGGGAACGACCCTACGACCTCGCCGTCCTCGCCCGGCGCCAGGCCGGGTCGTCGTTCAAGCCGTTCGCCCTGATCGCGGCGCTGGAGAACGGCAGCCAGTACGGGTGGCCGATCACCCTCGGCAGCTACTGGGATCAGACCAGCCCACAGAAGATCGACTGTGGCTACCCGTGCAGCCCGCAAGGCAACATCTGGACCGTCAGCAACGCCGGGGGTGGCGGCTCGGGCATCATTACCCTCGAACAGGCAACCTACACGTCCAAGAACACGGTTTTCGCCCAGGTGTCGCCTGCGGTTGGGCCGGAGAAGATCGTCGACACGGCCCACAAGATGGGTATCCAGTCGCCGCTCCAGCCGGTGCTGTCGATCGCTCTCGGGACCCAAACGGTGACGCCCGCTGGAGATGGCATCCGCCTATTCGACGATCGCCAACTACGGGGAGAAGGTCGACAGCTATCTGATCGAGAGCATCAAGGATGCCGACGGGAACGTCATCTACCAGCACGAGCCGAACACGACCCGGGTGCTCGATGAGGCCCTCATCGCAGCCGTGGTCCGGACGCTGCGGAAGGTGCCACGTCCGGGAGGCACCGCACCGGCCGCCAACATCGGCAGGGACCAGTTCGGCAAGACGGGCACGGCCCAGAACTTCCGCGACGTCTGGTTCGTGGGTGCCGTCCCCCAGTACACGACCGCAGTGTGGGTCGGCTACCCCGACGCCCAGGTCGAGATGGTCAACTTCGGGGTATACGACGAGCGGACCGACAAAGTGCAGCCGATCGCGCGTGCCTACGGCGGCACCGTTGCCGCACCGGTGTGGAACGACTTCATGAGCTACGTCCCCGGATCTCCCCGCGGAGGAATTCCCGCCGGGCCCGGAAGGTACCGACGCCTTCTTCGGGGTGCCGAAGACCGAGGTGCCCGATGTGAGCGGGATCAACGAGGAAGACGCAAAGACCGAGATCTTGCATGCCGGGCTACGCCCAACGATCGAGAGGATCGCATCGGTCGAGCCAGAGGGCACGTTCCTCGATCAGAGCCCGGCAGCGGGCTCCCGGGTGACCCAGGGCGGCGTAGTCACGGTCCACTTCTCGTCGGGGATTCCTCCGGAGCTGGTCGACCTTTCCGGATTGTCGCTAACTGATGTCGAAGCGGCGATCACCGCATTCAACGACGACTCCGGCCTCAACCTCGACCTGGACGTTCGAGTATCGTCCCACAGGCAATCCTAGTCAAGTCGGGAAGGTAATCGGCACCAACCCGCCTGCAGGCTCCCTGGTCGAGCCCGGCCAACAGGTCACGATCTACATCGGCGTGCCCGATCTCGGCGGTGGCGGCGGCTAAGCCAATCCCTTCTGGCGTAGATACGCGCCATATGTGGCCAGAATCAACGCCAGAACGGTGTTGTTGGGTTAGAGGTCATTGTCCGGATACGCCTGACCGGTTTGGCTGTCTCCTACTCTGTCACCCTCATGCAACGGAAACCACCACTTCGCCGTCTCTGGCTCTACGCCGAGACCCATAGACGCCACGTCTTCGCCGCCGCCGCCTGGTCGGTCCTGAACAAGGCAATGGACATAGCTCCACCGGTTCTCATCGGCATGGCAATCGATGTCGTGGTCAACAAGGAAGGTGCCTTCCTCGCCAGATTCGGCTTCAACACCGCACGGTCACAACTCGTCGTGCTGACAGTCCTCACCGCGGCGATCTTCGGCCTCGAGTCGCTCTTCGAGTACCTGCTAGGTGTCTCGTGGCGCAATCTCGCCCAGACGATCCAGCACGAGTTGCGGCTCGACACCTACGGTCACATTCAGCAGTTGGAGATGGCCTACTTCGAGGACCAGTCGAGCGGCAACCTGATGGCGATCCTCAACGATGACGTCAACCAGCTGGAGCGGTTCCTCGACACCGGGGCGAACGAAGTGCTCCAGGTCCTCACCACCGTTGTGCTCATCGGTGGCGCCTTCTTCGTGATCGCACCATCGATAGCGTGGTGGGCGTTCCTGCCGATCCCCGTGATCGTGTGGGGGTCATTCCGCTTCCAACGCCGCATGGAGCCGCGCTACGCAGACGTGCGCAACACCGCAGGCGCCATCAGCGGCCTGCTCGCCAACAATCTCGGTGGCATCGCCACCATCAAGTCGTTCACGTCCGAACAGCGGGAGATTGACCGGGTCGCATCCGAGAGCGAGCGCTACCGCCAGGCGAACCGCAGGGCGATCACGCTCAGCGCAGCCTTCTCACCGCTCATTCGGATAGTCATCCTTGCCGGATTCAGCGTCACCCTGCTGCTCGGCGGTTTTCTCACCCTCGAAGGCAGCCTTGCAGTCGGCTCGTATAGCGTGCTCGTATTCCTCACCCAGCGGCTGCTGTGGCCGCTGACCCGACTCGGCCAGACCTTCGACCAGTATCAGCGGGCGATGGCCTCAACAAACCGGATCCTCGACGTCCTCGACACCCCTGCCGAGATCGTCTCCGGTGACGGCGTCCTCCACCGTGAAGACGTAGCAGGCCACATCGCGTTCGACCGTGTCGATTTCGAGTATCGAGCGGGCTTTCCGGTCCTCACCGATATCGATCTCGATCTGGCGCCTGGAGCCACCACCGCCTTCGTTGGAGCTACCGGGTCGGGCAAGACCACTCTGGTAAAACTGCTGCTCCGCCTCTACGACGTCACCGACGGTGCCATCCGCATCGACGGGCACGACATCCGCTCGCTTGAGTTGTACCACCTCAGGCAGGCGATGGCGGTGGTCGGCCAGGATGTGTTCCTGTTCCATGGCACGGTGCGGGACAACATTGCCTACGGCAAGCCCGATGCCACCGACGAGGAAATCATTCGAGCCGCCGACATCGCAGAGGCCCACGGGTTCATCATCGACCTACCCGAGCAGTACGACACCATCGTCGGAGAGCGAGGGCAGAAGCTCTCGGGCGGCCAGCGGCAGCGTCTCTCGATCGCCCGGGCCGTGCTGGTCGACCCGCCGATCCTCATCCTCGACGAGGCAACCTCATCAGTCGACAACGAGACGGAGGCGGCAATCCAGCGTTCGCTGGCCAGACTCGTCGTCGACCGGTCGACGATCGTGATCGCCCACCGTCTCTCCACAATCCGCCACGCCGACGTCATCCACGTAATGGAGCGCGGCAGCATCGTCGAATCCGGCACCCATGAGCAGCTGGTCACTGCGAGGCGGCATCTACACCACCGCTGTGGCAGGTCGCAAACCGGCGAGGCGGTCGAGTAGCGGCTTCCGTGCAACGTGCAACCTGCGAACATCGCATTCTTTCGCGCTCTCGATCGACCTCATTGACGTTGTGTAATGATGTTTGGTATTACTTTGACATGGATCAGAACACGACAGCGCCCGGGGACACCACGACAACGCCGTCCTCCGTTGTGGAACCAGCGCCTCCCCCGGGTGCTGTCGCTGGTCCTGTCCGCCCCACCGCAAGACAACGGGCGATAATCCGCCCCATACCCTGGGATTGGGACACACCCGAGGTCACCTCATACGCTCCAACCAACCCCTATGTCCGTCTGTACTGGACAGCAACTATCGGCCCGGGAGCGGTCGCAGACCTGCTCCGACTCGCCACCGCCGCAATCCGCGGCCGCTCCCTGCGCCGGCCAACCCACCTCCACGTGCTGGTTCGCGTTGGCCTGGTGCACACCCACAATGGACACGTGTTCGTCCGCACCCGGATCCCTCCCTCAACTCCATCCAGGTCCGGCTGCTACCACCGGATCTTCGTCGTCAACACCCTGCATACTGAATCGGTAGGTTGGCATCGACCAACAAGGAGTGCCCATGGCAAAGGCGACGGGAATCGGCGGAGTGTTCTTCAAGACAGCGGACCCAAAAGAACTGACCGACTGGTACGTCGAACACCTCGGCCTCCCTGTCGACGACGAAGGATATGTAGTCCTGCGATGGGGTGGCGACATGAAAGGGTCTACCGTGTGGGCACCTTTCCCCGAAGACACCACTGCATTCGAATGGCCTGCCGAGCGCCAATGGGTGATCAACTACCGGGTCGACGATCTCGACGCCCTGCTCGACCAACTACGTGCCGCGGGAGTCAGAACAGACGAGAGCACCTTCGAGGATGACAACGGCCGTTTCGGGCATTGCTGGGATCCCGAGGGCAACCGCATCGAGCTATGGCAACCGAACCCCGGCATGTAGCTCGGACGGTCAGCCGGCTGGCTCCTTGGACATACTTCGCCGGGGAACCGAACACAATATCGCCCGGGGAGCTCGCCTCAAACCAGGGCTCAGATACACCCCACAGCTCAACCCCATCCAGGCCCGGCTGCTACCAGCTGATCTCGCAGGCAGCACCCGGTTGCGTTCCGGCTACCGATCCAGGCGTGAGCACATCGCTCAGCCGATCCGTGCCGCCATCCACTCGTAGAGGTCGGCCTGGACCTCATCGCGATTGACTTCGTTGAGGATCTCGTGCCGGGCGTCCTGGTAGAACTTCACGGTGAGATCCTCGAGCCCGAGGGCGCGGTAGCGATCGATCAGAACCTGAGCAGTGGTCGTGAACCCGCCGGCCGGATCCTTCTCACCTGACGCGATCAGGACCGGCAGAGACGTAGGAATCAGCGCCTCATGCTCGGGCCGCCAGATGTCGGCCATGGCGTTGAAAAAATCAAGGACGAAACCGTTGCTGAACGCAAAGGACCCCGACCACGGATCGTCTACATATTTCTGCACCTCATCCTGGTCCCGGGAGAGCCACTCGAAACCGGTTGAACCGTCGAACGGGTCATTGAAAGACACGCGAACATCTGTGCAAGCAGCATCGAGGGGGCGTCCCTGCCCTCTGCTGCGATTGACTGCTCGACGCCTGCGATGATCTCGTCGGTATCGCCGAGGGTGCCCCACGATCCAGTCAAGATCACCCCGGCGAGCCCATCGGAATACTGCTCCATGACCTGCTGGCCGACGATCGAGCCCATGCTGTGGCCAAGCACGAATAGAGGAGCATCCGGATACTCGCCCCGCATCAACGCGGTCAACTCGGCAAAATCCCTCACAATGCCATTCCAGCCGTCGGCACCGGCTTTGCCGGCCGTTCCATTGTCCCCGCCGTCTACACCGTGACCGCGGTGATCCGGCGCAAACACGGCGAGCCCAGCTCATTGAGGTAGCGGGCAAAGCGCCCGTAGCGGCCGCTGTGCTCGACGGCCCCGTGTGCAATCTGCAGCATCGCCCGGGGAGCACCGTCTGGTTGCCAGCGCCGGACGAAGATCTCGAATCCATCTTGATCCGTGAAGGTGAAGCTAGAGGCATTGGTCATGATGGCGTCCTCTCGAGATCGACGATCCGACCTCCCAAGGGTACTGCTGAGCTCGGTATCGCACCCCGGGCTCGCCGGATATGGCGACCGGCGCCGATTGCCACCCGTAGCCCTGAACCGGGCCTAGACTCCGCCTTTCGCCCGGCGATTTTCTGGTCGGGCTTTTCTGTTGGGCATTGTGTGCCCAACCCCCTGAAACTGATCCCTAACAACAAATGCAACACGTAAGAGAATGATTACAACCGTCCTGGTGGCGGTAATGGCATTGGCCACAACGGCCGCGCCCGCTTCCGCCATCGAAACACAGGAGCTGCGGGTTGCTCGTGAGGCATACCTGACGGCTCAGCTCGCCGCAACCCAGGCGGCACGACTCACCGACCTCCGTGACATCAACGGGCCTTACGACCACGATCCGGGTGAATTCACCTGGGATGTCGAACGTTGGCGCCCGGTAGTCGAGTGGTATTTTCCTGCCGACCGTGTCGAGTGGGCACTGCGCATCATCCGCTGCGAGTCACACGGCGACCCCATCGCCAAGAACCCGCACAGCACCGCAAGCGGCCTCTTCCAGCACCTGGCCAGCCTGTGGCCGGAGCGGGCGGCCAAAGCGGGTTTCGCCGGGGCCGATGTCTTCGACCCGATCGCAAACATCGCCGTCGGCGCCTGGCTGCTGGAGAACGGCGGTCCCGGCAACTGGGTCTGTAAAGCGCGGAGGTGAGCGCAGCTCACGTCGCAGCGTGGCGTGGGGGCTCGGGAAAGCTCGTTTGGGCCGGCGGTGGCGTAGAGCCATCCCCGAGGGCCTTGCTCACTTTGGCCTCTTGGAGCGGAGACTGATACCGTATCGGGTTATGAGTCAGGACCTCGCATACGCAGCTCGCCTCCTGCTCGACGCCAAGAGGATCCTGGTGCTTCACCGGCGCCGGAATCTCCACCGAGTCCGGTCTTCCCGATTTCGGGGCACCGACGGCATCTGGACCAAGCTGTCCCCCGAGGATTTCCAGCTCGATCGCTATATTCGTGACCCCAGCGGCACGATCCGCGCGTGGCAGAGGCGCTTTCCCAAGATGTTCGGAAACGCCCAACCGAACGCAGCCCACTTCGCTGTCACCGACCTGTGGAAGGCGGGACGGCTGGTCGGTTGTGTCACCCAGAACATCGACGGCCTTCACCAGGCAGCCGGTCTCCCCCAGGACGCCGTCGCCGAGTTGCACGGCAACAGCGACGGGATCGCCTGTGTGCAATGCGGTGCCGCGTACGACCCTGCCGAGATAGAGGAACGGTGGGCCAACGGCGACCTCGACCCTCATTGCGACGTTTGCGGTGGCATCCTCAAGTCCACGATCGTCTTCTTCGGTGAGGTGCTCCCGCAAAGGAGCTGCGTGAAGCTGAGGAATGGGCAGAGGAAGCCGACGCGGTGGTCGCCATCGGATCCAGTCTCTCGGTCTATCCGGCGGCGTACATCCCGCTCGAGGTCGCCGCCCGGGGTAGCGCCTTCGTCATCATCAACAACTCGCCAACCGATCTGGACGCTGTCGCATCGCTGCGGCTCGACGGCATGGCAGGCACCATCCTCCCGCAACTTGTGAGAGCAATCACCAGCTGACGGGCATCGTCACCCCCATTCCGACGCTACGGTGACCTGACCATGGACGACTACCTGACCGCCTCATCGCCGCCCGTGCCAGGATCAGAGAAATCGAGCCGCCAGACTGGATCCCGAAGCTGTCAACGTTGTTGACATCCGGGAGCCACGAGAGCTCGCTATCGGCCGGCTCCCCGGGGCGATCAACATCCCGATGGCAGATCTCCAAGGCAAGATTGTTCGCAGTCCCGGACCACGACACCCCGATCGTCCTCTATTGCGCGGTCGGCGAGCGATCCGCCATCGTGGCCGCCCAACTCGAGGATGCCGGGTATCGCCGCGTCGCCTCTCTCGCCGGGGGAATCAGGCGCTGGATGGGTCTCGGGTTGCCAACGGTGGCCGACACAGACCTCAGCGACGCCGCCCGGCACCGCTACGCCCGGCACATCGCTCTCCCCCAGGTCGGCATCGCCGGCCAGGAGCGACTCAACAAGGCTCGCGTGGTCATCATCGGAGCCGGTGGGCTGGGCTCGCCCGCGGCCCTGTACCTGGCGGCCGCCGGCATCGGCACGCTCGGCCTGGTCGACGACGACGTGGTCGAACTGTCGAACCTGCAGCGACAAGTGCTCCACGGCACCGGCGACGAGGGCCAGCCCAAGGCCGTCAGCGGGGCACGGCGGATGAACGACATCAATCCCGAGGTAGCGGTGACGGCCCATGTGACCCGTCTGTCCGCCGACAACGCCATCGACATCCTCTCCGGCTACGACATTATCGTGGACGGCACCGACAGCTTCGCCACTCGCTACCTCATCAACGATGCCTCGATGTACACCCGCTCCACGGTGGTGCACGGGTCCGTGTTCCGCTTCGAGGGTCAGGTGGGCGTCTTCGCTCCGTATCAGACTGCGTGCTACCGGTGCGTTTTCCCGGAACCACCACCGCCCAACCTCGCGCCGAGTTGCGCAGAGGCTGGCGTGTTCGGGGTCCTCCCGGGGATCATCGGGACCATGCAAGCCGCTGAGGTGTTGAAGCTCATCCTGGGCATCGGCGAGCCGCTGCTGGGCAGACTCCTCACCTACGACGCCCTCGACCAGACGACCCACACCGTCCGTCTGGTTCGCAACCCGGAATGCGAGTCGTGTGGGGGCGACGAGCCACCACCGCTCCGGGAAGAGGCGCAGTACTGCTGACATGGTATTGGTTGACCACAGCTCCGCAGCCTCCACCCCTGATCGCGGATCAGATCGATGTCGCGCTCTGCTCGGCAAAGGACGCACGTTGATCGCACGCCAGCTAAGGCGGGCGACCAAGGAGTTCGCGGTAGGCGGTCTCGGCACGGTGCTCTTCGCGATCATGACGGTCGTCTCGTCATACGTCGTCGGATGGGTGACCGACTCTGTGCCGCTCCCCGCGGTCAAGGCGGGCGAAGTGGCCACCTCGACACTCGTCGGTGCTGCGCTCGCCGTTGTCGGGGTGGCGTTGGCGCGCGGCATCGGGATCACGTTTCGCCGGCTCGGCGCCTATCACGCTCAGTACCGGCTCCAGGCCCGCGACCGCATCGAGAGTCACGGATCGCTACCTCGAGCTCCCCATAGAGTGGCACCGCCGCCACCCCACCGGCCAGCTGCTCGCCAATGTCAACGAGGACGTGGAATCCTCCTCGTGGGTCGCCGCCCCACTCCCAATGGCGTTCGGCGTGATAGTCATGCTCGCCATCACCGCCGTCCTCCTCATCCTCACCGATCCCTTCCTGGCGCTGATCGGGTTCCTGGTTGGCCCGGCGATCCTCATCGCCAACTTCTTCTACCAACGGAAGATGCGGGCCGTAGCGGCGACGGCGCAACGCTTGCGCGCCGAAGTAGCCGAGATCGCCCACGAGTCCTTCGACGCCGCCCTTGTCGTCAAGACGCTCGGTCGTGAAGATGCCGAGGTGGGCCGTTTCGGGGCCCGGTCCGATGCGCTGCGGGACCGCATGGTGGAGGTGGGGAGCCTGCGCGCCGATCTTCGACCCGATCATCGAGGTTCTGCCCAACATCGGGATTCTCGCCGTGCTCGGGGTCGGCGCCTGGCGCGTAGACCAGGGAATCCTCACTCCGGGCACGCTCATCACGTTCGCCTACCTCTTCCGGCTCGTTGCGTTGCCGATGCGCGTGTTCGGCTGGCTGCTGGGTGACTTACCCCGTGCCGTTGTCGGGATGGACCGGGTGGATGCCGTCCTCAACGAGAAAGGCAGCGTGTCTTACGGCGCCCGGGCGTCGTCCGCCGTTGGTGGAGCCGGCGCCCGCGCCGAGACGGTCGGCTACCTGTATCCCGAGACCGAGTACGCCGACCTGTCGGCGACGACAAGGACGTCCGCTGCGGAGATGGCAGTCGAGGATCGCCGCGGGATTGAATCGGTGACGCTCGACGTCCCACCCGGCAAGACCGTCGCGCTCGTCGGGCCGACCGGGTCGGGGAAGTCGACGTTTGCCCACCTGCTGGTGCGACTGTTCGATCCCGATCGCGGCGCAGATCCGCCTCGACGGCCACGGCTTGCTCGACCTCGACAGATCGACGCTGGCCCGGTCGGTGACGCTTGTCTTTCAGGAGACATTCCTGTTCAACGACACCGTCTTCAACAACATCAGCCTGCGGAGGCCGATCCCGGAAGCGAGGTCATCGACGCCGCCAGGCTGGCCCAGGCCGACGGCTTCATCGCCGAGCTGCCCGACGGGTACTACACACTCGTCGGCGAGCGAGGCGCATCCCTGTCGGGTGGCCAGCGGCAGCGCATTGCGCTCGCCCGCGCCATCGTCCGCCGTCCCCGGCTCCTGGTCCTCGACGACGCCACCTCGGCGGTCGACCCCTCCGTCGAGGGAGTGATCCTGGCGGGACTCGCCGAACTCGACACCACCGTCGTCATCGTCGCCTACCGGCGCTCCTCCATCGTCCTTGCCGACGAGGTCATCTACATCGAAGACGGTCGGGCCATCGACAGGGGCACCCACGATGAGCTGTACCGCCGATTGCCGGTCCTACCGCGAGCTGATCGACGCCTACGAGCAGGAGGAGGGCACATGACGGTCGGCGTCGACACGCCGGGCCGGGCCACCGGGGCGCTCGACACCATCGGCGCGGTCTCAGCCTCTCACCCGAGCTGCGGCGCGGCCTGCCGGCACCATTGTCATCGCGCTCGTCTCTACTGCCGGCAGGGTCATCGTCCCGGTCGCCATACAGCAGATCATCGACCGCGGCCTCTCAGCGGCGGTGTCGATATGGGCTTCGTGGTGCGAATGGTCGGCGTGGCGCTCGTGGCGGTGCTGATCACCGCAGGTGCCACAGGGTGGATGGACCTCCGGCTGGCCCGGGTCTCGGAGACCGCCCTGTCCGGGGTGCGTATCAGGGCGTTCCGGCACATCCACGACTTATCGATGCTGCACCAGGCGTCGGAACAGCGCGGGGTCCTGGTGGCGCGGGTGACCTCGGACGTCGACCAGATAAGCCGGTTCATGCAGTGGGCAGGTTTGATGCTGATTGTCAACAGTGGGCAGGCGTTGCTGGCGCTGGTGGTGATGCTGGTGCTATCCCCGCTGCTCGGTCTCGTGGTGATCGCCCTGATCCCGTTGATCGTGGTCACGATGTGGTGGTTCCAGACCAGGCTCGAGGTGGCCTTCCTCACCGTGCGAGAGAAGGTGGGCAGGATGCTGGCCCTGCTCGCCGAGACGGTGGTAGGGGCACCGGTGATCCGGGCGTACGGAATCGAAGAGCGCACCAGGGAACGACTCGGCGAGGCGATTGAGGACCATCGCTCCTCAGCCGTCTACGCCGGTTCGCTGTCCGCCACGTTCTCAGGAGTCGGCGAGCTCCTTTCAGCTTTGGTCGTGGCGGCAGTACTCGTTGTCGGGACGGTGCTGGCGGTCCACGATCTCACCTCGGTGGGGACCGTTCTTGCCTTCCTGTTTCTCGTCCAGCTGTTCGTCCAGCCGATGCAGATGCTCGGCGAGGCGGTGAACGAGGCCCAGACTGCGGTAGCGGGATGGCGCCGGGTGCTCGACATCCTCGACATCGCCCCGGACGTCTCCGACCCGGGACCGGACGGGGTGGAGCTGCCCCACGAACCGGTCGGCGCCAGCTTCTTCGGCGTCACCTTCCGCTATCCCATGAGTCGGGGAGATTGCCGCCGACGCCACCGGGCCGGCCGCCCTCGCAGACCTCACAATCGACATCGCACCCAGGAGTCCGGGTAGCCGTGGTCGGCGAAACCGGCTCGGGTAAGACGACCTTCGCCAAGCTGCTAACCAGATTGATGGATCCGAGTGAGGGATGGGTCGAGGTGGGTGGCGCCGATCTACGCACCGTCCGGTTCGATTCGTTGCGGGACCGGGTTGTGATGGTTCCGCAAGAGGGCATGCTGTTCCGGGGCACGATTGGCGACAACGTGCGCATGGGCAATCCCGATGCCAGCAACGCCGAATGGGCGCCGAGTTCCACCGGCTCGGGCTGGGAGACTGGCTCGACGAGCTGACCGAGGGCATAGACACACCGGTCGGCGAGCGGGGCGGAGCGCTCTCGGTAGGAGAACGCCAGCTGGTCACCCTCGTTCGGGCCGCCATAGCCGATCCGGACCTGCTCGTCCTCGACGAAGCAACTTCGGCGGTCGATCCTGCGACCGAGGTCCGCATCAACCGGGCGCTCGGAGAGCTCACCACGGGGCGGACTGTTGTCACCATCGCTCACCGCATGTCGACGGCGGAACGGCCGCCGACCGGGTGCTCGTGTTCGACAAAGGCGGACTGGTTCAAGACGGAACACACGAGGAACTGCTCGCCGGATGGAGGCGTCTACCAGCGGTTATACCAATCGTGGCAGACGGGCCACGTCGGCGCAGACCTAGGAGCCGGTCAGATACCCGCCTCTCGACCGGAAGGTCATGGTCGCACCCACCGCACCACGATCGCAGCTGCCGGTGTTGCCGGTGCGGTGACATGCGGCCTGCGGGGGGCGTCGGATCGGTGGCTTCGTTGGCCGCCGGCTGTCCGGTCGACACGGCGATTGCAGCTCAGCGTAGGGCTCAGGGTCTTCGCCGCCGGCGGGCGCTGCACTGAGGGTCTTCATGAACACGACGGTGATCCACAACTTCGACTGGGTCTCCGCAACAACGGCGATGCCGACGCTGTCGTAGTCACCGAGTATGTTGCCGCGGTGGCTCCCGAGACTGCATGAATGCCTCATGCAGCGAGGCAATGCTGGTCCCCACCCCGACGTTCTCGCCGAGCTTGTCCCAATTCGCCGGTAACCGCAGAGAGGTTCGGGTTGTGCGACAGTTGCTGCTCGGCCCTCCATGTGCTGTGTCCAGGCCAGCGCATTGTCGCTCAGGTTTGCGTTCATGGTCACCGGATTGCCAGCCCTGCCGCCGCCCGGCCTGGTTGAGCAGTGTCAGCGCTTCGCTCTCGTATGACCCGGCGGAGGCCGCCGGCAACGACCATAGCGAACGCCAGACCTGCGGTGAGTAGAACGGTAAATATCCTCTTGGCCAGCGCAGCCATAAGCTTCGATCCTCTTGTCGCCGGTTTGTGCGAACACGCTGCGTATCGGCGTGCTTGGTAACCGGCTTGAGGGATCGAACTACACACAGTGGTGGGCCGTTAGCCCATTGTCGGCTGGGACTTAAGGCCCTAGTGGCTCTTCGGAGTTGCATCTGATTGCCGAAAATATCTCAATGATTACGGGAAGCATTGTGATCATGAACGTCTCGCGGCGAGGAGCAAGCCGCTGTCTCGCGAGACTACGACCACCTAGGGTATTCTGGCTCTATCGGTATAGGTCGATCGGCCTAGGTCGTCTAGCTACTGATAGTGTCGGCATTTCACCAGTTCTGACGTCGCGGGCGCAACGGCGATCTTCACCGCTCTCCTAGGTCCTCGGCGACGGCCACCAGGGTGGCCACGGCGAAACCGGTTCCCCCCTTGGTGACATAGCCATCGTCCGATTCGGCCCGCGCCGGCCCGGCGATGTCGAGGTGCACCCAGGGAAGCCCGCCGGTGAACTCCTCGAGAAACAGAGCCGCCGTGATCGCACCGCCGTAGCGGTCGCCGATGTTCTTGATGTCGGCGATCGGTGAGTCGAGCTTGGAGCGGTATTCCTTCTCGAGCGGCAGACGCCACACCCGCTCCCCTGCGCGCCTGGCCGAGGCCACGACCGATTCGGCCGTTTGGTCGTCGGAGCCAAACAAACCGGCCACCTTCTTGCCGAGTGCCACCGAGCACGCCCCGGTCAGAGTGGCAACGTCGATCATCAGATCCGGCTCGGACTCGGCGGCTAGTGATAGGCCGTCGGCGAGAACCAGCCGGCCTTCGGCATCGGTATTGAGCACCTCGACGGTCTTGCCGTTGCGTGCGGTGAAGATGTCACCGGGCCGCTGGGCCGCTCCGCCGGTCATGTTCTCGGTGAGCGGTGTCACCCCGAGCACGTTGACCTCGATCCCGAGCGAAGCGATCGCCTGCATCGCTCCGAACACCGCAGCGGCACCCGACATGTCGGTCTTCATCGTCTCCATGCCCGAGGCCGGCTTTATCGACAGACCACCGCTGTCAAAGACGATCCCCTTGCCGATCAACGCCAGGGTCTTGGATGCTCCCTCGGGTCGGTAGCGCATGACAACCATGCGCGGAGGGTTGGTGGCCCCCTGCGAGACCGCCAGCAACCCGCCAAACCCCTCTTCCTCGATCTGATCACGGTCGTAGATGGTGATGTCGATCCCCGCTGCGTTTGCCATGTCCGCCGCGATACCGGCGAGAACCTCGGGTTTCTTGCCACCCGCAGGCTCGTTGATCAGATCCCGCGCCAGCGTCACCCCGGCGGCGACCGCGGTTGCGTGGGCGACTCGCCTCCGGGATCGGAACCCACCAGCAGGAGCGTCGCCGTCCGGGATGGACTCGGATCGGAGAGGTACTTGACGAACTTGTACTGGCCGAGCAGGAACCCGTACACCACGGCTTCGACGGCGCCGTCGATTTCCAAGGCGCTCAGCGTTGTCGCCACACTCTCGTACCGCTGCGCGGCACGGCCCGCGATGCCCGCCACCTTGCGAAGGACATCGGCGTCGGCCTCCTCGCCCAGCCCGGCAAACAGGACGTTGCCGAAACCGCCGGTCCCGGGCACGAATGCGGTTTGCCCGATCTTGCCGTTGAAGTCCACACCATCCAGGTAGGCCTCAACCCACCCGCCCAGCCCGGCGACCACAGCTGCGGCACCCGGACCCCAGTTGCGGCCCTGGTAGACGGGCAGGATCAGCAGATCGCCGGTCGCGTCCTCGAGATCGGGCTTGACGGTGATGTCCATTACGTATCGGTCTCCTTGCTCGGGGTCCAGCTCTCCTCGGCGGCACGGGCCAGCATGTAGAGATAGTCGGTCAGCCTGTTGATATAGGCGAGAGCGTGGCTGTCTTCGTACCCCCCGGCCCGGAAGTGGGTCACGATGCTCCGCTCTGCCCTCCTGGCCGTCGCCCTGGCAACATCGAGGGTCGCTCCGAGCCGGTTGCCGCCGGGCACGAGAAAGACGCCCGGTGTACCGCGGTCGCTGTCGATCTTGTCGATCGCCTGCTCCAGATCGCTCACCATCGTCTCGGTCACCCGGGTCTCACCATCGACGAGCTTGTGACGGTTCTCCGGCGCCGTCGCCAACTCGGCTCCCACGATGAACAGGATCCGCTGCAGACGCAGCAGCTCGTCATTGAGGACGGATCCGGGCTCGGTCTCTGCTCGGGCCATCCCGAGACAGGCGACGGTCTCGTCGATGTCGCCGTAGGCGGCAGGGGCCGTGGCGTCTTTCGGCACCCGCCCCCCGTAGAGCAAACCTGTGGTCCCGTCATCGCCGCGGCGTGTATAGATCTTCACCAGCGCGATCCTACCGACCCGCAACCAGCAGGCGGCCCACAACGACGACCCCGAACGAGGTGAGCACGCCCAGATACGAGAGCCCCGTAGCCGCCATCACCCCCGAGTACCCCGTCTCGCGCAACGAGAACCACACCGCGGCCACGAGCAGACCCGTGAGACGGCCAGCGCCACGTATGCCGCGATCATCACTCCGTCGCCCGCACCAAACGCCCCGGCAACAGCCATCACCGCTACATCGAGAACGACGCCGGCGCCTGCAACGACATCGAGACGCTGTAACGCCGATCGCGGCAGCGTCGGGTCGACCAGAAACCAATGGCCGAGCAGCATCTCGCTGGTCATCCCGCCCAACAGCAGCGACCCCGACAGAGCCGGGACGATCCCTCCTTCGCCGGCTGCCATGACCAGGTACCCCATCGCTCCCACGGCAAAGAACGCGGCGGACAGCCTCCGGTTGGTTGCGACAACGCCGGCGCCGAGCACAGCAACTGTGGCAATCAACCCGACAGTGGTGTCTCCGGCTAGCGCAGTGAGCCCACCGACAACCACCACGATGGCCGACAGGAGCCAGTTGAACCCTGGGCCGACGATCGCCCAATACGAGACGACGGCAGCCCCACCGGCCATGCCGGCCACCCACATGGCGAGAATCAATGCCGGGGTGACTTCCATATAGGTGTAGAACCTAGCGCCCGGTGCGAGGCCATTTGGCCAACTGGCGTCCTCCACCATGAACCGATCACAAAGCCTCTCCACAAACCGAACCCGACACGTTACTCTGTGATGCAGAGTACTCTGCAATGGTGGTGGGATATGGAGAAACGCAACATGACAACGGGAATCACCGATCTCGGGCAACTGGAACGCAACGCGTTCCGCCGCTTCTATGACGACGGCCTCGTTGACGTCTACGTCGGCGTCATGTTGGTGATCACCGGCGCTGCCAATGTGGTCGCCGACGGCACCGAAGTCCCCGGGCAGACCCTGATCTGGATGATGGTGCTTGCCTTCGGTGTCACCGTCCCCCTATTGATGCTGCGCCGTCACCTGCTGCGAACGAGACTCGGGTCCTTCCAGCCGGGGCCCCAACGCCGTAAGCGAATCAAGGGCACCTGGCTTGCATTGCTGGCATCGACCGTGCTCGGCGTTGTGATGTTCGGCATAGTCATGTTGCTCGGCGGCGATTTCGACGGTGACACGGTAGGAGTCGTCCTTCCGATTGTGTGGTTCGTCAACGGCGTCGTCGTGTTCGGTGCCGGCGCCTACTTCCTTGACGTCCCCCGGTTCTACTTCCACGGTGTCATGTGGGGTCTTGCCATGCCCCTGCTCATCTGGCCGGACCTCCTGTGGGACTACCGGCTGGCACCATGGCTCGCCCTCGGTATCCCCGGTGATGTCATCGCCGCCGTGGGCATCTACAAGCTGTTCACGTTCTTGCGTCGATACCCGGCCGTGCCAATGGTCGGAGATATCGATGCTTGACGGGAGCACCCCCGTATCTGCGCAGGTCGACCGACTCATCCACGAACCGGCGCGGCTGGCGATCATGACCAATCTCTTCGTCGTCGAATCGGCAAACGCCACGTACCTGCTGCAACAGACCGGGCTCACCTGGGGCAATCTCGGCTCGCATCTGAGCAAGCTCGAAGAGGCCGGCTATGTCAACATCAACAAGGGGTACAACGGAAAGAAGCCGGAGACCACGCTCTCGCTTACCGAGGCAGGGCGCACGGCTTTGATCGAATACCGCCGACATATCCTCGAAGCACTTGCCCCTATGACAAACAGCTAGGCACCGCCAGGCGTCTAGCCGAGCCAGCCGCCGACCCTTGCCGCCACCTGCTCGGGGGTGAACCCGAACTTCTCCCCCAGCACCGGGCCGGGGGCTGAGGCACCGAACCGGTCGATGCCGATGGCGAGACCATCCTTGCCGATGATGTCACCCCAGCCGAAGGTGGTACCCGCCTCCACCGAGACGAGCGAGATGCCTTCACCGAGGACACTCGCCTGGTAGGGTCATCCTGGGCTCAGGAACGCTTCCCGGCAGGGCATCGAAACGACCCTGACCGATGTGCCCTCGCCCTCGAGGATCTCGGCCGCGCCGAGCGCAGTCGCCAGTTCCGAGCCGGTCGCGACGAGAACCGCGTCGGAGCCCGTCACGGCCACGTATGCGCCCTTGGTCGACGGGCACCGGATCGCTGCCACCGACCGGCAAACCCTGCCGGGACAGGATGAGCGCAGTCGGGCCCTCGACCCGGTTCAGCGCCACCTCCCAGGCGCCGGCGACCTCGGCGGCATTCCCGGGACGAATCACCCACAGTTCGGGAATGGCCCGCAGGGCGGCGACGTGCTCGACGGACTGGTGGGTGGGCCCGTCCTCACCGAGGAAGATCGAGTCGTGGGTGTACACCCATATGCTGGGCGCCCCCATGAGCGCACCGAGACGCACCGCGCCACGCATGTAGTCGGAGAACGTGAGGAACGTCGCCCCATAGCCGCGCATCCCGCCGTGGACATTGATGCCGTTGACGATTGCGCCCATGGCGTGCTCCCGGATCCCGAAACGGATGTTGCGGCCGCTCCGGTCCGTAGCGGCGAAGTCGCTCGAGGACTTGATCAGGGTGTTGGTGGACGATGCCAGGTCCGCGGAACCACCGACCAGATCGGGACGCGCCGCCGGCGATTGCGTTGATGACCTTGCCCGAGATCGCCCGGGTCGCCACCTTGGCGCCCTGCTCGTATTCGGGCACCGGGATCGGTGATGGCTCCGGATCGAAGTGCTTCTGCCAGGCCTCGGCCAGACCGGTGTCACCGGCAAGCTCCATCTCGAAGCGTTGCGCTCCCACTCGCTGGCGGCCTGGCGCCGATCATCGAGCGGTCGCGAAGAACGTGTAGACCTCAGCGGGGACGTGGAACGGCTCGTAGTCCCAGCCCATCGCCTCCTTGGTGAGCTTCACTTCTTCCTCGCCGAGCGGCGAACCGTGGGCCGAAGCGGAGTCCTGCTTGTGCGGGCTCCCGAAACCGATGTGGGTCTTGCAGGCGATCAGCGACGGACGCTCCTTGTCGGCGAGGGCTCGTAGCGATTGCCTCGGCGATCGCCGCCTGGTCGTGACCGTCGACTGCGAGCGTCTGCCATCCGTAGGCATCGAACCGCTTCGGCGTCGTCCTCGCTGTAGCTCCACGACCTGGGCCCGACCAGCGTGATCTCGTTGTCGTCGTAGAGGTAGATGAGCTTGCCCAACCCGAGGTGGCCGGCCAGAGAGGCGGCCTCGGCGGCACACCTTCCATGACATCACCGTCAGAGACAAATCGCGTATGTGTGATGGTCGATCGAACTCGGGCCCGAAGCCGCTCATTGAGCTTGGCTTCGGCAATGGCCATCCCAACGCTGGTGGCGAATCCCTGGCCGAGTGGCCCCGTGGTCGTCTCGATCCCGCGGGGAACTGTCGCGCTCGGGGTGGCCGGGCGTGACCGAGCCCCACTGCCGGAATTGACTTGATATCCTCGATCGTGATCGGGAACCCGGTGAGGTGGAGAATCGAGTAGAGCATCATCGAAGCGTGGCCGTTGGACAGCACGAACCGGTCGCGGTTCTCCCACGTCGGGTTGGTCGGATCGACCCGCAGGAACTTGCTCCACAGCACCACGGCCATGTCGGCCATACCCATCGGCGCTCCCGGGTGACCCGAGTTGGCCTTCTGCACGGCGTCCATGGACAGGGCTCTGATGGTGTTCGCCGCTAGCTGTTCGATGTTCACGATTCCTCCATGGGCAATCGGTCTCTGGATCGGGTCGGGGTACCCACCCCGACTCCCGGTCTGGCCGGCTTGTCACTCAACCTCGCTGGCTTGTCACTCAACGACGGCAACCGCCCGCGACGAGTTGTTGAGACGGTGCGCGCCGTCGGGAGTGCATACAACTATGTCCTCGATGCGGACGCCAAACTCACCAGGCAGGTAAATACCCGGCTCGATCGAGAATGCCATGCCGCTGCGCAACAACCCGGTGTTTCCGGTGACGATGTACGGGTCCTCGTGCGTGTCGAGACCGATGCCGTGTCCCGTGCGGTGGATGAAGAACTCCCCGTATCCCGCACTCTCGATCACGTTGCGGGCGGCGGCATCGACCGCCTCTGCCGAAACGCCCGGCCGGACCGCGGCAACGGCCGCCTGCTGGGCTGCGAGCACGATCCCGTGTATCTCGAGATAGCGGGCCGACGGCTCATCAACGTGGTACATGCGCGTCGTGTCCGAGGTGTACCCGTGGCGTTTCCCACCGAAGTCGACGACTATCGGATCGCCGGGCCCGATCGTCCGCCCCCCCGCCTCGTGATGCGGCGACGCCCCGTTGGGCCCGGAGGCAACGATGGCGAACTCGGCGGTCTCGTTCCCGTCTGGCGACGAGCATCTCGCCAACCTCGTGCGACACCTGCGCCTCGGTCTTGCCGGCGAACGTGTGCCCCGCGAGGAGCGCCGGCGACGGTCGTCGGCAACTTCGGCGACCTGCGCAGCAACGTGATCTCGGCATCGTCCTTGACTACCCGCAGCGGCCTCGAGACGCCCCGCGCCGAAACGAAAGCGGTGGCCGGAAGCGCCTCTCTGCAGCTCGAGCAGGAACACCGCCCAGGTCTGGTCACCGACCAGCGCGCGCTCCCGGCCTGCCGGCGTGCCCGGCAACGAGGGCGACGGGGTCCTCGGTCTCGCCCCAGGGCCTGATCTCGAAGACACCGGGCCGGGGCACAACCCGCGGCGCCTCCAGCTCGGGCACGACGAGCACGGCGTCCCGTCTCGGGGGACGACAGCCATGGTCAGGCGCTCCAGCGGCATGGCCCGGTAGCCGGTCAGGTACGGGCAAGTCCGAGCCGAGAGAGACCAGCAGCACGTCGGCACCCTTCGTTCCAGCTCGGCCCGAGCCCATCGACCCGAACGGAAGTCGGAGTCCGATCATGCCTGTGCGCTCTCCAGTGACTCACGGGCGTGATACGAGGAACGCACCAGCGGCCCGGACTCGACGTGGGCCAAACCCAACCTCTCGCCTTCCTCGCTGTAGCGGGCGAACTCGTCGGGATGTACGTAGCGGTGCACGGGCCGGTGCCGTGCGGTGGGCCGCAGATACTGCCCGATCGTCACGAGGTCGACGCCGACGGCCCGCATGTCGGCGAGGGTCGCCATGATCTCGTCCTCGGTCTCGCCCATCCCGACGATCAGACCGGACTTGACGGTGCCGGAAGGGTTGATCCATTTGGCCCGAGCCAGCAGCGTCAACGATCGCCCGTAGTTGGCGGCGGTTCGGATCTCCCGCTGCAGCCGCAGCACGGTCTCGGTGTTGTGGTTGAGCACCGCCGGTTTGGCCACCATCACGGTCTCCAGGGCATCGAGGTCGCCCTTGAAATCCGGGATCAGCACCTCGACGTCGCAGTCGGGAACCGAGCTCCCGGATCCGGCTGATCGTCTCGGCGAAGATCACGGAGCCGCCATCGTCGAGATCGTCGCGGTTGACGACGGTCAGCACCGCATGGCGCAGACCCATGGCAGCGACTGCGTCGGCGGCCCGCCGCGGCTCGTCGCCATCGACCTCACCGGGCCTGCCGGTCTGACATCACAGAATGCACAGGCTCTGGTGCATTTGTCACCGAGCAGCATCAGGGTGCCGGTTCCCGATGCCCAGCACTCGTAGATGTTGGGGCAGCCCGCCTCCTCGCAGACGGTGTTGAGCTCCTTGCTCCGCATCAGGCGCCGCAGCTCGCGGTAGCCCCTGCGAAGAGATATCGGCCTTGACCCGCATCCATTCGGGACGGGCCGGTTCGCCAGGCAGCAGCCCGTTGATGGCGATCGGGACCTCGGCCGGTTTGCTCCGCCGGAGAAGACGCCTGCCGCCGACCATGGCGTCGACGGCATAGGGCTCCCGGCCGGCGCCGCGGGCGAAAGCTCCGAGCTGCACGTCGACGTCGTCGTGGTCGAACGACGGCGCCGATGTGCGGGACCAGAACATCGACCAGATCCTCGATGGTCACGGTCGCATCCGTCATCTCCCTTATCGAGGTGACCGGCCCGGTCCGCGATGCCGCACGGCACGATGTTGCCGAAGTAGCCGAGATCCGGATCGACGTTGATGGCAAAGCCGTGCATCGACACGCCACGGGCGACCCGGACGCCGATGGCCGCGATCTTGCCCCGCGCCGTCCAAACCCCGGTGAGACCCTTTTCCGCCCCGCTTCGATGTCGAGATCGCCCAGAGCGGCGATGATCGCCTCTTCGATCCTGCGCACGTGCCCGACCATGTCAAACCCGTTCGGCAGCCGGGGCACGGCGAAGATGGGATAGCCCACGAGTTGGCCCGGCCCGTGGTAGGTGATGTCGCCACCCCGATCCACGAAGTGGAGCTCGGCGCCGATACCGTCGAGGTCCCTTTCCGGGATCAGCAGATTGGAGCCGTCGCCGTTGCGTCCGACCGTATAGGTGTGAGGGTGTTCCAGCAGCAACAGGTAGTCATCGGCGGTGCGGCCAGCGACCCGACCTTCCCAGAAAGCCTTCTGCAGATCCCACGCCTCGCCATAGGGCAGACGCCCCAGCCAGCGCACACGCTCACCGGGACCGCGGTCACGCCAGTTCCTGCTCCCAGTCCCAGGTCTCCAGGTTCTCCTTGATCCGGCGGAGGAACAGGACCGCGGTAGAACCGTCGAACACACGGTGATCCCAGGTGAGCCCGAGATAGCCGATGTGGCGGATCGCGATGGCATCAGTGCCATCCGGCTGGGTGACCACTGCCGGCCGCTTGGCAACGGTATCGGTCGACAGGATCGCGACGTTGGGAATGTTGATGATCGGCGCGGACATGAATGAGCCGAACGGTCCCGGGATTGGTGATCGTGAAGGTGGTCCCCGACAGGTCGTCCAGCTCGAGCTTTCCGGCGCGTGCCTTGTCGGCAACGGCGCGAATGCCCCGCGGCAACCCGGTGACACCCAGCCCGTCTGCACCCGGCATGTTCATCACGACAAGGCCGCCTTCGTTGAGATCGACGGCAATACCCAGATTCACGCCGCTGTGGAACGTCTGTGTGCCCTTTTCGAGATCGAAGGAGCTGTTGACCACCGGGTAAGCGCCGAGGGCGTCGATCGTGGCTCTGGCGATGAACGGCAGGTAGGTGAGCGAGTATCCCTCCCTTCTTCCACTCGGCCCTGTGAGCCTGGCGCACCTGCTCGACACGGCTCGTAATCGACCTCCACCGACGTCCATACGTGCGCTGCGGTTCGTTTGGAGTTGACCATGTTCTCGGCGATGACCTTGCGCAACCGTAAAAAAAAGACCGTAAACGCGAAGCGACAGCGGAGGATTTGGCAACTTCGCTAAAGCTTCGATGCCCGAAGGGACAACTCCGCTGAAAGCTTCGATGCCCGAAGGGACAACTCCGCTGAAGCTTCGATGCCCGAAGGGACAACTTCGCTAAAGCTTCGATGCCCGAAGGGACAACTTCGCTAAAAGCTTCGATGCCCGAAGGGACAACTTCGCTAAAGCTTCGATGCCCGAAGGGACAACTCCGCTAAAGAGCTTCGATGCCCGAAGGGACAACTTCGCTAAAGCTTCGATGCCCGAAGGGACAACTTCGCTAAAGCTTCGATGCCCGAAGGGAATAAGAATCATGCTAATGCTGTTGTAATGGGCGAAGCAGAGGAAATTGGCCGCAGCTCCTGGATGATTTTAAAAAGGGAGACTTAAAAACATTATATAAACATGAGAGACTATGCAACCTTAATGGTCTTTTAATTCCTAAAAGAGAGCTTCTAAACCGAAAAGCATATTTTTTTGTCAACACCATTCAGACAACCCGCGGATGCCCTTTTAACTGCGATTTTTGTTCAGTTACAAGCTTTTTCGGCCAGTCTTACCGTACAGGCCGGTTGATGAAGTTATCAATGAAATTAGCCAAATGGAACCCGGCTTTTTGTTTTTCGTTGATGACAACATCGTCGGATCCCCCGTATATGCTAAAAAGCTTTTCAGAGCACTTATCCCATTGAATATCAAATGGTTCAGTCAGGCCTCTCTCAGCATTGCCAGGGATCGGGAATTTTTAGACCTGGCGCAACGAAGCGGTTGCAAAGGACTTTTCATCGGTTTTGAATCTTTATCCCAGGAGAGTATACAAGCAATGGAAATCCATTAACCGCGTGGCTGAATATAAAGAGGCTATAAAGAAAATTCATGACCACGGCATAGGAATTCAAGGCTCATTCATTTTTGGAACACATGAAGATGATGTAGA